>NZ_BAXZ01000009.1 GCF_000684975.1 Paraburkholderia acidipaludis NBRC 101816 | reverse complement strand
CGGTCTGGGCTTCGACTGCAAGGGCGCCACCCGCCAGGACGTGACGCTGGACCTGCTGTTCTATCCGACCCAGCAGATCACGGTCAAGGTGGAGTATCGCCACGACTGGGCCACCCAGCAGGTGTTCCTGCGCAGCGACGGCTCCTACAGCAGGAACAACGACCTGCTCGGCGCCCAGTTCATTTACTCGTTCTGATGCGTGCGTCGATGGCTCGTCAGCACCGCCATGCCGGCGAGCCGTCGGCATGGCGGTGCGCTCAAACTTTGGCGTGCTGCTTCTTGATCACCGTTTCGGCGAAAGATGCAAAACGCTGCACCACCTGTCGCGGCTTCATGTTGCGCGACTGGGCAATCCCGAGCGTGGTCGCGGCGACATCGTCCTTGAAGCGCTTGACCACGAAGTCCGCGCCGTCCACCGTCTGCGTGGATTTGAGCGGAAAGTTCAGGATGCTGTACCCCAGACCGTTCGCCACCATGCCCCGCACCACTTCCGGCTGTGCCGACCGGAATGCCGGCACGGGCCGCTCCCCCACGGTATCGAAGAGCGACGAAAAATATTCGCGGCTGTGCGGCAGATCCAGCATCACGTAGGGCTGCCCCACGAGGCTCGCCAGCGTCACCGAGCGATGCTGCGCCAGCGGATGATCCGTCGGCAGGATCACGTACGGCGGCAGGCGCACCAGCGGACGAAACTCGATATCGGCGGTAAGGTCGATATCGTAGGTCAGCGCAAGATCGAGCGTGCCGTCGTGCAAGCCGGTAAACAAGTCTTCCTGATGCGCTTCCGTGGTCCTGAAGCCGATGCCGGCATGATCGGCCAGAAAGCTGCTGACGAGCCCGGCCAGAAGCGGCGGCGCGAGCGAAGTCAGGCAGCCGAGCGCGATGGTGCCGGTCATGCCCGTATCCATGCCGCGCGCGGAAGCCTGCAGTTCTTCCGCGTTCTTCAACAGGTCGCGCGTCTTGCCGAGAATCTCGCGCCCGGCCTGCGTCAGCGAAAGCCCCGAAGCGTGATGCCGGATGAACAGTTGCACGCCCAGCGAGTCCTCCAGCTCCGCGATCGCGGTGGAAATCGAGGGCTGCGAAATATGCATGAGCTTCGCCGCCGACGTGAACGACAACACTTCGGCCGTCGTGACGAAATAGCGAAGCTGACGCAGCGAGTAATTCAGTCGGGGGGTTTCCATTTCACGCGCATGAGATGAGAATCCGCGCGCCGATGCATAGCAAGTGTCATCGGCCGCAAGCCATCAGCATAGCAAATGGCAGGGCCGCGGAAACTCAGAACTTGTGCTGAATCCCGAGCACGAATAACGCCTGCTTGCTGTTGCCGCCTTCCCATCCCCACGAATCGGCAATCACCGCCTGGGCCGGTCCGGCGCCGTTGCTGCCCGTAGCGTGCGTCAACGCGGCCGTTGCATACAGCCGGGTCCGTTTGCTCAGCGAGTAGTCGCTGGCCAGCGAGAACTGGTTGTAGGTGGCGCTCGAATCGCCGTGCGATTTCAGATAGTCGTAGCCGGCTTCCAGTCCGACTGCCGTGGTCACCTGCCAGTAGGCCCAGACCTCGCCATTGTTGAAGCGCTCCGCGTTCGAGAACGTGGAGTAACCATCCGGCAGGTATTCCGAGTAGCTGTAGTAGCCGCCGAAGGTTACGGGCCCGATCGCGTAGGACGCGCCGGTACGCGCAACGTTGATCTTGCTGGCGCTCGCATAATGCGAATTGACCGGCGTGCCGAACATGCCGTTGTTGGTCGAGTTGATGCCGCGCCCGGAAAACACCGGATTCCCGTTGTCGGCATGGAAGAAGCCGGCCGCCAGCGTCAGCGCCTGTCCCGTGTACAGACCCGCGATGCTTGCGGTCGAACCGGAGCTCATGGAACCCGCGACACCCCCGAACGAGTATTGCGCCTCCATCTGCAGGCCGTTCCAGACCGGGCTCGCCCACTGCACCGCATTCGAAATGAGCGTCGAGCCATCGGCGAGGTCGATGTCGCCCGGTGCCGTGAAATACTCGAGAAAGTTGTCGCCCTGCACCGGCACGACCATGTCCTGCATGATGTCGAGCTGCTTGCCGACAGTTAGCGTTCCCCATCGTTTGCTGGACAGACCCACGTAAGATTGCCGGTTGAAGATGCCGTCCGCCTTCCCGGTGTTGAGGTCGAACTCCGATTCCAGCCTGAACACCGTGCTCAAACCGCCGCCCAGGTCCTCGTTGCCCTTGATGCCCCAGCGGTTGGTGTACCAGTTGCTGCTCTGCAGCCCAAGCTGGTAATGCTCGCCGCCCACGTTATGGATGTACTGGATCGACTCGTCGATTACGCCATACAAGGTAACCGAGCTATCGCCGGCGAATGCCTGCGTCGTCATTCCGATAGCGCCGATTGCGCCGCAAAGCAGGATGCGGTTTTTCACGTCAAAATCTCCTTCCTTATATTATTTATGTACAACTAATTGATATCGATTGATCAAGACCGGACTTGCTTGCCGGCGCTCTTCATGAGAGCGCCTCGAAAGGCAGGAAAAGCGGGAAGCGCGCTACGACGCCACGCGGTTGCCGGGCCGTTGCCCCAGCATGGCCGATATCGCTTCGACGAACGCCTGATACAGCCGGGCCGTCTCGGGGCAATTGCGCATTGCCCGCATGCAGCCGTGCAGCAATCCGCGCCCGAAATGAAGCTGCGCTGCCGATCCGGCGGCACGCAGCCGCTCGACGTAGCGCTCGCCGTCGTCACGCAAAGGATCGAATTCGGCTACCGCCACGAAAGCCGGCGGCATCCCGGCCAATGAGGCCGCCGCCAACGGGGCAAGGCGCGGGTCCGCATGGCTGGCCGGGTCGGGCGCATAGACCTTCAGGTAGTACTCCGCATCGGCGGCCGTCAATAGCGGCGCATCGGCATGGTCACGGTACGACGGCAAGCTCTGGTCGGTACCCAGCACCGGGTAGATCAGCGCCTGCCCCAGCGGAGCCGGCCCGCCAGCGCGCGCGATTTCCAGGCACAACGCTGCCGCCAGATTGCCGCCGGCGCTATCGCCCGCCACCACCAGTCTGGACGGATCGATGCGGTGGTCCTGACCCTGCGCCAGGAGGTAACGCCACGCCGCCATGCAGTCGTCGAACGCCGCCGGAAACACGTGCTCGGGTGCGAGGCGATAGTCAACCGCCACCACCACGGCGCAAAGGTCGCGCGCCGTCGGCATCGTAATGAATGCGTGCGAGTCCAGGCCGCCGACCACCCAACCGCCGCCATGCAGGTACAACACGCACGGCCAGCCGTTTTCAGGGGCCTCGCCCACCGGGCGATAAAGCCGGACCGGAACCGGCCAGTCCTCTGCGGCAACGCAATGCTCCTCGATGGCCACGCCGGCCTCGCGCGCGGGAGTGAAGTGTCGGCATAGCGCGTCGTAGGCGGCCCGGCCGGCCTTCATGCTGTCGTCTTCCGCACGGAAAGCCGCACTGGTCTCCACGAACTCGCGCATTTCCCTGCTGAGCGGGTAGCTATGTTGCATGTCGTTCTCGCTCAACCGTGCAGTTGTTCGCGGGTCGCGAGCATGCCGCCCTGCTCTTCGATCAGATGCCCCGGAACATGGCCGTAGTCTTCGCGCAGCCATTTGAGCAGGCCAGCCACCTTGACCAGCATGATCAGCAGGAACGGAATCGCGGTCACGATCACAGCCGTCTTCATGGTATTGAGCGGCGCTTTGGTGAAGATCACCGCCAGCGGCACCAGCGTGAGCATGATGCACCAGAACAGCCGGTCTCTCGGCGCCGGGTCCTGGCCCTCCGCCAGATCGCGGGTGCAGGTGGCCGACACGGCATAGCCCACCGCGTCCATATGAGCGGCGAGGAAAACCGCCATCAGCAGCAGGAAGAACACGATCACGAAACGGCCCGCCGGCAGATGCTGGAGCAGCAGACCAATTGCGACTTCGCCGCCCTGCTGGTTCAATACGCCCGGCACGTTGACGACACCCGCGACGAAGTTGTGCAGGCTGTAGTTCTCCAGCACGCCGAACACGAACCACACCCCCACGCAGCCGCCCAGCATCATCGCCAGAATGACTTCGCGAATGGTGCGTCCGCGCGATACGCGGGTCACGAACAGCGCGACGCCCGGCGCATAGGAAATCCACCACAGCCAGTAAAACACCGTCCACTCGCGGGTGAATTTACCGTCGCCCATCGGGTCCGTGAACAGACTCATGTCGACGAAGTTGGTCAGCATCAGCCCCAGGCTGGAAAGCGAATTGCTGGTGATGAACTGGGTCGGGCCGCACAGATAGATATACACGGTCAACGCCAGCACGCCCCAGCACACCAACTGGCTGAGCCGCTTCATGCCGCCGTCCATGCCGACCCACGAACTCAGCGTGAACAGCACGGCTACCGCGATGATGATGATCACCTGAGTGGCGAACGTATCGGGTATGCCGGTGAGGTTGGCCAGCAGGCGGGAAAACGTCGTGGCGGAAAGCACGAGCGAAATGGTCAGTGCTCCGAACATGCACAGCATGAACAGCAGGTCGACCAGGCGGCCGACCGGACCGTTCGCGCGGTAGCCCGTAATCGCCTCCACCATCGCGGCCAGGCTCAGCCCCTTGTTTTTACGGACGTGAAAGTGATAGCACATCGCGACCGAGCCGATCGCGTAGATCGCCCAGGCGCTTAGCCCGGAATGGAAGAACGAATAGGCCACGCTGAATTTCAGCGACTGCGGCGAATCCGGCGGCAGGTTCAATCCGGGCGTGTGATAGTAATAGGCCCAGTCCAGGAAGCCCCAGTACAGCGCCGACGAACCCAGCCCCGAGAGGAGGAACATGAAGATCCAGGAGGCCGTCGAATAGTCGGGAGCGCCCTCGCCAAGCCGGATCTTGCCGTACTTGCTGCAGGCGAGCCCGACAACGAACAGCAGCGAGCCGAACGCGAACAGCAGAACCGGCGAGGCGAAGACCGTCGTACACCAGTAGAGAACCTGCTCCGCGCCTGCGATCGACTGCTTTGGAAAAGCGGCCAGGCCGCCAACCGATAGAAATACGATCGACAGACTGGCGAGGGAAAGCGGCATATCGCGCCGGCCGGATCTGTTAGTGCCCATGACGTCTCCTGTATTTGAGGCTACCGCACGTCTTGCCGACGTGTTGTATCCACCTTGTATCGGCGAATGGTAGCCGCAACGGCTTTGGGCATTAAACGTGGATTCCGTGAATCCATAAGCTACGAATCGTGAAGAATGGCGCGGCTTCCCGCCCACACATCCCGCACGACGGGTGCCGGCCCGGCACCCGCTTTCCACTCGGCGCGGCATAAGCAGCCTCAGCGTCGCGGATCCTTCCATCGCCACGCATAGCAGCGGTGATCGAGCATCCTGAGACGCTTGCGCCACACCCGCTCGCGACAGTAGTGCACGGCGACGAAGGCCAGCGCCATCGCCAGCGCACCCGCCCCTACGATCGTCCCCAACGACTCATCCATCCGGGCCTCCGTGGCTGTAGCACGCGTCACTGCAGGTGCTGGCCGCCGTTGATCGCGATGTTGGCGCCGGTGACGAAGCCGGCCTCGCGCGAGCACAGGTACTGCACCAGCGCGGCGATCTCCTCGGGTTGGCCCAGGCGGCCCACGGGAATCTGCGGGATGATCTTCGTGTCGAGAATCTCCTGCGGCACGGCCATCACCATCTTCGTGGCAATGTAGCCGGGCGAAATCGTGTTGACGGTGACGCCGCGCTTCGCGACTTCGAGTGCCAGCGACTTCGTGAAGCCGTGCATGCCCGCTTTCGCGGCCGCGTAGTTCGTCTGCCCGAAGCCGCCCTTCGAACCGATGATCGACGAGATGTTGACGATACGCCCCCAGCCGCGCTCGACCATGCCTTCGCAGACAGGCTTCGTCATGTTGAAGACCGAGTCGAGATTGGTGCGCAGCACGGCGTCCCAGTTCACCTTGTCGAGTTTCTTGAAGCTTGCGTCGCGCGTGATCCCGGCGTTGTTCACCAGGATGTCCACGGGGCCGACCTCCGCCGTGATCCGCCCGATGCATCGCTGGCACGAGTCGTAGTCGGCCACGTCGACCGGATACGCAAGGAACTGCCGCCCTTGCGCCTCCCTCTTCGCGAGCCATTCGTTCGCACCGGTATTGCCCGACGAATGCGTCACGACAACCGCGTACCCGGCGTCGTGCAGCCTGACACTGACCGCCTCGCCAATTCCGCCCATACCACCGGTCACGACCGCGATTTGCCTTGCCATGGAACATCCTCCTTGAACAAAAATCGAGCACGGCCAATGCACACGGCATCGGCGCGCCCATCAAAACCCCATCGAAATCATTACGCACTGCTTAAAAACAAGCAGCGACCCCATTCGATCAAAGTTCGTTGTCGTGTGCTGGACGCGCTGGTCTCGCGCGCCGGACTGTCGTTGGAGGCCTGGAGGTACGGTTTGGTACCGCTTTGTCCTTTCAGGCCCGACAGTCCGGAAGATTTTGGTCTAGTGAAGGCAACCGACGGCCTGCAGAACAGACTTGCCGTCGCTGGTTATGCAAGGTCTGCGCCCTGCTGCCCCTTCTTCGAGGGATACAAGCTGTCGTGCCAACAGGGTATCGAGCTCGGCTCGATCCAGTTCGACCTGATCGGGTGAGTCCTTGATCAGCATGAGAGTGGCAAACTCATGTGGGCTCAGCATGTCGTCTCCTTATAGTGTCGGTCTACGCCGATGCAAGACTGAATGTCCTTCCCGCCCCCTCCATCCTTCCGGCGAGAAGTTGCTGATCTGTTCGTCGTTTCCCCGCCTGTTCGAACCGTGACGTTCGCGATCATGCGGGGCCCATCATAACTGTTCAATAGTGAATTGCAATATGTGGGATGAGCATATCAGCGACAAATTTCCGTAAAATCCCGGCCATGTGAAGTAGCGCGCACGTTCGTTCTAATAATTCGTGACGCATTTTTTACGCGGGAGCGTAAGCCCGCATAAAGCCTCTCTAATATCGGCGTAATGATCTGTTCAATACTTCCTCGGATAAGCGCCCCACGCTAAAGCGTATGCAAACAATGTGTACTTTTGATTGCAGCGCTCACAACGCTGGCGCGCAATTTGCGTGCCGCGCAGCCAGTCGCAGTCCTGACTACTGTGGATACGCTTCCACCACAGCGGGCGGCGATCGAGGCCATGTCCCGCCCCAACGCGTCCGGCGAAGCGCTCGTGTATTATTTATCGCGAGCCAGTCAACTGGCCCCAGCTCCCATTGCAGGGGCTCACCGACGAGGTCTTTTTGCCCGGACGGGTTCCGGAATTCAAACAACTATGGAGTCTGGCAATGAAATCGATCGTTGAACGCGCGGCGGCGACCGCCGCACTGTCCGTAGCTCTCGCAGTTATCACCCTGCCTTCCGTGTCCTTCGCACAGAGTTCCGATGCGAGCGCGCCGATGAGCCGGTCCGAAGCCCGAAAAGCGAATCATCAGTTGGAACGCCAGGTGGTCAGTGCGCTCAGCAAGGCGAAAATCGACGTCGCCGATGTTCGTGTGATCGCAAAGCATGGGGAAGTCGACCTGGCCGGCGAAGTGGCCCACCAGAAGGAAGTTGACGACGCGGCCACCGTGGCGGGCCAGGTGCCGGGCGTCACCGGCGTCAAGAACTACCTCACGGTCTATGAGGGCGGAGGACGCTGACGCGCGAACGTGTGCGGCTTGCGGGCCGCGCTTTCTCCCGCCACCTCGTCCGTGCCGGGCGGCCGGACTGAACCCCGGCCCATCCCGCCAGCCTCTCGCCTCCCTTTGTGGTTCCCTTTTAGCTCCCTCAGCCCGTTAGTGGGCCGCCAGATAAGCCTTCACTGCCTGCAACCCGTCCTTCCCGTCGAAGGTTTGCACGCCCGCCAGCCACTGGTTCAGCGTCTGCGGATTCGCCTTCAGCCATTCGAGCGCCGCCTTGTTGGGATCCTCCTTGTTCATGATGGGCACCATCACGTGATTCTCGATCGAGGTGGTGAACTGCAGGTTCGAAACGAGCTTCGCCGCATTCGGGCATCGCGCCGCATAGTCGGGCGGCGTGGCCGTGAATACCTTCGCTTCGCCATAGTTCGGCCCGAACACGTCGTCGCCGCCGGCCAGATAGTCGATCTTCATCTGAACATTCATCGGGTGCGGCTCCCAGCCCAGGAACACGATCCACTTCTTCTCGCGAATCGCGCGGTTGACCTCCACGAGCATGCCCGCTTCGCTCGATTCGACGAGCTTGAACTTGCCGAGGCCGAACTGATTGCCCTGAATCATCTTGTTGATCAGCGCGTTGCCGTCGTTGCCGGGTTCGATGCCGTAGATCCTGTCGTCGAGTTTATCTGCGTACTTCTGAATATCGGCGAAGGTCTTGAGGCCGCCGTTATAGACGTAATCGGGCACGGCGAGCGTGTATTTCGCGCCGGTGAGATTCGGTGTGGGCAATACCTTGACGCTGCCGGCCTTCACGAACGGGTCGATGATCGGGTCCATCGTCGGCGCCCAATAGCCGAGAAATACGTCGATCTGCTTGCTCTTGATGCCCGCGAACGTGATGGGCACGGACGCGATGGTTTTCGTCGGACTATAGCCCAGCCCCTCGAAGAGCGTCGAGGCAAGCCCGGTGGTCGCGGCAATGTCGGTCCAGCCGACGTCCGCAAAGCGCACTGTGCGGCAAGCGGCCGGGTCCGTCGCGTGGGCACTGGCGGCGGCGAGGGCAAGCACGCCGGCTGCGATTTTCAGATGATTGCGTTTCATGGACATCCTCTCCTTGGAAGCGGCGACAGACACGAAAAAATCAACAGGGGTTACACGCGACCGGTCTGACGCCGCTCGGCGCTGGGCGCATGGCCGAACTGGGCGCGATAGGCCTTGCTGAAGTGACACGGCGAATGAAATCCGCAAGACGTGGTCACTTCGGCGATCGTCGCGTCGGTCGCGCGCAACAGCTCGCGCGCCCGGCGCAGGCGCAGGGTCAGGTAGTAATGCGTGGGGGAAACGTTCAGGCAGACCTTGAAAATGCGCTGCAAATGCCGCTGTGAGAGCTTGACGAGCCGCGCCAGCTCGTCGAGCGAGAGCGGCTCTTCGATATTGGCCTCCATCAGCCGCACGACCTCGATCAGCTCCGCGCGCGAAGGGCCGACGCGCGCGTCGATGGGAATCGGCTGCTGGTCGCTGTCCCGGCGGATTCGTTCGAGAATGAACTGCTCCGAAATCTGCGCCGCGAGATTGCGCCCAAAGCGCAGGCTGACGAGGTTGAGCATCATGTCGAGCGGCGCGGTTCCGCCCGTGCAGGTGAACCGGTCGCGATCGATCACGAACAGCTCGTCCGCGAAGCGCACGTTGGGAAACTCGGCATGCAGCGCCGGCAGGTCTTCCCAATGCGAGGTGCAGTGGTAGCCGTCGAGAAGACCCGCGGACATCAGCGCGTAAGCCCCCGTACAGACTCCGCCCAGCAGCACGCCGCGGTCGGCGGCGCCGTGCAGCAGCGCCTTCACCTCTTCGCTGACCGCGCTGCGAACCCGCGTGCCGCCGCACACGATCAGCACGTCGGGCATCCCGGCCGCTTCGAGCGTCGTGGTGGGCCTGAGCGTGATGCCGTTGCTCGCATGCGCCGTGGCGCCGTCCGGCGTGATGACCGACCAGCGATAGTGCGTCTCGCGGGCCAGGTAGTTCGCCATGCGCAGCACTTCCACGGCGGTGCTGAAGGCGATCATCGAAAAGCTCGGCAACGTAAGGAACCCGAAATATTTAGGCTTGGCGAGATCGAGTTGTTCGGTCGTGGACACCACGCTGCGCTCCCTGAGGCCGGTTCAGCTTTGTGCAGCGACCGGATGCTCGCGCCTGACGCGCATCACGTTGCGCAACCCCGCGAAGCGCGGTGCGGGCGCCGTGCCGGGCGTGCGGCCGAAGCTCTCCGTAATGCGGTCCAGCATGATCGCAAGCAGCACGACGGAAAGACCGCTCTCGAAGCCGAGGCCGATGTCGAGCCGCTGGATGCTGGCGAGCACGTCGTTGCCGAGACCGCCCGCGCCCACCATCGAAGCGATGATCACCATGGAGAGCGCCATCATGATGGTCTGGTTGACGCCCTGCATGATCGAAGGCAGCGCGTTCGGAAACTGCACCTTGTAGAGCAGCTGCCACGGCGTGCAGCCGAACGCCTGGCCCGCCTCCACGATCTCCCGGTTCACCTGGCGGATGCCGAGGCTCGTCAGACGCACCGCGGGCGGCATGGCGAAGATCACGGTCGAGAGTATCCCCGGCACGCGGCCGAGACCGAAGAGCATGGCGGCCGGAATCAGATAGACGAATGCCGGCATGGTCTGCATGAGGTCGAGAATCGGGCGCACGACCATGGCCACGTGCTTGTTCTTCGCGGTCCAGATGCCGAGCGGCACGCCCAGCACGAGGCTGATCAGCGTGGAGGACAGCGTGAGCGCGAGCGTGATGATCGTCTGGTCCCAGAAGCCCGTCGCGTAGATGAGGAACAGCGAGAGTGCGGCGAACAGCGCGAAGCGCCAGCCCACGCGCCAGAGCCCGACACCGATGAAGATCGCCATCATGACGCCCATCGGAATGGCCTGCAGCCCGTGCTCGACCAATGCGGCGAAGCCTTCGATGAAGCGGCCGATCGAATCGAACGTGCTGGCGTCGTGATCGAGCAGATAGTGGACGGACTGGTCGACCCAGCTTCCCAGGGGAATGATCTCAGACATGAGCACCTCGACTGCGCGTAATGACCTTCAGAACGGAAGCCTGATCGACCGAGCCGCAATAGCGGTCCTTTTCGTCGACCACCGGCAGCGCCGTGCGGCTCGCACAGACGCGCGACACCACCTGGTCGAGCGGCGTCCCGCGGCGCAGGCTCTCGACCTTGCGCAGCGACGGCGACGCGCTGCCTATCGCCTCGCGCGTCACGAAGCCTCGAATGCGCTGCTCCGCATCGAGCACGAACGCATATTCTGCACTGCCATTCAACGAGGCCGCGATACCCGACTGGTCGAACTGGCGCACGAGCGGCACGCTGTTGGACTGCATCAGGTCGCCGGCCGTCAGGTAGCGGCTCGTATCGACGCCTTCGAAAAAGGCCCGCACGTAGTCGTCCGCGGGATTGGCGATGATCTCCTGCGGCGTGCCGATCTGCACCACACGCCCGCCCTCCATGATGGCGATGCGGTTGCCGATACGCAGTGCCTCTTCGAGATCGTGCGAAACGAACATGATCGTGCGACGCTGGTTCTTCTGCAGTTCCAGCAGCACGTTCTGCATTTCCTTGCGCTTGAGCGGATCGAGCGCGGAGAACGCCTCGTCCATGATCATCAGCGAAGGGTTGACCGCAAGGGCGCGCGCGAGGCCCACGCGCTGCTGCATGCCGCCCGAAAGCTCGGCCGGCAGCTTCTTCGCGAAGGCCGCGAGGCCGACCTGCTCGAGCACTTCGAGCGCGCGCCGCTCGCGCGCCTTGCGGTTCATGCCGGCCACCTCGAGGCCGAACGCGGCATTCGAGAGCACGGTGCGCTGCGGCATCAGCGCGAACGACTGGAACACCATGCTCATGTCGGTGCGGCGCAGCGCCGTGAGCTCGGAGCGGCGCACCGCGGCAATGTCGTGACCGTCGATGACGACCTTGCCCGCCGTCGGCTCGACGAGTCGGTTGATAAGACGGATCAGCGTGGATTTGCCGGAGCCCGAAAGCCCCATCAGCACGAAAATCTCGCCCTCCTTGACGTCGAAGGACACGTTATGCACGCCCACCACATGACCGGTCTTCGCAAATACCTCGTCCTTGGAGGCGCCGCGCGCCAGCATGTCCCGCGCGACTTTCGGGTTGTCCCCGAACACCTTACACAAACCTTCAACCACGATCTTTGGCGATTTCATCGACTCCATCTCCTCGTGGTGCAGGCGCCGGCCCGCACAGTGTATCTATATAGTTGCCAGAAAAAACCGCCACTAACCGACGAATTCCGACAGGTGCTTGCGGAAAAGCGACACGGCCGCCACGTCAGAAGCTGTGCGTGATCGCAACACGCCCGACTATCTGGTGCGAATTCGACGAAACGCCCGCCGACCCCGGGATATACGCGTAATCGAGGATCGTTCCGCTCGTGTTGCCCGACACCTTCTGGTACACGAACTGGCCGTACACCGCCGTGCGCTTCGAGAAGTTGTACTGCGCCATCACACCGCCCTCGTTCCAGTGCGGTGTGGCGTCCCCCGAATCCTGCTGCACTTCGGCGCGCGTATAGGTGTACATACCACCCACGAAGAACGTTGGCGTCAGGTTGTATTTGACGCTGAATTCCGCGTTGTCGAAGCGCAGTCCGTTCGCCGCGAGCGGCCCCACGTAGATCGACGCCGAAGGCTGGTCCACGTTCGTATGCGTATAGACCGCGCCGAGCACTACGGGCCCGATGCCGTAGTTTGCGCCTATGCCCCAGATCTTCTGGCTTTGCGCGGAAAAGCCCATGTCGTTGCTGGCGACCGCGCCGCCGGTCGTCGTGCCGGCCCCGGAGAGATCCTCGAAGGCCGCGCCGACCGTGAGCGTCGACCAGTTATAGGTCAGTCCGAGACTATAGACGCGGTTCTGCGCAAATCCCGCTTCGTTGCTGAAGCCGTAGAGCGCGGTGCCCGACAGGCCCGCGTAGGTGGCCGACGTGTACTTGACGGCGTTGCTCGCATGGAAGCTGCCGTCCGTGTTGTCGTTATCGAGCGGATGCGAGAACAGATAGCCGCCCCAGCTGCTGTTCACGGTGAGCGGCCCGATCACGTCGACGATCGAATCGAACTGGCGCCCGAACGTAAGCGTGCCGAAACGGCTGTCCTGAAGCCCGACATAGGACTGGTAGCCGAACAGGCGTCCGCCATAGTAGAGCTGCCCGTTTTCCATCGTGAAGCCGCTTTCGAGGTCGAAGATCGCGCTGAGTCCGCCGCCCAGATCTTCGGTGCCCTTGATCCCCCAACGGCTCGTGACGAGGTCCACGCTCGCCATCTGCCACGCGCTCTTGCCGCCCGTGTTATTCGTGTAGTTCAGGCCTTCGTCCAGCGCGCCGAACAGCGTGACGCTGCTTTGTGCATAGCTCGTGTTCGCGAGGCTCGCAAGCGCAACGGCAACACCGGTCAGCATGGCGGCATCCAGTCTTTTCATGGTTCGGTTCACTCCCGTGTGGTGCGGCGCCTGCAACGCGCCGCCGTGGTATGCACAGTAACGGCCCATATTTCTGGCAACGCCATCAAAGACGACACGGATTGGTCGGTTTGCGACAACGGTGTCGATGCTGCGTCGCACAGGGACTCAGGGTCTCCGGCTGGCGCTCAGGTTGGCGTGCCGATACCGGCGATACGGCGCGCCGATTCTATGCAGCCCGAAGGAAATACGGTGTACTCGCGCCACCGCCCGTGCACACCCGTGCATTCGCACCGCATAGAACCGGGGCCGCGCACGAGGCCTTTCTTTCGACCTCCGGAGAATCCGCATGACCGCAGCCGTTCGTCCCCATCCCTATGTCCTGACGCTGTCCTGTCCAAGCGCGGCAGGCCAGGTGGCCGCCGTGGTCGGCTACCTCGACAAGCGCCATTGCTACATCGACGAACTCACGGTCTTCGACGACGACATCAGCTCACGCTTTTTCGTGCGCTGCGTCTTTCACGAAGTGACGGACGCCGGCCCCGCCGCGCTCGATCTCGCCGCGCTGCGCGACGGCTTTCAGCCCATTGCGAACGATTTCGGCATGACGTGGGCCATCCACGACGTGGCAGTGCGCCCGAAGGTGCTGATCATGGTTTCGCGGCTCGAACACTGCCTTGCCGACTTGCTGTTTCGCTGGCGCATGGGCGAGCTGCAAATGGACATCGTTGGCGTCGCGTCGAACCATGCCGATTTCGAACCGCTGGCGCGGCAGCATGGGCTACCGTTTCACCACCTGCCCGTTACGCCCGAGACGCGGGCGCAGCAGGAAGCGCGCGTGCTCGAACTGTTCGAGTCGAGCGGCGCCGAACTGCTGATCCTCGCGCGCTACATGCAGATTCTTTCCGACGAAACGAGCCGCCGGCTCGCCGGCCGCGCGATCAACATCCACCACTCGTTCCTGCCGGGCTTCAAGGGCGCACGCCCCTATCACCAGGCGCATGCGCGCGGCGTCAAGCTGATCGGGGCGACGGCGCATTTCGTCACCGACGATCTCGACGAAGGCCCCATCATCGAGCAGGAAGTGCAGCGCGTGGACCATTCGCTGGGCCCGGAGCGGCTCCTCGCGGTGGGGCGCGACGTGGAATGCGTGACGCTCGCGCGCGCCGTCAAGGCGTTCGTGGAACGCCGCGTGTTCATCAACGGGGAACGCACTGTCATGCTGTGAGCGAACGCTGCAAAAACAGCCGGCGAGGCCGCGATCGCGCGCCTCGCCTCGATAAGCGGCAGAACGAAAGAATCAGAAGTACGGCTTCGCCAGATGATGCGAAAGCCAGACCACCAGAACGGCGAGCACCAGCGCGCCATAGGGCAGCCAGCGCCGGATGCCGGTGTTGTGCGCCTCGTCCTGCAGCGCCATGTCCTGCGCCATGCGCGCGGGAAAGCGGCCACGGTCCTGCCAGAAGTGGCGGTACAGGAACACCGGTACGATCAGCAGCATCGCGATCAGACCGTTGCGCATCGTGCCGATACCCTGCAAATCGGCGCCTGCGCCGATGAACGCGAGATCGAGGTAGCCGCATAGCGCGCCCGCCGCGAGCAGCCAGGTCGGGCAACGGAACGGCCGTTCCGCGTTGGGGCGATCCATGCGATGAATCCAGCCCGACTGGAGGTTCAGGAATACGAAGATCATGTAGCAGACGTTCGAGATCGCCAGCACCGTCATATAGTCGGACATCAGCAGCAGGATCAGATTGAACGCGAGGTCGGTCCACATCGCGCGCGTGGGGGCACCGTGCTCGTTCACGTGCGAAAGGTAGCGCGGCAGCCACCCGTCGGCCGAGGCCTGGTAGAGCGTGCGCGACGAACCCATCATCGAGGTCATCACGATGAGCAGGATGGTGAGCACGAGCATGACGACGAGCAGGTTCACCACGAGGCCGCTGCCGCCCACCATGCGCGCCATCGCCTCGCCCACGCCCGTGCCGTCCACGATCTTCGGATCGAGCATGCCCGCCGTGCCCAGCACGCCCTGGAACGCGAGCGGCACGAGCGTCATCACGAACAGGCATAGGAGTCCCGACCAGAAGATGGCCCGCGCCGTATCGCGGCGCGGATTGCGGAACTCGCGCGTGTAGCAGACCGCGGTTTCGAAGCCGTATGCAGCCCAGCCCGCGAGAAACATGGCGCCGAACGCCATCGTGATGCCGGTGCCGTTCCATTTGCCGGGCACCGCGGCCGTCACGGCGCCCTGGGCGTCGCGGCCCAGCGGCATCAGCGGCCAGAGGTGGGCGGCGGGCACGTCGCCCGTCACGAACGGCACCACGCCGACGATCACGAGCGGCGCGAGCGAAGCGATACCCAGAATGCGCTGCGTGCGCGCGGCTTTCGAGGCGCCGCCGTGCTGCAGCCTGAACGTCACGAGCAGAAATGCCGCGGCGACGAGAAAGGTCGCGTTGATGCGCAACGAGAGACCGTGCTTGATGAAGCCGAGATCGACGAGAGTGAGCTGCCAGGTGTTGATCGCGGCGTCGGGCGCGAAGAGGCTCGTGAGCATGTAGCTCGCGGCAAGCCCCGTGCCGAGCGCGAGCATGGGCGACCATGCGAGCCAGTTGCACCACACGGAAACCGGCGCGATGAGCTTGCTGTAGCGCACCCACGCCATCGCGCCATAAACGGAGGCTCCGCCCGATTTGTGCGGAAAAAGCCCGGAGATTTCCGCATAGGTCGCGCTCTGGATCAGGCCCATCAGGACCGCGGCGACCCAGATCGCCCACGCGGGCTGGCCGACGGTGGCCGATACGCAGCCGATCGTGAACAGCACGCCGCCAGGCACGCCGCTCGTGACCCAGAACGCGTCCTTCCAGCTCAGGCCACGCTGCAGCGTGTGGTTTTCATCATGTCCAACGCCGCCTTCCAATGTCCCTTCGATGTTGCGCATGCCCGGTCCTGCATGTTCCATCGGGTGTCTCCAGCCCTATTTGATTCGTCCGACAAAGTATTCGACCCACCGTGCGCCGCTATTTGTCGACGACCAGATCGGTGAGCGGCTTGCTGCAGCATAGCAGCACCATACCCTGGTCAATTTCCCTCTGGCGTATGCCGCCGTTATGCTGCATCTGCACCTGGCCGGATACCAGCTTGACCTTGCAGGTGCCGCACATGCCCTGCGTGCACGAAGCGGGCAGCCGCACGCCGGCCGCGCGCGCGGCCTCCAGCACCGACTGGCTCGTTGTGCAGCGGATCTCGCGATGGCTGCGCGCGAAGCTCACGGCGAAGTCTTGTTCCGCGGCGCCGGCGGCCTCCTGCCCAGCCTCTTGCGCGTCTGTCGGCGCGTCGGCGAGCGTCTCGAACGAGAAACTCTCTTCGTGATACCGCGCCCGATCGAAGCCTGCTTCGTCGAGCAGGTCGCGCACCGCTTTCATGTACGGCGCGGGCCCGCAGGTGAAGATCTCGCGCTCCATGAAGTCCGGCGCGATGAGCCGCAGCAGCGGCAGGCTCAAAAAGCCCGTGACGCCGGGCCAGTTCGTGCTCGTGCCAAGGCGCTCGCAAACATACGAGGTGCGGAATCGCTGCTGGTTCGCCGCCATCAGGTCGAGCTCGCGCGCGAAGATGATGTCGCCGGGCGTGCGCGCGCTATGCACGAACACGATGTCGCGGTCCTCGCTCAGCTCGTGGTGCGCGCGGCTCATCGACATGAGCGGCGTGATGCCCGAGCCGGCCGAGAGAAACAGATACTTGGCCGCAGGATGCCGCGCACACGTAAACTCGCCCGAGGGTCCCAGCACGCGCACGTGCGCCCCTTCGCGCAGATGGTCGTGCAGCCAGTTCGAAACCGCGCCGCCCGGCACGCGCTTGACCGTGATCGAGAGCGTATGGGGCCGCGTGGGCGACGAAGAGATCGTGTAGCAGCGGTTCACGGTCTCGCCGTCTATCTCGAGTTCGAGCGTGATGAACTGCCCCGGTTCGAACGCGAACGCACGACCTTGCGGAGAGCGAAAGAAAAAGCTCTTCACGTCGTGGGTCTCGTCGCGCACCTGGCAGCACTGGAGCGTCTCCTCGACGTCGCTCGTCCAGCGCGCCGGCAGCGCGCTCCAGAATTCCGGCTTCGTGAGCCGCCCCTCGAGCGGCTCGAAGGTTGCCGCGTCCCGCATCATGGTGTCCTCCAGCTGCTCTCCGGCAGTCGGTGATAGGTCCGTACAGCGTTTGCGTTTATGCCTCGATCTGCCCGGCGAGCCGCGCCACGTACCAGTCGCAGAATTTTTCGACGAGGCCCTCGGTGTACGGCGAGTACGGGCCCGGTTCGTAAGCACTGCTTTGCGCGCCGCTCTGCGAGTATTCGACGAGCGCCCGGTCCTGGTCGTTGGTCGCGCGCCAGACCGCCGTGAGGTTGTCCACGTCGTAGTCCACGCCCTCCTGCGCATCCTTGTGGACGAGCCATTTCGTGCGCACGAGCGTCTCCCCGGCGGAAAGCGGGATGACCGAGAAGGTCACGATGTGGTCGCTCATGAAGTGGTGCCAGGAATTGGGCTGCGTCCAGAACGACAGGCCGCCCAGGTCGGCCTGGCGGAATTCGCCCAGCAGCTTCTTCGAGGCGATCTTCGCGTCGAGCGTCTGCGATTCGCCGCTGCGATCGAGCGGCAGGCGCTGCGTGCGAAAGCCCGTGACGTCCAGCAGACGGTCCACCTCGACCGACGGCAGGCTCTGGGTTTCCCACTGCCGCGCGCGTTCCTCGCAGGTCCGCTCGAAAGCCGCCATGCCTTCCGCGTTGGCGGCGCTCGGCTGGTAGCCGAAGCCGTACTCGTAGAGCGAAATGGTCAGCTCGGGATGGTTCGCCACGCAGTGATAGCACTCCCGATTGTTTTCCATCGTCAGCTTCCAGTTGCCTTTCTCGATGATGTCGATCGAGGCGGCCACCTTGCAGTTCGCCATGTCGTGCGGCAGCAGGTAAGGCTCCATTGCGGCGCGCATCACGGCGAAGTCGGTGGGCGGCGTTTGCGCGAGGCAAATGAAGATGAGCCCCCCCAGGCTTTCCACGTGGACCGACTTCAGGCTGTGCTTGCAGCGGTCGAACTGGTCGCCCATGTGCTCGGCGAAGCGCAGTTCGCCCGTGAGGCTATAGGTCCAGCTGTGATAGGGGCAGACGATATTGCCGACGGCGCCCTTCTCTTCGTTGCACAGCCGCGCGCCGCGATGCCGGCAGACGTTGTGGAATGCCCGCACCACGCCGTCGTCGTCGCGCACGATCAGGATGGAATCGCTGCCCAGCTCTACCGTGACGTAGTCGCCCGGCTCGGGAATGTCCGGCTCCACGGCCACCTGAATCCAGTGCTTGCGGAAAATCGCCTCCATATCGAGCGCAAAGATTTCATCGCTCACATAAAACGGCGCCTCGAGGCTGTGGCCCTTCTTGCGGCGGTCGACGAGCGCGCGGATGTCTGCCGAAACTTTCATGTGTGCTCCAGGGTGGGGCTGTGCCGCCAGGCCGAGCCTGGACGGCGCAAATTCAGTAATCAATGAGCTGATGCTCGCGCAAATAGGCCAGAATCACTTGTGCTTTTTCGACCGAAGTCCCATCAATTACGACGCGGCCGCCGCGGCTTTCCGTGGTGGTGGCCGACAGCATGCGCTGATGGCCGGAACGCTTCTCCGCCGCCGCGAGGCGCACCGGCCGCCGCGTTGCCGGGGCCAGCGCCCATTGCGCGGCTTCGGCGCAGGGCGCGGCGGCGGTTTCGCGGGTCTCGACCGCGCCGCTGCGCAGGCGCGCGTAGGCGTAGCTCGCCGTGGCGGCCGCAAGCGGATGAACCGCCACGACGGCAGGCAACGCCACGTCCACGGAACGGCGCACGCCCTTGGGCATGAACTGGCGCACCGCTGCGCGTTCCGCCTCCGCCGTTACCTCGACCGCGGCATTCACGAGCGGATAGCCCAGCAAGTGAGCGAGCCGATAAGGCAGCATGCCGCTGTCGAAAGCCCCTTCCGCACGCGTGCCGGTCAGCACGAGGTCGTAGCCGGAAACGCGCGCTGCCAGCACGGCGGCGATGTCGTCCGTGTCCTCGCATGCGAGCACTTCGACGCGCGCGGCCCCCAGCGCCAGATATTCCGTGAGCGCGGGATTCGCGGCGTCGCCGGCATGCACCACGTCGCAGCGCGCGCCGTGCCGTGCCGCGAGCGCGCGGCCGATCTCCAGCGCGGCCGCGTCGTTGCGGCTGTAACGCGCCACGCCGCTCACCGGGTGCCGTCCCACGGAAACCAGCACCGCGATTTTCTCCAGCTTTCCGTTCATGCCGTCACTCCTTCGGTTTCCTGATTGAGTGTTGCGGTGTCCTGAGGATGCGGCGCCGCCTGGCGTGCGCGGCCGATCTCGTCGATCAGCGCGGCGATGGTCGACTGCGTATCGCCCACGATGGTCAGGTTGGCGCGTTTGACGATCGGCGCGCTCGCATCGAGATTCACGGCGATCACGTGCCGGCAGTCCTTGATGCCCTGCAGGTGCTGGACCGCCCCCGAAATCCCGAACGCCACGTAGACGCTCGCCTCCACGGTCTTGCCCGTCGCACCTATCTGCTGGTCGCGCCGGAAGAGGCCGTTGTCCACGGCAACGCGGCTCGCCCCCACCGCCGCGCCAAACGCTTCGGCCAACCGGCCGAACGCGGTCACGTCGCTCACGCCGTTGCCCGCCGAAACGATGAAATCGGCTTCCTCCAGCGCGACTCGCGCGGCGTCGACGGCCTCGATACCGCGATCCACGTAGCGGCTGCCGGCGGCGTCGAACGTTTCGCCGATCTCCGCCCCGATCCGCTCGCCGGCGCCGACGAAAGGCAAGCGCGGGTCCACGGCGCCCGGTGCGAGCAGCACGACTTCCGGCAGCGCGCGCAGGGCCAGCGACCGCCTGGCATGCACGTAGACGCCCACCTGCGCGGCGTCGATCTGCACCACCTGCGTCGCGACGCTCGCGCCCGCCAGCGCGGCATAGCGCCGGCCCAGGTCGCCGTCGCCGAAGGCGTTGTCGGGGAGCAGCACGTGATCGGGCGCGAAACGCGCCACACAAGCCGCCAGCGCCTGCACCTCGCGCTCGGGTGCGAACGCGCGGCTGCCGAACGAGGCCAGCTCGATGATTTTGTCGGCGCCTGGCGCGCCGCCGTCGTCGTGGAGCGCGCCGAACACCACGAGCACCACCTGCGTGGCCGCGCCCGCAATCAGTGCGGCTGCCGCCAAGGTCTGTCGGGCATGCTCGTCCAGCGCCCCACGGTCGCTGTGCGCGGCCACGAGCAGCGTGCGTTGCGCCGCCTGGGTCGTGCGGCGCGGCTTCGCGGCTGTACCGTGCGCCGCTGGTACGGCTGTGCCGAACTGCCCGGCTTCATCATGCAAGGCGTACATCTCGTCTGCCGCGCCGAGCGTGATCCGGCGCAGCCCCGCCGCCGTGATCGTGAAAGGCCTGCGCGGATCGATGCGCTTGAGCGTAGTGTTCATCGTTTCACTCCAGCGCCGCGGCGACGAGTTCGGCCACGTCGAGCACTTCGGGGCGCGGCCCCACCACCCCTTCGAGCATGGCCGTGCAGTTGGGACAGCCCACCGCGACCGTGTCCGCGCCCACCGCGCGCGCGTCGGCCATGCGGATGTCGGGAATGCGCTGCTTGCCGGGAATGTCGGTCAGCGGCGCGCCGCCTCCACCGCCGCAGCAGCGGCCCCGAAGCCCGTGCCGCTCCATTTCGACGACCTTGATGCCGATGGTCCGCAACAGCTTGCGCGGCGCTTCCGTTTCGCCGTTGTAGCGGCCGAGGTAACACGGGTCGTGATACGTGAGCGTGCGGTCGCGCCACGCGTCGAGCACGCCGGGCGCGAGCTTGCCGCTCGCCACGAGTTCCGCAAGGAACGTGGTGTGATGCAGCACTTCGAAGCGTGCGCCCAGCGCGCGGTACTCGTTGCGCAGGCTATGCATGACGTGCGGATCGGCGGTGACGATGCGCGCGAAGCGCAAGCCCGACAGCGTGCCGACAAGCTGCTTCGCCATCTGCTGGAACGTCGCTTCGTCGCCGAGGCGGCGCGCCACGTCGCCCGTATCCGTCTCGTTGCCGCCCAGCACCGCGTAGTTCACGCCCGCCTTGTTGAGCACCTTCACGAGCGCGCGCAGCGTGCGCTGGTAGCGCATGTCGAAGGCGCCTTCGCCGGCCACGAGCAGGACGTCCACGGCCCGGCCGGGCTGCGCGACGGGCGCGTCGAGATCGACGGCCCAGTCGTAGCGCGCGGCCTTGTCGTAGCCGCCCGCCGTACCCGTCTCGCGCAGATTCGCGAGCACCTCGGGCCCCTTGCCCGGCACGCTGCCGTGCACCAGCGTCTGGTTGCGCCGCATGTCGACGATCGCATCCACATGCTCGATCAGCATGGGGCATTCGTGCACGCAGGCGCGGCACGTCGTGCAGGACCAGAGCGTCTGCGCCTCGATCAGGCTGGAGACGATCGGCAGTTGCGGCTTGCCGCCATGCCGGCCCAGCTCGATACCCGGCGTGGGGCTGCCGCTATAGGCGCTGTCCGTGCCGCCCACCATGCCGGTCACGAGGTCCTGAATCAGCTTCTTCGGATTCAGCGGCTGACCGGCGGCGAACGCCGGGCACGCGGCTTCGCACTTGCCGCACTGCACGCAGGCGTCGAAGCTCAGGAGCTGGTTCCAGCGGAATTCGACGGGCTTGCCTACGCCGTATTCGTTCTGCTCCAGATCGACGGGCTTGAGCGCGGTGGGCGGCACGGCAGCTTCGCGCTGTTCCGCTGCATCGCCGCCGGTAGCGGAACGATCGGCAAAGCGGGCCTGGCGCGGGTGAAACGCCAGATGCAGCAAACCGGCGAGCGCATGCTTCATCGGGCCGCCGCGCGCCGCGCCGAGCGTCATCGCGGCCGCACCGGCTGCAATCAGCAGTGCGAACAACACAGCCAGCCCGCCCGACATGGCCGAGGCCGGCACCACGACATACAGCAACAAGCCCAGCGCGAACGAACCGAGCAGCCACGGCAGCGTGTCCCAGGGCCCGCGCGATAGACGCGCCGGCACGGCCGCTTTGCCGTGACGCCGCCGCCACACGAACACCGTACCCGAAAGCATCACGAGCGCCGCGAGAAAGATCAGCCGTTCGAGCCACGGCGAATAGATCGCCAGCCCGTAATTGACGAACACGAGGGCGAACGCGGCAATTGCCCCGCCCGCCGTGGCAACGTGAGTCTTCGCAATGTACGGATCGCGCGCGACCACGTGATGCAGGTCCACGAAATACCGCTTGGGGATGGCGAAGAGATTCGTCCAGCCGAACCGGCTGTCCGCTGTCACCCGGCCGAGCCGCCAGTAGGCGGCGCGCTTCGCGAGCGCGAAGGCGAGACCGGCCACCGATGCCCAAAGCAATGCGGTAATGAGAAGGGCCGGGTTCATCGTCAGAAGTCCTTGCAAAGACGCAGCGCGTCGTAGATGGCGCCGTGAATGTTGTGCATGGAGATGCAGTCGCCCACGCGGAACAGCAGGAACCGGCCGTTGCCAAGCGTTTCGGCAAGCCACGGCTGCGGCTCGGCCGCGAAGAGCCGCTGCACGTCCACCTGCCCGCGGTTCACCGACTCCGGCTTCAGCGCCCAGTACAGCGCGTCGTTCGGCGTCACGCCGTTCTCGATCACGACCTGATCGACGGCGCGCTCTTCCTGTTCCTCCGTATATTCGTTGCGCAGCACCGCAATCTTCTTGCCGCCCTCTTCATAGACCCGGTCGAGCCAGTAGTTAGGCGTATGAATCACGCCCTGCGCATAGAGCCGGCGATAGAAGATGGGGAAGGTCGTGCCGCCTACGTCGTCGGCCACCTTGACGTCCGGTGTCACGATCTCCACCCTGGAGCCGCGGCTCGAAATGAAATCCGCCACGCCGGCGCCCGCGTGCGTGCTCACGCCGTCGTAGACCAGCACGTTCTGCCCCGGCTCGACACGGCCCGAGAGAATGTCCCACGAACTCACCGCGAGCCCCGCTTCCACGCCCCAGTCCGGCACCTGCTGCGTAAAGCTGCGGCCGCCCGTGGCGAGCACGACAATGTCGGGGTTCTCGGCGAGAATCGCCTTCTCGTCGGCCTCCACGCCAAGGCGCCGGTCCACGCCCAGGCGCTTCGTTTCCATGTCGAACCAGCGCACGATGCCCGCCATCTGCTCGCGCTGCGGCGCCCTGGCCGCCAGCAGGACCTGGCCGCCCACCGCATCCGCCTTCTCGAACAGCACGACGTCGTGGCCGCGCGAGCGCGCCACGCGCGCCGCCTCGAGCCCCGCCGGCCCCGCGCCCACCACGACCACTTTGCGGCGCGGGCCGCGCGACTTCTCGATCACGTGCGGCATCGTCGCCTCGCGCGAGGTAGCGGCGTTCTGCACGCACAGCACATCGAGGCCGTTGTACTGGCGGTCGATGCAGTAGTTCGCGCCCACGCACTGCTTGATCTCGTCCTCGCGGCCGTCACGGATCTTGATGACCATGTGCGGGTCGGCGATCTGCGCGCGCGTCATGCCCACGAGGTCGATCATGCCGCTCGCGAGCAGGCGCTCGGCCTGGCCCGCGTCGCGAATGCTCTGCGCGTGCATGACCGGCAGCTTGACCACCGACTTGATGCCGGCGGCGAGATGCACGAACGGCTCGGGCGGCAGCGCCATCGGCGGCATGCAGTTCGCCAGCGTGTTGTGCGTATCCGCACCCGAGCCGATCACGCCGACGTAATCGATCAGGCCCGTCTCCGCCATGGCGTGGGCGATCTCCTTCAACTGCTCGTGATCGAGCCCGTCTTCGTGGAACTCGTCGCCGCACATGCGCAGGCCGACGCAGAAGTCGCGGCCCACGGCTTCGCGCACGGCGTTGAGCACCTCCACGCCGAAGCGCAGCCGGTTTTGCAGGCTGCCGCCCCATTCGTCGGTGCGATGATTCGTGCGGGGGCTCCAGAACTGATCGATCAAATGCTGGTGCGCGGCGGAAATCTCGATGCCGTCCATGCCGGCATCCTTCACGCGCTTCGCCGCGGCCGCGAAGTCGCCGATGATGCGGCGAATCTCCTCGACCTCGATGATCTTCGCGTTGCCGCGGTGCACGGGTTCGCGCACGCCCGAGGGCGACACCAGATGCGGCCAGTGTTCGCCGTGGAATGCCGTGCGGCGGCCCATATGCGTTGCCTGGATCATGATCTTCGCGCCGTGACGATGCATGGCTTCGGCAAGGCGCGCGAGCGGATCGATCACCTTGTCGGTCGCGAGATTGACCGACTTCCACCAGCCTTGCGGGCTGTCGATCGACACCGGGCTCGAGCCGCCGCAAACCGCGAGACCCACGCCGCCCTTCGCCTTTTCCTCGTAGTAGCGGATATAGCGGTCGCCGGGCAGCCCGCCCGGCTCGGCGTAGACCTCGGCATGCGCGGTGCTGACAATGCGGTTACGCAGCGTCAGCTGATTCAGCGTCATGGGCTTGAACAGATTGGGATAACGCATCGCGGGCGCCTCTTGCGCGAAATACGGTTGGAAAAACGGCTCGTCCGCCTCAGTGCGCGATCGGCGAGACTTCGAACAGGCAGCACGCGTGGTGCTCGGCCGCGCACTGCACTTCGCGCGACTGCGCGCGCGGCGCGGCGCTCGCGCCCCCGGGCGCCGTATCGTTCACCCAGTCCATCGCGCCCGCGAACCAGCCGGCAAACATGTAGCAGAGCTTGCCTTCCTTGCCGGGCTGCGCGAGCACGAATGACGAGTGCTGCAGTTCGATCGTGGCGCGCGCCGCGGCCGGATCCGCCTCGACGATCCGGAAAAGGCCCCAGCCGCGCTGCGAGAGGCGCTTCAGGTAATGCTCGAACACGGCCATGCCGGTCAGGCCGTGCTGCTTCGCTTCCTTCTCGCACCAGTGGTACGCGGACTTGTAGCCGGCCTGATAAAGAATCTCGGCATAGGCTTCGCGCCCGAGCGCCTCTTCAACGGCCGTATGGTTGTTCGTGAAGAAATGCCGCGGCACGTAGAGCATCGGCAGGGCGTCGGTCTTCCAGACGCCGGTTTCGGCATCGACGTCGATGGGCAGTTGCGGTTGCATGCGGGGACTCCGTAGGGTGAGCGATGCCTGCCCCGGCGTTGCGGTGAACGCCGGCAGCACCTTGTTTTCATACGTTAAGCTAATAAACGGCCGAACTTCAGGAGCCCCACACGTCGCGGAACACGCGCACCCAGTTCTCGCCCATGATCTTGCGGATGCGGGTCTCGCTCCAGCCGGCGCGCTCCATCGCGCGCGTGAGATTCGGAAACTCGCCGATCGTGCGAATGCCTTCCGGGTTCACGACCTTGCCGAAATTCGTGAGGCGGCGATAGCGGCCCTTGTCGTGCGTGAGCCAGTCGAAGAAGTCGACGCTGTAGCCCTGGGTGAAGTCCGTGCCGATGCCCACCGAATCTTCGCCGATCAGATCGACGACATAACCGATGGCCTCGATATAGTCCTCCACCGTGGCGTCGATGCCGCGCTTGAGGAACGGCGCGAACATGGTCACGCCCACGAAGCCGCCGGCGTCGGCGATCTCCTTCAACTGCGCGTCGGTCTTGTTGCGCGGGTGCTCCTTGAGCCCCGAGGGCAGGCAATGCGAGTAGCACACCGGCTTCTTCGAAAACGCGATGGCTTCCGACGACGTGTTGCCGCCCACATGCGAGAGATCGACCATGATGCCCACGCGGTTCATTTCGGTGATTACTTCGCGGCCGAAGTCCGAGAGGCCGCCGTCGCGCTCGTAGCAGCCGGTTCCGACGAGGTTCTGCGTGTTGTAGCAGAGCTGCACGACGCGCACGCCCATGTCGGCGAACGCTTCGATATAGCCCAGGTTGTCCTCGAACGCGTGGGCGTTCTGGAAGCCGAGAATGATGCCCGTGCGGTTTTCCCGCTTCGCGCGGGCGATGTCATCGGTAGTGCGAACAAGCGTGATCAATTCGCTATTGTCGCGAATCATCTGCTTCATCGCGGCGATGTTGTCCACCGTCTTCGCGAAGCTCTCCCACACGGAAACCGTGCAGTTCGCCGCGGTCACCCCGCCCTTTCTCATGTCTTCGAACACGGGCCGTTCGAACTTGGAGATGTTCAGGCCGTCGATAACGATACTGCTCTCATGCAGGTTGCTCATGCTTGACTCCGTCTTCATTCGTGTTGTCGTTCGCGCGGTTTCGACGCGCGATCAGTAGATCGGGAAACGCTCGCAGAGCGCGAAGATCTCGCGGCGCACGCGCTGTTCGGTCGCCGCGTCGCCTTCCGGTTGCGCGCGCAACGCTTCGAACACCTCCAGAATCAGGCGGCCGATCTCGCGGAACTCCGTCACGCCGAAGCCGCGCGTCGTACCCGCCGGCGTGCCGAGGCGTATGCCGGAAGTCACGGTCGGCTTCTCGGGGTCGAACGGAATGCCGTTCTTGTTGCAGGTGATGCCCGCGCGCTCGAGCGCCTGCTCGACCTGATTGCCCTTGAGCCCCTTCGGGCGCAGGTCGACAAGCAGCAGATGATTGTCGGTGCCGCCCGTCACGAGATCCACGCCGCCTGCCGTCAGCACCTCGCCCAGCGCTTTCGCATTGGCGAGCACGGCATCGATATAGGTCTTGAAGCTGTCCTGCAGCGCCTCGCCGAACGCCACGGCCTTGCCGGCAATCACGTGCATGAGCGGGCCGCCCTGCAGGCCGGGGAACACCGCCGAGTTGATCTTCTTCGCGATTTCTTCGTCGTTGGTCAGCACGAAGCCGCCGCGTGGGCCGCGCAGCGTCTTGTGCGTGGTCGAGGTGACGACGTGTGCGTGCGCAACCGGATTCGCGTGGCGGCCGGCCGCGATCACGCCCGCGATATGCGCCATGTCGACCATAAGCCGCGCGCCCACGCTGTCTGCGATGGCGCGAAAGCGCGCGAAGTCCAGCTCGCGCGGATAGGCCGAGAAGCCCGCGATGATGAGCGACGGCTTGTGGTCGTGCGCGAGGCGCTCCACCTGCTCGTAGTCGATGCGCTGCGTTTCGCGGTCCACGCCGTACTGCACGGCGTTGAACCATTTGCCCGAGAGCGCGGCCTTCGCGCCGTGCGTGAGGTGTCCGCCCGCGTCGAGCGACATGCCGAGCACCGTGTCGCCCGGCTTCGCGAGCGCCAGCATCACGGCGCCGTTGGCCTGCGCACCCGAATGCGGCTGCACGTTGGCGAACCCCGCGCCGAACAACTGCTTGATGCGCGAGAGCGCGAGCGCCTCGATCTCGTCGGCGAATTCGCAGCCGCCGTAGTAACGCTTGCCCGGATAGCCCTCAGCATACTTGTTCGTCAGCACGCTGCCCTGCGCCTCCAGCACCGCGCGCGACACGATGTTTTCCGAAGCGATCATCTCTACCTGGGATTGCTGACGTTCCAGCTCCTTGAGGAGGGAGTGGCGCACCGCGCCGTCGCGCTCGGCAAGGGACTGCGCGAAGAAGGGATTGGCGTTCGACATGGGGGGTTCCGTTGGCGTCCGTTAGTAATGGGAAGCAGTGCTGCCGTGGCTGTGCCGGATGCGCGCTTCGCCAGACTGGCCTCGTGTTTCACCACCTCACCGACGGCTCTATTCTTGTCTTTCGCCGCAGCGGTCAATTTACGAATTCAGACGCGTTCTTTTCCATTTCCGCCATGCGCGTCCAATTTCGACAAGTGGACGCGGCTACGCACGGTTTGCGGGCAATCGGCGCACGACCGTGCGCAGTTGCACGGCCGCAGTGCATCAATTCCGCATAAGGGGCCGGGAGCGGCGAGCCCGTCTGGGTTGAGCCAGGGTTTGGCCGTATGGCACGCTTGTTGCACCCACGCGCAGAATTTGAGACTGCAGTCGTGCATGCCCATGCTCGTACTGCCTCCCCCACATCGAGCAGAAGGACCTCCCGCATCATGTCGCCGGCTCGCGCGTCCTCGTTGGCGCACTTTGCGTTCATGCCGTTGCCGAACTTCACGATGATCGCGTTCACGAACGCCATCGAAGTGCTGCGCATGGCCAACTATCTGAGCGGCGAAACGCTCTACCGCTGGTCGGTCGTGAGCCCCACCGGCGGGCCCGTCGTCGCGAGCAACGGGCTTTCGGTGGACACGGGCCCCGTGGAATGCGTGGGGCGGCCCGATATCGTGTTCGTATGCGGCGGCATCAACGTGCAGCGCGAAACGCAGCCGGCACACCTCGCCGCATTGCGCCAGTTCGCGCGCACCGACATACCGCTCGGCAGCCTCTGCACGGGCACCTATGCGCTGGCGAAGGCGGGCTTGCTGGCCGGCTATGCCTGTGCGATCCACTGGGAAAACATGTCGGCGCTGAAGGAGGAGTTCCCCGATACGCGCTTTCTGAAAGAGCTCTTCGTCGTCGACCGGGACCGCGTCACCTGCACGGGCGGCGTCGCGCCGCTCGACATGATGCTGCACCTCATCGTGCCGCGCGTGGGCACGGCGCGCGTCACGCAGATCGCCGAGCAGTTCATCATCGAGCACGTGCGCGACACGAGCGCCCAGCAGCGCATGCCGCTCGTCGCGCGCCTGGGCTCCGCGAACAAGTCGCTGTTCGAAGTGATCTCGCTGATGGAAAACAATATCGAGGAGCCGCTTTCGCGCGAAGAGCTCGCGCGGCTCGCGAACATGTCGCAACGCCAGTTGCAGCGGCTCTTTCGCGAACACCTGGGCATGACCCCGACGCACTACTACCTGACCTTGCGCCTGCGCCGCGCGCGCGAACTGCTGCTGCAAACCGACATGTCGATCATGCACATCACGATGGCATGCGGCTTTCAATCGGCCTGCCATTTCAGCAAGAGCTATCGCGACGCGTTCGGCACCGCTCCCACGCAGGAGCGGCGCATGCAGGTGGCGCCCATGGCGCATGCGGTCAAGCCCGTTGCTGTCAGCAACCTTACATTGCACTCCTGATCGAGAGGTTCGAGGGGCGCGACGCCCCTCGCTTCATACGCGCTTCAGACCTGCGTCATGCCGCCTTCAGGAGTCCGTGCGGATCGATGACGAATTTGCGCGGCGCGCCGCCGTCGAACTTGCGGTAGCCTTCCGGCGCCTCGTCCAGCGACACGACGGTCACGTTGACGATGTCGGCAATCGGCAGCCGGTCCCACAGGATCGCCTGCATGAGGTTGCGGTTGTACTTCATCACCGGCGTCTGGCCTGTGTGCAGCGAGTGCGACTTCGCCCAGCCCAGCCCGAAGCGGATGCTCAGGCTGCCCTTGCGGGCGGCCGCGTCGACCGAGCCGGGATCGTCGGTCACATACAGGCCCGGAATGCCGATCGCGCCGGCCACGCGCGTAATGTCCATGAGCGAGTTGAGCACGGTGGCAGGCGCTTCTTCATGATGGCCGTGGCTGCCGTGGCCGTGCGCCTCGAAGCCCACGCAGTCCACCGCGCAATCCACCTCGGGCTTGCCGAGGATCGCGGCGATCTGCTCGCCGAGCGTCGCATCGCGCGAAAGATCGACGGTCTCGAAGCCCACGGCACGCGCATGCGCCAGCCGTTCGGCGTTCATGTCGCCGACGATCGTGCAGGCAGCGCCGAGCAGGCGTGCCGAGGCCGCTGCCGCCATGCCCACAGGGCCGGCGCCCGCAATATAGACCGTGGCGCCGGGCTTCACGCCCGCCATCACGGCGCCGTGATAGCCCGTAGGCAAAATGTCGGAAAGACACGTGAGATCGCGGATCTTTTCCATCGCGCGGTCACGGTCGGGAAACTTCAGCAGATTGAAATCGGCGTACGGCACCATCACGTACTCCGCCTGCCCGCCTATCCAGCCGCCCATGTCGACGTAGCCGTATGCGCCGCCCGCGCGCGCGGGATTGACGTTCAGGCACACCCCCGTATGCTGCTCCTTGCACGTCGGGCAGCGGCCGCAGGCGACATTGAACGGCACCGAAACCAGGTCGCCGACACTCAGCGTTTCCACGTCGCGCCCCACTTCGATCACTTCGCCCGTGATCTCGTGGCCCAGCACGAGCCCGACCTCGGCGGTCGTGCGCCCGCGCACCATGTGCTGATCCGAGCCGCAGATGTTGGTCGACACCACCTTCAGGATCACGCCGTGGCCGATAGGCCGGCCGCGCGGATCGACCATCTTCGGATAGTCGATCGGCCGCACTTCCACCTTGCCCTGCCCCACATATACGACACCGCGATTGCTGCTCATCGTTTCGTCTCCATGTCCATTGACGTTGCATTCGACACGCCTTGCCACCCTGCGTCCCGTCGCGGCCTGCCCTGCGGCAAACGCATTCAGGCCGACATGGCGAGGGTAGCCCGCCGCCCGCCCAGCCGAATGTGCAAAACGCGACGCCGGTTTGCCCGTATGCGACACGACCGGGTTTCCCTCTTCGAAAGCGATTTTTTGTTGATTGAACGTTCAATAAAAAACCGCTAATCTGGCCGCTCTCACCCAGGGGACACACCATGCCGAAAGTCGGGATGCGCGAGTTGCGCCGCGCCCAGCTGATCGACGCGACGCTGCTGACCATCGACGAAGCGGGCCTTTCCGGCACGACGCTCGCCCTCGTGGCGCAGCGCGCCAATATTTCGACCGGCATCGTGAGCCACTACTTCGGCGACAAGGACGGCCTTCTCGAAGCGACCATGCGGCACATCCTGCGCGACCTGTGGGCCGCCACCACGCGGCGGCGCCGGGCCGCGAAGGCGGAACCGCGCGCGCGGCTGCGCGCGGTCGTCGCCGCGAACTTCGACGTCTCGCAGGTCAGCGGGCCCGTGATGAAAACCTGGCTCGCGTTCTGGTCGCAGAGCATGCACGAGCCCACACTAAGCCGCCTGCAGCGCCTCAACCGCCGGCGGCTCTACTCGAATCTCTGCGCGGAATTCGCCAAGGCGCTGCCGCGCGCCCGCGCACGCCGCGCGGCAAGCGGCCTTGCCGCGATGATCGACGGCCTGTGGCTGCGCGGCGCACTGACCGGCGGCCCGTTCGACACGCGAGCCGCCCTGCGCCTCGCCAACGAATACATCGACCTGCTGCTTGGCGGCAGGGACTGATACCCGCGACACCAGACATAAGGATTCCTGACGATGACCTCCTACGGCCTGCAACGGCTCTACATTGGCGGAAACTACGTCGACGCCACCAGCGGCGAGACCTTCAAGACGATCGATCCCGCCACGGGCGAGACGCTCGCGGTTTGCCAGCAGGCGGGCGAAGCCGACGTCGACCGCGCCGTGCGCGCCGCGCGCGAGGGCCAGCGAGTCTGGGCCGCGCTCGACGCGATGGAGCGCTCGCGCATTCTGCGCCGCGCCGTCGAACTGCTGCGCGCGCGTAACGACGAACTGGCCTGGCTCGAAACCCTCGACACGGGCAAGCCGCTCGCCGAAACGCGCACGGTGGATGTCGTCACGGGCGCCGATGTGATCGAGTACTACGCGGGCCTCGCTCCCGCCATTGAAGGCCAGCAGATCCCGCTGCGCGCCGACTCGTTCGTCTACACGCGCCGCGAACCGCTGGGCGTGACGGCAGGCATCGGCGCCTGGAACTATCCGCTGCAGATTGCCTGCTGGAAGTCCGCGCCCGCGCTCGCCGCGGGCAACGCCATGGTCTTCAAGCCGAGCGAGGTCACGCCGCTCACCGCTACGAAGCTCGCGGAGATCTATCGGGAAGCGGGCGTACCGCCCGGCGTCTTCAACGTCGTGCACGGCGACGGGCGCGTGGGCGCGATGCTCGGCGCGCATCCGGGCATCGCCAAGCTCTCCTTCACAGGCAGCGTGGAAACGGGCCGCAAGGTCATGGCGCTCGCGGGCGGCTCCTCGCTCAAGGACGTGACGATGGAATTGGGCGGCAAGTCGCCGCTCATCGTGTTCGACGACGCCGACCTCGATCGCGCCGCCGACATCGCCGTGACCGCCAACTTCTTCAGCTCGGGCCAGGTCTGCACGAACGGCACGCGCGTATTCGTGCAGCGCCCGGTTCAGGCGGCGTTCGAAGCCCGCGTTATCGAGCGCGTCAAGCGCATACGCGTGGGCCAGCCCACCGATCCCGCCACGAACTTCGGCCCGCTGGCGAGCGCCGCGCAACTCGACAAGGTGCTCGGCTACATCGAAAGCGGCCTGCACGAAGGCGCGCGGCTCGTCACGGGCGGCGAGCGCCTTGCCGGCGACTTCGCGCGCGGCCTCTATGTGCAGCCAACCGTGTTCGCCGACTGTCGCGACGACATGAAGATCGTGCGCGACGAAATTTTCGGGCCGGTCATGAGCCTCCTGACGTTCGACGACGAAGACGAGGTCATCGCGCGCGCGAACGACACGCACTACGGGCTCGCCGCAGGCGTCGTCACGGAACGGCTCGCACGCGCGCATCGCGTGATCCATCGGCTCGAGGCAGGCATCTGCTGGATCAATACATGGGGCGAGTCCCCCGCGCAAATGCCCGTGGGCGGCTACAAGCAATCGGGTATCGGCCGCGAGAACGGCATTGCCACCCTGCTGCACTACACGCAGCTCAAGTCGGTTCAGGTGGAGCTGGGGCCGTACCGGCCGGCGTTCTGAGCGCCCACGTGCGGACGGTGCCGGCGCCGTGAAGGAGCAAGGCATGGCAAGCGAAGACTACAACACCATCATCATCGGCGCGGCGGGCCGCACGGGCCCGGGCGCCGCCGATGTCCTGAAGGAGCGCGGCATGGTCGCCAAAGAGTACGACTACATCATCATCGGCGCGGGTTCGGCCGGCAACGTGCTGGCGACGCGGCTCACCGAAGACCCCGATGTCTCGGTGCTGCTGCTCGAAGCGGGCGGCCCCGACTATCGCTTCGACTTTCGCACGCAAATGCCCGCCGCACTCGCCTACCCGCTGCAGGGCCGGCGCTACAACTGGGCCTACGAGACCGAACCCGAGCCGCACATGAACAACCGCCGCATGGAATGCGGGCGCGGCAAGGGGCTGGGCGGCTCGTCGCTCATCAACGGCATGTGCTATATCCGCGGCAATGCGCTCGATTACGATCACTGGGCGCAGCGTTCCGGCCTCGAAAACTGGGCCTATCGCGATTGCCTGCCCTACTTCCGCAAGGCCGAAACGCGCGATGCAGGGCCGAACGACTATCACGGCGGCGACGGCCCGGTGCATGTCACCACCAGCAAACCCGGCGTGAATCCGCTTTTCGAGGCCATGGTCGAAGCCGGCGTGCAGGCGGGCTACGCGCGCACGGACGACCTGAACGGCTATCGCCAGGAAGGCTTCGGCCCGATGGATCGCACCGTCACCGCCAGGGGGCGGCGCGCCAGCACCGCGCGCGGCTACCTGGACCAGGCGCGCAGCCGGCCCGGCCTCACCATCGTCACGCACGCGCTAACCGAGCGCATCCTCTTCAGCGGCAAGCGCGCGAACGGCGTAGCGTATCTACACGGCGACTCGAACACCACGGTCACGGCTCACGCACGCCGCGAAGTGCTGCTCTGCGGCGGCGCCATCGCTTCGCCGCAGATCCTCCAGCGCTCGGGCGTCGGGCCCGGCGCCTGGCTGCGCGAGCTCGGCATCCCGGTCGTGCTCGATCTGCCGGGTGTCGGGCAAAATCTTCAGGACCACCTGGAGATGTACATGCAGTATGCGTGCAAAGAGCCCGTTTCGCTGTATCCCGCATTGCTGCTGCACAATCAGCCGGCCATCGGCCTCGAATGGCTGCTCAGGGGCACAGGCATCGGCGCGAGCAATCATTTCGAAGCCGGCGGCTTCATCCGCACGCGCGACGACGACCTGTGGCCCAACATCCAGTATCACTTCCTGCCGGTTGCCATCAATTACAACGGCACCAACGCGATCCGCATGCACGGCTTTCAGGCGCACGTCGGGTCCATGCGCTCGCCTAGCCGCGGCCGCGTGAAGGTGCGCTCGCGCGATCCGCGCCAGCATCCGTCGATTCTCTTCAACTACATGGCCGAAGCGCTCGACTGGCGCGAGTTCCGCGACGCGATCCGCCTCACGCGCGAAATCATGCGCCAGCCCGCGCTGGACCGCTTCCGCGGCGAGGAGCTGAACCCCGGCGCGCAGTGCAGGACCGACGCCGAACTGGACGCGTTCGTGCGAGGCCGGGCCGAAACGGCCTACCATCCTTCGTGCTCCTGTGCGATGGGATACGACGACATGGCCGTGGTCGACGCCGAAGGGCGCGTGCACGGCATCGAGGGACTGCGGGTGGTCGACGCGTCCATCATGCCGCAGATCACGACAGGCAACCTCAATGCGCCGACCATCATGATCGCCGAGAAGATCGCCGACCGCATTCGCAACCGCCCGGCGCTCGCGCGCTCCCATGCCGCGTATTACGTGGCGAACGGCGCGCCGGCCCGCGGCGGCGCGGCGCGAGAAACGGCTAATGCCGATGCCGGCCGAGCCGTGAGCGCCGAAGCCGTTCCGGCCCGCTAGAGTGCTCCGTGGACCCGCGTGGCGGCGTTGCACGCGTCGAACAGCCAGCGGCGAAACGGCGGTACGGCGGGCGCCTCGGGCCGGGCCAGCGGCCGGACGAGGAAGTAGCCGCGCGCCGTCCTGATCGGCGTATCGATCAGTTGTACCAACTGCCTGGTTGCGATCAGACCGTCGACAAGCGGTGTCCAGCCTAACGCCACGCCCTGGCCCATGACGGCTGCCTCGATCACCAGCGAGTAGCTGTTGAACGTGATCCCATGCCCGTCGGCGGGCGCCGGCAGATCGTGCGCGACGAACCAGTCGCGCCATGACATCCAGCGCGCCGGCTCGGTGGGCTGAACGTGCAGCAGCGGCAGCTTCACCAGATCGGCCGCCCCGCTCTCCCCACTCGCCGGCCAATAGCGCTCGGCAAAGCCCGGCGAACACACCGGCGTCACCTGCTCCTGGAACAGACGCGAAGACGTGCAGGGAGCCCAGTCACCGTCGCCAAACGCAATCGCAACGTCGGCACGATCGCGGCGCGGGTCGAAGCCCTGTTGCGACGTGACGATCCTGACATCGACATCGGGCATGAGACGCCGCAGATCGGCGAGGCGCGGCATGAGCCAATAGGTCGCGAAGCCCGCGTCGGTGAGGATCGTCAGTGCGCCACAGGCGCGCCGCGCGCGGATTTCGACGGTGGCCTCGCGAATCGTCGCCAGGCCCTCGCGCACGGCCTCATAGAGCCGCTCCCCATGCGGCGTCAGCACGACGCCGCGATGCCCGCGCTCAAAGAGCGGAACGCCCAGATCGGCCTCCAGTTGTACGATGCGCTGGCTGACCGCCGGCTGCGTCGACCCGAGCTCGCGGGCCGCAGCGGAAAAACTTGCATGCCGTGCCGCCGACTCGAACACGGCCAAAGCTTGCATGGGAGGCAAACGATCCTCTCCGGACATAACACACCCTTATACGGATATAAGCTGCCGAGGTCTTCACGTGCGCATTATGACCCGACATATTGGCGTCGTACACGCCTCGCCTGTCGAGCCGCCAGTCAACATGAATCCCGCTCTCTCCATGAACCGTCCGAACAAACCGAATCTCCTTGTTCTCATGGCCGACCAGATGACGCCGTCGTCGCTGCGCGCTTACGGCAACCCGGTCTCGAAGACGCCTCGCATCGACGCGCTCGCGCGCGAAGGCGTGGTTTTCGACTCCGCCTATTGCCCGAGCCCGCTTTGCGCGCCGTCCCGCTTCTCGCTGATGGCGGGCAAGCTGCCGTCGAAGATCGGCGCCTACGATAACGCCGCCGAATTTCCGGCGCAAACGCTGACTTTCGCCCACTATCTGCGCGCCGCCGGCTATCGCACCGTCCTCTCCGGCAAGATGCACTTTTGCGGCCCGGACCAGCTGCATGGCTTCGAAGAGCGCCTCACGACCGACATTTATCCGGCCGACTTCGGCTGGGTGCCGGATTGGGATCGGCCCGAGGTTCGGCCAAGCTGGTATCACAACATGAGCTCGGTGCTCGACGCCGGAACCTGCGTGCGCACCAACCAGCTCGACTTCGACGACGAAGTGACGTTCACGACACGCCAGAAGCTGTTCGACATCGCGCGCGAACGCCAGGCAGGCAACGACGTCCGGCCCTTCTGCGTGGTCGCGTCGCTGACGCATCCTCACGACCCGTACGCCATTCCAGAGGAGTACTGGAATCTGTACCGCGACGAAGACATTGACTTACCGCGCACCACGCTGAGCTACGAGGAGAGCGATCCGCATTCGCAGCGCCTGCGCCGCGTCTGCGAAAACGACCGTACGCCGCCGACGGTGCAGCAGGTTCGCAACGCCCGGCGCGCCTATTACGGCGCGCTTTCGTATGTCGACACCCAGTTCGGCGCGATTCTCGACGCCCTGAACGCCAGCGGTCTTGCGAACGACACGATCGTGATCGTCACCTCCGACCACGGCGACATGCTGGGCGAACGGGGGCTCTGGTACAAGATGACGTTCTTCGAAAACGCGAGCCGCGTACCGCTGATCGTGCACGCGCCGAAGCACTTCGACGCACATCGCGTGGCGGGTTCGGTTTCGACGATCGACCTGCTGCCCACTCTCGTCGAACTGGCGACCGGCGAACGCGAACCCGCCTGGCCCGATCCCGTGGATGGGCACAGTCTCGTGCCGCACCTGCTCGACGACGGGGGCCACGACGAGGTGTTCGGAGAATATCTCGCCGAAGGCGCGATCGCGCCGATCGTGATGATCCGCCGCGGCGGCTTCAAGTTCATCCACACACCCGTCGACCCGGATCAGCTATTCGATCTCGTCACGGACCCGCAGGAACGCACCAATCTGGCGCAGGATCCGACACATGCACAGACGGTGCAGGCGTTTCGCGACGAGGTTGCCGGGCGCTGGAACCTGGCAGTCCTGCACGAAGCGGTGCTGGCAAGCCAGCGGCGCCGGCGCTTCCATTATGCGGCGACCACGCAAGGGCGAATCCAGTCGTGGGACTGGCAACCCTTCGCCGACGCGAGCCAGCGCTATATGCGCAACCACATCGAACTCGACACGCTCGAAGCCATGGCGCGCTTTCCGCGTGTGACGCACGAGTAAGTTCACCAGACGATCCAGATACCGCCACGCACGGCGCAAACCATAGACGGAGGAAAGCATGAAGCCAATCGGGTCTGCCAGGCTCAGGTCCATCGCACTCACAGCGCTCCTTGGAGCAACGCTTGCCGCGCCGCCAGCCGCGCAAGCTCAGGAGCCGCAGGCGTGCAGGCAGGTCCGCATGGCGGCGCCCGGCTGGACCGACATCGATGCGACCAATGCCGTTACCGGCGTGGTGCTCAAGGCGCTCGGCTACCAGCAAAACATCATGAACCTGTCCGTGCCGATCACCTATGAAGGACTCAAGAAGGGGCAACTGGACGTGTTCCTCGGCAACTGGATGCCGGCACAGGCACCGCTGATCAAGCCGTTCGTGGACAGCCATTCGATCGTCGTGCTGCATGCCAACCTGAGCAATGCGAAGTTCACGCTCGCCGTGCCCGACTACGTCGCGGCGGCCGGCGTGCATTCGTTTGCCGACCTCGCGAAAAACGCGGACAAGTTCGACGAAAAAATCTACGGCATCGAGCCCGGCGCGCCTGCGAACCAGAACATCGCGAAGATGATAGGCGACAAGGCATCGGGGCTCGGCGACTGGCACCTGGTCGAATCGAGCGAGACGGGCATGCTCACGCAGGTAGACCGTGCCGTAAAGCAGAAAAAGTGGATCGTGTTCCTCGCCTGGGAGCCTCACCTCATGAACACGAAATTCCACCTCACCTACCTCTCTGGCGGGGACGCCTATTTCGGCCCCAACTACGGCGGCGCCACCGTCAACACGGTGACGCGCGTGGGCTTTGCCGATCAGTGCGCCAATCTCGGCAAGCTGTTCCGCCAGATTACCTTCAACGTCGACCTCGAGAATCAACTGATCGCGAGCGTCCTGCAAGACAAGGTCGATATGGACACGGCCGCCCGAAACGCCTTGAAAGCGCATGGGGATTTGCTCAAGACCTGGCTCGAAGGCGTGACGACTGTTGACGGTGCGAATGGCCTGGAAGCCGTGAATGCGGCGATCGGGGCGCACTAGCGCCGCACATTGAACGGGTGAGCGGGGATATCCCCGCTCACTCCATTCATTATATGTAGCAATCCGAACTAAAAAACGTCAACGCAAGAGGAAGAAATGATCGAACTTCGTCACAGGCCGTCGCTTCCCAACAGGTGCCGCGCCATCCCAGCCCTGATATTCAGCGCGTCCGCATGGATTCCAGCGGCGAGTTACGCACAGAACAGCGTCACGCTATACGGCGTGCTCGACACTTCAATAGGCTACGTCACGAACGCCGGAGGAACGAGCGCCGCCCACCGGGTCGGCTTCGTCAACAGCAATATCCAGTCGAGCGGCTTCGGCGTGAAAGGCAAGGAGGACCTGGGCGGCGGGCTGTCCGCCATCTTCGACCTGCAAAGTATCATCGTGCCGACCTCCGGCGCACTCGCCGAAAAGAACACGCTTTTCAGCCTGCAATCCTGGGTCGGTCTCGCATCCGACCAATACGGGACGCTGACGTTCGGCCGGCAGTACGATCCGATCACCGACCTGCTCGAACCCTTGACCGCGGATATCGACTTCGGCGCGCTTTTTGCCACGGTGGGCAATGTCGATAACTACGACGCGCTGCTCCATATTAACGATTCGATCAAGTACGTTAGCCCGACCCTCGCAGGCTTCACGTTCGAAGCCATGGCTTCGTTGAACGGCGTCGCCGGATCCGTTTCCGCAGGTAGTGTTTACTCCGCTGCCGTTTCCTATACCAACGGTGCGCTCTCGCTGGCCGGCGGCTATATGATCAACCGCGTCGACAACCAGACAGTGCTCACCGGCGGCACCCCGAGCGTTACGGCGTCAACCAGCGCGGACGGACTCAACTACGACAACCCGATTGTCCAGTTCGCCAATATCCGCTCCAACGAAATCGGCCGCCTGGGTGGTCAGTATTCCTTCGGGCCATTGGCAGTCGGCGCGGCTTACAGCAACTCCCGCTTCCATCAGTTCGACAGCAACGCCACGCTCAACTTCAATAGCGGATCGGCGTTCCTGCATTACATGCCGGGCCCGCTGCTGGGGCTCGCCGCCGGCTACAGCTTCACGCGGGCAACCGGCGGCGGCGCGGGGGCGAACTACAACCAGGTTTCGCTCGGGTCGGATTATTTTCTTTCGAAGCGAACGGATATTTATGTGTCGGCGGTCTACCAGCATGCAAGCGGCGACACATTGAGCAACGCCGATGCGCTGGTTCCCGCCACGGCTTCGGTGGGGGACGAAGGGTTTTACGGTACGGGCCGGTCGCAGTTTCTGAGCGTGGTGGGTATGCGGCATCGGTTCTAGCGGGCTGGTGAACAAGCTGTCCGCCAGCGCCTTATCCCGGCAACTGCCCTTTCGGCTCGTCGAACATCGTATGTCGTACGAGCCCAGTTTGCGCGGGAATCGCTCCATATGTACGTGGTGCCCGAGGTAAGCCTTTGACCTCGGCGTGAATCGTCCGAATCGGTTTCAGCAACTGCACATCGATGAGCTGCTGACAGTCGGGCAAACCACCTCCTTCCAGGCACGATAGCCACTCGTGCCCATTCATTGCCCGTCCTTGCGTCCTTGTCTAGGTGCGCGGCTGCTTCCTTAAATTCCACCGTGTATGTCCGGTTCGGCATTCTTAACATCTATTGCTTCCTTCCTTTGACTCGATCTTACACACGACCTGTCACATTGCGAAATGTCATGGGAAGATAAAGTTGGCTCTTGTCAGACACCAAGGCTGCCGGCGAATATTCATAGCTCATATGCATTTCTGACTAACGCCGTATCGCCTTACCGGGGAAATTGTCTATCAGAAAAACATCAATTAATTGTGCTCTGAAGTTTCTTTCTCATTTATTTTCCATGGAGATTTCACAATGGCAGTTCCTTTGTATCTGTGGCTGAAAGACGAAGGCGGCGCAAATATTCGCGGTTCGAGCAACGTTCTAGGTCGCGAAGGAAGCATCGAAGTTCTAAGCTTGAGCCACGGCTTGCACTCCCCCGCGGACGGCAATACAGGGCGACTGATGGGAACGCGGACGCATCGTACGCTGGCTATCGAAAAGGAAATTGATCGTTCGTCGGTGCTTCTCTATCAGGCCGTTGCATGTGGTCTGACATTGCAGTCGGGAGAACTCAGATTCTATCGAATGACCGAAGCAGGACGGGAAGAGACTTATTTCACGATACTCATGAAGAACGTGAAAGTCGTTGGTATATCGCCGCGCGCGCCGAATATCAAAGAATTTTCTAGCCAGTACAGAAATCACTTTGAAGTCGTTGAATTCCGCTACGAAGAAATAACCTGGACGTATTCGGACGGAAACATAATTTTTAAAGACAGTTGGAACTACCTCTAAAGGGAATGTTATGCCTATACGATGCACATTTTCTCTAAACGGTAAAATGACCTCTTCATTGTATTGTTCTGGTTTTGGTTCAGTGGCAGCTTATTCCGGCACGAGTTGGGGACGGGACAATCCGCAAGCAACTGCGACTGAAAGCATTGGCCCACTTCCGGCAGGAACGTACTACATCGTCGATCGGCAGTCGGGTGGGATATTAGGCTGGGCGCGCGATTTCTGGTCAGAGTATGGTTATGGAACAACGGATCGAACGAAGTGGTTCGCACTATGGAATCCGAACACGGGAGACTCGACGATGATTGACGGTATCAGGCGCGGAAACTTTCGTATCCACCCCGAAGGACCCGCACACCTTAGCGAAGGCTGCATTACCGTTGTCAATCCATTTGCCTTTGAACAGCTACGGCGGTACATCCGCGCCTATAAGCCCGACTTGCCCGTTCCCGGTAGCACGTTGCGCGCTTACGGTACGGTTGAAGTGCGATGACGACGACCCTGCTGCGCAGTGCGCGCGTCCTCGGGTTTGTCACGGTATCGTGCGGAGGCGGTTGGTTGTTGGGAGCATTTATCTCCCGGTCATCGCTATGGATGCCGGATTGGCTCTGGAGCGCGATGCGCGCCACAGTTCGGGCAAGCGGCATTTATACCTTGTACAACGAAGACGATGTTGAAACGCTGTGTCTCCTTTGCCTGACGATCGTGTCGTGCGTAACCGTTGCACTCACACTAGGCGTCGCAGGGTTCATCGTTGCCCGCTATGCCCGAAAGCGGCGATCGGCAAGTACTTAGCCGGCCGAGCATCTTTTGTGTTCTTTGACACGCCCGCTTGCGCGCCTCCACAAGCAGCGCCTCCAACACAACCGCACTCATCCCCGCAGCCACACGCTGCACATAGTCGTGATGGCGCCCATCGAGCGGCGCATCCAGATACTGCGCCTGCAGATAGCGCAGCAATGCAATGCGCCGCTGCCCGCGCGCCATGCTCTGCTCGAGCAGCGCGAGCGCGGCCTGTGCGTCGCCTTCCGCATAGGCGCGTTCGGTCAGTTCAACGGTCTGCGCCCGCGCCATGACCGCGAACCTCGCCACACGGCACAGCCTGGCCCGCGCGGCGCGCCTCGTAATCAGCGCGCGTCCAGTCGAGCTCGATTCCCAAACGCCGCGTGCCCTCGCGTATCTTCGGCTTGTGGAGCGAGAGCGTAAGCGCGTCGAGCGCCGGCCATTCGGAGAACGATAGTTCCGCGATCTCCATGGCCAGCGTTTCGAGCAGCCGCGTATGAGGTTTCACGGTAAGGAACGCGCAAATGCGATTGCAGTACTGCTCGTAATCGATCAGCGTATCGACACCCGCTTCAGAAGGATCGCACCGGTACACGAGGCTCGCGTCCATCACGAGCGGCTGCGGCGCAAGGTGTTCGTGCGCGTGAATGCCCACGCGCGCAGCGATCGCGAGTTCGTCGACAAACACGCGCCAGCCCCGCCCCGGTCCGCTGGTCCCGGGCGATGCAAGGATGGCGCGCGGGTCGTCGAAGGGCTTCATGCGACGAGCGGTGCGGCCGCGTCGAGCAGGATCCGCACGAAGTAGTCGGCGAAGCTGCGCCGCACGATCACCTCGTAAGCCTCGCCGCTCACGGGCACGAGAACGATCGAGGCCTTGAAATAATGACTCTGCGCGCATTGGCCCGGCGCGAGCAAGCGCGGATGCAGGTCGAGCGGGCAGCCGCGCGCCAGCACGTCGCGCACCTGGGTGCCGGTCAGTTCGAGCACGGTAAGCCCGCTGCCCACGTCGACAACCGAGGCAAACTGGCCAGCGAGCGCGGTCGCCAGCGCCGCTTCGAACCTCGCCGGCTGCGGCTCGCAAGAGCGCACGAGCCACTCGTCGGGGCCGAGCCAAAGCACGTCGCAAGCCTCGCCGCGCGCGGTCGTATTGGGCTGCACCGGCAACCCGCAGCCGGTCACATGCTGAACGGCTTCGACAAACGCACCATCGGCAGCGTCGCCGCGCAGGTTCACGAGATCGCAGAAGGGTCGCTCGCTCAGGCGAAACGCCTTCGATTTGCCCGCGTGATGGGCCTTGAGCAGGTTGGCCACGCCAACGAGCGGCGACTCCTGCCACGCCTTCCCCGCCGTGCGCTGCACGACGTCCGGGAGCACCGCCGCCTCGTTGCTTCTCGCTTCATTCCACATGTTGACGCACTCCTTCGGTATCGTAGAAGACCGGGCTCGCGATCTTCGCGATGGCCTGCCTGCCGTTCGCGAGCGGTATCGTGACCTGCTCGCCCATCTTGCCAAGACCGCCCTTGACCACCGCCATTGCAATCGAGCGCTTCAGGATCGGGCTGTAATAGCTCGACGTCACGTGCCCGAGCATCGGCGCCGTGTCGCCCGTGACGGGCCCCGCGGTGATCTGGCTGCCTTCGGGCAGCACGAGCTTTGCGTCTTCGGTCAGGAGGCCCACCAGTTGCTTGCGTCCCGGCTTCGCCGTATCGGAACGGAAGAGCGAGCGCCGGCCGAGGAAGTCCTTCGACTTCGCCACCAGCCCGTCCATGCCGAGGTCGATGGGCGTCATGGATCCATCGGTATCCTGACCGACGATGATGTAACCCTTCTCCGCGCGCAGCACGTGCATGGTTTCGGTGCCGTACGGCGTGATGCCGAATTCGTCGCCGGCGGCCATCAGCGCTTCCCACACCGCGCGCCCCATGTTCGCCGGCACATTCACCTCGTAGGCCAGTTCGCCCGAGAAGCTGATGCGCATCACGCGCGCGGCCACCCCCGCCACCGTGCCCGTGCGGTAAGTCATGAACGGAAATGCCTCGCCGGCGAAGTCGATGTCACCGCATACCTTCTGCAGAACCTTGCGGCTCTTCGGTCCCACCACGGCGAACGTCGCCCAGTGATCCGTGACGGAGGCGAGCCGCACCTTCATGTCCGGCCACTCGGTCTGCAGCCAGCGCTCGAGCCACGTGAGCACGCGCGCGGCGCCGCCCGTGGTGGTGGTCATCAGATAGTGCTGATCGGCCAGGCGCACCGTGACGCCGTCGTCGAACACCATGCCGTTCTCGTCGAGCATGAGCCCATAGCGGCACTTGCCCACTTCGAGCTTGCTCCACGGATTCGTGTACACCCAGTTCAGCAGCTTCGCGGCATCGGGGCCCTGGATGTCGATCTTGCCGAGCGTGGACGCATCGAGCATGCCGACGCCGTTACGCACTGCCAGGCACTCGCGCGCAACGGCCGCATGCAGGTCTTCGCCCGCGCGCGGGTAATACCAGGGCCGCTTCCAGTTGCCCACGTCCTCGAAGGCCGCGCCATGCTCCACGTGCCACTCGTGGATGCAGGTCTTGCGGATGGGGTCGAGGAAATCGCCCAGCTCGCGGCCCGCGAACGTGCCGAACGAAACAGGCGTGTAGTTCGGACGGAACGTGGTCGTGCCGGTTTCGGGTATCGTCTTGCCGAGCGCGGCGGCGAGAATGGCCATGCCGTTGATGTTGCCGAGCTTGCCCTGGTCGGTGCCGAAACCCATTGCCGTATAGCGCTTCACGTGCTCGACGGACTCGAAGCCTTCGCGCGCCGCCAGCAGAATATCGGAGGCAGCCACGTCGTTCTGGAAGTCGACGAACTGTTTCGGGCCGCGCGGCGCTGCTTCGCGGCTGCCGACGAGCCACACGGGCTGCAACGGCGTCTCGCCCGGCTCCGCCACCTTGGGCACGGGCGGCCGCGTCAACGAGAAGCCGAGCGATTGCACGGCGTCGAGGCCCGCGTCCACGGCGAGTCGCAGCCCGCGCGCGAGGCCGAACTCGCCCACTGCCGCGCCCACGCTCACTTCGGGCTGCACGCGCTTGCCCGGCATGAAGCAGGCTTTCTCGTCGTTCCAGTGCGCCTTGCCGCCCGATTGCGCGAACAGATGCAGCACGGGACTGAAGCCGCCCGACATCGCCACGAGATCGCAGCCCAGCGTGGCGAGTTTCGCGCCCGTCTGCCCGTTCGCATACGCGACCACGTCGACGGAACTCACGCGCAGCTTGCCATGTGCGGCCATGACGGCCGCGTTGTACATGACCTTCACGCCCTGGCGGCGCGCGACGGCCTGCAACGCGCCTTCGCCTTGCGCGCGCGCATCCACGACCGTCACGCTCGCGCCGCAGGACTTGAGGTCCAGCGCGCAGCGATAGCCCGAGTCGTTGTTCGTGAACACCACCGCATTGCGGCCGGCAATCACGCCGTAGCGATGGATATAGGTGGAAACCGCCGAGGCCAGCATGATGCCCGGCAAGTCGTTGTTGCCGAATACGATGGGACGCTCGTGCGCACCCGTCGCGAGAATCACGCGCTTCGCGCGGATTTTCCAGAGCAGCTCGCGCGTGCCCTGGCGCGTGGAGACGGGCAGGTGATCGGTCAACCGCTGCGTGACCGTAACGAGATTGTGGTCCTGGTAACCGAAGGCCGTGCTGCGCGTGAGAATCTTCACGTCCGGCATCTTCGCGAGTTCCGCCTCCATCCTTTCGACCCAATGGATCGCGGGGCGCCCTTCGATCTCCGCCTTGCACCCCAGCAGGCTGCCGCCGGGTTCGCGCTGGTCGTCCACGAGCATCACGCGCGCGCCCGCAAGGCCGGCAGTGTGCGCCGCCGCCAGCCCCGCCGGTCCGCCGCCGATCACGAGCACGTCGCAATGCGCGTAGCACTTGTCGTAGCGGTCGGCGTCGCGCACCTCGGGCGCCTTGCCAAGACCGGCCGCGTCGCGAATCTTCTCTTCGTATTTCGGCCACCATTTGCGCGGCCACATGAACGTCTTGTAGTAGAAACCCGCCGGCAAGAAGCGCGAAAACTTCTGGTTGATCGCCATGCGATCGTTTTCGAGGTTCGGCTCGGCATTCACGCTCGTCGCGACGAGCCCCTGATACAGCTCGACTTCCGTCGCGCGCGCGTTCGGCACCGTATGCGCGCCGCGTTCGAGCTGCACGACGGCATTCGGCTCGGCCACGTCCGCCGTCACGATACCGCGTGGCCGGTGGTACTTGAAGCTGCGCGCGACGAAGTGCACGTCGTTGGCGAGCAGCGCCGAAGCGAGCGTGTCGCCCTGGTAGCCCTGATACGTGCGGCCGTTGAACGTGAAGCTCAGCGGAATCGCACGGTTGATGCGTCCACCCGCACCGAGTCGGTTCTTCTGGCTCATCGCGTCTTGCCCCCTTGCGTGTGTTCGTGCTGTTTTTGCGTCTCGTCCGGGGCGGCCGCGGCGCCCAGGCCGAAGGTTTCGTAGCCGTGAATCGCGTAAGTCACGGTGTCGCGCGTGACCTTGAACCAGCGGCGGCAGCCCTGCGCATGCAGCCATTGCTCGCGATGTTCGCCGCGCGGGTTCAGGCGCATGAACAGGTAGTCGCCCCATTCCTCGTCGGTGAGCTTGTCGGTTTCGAGCGGGCGCGCGATATCCGCCTCGCCGCCGCAGGTGAATTCCGATTCGGCGCGCGGTCCGCACCACGGGCATTCGATCAGCAACATGGTTTTCTCCCTTGTCGGTTCACAGCGTTCAATGCGCCACGGCGGCCGCGCCATGCTCGTCGATCAGATGGCCCGTGTAAAAGCGGTCCAGCGAGAATGGCGCATTGAGCGGGTGCGGCTCGTCCTTCGCGATGGTGTGCGCGAAGACCCAGCCCGATCCCGGTGTCGCCTTGAAGCCGCCCGTGCCCCAGCCGCAGTTGAAGTACAGGCCCTTCACGCCGGTCTTGCTGATGATCGGGCACGCGTCGGGCGAGACATCGACAATGCCGCCCCATTGCCGGTTCATGCGCACGCGCGAGAACACGGGGAACATCTCCACGATCGCCTGCAACGTGCCCTCGATGATGTTGAAGCTGCCGCGCTGGCCGAAACCCGTGTACTGGTCGATGCCCGCGCCGATCACGAGGTCGCCCTTGTCGGACTGGCTGATGTACGCATGCACCGCGTTCGACATCACCACCGTGTTCACCACGGGCTTGATGGGCTCGGAAACGAGCGCCTGCAACGGATGGCTTTCGAGCGGCAGCCGCACGCCGGCCATGTCGGCGAGCGTCGTGGTGTTGCCGGCCGCGACCACGGCCACCTTCTTCGCCTTGATGAAGCCCTTCACGGTATCGACGCCCGTCACGGCGCCACCGTTGCGGCGGATGCCGGTTACCTGGCAGTTCTGGATAATGTCCACGCCGCGCTGGTCGGCGCCGCGCGCGAAGCCCCACGCCACCGCGTCGTGGCGGGCCACGCCGCCGCGGCGCTGGATCGAGGCGCCGAGCACGGGATAGCGGCTGTTCAGATTGATGGTCGGCTCTATGGCCTGGATCTGCTCGGGCGTGAGGAACTCCGCGTCCACGCCGTTCAGGCGGTTCGCATTGACGCGCCGCTGCGTATCGCGCACGTCCTGCAGCGTATGGGCGAGGTTCATCACGCCGCGCTGGCTGAACATCACGTTGTAGTTGAGGTCCTGGGCGAGCCCTTCCCAGAGCTTCATCGCCTTCTCGTACAGCGCGGCCGATTCGTCCCACAGGTAGTTCGAGCGCACGATCGTCGTGTTGCGCGCGGTGTTGCCGCCGCCTATCCAGCCTTTCTCGAGCACCGCGACGTTCTTCACGCCGTGCTCTTTCGCGAGGTAATACGCTGTGGCAAGACCGTGCCCGCCGCCGCCGACGATCACCACGTCGTACTCCTTCTTCGGCTCCGGACTGCGCCACTGCCGCTCCCAGTTCTCGTGATACGACAATCCGTTGCGAAACAGACTGAAAATCGAATAGCGGCTCATCGGCTGCTCCCTCGTTCGTTGCTCATGTGTGCTTTCTTAATGCGGTCTCTCATTGCGGCCTCCCATTGCGACCTCTCGGGCCCTAGCATTCGATGACGTTCACGGCAAGCCCGCCGCGCGACGTCTCTTTGTATTTCGTTTTCATGTCGGCGCCGGTTTCGCGCATGGTCTTGATCACGCTGTCGAGCGACACGTAGTGCTTGCCGTCGCCCTTGAGCGCCATGCGCGAAGCGTTGAGCGCCTTGATCGCACCCATGGCGTTGCGCTCGATGCACGGAATCTGCACGAGGCCGCCCACGGGATCGCAGGTCATGCCGAGGTTGTGCTCCATGCCGATCTCCGCTGCGTTCTCCACCTGTGTGGGCGTGCCGCCCATCACGGCCGCGAGCGCGGCGGCAGCCATCGAGCAGGCCACGCCCACCTCGCCCTGGCAGCCCACCTCGGCGCCCGAGATCGACGCCGTTTCCTTGTAGATGATCCCGATCGCGGCGGCAGTCAGCAGGAAGTCGATGATGCCGTCCTCGTTCGAGCCCGGCACGAACTTCACGTAGTAGTGCAGAACAGCGGGAATCACGCCTGCCGCGCCGTTGGTGGGCGCGGTGACGACACGCCCGCCCGCGGCGTTTTCCTCGTTGACCGCCATGGCATAGAGGTTCACCCAGTCGAGCATCGAAAGCGGGTCGCGCAGCGACTCCTCGGAACGCGCGCGCAGTTGCACCGCGAGGTCGGCCGCGCGCCGCTTCACGCGCATCGGGCCCGGCAGCTCGCCGTGCAGGCGGCAGCCGCGCTCGACGCAGGCCGCCATGGTGCGCCAGATCGCGAGGAGGCCGTCGCGCACGTCTTGTTCGCTGCGCGAGACGCACTCGTTGCGCAGCGCGACTTCGGCGATCGAAAGCCCGCTCTCGCGGCATACGCGCATGAGGTCGTCGCCGGTGCGAAACGGGTAGGGCACGTCGCCGGCGGGACGCAGCCCGTTGATGCGGTCGCCGTCGCGATTGACCACGAAACCGCCGCCGACGGAGTAATACTCCTTCTCCACGAGCAGCTGGCCGTTCTCGTCGAACGCCTGGAAGCGCATGCCGTTAGGATGCGCCACGCCATGCGTGCCGCTCATGAGCCGGCGATAGAACGCAAGATGCTCGCGCAGGTCGAACGGCACGGCATGCTTGCCGAGCAGCACGAGGCGCTTGTCCTTGCGAATGGCTTCGAGACGCGGCTCGACCAGGTCGGGGTCGATCAGGTCGGGCAGATGGCCCTCGAGGCCCATCAGCACCGCCTTGTCGGTGCCGTGGCCCTTGCCGGTCGCGCCGAGCGAGCCATATAGCTCGACCTTCAGCTGCCGCACGAAGCCGAGCAGGTTGGCGTCCTCCACGTGGGAGGCGAACCGGCACGCGGCGATCATCGGGCCGACCGTATGGGAACTGGAAGGGCCGATGCCGATCTTGAACAGGTCGAAAACGCTGACGTTCATGAAATGCCTGATAAAAATGACGCCGGAAGTGGGCGGATCGTGTCGATCCGGCATGGCGTCACTTCACCAAAGCGAAAAAAACGCCGATAGAACAAAAACGGCATGCCCGTGGGACAACCCCGCCACGACAGGTGCGGCCGCCGCGGCATTTCGTTTATGCGAAGATAGATGGCGCAAAAACACAAGTGCCGCGAGGTCCGATCAGCGACGCTTGAGTGGCCGGCCCCGCAGCCCGCGGGGCGCACGCTTTGGCCCGCATGGGCCTTTTCCGCTTCGCTTTCTCGCCATGCCCGATCCGCTGCCGGTCACGTCCGTCGACGCCTTGCCCAAGGAGCACATCCGCTTCGGCATCGTGCTGCTGCCCAATTTCACGTTGACGGCCTTCTCGGGCTTCGTCGACATGCTGCGGCTTTCCGCCGACGAAGGCGACTACAGCAAGCCCGTGCGCTGCTCGTGGCGTGTGATCGGCGAATCGCTCGCGCCCGTGCGCGCGAGCTGCGGCATCCAGGTCACGCCGTGGGAGACCTTCGAGGACGCGCCGCCGGTGGACTACCTTGTCGTGGTGGGCGGCCTGCTGCATTCGGGTCCGCAGGCCAGCGAGGAAACCTTGAAGTACGTGCGCCGCGCGGCGCAGGCGGGCACCACGCTCGTCGGCATCTGCACGGGCGTGTTCGCGCTCATGCGCGCGGGCGTGCTGGACGGGCACCGCATCTGCGTGAGCTGGTTCCACTACTGGGATTTCGTCGAGCGCTTCCCGGCCGTCAATGCCGACGCCCTCGTGGCCGACCGCCTGTTCGTGATCGACCGGCGCCGTATCACCTGCTCGGGCGGGCGGGCCGCCATCGACGTGGCCGCCGCCATTCTGCTGCGCCACTTCGATCACGCCACGGTGCAAAAGGCGCTGCGCATCCTGCTCGTGGGCGAGCTGCAGCAAGGCAACGCCCCGCAGCCTCAGCCGCCGGGGCTGGAACCGGCCACGCATCCCAAGGTGAAGCGCGCCATTCTTCTGATGGAACAGCAGGTCGGGCGAACGGTCCCGCTAGAGGAACTGGCCTGCAAACTGAACCTTTCGCCGCGGCAACTGGAGCGCCTGTTCAAGGCGGAGACCGGCAGGAGCCCGCGCGCGTTCGCCAACCAGGTCCGCCTGCGCACGGCCGCGTGGCTGCTTACGAGCTCGGACCGAACCGTCGCCGACATCGCATCGAGCTGCGGCTTCTCGGATGCCTCGCACCTCGGCCGTGAGTTCCGCAAACAATTCGGTGTGCCACCGGTCGTGTACCGGAACAACGAAACGGCGCGCCCCGCGGAGACCCCGCCGCTCGACGCGGTTCTTTGACGTCTCGGGGCTGTCCATAACGCTTGCCATACGGACAGAGAGAAGCGGTTCAACTCGCTTCCGCTTTCGGCTAATCTCATCTTGCCTACCTGAATCTTCTCGCCTGTCCGGTCCCGGCTTCCGGTGGCAAACGACATTCGCCGCGGATACGACTGCGCAACCTCGATCACCACGACTGGTGCGCCGGTGGACGAGACTGTGACAGGACGGTTACGTGAAACGCGCATCGACACACCGCACCCATCAATTGCGAAGGACACCGTACCGAACTTCGAAAAGGAGTCCGGCATCCACGTTCGCCATGACGTCTACGAAGGCGGCGCGCCCCGCCTTCGATCGCGCTCATCGGTCCGCGGACTTCCCCCAGACGAACGATTCCGGGTGACGCTCGACATATTCGGAAAGCGCATTCACTCCCGCCGATGCGCGCCGAAGTTCGATCAATGCGCGGTCGACGTCGCGCGGCAACGGCGCCGCCTGGCCAAGCGTATCGTTTGCCGAGCGAAACGCCTCCCGAGCGGACGCGAGCATAGCGGTCGCGGCCGGCACGAGTTCCCCGTCGATGTGCTCGAACAAGTCATTCGAATGCGCCAGCGAAGCGTTCAGATTGCTTCCGATCGCTTGCAGCGGCATACGGTCGAGTTTGCGAACGATGTTCGACAACTGGTCCTGGAGTTCTTCAAGGGTATTCGGCACCGACGGCAGTTCGAGAGGAGTCCGGCTCATATCGATCCGGGCCGCGGGGGCGCGCGGAAAGAGATCGAGCGCCACATACTTCTGTCCGGTCAGCGGGCTTCCCATCCGCAACTGCCCGCGCAGCCCCCGTGCAACGAGTTGCTGCAGGAGGTCCTTTGCGGCTGCCCCGGTGCCGTCTCCGAGCGCGTTGCGATAGCTTCGGCCGAGTCGCGACGGATACAACTGCAGGGTGACCAGCATGTCGAAACGATCGCGTTCGGGATTCAGGTCGATATCCACCGCGATCACCGTGCCCAACTCGACGCCGTGAAATTCGACGGGCGCGCCAACCGACAGCCCTCTCACCGACTGCGCGAAGCGCATTCGCACCACGGCGGGCGGCCCGTCGTCGTTGCGCATGGCGTCCTCGCGGTTATCCGCGAGCGCGAAGGTCTGTCCGTTCGCGGCTGCCGCCGCAGACACGTCACCGTGCGGTTCGAATGCCACCCCGCCCGCCACAACGGCCGCGATCGACTCCGCTTGCACGCGCGCGCCGCCGGACCCAAGCCGCAGCTCGATCCCGCTCGCCTGCCACCATCGTGTGCCGGGCGTGACGAAGCGGTCAAAAGGCGCGTTGACGAAAACATCGACGAGGACGTTGCGCGAACCCGCCGCAAGTGAATATCCCAGCACCTCTCCCACTGGCACACCGCGAAAATCGACCGGCGAGCCCGAACTCAACGAACCCAACGAGGCCGCGCGCAGCACGAAATGCGTGCCGCGCTGGTCGCTCGTCACGACCGGCGGCGCTTCCAGTCCAACGAATGCGCCGCAGACCTGATGCGAATTCAGGTCAACGTCGACATCGAGATAGGCCCCGGAGATCACGGAAAGGAGTCCCGAGAAATTCCTTGGCCCAAGACGCGGGCGCACGATCCAGAAGCGCGCCCCGCATGTGGCGATAGCGCGCCCGGCGGCATCGAGCTGCAGCACCGCGTAGACGTGTCGGGCATCGGCCGACACGCGCAAGCTCTCCAGCCTTCCCACCTCGACATTGCGATAGCGTACTTTCGTTTTCCCCGCCACCAGGCCCGCTCCGGACAAAAAGCTCACCGTCACGCGAGGCCCGGATCGCATCAGCCCATGGGCAATCACGAGGGTGCCGATCATCGCGGCGGCAACGAGGACGAACCAGCCTGCGAACGGTTGTCGAAGACACTTCATTCACAGGCTTCCCACCATGACGCCCGCGTGCCGGCCGGCGGTCAGCGCAACTGCTCGACAAGCGCTTCGGCTCCTTTGTCGATGCCCGTCTTCGCCGCGCTCAGCGAGCCGAATGCCGCCGGCAAATTCATCGCGTTCGGATATTGCTTCGTCACGTAGGCGCGAAGGAGTCGTCCCGTCGCGCTGTCGTAGACCTCCACCGCGTAGGATACCGAACCGCTGAATGCGCCCTTCCCGCCCCGGATCGCCTGAACACCGTTGTAGAGATTGCCCGCAATGTCGAAGTGCATGGCCTGGCCGATCACGGCGGTTGTCGTCTCCGCGCCGGTCAATGTGAGCTTCACGCGCAGCGTCGCGGCGGACGGTTGGTCCGTCAGGTCGAAGCGCCTGGAAAGCGCCTCGGAAAACGCCTTGTTCATGTACGCGGCCAGCTCGGACTTGTCGGCGTCGGAGAGGTCGCCGAACTGGTTGTCGGCGCCGCGATACACCGCCACGGGATCGACGATCACCTCCGCGTAGCGCGACCACACCACGGGCGCGACATAGCGGAACGGCGTTTTGGCGGCATCGTCGCCCCGGTTCGCTTTCAGCTGCGATGCCGACGCGAGATCGGTATAGGCAACCGGCTTCACGCTCGCGCAGGCCGATAACATCAGGAGTGCTATGCAAGCTGCCGGCATGGAGAAAGGACGGATCTGGAACACGAAGGCTTCCTTTTGAAATGGGGCCAAATTGTTTGACGGGATGCAGCGGTGTGCGGCCACAACGAGGACGAAGCGTAGCACCAGTCTCCCCGAATGTAAACCGTCTGCCCGGTTTGTTTTTTACCGATCCGATAAGCGCGTACAATATGGCGCTTCGCAAATCACGCCGGCTCGCTCTGCGCATTAACAATGGATAACCAGACACGTTCGGAGATTTCGCGCAGAAAGGCGATTGACGCAGCGCTCTCGATCTTGACCCGCGACGGCGTTGGCGGACTGACGTTCGATTCGCTCGCGCGCGAAAGCGGCATCAGCAAGGGCGGACTGCTCCACCAGTTTCGCAACAAGCACGGCGTGTTGCGCGGGCTCCTCGATCGCCAGCGCGAGCAGTTCGAGCAGATTGCACACGAACACCTGGCGGCTGGCGGAACGACGCGGCCCGAGCCCGTTCTCTCCGCCCAGATCGCCATCTTCAGGGAGTCCGTCAACCAGCCGAATTCGGTCGCACGCGCGGTGCTCGCGGCCTTGATCGAAAGCCCTGCCCTGCTCGACGACCTCAAGCCCCAGGACGTCGCCAAGATGGCGCAGATGCAGGCCGAGGCGAAAGATCTCGAGCTCTCGCTGCTTCGCTACTTCGCCGCCGCCGGGATCGCCTTCAACTCGCTTCTCGGTCTCTCCAGCATGTCCGGGGACTTGCGCGACCGGCTTTTCGACCGCCTTCTCGACGATACGAAGTGGTGAGAGGCACGCTGCCCGGATTGGAACGACGTCAAAGAGGCTTCGCGCGGCCCGGGTTCCGGTATATGAAGCGAGTATAATTGTAGTTTGTATACATTCAATCTCGCCTCGGACACTTTGGGGAAACGCTAATGAGCCAGTCAACCGGGCAGCCGACGCAACCGGCCAAGATCGGATTGCAACACTCCCAACTCTCGGAAATCGTGACCGCGGAGTTGCGCAAGGACATCATCGACGGCCGATACAAGCCCGGTGATCGGCTGGTGGAAGGCAGGCTCGCCGAATCGATGGGCGTGTCCCGCATTCCGGTTCGCGAAGCGCTTCGCGGCCTCGCGAACGAAGGTCTGGTGGAAATCCGCCCGAGGCATGGCGCGGTCGTCGCGACCTTGTCGCCTGACGCGGCGCGCGAAATGATCGAGGTGCGCGCCGCCCTCGAAGGGCTGAACGCGAAGCTCGCCGCACGCCGGCACGCCCCTGAAACGATAGCCGGCATTCAGCGCGTGCTGAAGGAAGCGCAGGAAAAGCTGGCCGAGGGCAACATCGAAGATCTGATTGCCCTCAACAGCCGCTTTCACGACGTGCTTTACGACGCCGGCAACAACACGGTGCTGAAGGAGCTCATGCGTTCCCTGCGCGAGCGAACCCGCGTGTTCTTCTGGCAGTCCACGCCCGAGGACATTCGCAAGACGTGGGAAGAGCACGAAGCCATTCTGCGTGCCGTGGCGGCCGGCGACTCCGAACTGGCCGCAATGCTGGCGGAACGTCACGTTCTGCACGCGGGCACCAATTATCTGGAAGCCGCTTCGCGTTGATTCGGGCTGCTACATGAAACGGAGCGTGCCCGGATCCACCGGACACGCTCCGCGGTAACACCGCGATGCACGCAGAAAACCTCAGGCTTCGCCGGGCACGGTCGCGCCGTCGCGCGCATGGCTGAAATCGAAGCTGTCGGTGTAGAGATAGCGCAAATTGCCGCCATGCTCGATGAACGCGGACTTCATGCCGCGTATCATCACCGGCGCCCCGCACAGATAAACCGCGTATTCGGCCAGATCCCCCAGGTCTTCCACCATGGCCTGCTGCACGTACCCGCGGCGCCCGGTCCAGCCCGCATCCGCTTCCGATAACACCGGCACGTACACGAAGTCGGCAAAACGCTCGCCGAGTTCGCGGATTTGCGTGTCCACGTAGAGATCCGCCGCACCCTTGCAGCCCCAGTAGAGCCATATCGGCGGGCAGGCCGGGTCGTCGGCCAGCGCTTCCAGCATGCTCTTCAACGGCGCGATCCCCGTGCCGGTCGCCCCCAGCACGATCGGCCGGAAATCTTCCTCGTGGTAGCCGAAGCCGCCAAGCGGAAGCGTCACGTCGAGCCCGTCGCCAGCGCGCAGACGGCCAAGCAGCGTGTCCGTGAAGTAGCCTCCCGGAATCCGCCTGATGTGCAGCTCGATCACGTTGCCGTGCGGCTTCGAAGCCATCGAAAAACACCGGCCGCCGCCATCGTCCACCCGCACCTCCACATACTGTCCGGGGCGGTAGCGCACTGCTTCCAGGGCCGGGATGCGCAGGCTCAGCGCGCAAACGTCGTGACTGAGCATGCCGATGGATGCCACCTCGGCGCGATGCTGCGCCGGCTCCACGGGGGCCGGCAGCGAGCGCTCGGTGCTCAGCACGAGATGGCTCGTCGGACGTGCCTGGCAGGCCAAAGCATAGCCCTGCGCCGCTTCGTCCGGCGTGAGCCCCCCAACGGGTTCGAGATACGTCACCGTGCCCTCGACCAGTTTGACGCGGCAGGTTCCGCAGCCGCCGAACCGGCACTCCGAAGGCAGCGGCACGCCGCAGCGCAATGCCCCGTCGAGCACCGATTCGCCGGGTTCCACGTCGAACCGGCACCCCTCTTCGATCCAGCTCACCTGAAATGACATAGCGGCACTCACGGGTTGTTTCACAACTTGATGTCGCGCTGCACGGTGACCTCGTGGCCGCGCTGCATCAGCAAGTCATGCAGCGCGCGCAACCCGGCGAGCGCCGCTTCGGTGTCCTGCTCGCCGTTGCCGCCGCTGAGTCCGATTCCGCCCGCCACGGCCCCATCCACCACGATCGGAAAGCCGCCCACGAACGCGGCGAACTTCCCTTCGAAACTCAGCTGGATGCCGAATGCTTCGTTGCCGGGCAACGCGGGGCCATTGGGGGGGCGTGGTGAAGAGATGGGTCGAGCGGCGATGTCCCGCGGCGGTGAAGGCCTTGTTCCACGCGATCTGCGGGCCGGTCACCCGCGCGCCGTCCATGCGCTCCAGCACGAGCGGAAAGCCGCCCTCGTCCACCACGCACACGGTTTCGAGCACGTCGATTTCGCGCGACCGTGCGATTGCGGCCGCAACGATCTGCCGCGCCTCGCTCAATTCGAGCCTCATGAACTGCTTCATTTTCTACTCCAGAATAAATTCGACGACGGCTTTCAATGCCGGCTTTGTGTACCGCTCAATAGCCGCGATAGACCGTCTTGGTTTGCAGATAGAATTCGAGTCCCACACGCCCCGACTCGCGGAACGTCGACGTGCTGGATCGCTTCAGACCGCCAAACGGCGCGTTGATCAGGTTGCCCGTGGTGGTGCGGTTGATCTTCACGGTGCCCGCCTCGATATCGTTGGCAAAACGATGCATCAGTGCGGGATCGTCGGTCACGATCGCCGCGGCGAGGCCGTATTCGCTGTCGTTCGCCACCGCAATCGCCTGCTCGTAGTTCTCCACGTCGATCACGGAGATCACCGGTCCGAAGATTTCCTCGCGAGCAATCCGCGCCTCTGGGCGAACGTCGACGAAGACCGTGGGCGTGACGAAGTAGCCGTGTTCCCAGCCGCCGCCTTCAAGACGCTCCCCGCCGGCGGCGAGCGTGGCCTCGCGCCGCCCCGTCTCGATGTACTCCATCACCGTGCGCAGCTGATCGGCCGTGGCGAGCGGACCGATCTCGACGCCTTCCTCCAGGCCGTTGCCCACGCGCAGGCTGCGCACCTTGTCGAGCAGCGCGAGAACGAACGGCCCCCTTGCGGCCGGCGTCACCAGCACGCGGCTCGTGCCGGTGCAGGCTTGCCCGGTGAGCGAGAAGCCGCCCTTGACGGTCAGATCCACGGCCCGCGCGATATTCGAATCGTCCAGCACGATCAAGGGATTCTTGCCGCCCAGCTCCATTTGCGTGCGCGTATTGAACGACACCGCACGGTGTATCTGCTCGCCCGCCGTGGTCGAGCCCGTGAACGAGACCGCGCGTATGGCCGGCGCGCCCAGAATCGTGGGCGCGACTTCGGAAGCGCGGCCCGTAATCAGATTCAGCACGCCCGGGGGAATGCCCGCCTTGCTGAACGCCTCGACCAGACGCAAGCCGCTCAACGGGGCGTCCGACGACGGCTTGAAGACGACCGTGTTGCCGCATATCAGCGCGGGTGCGATCTTGCGCGCGGGAATGGAGACCGGGAAATTCCACGGCGAGATGACGGTGACGACGCCGAGCGGCTCGCGCAGCGTGTAGACCGACATCTGCGGGTCGTCGCACGGAAACGTCTCGCCGCCATACGACTGCGCCTCAACGGCATAAAAGCGCAGCGTCTGTGCCGAGCGCAGGAACTCCTCGCGGGCCAGGCCGACGAGCTTGCCTTCCTCGCGCGTCAGCTCGCGCGCGAACGTATCGGCGTTCGCTTCGAGGTAGTCGGCGGCGCGTTGCAGAATCTTCGCGCGCGCGGCGACCGAAAGCTTCCGCCAGGCAGGGAATGCCTGCGATGCGGCCTGCACCGCGGCGTGCGCGTCGTCGGCCGTGGAAGCCTGGAAGCGGCCGACGAGGTCGCGCGTGTCGGCCGGATTGCGGTTCTCGAACGTTCCGCCTCCTTGACTTTCGCACCACTCGCCGCCGATATAGTTCAGAAAAACCTGGGAGCCCATATTGGTCATAGTTGCTCGAACCGATCCTGATGTTTCGTTCGACCGACGCGCAGCCAGGAGCGGCGCGCCGGCCCATTGCATGCCTGCCAGCGGCAACGGTTACGCCGCGACGAGGTCGAGTTCCTCCAGCGGCAACTCGTCCGCGACATAGTCGTAATAAAGCGCCGTGGTGTAGAGCAGCCGCATCTGCGCGCCGATTTCGCAGATCTTCAGGCAGCGCTGCTGCAGTTCCGGCGTGTTCGCATGCTCCAGAACGATCTGGTAGCCGCGTTCGCCGTGGATCTCGTCCGAAACGATATGCAGGTCGAAGAATTCGACCTCTTCATCCGTGAACTTGTACTGCTCGCGCAGCGTCGGCGTCTGCTTGCGGTAGATGGAGGGCACCTGCGATTCGAGGCCGACCACGAGCGCGGCCACGGCGACGATCGGGTCTTCGCGCATCGCCACCGTGTAGCACCAGCCCTGCAGGCCGCGCGTGGTCGGCGACATGTTGTCGGGATCGACCACGCGCTCGCGCGTCGTACCGCATGCCTCGGCAAAACGGATCAGCAGGTCCGTATGGCGGTCGCCGCCAATCTCCTCCTCGTACATGTTGGCGAGCAGAAAGTCCTTCGCCTCGGTGAGGTGATCGGGAAAGCGCGCATACAGATACCCGAGGTAATCGGCAAACGGCCCCACGTAGTGGTAGTGGTTCTCGGCCCAACGCGCGAGGTGCGCGCGGCTCAGTTTTCCGCTCGCCCATGCCACGCTGAAGGGGGCTTTGTTCGCGCTCTTGCCCTTGATCGCGTTTTCCAGCGCGAGGCGAAATTCGTTACGGTCCATGAGTTCAGCCATGACTGCTCCTGTTCGGTGGTGAAATACAAATTTGACTACTGTTTACTGTATACCGTTTTATGACGATTGCCAACGACGGGACAAGAAAATTCCGGGCTACCAGACCAGAATGGCAACCAGCGTGGAGATCAACAAACCCGCGACAACCGGAATCAGCAGGCAGCGCACGACCTGAAGCACCGGCACACGTGCGAAGCTCGCCACGGCGGCAAGCGCCGACCACGCCGTGAGTGTCTTCCCGGTCCATACCGAGCCCATCTGACCCACCGCCGCAAGCGTCGAGACGTCCACGCCCAGCGCCCGGCCCAGCGCGCCCGAGAGTGCTCCGGTGAGAGGCAGGCCGGCGAATCCCGAGCCGTCGATGCCGGTGATCATGCCCGCCAGCATGATCCCGTATGACGCGAACACCGTGTTATGCGGGATATACACCTCGCCGGCCCTGACGAGATCCGCCAGCAATCCGGGCGCAGGCACCCCTGCTTTCAACGAGAGAATGGGGGCCGCGGTGCTCGCCACGCCGATGAAGAAGAACCCCGCAATCGGCAGCACCGAGCTCATGGCGCGAAAGGAGAACACGAATCCTTCGGTAATATGCTCGGCCACGTTTTTGCAGACCGCGCGGTAATCGCGTGCCACCACCACCGCCAGCAACAAGAGCCCCGCCACGCCGCCCACCAGCGCCGCTGCCGCGTTGCCGCTTGCGCCCTGCATACCCGCAATGAGGTGCGGCAGCACCATGTAGACCACGATACCGAGAAAAGCCAGCGGCGTAAGGACTGCGAAGCACTTCGACCACCACTCCTGCGCCGGCGTCAGCAGGTCCCGCGCCGAAGGCGGCGCGCTGCTCGCGCTGGCCGCACCCGCCGACTGGCCGCCCAGCCCCGGCGTGGCGTGCTGCGGCGTCCCGCGCCGAACGCGTGCGCGATGTTGCGGCCCGCCCGCGATCACGGAGGTCGCCGTCACCTGGGTAGCCTCCCAACGCTCGAGGTGCTCCACATCCGGCGTCCCGATCTGCTTGCGGATCAGTCCGTAAGCGATCAGCAGCGCCACACCGCCGGTAATCAGTGAGAGGAGCAGCGCCTTGTCCGCCACGTCGGGCATGGCCACCGCCGCCGCTCTCGCGCTGATGCCCGGCGCGACCTTCAGGATGTAGTCGGACGAGAGCGCCGTACCCAGCCCCGCAATGCCGATGCACATGGCGGCGCCGAGCGGCGGCACGCCCGAATAGATCGCGGCCGGCAGCAGAATGCCGGCGATGAGCGGCACCGACGGCGTAGGCCAGAAAAACAAGGACAGCACGTAGCTGACGAGCGCCAGCACAAAAAAGCCGACGTGACCGTTCACCATGACGGAGCGGAACGGCTGAACCATGCGCACATCCGCATTGATGCGTTTGAGCGCGTTGAGCAGTGCGGTCATCAGGGAAATCACGAGGAAGATATTGAACAGCTCGCGCGCCGCCGTAAGGGGTGCGAAGAATACCGCCTCGATGGAGGTCGAAACGTGGCCGGTGGCGGCCAGCGCCGTTGCAAAAGTCGCGAGAATGGCGGGCGCCACGACGTTCGCGCGTAGAACCAGTGCGATGATGACCGCTGCGACGCCGCACAGATAGACCCAGTGCGCCGGAGTGAGGACGACATGCGTTTCCATTTGCTCTCCAATAGATTTATGCCGGTCAGCGCGACACCGATGCGAAGAAGTGCAGAATCTCGCGACCCAGATAGTCCTCGCCGGAATTGAAATGCGCCACGATCGACGTATGGTTGTGCCCCCGCATCTGGATGAAACGCGGCGGCACCCCGCGATGCCTGAGGGCTTCGAGGAAGAACATGGCACCGTATTCGTCGAGATAGGGATTCTCGTATTCCGCCACCGCAATCATTAGCGGCACCCCGGAGCAAGCGACGTGCGAGAGCGGAGACCGCTGCGCGTAAAGCGAGGTATCGTCGCCGAAATAGGCCCGCACCGGTCCGGCGTTCGGATTGCCCGGCCTGACGTCGGCGACGAGTCTGCCGCTGATCAGAACGAGGCCGGCCACGGGCGGGCCGTCCGCGCGGCTCGCGACGGCGGGGTCGAGCAGACACGCCGCTGCGTGCGAGCCGCCCGCCGAATGCCCGATCAGAAACACTCGCGCGGGGTCGAAACCGAGGACGGCGGCTTGCCGATGGATCGAAGCGAGCGCGTCGCGCACATCCTCCGCCCCGCCCGGATACGGTCCCTCCCCTGCCAGCCGATATTCCACGTTGAACGCGACGAGGCCCTGGCGCGCAAACCAGTAGCAGACGTTGTCATAGATTTCGCCGTTGACGCTCTTTTGCCCGCGCACGAACGCGCCCCCGTGCACGAACACCACGGCGTCGCGCCCCGCGCTGCCCGGCGGTGAATCGACGCTCTCGGGGCCCGGCAGGAAAATGTCCATCACGTGCCGGGGGTGTGGGCCGTAGCTCACGTCGCGCTGCACGCTCACGTGGCCCTTCGACGCCCTGGCGAGCACCGGGGTATAGAAGTCGACCACCTTCTGGCGATTTCCGTTGATGTCGTCGCCCCAGCGCGGGCCGCATTCGGCGAGCACCTTGCGCTGCTCGGGCGCAAGCGCGCCGAGCGGTGCTTCGTAGTGCGGTTCGTCGTTCACCATGACACGCTCACGTCGCCGCTCACGAACGTCTGGCAGGCCATCCGGTAGCCCTCGCGCAGATCCTCCTCGCTCAGGTGGCGGCGCTCTTTCATCTTGACCGTATCGGTATGTTCGATGCCGTGCTCGATTTTGCACCTGCAGGTGCCGCACAGGCCGCCGCCGCATTTAAAGGGGATCCCGCCCTGCTCGCGGATCGAAACGCGCAGGAGATTGCTGTTGGGAGATGCATCGACGGATTTTCCGCCGTTGCTGAGAAACGTGATCTGAACCATAGGAATGCTCAATACTTCATCGTGTTGAAATGACTGTCGTGTCCTGGCGGCGAACCAGTTGCGCGTGCGAGCGGCCACCCTGCGCGAGTTCCCTCAGCGCCTTTGCTGCGGCCGCCGCCGTCTCGAACTTCTCGAGCAGCCGCGTGGGAACCCGGTTCACGGCCGAGGGCGTCGATTCGTCGACGATCTCCACCCTGGTCTCGCGCTCGAACGAAGCGATCACGAAAGTCGCAACAAGACGCCCCGAGTCCAGATAGTCGTAGACCTCGATTGGGGTCATGTCCGCGCCCGGATAGGTGCGGTACTGCGTCGGCTTGCTGGTCAAAATCACATACATGCAAAAACTCCAGTCGGTTGCCCGTTCCGGCGCTGCGCCATTACGCGGGAACGTCGTCCTGCCTGAGCTCGATGTCGTGGCTGAGCCAGAGCTGGCAGGCCAGCCGATACCCCTCCGAAAGGCGTTCGCCCAGTTGGCGCTTTTCTTTCCAGTTCGGCTCCGGCAGATGTTCGCCACCGGCAATCACGAGGCAAGCGCATTTGGAGCACTTGCCCATGCCGCATTCGTAACGCAGGTGCGGATACGGAAACTGCCTGATACCCGCCTGGACCACGAGATTCGTATCGGCGCCCACCTCGGCGCGGTACACGTTGTCGTCTTTATGAAAAATCACCTGCGGCATGCCTCCTCCCCTTGTGCTGCGTGCCATCGATCCCTGTAACCGTCAGTGGATCATTCAATTTTAGTATATCGTATACCGTTAAAAGCGGTGTAACTCTGTCAGTACGCTGACCCGCCCGCGCGTTCTGAATGCCGACATTGCCCCGCTCAATGCGCGCGCTTCGCGTCGTCGAACGACTTGATGCGAATGAGCGGCAAGGCGAACACCAGCGCACAGGCTCCGATCATCATGACAAGCATTCCGAACAATGTCCCGCTAACGGCATGGCGCAGGCTCGTGCGCGCCAAAGCGACGACAGGCGCGGCGGCCGGCACCATCGAAGCGCCCCGCAACAGCGGCTCCGGGCTGCGCAGCAATGCGTCCCAGGGCCCTGGCGGAATGCGGGCGGCGGCAACCGCGTGCGCCAGATCCACGCGATAGAGGGCGGCGATCGCCGCGCCGGATACGGCCGTGCCGATCATGCCGCCCACCATGCGGGCCGACTGGATCATCGCGGTCGCAATGCCCAGATGGAGCTTGCCTGCCACCTGCTGCGCGAATACGGTCAAATTGGGCATCACGAGACCGATGCCGACTCCGCCCGCGAGCATCGCGCCCACCAGTGCCGCGTGCCGCACATGTGTCGCCGCAAACGCGATCGAGCCACAGGAAATGGCGAGCAACGCGAACCCCGCATAGAGCAAACGGTTGGGATTGCGCAGGCGCGTGACGATGCGCGTATTGAGCACCGTTCCAATCGTGATGCAGGCCACGAGCGGCGTAATCGTTATGCCCGCCTGCTCCGCGCCCATTCCGAAGCCCACTTGCAGCAGCAAGGGGACGTAGAGCAGCAGGGAGAACATCGCCATGCCCATCAGCAATGAAAGGAGCAGCAGCACGACAATCGCCCGATCGCCCAGCACCGCGCGGGGCAATAGCGGCTGCAAGGCGCGTCTTTCCACGCGCACGAGCAGCGCGACGGCGAGCGCCACGGCACCTGCCAGTGCGAGCGGCCGCCACACCGCTCCCGCATGGCCGAGCGATTCCACCAGGGCCTGCGCGCCGCCGAGCGTCAACGCAACGAGGAGCGCGCCTTGCCAGTCGAGAGCAAGCTTGCCGCTGCGCGGATAACGGACATGAGGCAAATGCGCGGCCGTGAAATAAAGACTCGCGATACCGACGGGAACGTTGACGTAGAACGCGTAGCGCCAGCCGTAATGCTGGCTGAGCCATCCGCCAAGCGATGGGCCCACGGCGTTCGCCACGCCGAACGCGCTGGAAAACAGCACTTGCCAGCGCAGGCGCACGACCGGGTCCGGGAACAGGTCGGGAATGGACGCAAAGCAGGTTCCCACCAGCATGCCGCCGCCGACGCCTTGAAGGGCACGGAAAACGACCAGCTGAAACATGCTGGCGGACATGCCGCAGAGCGCCGATGCCGCGCTGAACAGCACGATCGCGACGACGATCAGCGGTTTGCGTCCATACCGGTCGCCCAGCCCGCCGAAGATGGGAACCGTGATCAACGAGGCGAGCAGATAGGCGGTGGCCACCCACGCATAAAGATGGTAGTCCTTCAGATCGGCGATGATTGAAGGCAATGCGGTGCCCACGACCGTTTGATCGATGGCCACCATCATCACGACCGTCGAGAGGCCGAGCATCGCGTACAGCGATTGCCTGAACGTGCGCGGATGACCGTGCACTTGCGCGCGCGGCGAATCGCCTTCGTTTGCCTCGGCCTGGCGCATGTTCATGAGACGGCGAGTCCGGTTGTCGCGCGCCGCGCAACATGATTGCGGTAGGCGATCTGCGCCACGGCAATGTCCTGCAGGCCTATCCCCACCGCCTTGTACAAGACAATATCGTCGGCACGGTCACGGCCGGTCCTGCGGCCGCCGAGCACGTCGCCAAGCTCGACTACGTCGGCCCAGTCGAACGTCCCCGGCGCGGCCTGAACGAGATCGCCCGCCTCTTGCGCGGCTTGCTCGCGCAACTCCACGACGACGCGGTTCGCGCGGGCCACCGTTGTGTCGTCCAGCTCGCGGGTATAGGGGAGACTCGATCCGATGGCCGCCACCAGTGCGCCAGGCGCGAGTGCGTTCCCGTCGAAGAGGGGCTCCGTGGCGCGCGTGGCGGTCACGACGATGTCCGCACCGCGCAAAGCATCGCTGCCCTGCATCGCCAGCGCTTCGACACCGCGATGCGCGAAGCGGTGATTGAGTTCGTCGACGAGCGGGTCGCCGCCTTCGGCTCCGACAATGCGAATCGTCCGAACTTCGGTGTGCCCGGCGAGCGCGAAGGCATGCGCCCTCCCCTGGACACCCGTGCCGAACACCGTGGCCACCCGTGCCCCGGGACGCGCCAGCGCCCGCACCGCGAGCACGGTCGTTGCGGCCGTGCGAATGCGGGTCAGCACGTTGCTGTCGAGCGTGGCGAGCAGCGAGCCGTCCCGCGTCGAAAACAGAACGACGGCAAAGCTGAAGCGACCCTTGATGGTCGTGTAGACCTTCGCTCCGGCCACGTCCTGCTCTGGCAATACCGCGCCGAGGGTGGACAGCTTCACCGCGCCGGCTTCCGTGCGAACCCGCGGCTGGACGGCGGCGCGGCCATCCGAAAGCGCCTTGAAAGCGCTATCCAGCGCGGGAATCGCTTCGTCAATCTCGACTAGCCGCTCGATTTCGGTATCCGTCAGATAAATCATGAATTCCTCCTTTACAGTATATCGTATACCAAAAATCCGGCTTTGCGGCGTTCGAAATCGAGGTTCTAGAAGTCCGTGCGCATCCCGCCGCCCGCGGTATAGCCGGACGAGAGCCGCGTAGCATGGTCGTCCAGCACGGCAACATAGACGTCGGTGCGCTTCGACAGCGAATAGTCGTAGCCCACGGCCCAGGTGTTGCGGGTCATGCTTTCCCCGCCCCCGTTGCTGCGCGAAAACGCGTCGGACGCAAGGATCTTGCCGCCGCCCAGCGGAATCGACACGCCAAGCTCGCCCGTGTTGATGCCCACGTTGCCCGTGGTCACCGAATCCCAGACATGCATGTACTGGGCGTAGGCTTTCACGACGCCCATGTCGTACATGAGATTGGCCGAGGCGGCGGATTGCGTGGTCAGGCCGTCGATGACGTTGTTGAGGTCTCCCGGCGTGATGTCGAACTTGATCTGCTGCCAGACCGCCGTTGCCGAGAGCCCTCCCTTGTAATAACTGAGCTGGCCGCTCCACTTGTTTTCGCCGGCGTGCCCTGCCTCATTGCCGAACGCATACATCGCCTTGCCCGTAAAGCCATCTGTGGACGGCGCGGTATACAACACGCTATTGGACCATTCGCCGCCGTCGGCCACGCCCTGCTGACCCATCTTGCCCTCATAGGTATGAAGCACCATGGGCGAGAAGGTGAACGAATTGAAGAAGGGGTTGAACTGAATGGTGGCGAAGTACAACGGCGGCGCGATCTGACCGGCCTCCAGCGAGCCCCAGTTGCCACGCAGCCCCACCCACGCGTTGCGGGAAAAGAGCGTGTCGCCGGCGAACCGGCCGTCTGCCCCGGTATTGGTCTTGAAGTAGCTTTCGAGCTTGAACATGACGTAGTTGCCGCCGCCGAGATCTTCTTCGCCGCGCAAGCCCCAGTACGGCGAGGTCAAGCCGCCGCTGCCCACCATTGCGGCAGTCTTGCCGCCCAGCGCCTTTTCGGCTCCTGCCCAGGCGTCGATCACGCCATACAGGTCTACGCTCGACTGGGCCCTGGCCGCGCCGCTCGCCAGCAATCCCAATGCGGCTGCACACATTACTGTTCGCCGAACACCGAACTTCATAACTTGTCTCCTCCTGGTTGGACTTACATGAACAAACTTGTTGCTCCTGGCTCTGTTGCCGGCCGCGCCCGTCCTGACCCGCTGGATGGCAATGCCTGCGCCTGGCTTTCAGTTTTTTGTATCCTGTATACTGTCTGAAGCCAAATTTTGCTTGTCAAGAGGAAAGAAAAGGGGGTTCACGGCAAACGGCCATACCGATCTGGAGTTGTGCAAACGCGCGCTGTTCTCGGGAGCGGCGTGCGTTCGTGTGCCCATTCTTGTGCCCGTTTTTTCGCCCGTTCGTGCGTGCATTCGCGCGCCCATTTGCACCCGCAAATACCCGCATATCGACCGATTGGCCTGTAGCACGCGTGCTACGATCAAGGCCTCGATTTCCCCCCCATTCCGGAATCTTCAGCATGTCCAGCACTTCCGCCCCTTCAGGCAACCTGAATATTCAGGAGGCGCTCAGCAAGGCCTACGCGCACTGGAACGCAGGTCAGGCCGACCAGGCCGAGGTGTGGGCACAGCGCGTGCTGGCGGTGTGGCCGGGCCAGCCGGATGCACTGCATCTGCTCGGCCTCATGGCGCACGCCTATGGAAACCTGGATCTGGCGATCGCGCATCTGCGCCAGGCTTGCCTCGCGCCCCGTGCGCCCGCCGTGTACTCCAGCAACCTCGGGGAAATGTACCGGCAGAAAGGGCTGCTGCCGGAAGGCGAGGAAGCCGCGCAGCGCGCCGTGGCCATGGATCCCAACCTCGTGGCCGGCTGGAACAACCTCGGCATCCTGCAGCAGGAGGCCGGCAAGCTCGAGCAAAGCCGGGCGAGTCTCGAACGGGTGGTGGCACTTTCGCCGGATTCGGCGGAGGCGCACAACAATCTGGGCAACACCTGGCGTCGGCTCGGACGCATGGACGAAGCGCAGGTGTGCTACCGCAGGGCACTCGATCTCAATCCGTCTTACGCCGAGGCGCACAGCAATCTTTCGTTCCTGCTCTCGTCGCAAGGCATTTATGACGAAGCGGCCGAGCACGCGCGGCGCGCCATCGACCTGAGCCCGCGGCTCGTCGACGCCTATCTGAACCTGGCCGAAGTCGAAGCCGCCCGGCAGCGGCACGACGCTGCACTGCGCGTGCTCGACATGCTGAACCCTTTCGCGCCCGAGCATCCTTCCGCGCTGATCGCTCGCGCAAAGGCGCTCAAGCAGCTCAGCCATCTGGAAGAAGCGCTCGCCATCGCACGGCGCGTCGTCACGCTCGTGCCGCGCAATGCCGAAGCCCGTCAGACGCTGGCGATGACGCTCCAGGAGCTGGGGCAGACCGAAGAGGCTCTGCTGGCGTTCGAGCAGGCCGCCGCGCTGCCCGGGACCGCGGCGGAATCCGCGATGATCGGCCGCGCCACCCTGCTGATGGAGGCAGGCTGCCGCGAAGCGGCGATCGCCGCCTTCGAGCAGGTCCTGGAGCGTTTTCCCGGCTCCGTGCCGGCGCTCGCGGCCCGTGCGGACCTGCGCACCTTTACCGCGGACGACCCCGACATCGCGACGATGGAAGCCCAGCTCGCGCAAGGCGAGCGTCTTTCGCTGAGCGACCGGTCGTCGGCGCATTTTGCGCTGGGCAAGGCGTACCTCGATATCAAGGACTCCGAACGTGCGTTTGCCCATCTCGAGGCCGGCAATCGCCAGAAGCGTTCGACGTTCGATTACCGCAGCGAAGACGTTACCCGGTGGATGGAGCGTATCCGCGCGACATTCACGCCCGAACGCTATCAGCGCCTGACGGATCTCGGCGATCCTTCGAAGCTGCCGGTTTTTATCGTCGGCATGCCTCGTTCCGGGACCACGCTGATCGAGCAGATCATTTCCTCGCATCCGCTCGTGACCGGCGCGGGTGAACTCTCGGCCTTGCGCCAGGCGATCGAGGAGATCGGCGCGTTTCCCAACTGGGTAGAAGCGCTCGACGGCAACGATGCCGAGGCGACCTTGCGCCGCTGCGCGCAGGGCTATCTCAAGCGCGTGAAGCCGCTCGCCCAGGGGCGTGCGCACCTGGTCGACAAGATGCCGGGCAACTTCCTCTACGCGGGGCTGATTCCGCTCATTCTGCCGAACGCGCGCGTCATTCACTCGCGGCGCAACGCCGTGGATACCTGCCTCTCGTGCTATACGAAGCTGTTCGGCGGACAGCAGCCGTTTGCCTACGACCAGACCGAGCTCGGTCGTTTTTATCGCGACTACGAGCAGTTGATGGCGTTTTGGCGCGAGCTCCTGCCGGCCGAAACGTTCATCGAAATCGATTACGAAGCCGTGGTCGATGATCTCGAAGGAGAAGCGCGCCGGCTGATCGCGTTCCTGGGCTTGCCGTGGGACGATGCGTGCCTGAACTTCCACGAGAATCGTCGCGTGGTGCGCACGGCCAGCGTGAATCAGGTCCGCCAGCCGATCTACAAAACGTCCAAGGGCCGCTGGCAACCTTATGCGCGTTATCTGGGCCCGTTACTCGAAACGCTGGGTGTCGAGGCCCCATGATGGCTGGCGCAGGTCACGACCTCAACGCACTTCAAAGTCGGGTTCGCTCGCTCCTCGCTGCCAGGCAGTACGAAGAAGCCGAAGCGCTCGTGCGCCCGTACCTTGCCTCGGGCAGCGGGCCGCACATCCTCTGGAAGCTGCTCGCCGCGGCGCTACGCCCGCAGGGCCGCTTCGCCGAGACGCGCGCGATCCAGGAGATGCTGGTCGCCCACATGCCGGGCGATTACCCCATGCGCTTCGATCTCTCGGAAACGCTGCTGCTGCTGGGCGAATTCGAGCGCGGGTGGCGCGAGTACCACTATCGGTACAGTCTCGCGCACACCACCGGCATCGAACGCAAGGTGCAACGCCCGCGCTGGGACGGCCGGCCGATGGCCGGCAAGACCTTGCTGATCCACGACGAGCAGGGCTACGGCGACACCTTCCAGTTCATGCGGCTCGTGCCGAGGGCCAAGGCGCGCAGCGGCGCGCGGGTGGTCCTCGAAATCAATGCGGAAACGCTGCCGCTCGCGCAGCGCAGCGCGGGCTTTGACGAGATCGTCTCGCGTGGAACGTTGCCGCCCGCGTTCGATATGCATTGCGAAATGATGAGCCTGCCGATGGCATTGGGCCTGAAGCTCGAAGACCTGCCGGGAACGATGCCCTACCTCAGCGCCGACCCGCTGCGCCTCGATCACTGGCGCAAGCGTCTGGCCGATCTGCCGCGTCCGCTGGTCGCGCTGGTCTGGGCGGGACGGCCCACGCATTTCAACGACGCCAACCGCTCGATGAGTCTCGCGCAACTCGCGCCGCTGGCGCATACGGGCGCCACGTTCGTGTCGATCCAGAAGGGGCCGGCGCATGTCCAGGCGGCCACGCCGCCCGAAGGCATGTCGCTGGTGTCGCTCAGCGACGAGATCGCCGATTTCGAGGACACCGCGGCGATCTTGTGTGTCGCCGACCTGCTGATCTCGGTCGATTCGTCGCCCGTTCACCTTGCCGGCGCACTGGGACGGCCCGCCTGGGTCATGTTGCCGAAGATTCCGGACTGGCGCTGGCTGCTGGAACGCGAGGACACGCCCTGGTATCCGCAGACGCGGCTGTTTCGTCAGACCGAGCAGGCGGACTGGACAGACGTGGTCTCCCGGATCGCGTCTGAGTTCGCGCGGTTCAAGTCATCGTGAGACAGGCATCCGCGACCTCGGAACAACAGATGAAAGCGCTTCCCTGCACGATCTGGCTGACCGGTCTTAGCGCGGCGGGCAAGACGACGCTCGCGGATGCGCTCGCCGCCGCCATCGCTTCGAAGGGGCTACGGTGCGAAGTGCTCGATGGCGATGTACTTCGGCGGACGCTCTGCAAGGATCTGGGCTTTTCCGCGCGGGATCGCAGTGAAAATGTCCGGCGCGCCGCGAGCCGCTGTCGTCAATTGAACGACGCCGGGGCGATCGTCATCGCAGCGCTCGTGTCGCCCTACCTTCGGGATCGCGAGAAGGCGCGACAGACCATCGGCACGGAGCGGTTCGTCGAGGTGCACGTATCGACGCCGCTTGCCGTGTGCGAAGCGAGAGACCCCAAAGGCCTGTACAAAAAGGCCCGCGCCGGACTGATCCGCGACCTGACGGGAATTGGCGACGTGTATGAGGAGCCGGTCCATCCGGAGCTGTCGTTCGATACCAGTCGACAGCCAACCGGCGCATCGGTCAATGAGACATTGCGGTTGCTGGGACTCGAGAAAACCCATCAGCCGGTGAGCCACGCTTAGGCGTGGCTCGAATCGTCTAGGTGCGGGGCAACACGATCCGATTGCGCAGAATCTTGCGCGTCGTGGTGCGCGGAAAGTCGTCGACGTAGAACAGCTTGTCCGGGCAAAGCGATCCCAGTTTCGCCTGGGCCCACGCTTGCAGTACTTCGATCGGCGGCGCCGGGTCAGCCGCGAGTATGGCGGCGGCCAATAAACTGCGCTTGCCAGGACTGCTAACCAAAAAAGCGGCGACTTCGCGGATAGCCGGGTGCGATTGCATGACCGCTTCGATCTCGCGCAAATAGACCTTTTTCCCGTCGATATTGACGACGTCGTCTTCCCGCCCTTCGATATAGAGCAGCCCCTGCTCATCGAGCCGTGCGCTATCCCTGGGATAGAACCAGCCGTCGCGAAAACGCTCCGCGGTCAGCGCCGGATCGCGATAGTACTCGGTGAACATACCGTCCCATTTCATCCGCAAGCGGCCCACTTGCCCGGCCGGAACCGGCCGATCGTTGTCGTCGACGATTTCCAGATTGACCCAGGCGCAAGGGCGGCCGGCGCTTTCCGGGATTTGCCGCAGTAGTTCCGGCGTGGTCAGCGCAACGGGCCCGACCTCCGACGTGCTGTAGGTCACGTAGACATGCGGCGTAAACCGCGCGAAAAGCGCATCCAGCAGGCGCTTGCCGGGCGCGGCGCCGAGTATCTGCAAGTAGACGAGGGACGGGAAATGGACATCGTCGTCCTCGAGCAGGGGCAGAATATCTTCCGCCATCGACGGCGACAGCAGCCAATGCGTCACGCTATGCGAGCGCACCATGTAGGCCTGACTGGCGGGCTCGTTCGCGGGCGGCAACACGATCGCGCCGCCGCCGATCAGCATCCGCATCGCATGCCCGAAACCGCCGTAATTGAAGTCCGTCGCCAGCAGGCGCGATTGCGGGGTACAGGCGTAGGGAGACTTGTCGACCCGATCGAGGAAATAGCCGTGCGTGCACATCACCCCTTTGGGATCGCCGCTGGTGCCGGAGGAAAGGACCAGTCTGCAAAGGTCGCCCGGTTGGGTCGTACTGGGCGGCAGAGGAGGCACGGCAGCGGTGAGGTCGATCGGCTTGAGCAAAATGAAAGGAATGCCTTCCAGTTGCTGGTCGGACCGGCCGGATACGATCGCGGAAACCGCAAAGCGCCGGGCCGCCAGATAACGCCGCTCCGCCGGCAGCGCGGCGTGCACCGGCACGGATACCGCACCGATCAGGGCGATCGCCAGAAGCGTCACCAGATGATGCGGCGTTTGCAGCATCGATACCCCGAGCACCTGGCCCGGCCGCACACCCTGGTTCAGCAATTCCCATGCGTTGGCATGGATGGCCGCCATCATCTCGCGGTAACTGATTACGCGGTCCGACAGGATAAGAGCGGGAGCGGCAGGATGGCGTCCGGCTTGCCGCGCGATCGCCGCGGTGATATTCGAGACTTTATCGGCGCGATCCGGTCCCAATGCGTCAAATTCTTCCGACATGCTTCTCTCGCTCATTTCCGGATTACAGATTGTGCACCGGGCCGGAACCGGGTCCGAAGCCGGCCGAGGCTCGCACCGGCCGACTCGCGGGAGTCGCCTAGAACAACTGGCGCAAGCGCAAACTGCCGGTCTGTGACACAAAACCGCCGCCCGCCTGCAGCTCGTAGCGCAGGGTCACACTCAGGTTGCTGGCGCGCAGCAAGGTGACGCCGACGGACACATCGGCCACGTCCGAAACAGGCGTTGCCCCGACCATGGTGAATGCCGTCTGGCTCGGATCGACCGCATAGCCGGCGCCGGTCACCTGTTGCGTATGGTCGTATTCGTGGATCCATTGCAATTGCAGATCCGGCACCAGGTCGCCGTATCGGGTCGCAAAGCCCTGCTCCAGCTTGAAGCCCAATCCGCTCTTGACCGACGCCGAATGCGTCGCGTCGACCGACAGCGCGGCGCCGTTGCCGCCGCTCTCCGTATAGCCTTCCTGGTGCAGGTTGGTGTACATCAGGCTCGCCAGAGGCGTGAACGTCATCGACCCCAGCGCCAGCGGATAACCGCCTTCCACTCGCGCAACGTACTGCTGACCGCTGAAATGCCCGGTTGCGTTGCTGCCGAAGCCCGTGAAGTCGACCAGCCGGCTGGTGTCGTACACCTGCTGCACCACGCCGCCGGACAGATTGACGTACCACGGCTGGCCGGAATAGCTCGCATAGCCGATCAACCCGTAGGCGTTGACCCGTGTGCTGTCGCCTGCAGCGTCGTCGGTATCGTCGACCAGCGTATTGCTGTAAGAGAACACGCCGCCGACGCGCCATTTCTCGTTGATCGCCTTGTCGATGCCCAGCAGCAGACCGCCGTAGTTCGCGCTGTAGCCCGGCACATTGTCGCGCTCGCTCTGGCTGGCATGGCCGCCGAAGGCCTGGCCCCACATCGCCCAGGCCGGCGCGCCCTCGCCCGTCGAGATTCCGCTTCCGTTGCCGCCGTCGCCTTCGGCTTGAGCCAGGCGCAGACTGTCCGCGTGCGCCGCCACCACGTTCAATACGTCCAGCGTCGGCGCGGCCGCAGCCGTCGCGGCGCTCGCCTGCTGGACAGGGCTCAATTGCGTGCCGGCCTTGTTCGCGGACCCGGCCGAACCCGTCGCATTCAGCGCAATGGCGGCGTCGAACAGGTTCAGCAGTGCCGGATTGACGCCGGTGTAGTGGGTCAGCCCGGTCAGCGAGGAGATCGCGTTCGGCGCGGTCGCCGGAATCGCGGGGGCGGGTGTCGGCGTTGGCGTTGGCGTCGGTGTTGGCGACGGCGTCGGGGTGGGTGTCGGCGTTGGCGTCGGGGTAGGCGTCGGCGATGGACTTGGAGTGGGCGTGGGCGTGGGCGTCGGCGACGGAGTCGGGGTGGGCGTCGGCGCCGCCGCCAAGGTCAGGACCAGGTCTTTGTTGCTGCCGTCCGTCACGCTCGTTCCCGTGATCGAACCGGTGAAACCGCTCGCCGCGTAGTTCAGGCTGGCCTGGTTGTAGTTGGTGCCGCTGCCCCCTGCCTGCACCACCACGAAACGCTGGCCCACGGCGAATGCATAGGTGCTCAGCGCCTTCAGGCTCACCGAGGAACCCGCTGCGATCGTTGCGTCGCCGGACACCACCAGGCGGCCGTAGCCGCTGTCGGTGCTGCTCGAACCGGTCGTCACCGCGCCATTCGCCACGCCGATCAACAGATTGGCCGCGGCGCTCTGGTTATAGTTGCCGGTGATGTGGATCGTATTGTTGACCTGCAGCGACGCACCGATATTGTTCACGGTATTGCTGCCGACGTTGATCTTGTCGTTCAGCAACAGGTTGCCGGAGCCGAACGTCAAGTTCGACTGAGTATTGGTGATCGTGGCGATATTGCTTGCCCCGATGCCGCCGAAGCCATCGTTGTAAGCGGAGCCGGTCAGCGTACCGAAGGTCGAGCCGGTGCCGCCGTTTATCACCCAATCCCGGCTGGACAGATTGACGATATTGCCGGCAATCACGCCCGAGTTGGAGAGGGTGCCCAGCGTGCCGGTCGTCTCGTTGAAAATGGCCCACGTTCCGGCAATGGTGCCGGCATTGGCCACCGAGCCGATCACACCGGCATTGTCGATGCTCATGTCGCCGACGATGGTGCCGGTGCTGGTGTTGGTCAGCACGCCGATGGATCCGATGCTGCTATTGCTGATCGCGGTCCCCAGCGTGCTCTGGATATGGCCGCTGTTGGTCAAGGTGCCGATCGTGCCGCTATTGGCAATGGCCGGACCGCTTGCCCCGATGGTGCCGACATTGGTCAGGACCCCGATATGTCCGCTATTGACAATGGCCGTGTCGCCGCCCAGGAGCGAAGCATTATTGTCGAGGACACTGATCGTACCGCTGTTATTGACGCCGATACTGCCGCCGTAGATCCAGCCTATGTTGGTGAGGGTGCCGATACTGCCGCTATTGGCAATGGCCACACCGCCACTGACGTTCGTGCCGCCGGTGATGCTCCCGCCGCTGTTGTTGGTCAGCGTGCCGATCGAGCCCAGCGTATTGTCGATACCGAATGAGCCGCCGCTGATGCTGCCGCTATTGGCCAGAACACCGATCGTACCGCCCTGGTTCACGATCCCGGAGTTATTTCCCTCGATCACCCCGCCGCTATTGTTGGTCAGCGTACCGATATAGCCGCTATTGACGATACCGGCGAAAAACGCATAACCGATGCCGCCGACGCCACCGTTGATGTTGCCGCTATTGGTGAGCGTGCCGATACTTCCGGAGTTGCGTATCCCCGTGCTGCCGCTGCTGATCGTGCCGCCGGAATTATTGGTCAGGGAGACGATGGTGGCGCCGCCGGCGTTATTCAGCGCGGCGGAACCCGGGTATTGGCTCCGCGCGAAGATCGAACCGCCATCGTTATTGGTTATCGACGCGATGGTGCCGGAATTGTAGAGCCCAAACGTGTAACCGCCGATGGTGCCGTTGTTGGTCAAGGTGCCGACGCTGCCGGACGCGACCAGGCCCGAGTTGGCATTGTTATAGATATTCTCGCCGGAAATAATCGAGCAGTCGCCCGCGCTCCAGGCCCAGTTCGCGCCGATGTCGATGGAGGTGACCGAGCAACTGGCCGCGGCATGCAGCGACACCATGCTGGCTATCGCTGCGCCCAGGGCGAGGACGAGCGCTTTTTGCCTGGGGTATTGATTCGGAGAAGCCATCTTCGTCATCTTTCGCCTGGAGTCTTTGTCTTTAACTTCTCGTCTTCCAACACGGCACGTTCGTTAGTTATCCAAACCGGTGACCACGGCCTGGCACTACGTTTCGTATGATGTTTGGTCGAGGCGGATTGCGCCGCCTGGGAAACGGCCGACCTGCTCATCAGGAACACCCGTGCGGTCTTTGTGATATCGGCGGATGCCGGGATAACTTGAGTTCAGCGATGCGCGTGGGAAGGCGAATCGCGTTGATGCCGGCCTTCGAGAAGATCCGGTGCAGGCGGTAGCCTGCTCACCCAACAGAGCTGGTTGTTTCCTATCATCAGAAAACCCCCTCTTGAAATCCGGTCAATCGCTCATATCGTAGAATTACGATATACACTTCGTTCAGCTACGATGTTCCCCCCATGAAGAAACCCGCATCCGCCCCTGTCACGCTCGACGTCGACGCCATCCACAAGGCTCTCGCCAACCCCATGCGGCGCGAGATCCTGGCGTGGCTGCGCGAGCCGCAGGCGTATTTCGCGGATCAGGAACTGCCGCTCGACCAGGGCGTGTGCGCCGGCAAGATCGACGCGCGCTGCGGGCTGTCGCAATCCACCGTCTCCGCTCACCTCGCGGTGCTCCAGAAAGCGGGGCTCGTGTCGTCGAAGCGGATCGGCCAGTGGGTCTTTTTCAAGCGCAACGAAGCGGTCATCGAGGCGTTTCTCGCTCACGTGAACGCACAGTTGTAACGGGGCCATCGTCCTTTCGTTCGTAGTCCATCCCGTTCGCGGGCCATGCCCGCCCAAGGTGAAACATGGCAACCCTTTTCGACCCCATTCAGATCGGCGCGCTCACGCTCCCCAATCGCATCGTCATGGCACCGCTCACGCGCCAGCGCGCGGGCGAAGCTCGCGTGCCCAATACGCTCATGGCGAAGTACTACGCCGAGCGCGCATCGGCCGGCCTCATCATCAGCGAAGCGACTTCGGTGACGCCGCAGGGCATCGGCTACGCCGAAACGCCGGGCATCTGGTCGCAGGAACAGGTGGCGGGCTGGAAGCTCGTGACCGACGCCGTGCACGCGGCCGGCGGCCGCATCTTCCTGCAGCTCTGGCATGTGGGCCGCGTGTCGGACCCCATCTTCCTCGACGGCGAGCTGCCGGTTGCCCCCAGCGCAATCGCGGCGCAGGGCCACGTGAGTCTCGTGCGTCCGCAGCGCGCCTATGTGACGCCGCGCGCGCTCGAAACCGATGAAATCCCCGGCATCGTCGCCGCGTTCCGCCTGGGCGCCGAAAACGCGAAGGCGGCGGGCTTCGACGGCGTCGAGGTGCACGGCGCGAACGGCTACCTGATCGATCAGTTCCTGCAGGACAGCACGAACCATCGCACGGACGCCTATGGCGGTTCGATCGAAAACCGCGCGCGTCTGCTGCTCGAAATCACCGACGCCTGCATCGACGTCTGGGGCGCAGGGCGCGTGGCCGTGCATCTCGCGCCGCGCGGCGATGCGCACACGATGGGCGACTCGAATCCCGCCGCGACCTTCGGCTACGTCGCGCGCGAACTCGGCAAGCGCAAGATCGCGTTCATCTGCGCGCGCGAGTCGCTGGGCGACAATCGCCTCGGCCCGCAACTGAAGGCCGAATTCGGCGGCCCCTTCATCGCCAACGAAAAGTTCACGCTGGAATCGGCCCAGGCCGTGCTCGCCGCCGGCGAAGCCGACGCCGTGGCCTGGGGCCAGCCCTTCATCGCCAACCCGGACCTGCCGCGCCGCTTCGAGCTGAACGCGGAGCTCAACACGCCGAATCCGTCCACCTACTACGCACGCGGCGAAACGGGTTACACCGACTATCCCGCGCTCGAAAACGTGGCGTGATCCGAGGTGTCCTGACGTAAGCCGACGGGGGCGGTCGCATCGCGGCCGCCCCTTGCCGCACGGGGCACACCCGCCGCTGCGCGCGACACTGCGGCCCATCATGCCGGCAAGGCATCCCGCACTTCATTTCCTCAGGGCTTCTTTCATAGGCGGTTTCAATTGGCATCCGGCGCAACCGTGTCCTCTAATGGAAGCCTTCCGCTTTGCCCCGCTGACTGGAGATTCCCCATGCCTCAAGCCGATGCCACGCAAATCGTCCACACTATCGCCACGGAAACCAATACGCCGGAGGAAACCGTCGCGCGCCTCTACGCCGACACGCTCGACAGTTACCGCGCCGAAGCCAATATTCAGGACTATCTGCCGCTGTTCGCCGCACGCAAGGTAAGAGCGACGCTGCGCGAAAAGAACAGTAAGCCGCACTAAGCCCCACTGAGCGCCGAAAAGCACCCGAGGCGCGCTCCTCTCTCCCACTATCTGGATTTCACGCGCTGCGCGCCCGGCCAGCGCGGGACTTCGCGCGCCCATCCTCCGCGCGCGTTTGCGTCCTTGTTTGCGCCCCTTCTTTGCGTCCTTTTGTTCGTCGTCAGTCGCACGCGCTCTTAAGACTCGTTTAATTCTTCGCTGTAACCATACGATCACCCCTGTTGAGCCGCCGGAACATCGGCGGCGTTTTTTTGTACGGCGCCGCAGCTTGCCGCGCGGCGGCGCTACCTGGCAAGTCAAGTAGAACGAAGGAGCCAGTTCATGGTTGAAGACGACGTGCTGATGCACCTGCAAACGCTGCTGGACGACGGCGCGCGGGCGAACGTCGCGAGCTGCCGGGTTTCGGGACCCCTCCCGCAACCGTGGGGCCGGCCTTGCCTGCTTGTCGAATGGACCACGCCGCTTGACGACGGCGCGCGCCGCCAGGTCGTGCCCGCCGAAAGCTCGGCGCTCGACATCGCCCGCCTCGTGGCCGCGCACGTGCCCGGCCGCCGCATCGTACTGAACGGCGAACCCGCCGAACCCGAGCGCGGCCGCGGGCGCCGGCGCGCGCGCTCGGGCACCTCCTCAGGCACTCGCTCGAATACGCGCGCCGCGCGCTGAACGCGCGGCAGCGCGCTCGTCCGAGCCTTTCCGGCTGCCGGCTACGGGTTCGCACCCGTTCCGGCGCGCGCGAATTACGCCGCCACTACGCCACCCTCGTCCCCAATTCGGCTTCGAGCGCCGCGCTCGCGCGCGTCATGGGCGCGCGCAGTTCGTTGCGGATCAGCCCGCAACGCGCGAGCGCCGCCTTCACGGGCGCGGGATTCGGCTCCGCAAACGCCGCGCGAACGATCGGCACGAGGGAATGCCACAGCGAGCGCGCTTCGGCCAGCCGCCCCTCGCTCACCATGCCCGCCAACGCCACGAAGCGCTCCGTGCACAGATGCGCCGACGCCGCGATGGCGCCGCTGCCGCCGGCACACAGGACACCGAACATCTCGATGTCCTCACCGCAGAGCACCCGCAGACGCCCATCCAGAATCAGCGAAAGCGTCTTGTCGAGCGAACCGCCACAATCCTTCACCGCTACGATGCGTTCGTGATTGGCGAGCTCGAGCAGCGTCGGCAATTCGAGCTGCACCCCCGTGCGTGCGGGAATGTCGTAGAGAATCACCGGCTTGCGGCTCGCATCGGCGATGGCCGCGAAATGGCCCAGCACACCTGCCTGCGACGGCCGGATGTAGTACGGCGCAGCCGCCAGCACGCCCGCGATGGGCTGGGTGTTCAGCTCGGCGACGCGCTCGCATACCGAGGCCGTATGGTTCCCGCTCACGCCGGCGACTACCGGCACGCCGTCCGCCGCGGCCAGCACCGTGGCGAGCACGGCGTCCTGTTCGCGCGCGTCGAGCGCGGCAGGCTCGCCCGTTGTGCCCAGCGCCACGAAACCGGCCACGCCGGCCCGCGTGTAATGGCGCACGAGCGCGTCGAGCGCGGCGTGATCGACCTCGCCGGCGTTGAAAGGCGTAATGAGCGGAATCCAGATACCCGAAAAAATGGACATGACTTTCCCTTGAACCGACCGTATCGAAAGGTCCGTCGAGCCATGCGCAGAAGGGAAGCGAGCCGGGGATAACGCGGTAGGCGGGGCTGGCTGTTCCGTCGCACATCTGACGACGGAACAGCAGGCTCCGGTCAGATGAGCAGCTGTTTTTTGGCTTTGGCGTTCACGCAAGCCGACGAAGCACGCACGAACGCAAGCGTCGCGCGCGAAGCGGCGACGGCAGACGAACAGAGGCGGCAGGAGGCGGTGCGTGACATGCGCGACAGTGTAACCGGGATTGTCCGCGCACGCACGCGCCTGCACGGACACGGCGGCGGGCACAGCGCCTCAGGCGGGTGTCTCGTCCCACGGCTGCGGCTGCTCCATGCGCCCGTGAGGCAAGGGCGCATGAAGCAGCAAATCCGGCGCGGCGGCGTCGCGTTTGGTCAGCTTGCCCTCCACGGTCGCGCCGCACTCCATCTGCAGCTGGAGGTAGCGAATATTGCCCGTGACATGCGCGTTCGCCTTGAGTTCGACGAAGTGATCCGCGATCACGTCGCCGACGATATGCCCGTTCACCACGATGTCGTAGCCGTGCACGTTGCCTTCTATCGTGCAGCACTCGCTCAGCACGAGCAGGGACTCCGTCCCCGGCTTTCCGGTGACGTTGCCGCGAATCGTGCCGTCGAGCCGCAACCCGTCGCTGAATTCGATATCGCCTGCGATGCTGACGTCCTGCGCGATCAGCGTCGCAAGTTTGGTGTGCTGAATGCCTGCCTGTGCTTTTTTCTTGCCGAACATGAATGACCACCGTTGAATATGCTTTGCCGCACGAGCCGCCTTCAGCGGCCGCCGTGGCTGCGCAGGAACAAGAGTTCCCCCTGCAGCTTCGCGACGTCGGCCTGCGCGGCATCGGCCGACTTCTGCAGCGCCGCGCGAGCGGCGCGCTCCTGCTCCAGTCCGAACTGCGCGTTCGCCAGCGCCTCGTGCAAGCTGTCCGGCGTGCCGGACGGACAGCGCGCCGGGGCGCCGCGCTCCAGCGACCACGCCATCAGGGCCGCGCTGGCCACGGCCGTTACGACCGTCCATGCCAGCACCGCGGTCAGGCGCGCGGCGCGCGAGCGGACCGGCTGCAGTTCGTAAGCGCGGGCCGCGTTCGCGCGGACCCGTGCGAGGCGTCGTTCAACCATTGGCGCGGGCTCCGAATAGCGCGAGATAGTCGGCCGGATTGACGGGTGCGCCGTCCACGAGCACCTCGAAATGCAGGTGCGGCCCTGTCGAGCGGCCCGTCGAGCCCACGTCGGCGATATGTTCGAGCGGCAGCACGATCTGGCCGACCTGCACGTCGATCTTCGACGCATGCCCATAGCGCGTGTGAAAGCCGTTGCCGTGATCGATCTCCACCGCATTGCCATAGCCGGCCTTTGGCCCCGCGTAGATCACGCGGCCACCGGCGGCCGCGAGGATGGGCGTGCCGGTCGGCGCGACGAGATCGACGCCCGGATGGAAGCTCAGGCGATGCGTGAACGGGTCGATGCGGTTGCCGAAGGGCGAGCCGAAGCGGCCGTCCACGAGCGGCTTCCTTCCCGGGAACGCGCTGAAGGCCGCCTCGTGTAGCGCGACCGCGTGCTCCAGCGCCGAAACGGTCGCGGACAGGCAGTCGAGCTCGCCGCGCGTCGTCTGCTCGTTCGCGCGCGCGGCCGCCGGCGCCGAAGCCGCGCCGGCGCAATGGCGCGGCGCGAGCAGCGGCCCGCCCTCGCCGCCTTCGTCGCTGTCGCCGGACCCTGCCGGGGTCGGCGCCGGCGTAGCAATGACGCCGCGAGGCGGCTGCGCACGCAGGCGCTGATCGAACGCATGCAGTTCGGCAAGCTGGCTGGCAAGGCGTTCGATGCGCGGATCGAGCAGCTCGATCGACGCGTTCATCCGCCCCAGCTCGTCCACGACGTAGCGATGCTGGTCCGGCCCGTCCGCCGCCGCGGCGGCATTCGCAACCGGCGACGGCGCCAGCGCCAGGTAGCGGCCGACCGCGACACCGCCCGCGAGGGCGAGCGCGGCCGTCGTCAGCGCGGCGGCGACGGCGGTGCGTCGGGCGGTGCGCTGGGTGACGAAACGCGTGTCGCGGCCCGCGAGATCGTCGACCGAATCAGACCAAAGCGCAGACCAAAACGCAGACCAAGGCGACTTCACGAGCGGCCCCCGCGACGCGATACGGCACGCGCGGCCGTATCGAGGTAACAAGAAAACGAAAGGAGAACGGACATCGAGGAGGCGGTGACGGGTAGCGACCCGCCAGGACGAACACAAAGGCGCGATTATCGCGGCGTCGCAAAATCCGGCATCTCAATATCAGGAGCGCGGCGGCAACCTGCTTGCCGGAAGCTCGGATCGCATACCGCCCGAGAAAAGCGCTTGACTTCTGACGGCGCCGAACTAATATACGCACCGCGTACATCAACCCGACTCAGAGGTGCCTGCATGAGCGTTCCGCAACAAGCCTTCCTCCGCGACGCCATGCGGCGTCTGAACATGACCCGCGACGCGTTCGCGAGCCGCATCGGCGTGTCGCGCCGGGCGCTCGACACCTGGCTCCTGCCCGAAGAATCGCAGGAATCGCGGGCCATGCCGGAGATCGTCGAGCGCTTCGTTTCGGAAATCGTCGGCAACGGCGAGCCGCGCGAAGGCTATACGCAAAGCGTAGACCCGCATTCGCTCGCCAGCCAGATGCAGTTCGAAGGCAAACCGCAGCTGCTCTCCGTGGACCAGTTCTCGCGGGATGCCGTCGAGGCTCTGTTCCGCGTGGCCGACATCATGCAGCCCATCGCGCGCCGCCGCAAAATCTCGCGCGTGCTCGAAGGCGCGGTGCTGGGCAACCTGTTCTTCGAAGCGAGCACGCGCACGCGCGTGAGCTTCGGCGCGGCGTTCTGCCGTCTGGGCGGTTCGGTGTGCGACACGACGGGCTTCACGTTCTCGTCGATGGCGAAGGGCGAATCGATCTACGATACGAGCCGCGTGATGGCGGGTTACGTCGACGCGATGGTGATTCGGCATCCTGATCAAGGCTCGGTGGCCGAATTCGCGCGTGCCGTGAACATCCCCGTGATCAACGGCGGCGACGGCCCCGGCGAGCACCCGAGCCAGGCCCTGCTCGACCTCTACACGATCCAGCGCGAGTTCTCGCGCCTCGGCAAGATCGTGGACGGCGCCCATATCGCGCTCGTGGGCGACCTCAAGTACGGCCGCACGGTGCACTCGCTCGTGAAGCTGCTCGCGCTCTATCGCGGCATCAAGTTCACGCTGATCTCGCCGCCCATGCTCGAAATGCCCGCATACATCGTCGACAAGATCTCGACCAACGGCCACGCGGTCGAGCAAACGCACGACCTGCGGGAGGGCCTGCGCGGCGCGGACGTGGTGTACGCCACGCGAATCCAGAAGGAGCGCTTCACCGACGAGTCGTTCGAAGGCTATACGCCCGACTTCCAGATCAATCAGGCGCTGATGGACGAATGCTGCAGCCCCGAAACGCTGGTCATGCACCCGCTGCCGCGCGACAGCCGCCCGGGCGCGAACGATCTTTCGACGGATCTGAACCACGATCCGCGCCTCGCGATCTTCCGTCAAACCGATAACGGCATTCCGGTGCGCATGGCGATCTTCGCGACGCTGCTGGGCGTCGAGAACCTCGTGCAGCACTCGATGCGCGACGCCGCGTGGCGCCCGCCCGCGTATCTCGGCCCGGACGACGCCGTGTTCCACGGTATCGACTGAGGTTTCTTTTCCCGTCCCGCCGGGCATGCCCGGCGCGACGTTCGGCTCACGCTTCGCCCGCCGCTTCCCCCACCACGATGCAGCGCAGTCCCTCCGCAGCAGCAGCCGCGTCGATGGCGGTTTCGAGCTGCCCGAGCGGATAGCGCTCCACCTCCACCGCATCGAGCGTCAATTGCCCCGACGCCGCCAGCGCGATCAGCGTCCGATAATCCGCGCCGCTGTACATGAAGTGGCCGATCAGCTCCCAGTTGTTCAGGAGCATCTCCCGGTAGCTGACAGGTAGTTCGCACTCCATACTGCCCATCAGCACCATGCGCCCGTTGCGGCGCAGGCCGCGCAAGCAGGCGAGCGTCGCATCCGGATCGGTGGCATGGCCCACCATGTCGAAGGCAAGGTCCGCTCCGCCGTCCGAGGCCGCGCGGATCGCGGCGATATCGCGCGCGGCGTCGCCGCTCAACGCGAGCGTCGTGACGCGTTTGCCCGCGCGCGCCGCGATCGATTCGAGCGCCGCGGCGCGGCGTCCCACCGCGACGACGCGGCTCGCGCCCAGCGCCAGCGCCCCCAGAACCGCCGCCGACCCGAATGCGCCCGCCGCGCCGTTCACGATCACCGTTTCGCCCGCGGCAAGCCGGCCGCGCCGCAGCCCGCCGAACGGCACGACGAGCTTGCCGAGCGCGGCGAGCTGCGCGGACGGGACCGCATCGAGGCCGTCGAGCGAAAACACCGTCGAAGCCGGAAATTCGGCGGCTTCACGCAGGGTGCCGTGCGGAAAATCCGCCAGCATCGCCGCGCTGCCCGGGCTGATGGCGGTCAGGCCGATCAAGGCCTGCTCCGGCTCGCGCACGGCCTCGTCGGCAACCCAGTAGGGGCTCAGCGCGACGCGCTGGCCGGGGCGATAGCCGCCGTAGACGCCCTCGCCCGCCGCGATTACGCGCCCAATGCCGTTGGTGCCCGGCGAGAACGGTCCGGGCGGATACGCGTATGGCAGCCGGCCCTGCACGTACTGGCGCGTGTAGCTCAGGAGCGGCACGGCTTCCATGCGCACGAGCAGCGTGCCGCGGCGCGGTTCGGGCCGGGCCTCGTCGCGAAGCGCGAGCGGCTGGCCGGGGGTGTCGAGCATCCAGGCTTTCATGGTCGTCTCCATCAGGATCAGTTGACGGTTTGAACTGTAGGCGCCGAAGACCTATTCTTGAAATCCATTCCTCCGATTCGACCTATCACTGTGGCTGATCTCTCCGGCATCGACCTGAACCTGCTCGTCTCGCTCGACGCCCTGCTCGCCGAATCGAACGTGACGCGTGCCGCCGCGCGGCTCAATCTCACGCAGCCCGCCGTTTCGGCGCAGCTCGCGCGGCTGCGCCAGTTGTTCGGCGATCCGCTCCTGATTCCGGCCGCAAACGGCCGAGGCATGACACGCACCGCCCGCGCGCTCGAACTGATGGAGCCGCTGCAATCCGCGCTGCGAACGCTCGAAGCCGTGGTCCGCCGCCAGCCCGTTTTCGACCCGCACACGGACACGCGGCGCTTCGTCGTGGCGGCCAGCGACCAGGCCGTGGCCGTGCTGGGCCTGCCGCTCATGCAGGCATGGCCGAGACTTGCCGGGCCGCATGTCCAGCTGGCGTTCGTCTCGGCAGAACTCGTGGGGCTGGCGGAGCGCTTCGAGCGCGGCGAGCTCGATCTGCTGCTGGGCTCCGAGCGCATGATGCCGCCCACGCTCAAGGCGCGGCGCCTTTACGAAGAGCGCTTCGTGACCGCACAGCGCCAGGGGCATCCGCGCGGCACCGCACCCTATACGCTCGACGACTACTGCGCCTTCGAGCATGTGCTCGTCTCTACCTCGGGCGGAAGCTTCTTCGGCTTCATGGACGAGCACCTCGAAACCCTCGGCCGGGCACGGCGCGTGGCCTTGTCGGTCCAGCACTTCACGCTCGTGCCCGAGGTTCTCGCGTGCACCGACTACCTCGCCACGCTGCCCGAGCGGCTGATCGCACGCTACCGCGACCGCCTCGATCTTTTCGAACTGCCGTTCGAAGCGCGCGGCTTCACCATGCTCGCGGGCTGGCACCCGCGCAGCCAGAACGATCCGGCGCATGGTTGGCTGCGGGAAGCGGTTGCGGCGATCGTGCCGGTTGCAAATTGAAAGCCGTGAAGCCGCATTCATCTTATGGAGTGCTACATATTTGGCCGCGGACGCAACCGGACGATTTATGTCCGCCCTGCCAGCCTCGCGTCAGCCGCCGGTCATGCATAGGCCAGTCCCGCGCCACACTCGCACGAGTCACGAAAGTTTCGCAGTCCCGCTCTTTACTTTCGCTTCCGGCAAGCGCAACGTGCTGGTCTGATGCGCGTGCCGGGCCTTCGTCCGGCCGCGTATCGCGCGAACCTGCCGCGTCGCGCTTCGCCGGTAAGCGATCAGCAAGGAAAGCACAACGCAGCGCGGGCTCGCGGCATCGGAATTGCTGTCCAGACAGAATGCGCAAAACGCGCAAGATTCGCAGATTTCGCGCACCGCGGGCCCAACTTCATGCGACCGCGCGTGCGCGTGTTTCCGTCCTTCGATGGAGCCGCCGAACGCCATGTCACACGACCTTCCCGACGACGCAGGCAAGCCCACGCCCGCCGCCACCCCCACCGACGTCTCGCGCCGCCGCTTCCTGCAGTCGGCGGCCGCTGCCGCCGCGCTGGGCGCCACGCCGCATCTGCAAGCGCAGACCGAACCCAACGCCGCCGAAACCGCAGCGCCGCGGCCGACGCCTGCTCCCGCCCAGCCCGTGCACCTGAACATCAACGGTCGCGAGTACGTGCTGCACATCGAACCGCGCGTCACGCTGCTCGATGCGCTGCGCGACTATGCAGGTCTCACCGGCACGAAGAAAGGCTGCGACCGCGGGCAGTGCGGCGCATGCACCGTGCTCGCGGACGGCCGGCGAATCAACTCGTGCCTCACGCTCGCGGTCATGCACGAGGGCGCACGCATCACGACCGTCGAAGGGCTCGCGAACGCGACTACGCTGAGCCCCGTGCAGCGCGCCTTCATCGAACACGACGCGTTTCAGTGCGGCTACTGCACGCCGGGGCAGCTCTGTTCGGCGACGGCGTGCATCAGCGAGTTCAATGCGGGCACGGCGAGCGCCGTCACGCGCGACGTGCGCGAACACCCCATGCAACTCACCGATGCCGAAATCCGCGAACGCATGAGCGGCAATATCTGCCGCTGCGGCGCCTATGCCAACATCGTGGCCGCCGTGCGCGATGCGCATGCGGCCAGCGCGTGACGAAGGAGGCGCCTCTCATGGATGCCATCTCCTACCAGCGCGCCGCCGACGTCAACTGCGCGATTGCGGCCGTGCAACAGCCGGGCGCGGTATTCGTCGGCGGCGGCACGAACCTGCTCGATCTCATGAAGGGCGGCGTGACGCATCCGGTCACGCTCATCGACGTCACGCGCATCGACGCCCTGCAGAACATCGAGACGCTGCCGGACGGCGGCCTGCGCATCGGCGCGCTCGTGCGCAACAGCGATGCGGCCAATCACGCGCTCGTGCGCACGCGTTATCCGCTGTTGACCGAGGCGTTGCTCTCGGGCGCCTCGGGGCAATTGCGCAACATGGCGACGATGGGCGGCAATCTCATGCAGCGCACACGCTGCGGCTACTTCTACGACACCGCGTTCGCCCAGTGCAACAAGCGCGCGCCGGGCAGCGGCTGCGCGGCCATCGGCGGCTTCAACCGCATGCACGCGATACTCGGCGCGAGTCCGCAATGCGTGGCCGTCAACCCGTCCGACATGAACGTGGCGCTCGCCGCGCTCGATGCGACCGTGCAGGTAAGCGGCCCGCGCGGCGCACGCGCGATTCCCATCGCGCAGTTTCACCGCCTGCCCGGCGACCGCCCCGATCTCGACACGACACTGCAGCCGGGTGAACTGATCACCTCGGTCGATCTGCCGCCGCCCGCGTTCAGCGATCACACGCATTACCTCAAGGTGCGCGACCGCGCGAGCTACGCGTTCGCGCTCGTCTCGGTAGCGGCCGCGTTGCAGATGGACGGCAAAACCGTGCGGGCCGCGCGCGTCGCGCTGGGCGGTGTCGCACATCGTCCGTGGCGGGCGAGCGTCGTCGAACAGCGGATCACGGGACACGCGCTCAGCGCGGCGACGCTGCGCGAAGCGGCAAGCGCCGAACTCGCGAGCGCGAAGCCGCTCGACGGGAATGCGTTCAAGGTCGGACTCGCGCAGCGCGCGATCGTCCGCTCGGTGCTGCTCGCAGCCGGCCAGTCAGGAGATTTCGCATGAGCAACCTCACCGGCCAGCCGCTCGACCGCATCGACGGCATCCTCAAGGTCACCGGCGACGCCCGTTATGCCGCCGACTTTCCCGAGGCGCGGCTCGCGCATGCCGTGCTCGTGACGAGCACGGTGGCGAGCGGCACGATCGGCAGCATCGACACGCAGCGTGCGCAGCAGATGCCCGGCGTGCTGCTCGTGATGACGTATGAGAACGCGATGCGCCTGCCCAACGGCGGGCACCCGCCGCTGAGCCCGCCCGCGGGCCGGCACCTCACGCTGCTGCAGGACAACGTCGTGCGTTACAGCAACGAGCCGGTCGCCGTAGTGGTCGCCGACACGCTCGAACATGCCGCCGACGCCGCGCGCCACGTGAACATCACTTACGCCGCAGCGCCGGCGGCGCTCGACTTCGCCAGCGCGAAGGCCTCCGCCCACACGGCGCCAAGCCAGCCCAACCGCCCGGCCGATTCGGCGCGCGGCAATCCGGAAGCGGGGCTGCAGGAAGGCGCGGTGCGCCTCGACGCTGTCTACACGACGCCGATGCAGTTCCACAACCCCATGGAGCCGCACGCGACGATGGCGCACTGGGACGGCCCGGAACTCACGCTCTACGACGCCACCCAGGGCGTAACGGGCGCAAGCACGGCGGTTGCCGCGGTGTTTGGCATTCCTGCCGATCACGTGCGCGTGATCTCGCCGTTCATCGGCGGCGGCTTCGGCTGCAAGGGCTCTTCATGGTCGCACGTGAGTCTGTGCGCGATGGCCGCGAAGCAAACGGGGCGGCCCGTGCGTCTCGCCCTCGCGCGGCCGCAGATGTTCGGCTCCGTAGGCGGCAGGCCGCGCACCGAGCAGCACCTGCGGATCGCGGCGCACCCGGGCGGCACGCTCACCGGCATGCGCCACGACACGTACTCGCACACCTCGACCTTCGAGGACTGGACCGAGATGTCGGGCCTCGTCACGCGCATGATGTATGCAGTGCCGAACCAGAGCACGAGCCATCGCCTGGTACAACTCAACGTGGGCACCCCCACCTTCACGCGCGCGCCGGGCGAGACGACGGGTTCGTTCGCGCTCGAATCGGCCATGGACGAACTTGCATGGCAGCTGAAGATGGACCCCGTGGCGCTGCGCCTGAAGAACTACGCCGAAGCCGAGCCGCAGGACGGCAAGCCGTGGTCGTCGAAGGCGCTGCGCGAATGCTACGAGACGGGCGCGCAGCGCTTCGGCTGGTCGCGCCGCACGGCCACGCCGCGCTCGATGCGCGAGGGCAATACGCTGATCGGCCTCGGCATGGCGAGCGCGACCTATCCCGCGAACCGCAGCGAAGCCTCCGCGCTCGCGCGCATCCTGCCCGACGGCAGCGCGATGGTCGCGTCGGGCACGCAGGATCTCGGCACGGGCACCTACACGGTGATGACCCAGGTGGCCGCCGACGCGCTCGGCTTTCCGCCCGAGCGCATCCGCTTCGCGCTGGGCGACTCGACGCTGCCGCGCGCGCCGGGTTCGGGCGGCTCGCAGTCGGCGGCGAGCGTCGCGCCCGCCGTGCAGGCCGCCGGGCAGCAGGTGCGCGACAAGCTGATTGCGCTCGCGGTGGCGGATCGCGCGTCGCCGGTCTATGGCGCCGCGCCCGGCGACGTCACGGTGGCAGACGGCTGGGTCGTGAGCCGCAGCGATTCATCGCGCCGCGACCCCGCCGCCGCGATTCTCGCGCGCGCGGGCGGCAAGCCGATCGAAGCGGTGGCGACGACGAAGCCCGGCAGCGAGCGCCAGCAGTACGCGTTCCACTCGTTCGGCGCCGTCTTCGCCGAAGTCCACGTGGACGCGGATCTCGGCACGATCCGTGTCGCGCGCATCGTGGGCGTCTACGACGTGGGAAGCCGTCTCAACGAGAAGACCGCGCGCAGCCAGTTGATGGGCGGCATGGTCTGGGGCGTGGCGACGGCGCTGGAAGAAGAGGCGCTGCTCGATCCGCGCTTCGGGCGCATCGTGAACGCCAATCTCGCCGAGTACCACGTGCCCGTGAATGCCGACATCGGCGAACTGGACGTGCTGTTCGTCGGGCAGCCCGACACGCGCTTCAATGCGCTCGGCGTGCGCGGCATCGGCGAGATCGGCATTACCGGCGTGCCGGCGGCAATCGCGAACGCCGTGTATCACGCAACGGGCGTGCGCGTGCGCGATCTGCCGATCACGCTCGACAAGGTCGTGCCGCAGAAGAGCGCAACCGTATGACGTGTCTCCACGGTTGACGAGATTCGCCTTGCCTGCACGCCCAGGATGCGGGCAAGGCGGCTTGATTCGCAGGCCTTGCTTCACACGCGCTTGCGCCGCACAATCGACTCCTGATCTTCTCGCGCGCAAGACACACCATGGCCTACGCTTCGCTTGCCACCGGCGTGCTGCTCGCCGCCGGCACCGGATCGCGCTTCGATCCCAACGGTCTGCACAACAAACTCCTCGCCCCGCTGCCCGGGGGCACCTGCGTCGCGCGCGAAGCCGCGCACCGCCTGCTGCTCGTCGTACCCAAGGTGATCGCCGTGGTCCGTCCCGGCGCGGAGACGCTCGCCTGCATGCTCAACGAAGCGGGCTGCGACGTGGTGTATTCCGCCGATGCGGCACGGGGCATGGGCGCAAGCCTGGCGGCAGGCGTGAGCGCGGCCGGCGACGCGGAAAGCTGGATCGTTGCGCTCGCCGACATGCCGCGCATCGCGGTGGAAACCATTGCGGCCGTGGCGCGCGCGGTCGACGAAGGCGCCGCGCTCGCCGCGCCGTTCTACGCAGGACAGCGCGGGCACCCGGTGGGCTTCGGCCTCGAACATCGCGAGGCGCTGCTCGCGCTGGATGGCGACGCGGGCGCGCGTGCCCTCCTCGCCACGTATCCGCTCACGCGCATCGACATGGACGACCCCGGCATCCTGCGCGACGTCGACACGCCGGCCGACCTGAGCGACCTCTAAAGCCAGCGCAAGCTTGCGGCCTCAGGGGCGCTCGCCTGCGCGGGTGTAGGCAAACGTTGCGGCGTCGGCGCCCACTTCGGCGATCTGCGCCGGTGCGGGTGGGGGTGTCGGCACTGTAGCGGCCTGTTGTGCCGGCTGCGCTTTGGCGGGGTTAGCGTTGGCATCGCCGTGGCCAAACAGCGACGGCACACCGATCAAACCCGCCAGAAACACCACCCCAATCACCGCCGCACCCATGCCCACGCTCCGAGAGAACAAACCGGGCGCCGCTTCGACGCCCAATTTCGAAAAAAGGCAGGAGTCTAAGGGCAGACTTGCGATTGTGAAACGCTGATGACATATAAACAGCATTGCGATCTTCACAACAATGGATGCCTTGGCAGAACGCGTGGTCATCGCGGTTGCCATGCAGTACAGTGAAGAACGGACCCGCCGCAACGGCGGAAGCGCCGCGCACGAGGTACCCGAGATGATCTGCTCGCATACGAATCCGCTGCCCGATCCGCTCGCCGATCCGACGCGCGACCCCGAGCGCGACCCGCTCACCCCTCCGCCGCCGGGCCATCACAACGAAGAGCCGCAACGCCCCGAAGGGCCGCCGAGCAAGGATCCTGTGTAGGCCGCGGTAGCCGGTCTTCGCCTTCAGGCCGGGCAGCGCTTCACGCCTGCAAGCACCTATGCCTTTCGTCTGGCTTGCGCCCGTCTCGTCATCGGCATAAAATGCGAACAATTCGCATTTGCACTATCGATACGACGTGATTCCAATCGACGCGGCGCCGGCCCGCACTCTCGCATGAGACCCCTGCTGGTCCATCTGCACCGCTGGTTCGGCCTCGCCATGGCGGGTTTCCTGTTCCTTGCCGGACTCACCGGCGCGGTGATCGCGTGGGACCACGAACTGGATGCCTGGCTCAATCCGTCGTACTTTCGCGCCCGGACGGACGGCCCGCCGTTGCCTGCCGTGAAACTGGCCGAGCGCCTCGAAGCGGCCGATCCGCGCGTTCAGGTCACGTACCTGCCGCTCTCGGTCGAACCCGGCGGCGCGCTGATCGTGCGGGTGCAGCCGCGCATCGACCCGGCTACCCGGGCACCCTATGCACTCGACTTCAACGAGGTGTCGCTCGACCCCGTGGCCGGCGACGTGCAAGGACGCCGCATGTGGGGCAAGCCCTCGCTCGCCCGCCTGAACCTGATTCCCTGCCTCTACCAGTTTCACTACACGCTGTTCCTGCCGACCCGAGCAGGCGTCAATCTCGGCATCTGGGCGATGGGGGTTGTCGGCATGGTCTGGCTCTTCGACGGGCTTATCGCGCTCGCGCTGGCGTTTCCGAGCCTGAAAAGCTGGCGCAAGTCGTTCGTCTTTCGCATGAAGCGCGGCGGTTATGCGCTCACGTTCGACCTGCATCGCTCGGGCGGCGTATGGCTATGGGGACTCCTGACGATCGTCGCGCTCACGTCGGTCTCGATGAATCTCGCCGAACCGGTCGTGCGGCCTGTGGTGTCGCTGTTCTCGACGCTCGCGCCCGATCCGTTCCGCAGCGTTGCGCCCGGCCCGCGCCTCACCGAGGACGAAGCCGCGGCCGCGCGCGAGCGCATCGTGGCCGCCGCGCCCGCGGCCGGCCGGCGCGAGAAGCTCGCCGCGCCGCCCGGCGGCCTCTTCTACGTGCCGGCGCTCGGCATCTACGGCGTGGGGTATTTCGCGGCAGGCAACAGCCACGGCGACGCCGGGCTCGGCAATCCGTGGCTCGTGATGGACGCGCGCTCGGGCAAGCTGATCGGCGCGCAGATCCCCGGCCGGGGCACGATGGGCGACCTCTTCATGCAACTGCAGTTTCCGCTGCACTCCGGGCGCATCGCGGGACTCGCGGGCCGCATCGCCATCAGCTTCACGGGCGTGTGCGTGGCGGTGCTCAGCGTGACCGGCTTGTTGATCTGGCTGAAGAAGGCGCGGGCGCGGCGGCGCGGGACGAAGCAAATGGCGCCGGTTGCGGCAACGCACGAGCGGGCGGCGAATTGAACGGGCGCGCTCGTGAGTTGCCGCAACTGCCACCGTCGGTAGTTCACCGCACGATCTCGTCGAACGCCGCCAGCAAACGCTCGATATCCGCCGCGTGGATGTCGCCCATCGTCGAGATGCGGAACAGTTCCGCCGAAAGACCGCCCTGCCCCGCGTAGATCACGAAGCCGCGCACCTTCAGCGCGTCGTGCAGCTTCGGATAGTCGATACCCTGCGGCAGCCGGAACGCCCGCAGCACCACCGACGATTCGTCCTTCGGCAGCACGCTCGCCATGCCGCGCGCCGCGAGCCCCGCGCGCACCTGCTCCGAAAGCGCCGCATAGCGCGCGTGGCGTGCCTGCCAGCCGCCCTCGTCGGCCAGCTCGCGCAGCGCTTCGACGAGCGCATAGTACGCGTGCACCGAAGGCGTGAACGGCGTGTTGCGCTGGTCCTGCAGCGTGGCGAGGCGCTTGAGGTCGAGGTAGTAGGTACGGCTCGCCGCCGTGGCGAGCGCCGCGCGGCGCGCGATCACGAACGCCGCGCCCGGCACGCCGTGCAGGCACTTGTTCGCCGTCGCGGCCACGGCGGCGATGCTCGCGTCGTTGAAGTCGATCGCTTCGGCGCCGAAGCTGCTCACGCCGTCCACCAGCATCTGCACGCCGTGCGCGCGGCAGGCCTCGCCAAGCGCACGCAGATCGTTCAGGCGCCCCGTGGTGGTTTCGTGATGGATGATCGCGACATGCGTGATCGCGCGGTCGGCATCGAGATGATCGACGATGCGAGCGAGGTCGGGGGCCTGCATCCAGTCGTGCTTCGCCACTTCATGCGCAATGCCGTACTGCTTCGCGATCTCCGTGATGCGCTCGCCGTACACGCCATTCTCGACGATCAGCAGCTTGCCGCTTTCGGGCACGAGCGACGCAATCATGCTTTCGACCGCAGCCGTGCCGGAGCCCGTCATCAGCACGGCTTGCCACTGGGCAGCATCGAGGCCGTAGACGTTCACGAGGCGCGTGCGCGCCTCTTCCTGCACGTCGAAAAACTCGCTTTCGCGGTGGCACAGGTCTTCCTGCAGCAGGCTGCGGCGCACGCGCTCCGTGAGCGTGACCGGGCCGGGGTTGAGCAACAGCATCGGCATGTCCTTATTGGGCGAGCGCGCCGATGTGGCGCATCAGGCGCGTCTTCACGTCAGGCGGCGTGATCGTGGGGCGCGGCAGGCCGTCGGGCGTGCCACGGCGAATCGAAAGGCATACGAAGCGCGTACCGCTCACGCCGTTGGCGCCGGCACGCCGCTCGCGCGCGGCGGCGAGCACGTCGTCGAGCGCGGCGAGGTCGTCGCTTTCCACGGCGTCGGCATAGCCGCATGCGGCGGCAACGGACGCGAACGACACCTGCTGCGAAACCGTGGCCTGGCCGCCCGTGGAGTCGTGCGCGCCGTTGTCGAGCAGCACGTGCGTAAGGTTCGACGGCCCATAAGCGCCGAGCGTCGCGAAAACGCCCATGCGCATCAGCGCGGCGCCGTCACCGTCGAGCGCGACGACGTTCAGGTCGGGGCGTGCGAGTGCCAGGCCCAGCGCGAACGGCGTGACGCAGCCCATCGATCCGACCATGTAGAGCTGGTTCGCGCGGTCGTCGAGCGCGTAGAGTTCGCGGCCGCAAAAGCCCGTGGAGGCGATCACCACCGTCGATTCCGCGGGCGTGGCCGCGATCACCCGTTCGAGCGCGTCGCGGCGCGACGGCCATTCGTTCGCAGTCCGATCCGTCCACTTCGATTGGGCCACCGCCAGAGCGTGCCTTTCCGGCGCGGCGCCGTCCTTCAGTTCGACCGGCGCGACGCTGCCCTTCTGCATCACGAGCGCATACGGGCGGCCCGTTTCGTCCATGTGCCGCATGGCGCGCTCGAGCGCGGGCCCGATCTGGTCGGCCTCGGTCGGGAAGGTCTCCCAGGGAATCTCCATGGTTTCGAGCATCTGCGGCGTGACCGGCCCCATCAGCGCGTGCTGCGGCTCGTCGGAAACGCCGGGCTGGCCGCGCCACGTCACGATCAGCAGTTGCGGCAGACGGAAGGTCCACGTGAGCGACGTGAGCGGACTCACGGCGTTGCCGAGACCCGAGTTCTGCATCATCGTGATACCGCGCTTGCCCGCGAGCGCAACGCCCGCGATCAGCGCGACGGCATCGCCCTCGTTGGCCGCGCAAACGTAGTGCAGCGACTCGTCCTGCAGCACGTAGTTGATGAACGGCGTGAGATACGAGCAAGGCACGCCCGCGTACCACTCGAAGCCGCGCGCCCGCGCCGCTTCGACAAATTGCACCGCCTCGATCATGCGCCGCCCTCCGGCCTTGCCTCTCCCGTGCCCAGCGGGGTTTGCGCATGAGCGAAGTCGCCCGCGCGGCGGAAATCTTCGAGGTCGTTCACGCCGCGCCAGTGGCCGTGCACGTACTGCACCTCGATCTTCTCGCCGTCGGCGATCAGCGCGTTGAGAAGCGCCGGCATGTCGAGCGTGTCGAAATCGGCGCGCGTCTGCAACTGCGCAAGCTTCTTCGCGAGCTTCTCGCGACCCGTGCCGCGCACGTTCATGAGCCCGATCCAGCGGCCATGCGGCGCATCGGCCGCATTGTCGTTCGCGCCCAGATCGCTGGAAATGCGCGAGAGCAGCACCTTGTTGCCGAACAGGCCCCGGTCGTCCGCGGCCGAGCACCACGCGAAGTCGCGCACGCTGCGGTTCTCCGTGGCCGGCGACGAATCGATCAGGACACAGAACTCCGCCTCGCTTTCGACCAGATCGCGCAGAAGGTAGCTGCGGAACAGCAGATCGCCGTATGAAATCACGGTGTCGTGTTGCATCGCGCCCACCGCGCACGCGAGCGACGCCAGCTCGTTGGTCTGCGCGTAGCGCTCGTTGCGCACGAGCTTGATGCCGGCGCTGTCGATCGCGTCGGCGCGATAGCCGCCCACCACCGTGATGTCGTTCACCGACTGTTTCTTGAAAGCATCGACGAGCCAGCGCAGCAGCGGCTTGCCCGCCACCGGCAGCATGACCTTCGGCTTGTCCTCGGTGAAGGCGTCGAGTCCCGAGCCGCGGCTCGCGGCCAGCACGATCGCCGACCCCGCGTTGCGCGAGGTGGACAGGTAGCGGTTTTCCGCTTCGGAATACTCGTCGGCGTCCTGCAGGCGGAAAATTTCGTTAACCGAAGCAATGCGATCCTCCACGTCGACGAGCGTTTGCGTGTCGTGAATCGTTTTCGCCACGGCCTGCATGGCCGAAGCCGACGCGCGCACCAGATGGTTTGCCCAGATCACGACGCTGATGCCGGCCTTGCGGAACACGTCGGTCGGCGTGCTGTAGTACTTGGTCGGCACGATCACGAGCGGGCCGCGGCCGGCCCACTCGCGCGCGAACGTGAGAATTTCGTCGGGTTTCGAGAGCTTGCTGTGAATGAGGATCGCGTCCGCGCCCGCGAGGCGATAGGCCTCGGCACGCTTGAGCGCTTCGTCCATGCCCCAGCCCGCGATCAGCGCCTCGACGCGCGCGACGATCGAAAAATGCTCGTCGGTCTGCGAGTCCTTGCCGGCCTTGATCTTGCCGCAGAATTCGTCGATGTCGGCAAGCGGCTGCGCCTCGCCCTTGATGAAGCTGTTGGTCTTCGGAAACTGCTTGTCTTCGATGCACACGCCCGCGATGCCGCGCTGCTCGAGCTTGCGCACGAGGCGGCGCACATTGTTGAAGTTGCCGTAGCCCGTGTCGCCGTCGAGCAGAATGGGCAGATCGCTTGCGTCGGCCATGAACTCGAGGTTGTCGACCACCTGGGTCCAGCTCGCTTCGTTGTTGTCGCGCACGCCGAACTGCGCGGAGATCGAAAGGCCCGAGCCCCAGATCGCCTTGAAGCCCGCCTCGCGCGCAATGCGCGCGGAAAGGCCGTTGTGGGCTTCCATCAGGAATTCGAGTTCGTTGCTCAGGAGCATCTGGCGCAGCCGCGCGCTGCGGGAGACGGGGACGGCCGTGAGAACCGCGGCGGGTTCGCGTGCATTCATCGTGTTGCTCCTACCGGACGGCGCAGTTGCGGCAGCACTTGCTGCGCCGCGCGCGTCACATCGTTGGGAAAATCGATTTCGATCCAGGGGGCGCCGGTCACGTCGGCGGTCTCGAACTCGCGGCCGCGCTCGAGCAGCAGGTCGCGCAGCGCTTCTTCGTGCGGCAGGTTCGCACGGCCGCTCTCGACATAGCCGGCCACGATCTGCGCAAAGCGCCGTGCCGTGGCCTCGTTGAGACGGAAGAAGCCGACCGATTCGCCGATCGTGTCGTACTGCAGGCTCACCGCGAGCTGCTTGCGCAGTTCGACGGGCACGCCTTCGCGCAGGCACAGCTTCACGGGCTCGTCGCCGGCTTCGAAATCGCGGTCGATCAGGAGGCGGTTCGTGCCTGCGGTGCCTGCAATGAGCGACGCCAGCACGCGTTCGTCGTAGAGCACGTCGGCGTCCATCAGCAGGACGTCGCCGCCACGCGTGAGCGCGTCGGCCACGCAGTGCACCGTGAGCACGCTGCCCAGTTCGTAGCGCGTGTTGATGACGGTCTCGACCTTGTGCGGCCAGCCGATGCGGGCCAGCTCCGCCTCCACGCTGTGCGGCTGGAAGCCGAGCGCGAGGACCACTTCTGTCACGCCCTGTGTTTCGAGCAGGCGCAGATGCCGCTCGAGCAGCGAAGTGCCATCAAAACGCAACAGACATTTGGGATACTGATCGCCCTCGGCTTGCTGAAGCCGCAGGCCAAGGCCGGCGGCAAGAATGATCGCTCGCATTCGGTTTCCAAGGGTTTTGTTATTGGGGCGGGCGCCGCCGCCCGCTCTTCTTGCCGGCCCTCGGTGCCGGCGCGGCAACGCCGCGTCGGCTCGGGAGCCGAATTCGCGACTATAACGGAAATGATTCCCAATTGCCTTGTCGTGCCTCTAATAGTGGCAAAACATGGCGTTGCAGTGAAATTTGTGGTTTTGCCAAGGCGCTTTTGACGTTTTTCCTACCCCTCGCCTTACCCTCCGTTTCACCGCGCAAACCGCGCCATTCTTCGGATGAATATCCCCGCAAAGGCCCGTGCATTCAGGGTTCGCCCTGATCGCGCCGCCCTTCGCGCGCGCCGTTAACACAGTCGGGCGCACCCGCCCCGCCAGCCCCGCAGCCCCACGAACGACCCGACCGACCATGACCCTGAATCAGAAACTCCGTTCGATGATCGCGATCCTCTGGATCGGCCTTCTGCTCATCGTCGCCTTTGGCGCGTGGCAAAGCCGCGCTTCGATGATCCGCGAGCGCGAGGCGCAACTGAAAACGCTCGTCGAAGAAGCGATGAGCATCACGAACTACTACTACACGCTCTCCCAGCAAGGAAAGCTTGCGGAAGCCGACGCGCAGAAGCAGGCGCTCGCCGTCATCGGCTCGATCCGCTATGGCAAGGATGGCTACCTGAGCATCAATAATTCGCAGTCCGTGATGCTCATGCATCCGATCAAGCCCGAGCTCGACGGCAAGATGCTCGCCGACTTCACCGACCCGGCCGGCCACCATCTGTTCACCGACCTCGCGGCCGCGGCCAACCGGCCCGAAGGCGGTTTCGTCGACTACCTCTGGGCGAAGCCCGGCCACGACCAGCCCGTGCCCAAGACGAGCTACGGCAAGCGCTTCGCGCCGTGGGACTGGTGCATTGTCACGGGCATGTACATGGACGACGTCCGTGCGGCTTTCTTCGAAAGCCTCGGCATCTGGCTCGCGGTGACGCTCGTGCTCGGCGCCGTGGCGACGATCGTAATGGTCTTCGTCGTGCGCAGCGTGCGTTCGAGCATCGGCGGCGAGCTCGAGATCGCAGTCGAGACGGCAAACCGCATCGCTCACGGCGACCTCACCACGCGCGTGCAGGTCCAGGGCAGCAACGAGAGCAGTCTGATGCGCGCGCTCTCGACGATGCAGGGCTCGCTCGTTGAAACCGTCTCGCGCGTGCTGGGCGGCGCGGAGAACATCAACGTGGGGGCGAACGAGATCGCCGCGGGCAACACGGACCTCTCGCAACGTACCGAGCAGCAGGCCGCGGCGCTCGTGGAAACGGCGTCGAGCATGGACCAGATGACCGCCAACGTGCGCCAGAATGCGGACAGCGCGCAGCACGCGGCCACGCTCGCGAGCCAGGCCGCCGACGTCGCGACGCGCGGTAACGAAGTGGTGGAAAACGTGGTGCGCACGATGGGCGACATCACCACGAGCTCGCGCCAGATCGGCGACATCATCGGCGTGATCGACGGCATTGCCTTCCAGACCAACATCCTCGCGCTCAATGCGGCCGTGGAGGCCGCGCGTGCGGGCGAACAGGGCCGCGGCTTCGCCGTGGTCGCCGCCGAGGTGCGCAGCCTCGCGCAGCGCTCGGCGACGGCGGCCAAGGAAATCAAGTCGCTGATCGAAAAGTCGACCGGCACGGTGGCGGAAGGCGCGCAACTCGTCACGGATGCGGGCACGACCATGACGGAGATCATGCAGTCCGTGCGGCGCGTGCACGAGATCCTCGAAGAAATCAGCCACGCCTCGCGCGAGCAGAGCGCGGGCATCGAGCAGGTGAACCGCGCCGTCGGCGAGATGGACCAGGTGACACAGCAAAACGCGGCGCTCGTCGAGGAAGCCGCTGCGGCAGCGCATTCGCTCAAGGATCAGGTGACCATGCTGCGCGAAGCGATCTCGAGCTTCAGGCTGCCGGCGCTCGCCTGACGCTCTCCCCGGCCGGCCCACCCTCTCTCCCCTCTCGCGCGCGACGCCATCGACAGGTGGCGCGCTGCTGTCAATTAATCAGCTCTACTATTTTTTGACCGCGCCACCGGGTACAACCCGGCATGGCATCAGGCTCGCCCGAAACATTTCATTTAAATTACATTGCAATTACAATTCAGACCATGACACGACGACCCGCCACCCGATGATCTCCCGGAACAAGCCGCCGCGCGACCCGCACGCCCTTGCCACGCGTCACCCGATGCTGAGCCCAAGCCTGCCGGCCTGGCGTTCGAAGCTGGTGGTCTTCATCGCGTTCGCCGGCTTCGCGGCACTCGCTGGGCGGGCGCTGTGGATCCAGGTCGTCAATCACGACTTCTACGTCCAGCAAGGGCAAAAGCGCTATCAACGCACGCAGGAACTCGACGCGCGGCGCGGGCGCATCGTGGACCGCAATGGCGCGCTCCTTGCCGTGAGCCTGGAGAGCTTCGAGATCTGGGCCAACCCGAAACTCGTCGACGAAGCGGTTTACGAGCCGCTCGCGCAACAGCTCGCCATGCCGCTCGCCGAGCTGCGCCGCCGTCTTTCGGGCGAGCGCTCGTTCGTGCTGCTCAAGCGCCAGGTGGACCCGGGCACCGCCGCGCACATCGACGAAATGGCCACGCGTGGCATCACGCTGATCGCGGATTCGAAGCGCTTTTATCCCGAAGGCGAATCGGCGGCGCACGTGGTGGGCTTCACCGGTATCGAAGACGCCGGGCAGGAAGGCGTCGAGCTCGCGGCGGACACGCAATTGCACGGCACGCCGGGCCAGCGCGAAGTGATCCGCGACCGGCTGGGCCGCGTCATATCCGAAACGCGCGAGCGCGTCCTGCCGAAGAACGGCGAGACCGTCCAGCTCACGATCGACCGCCGCGTGCAGCAGCTCGCGTATGCGCAATTGAAGGCCGCCGTTGCGAAGCACAACGCCGAGGCCGGCAGCGTGGTGGTGCTCGATGCGCGCAACGGCGACATCCTCGCGCTCGCGAACTGGCCGTCTTACGATCCGAACGACCGCGCGCGGCTCACGGGCCGCCAACTGCGCAACCGCGCCGTGGTGGATACGTTCGAGCCCGGCTCCACGATCAAGCCCGTCGTGGTGGGGCTCGCCATGGACCTGCACAAGGCGACTCCCGCCACGGTCATCGACACCGGGCCGGGCTCATACCGCATCGGCACCGCGACGATCCACGACACCTCGGACCACGGCCGCATGACTGTCGCGGAAGCGATCCAGAAGTCGAGCAATATCGCCCTCGCGAAGCTCGCGTTGAAGCTGCCCCCGCAGACCATCTGGGACAAGTATCAGGAATATGGGCTCGGCCAGAAGCCCGCCGTGACATTCCCGGGCGCCGCGGCGGGCCGCGTGCGGCCGTGGGCGCGCTGGCGCCCCATCGAGCAGGCCACGATGGCCTACGGCTACGGCCTTTCGGCGTCGCTGCTGCAGCTCGCGCAGCTCTACACGGCTTATGCGGGCGACGGCACGATGCACCCCGCGCGGCTCCTGGTCAAACCGGACGATTCGTTGGCCGAAGATGGCGCTGGAGAGAATTCGATCGATGCGCCCGCAACGATGGCGCGCAAGGTCACGACGCCGGCCACCGCGGCAGCCATGCGGACCATGCTGGAAATGGCGACGCGCGAGGGCGGAACGGGCCGCGCGGCGACGGTGGAAGGCTATCGTATCGGCGGCAAGACCGGCACCGCGCGCAAGCAGATCGGCGCGGGCTATGCGAAGAACCGCTATCGCGCGCTATTCGTCGGCATGGCGCCGATGAGCGCGCCGCGCGTGATCGTCGCCGTCATGATCGACGACCCCGCCAGCCGCGCCTATTACGGCGGCACGGTGGCGGGACCGGTGTTCTCGGGCGTCACTGCCGGCACGTTGCAACTGCTCGGCGTACCACCGGACGCGTGAGACGCGCGATGCGTAACTATCGCCACGCCTTAGCGGGCCGACGACGGGCCGCCCGATTCGCTGCCTTGCGCGGGCGAGCTGCCGTAGCTCGTCTGCGCAATCTGACGTTCCTGGGCCAGACGGGCCTCATCCGCGCGCTTTTCGCCAAGGCGCTGCATGGCTGCCTGGACGTCCTGAGGATAGGTGGCGTCGTTGAGGTGGGCGGGGTTGTATCCCACCGATTCCAGATCGACGATCTGCTGTTTCACTTCTGCGCGCGTGACCGGGGCGTTGTTCGTGGACTGCGCGAACGACATCGCGGGAACGGCAAACATCATCGAAACCACTGCGGTACGAAACATTGCGGTCTTCATTTTGCTCTCCTGAAGCATGAAGGAGACTCGCGCCGGGGGCTTCATGCACCGCCAGTCATGCGCGAGTCGGTGAGCAAAGTCTACGCAGCGGGCCGACGGGCAAAAAGCACCCGCGGCGAGAGAGACCCTTTCATCCTGCACAATGATTCGCGAGCCGTGCGCCTTCCGCCCCCTCAAAGCTGATCGCGGCCGAACGCCCTCAATCCTTCGAGTTCGAGAACGTCCACACGGTTGTACGAGAGCGTGACGAGCCCGGCCTTTTCGAGCGCTTGCAGCGCCTGATTGACCCGCTGCCGCGATGCGCCCGCCAGCATGCCTATCTCCTCCTGCGATATCTCCAGCGCCCGTCCTGTCTCGGGATAGAGATCGGGATTGAAGAGCTGCGCGAGGGCCTGGGCGACGCGCGCGTCGACGTCGAGCAAGCGGCTGTTCTGGATCAGCGCGATGAACTCGCCCATGCGGTTGTTCAGTTGATGGATCACGAAACGATTGAACGGCAAGCTGCAGTCCATGAGCCGATGAAACGTATCGGCCGGCACCGCCAGCACGAGCGAATGCTGCAGGGCAATCACGTCGTACTTGCGCGGCTCGCGCTTGATGACGCTGCCTTCGCCGAACCAGCCGCCGTGCGGCACGCCAGAGAACGTGCAGCCGCGTCCCGACGCGTTGAAGATCGCGAGCTTGACGAGCCCGGCGCTCACACCCAGCCAGTGAACGGACGGCGCCTCGCGCGCGGCGACGGTCACGCCGGGCGCGTAAGTCTGCGCATGCGAATCGGCCAGCACCCACGTGCGATGTTCGGGCGCAAGCGCACGAAACCAGGCGCAACGCTCGAAGAGAGCAGCGAGCCGAACCGGATCCGCGGCGTCGATACGCTGGGCGCCGCGGGTGCAGGCGCCGGCTTCGGCGGGCTCGCCCGGCAAACTGCCGGCCGGCGGCATATTGGACTGTGTCATCGCGCAAACTCCGAGTGGGAGCGGAGAACGGGAAACGGGAAGCGGAAAACGGGGGGCTCTGTCGCGCCAGCGACAGACTCTTGCGCGCGGTCCTGCCAGGATAGCGCGATCATACCGATAAACCACGCCCCCGGGCTTCGCGCCCGACTACCTTGCATGGGACTGGAGACAACGCCATGGTGCATCTCTTCGAAGAAGGGCTCGCGCAACGCGAGGCCAATTTTGTGCCGCTCACGCCGCTCGACTTCATCGCGCGTTCCGCCGAGGTGTATGGCGAGCGCCTCGCGATGGTCCATGGCGACGTGCGCCGCACCTGGCGCGAAACGTACGCGCGCACGCGCCGGCTCGCGAGCGCGCTCGCGAAGGCCGGCATCGGCCGCGGCGACACGGTGGCCGCGCTGTTGCCCAACATTCCGGCCATGGTCGAAGCGCACTTCGGCGTGCCGATGGCCGGCGCCGTGCTCAACACGCTGAATACGCGGCTCGACGTGGCCACCATGCTGTTCATGCTGCGCCATGGCGAGGCGAAAGCCCTCATCGTCGACACCGAATATGCGCCGCTCGCGCAGCGCGCGGCGCTGGAATTCCCGCACCTGAAGATCATCAGCGTCGCCGACATCGCGCCCGCCAGCCCGGAGCAGTTCCCGAGCGCCACGGACTACGAAGCATTCCTCGAACAAGGCGACCCCGCGTTCGAATGGACCCCGCCGCCAGGCGAATGGGACGCCATTGCGCTCAACTACACGTCCGGCACGACAGGCGACCCGAAGGGCGTGGTCTATCACCATCGCGGCGCGGCGCTGGCCGCGGTGAGCAACATCCTCGAATGGGACATGCCGAAGCACGCGGTCTACCTGTGGACGCTTCCGCTCTTTCACTGCAACGGCTGGTGCTTCGCATGGACCGTCGCGGCGCGCGCGGGCGTGAACGTCTGCCTGCGCAGGTTCGACGCGAAGCTCGTGTTCGACCTGATTCGCCGCGAGCGCGTCACGCACTATTGCGGCGCGCCGATCGTGCAGTCCGCGCTCGCCGACGCGCCCGCCGAAAGCCGCGAGGGCATCGCCCATACGGTGCACACGATGGTCGCGGGCGCGCCGCCCGCACCCGCCGTGATCGCGAAGATGAAAGCGATCGGCGTCGAGCTCACCCACGTTTATGGCCTGACCGAGGTGTACGGGCCCGCCGCCGTCTGTGCGGTCCAGCAAAGCTGGCAAGCGCTTCCCGCCGAGGAGCAGGCACGCCTCGCCGCGCGGCAAGGCGTGCGCTATCACCTGCAAGCCGGTCTCACCGTGCTCGATTCCGCGACCCTGGAGCCGGTGCCGGCCGACGGCGAAACGCTCGGCGAAATCATGTTCCGCGGCAACATCTGCATGAAGGGCTACCTCAAGAACGATCGCGCAACCGAAGACGCCTTCCGCGGCGGCTGGTTCCATACCGGCGACCTCGGCGTGATGACGCCCGACGGCTACGTGCGCATCACCGACCGCAGCAAGGACGTCATCATCTCGGGCGGCGAAAACATCTCGAGTATCGAGGTGGAAGATACCTTGTACCGGCATCCGGCCGTCGCGCTCGCGGCCGTGGTGGCCGTGCCCGACGCGAAATGGGGCGAAGTGCCGTGCGCGTTCGTCGAACTGCGCCCCGGCGCGAGCGCGACGGCAGAAGAGATCATCGCCCATTGCCGCCTCTTCCTCGCGCACTACAAGGTGCCTCGCACGGTGCGGTTCGGCGAGCTGCCCCGCACCGCCACGGGCAAGATCCAGAAGTACGAACTGCGCGCGCTGATGAAGTCGCAAAGCGCCATCGACCTGAGCGGCGCCCCGGCGAAGAAAACCGGCCCCTGAAGCGGGCACGGACCGTTACGGCGACGGCCGGCAAGCGCCGCCCGCCGATCCGAATGTAACGCGAGTTGACAACCCGACCCTATTGACCTCTCCGATCAATTGTCAGTTACCGCGCGTTATTGTTTTCGCATCAAGGGCCAAATGTCAGATTGACCCTTTCTTCATGCCTTTCGTTTCGAAATTTATGCTTACAAGTGGTCACGCATGGTTCGCATCCCGGCCTATAAGCTGGGTCTCGTGGGTGACGGCAAGGCGGGCTTCGCCGCCGTACCGCCACGACGGACTCTAGAGGAGGAACCTGATGAACACAAAGAGCTGGAAGACCCCCGCTCGCGCCATCGCAGCGGCGCTGATCGCCGGCGGCGCGCTGATGGGGGCCACGAGCGCCTTCGCGCAATCCGCGCCGTTCGCGCTACGTGCCGATTCGCAGCCGCAGTATGGCGAGCCGCACATGATGCCTGTCGACGTGCAAGTGACGATCGGCTGGCACGGCGACCGCTACTGGGACGGCCACCGCTACTGGGAACACGACGAGTGGATGCGCCATCATCCGCACGATCCGGGTCCGCCGCATTACCACGAAGACGACCATCGTCCGCCGCCTCCGCAGCACTACTGATCGGGTGGGCTAACCGCTGCCGCCGCGCTGCCGTTGTCGGGCGGCGGCCCGCGCCGAGGCCGGTTTTCCGCGAGGAAAGCCGGCCTCGCGCATTTGCGGGAAAGATGATTGCAAGTAATTGAAGGTAATTTGTATGAATTGATTCGCGGCGAACGGCCGGGTAACTTATCCCTGCGTTTCGTTCCCCGGAGCGCACGGTGTATTCTCATTCGCCCCGGCCGGCAACGCCCGGGGCATTTTTCTGGAATACCCAACGATTTTTTTTGCGTTGCGGATTGATTTTGGCGCGCGTAAGGTTGAATTGCCTCTTGAGAACAGGCGAGCCTTATGAGCCCCGGTCACAGGACAACGTCCTGACCGGGTTTTTTTTCGACACCGGAGTCGAGAGCGGCGGGGAATCCGGGAGCAAGCCCGGAAGGCTTCGCTGCAGCGCCTCGCAAGCGCGGCGGCAACGAGCGGGAAGCGGAGAAATGACGGATCACCGAATGAGGAGTTCGGTTTCGCTCCAGCCAGAGCTAGACCCGTCATGGCGAGCATTATCGGGCCTGGCCGCCGATGCGTCATTAGCACAAGCTGCAAGAATCCATTACGAATTTCGTCAAAATTTGGGGCCGGACGTGTCGGAAGCGGCCGCGCACATCGGTTAACATGGTGATTTCGCCCCTGCTGCACCGTCTGTCTTGCCCACCTTCACGCTAGCCGCCCCCCTCAGCGCAGAACTCGAGATCCGCAAGAGCCGTTTCATCGCGCACGCCATTCCGGTTGCGGGCCGCGATGCCGCCATGGTCGAACTGCGCCTGCTGCGCGAAGCGCACCCTGCGGCCACGCACGTCTGCTGGGCACTGCTCGCCGGCGGCCAGTCCGGCATGTCCGATGACGGCGAGCCCTCCGGCACCGCCGGCCGGCCCATCCTCGAAGTGCTGCGCCATCACGACCTGGACGGCGTGCTGGCCGCCGTCGTGCGCTATTACGGCGGCGTGAAGCTGGGCGCGGGCGGCCTCGTGCGCGCCTATACCGATGCGATCGCAACCGCGCTGCAGGGCGCCGCGCGCATCGAGCGCATTGCGCAGGCGCGGCTGATCGTCGAGGTCGGCTATCCCGACGAAACACGCGTGCGCCACTGGCTAGAACAGGCACGGGCCTCCCTCGTGGAGAGCGCCTATACGATGACCGTGCGCCTGACGATCGAATTGCCCGCGACCGAGCTGGAGGCCGCGCGGGAGACGCTGCGCGACCTCACGCAGGGCCGCGCCGGCTTCCCCGCGCACGGTTGAAGACCGGCGCGCGAACAAAGCACAAAACACAAAAAGCGCGCGCAAAAAAAAGACCGCCGAGACAATCGGCGGTCAACAGGGGACGTGAAGAACAACCGCGAATCGACTATCGAATCGACCCGACGGCTCCATCATGGCGACCCAAAATTAAGGCAAACTTAAACGCCGCTCAAACCGGGCAATAACTTTTCGGCGGCAAGCGCGAACCGCCTCAAGGCGCACAAAAATGGGCTCGCTATAATCGGTTTGTCACAAAGATTCCGGCGCATTCAGGTCGTCCTGCATCCATCGGATGTCCGTCAACCCTGATAGAAGAGCCGCCCATGAGATTCGATCAGCTCAAGGAAGGTGCCGGCGCCGAACGGCGTCATCGGCTATGGAGCAAGATACGCATCTTCGTGGCGGCCATGGGCACGCTTGGCGCCGCCGCCGGCATAGCAATCGCCGTGTTCGGGCTCGTCCAGTTCAATCATCGCGAAGTGATCGCGGGTGTGGCCGTGATCATCGTCTCGACGGCGGTGTACGTGTCTATCCTCGTGCGCGACCGCAATCGCGTCGACGAAGACATCGGCTAACTTGCATCCGCGCGAGGCGGCATCAGGTCAGACTTAAATCATCGACTAACGCGAAAGCGGAATACGAAACGCTCGTACGCATTGTTCCGCAATCCGGTCCGATTGATTTTGCCGATAGTCCACGATAATCCACAAGTCAAGCAGACTATTTTTTGCGGGACTATACACATTCCCAACAAAAACATTTATTAATATTCGCTGCGGAGCGCAAGCGCGTACCGCCCGCACCCCACCAGGGGCGCAACACTTCGCCGTCCGCTACAGGCCAGGCGTGATCCGTTGCCGACGCAAGGCCGTGGCAAGCGACAAGAGCCACATGCAGGAACCGGGGTTGACAGCTTGCATGGAACCCGAATCAGCACTGAAGCTAACTCGGGCCGACAGCTGTGCATGGGGTCCGGATAAGCGCTAAAGCGCTAACCCGGATCGACAGGAGCGGCACATCCGCTATGCCGCATGACCGGAATCTTTCGTCGACGAGTGATCACATGCTTACCCGAACCGAGGACTTGCCGAGCGTCACGAGAAGAATGGCCGCGGGCCAGATGCTTATCGAAGGCGCGACCGTCAACGTAGTCGCTGATTCCCTGCACCTTTCCGCCCAGACCGTGCGCCGTTACAAAACGATCGTCGAGGATGGCGGCCTCGCCGCGCTCAAACAGATGAGCGTGGGCGGCCGGCCTTCCGTGCTCGACCAGGCCGCGCTGGTCTGGATCGCGGGCGCGCTGCACGGTTCCGCGCGCGACCACGGTTTCCCGAGCGACGCATGGACCAACAGCCGCGTGCGCGAATTGATCGGCCGCCAGTTCGGCGTGCACTACTCGCGCGTCTACACCTGGCAGATCGTGTCGAATCTCGGCCTCGGCCATCGTCTGTCGAAATCGGCGCGCTAACCCGCGTCCGACCCGCCTTTGCCTCTCATTCCCCCGCAGGCCGCCCGGCGCGTGATCAGGCCGCGGCCTGCGGGCCCGTATTGGCCGGCTCGACGCCCTCCCCGCCCCACCACTGCGCTTTCACCTGATTGCGGCCGCCCTCCTTGGCCGCGTAGAGCAGGCGGTCGGCGGCAGCCAGCAGTTGCGCGGCGCTGCCGCCTTGCGGCGGGTTGCAGCTCGTGCAACCCACGCTCACCGTAACGCGGCCGTAGTGCGACCCGCTGTGCGCGAGGTTCGCCGACTCGATGCGCCTGCGAATCTTCTCCGCGATCTTCGCGGCGCTCTCGAGCGCCGTGCCGGGCAGCACCACGGTGAACTCCTCGCCGCCATAACGCGCAGCCATGTCCGACGTGCGCCGCGTGCCCGCCGCAATGCGCTCGGCCACGAGCGTCAGCACATCGTCGCCGGCGGCATGGCCGTAGGTGTCGTTGAAAATCTTGAAGTGGTCGATGTCGAAGAACAGCACCGAAAGCGGCTCGTGCTCGCGCATCGCGCGCTGCCATTCCGAAGCGAGGCGGCTGTCCAGCGCGCGGCGATTCGCGAGCCCCGTGAGCGGGTCGGTCACGGCGAGCCGCATCAACTCGCCTTCCGCGATCGCCTTGTCGCGCAGCGCGAAAGCCAGCACCCAGGAAACGACTACCCAGGCGCCGCCGAACAGGACCGTCATGACAATGGCGAACCAGGCGCGCCGGCGCCACGGCAGGAGCACGTCGTCGACGGCCGGCGCAATGGCCACGATCAGCGGCGTATTGCCGATGTGCTCCCACGTGTAGATGTGCATCCTGCCGTCCACCAGCGAGCGCCCGGTATAGGTGCCCGACGGCCGCCGCGAAATGATCGCGTAGTTCGGCGAGTCGGCGTAGCTCGCGCCCACGGCACGCAGCCCCGGCGGCTTGCTGGCGAGCATCGTGCCGTCCTGCATCAGGATGAACACGCCGCCGTGGCGGCCCACGTCGATGCGCGCCAGCAGGTGCTGGAAATACTCCAGCCGCACGGCCAGCAGCGCCACGCCGGCGAACTGGCCTTCGCGCCCGTTGATGCGCCGCGACAGCGCGATCGTCGGCACGCCGCCGCGCAGACGCGAGAAAAGCGGCTTCGAAACGAAGAGGCCGATATTCGGGCTGCGCGCCTGGGCGAGGAAATAGTCGCGGTCGGAGAGCAGGACGCCGGCCGCCGCGCCGCCGTTCTGCGAAGCGGCCACGCGGCCGTCGGCGCCGATCACGTAGGCGCCGCCGAGCGACGATGCCGCCGTCGCCCGGTTGAACAGCACCTGCTGGCGCAGCGCCTCGGGCAACGCCCAGGTTTGCGGCTCCTGCGCGCCCGTCACCACGGCCTGAAGCGCGAGATCGTAGATTTCGACGTTGCGCGCAATATCGCTGCTGGCGATCCGCACGATGTTGCGCGAATTCTCCGCGGCATGGTTCAGCTCCTCCGAACGGCCGCTGTCGATCGCCGCGAACGTCACCCCCGCCATGACCGTCGCCACGAGCGTGCCCGACATGCCGCCGAAAAGCGGATGCCTGCCGATCAGCCACATCGCCTGCCTGCCGCGCGCGAGCCACCACCGGCGTGCGCGATGACGTAGCGCGAGAACCCGCTTTGGCACTGTTGCGATCCTCCTTGGTGACGCAACGCCGGCCCGCGCCGGGCGAAACCGGGCCTTGATGCGCTCTGGCGCATCGAGAGGTATACGTCTGATGTTTTCGGTCCCGACCCTGCGGCGAACCTTGCATACAACTGTCATCAACCAGACACGACAGCAAGCGATGATCGGTACGTAGCATTTGCCGATTTTTTACGCACAAGGAGCCTGCTGGCCATGCCGGATATTTCCCTGTCTCCGCAACCGGGCGCAGCCCAGCCGCGCGGCCGCAATGCGAGCATGCTCGCCTTCTTCGCTGTCATTGCCCTCGGCATAGGCTATGTCGGCGTGCATCTGTCCGACGACCTCTCGCCCATCCACCAAAGCTCCGTGCTGCCCTGGGTGCTGCTGGGCTTCGCGCTCCTGATCGCCCTCGGCTTCGAGTTCGTCAACGGCTTCCACGATACCGCGAATGCGGTCGCGACCGTCATCTACACGCACTCGCTCGAGCCGCATCTCGCCGTGATCTGGTCGGGCTGCTGGAATTTCCTGGGGGTGCTGACTTCCACGGGTGCCGTCGCGTTCGGCATCCTGCAGTTGCTCCCCGTCGAACTGATTCTCCAGGTGGGCAGCAGCGCCGGCTTCGCGATGGTGTTCGCGCTCCTCATTGCCGCCATCATCTGGAATCTGGGCACCTGGTACTTCGGCCTGCCGTCGTCCAGCTCGCATACGCTCGTGGGCTCGATCATCGGCGTGGGCCTCATGAACCAGATGATGCACGGCGCGTCCGGCACGAGCGGCGTGGACTGGAGCCAGGCGATGGGCGTGGGCAAGGCGCTGCTGTTTTCGCCGCTGGTCGGCTTCCTGCTTTCCGCCCTGCTGCTCCTCATCCTCAAGGCCGTGGTGCGCGTGCCCGAGCTCTATGCGGAGCCGAAGGGCAACGAGCCGCCGCCGTTCTGGATCCGAGCGCTGCTGATCCTCACCTGCACGGGCGTTTCGTTCGCGCACGGCTCGAACGACGGCCAGAAGGGCATGGGCCTCATCATGCTGATCCTGATCGGCACGGTGCCCACGGCCTACGCGCTCAACAAGGCCGTCACGCCGGAGCAGACGCAGACCTACCTCGCCGTCGCCCAGCAGGCCGCGCGCACGCTCGACAGGTACGCGAACGGCGTGGCCGTGCCGGCCCAGCCTCGCGACGAAGTCGAGCGCTATATCAGCTCGCGCCAGCTCACGCCGGCAACGGTCCCGGCGCTCGCCGCGCTCGCCACGCAAGTGGGCGAGCAGGTGGGCGGCTACGGCTCGATCTCGAACGTGCCGCAGTCGATCGTCGATAACGTGCGCAACAACATGTACCTCGCTTCGGAAGCGATCCGCCTCATGGAGAAGAGCAAGCAGCCCGCCTTCTCCGCCGTCGACGCCAAGGCCATCGACAACTTCCGCACCGCGACCGACCACGCCACCAAGTTCATCCCGACGTGGGTGAAGGTGGCGGTGGCGATCGCGCTCGGACTCGGCACCATGGTGGGCTGGAAGCGCATCGTCGTGACGGTGGGCGAGCGCATCGGCAAGCAGCACCTCACCTACGGTCAGGGCGCCTCGGCGGAAGTGGTCGCGATGGCGACGATCGGCATGGCCGACGTGTACGGCCTGCCCGTCTCCACCACGCACGTGCTGGCCTCGGGCGTGGCCGGCACGATGGCGGCGAACGGCTCGGGCCTGCAATGGAGCACGGTGCGCAGCCTGATCCTCGCATGGGTGCTCACGCTGCCCGCTTCGATCGCGCTCGCCGCAGGGCTTTACTGGGTGTTCCGCCACGTCTGAGCAGGCGCTGCGCCGCAACGAAAAAACGCCGCGCTCCGGTTGGAGCGCGGCGTTTGCGTTTGGGGCGTCGCGTAGCGCTGTCGCGCCGGAGATCAATACACGTCCGGCACGATCATGTTATCGGGCACCGGCTGGCGGATATAGTCCGGATGATGCTCGCGCGCGGGCAGCGTCACCTGCGGATGCTCGATCTCGTGATACGGCACCTGGCTCAGCAGGTGGCTGATGCAGTTCAGGCGCGCGCGCTTCTTGTCCACGCCCTGCACGACCCACCACGGCGCCTCCGGAATATGCGAGCGCTGCAGCATGACTTCCTTCGCCTGCGTGTACATCTCCCAGCGGCGGCGGCTTTCGAGATCCATCGGGGAAAGCTTCCACTGCTTGAGCGGATCGTCGATGCGGCTCTGGAAGCGGATCTCCTGCTCGTCGTCCGTAATGGAGAACCAGTATTTGAGGATCTGGATGCCGCTTCTCACGAGCATCTTCTCGAACTCGGGCACGGAGCGGAAGAACTCTTCGTATTCGTCCTCAGTGCAGAAGTTCATCACGCGCTCCACGCCCGCGCGGTTGTACCAGCTGCGGTCGAACAGCACCATCTCGCCGCCCGCCGGCAAATGCTGGACGTAGCGCTGGAAATACCATTGCGTGCGCTCGCGGTTGCTCGGCGCGGGCAGCGCGGCCACGCGGCACATGCGCGGGTTCAGGCGCTGCGTGATGCGCTTGATGACGCCGCCCTTGCCCGCCGCGTCGCGGCCTTCGAAGATCACCACCATGCGGTGGCCCGTGCTCACGATCCAGTCCTGCAGCTTCACGAGTTCGCCCTGCAGACGGATCAGCTCGCGGAAATAGACACGGCGCAGCTCGCGCGCGTCGTCGCCGATATGCAGGCCCGTGTGGTGGAGATGGTCGTCGACCTCCATTTCGAGCTCTTCGTCGTAGGCGTCGATCAGCTCCTCGTCGAGCCGGCGGCGGCGGTCCTGCTCGGCGTCCTGCTCGGCGTCCAGTTCGCGGTCGGTTTCGTTCATGGCGACTCTCCTGTGTCGGTCAAATGGCTATCCACATCGCTCGTGCAGCGACGGTATCGCAGCACTATCGGCGCTACGGGTGTCATTCGTATTTCAAACGCATGGATAGGGTGCGCGCAAGCGCCTTCGCGCCCGCATGCGCCAGGCTCATCCGAGCGGCTTCGCAAAGCTCAGTTCGTGGCCGTCGGAGTCGAGCAGATGGAAATAACGCTCGCCCCACGGCGCGTCCCGCGGCGCAAATTCGGGCGTGTGGCCGGCCGCGAGCGCCTCGCGGTAAAACGCGTCCACGTCGCGGACGTAAAGAATCACGCGCCCCCAACCCGCAATGGGACCATGCGGGCCTTCGAGCAGGTTCAGATAGCCCGGCGAGACCTCGCCCAGCACGAACGAAGCAAATCCCGGCACCGCGGGACCCGAACGCTGCAGGAAGCCGAGCGACTCGTAAAAGCGCACCGAACGCCCGATTTCGCTGACGGTCAGCGTCACGGCGCTCAGCGACTCGATTTGCGTTACGCGTTCTTGCATGCTGCCTGCTCCTCTGTCGCCTGCCGGCCGGTCGAGTCGGCCTTCGGCGGCGAGGCCGCCACGCTGCGCCGCACGATCCCCATCTGCTCGATCACGGCATCGACGAGTTCTTGCGGATCCCGAAACGTATCGGTGGCGGCTGCGATCCGCGTGAGACGGTGGTCGATGAGCAGCGAGGCGAGCCCGTGCACGTAGGCCCATAGCGCGGTCATTGCCACCGCTTGCGGGCCGCTCAATTCGGCAAAAGCGTCGGGCGCGGGCGATGAAGGCGGCGAGCCGGCTACGCCGGCCAGCTCGCGAGCGGACAGGCGCCGCGCCTCCACGAGCGACGGCCGTTCGGCATCCAGCAATTCGTTGCGCGCCATCAGGCGAAACAGATCGGGGTGGTTCACGGCAAAGTCGACATAGCCGCGCGCGGTTGCCCGGCTGCGCGCTTCGTCCTCCTCCACGCCCCGGGCGCGCTCGATCATGGACGCAGCCAGGCGGCGGTGCCCGGTCGCGGCCAGCTCGCTCAACACGCCCGTCGTATCGCCGAAATGGTGCTGCGGGGCCGTGTGCGACACCCCTGCTTCGCGGGCGATTGCCCGCAGCGTGAGACCGCGCAGACCGTCGCGCCGCAGCACGGTTTCCGCCGCGCGCAACAGCGCGTCGGGCAGCGAGCCGTGATGGTAGCGCCGCGCCGGCGCCGGTTCGCCCCCTGGTTCATTCCCTGTGCTGCTCGTTCGGGCGGCCGCCGTGCCCTCTGCCCGGATCTTCTTCTGCATGATGGACTTCAACTACGCAATTGATTTCTCCAATGGAAAAATATCTTGACCATGTTCGGCGGCCAAGTCAAAATCTTTCCACTGGAAACATTGGGTAGACACCACTACCTGACCGCACTCGACGACCGAACCCGCCAGGCTGGCCGAGCACACCCCGGAGATCATCGTGTCATTGCCCTTTCCCACCGACGAGCCCTTTCTCAGCGGCTACTACGCGCCGCTGCACATGGAATGCGACGCGGCCAGTCTGCCGATCACCGGCACCCTGCCGAAGGCGCTGCGCGGCACGCTCTACCGTAACGGACCGAATCCGCAATTCGCGCCGCGCGGGCCGTACCACTGGTTCTCGGGCGACGGCATGCTGCACGCGTTCCAGATCGAAGACGGGCGCGTGTCCTATCGCAATCGTTGGGTGCGCACGCCCAAGTGGGTCATGGAGCACGACCATGGAGAGGGCCTCTCGGGCTCGCTGTCGCACCGGCACCTGAGCGACCCGGCCCTGCGCGAACTCAACTCCACGGTGGCCAACACCAACGTCGTCTGGCACGGCCGCCGCCTGCTCGCGCTCGAAGAAGCACACGCGCCGTTCGAAGTGGACCCGTTCACGCTGGCGCCGCGAGGCTACTATCGCTACGACGGCAAACTGCCGGGCGCGATGACGGCGCATCCGAAATGCGATCCCGTTACCGGCGAACTGATCTTCTTCGCTTATGCCGCGAGCGGCCCCTTCACCCGCGACCTCGTGCTTCACGTGGCCGACCGCGAAGGCCGGCTGCAACGGAGCGTGCATTTCGCGGCGCCGTTCCCGAGCATGGTTCACGACTTCGCCGTCACGCGCACGCATATCCTCTTCCCGGTCTTTCCGCTGACGGGCTCCATGGACCGGGCGACGGACGGGCTCCCGCCCTATGCGTGGGAGCCCGACAAGGGCACGCACATCGGCATTCTGCCCCGCAACGGCACCGCCGACGACGTGCGCTGGCTGCGCACCGACCCGTGCTTCGTTTTCCACGTCATGAACGCCTTCGACGCCGGCGAGCAGATCGTCTGCGACGTGATGAAATACGACGCCGCTCCGCTTTTTCCGCGGCCCGACGGCACGCCTGTGGGAAACGAGCCGCCGCAGGCGCGACTCGTGCGCTGGACCCTCGATCCGCACAAGACGGCAAGCGTTGGCGAGCAGTTACTGGACGATCGTCCCGGCGAATTTCCGCGCTTCGACGAGCGCTTCGCGATGTCGCGCTACCGGCACGGCTACTTCAGTTCCGCACCGGCGACGGAAGGCGCGAAGGGCACGCGCTCGCGCGTGGGCCTCGCGCACATCGACGTGGCCACCGGCCATACCGCGGAATGGCTGCCCGACCTCGGCGACTACTGCAGCGAACCGGTGTTTGTCGAGCGCCATGCGGATGCCGCGGAAGGCGACGGCTGGCTGCTCGCCGCCGTCTGGCGCGGCAAGGAAAACCGCAGCGATCTTGCGGTATTCGACGCTACCGACATTGCAGCCGGCCCGGTTGCCCTTGCGCATCTGTCCCACCGCGTGCCGGCGGGCTTTCATGGCAACTGGCGCAGCGCCGCCGGCTGATCTCGTGCGCGGAGGATGCGCCTCGGCAGCAGTACGAAACAACGCGCAGAGCGGCATCCCCCGCGCCCGCTATCGAACCGTGGAAGCGACGGGCATCCGGAGGTCCGCGTCGGCGAACGCCGTCTGGCCGTTGCCGCGCGACTTGGCCTGGTACATGGCGCCGTCGGCGGCGCGCATCAAGGTTCGGGCGTTGCGCGGGGCGAGCCAGCGTATCGCCGCGCCGCATCTGACTGGCCAGCGTGATGGCGAAACTGCGGAGCAATTCGTCCCCCACCGCATGCCCGTGATCGTCGTTCACTTCCTTGAAGCCATCGAGGTCGATGAGCAGCAACGCCGCATGAACGGCACCGGCGCCTCGAACGGCGAGCGTGCGGACTATGGCCTGTTCGAGCCGGGCGCGGTTGCTCAAGCCGGTCAACGGATCGGTGGCCGCCTGCTTTTCGAGCCGGTACACCAGCACCGCGAGGTAGAGCGATGTCGCGGCGACGCTCAGCATCAGGCCCGCGCCGGCCGCAACGTTCGCACGCCACCACGGTTGCCAGTGCGTCAGTCCGGCGAAACCGCAGAACGCCACCACGCACGAGAGCGCCAGCATGCTTCGGCCGTAACGGCATCCGGCGCCGACGAGAAACCAGAAAACGACCCATAGAAGCGGCAGCGCGGCCTCGCCGCCGACGGCCAGCGCCGTCATCAGCACGGCCTGATCGGCAAACGTGGCGAGCGTCAACCTGAGCATCGAGCGCGCCGGGCGCAACGTCGTGGCAAGCCAGGTGGCCGCGCCGAATACGCCTTGTCCGGACCAGGATTAAAAGTCCCCCTCGCCCATGCCAGCCACCCCCGCCCGTATTCCGTAGTTATCGACCGGTAGTCTAACGCGCCCGCATGTCCGAGCGTGTCCGATTGTCGACGCCACGAGGCATTCACGCGCCACTCATGCCACCTGAATGAACCCGGGCTCCGTTTGCGGCTATGATCGTGACCTACGGCGCCCTGGCACGCGCGGCGTCCCCGTTCCCCTGCCCATCCGTCACGCACACGATCAACTGGAGATAACCGCATGGTATTGGGGTGGCTCGTCGTTCTCCCGTTCGTGGCGGCGGCGCTCGTTGCGATGGCGATGCAGTTCGCACGACCGCTTGCGACGTGGATCGCATTCGCCGCAGCGCTCCTCGGTCTCGGGCTGCTCGCGAGCAAGCGGGTGGGCATGCCGACTTACGGCGTCCTGCAATGGCGCCACGACTGGGTGCCCGAGCTCGGTCTCGCGCTGAGCCTGCGACTCGACGGCCTCTCGTTCATGTTCGCGCTGCTGGTGCTCGCCATCGGCCTGCTCGTGTTCGTCTACGCGCGCTACTACCTCGCCGGCAGCGAATCACTGCCGCGTCTTTACCTGCTCCTGCTGCTTTTCATGGGCGCGATGCTTGGCCTCGTGCTCTCGAACAATCTGCTGCTGCTCGTGATCTTCTGGGAATTGACGAGCCTCGTCTCGTTCCTCTTGATCGGCTTCTGGCCGTCCCGTCCCGACGCCCGGCGCGGCGCGCGCATGGCCCTCACCATCACGGGCGCGGGCGGCCTCGCGCTGCTGGGCGCGATGCTGCTGCTCGGGCACGTGTGCGGCAGCTACGAGCTCACCGACGTGCTGGCGCAGGCCGGCAACGTGCAGAAGAATCCGCTCTATCCGGTGATCCTGCTGCTCCTGCTGTTCGCGGCGTTCACGAAGTCGGCGCAGTTCCCGTTCCACTTCTGGCTGCCGCATGCGATGTCCGCGCCCACACCGGTCTCCGCCTACCTTCACTCGGCCACGATGGTGAAGGCCGGCGTGTTCCTGCTCGCCCGCTTCTACCCCGTGCTCGAAGGCACGGACTGGTGGTTCTACGTCGTGAGCCTCGCCGGTCTCGTGACGCTCACGGGCGGCGCGGCCATGGCGCTCGTGCAGCGCGACCTCAAGGGCCTGCTCGCGTATTCGACAATCAGCCACCTCGGCCTCATCATTCTGCTGTTCGGTCTGGACACCGAACTCTCCACCGTCGCCGCGCTCTTTCACACCTTCAACCACGCGGTGTTCAAGGCCTCGCTGTTCATGGCCGCGGGCATCATCGACCACGAAACCGGCACCCGCGACCTCGGCCGGCTGCGCGGCCTGCACCGCCATCTGCCGTGGACCGCGGCGCTCGCGGGCGTGGCCTCGCTGGCCATGGCGGGCGTGCCGCTCCTCAACGGCTTTCTCTCGAAGGAAATGTTCTTCGGCGAAACGCTCGCGCAGGGCCTCTTCGGCGAATTCAACTGGGTCATTCCGGCGCTCGCCGTGGTGGCGGCCGGGCTCTCGGTGGCGTACTCGCTGCGCTTCGTCTACGGCGTCTTCTGGGACGGCGCCACCCCGCGCGACCTGCCGCAATATCCGCCGCACGAGCCGCCGCGCTTCATGCGTTTGCCTGTGGAAATTCTCGTCGTGCTGTGTCTGCTGGTCGGCCTCTTTCCGCAGCAGACCATCGGCCGGATGCTCGAATCGGCGGCATGGTTCGCGCTGGGCGGCTCGCTGCCCACTTATAGCCTGAGCATCTGGCACGGGTTCAACCTGCCGCTCGTGATGAGCGTGGTCTCGTTCGCCGCCGGCGCGCTGCTGTTCTTCTTTCGCCGCGACGCCTTCCGCCACCATCGCTCCAGGCTCTCCGAAATGAATGCGAGCGAAGGCTTCGACCGCATCGTGCAGCATCTGGAAGAAGCTGCCGCCGTGGTGGTGCGCATATTCGAGAACGGCTCGCTGCCGTCCTATCTCGCGTGGATGGTGGCCGCGATGATCGTCGTGCCGGGCGCCGCGCTGCTCGCCCTCCCTCAGTTCGGCGGTGCGCTCGCGCTCACGCAAGTCGATCCGGTCACGTTCATCGGTCTCGTGCTGACCGCACTCTGCGCCCTCGCCGTCGTGCACGTTCGCACCCATACGCTCTATGCGCTCATCATCCTGAGCACCTGCGGCCTCTTCGTGACGCTCGCGTTCGCGCGCTTCTCCGCTCCCGACCTCGCGCTCACGCAGATCTCCGTGGAAGTCGTCACCGTCCTGCTGCTCGTGCTCGCCATCTACTTCCTGCCCGACGAACAACGCGTGATCGAGCCGGTCCCGGCGCGCGTGCGCAACGGCGTGCTCGCGATTGCGGGCGGCGCGCTGCTGGGCGGCGTCGCTTATGCCGTGATGACGCGACCGGCCGGCGCCGGCATCGCGCCGTTCTTCCTCGCGAATGCGCTGCCCGGCAGCGGCGGACACAACGTCGTGAACGTGATCCTCGTGGACTTTCGCGGCTTCGACACGATGGTCGAAGTCAGCGTGCTGGTCGTCGCGGGTCTCGCCGTCAAGGCGCTCCTGCGCGGGCTGCGGCTCCCGCCGCCCGCCACGGGGCCCGGAGGCTTGCCGTGGTCGTCGCAATCGCATCCGCTATTGCTCGCCCTGCTCGCGCGCCTCATGCTGCCGCTCACCGTGCTCGTCGCCATATTCGTGTTTCTGCGCGGCCACAATCTGCCCGGCGGCGGCTTCATCGCGTCGCTCATCGTCTCGGTCGCGCTGTTGCTGCAATACGTGGCGAGCGGCGTGCTGTGGGCCGAGTCGCGCATCCGCATCAACTACCGCACGCTCGCGGGCATCGGCCTGCTCGCGGCCGCGTGCACGGGCGCCGGCAGCCTTGCGTTCGGCCAGCCGTTCCTCACGAGCGCATTCGGGCATCTGCATCTGCCGCTTATCGGCGAGATCGAACTGAGCACCGCCATGCTGTTCGATCTCGGCGTGTTCTGCGCCGTGGTCGGCACCACGCTCACGATCGTCTCGCACCTCGGCACGCGCGACAAAGACCTGCAATCCGTGGAGAAAAGCTGATGGAAGCCGCCTTCGCCGCGACGATCGGCGTGCTCTGCGCCTGCGGCCTCTACCTGCTGCTGAGCGCGCGCGTGCTGCCCGTGATCCTCGGCATCACGCTGTTCTCGTATGCCGTCAATCTGTTCCTGCTCGGCATGGGACGGCTCTCCATGGGCAAGCCGCCCGTGATCGCGCCCGGCGCGCAGTATGCCGATCCTGTTCCGCAGGCGCTCGTGCTCACGGCCATCGTGATCGGCTTCGCCATGACCGCCTTCACGGTGGTGCTGGCGCTGCGCTCGCTCGCGCTCAACGGCTCCGATCACGTGGACGGCAAGGAGATCGACGGCGCATGAACCACGCCCTCATCCTGCCTATCCTGATCCCGCTCTTCGCGGCAGGCACCATCGTTGCGCTGCCGGTGCGCGCGAAGCGCCTGCAGCGCGCACTCAACGTCGTCGCCACGATCGCGCTCCTGCCGGTCGCGATCGCGCTCGCTGCGCGCGCCGCGTCGGGAGCAATCGCGACCTACTCGCTCGGCGCATGGCCTGCGCCGTTCGGCATCGTGCTGCAGCTCGATCGCCTCGGCGCGCTCATGCTCGTGCTCACCGCGGTGCTGGCGTGCTGCTGCCTGCTCGGCACCTCGAGCGCCGACGCGCGGCGCGGCCGCTACTTCCGCGCGCTATGGCAGTTCGAACTGATGGGCCTGAACGGCGCGTTCCTCGCGGGCGATGTCTTCAATCTGTTCGTGTTCTTCGAACTCCTGCTGATCGCCTCCTACGCGCTGCTGCTGCACGGCGGTGGTCGCCGACGCGTGCGCAACGGCCTGCATTACCTGCTGCTGAACCTCGTGGGCTCGTCGTTCTTCCTGATCGCGCTGGGCGTGCTGTACGGCCTCACCGGCACGCTGAACATGGCCGACATGGGCGAACGGCTCGCGCATCTCGACGCCGCCTCGCTGCCGCTCGCGCAGTTCGCGGGTGCGATGCTGATGCTCGTGTTCGGTCTGAAAGCCGCCGTGTTTCCGCTCTCGTTCTGGCTGCCGCAGGCGTACCGCAGTGCGATTGGCCCCGTGGCCGCGCTCTTTGCGATCATGACGAAGGTGGGTGTGTATGCCATGCTCCGCTGTGACGCGCTTGTGTTTGGCGGCGGCGATTCTCGGGCAGGCGGCCTGCTCGATCATTTCATGCACGACTGGGCGTGGTGGCTCGCCATCGCGACGATCGTATTCGGCGCGCTGGGCGCACTTGCCGTGTCGAGCCTCAAGACCACGACCGCGTATCTCGTGCTGGTTTCGGTAGGCCTCCTGATTGCCGCGACGACGCTGCAAAGCACGGCTGCCTGGAGCGCACTGCTCTATTACCTCATCAGCACGACGCTGTGTTCGGCGGCGCTGTTCCTGCTGGCCGACACGCTGGAGCCGGAAACACCGGAGCCGTCGGCCCACGAACCCGCCTCGCACGCCGCGCTCGACGACAGCACGGCACCCGCGCTCTCGCCCGTGGCCGACGGCGACGTGCTCGTGGCCGGGCCCGCTGTCGTGACGGAAGGGGTGGCAGAAACGGCGGCGCACAGCACGACATCGCCGTGGCCCGCGCAGACGGCAGCCTTGCTCTATCTCGTGGGCGCCGTGGGCGCGGCCGGCCTGCCGCCGCTCTCGGGCTTCCTCGGCAAGGCGATGGTGCTGGCCGCCACGCCCATCGGCAAAGCCGCCACGCTGTGGCCAGCCGTGCTGCTTTCGAGCCTCCTCCTGATCGTCGCCCTGAGCCGCACCGGTACGCGCCTGCTGTGGGCTGCCCCTGCGTCGCGGGCGTATGCGGCTGCTACACCGGTAGCACCGCGCGGCGCACGCGCCAAGCTGGCGGCGTGCGCGCTGCTGCTTGCGTGCGTCGTCGCCGCCACGCTCGGCGCGGGCCCGCTCAAGCGTTATCTGGACGCCACCGCCGCGCAGTTGCTCGATCGCGCCGCGTACGTGCACGCGGTTCTGCACACTGCTGCTGCGGCTTCGCAAGGCAACGGGAGCTGACCATGCTGAAGCGGCTCTTTCCCCACCCCTGGCTCAGCGTCGTTCTGCTCGTCTGCTGGCTATTGCTGATGAACGACGTCTCGCCCGGCAACGTCCTGCTTGGCGCGGTGCTGGGCTGCGCGATTTCGTTCGCGGTCGGCGCGGGTCTCTGGATGCGGCCCGTGCGCTTCGGGCATCCCTGGCTGCTCGCACAACTCGCGCTGCACGTGCTCTGCGACATCGTCGTCGCGAACGTCGAAGTGGCGCTGCTGGTGCTGGGCCGCCCAGAGAAGCTGCGCCCCGCCTTCATCGAAGTGCCGCTCGACAGCACGCACGAAATCGCGCTCACGGCGCTCATCAGCATCGTGTCGCTCTCGCCCGGCACGCTATGCGCCGAACTCTCGGACGACCGCACGCGCCTCGTCGTGCACGTCCTCGACCTCGGCGACGAAGCCGCGCTCGTGGCCCAGATCAAGACCCGTTATGAAGCCCCGCTGATGGAGATCTTCGCATGCTAACCATCGCCATTCCGGTCTCGTTCGCGATACTCGGCCTCGCGTTTCTGCTCACGCTCGTGCGCCTCGTGCGCGGACCCTCGCTGCCCGACCGCATCGTCGCGCTCGACACGCTCAACATCAACGCCATCGCGCTGATCGTGGTCTATGGCATCAGTCTGGGCTCCACCGTGTTCTTCGAGACGGCGCTCTTGATCGCGGTGATGGGTTTCATCGGCACCGTCGCGCTGACGAAGTATCTGCAGCGCGGCGACATCATCGAGCTGAACTGACGGGAGGACACGTTATGCAAACCGTCGTTGAAGCGATCGTCAGCGTGCTGCTGCTGTTGGGGAGCCTGTTCATGCTGATCGGCGCGATCGGGCTCGCGCGCCTGCCCGACTTCTTCATGCGCCTGCACGGCCCGACCAAATCGACGACGCTCGGGGTGGGCGGCGTCGTGCTTGCGTCGGTGGTCTATTTCAGCACGCACAATAACTATGCAAGCCTGCATGAGCTGCTGATTCCGGCTTTTCTGTTTCTTACCGCGCCGATCAGCGCGCATATGCTTGCGAAGGCGGGAATTCAGCAGCGCGTGGCGCTCACGGCGGGTACGCGCGGAAGGCCGCCGGTGACAGGGGCTTGCGCCGAATCTGGAGATACATCGGCAGCGCGCTCGCAGGAAAACGATGCACGGGATGCGTGAGGAAGACTTTGGAAAATGATCCCGGGTGTAGTTTCACTGAACGATGCAGAAAGGCAGCCACGCCACCTACTGCAACAACGACATCCAATGTTGGGCGCGGGGTGGCGCTTGTGTGAAGTGTGAACCCCAAAAGGCTTAGTTTACGAATTTTATGCTATTTAGCAGCCGAATAATTTGAGGCAACACACTCTCCTCAGGATAATCGAGATACATCACTGTATCGTCTTGCCCGCATAGAGCTTGGGAATGGTGCATTATGCAAAACGTTAGCGCGCTTCTCCCCCCGTCATCCCCAACTTGATCTTGAGTAATGCCTGCACCGTCCCACCCCTGTCCGCCAAGTGGGTATAGCTTTGTGTTGACTGCCGCAGCATTGCCAGAAAAATTAATTATCCATTTTCCGTTTTCCCTTCCGATACCAGCAAGGTCAGAAAGATCGCTAATATTAACGTTATCATGACATTCGAATTGAATTTCCGTCTCAAAGCGGCGTTGAGATTTGGGGTTGACTTCAACTCTATAGTTAGCATAATGAAATGATCTATCAGTTGTTAAGGTCAGCACCCCTCCATAGGGATCACGCATTTTGAAGTGACATCCCCCGATCTCTACCTCGCGAATGACAACTTTATCAGTATTGCTTTTTTCAGCCCATACAGAGGAAGTTGAAAACAAAAGCGCAGTAAATAAAAATAAACTTATTTTCATTACATCACCCTCCGCTCAAACCCGTCCGGTCGATCCATTTGCTGCCCACTTGTGGTTGGAAAAGATATCCCATCAGCCAGAATGATCAACGCACTGGTGTAAGCTTGATATCGTGCCAATATTCCATTGACGCGAGCAATTTTTGCGGTGTCCTTCGGTGCGCTGCCAAAATTAACCGTAGCAGCTACTTGACCATAGCTTAAACAACTGTAATAAATTACAGACCGAAAAATCGGTTTGGTGATATTTTGAATTTGACGCTGCATGATCGGTGCTTTATCCGCATAAATCGCCGCCTTCATCCAGGCCCAATAGGCACCTGCACTAGTAGCTGGAGCAACAGGACCATCGGCCATATCCTCACGCCACTGAATCATTGGTGCGGTCAGCGCAGGATGTTTATTGTCTTGCAACGATACACTACTGCCTTCCTTGTCGGCCATTTTCGCAGATGCGCTTAACTCTTTCTTCAAAAAATCAGGAATTTTCCTGCCAAAAAACTCCCAATATTTTACGTAGTTATCTGGCCAGGTAAGTTGAAGAAAACCCCGACCATCCCAAGGCCAGTATTTGGCACCAGGATTACTTTCATGAAGCTTTGTGAACCATTGCGTTTCCTCTGCGGCGTTAGCGAGAAAGGCTGCCATACGCCGAGGATTAATCGTAATGCCGAATTTGCACATGGCGTCATTTAGTGAAACATAATTCTTATGCACAAGCGCTTTCATTGCCGCCGTAATTTCTATCGGCTCGGAGGTCCAGTATCCCGGCGCATGCGGGGGCTTGGCGTACCGGACTGCGGATGTTGGCAAGAGGCTGAGCAATTCGTTTTCACTGAGCCATCCACATTTTCTGAAATGCCGGATGAACGCTAGTGGATGAAAGAACCAAAGATTTCCCCCTGCAGGCAAACCTGTCACGTCCCAGAACTGGACTTCCTTGAGGTACTTGAGAAAATCCTGGTAGCCCTGCTCTCTGCCGTGATAGAACCCGCCCTCGTCGAGCAGTTTCGCGTAGCGCGTTTCGTTGTTCGTGCTGTCCCATTCGCTGGGCGCATAGCAGATAAACCCACGCAGCGCCTGCCGTACCGGCTTTTCGAGCGTGATGTAGGTTGACAGCGCCTGCATCTTCTCGGCCTCCGTCACATCCTCTATCACCGGAAGCTCGTTGCCAGGCCTGGCATCCTTGACGAGTTTTTTCAGCACGTCGATATCACACATCCCGTTGCTGTCGAAGGGCGTGTTGCCATCGGTAATCTTTTGCCAGCCCATGAATGCTGGGAAATCCGCGTCGGACAGTTTCTTGATTGCCGCGTTGCTGATATCGATGTAGCCCTGCTTCCCGCTTGCATAGGTCACGAATGCCCATGTCAGCGGAGTCGCGGTCGAAGACCGGACGCGCCCGAAGCGCAGCATCTCGTACCCGTCGCCAGGACAGGCGGCATAAAGCGCCGTCGCACGCGTATAAAGATCGTATTCGTAACCCGCTTCGGGCACTGGCTCCGGCGTCAGCAGTGTGCGGACACCGTTCGCCGCGACGCTCCAGACGTTGGTGTATTTTGTCCCGTTGCAGAAATATGTCTCGACCGCCAGCGGCAGATCGTTCTCGCCCTCCTGGCCCGCCTTGAATTCAATCCCGTGCAGTTTGTTGTCCGTCCCGGTGTAAGGCGGCTGCGCGTAAAACGTCTGCTTGCCAGGAATCATGTAGTAGGCGTTTCCCCAGCAGTCCGGGCCTGTCGGCGTTTCCGGCGTGGGATTGCCAAGCTGCGTGTGGCCGAAACAGGCAGCGAAATCATCCGGCGCCATGAAGATTTCAAAGTGCAGGTGCGTGCGCCCCTCGTAGCATCCCAGATAGCCCAGAATGTCCTTCCGCCGTACCTTTTTACCATCACCCTTTACGGCCTGTGTGACCTTCCCCTTCTGGGCGTCACCGGTCGGCATATGCAGGAAATCGGCCAGCCCCTTCGCGTCGTATCCGAACGTGTGGTACTCGGCCAGTGGCAGCAGATGCATGTACAGCGAATAGAACGTCAACTTGCGACCGTCGCCCGTTTCGGCCATGTGCTTGAGCAGAACAAAGCCCACATGACTGCTGTCCGGGTCAATCGCGTGCTGGCAGACCCGGTAGGCTACCACCTCGCCGTCGGCGATGGCATAGACCGGACCGTGCATGTCGGGTGCGAGATGAATGCCACAATGCCGACGCCGGTCAAACGCAATCGGATAGATACCGTGGAAGAGTTCAAACTCGTCAACGGCATCCATCATTGGGTCCGATTTGGCGGGGTCAAGCTTTGACGGGTCCAGTTGCGGCAGAAAAGGCGGGCTGATAATCATGGTAGAACGCGTTCCTGTTAATCGGGTGCGGATTACCCGAGACAACACTAGTGCGAACAGGAATGCAGTAGCAACAGGGCAGCCGCCAGATCTTTGTCAACGATTGTCAGCCATGCACCAGAACATTGATTATGGGCAGACACGGCGTGTTCATCTCGTCGCCGCGCCGCGCCCCGCCTTGTGCGCCTCCCCAAGCACAAAATCGATAAACGTAGACGCCGCCCGCGTACGATGCCGATTCGGCATATAAAGCATATACATGTGCGTGCCAAAGATACTAAGCCGCCACGCATCAAGCGACGTCACAATCTCCCCGCGGCGCAGATCGTCCTGAACCACATAGTCCGGCACAATCCCCACCCCAAGCCCCGCGAGAATCGACTGCCGCAGAAAAAGGAAGTTCTCCGAAATAATAGCCGGCTCAAGGAGAACCTCATGGCGTTCCTCGCCCAGATACCCCGCCAGCCGCAACTGCTTGCCCACCACCGCCGCGGTAATGACAGGCGCCGTGCCGAGCGCTTCCAGCCGCTGCGGCATGCCGTGTTCGCGCGCCCATTGCGCCGAGGCGCAAGCCACGTAGCGCACCGATCCCATGTCGCGCGCGACGAGGTTCTGCGGCGGCTCCGACATCACGCGCACGGCAATGTCGACCTCATCGCGCAACAGGTCTTCCACGCGGTTTTCGAACATCACGTCGAGCACGATGCCCGGATAAAGCCGTTTGAACTGGATCAGCCAGTCGGACATCACGAGCTGCCCGTAGCCGCTCGGCACCGATAGCCGCACGCGCCCCTGCAGGCTCTGGCCGAGCGTCGAGACCGATTCCCGCGCGGCCAGCAGCGCGTTCTGGATCGCGCGCCCGTGCTCGTAGAGCTTCAGCCCGATCTCGGTGGCCTCCACGCGGCGCGTGGTGCGCCTCACGAGCTGCAGCCCGATCGATTTTTCGAGGTGGTTGAGGTGGTAGCTGACGTTCGCACGGCTCATCTTCAGGCGCCGCGCGGCCTCGCTCAGATTCCCCGCATCGAGAATCTCCACCAGCAGGGTTAGCGCATTGACGTCCACGGCCGGCTCACTGTCAAAGATATTTTGACAGTCTGTCAACAGCTAATGTGATTGTCAATGAACCTTGGCGAGCCCAGAATCGAACGAACATCCGATAATCGGGCGCGCCTCCTTGCGCCGCCCGGATCGACTTCTGGAGACAAGACCATGGCATCCGACACCGCTTTCCCCCCTGCTTCCCCGGTCACTCACGAACTCCGCGGCAAAGTCCTGCTGGTCACGGTGGACAATCCGCCCGTCAACGCCCTGGGCGTCGAAGTGCGGCGCGGCCTCGCCGCCGCCATCGAACACGCCGAATCGAACGACGCCGTGCAGGCCGTCCTGATCGTCGGCGCGGGGCGCAACTTCATCGCCGGCGCGGACATTCGCGAGTTCGGCAAGCCGCCTCAGCCGCCCGCGCTGCCCGACGTCTGCAACCGCATCGAAGCCAGCCGCAAGCCGGTGGTCGCCGCCGTCCACGGCGCCGCGCTCGGCGGCGGCCTCGAAGTGGCGCTCGCCGCGCATTACCGTCTCGCCGTGGCGGGCGCGAAGCTGGGCCTGCCCGAAGTGCAGCTCGGCCTGCTGCCCGGCGCGGGCGGCACGCAGCGCACGCCGCGCCTGATCGGCGCCGAGGCCGCGCTTTCGCTGATGCTGAGCGGCCGCCATGCCAGCGCGCAGGAAGCGCTCAAGCTGGGCCTTGTGGGTCGCCTTGGCGCGAGCGACGACGTGCTCGCCGAAGGCCTCGCCTACGCCCAGGAACTGCTCGCCGCGCACGCGCCGGTGCGCCGCACGCGCGACGCGCAGGGCCTTGCGAACCGCGAAGCCGCCCAGGCCGCCATCGAAGCCGCGCGCGCCGACACCGCGAAGAAGTCGCGCGGCCTGTTCTCGCCGATGAAGATCGTCGAGTGCGTGGAAGCCGCGCTGAACGAATCCTTCGACGAAGGCCAGCGCTTCGAGCGCAAGCAGTTCCTCGAATGCCTCGAAAGCCCGCAGCGCGCGGGCCTCGTTCACGCGTTCTTCGCCGAACGCGAAGTGCAGAAGGCGCCGGAAACGAAGAGCGCAACGCCGCGAGCGCTCGCCAGCGTGGGCGTGGTGGGCGGCGGCACGATGGGTGCCGGCATTGCGGTGGCGGTACTCGACGCGGGCCTGCCCGTGACGATGATCGAGCGCGACGACGCCTCGCTCGCGCGCGGCCGCGCGCATGTCGAAAAAGTCTACGACGGTCTCATCGCCAAGGGCCGCATGACGCCCGAAGCGAAGGCGCAGATTCTCGCGCGCTTCTCGGGCAGCACGTCCTACGATGCGCTCGCCAAGGTCGATCTCGTGATCGAGGCGGTATTCGAAGACATGGACGTGAAGAAAGCCGTGTTCGCCGAACTCGACCGCGTCTGCAAACCCGGGGCCGTGCTGGCCACCAACACCTCGTACCTCGACATCGACGCCATCGCCGCCAGCCTCTCGCGTCCGCAGGACGTCGTGGGCCTGCACTTCTTCTCGCCCGCGAACATCATGAAGCTGCTGGAAGTGGTGGTGCCGAAGCAGGTCTCGGCCGACGTCGTGGCCACCGCCTTCGAGCTCGCGAAGAAGCTGCGCAAGGTGCCCGTGCGCGCGGGCGTATGCGACGGGTTCATCGGCAACCGCGTTCTGGCCGTGTACCGCGCCGCCGCCGATCACATGATGGAGGACGGCGCCTCGCCGTATCAGATCGACAAGGCCGTGCGCAATTTCGGCTACCCGATGGGCCCCTACCAGGTGAGCGATCTCGCGGGCGGCGACATCGGCTGGGCCACGCGCAAGCGTCGCGCGGCCACGCGCGATCCGAAAGCACGCTACGTGCAGATCGCCGACCGCATCTGCGAGCGCGGCTGGTTCGGGCAGAAGACGGGCCGCGGCTACTATCTCTACCCCGACGGCGCGCGCACCGGCACGCCCGACCCGGAAGTCGAAGCGATCATCGCCGCCGAGCGCGAGCGCGCGGGCATCACGCCGCGCACCTTCACCGACGAGGAAATCATGCGCCGCTACATGGCCGCGATGATCAACGAAGGCGCGAACGTCGTGCACGAAAAGATCGCGCTGCGCCCGCTCGACGTGGACGTGACTTTCCTCTACGGCTATGGCTTCCCGCGCTACCGCGGCGGCCCCATGAAGTACGCGGACACCGTGGGCCTCGACAAGGTACTCGCGGACATCCGCGAGTTCGCAAAGGAAGACCCGCTGTTCTGGCGCCCCTCTCCGCTCCTCGTGGAGCTGGTGGAACGCGGCGCGAATTTCGCGAGCCTGAACGAGTCGGCGTGAATGAGCGCACGCACACGCCCTTGATGGAGTGAAACAAGCATGGACCTGAAATTCACGGCGGAAGAAGAAGCCTTCCGCACCGAGGTACTGGACTTCCTGCGCGAGCGCCTGCCGCAGCGCATTGCCGAGAAGGTGCGCAACGGCCGTCACCTCACGCGCGACGACATGGCCACGTGGCACGCGACGCTCAACGAGAAGGGCTGGCTCGCGAACCACTGGCCGAAGGAGTACGGCGGCCCCGGCTGGACCGCGGTGCAGAAGTTCATCTTCGAGAACGAATGCGCGATTGCGGGCGCGCCGCGCATCGTGCCCTTCGGCGTGAACATGCTCGGGCCCGTGCTGATCAAGTACGGCAGCGAGGAGCAGAAGCGCTACTGGCTGCCGCGCATCCTGAACGGCGCCGACTGGTGGTGCCAAGGCTACTCGGAGCCGGGCGCGGGCTCCGACCTCGCCTCGGTGCGCACGACCGCCCAGCGCCAGGGCGATCATTACATCGTGAACGGCCAGAAGACGTGGACCACGCTCGGCCACTACGCGAACATGATCTTCTGCCTCGTGCGCACGGCCACCGACGTGCGCAAGCAGGAAGGCATCAGCTTCCTGCTGGTCGACATGAACACGCCGGGCATCGAGGTGCGCCCCATCGTCACGCTCGACGGCGAACATGAGGTGAACGAAGTGTTTTTCACCGATGTTCGCGTTCCGGCGGCGAACCTCGTGGGCAAGGAAAACAAGGGCTGGACCTATGCCAAGTATCTGCTCACCTACGAGCGCACGAACATCGCGGGCGTGGGCTTTTCGGTGGCGGCGCTCGCGCGCCTGAAGCGCGCGGCACGAAAGCTCACGCGCAACGGCAAGCCGCTTGCCGACGATCCGCAGTTCGCCGCGCGCATGGCCAAGGTCGAGATCGATCTGGAGAACATGAAGACGACGAACCTGCGCGTGATCGCCGCCGTGGCCGGCGGCGGCGTGCCGGGCGCGGAAAGCTCGATGCTGAAGATTCGCGGCACCGAGATCCGTCAGGAAATCTCGTCGCTGCTGCGCCGCGCGATGGGGCCTTACGCGGCGCCGTTCGCCGAAGAAGCGCTCGAAGAAGGCTACGCAGGCGAGGCCATTGGCCCCGACGAGGCCGCGAGAGCCGCCGCGCAGTACTTCAACAACCGCAAGCTGTCGATCTTCGGCGGCTCCAACGAAATCCAGAAGAACATCATCTCGAAGATGATTCTCGGTCTTTAAGAGGTCCGGCCATGAACTTCCAGCACACCGAAGACCGCCGGATGCTCGCGGACACGCTCAACCGTTTCGTCGCCGAGCAGTACGGTTTCGACACACGCGATAAAATCGCGCGCTCCGCGGAGGGCTTCAGCATCGACATGTGGCGCCGCTTCGCCGAACTCGGCGTGATCGGCGCGCTCTTTCCCGAGGCGCAGGGCGGCTTCGGCGGCGCGGGCTTCGATATCGCGGTCGTATTCGAGTCGCTTGGCCGGGGGCTCGTGGTCGAGCCGTTCCTCGACACGCTGATCGTCGGCCGCGCGCTCGCGCACGCGGGCAGCGAAGCACAGCAGGCGCAGATCGCCGCGCTCATCGACGCCTCGCAGATCGCCGCCTTCGCGCACGACGAGCCGGGTTCGCACTACGAAGCCTCGCGCGTGGCTACGCGCGCCGAAAAGCGCGGCGACGGCTGGGTGCTGAGCGGCGCGAAGGGCGTGGTGCAGCACGCGGAGCATGCCGACTTGCTGCTCGTTTCTGCGCGGACCGCAGTGGCCCAACCCGGTGGCGAGTTCGACGAAGCCGGCATCTCGCTCTTCCTCGTGCCGCGCAACGCGCCTGGCGTAAGCGTGCGCGGCTACCGGAAGATCGACGGCGGCCGCGCGGCCGAAGTCGCGCTGAACGACGTGCAGGTGGGCGCCGAAGCGCTCGTGGGCGCGGAGGGCGGCGGCTTCGCCGCGCTCGAGCATGCGACGGGCTACGGCCTGCTCGCGCTCGCCGCGGAAAGCCTGGGCGCGATGGATGTCGCGCGCGACTACACGCTCGACTACCTGCGCACGCGCAAGCAGTTCGGCGTGCCCATCGGCAGCTTCCAGGCGCTGCAGCATCGCATGGCCGACGTACTGCTCGAAATCGAGCAGGCACGCTCCGCGGTCATCAATGCGGCGGCGGCCGTCGATGCGCCGCGCGGCGAACGCGAGCGCGCGCTTTCGGCGGCGAAGTACACGATCGGACGCACGGGCGCGCGCGTGGCCGAGGAATCGATCCAGCTGCACGGCGGCATTGGCATGACGTGGGAGCTGCCGCTTTCGCATTACGCGAAGCGTCTCGTGATGATCGATCACCAGCTTGGCGACGAGGATCATCATCTGGCGCGCTACATCGCGCTGGGCCGCGCCGCGGCCTGAAGCGCGGCACTCGCGAAAGCGCACCGCGCGGTGCCCCTACCGCGCCCAACCCGGCGGACCGAGCGCCCGCCAACGAACGAGGAACACTGCCGATGCAGACCGAAAGCAGGACACCGGGCACGAGCCTGCCGCTCGCCGGCGTGCGTGTGCTCGATTTCTCCCGCGTCCTCGCGGGGCCGTGGAGCGGCATGGTGCTCGGCGATCTCGGCGCCGAAGTCATCAAGGTCGAGCACCCGGAGCGCGGCGACGACACGCGCGACTGGGGCCTGCGCATCGGCCAGACCGAGACCGCGTATTTCAACAGCGTGAACCGCAACAAGCGCTCGATCACGCTGGACCTGCAGACGCCCGAGGGCCAGCGCATCGCGCGGGACCTCGCGAAAACCTGCGACGTCGTGATCCAGAACTTCAAGTTCGGCGGGATGGAGAAGCTCGGTCTGGGCTACGAGCAGATGAGCCGCGAGAATCCGCGCCTCATCTATTGTTCGATCTCGGGCTACGACCGCACCGGCCCCGAAGCCGCGCGGCCCGGCTACGACCTCGTCGTGCAGGGCGAAGCGGGCCTGATGGCGATGAACGGCGAGGCCGGCCAGCCGCCGCTGAAGTTCGGCGTCGCGGCCGTCGACCTGTTCACCGGCATGTACTCGGCGCAGGCCATGCTCGCGGCGCTCTTCGAGCGCGAGCGCACGGGGCGCGGGCGCCACATCGAAATGGCGCTGTTCGACTGCGGCCTGATGATCACGGCCTACTACGGGCTGGAGGCGCTCGTGATGGGCGAAGACCCGCCGCGCTACGGCAATGCGCACCCTTCGATCGTGCCGTATGGCGTGTTCGACGCGGCGGACGGCCCGCTCGTCATTACGGTGGGCAATAACAGCCAGTTCGAGCGCTTTTGCCGCGAGGTGATCGAGCGCCCCGACCTGGCCGACGACGAACGTTTCAAGACCAACCTCCTGCGCGCCCGGCATCGCGAGGCGCTGGTGCCTGAACTCACGCGCGAACTGGGCAGCCGCCCGCGCAGGCTGCTGCTCGAGCGGCTCGCGCGCGCGGGCATTCCATGCGGCGAGGTCGCCGGACTGCGCGAGGCGCTGCTATCGAAGCGCGCGACCGACGCGGGCCTCGTGACCGAGCAGCCGCATCCGCATACGGCCAGCGGCACGACGCCGGTGCTCGCGCCGCCGTGGCGCTTCGACGGCGAGCGCATGCCCGTGCGGCGCGCGCCTCCGCAGCTCGGCGAAGGCACGCGCGAGGTGTTGCAGTCGGTGCTGGGACTTTCCGACGAAGCGCTTGCCGGCCTGAAAGACAAAGGCGTGATCTGATTTCGCGGCTCCCTGGCGTCGCCTGAACGCCATGACCGTGCGATCCGTCACCCAATCGCACGCTCGGGGCGGCGCCCGGGTATATTGCGCATGACGCCCGGTGTCGGCATTCAGCTTCGGCATCGCGTCACCCGCTCCCGCCACCCGTTCCGCCCCCTCGATGGAGCACGCCTACGCTCACCTGCTGCACCTCCTCGCCGCCCATGCGGGGTGGACGCTCGCGTTCGTCTTCGTGGCCGCGTTCCTGGAGTCGCTCGCGCTCATCGGCACGTTCATCCCGGGCAGCACGGCCATGTTCATTGCGGGCGCCTTCGCGGGCACCGGCACGCTGAATCTCGGCTGGCTCTTTATCGTGGCCATTGCGGGCGCCGTGGCCGGCGACGCCCTGAGCTTCTGGGTCGGCCACCGCTATCGCGAATCGCTCGCCCAGATGTGGCCGTTCTCGCACTACCCGGCCATCTTCGCCAAAGCGCGGGCGTACTTCTCGCGGCACGGCGCGCGCAGCGTGATCCTCGCGCGCTTCATCGCGCCGCTGCGCGCCGTCGTGCCCATCGTCGCCGGCATGGCGGGCATGGCGCCCCTGCGCTTCCTCGTGATGAACGTCGCCTCGGCGCTGATCTGGGCGCCGGCGCACATCCTGCCGGGCGTGGTGTTCGGCGCGTCGCTGCAGATCGCGGGCGCCGTCTCGTTCCGCCTCGTTGTGATCGCACTGATCCTCGCCACCGCGCTCTGGCTCATCTGGCGGTTCGTGCGGATTCTGCTGCTGCACTTCGACGCGTGGGCCAGCGCCTCGCGCCGCAGCGTCGCGCACTGGGCGCAAGGCCACGAGGGTGCGGCGGCGCGGCGGCTCGCCCGGCTGCTCGACCCCGAGCAGCCGGCGCTCGGCGCCCTCGTCGTGGTCACGGGGCTCGTGCCGCTCGGCGCGGCCATCTTCTCGTACGTGCTCGACAACGTGCTGCACGGCGATCCGCTCGTCCAGGTCGATCAATCCGTGCGCCAGTTCATGCGCTCGATCCACACCGTCTGGGCCGACGCCGCGCTCGCGCGCGTGGAAACGCTCGGCAGCAGCCTGACGCTCGCCGCGCTGGTCGTGACGGTGACAGTCTGGATGACGCTCGAGCGGCGCTGGCGCACCATCGCGTACTGGATGATCGCGGCGACGTTTTCGCAACTGGTGATCCTCGCGATCCGGCTTGGCGTGCATCACGCGCCGCTCGCCGTCCGGAACGTCGAGACCTATGTGTTTCCGAGCGACCGCGTGGCGTCGATGGTGATCGTCTATGGCTTCCTCATGTTCCTGCTCGTGCGCCGCGCGAGCATGGCGGAAGCGGCGCTCGTCGCGGCGCTCGGCAACGGCATCATCGTCGCCGTGACTTTCGCCGGGCTCTATTTCGACCGCTTCCTGTTCTCCGACGCGATCGGCGGCGCCGCCCTGGCCTCGATCTGGGTCGCGGTCGTCGTGCTGATGTCGCTCTGGCGCTATCCGGAGCGGCCGCCGCAGCGCAATTTCGTGCCGCCGATCGTGCTGGCTGTGCTCGCCACGGCGTTCGTGCTGCAAAAGGGCGAGCCGCCGCGCGGCGCCGCACCCGCCGAGACCGCGCCGCCAATGGTCATCTCGCAGATGGACTGGAGCGACAGGCTGTGGAGAAACTTCGCGTGCTACCGCTTCGACATGAAAGGCGAGCGCCGCGAGCCCACGACGCTGCAATGGGCCGCGAGCGCGGACGATCTGCGCGCCGCGCTGCGCGCCGCGGGCTGGAGCGAGGGCGCCCGGCTCTCCATGCGCAACGTGCTCGCGCTCGTGGCGCCGCACGTGGACGTGATGACGCTGCCGCTGCTGCCGAGACTGAACAACGGCGTGCCTTCGCCGCTGGTGTTCGCGCGCGAGCCGGCGTCGAGCAGCCCCGGGCAGGCCGATGGAAAGCGCGACGTGCTGCGCTTCTGGCCGACCGGTTACGCGCTGAAAAACGGCGATGGAGGCAACGGCGCCGGCACGGTGCCGATCTGGACGGGCTCGTTGATCCACGAGCAGCTGCGGCGCGCCTCCTGGCCGTTCAACATCCTCTCGGCCTCCCCCGAGGAGGGCACCATCGCGCCCCCGCTCGCGGCGCCCGGCCAAAGCGCGCCGTGGCGCGTGCTGCAGGTGCCGGGCGGCGTGGGCTGCGAAGGGCGGCCGGTCATGCTGATCGTGTCCGGCAACCGCTAGCGCCTGCCGCAGCGCAGCATCGCGCGCGAACCGGCGGGCTGCCTACGCCCAGCTTCCCTTGGCATGAAAGCGGTCGATGCGCCGGCGGCCGTCGGCGTAGGCCGCGTCGAGCGCCGCGTCCGAGCCGGTGTAATTGCGCATCATGTCGTGGAAACGGATGCTCTGCCCTTCCAGATGCGCGTCCGCGCCATGCCGGCAGATATAGCCGCTGTAATGGAACAGCGGCTCCGGCGAGCGCGGCCCGAACGCGGGAATCGGCAGCACCCAGATCTCGAAGCCTTCATGCTCGGTGTGATCCCACATCATGCGTCTCCTCGAAGAAGATCCCGCTCATCCTCGCACGCGCCCCGCTCGGCCTGCAAACGCGGATTGCGCCAGTTGGCTAAACTATGCGCTCATCATGTTTCACCCTTTTACCACTCCCCGCCAGGCGATACCCCAGATCATGACGCCGTCTTCCGCCCCGCCCGCCCCCCAGGCTGTCTCCACCTCCGTCACGAAGAGCGCGTTCTTCCTCGTCGCGACGGTGAACGACGACGCCGCGAGCCGCGCCCAGGTGCGCGCCTGGTGCGCCGACGTCGCGAACCTCACGCGCGCCGTCGGCAAACGCGTGCCGAAGGGCAATCTCAGCTGCGTGGTGGGCTTCGGCTCCGCCGCCTGGGACAAGCTCTTCGGCGAGCCGCGCCCGGCCGAGCTGCACCCTTTCCGCGAGTTCGGCGGCGGCGAGCGCCTCGCGGTGGCCACGCCCGGCGACATCCTGATCCATATCCGCGCCGACCAGACCGATCTGTGCTTCGAGCTGGCCACGCAATTGATGAACCGCCTCGAAGGCGCGGCGGAGACAGTGGACGAAGTGCACGGCTTCCGCAACTTCGACATGCGCGCGATGATCGGCTTCGTGGACGGCACCGAGAACCCGGAAGGCGACGAGGCCGTGCACTTCACGGTGATCGGCGAGGCCGACCCCGGCTTCGCGGGCGGCAGCTACGTGCTGGTGCAAAAGTACCTGCATGACATGAAAGGCTGGAACGCGCTGCCGGTGGAGGCGCAGGAGCACATCATCGGGCGCACGAAGCTGCAGGACATCGAGCTCGAGCCGGGCGTGAAGCCGAGCTGGTCGCACAGCTCGCTCACGACGCTAGAAGACGCCGACGGCAGCGAGATCAAGATCCTGCGCGACAACATGCCGTTCGGCCGGCCGGGCCAGGGCGAATTCGGCACGTTCTTCATCGGCTACGCGCGCTCGCCGCAGCCCATCGAGCAGATGCTGGAGAACATGTTCGTCGGCAACCCGCCGGGCAACTACGACCGCCTGCTGGACTTCAGCCGCGCCGTGACGGGCGGGCTCTTCTTCGTGCCGTCCGAACCGCTGCTGGAAGCGCTGGCCGAACGCGAGCCCGGCGCCGCATCGGCCGCTACACCGGGCGCGCCCGATGCGTCTGACGAAATCGAACCCGAATCCGTCGCCGCCGCTGCACCGTCCGGCGACGGTTCGCTCGCTATTGGATCCCTCAAAGGAGCCCCCCGTTATGAATAATCTCCATCGCGATCTGGCGCCCATCTCCTCGGCGGCCTGGTCGCAAATCGAAGAAGAAGTCGCGCGCACCTTCAAGCGCTCGCTCGCGGGCCGCCGCGTCGTGGACGTGGACGGCCCCGGCGGCGCCGATCTCGCGGCTGTCGGCACCGGCCACCAGAACGGCATCGAGGCGCCGCTCGAAGGCATACGCGCGCGCCAGCGCGAGGTGAAGGCGCTCGTCGAACTGCGCGTGCCGTTCGAGCTTTCGCGCGACGCCATCGACGACGTCGAGCGCGGCGCCGAAGACTCCGACTGGCAGCCCGCCAAGGACGCGGCCACGCGCCTCGCCTTCGCGGAAGACCGCGCGATCTTCGACGGCTACACGGCCGCGCAGATCACCGGCATTCGCGAGGGCTCGTCGAACCCCGTGCTGACGCTGCCGGCCGACATCGCCGATTACCCCGCCGTGATCGCGAAGGCGCTCGCGGAACTGCGCCTGCAGGGGGTGGACGGCCCGTATGCGGTGCTGCTCGGCTCGGATGCCTATACGGCCGTGAGCGAAGCCAGCGACCAGGGCTACCCCATCCTGGAACACATCCGCCGGCTCGTGAACGGCGAGATCATCTGGGCGCCGGCGATCGAGGGCGGCAGCATCCTCAGCACGCGCGGCGGCGACTTCGCGCTGCACCTGGGGCAAGACCTTTCGATCGGCTATCTGAGCCACGACGAGAAGAGCGTGCGGCTCTACCTGCAGGAGAGCTTCACGTTCATGCTGCTGACCTCCGAAGCTTCGGTGACGGTCAAGCCGGAATAAGCGTCCGGCCGGACGTGCCAGACATGAGACTGGGGCGCCGCGAGCGCCCCAGTCTCATGCGGCATGGACCCGGCTTGCGCCACCAGCCTGGCCCGGCATGCCGCGCTGCCGGTATGATGTCGGGCTCATTCACGACGACCCAGAGGAACACCGCCATGACGGCCGCAACGCAATTCGACCAGGTTTCCGTTGTCAAACGCGCCAACGTCTACTTCGACGGCAAGTGCGTCTCGCACACCGTCCTTTTCGCCGACGGCAGCCGCAAGACGCTCGGCGTGATCCTGCCCGGTACGCTCAACTTCGGCACGGACGCGCCCGAGCTGATGGAAGTGCAGGCCGGCACATGCCGCATCCGCCTCGAAGGCAGCAGCGAGTGGCAGACATACGGCGCGGGCGAGTCGTTCCCGGTGCCGGGCAAGAGCCGCTTCGACATCGACGTGATCGAGACGCTCGACTACGTCTGCAGCTATCTGTAACACACCGCGCCCTGGCATCCCCATCGCCGGATTCGCCGCCATGCCGCAGACCCGCCTCGAAGCCGACCGTCCGCCCGCGCGCAGCCCGCTTCTCACGCTCGCGGTGGTGACCGTGCTGACGGGCATCGGCGCGGGTATCGGCGGCATGCTGCTCGCGATGCTGCTGCACGAAATCCAGCATGTCGCCTACGGCTACAGCCAGGCGCACATCATCAGCAACGAGAGCTTCCTGCAGGGCGTGACCGGCACCACGTCCGCGCGGCGCGTGGCGGTGCTGACGGTCTGCGGGCTGATCGGCGGCTTCGGCTGGTGGGCGCTCTATCGCTACGGGCGGCCGCTCGTGAGCATCAGCGCCGCCATCAAGCCCGGCGGCGCGCGCATGCCCCTCGTTGCCACGACCGTCCACGCGGTCTTGCAGATCGTCACCGTGGCGCTCGGCTCCCCGCTCGGGCGCGAGGTGGCGCCGCGCGAGATCGGCGCAGCGTTCGCGGCCTGGCTTTCGAAACGCACCGGGCTCACCGGCGCGGAACGCCGCGTGATGATCGCGTGCGGCGCCGGCGCGGGCCTCGCGGCGGTCTACAACGTGCCGTTCGGCGGCGCGATGTTCGTGCTCGAAGTGCTGCTCGGCACCTTCGGCTGGTCCGCGGCGATACCGGCGCTCACGGCCTCGGCAATTGCCGCCGTCGTCGCCTGGATCGGGCTAGGCGACGAACAGCAGTATCACGTGCCCTTCTATGCGATCAACGCGCAGCTCGTGGTGTTCTCCGCGCTGTGCGGGCCCCTTTTCGGCGCGGCCGCGCACGGTTTCACCCGCGTGACGGGCCGCGCGCGTGAAGCCTCCCCGAAAGACTGGCGCCTGCCGCTCTATTCGCTCGTGAACTTCGCGGCGATCGGCGTGCTCGCGATCGGGTTTCCGCAATTGCTCGGCAACGGCAAGGGCCCGGCGGGCCTCAGTTTCAAAGACGACCTCGGCATCGGCCTCGCCGCCACGCTGCTCGCGCTGAAGGTGGTCATCACGACCACGAGCCTGCGCGCCGGTGCGAAGGGCGGGCTGCTGACGCCGGGGCTTGCGATCGGCGCGCTGCTCGCCATCGCGATCGCCAGTCTGACGAATCACGTGTGGCCCGGCCTCGCAGCGGGCGCGTTCGCCATCGTCGGCGCGGCGGCGTTTCTCGCGGCGTCGATGCAGATGCCGGTCACGGCCGTCGTACTGATGCTCGAATTCACGCACGCCAACCACGACCTGGCCATTCCCATGCTGCTCGCCGTTGCCGGGTCGGTCGCCGCGCTGCGGCTCATGGCAAGGTCGCGTAGGCCTGCGAAGCAAATGGCCGAAGGGCAACGCGTGCGGCGTCTAGCAACGCCCGGGGAGACGGAGACGCGCGAAGCGTCGGATTGAGGGCCGAGGCCACCGAATACGAGGACCGCTCCATGACCACCGAAAATTTCCGCGAGAACGTCGATCTCGCCCGCTGCACGCGCCTGCTCAACCACGGCCCCGTCACGATCGTCACGAGCCAGCACGGCGCACGCGCGAACGTGATGGCCGCCTCGTGGGCCATGCCGCTCGATTTCGACCCGCCGAAGGTCGTGGTCGTGATCGACAGCCGCACGCTCACGCGCAAGCTCGTCGAAGCCAGCGGGGTGTTCGGCCTGCAACTGCCTGGCGCGGCATTCGCGCAGCAAACGCTCGCCGTAGGCACGAGCAACGGCGTGGAGTTCGACAAGTTCGCGGCGTTCGATCTGGAAACGTTCCGCGGCCAGAAGATCGACGTGCCGATGCTGGCCGCGTGCACCGCCTGGCTGGAATGCAAGGTGATTCCCGACGAGAGCCAGCGCCACGACCTCATCCTGGCCGAAGTCGTCGCGGCGTATGCGGACCGCCGGGTGTATTCGAACAACCGCTGGCACTTCGACGCCGCGCCCGAACTGCGCACCTGCCATTACGTGGCAGGCGGCACGTTCTTCGCGACGGGCGAACCGTTCGAGGTGCACGCCACGCCCTCGGCCGTGACCGAGAGCCGCACCGGAGAAGCCTGAGCGCCGCGCCGCCGGGCAAGCGTCGTGTCAGGCGCCGAGCCCCGCCAGCGGATGCGCGTCGCCGCGCCACGGCGACGTGAGGAAGTGCCGGACGCGCTCGGGACGCATCTCGGTCAGCGTGGCGGGCGCCCAGCGCGGCGTGCGGTCCTTGTCGACGAGATGCGCGCGCACGCCCTCGCAGAAGTCCCCCTCTTCGATCGCCCGCGCCACGATGCCGAGCTCCATGCGGAAGCTTTCAGCCAGCGTCATCTGCCGGCCGCGCAGCAGCGCCTCGCGCGTCACTTCGAGCATGGTCGGCGAATAGTGCGTGAGCGCGTCGAGCGTCGCGCGCCGCCATGCCTGTTGCGCTTCCGGCGCCCCGGTCTCGTTAGCGAGGTCGGCTCGCAAGGCTTCTACGATCTGCTCCACCGTTCTGCGCCGCTCGAAGTATTGCGCGATCAACGGCGCGTTCGGCGCCAGGTCGCCCGCCTGCGCATCGTGACAGGGCGCGTCGAACACGCGCCGCAGCGCGGCCTCGACATCGCCGTCCATCGCCGTCTGCGCAAGCCGCGCTTCGAAACCATCGAGCCATTCTCCCGGCACGCAACTATCCGCGAGTCCGCAATGGAGCGCGTCCGCACCGGAAAGCGTGATGCCGGTCAGGCCCACGTAAAGCTCCGTTTCCACCGGCATCACCGCGAGAAAATGCGTCGCGCCCACATCGGGCAAGAGGCCGATGCGCGTCTCCGGCATGGCGATCTTCGTGCGCGAAGTCGCAATTCGCAGCGCGGCCCCCTGGCCGAGGCCCATGCCCCCGCCCATCGTCACGCCGTCGAGCAGGGCGACGACCGGCTTCGAGAACGTATGCAGCGCATGGTCGAGCCGGTATTCGTCGACGAAGAACTGCTGCCAGCCGGTGTCGCCAAACCGCTCCCCGCGCCGGGCCAGCTGGTAGAGGGCGCGCACGTCGCCGCCCGCGCAGAAGCCTTTCGGCCCCGCCCCGTTGAGCACCAGGGCGGCGATTCCGTCGTCGGCCCGCACGCGTTCGAGCAGCGCGGCCAGGGTGCGCACCATGCCGTGCGAAAGCGCGTTGAGCGCGGCGGGACGGTTCAGCGTGACGATCGCGACGCGATTGACGACGCGAAACAGCACTTCGGCTTCCTGAGATGTCTGTGCGCACGCGGGTGTTGCATTCATTCCCTGGTTCTCCATTTCAATTTGCGGACGCGGATCAGCGCAGCTCGGGGAAATCCTCGTCCCAGTACTCGTCGGGCAGGCGCGCCATGTCGGCCGGGCGTTCCATCTCGCGGCGGCGCAGCTCGACGCGGCGAATCTTGCCGGAGATGGTCTTCGGCAGTTCGCTGAACTGAAGACGGCGAATGCGCTTGTACGGCGCGAGTTTTTCGCGCGAGAAGCGAAACACCTCGCGCGCCAGATCGGGACCGGCTTCGTAGCCCTGACGCACGATCACGTAGGCCTTCGGCACCGAAAGCCGCAATTCGTCCGGGCTCGGCACCACGGCGGCCTCGGCAATCGCCTCGTGCTCGATCAGCACGCTCTCCAGTTCGAACGGGCTCAGCCGGTAGTCGGACGACTTGAACACGTCGTCCGCCCGGCCCACGTAGACGTAGTAACCGTCGTCGCGCAGCATCGCGACATCGGACGTGTGGTAGTAGCCGTTGCGCATCGCGTGTTCGGTCGCTTTCGCATTGTTCGCATAGCCCGTCATGAGGCCGAGCGGCCGCTGCGTCGCACCGGGTCCCAACGGCAGTGCGATTTCGCCTTCGCTCGCGGGCTGGTCGTCGGTATCGACGAGTTCGACGCGGTAGCCCGGCAGCGGGCGGCCCATCGCCCCCGGCACCACGGGCTGGCCCGGCGGATTGCCCATCTGGCAGGTGGTTTCGGTCTGGCCGTAGCCGTCGCGGATCGTGATATTCCACGCATGGCGCACGCGCTCGATGATCTCCGGATTGAGCGGCTCGCCCGCGCCGACGATCTCGCGCAGCTTCACCGCATACGAGGCGAGCGGCTCCTGCACGAGCATGCGCCACACCGTGGGCGGCGCGCACAGCGTGGTCACGCCGCACTGCACGAGCGTGTTCAGCGTGTCTTTCGGCACGAAGCGCGCGTAGTTGTAGACGAACACGCAGGCCTGCGCGTTCCACGGCGCGAAGAAGCAGCTCCACGCGTGCTTGGCCCAGCCTGGCGAGCTGATGTTCCAGTGCACGTCGCCGGGCGTGAGGCCGATCCAGTACATCGTCGGGAGATGGCCGACCGGGTAGCTCTCGTGCGTATGCTCGACGAGCTTGGGCTTCGAGGTCGTGCCCGAGGTGAAGTAGAGCAGCAGCGTATCGCTCGCGCGCGTCGGAGCGTCGGGCACGAAGTCGGCGCTCGCCTCGCAGGCGCGCGAAAGATCGATCCAGCCCTCGCGCTGCGCGCCCACCGCAATACGTTTGATGCTCGCATCGAGCGCGTCGAATTTGGCCAGTTCCGCCGCGTCCACCACGACGTAGCGCGCCCCGCCCGTCTCGACGCGCTCGCGCACGTCGTCGGGCGAAAGCTGCGTCGTGGCGGGCAGCACCACGGCGCCCAGCTTCATCGCCGCCAGCATCACGTCCCACAGTTCGACGCGATTGGGCAGCATCAGGAGCAGACGGTCGCCACGCTTCACGCCCTGCTCGCGCAGGAAATTCGCCATGCGCGACGAACGCTCGGACATCTGGGCGAACGAGAGGCGCAGGCCGCCGCCCGCCGGATCGTCCACGATCCACAGCGCCGGGTTATCGTTGCCGCGCGCCATCACGTCGAAGTAGTCGAGCGCCCAGTTGAAGGCGTCGAGCTTCGGCCACGCGAATTCCTCATACGCTCGCGCGTAATCGGTACGATGGCGCAGCAGCAGGTCGCGGGCGTCGAGGAAAGCCCGCGCGGAAGGGGAATACCCGGTCATCGTCGTCTCCTTGATGGCTTTCGGCGCTCGCTTGCGCTCTGTCCGTGCCGTTCTTTTACTTCGCTATCCTTCGCATTCAGAGCTGCCGCGCAATCACCATGCGCTGCACTTCGCTCGTGCCTTCATAGATCTGCGTAATGCGTGCGTCGCGATAGTGACGCTCCACGGGGTAGTCGTTGAGAAAGCCATACCCGCCGTGAATCTGGATGGCATGCGAGCACACCTCCTCGGCCATCTCGGAAGCATAGAGCTTCGCCTGCGAGGCCTCGGAAAGACACGGCTTGCCCAGCGTGCGCAGCCGCGCCGCATGATGCACGAGATGGCGCGCGGCGTTGATGCGCGTGTGCATGTCCGCCAGCATGTTCGCCACGCTCTGGTGGCGGATGAGCGGCTCGCCGAACTGCACGCGTTCGTGCGCGTAGGCGCGTGCCGCATCGAAGGCCGCGCGCGCGATGCCGAGCGCCTGCGCCGCGATGCCGATGCGCCCGCCCTCGAGATTCGCCAGTGCGATCCGCAATCCCTCGCCGCGCTGGCCGAGCAGGTTCGCCTCGGGAATCGCGCAATCGACGAGCGCAATCGGGCAGGTATCCGAAGCGCGAATCCCCATCTTCTTCTCGGGCGGCCCCACGTTGAAGCCCGGCGTATCGGTCGGCACGATAAAGGCGGAGAGGCCGCGCTTGCCCGCGTCCGGATCGGTGACGGCGAATACGATCGCCACGTCGGCGCGCGCGCCGTTGGTCACGAACTGCTTGTTGCCGTTGAGCACCCACTGCCCGCCACGCAGTTCGGCGCGCGTGCGCAGGTTGTTCGCCTCGGAGCCCGCCTGCGGCTCGGTCAGGCAGAACGCGCCGATCAGCTCGCCCGCCGCCAGCTTGCGCAGATAGCGGTCCTTCTGCGCGTCGCTGCCGTACTGCAGGATCGGCCCGCACCCCACCGAGTTGTGCACGCTCACGAGCGTCGCACACGAAGCGCAGCCCGCCGCGATCTCCTCCATCGCGAGCGCGTAGGCCACGTAGTCGGTGTAGGCGCCGCCCAGCTCCTGCGGCACGATCATGCCGAGGAAGCCCAGTTCGCCCATCTGCTTCACCACCTCGTCAGGCAGCTTGCCGTCGCGGTCCCATTGCGCCGCATTGGGCGCGAGACGCTCGGTTGCGAAGTCGCGCGCGGCGTCGCGGATCATGCGCTGATCCTCGGTGTAGAAATCGTCCATCTGTGTCCCCTTCCGTCTCTTCCTTGCGACCGGCGTGCTGCAACGCGGCACGATGCGCGCCGCACGTCCTGCCATCCACTGTCGCGCCCCGCGGCCTTTGCCGCAAGACTTGCGAAAAGTGTAGGCATCCCGGCCGCGGCCTTCCATGTCCGCCGCGCTCAAACTCGCTGATCGGATTTACCATGTCGGGCACGACAACGCTTCCTGGAGCGCATTGCTTGCAGCACGACAAATCGACCCGCCTGAGCGAAAAAGGCACCATCGCAATGAGCCTCGTCAACGAGACGCTCACGCTCGCGCGTTCGCGCGGGCTCGATGTCGGCCCGGTACTGGAGGCCGCGGGCATCGCGCGAGCCGCGCTGACGTCGCCACGCGCCCGCGTGAGCGCGGCGCAATACGGCGCGCTGTGGTCCGGCATCGCCCGTGCGCTCGACGACGAATTCTTCGGCCAGGACTCCCACGCCATGAAGAGCGGCAGCTTCGTCGCCATGACGCGCACGGCACTCACCGCCCGCACGGGACGGCACGCGCTGCAGCGGGCGGCGGGCTTCATGCAGCTCGTGCTCGACGACCTGGCCGGCCACGTCGAAATCGACGCCGCGCGCGTGCGGATCGCGTTCGTCCACCGCGAAGGCACGCCCACGCCAACGCTGTTCGCCTGCGCGACGTGGTTCATCCTCGTGTACGGGCTCGTGTGCTGGCTCGTAGGGCAACGCATTCCGCTCATCGCGGCGCGCTTCCGCTGTGCGGCGCCGGCCGCCGTCGACGAGTACCGCCTGATGTTCTGCGACGACATGACCTTCGATCAGGAGGCGTCCTATGTCGATCTCGCGCCGGGCTTCCTCGAGCTGCCGGTGATCCAGACGAGCGCGTCGGTGCGCGCCTTCCTGCGCAACGCGCCCGGCAACTTCGTCGTGAAGTACCGCAATCCCGGCTCGTTCGCCGCACGCGTGCGCCGGACGCTGCGCGCGCTGCCCGCCACCGCCTGGCCCGATGCCGACGTCATCGCGCACCGGCTCAACGTGGCGCCCGCCACGCTGCGGCGCCGGCTCAGGCAGGAAGGCCACAGTTGCCAGTCGATCAAGGACGCCTTGCGCTGCGAGCTGGCGATCGCGGCGCTCGAAGATCCGGCGCGCTCGGTGGCCGACGTCGCGGCGGCCGTGGGATTCGCCGAGCCGAGCGCCTTCCATCGCGCGTTCCGCAAATGGACCGGCATGCGGCCGGCCGACTACCGGCTCGCAAGACGGCGCGAGGCGGGCCAGCGCAGCTGAGTGCACCCGTTCGCCTTTTGTTTATTGGGATAAGACCTATACTTATTAGGGTAATTCCTGGTACGAAAGGCATCGCCATGATTTCCCTCTCGCGTATCACGCTCGGCCTGCTCGTGGCCGGCTGCTCGGTGGCGTCGGCTTCGGCCCTCGCCCAGCCCTACAATCCCGCCGCGCCGATGACCCGCGCCCAGGTTCGCGCCGACCTGGCCGACTGGCGCGCCGCGGGCTACGATCCGCTCGACTGGATCGACTATCCCGAGAACGCCCAGCGTGCGGGCGCCATCGTGGCCGAGCGCCGCGCCGAGCGCGCGAACGCCATGGGACAGCCGAAATGACGCGCGGACCGCTCAGGTCCGCCCCCTCCTCGCCGGCGTGAGCCCGCGGCCCGCGCCGGCGCGCCCGAACGCATGAATCCTTGCGGACGCACCGGTGAGCCCTTGAGGCCGGCGTTCTCTTATTGTGCATCCGCACAAGCGTTGCCGGCCACCGCCCGATCCCGCCCCCCTGTTGCACCCGCTCCACGCCGGCAGCGGCATTTCGGCACTTTGCCGGCAAGCTTGATTACAATCCCGCCCGTAGCCGCGCGCTTCCGGCAGTCGCGAGACCCTGCCCGGCGGCGCCCTCCACAACAACGCAATCCGCTCGACACTCAAAGGCCCGATCCTCATGGACGCCATCAAACGCTATTTCGGTTTCGAAGAAGCAGGCACCGACCTGCGCACCGAACTGCTCGCCGGCTTCACCACCTTCCTCACGATGGCCTACATCATCTTCGTGAATCCGGCCATCCTCGGCGACGCCGGCATGCCGAAGGACGCGGTGTTCGTCGCCACCTGCCTCGTTTCGGCGCTCGCCTCGATCATCATGGGCCTCTACGCGAACTACCCGATCGCGCTCGCGCCCGGCATGGGCCTGAACGCCTACTTCGCCTACGCGGTGGTCAAGGGCATGGGCTTCACGTGGGAAGCGGCGCTCGGCGCCGTGTTCATCTCCGGTTGCCTGTTCTTCATCGTCACGCTGCTGCGCGTGCGCGAGGCCATCATCAACGGCATTCCGCATTCGATCCGCGTGGCGATCACGGCCGGCATCGGGCTCTTTCTCGCGATCATTTCGCTCAAGACGGCGGGCGTGATCGTCGGCAACCCGGCCACGCTCGTCACGCTCGGCAACCTGGGCGACCCGCATACGATCCTCGCGATCATCGGCTTCTTCGCGATCGTCACGCTCGACGTGCTGAAGGTGCGCGGCGCGATCCTGATCGGCATCGTGGGCGTCACGGTCCTCTCGTTCTTCTTCGGCGGCAACCAGTTCCACGGCATCTTCTCGGCGCCGCCGTCGATCGCCCCGACCTTCGCGCACCTCGACATCAAGGCCGCACTCTCGACCGGCGTGCTGAACGTGGTCCTCGTGTTCTTCCTCGTCGAACTGTTCGACGCCACCGGCACGCTGATGGGCGTGGCCAACCGCGCCGGCCTCCTCGTGCACGGCAAGATGCACCGCCTGAACCGCGCGCTGCTCGCGGACAGCACCGCGATTCTCGCGGGCTCGATTCTCGGCACCTCGTCGACGACGGCCTATATCGAAAGCGCCTCGGGCGTGCAGGCGGGCGGCCGCACCGGCTTCACCGCGCTGACCGTGGCCGTTCTGTTCCTCGCATGCCTGTTCGTCGCGCCGCTCGCGGGCGTGGTGCCCGGCTACGCGACCGCGCCCGCGCTGCTCTACGTCTCGTGCCTGATGATGCGCGAGATCGCCGGGCTCGACTGGGACGACGCCACCGAAGCCGTGCCGGCCGCGCTCACCGCGCTGACCATGCCGTTCACGTACTCGATCGCCAACGGCGTGGCGTTCGGCTTCATTTCGTATGCGGGCCTGAAGCTGCTGACCGGACGCGCGCGCCAGGTCAAGCCGATCGTGTGGATCATCGCGGCGGTGTTCCTGTTCCGCTTCTTCTATCTCGGCAGCGAGTAAGCGTGCGGAGGCGGGCTACTGCGAAGATACGGCGCCACGTCAAGCTGTCCGGCCGTCAAACTGCCGCGCCGGCCGCGACCTCCTTATCATAGGCAGCCAGATTCGACGTTCCCCGCCTACAGGAGCCCCCTTGGCCACCTACCCCGCCGCCGACCGCTACTCGAAGCCCGCCATCTTCTTCCACTGGGCCATCTTCCTGCTCGTCGCGCTCGCCTATCTCGCGATCGAAGTGCGCGGCCCCAAGGGCACGGACAGCCGCGTGTTCTGGAGCAACGTGCATTTCTGGGCCGGGACGCTCGTGCTTTCGCTCGCGGTCCTGCGGCTCTTGTGGCGCCTGTGGCACGGCGCCCCCGCCGACATCGACGCGAACCGCCTGCTCGCGTTCCTCTCCCGGCTCGTGCACCTCGCGCTCTATCTGTTCATCTTCGTGCAGCCGCTGCTCGGCATCCTGATGATCAACACGGGGGGACACCCGGTCACGCTCGCGGGCCTCGACCTGGAGATCACGCTGGTGGGCGCCGATCCGGTCGCGCGCAAGTTTCTCCATGGCGCGCACGTATTGATCGGCAATGCGTTCTATTGGGTGATCGGCGTGCACGCGCTCGCGGCCATCGGCCACCATGTCGTGCTGCGCGACAACACGCTGCGGCGCATGGTCTGAACGCGTGAAACGCGCCAGCGCGTACCAACAGGTCCAAGCGCATCTACGCACACAAGCCGCGCGAACAGGCCGCATAAACGCGCCGCCGGGCTTGCAGCCCGGCGGAAAAATCGATTCAGGAGAATACGCGGGGAAAAGCGCCCGCCGCGCGGGCGCCCAAAACTTCAGGACACCACGGCGTGCGCCTGCACGAAGCGGACATAGCCGCTGCGCAACACGAGGCATTGCGCGCGCGTCTCCGACAGCAGCCGGCGCGCGACCGCTTCGATCCGGTCGCGATGATGGTCGAATGCGTCGAGCATGTCTTCTGCACGCGTGGAAGCCGCGCCAAAGTGATCCTCAAGCGCCGCGGCCGTGATGGTGCACTCCACCCTCTCTCCATCGATCATCGCCGGAAACGCCAGGGTCAATTCGGGCCCCGAATACTCGGGGACTTCATCTGGAAACAGGATCTGCATGGTCTGGCCTTCGGGGTTGAGGGTGAACGGGCCGCGCTGCCTATGCCCCTCCCTGGCGCGCGCGCGGAACAACGCGTCAACCGCCGCGTGCACTGCCCGGCCTGATTCGTTTGCGACGGTTGATGGGATTCACTTTAGACGACTTCCGGCAAGCCGCAAGGCCAGCGTTGTCGCATGGGGGAAAATACGTGCCCGGGACATCTTCAAACCGTGGATCGTGAGCACCACGGCAATCCTGTACCATGGAGCGACGCAAGTGTGGCGAAGCGCGCCGTGCTGCAACGCAGCGGCGCGCGCACCGCAGCCACCCAGAACAACCGGAGACATGAGTGACCCGACGCCCCGTCACGCCGCACGACGCGGCCCGCGCGGACACCATCGCGCAAGCTCACGCGCGCTCGCGCGCCCTCGGGCTGCGCGCCGCCGAGGCGCCCGATTTCGAGCCGCTGCGCGCGGCGGCGCTGCGCGACCTCGTCGAAGCCAACCATGCGCTCTATCACCACGCACGCCCCGTGATGGACGCGCTGCACGCGCAGATCGTCGATACGCAGAGCATGGTGCTGCTGACCAACCGCAACGGCGTGATCCTGCACAGTCTCGGCGATACCGATTTCGTCGCGAAAGCGCGGCGCGTGGCGTTGCGGCCTGGCGTATCGTGGGCGGAGCAAGATCGCGGCACGAACGCGATCGGCACGGCGCTCGTCGACGGCCAGCCAACCACCATCCACGCCGACGAGCATTTCCTGCACGCTAACCACATCCTCACCTGCTCTTGCGCGCCCATCGCCGATCCTTACGGGCGCACGATCGGCGCCCTCGACGTGAGCGGCGATCCGCGCGGCTTCAACAAGCACACGCTGGCGCTCGTGCGCATGTCGGCGCAGATGATCGAGAACCAGCTCTTCAACACGGATTTCGCCGACGCCGTGAGGCTGCAGTTCCACGCCCGGGCCGAGTTCATTGGTACGCTGTACGAAGGATTGGCGGCCTTCTCTCCGGACGGGACGCTGCTTTGTGCGAACCGCAGCGCACTGTTCCAGTTCGGCGCGCCGCTTGCCGATCTGCAGCGGCGCGACTTCGCGGCGCTGCTCGGCATCGCCTTCCCGGCTTTCATGCAGCAGTTGCTGCGCGCCAATGGCGATCTCGTCACGCTCACGCTGCCGGGCGGGGTGCGCGTGCTCGCGCGCGGCATGCCCGGCGCGGCCTTCGGAACCTGGGCGCCGCGGGCCGCCATCGCACCGCAGCATGCCGAGCCTGCGGCGAAAACCACGCCGAACGCGACGCCGGCTACACCACCGGACGCGCCGCAACCCACACTCGCCGATCTCGACACGGGCGACGCGCGCATGCACGTTGTCCTGCAGCGCGTGGCGCGCGTGCGCGGCCGCGATATCCCCGTGCTCGTGCTTGGCCGCACGGGCACGGGCAAGGAATGGCTCGCGCGGGCGCTGCATCATGACTCGCCGCGCCGCGACGCTCCCTTCGTCGCGCTCAACTGCGCGGCCCTGCCCGACTCGCTGATCGAAGCCGAGCTCTTCGGCTACGAAGACGGCGCCTTCACGGGCGCAAAGCGGCGGGGCCATCCCGGCAAGATCGTGCAGGCGAATGGCGGCACGCTCTTTCTCGACGAAATCGGCGATATGCCGCTCGCCCAGCAGGTGCGGCTCATGCGCGTGCTGCAGGAGCGTGCGGTCGTGCCCCTCGGCGGAACCCGCGCGGTGCCGGTGGACCTGCGCGTCGTCTGCGCAACGCACCGCGATCTGCGCGCGATGATCGCCGAAGGTACCTTCCGCGAGGATCTTTACTACCGCATCAACGGACTCGCCGTGACGCTGCCGCCGCTCGCCGAACGCAGCGACCTCGACACGCTCGTCGAACGCCTGCTCGAAACCGTGCGGCGCGAGGTGCGCGACGCGCCGACGCGGCTCACGCCCGCCGTGCGCGCCCTGTTCGGACGCTGCCGCTGGCCGGGCAACCTGCGCCAGCTTGCCAACGTGTTGCGCACCGCGGCGATCCTGGCCGAAGGCGAAGCCGCCATCGACCTCGACCATCTGCCCGAAGATCTGCTGCCCGACTGCGCGGCGCCCCCCGCCGAAGCCGACGTGCACGCGGCCGGCGCGCCGGATGCGCCGCGCCCTTCATGCGCCTCGCGCCCCTCGCGGCTCGAAGACTGCCGGGCTGCCCTCGTCGAAGAGGCGCTTGCGCGGCATCGCGGCAACGTCTCCGCAGCCGCGCGCGAACTGGGGCTCGCGCGCAACACGGTCTACCGGCATTTGCGGCAGCGGCGCTGACCTCGTGGGAGCATCGATCTCGTGAGCGCCAATTCCCGGGGGCCGCACGTGCGCGTCGAACCGCTCGGCGTGACGTTCGAAGCGCCGCCGGAACTCACCTTGCTGGAGGCGGCGGGCTTCGCCGGCATCCGTCTGCCGCGCATGTGCCGCAATGGCACGTGCCGCACTTGCCTGTGCCGCGTGACAAGCGGCGAAGTGCGCTTCACGATCGAATGGCCGGGCCTCAGCCGGGAAGAAAAGGCCGAGGGCTATGTGCTGACCTGCGTGGCGGTCGCGCTGACCGATCTGGTGCTCGACGTGCCCGACGCCTCAATAGCCTGACCGGCAGGCATCGGTCTTCTTCCCGCCCCTTTACCGGTAGTCCGGCTCGCCCGCCAGCCGCTCCTCTCCGCCCAAAATCCGCAACAATCGCCCGCTCCGCGGCAAAGCGCGCCAGCACTCGCCATGCCCGGTGCAAGGCGTATTGAAGCCCGTTTTGTATGACCAATAGGGCGGACGATTGTTGTTTCCAGGAGAATAGTGAATTCGTTTTTTAGGTATTTACCCTAATCATGCAAACGCCTACATTGCCGTCATGGGCGCGACGCTTATGCACGCGCCTCTCATACAAGATATTGGAGGTACGTCATGAAGTCACTTCTCAAGGCAGCCCTGGTGGCCGCCGTCATCGCAGTCCCGGTAGCCTCGTTTGCCCAGGAACAGCAACAACAACCGGTCACCCGCGCCGAAGTGAAGTCCCAGCTCTCGCAGCTGCGCGCCGCCGGCTACGATCCGAACGACTGGATGCACTACCCGGAAAACATCCAGGCTGCCGAAGCCAAGGTGAACGCGCAAAACGCCGCTACGGCTTACGGTCCGGCGACGAACGGTACGTCGCAGTCCGGCCAGTAATTCCGCCTGACGCGTGCAGCTGCACGCGGTCAGACGCATCGGGCCCGCTTTCTCGCAAGAGAGGCGGGCCCGGTTGTTTTTGGGCGGCGTTCAATGCGGACGGTCGCCATCACCCCGGCTTCCCTCAGGACGGCGGTTATGAACGCCTGCCGAACGCGGCGTCGATCTTCTGGTCGGTGCGGAACTGGCTCAACGCATAGACGGCCCAGATGGCGGCAGGAATCCAGCCGATCAGCGTGATCTGCAGGATCAGGCAGACAATCCCCGCGACCGGACGGCCAATCGTAAAGAACAACAGCCAGGGCACGATAAGAGCAATCAGGAGACGCATATCCGGTTATTCCTTGCGGCGAGTTCGGGGAATCAGTTGACGGGGGCAAAGCGAGGCACGAGCGAGCCTTCATGCTCGACGAGTTCGAAGAAGACCGAAGCGGGCCGCGTCCAGATCGTGCCGTTCGCCGCGCGATACACGATCATCGTGACCGATGGATCGGCTTCGAGCGTCGCCTCGCAGACCAGTTCGTATATGCCGCCCTTGTAATGCCGATATCGCACCATGGCGTTCCCCTCATGGATGGCGCGAGTGGTCCCCGCGCAATCGCGCTAGTTTAGCAACGATCGCCGGATGGGCAGAACCGCCTGAAAGCACGAGCCGGCTGCGGCACGTACCGATGGATTGACGACGGCGCTCAGCGAGGCGCGAACACGGCCTTCAGATCGCGACCGGCGCGCATGCGCACCTGCTCGAGCACGCGCGCTTCCAGTTCTGCAAGATGCAGGCGCATGGCATCGAGCGCCGCCCCCGGCGCGCCGCGCTCCAGCGCGGCGATGATCTGCTCGTGTTCCTCGGGCGCGCACAGCGACGCTTTCGACGGATCGAACAGCGCCTTGTACAGCTCGGTCTTCGCCACGAGCGGCGCGAGCACGCCGACAAGCGCCGCGCCGCCCGCGAGCTCGGTCAGCAGCAGATGGAACTGACCGGCCAGCCGCACGGCCTCGTCCACGCGCGCTTCCTTATAGGCCTTTCTCTCGCTGCGCACGTGCGCGGCGAGGCGCCGCCGCGCCGTCGCATCCAGCGCACCGCACAAGCTCACAACGACACCCGCCTCCACCACCTGCCGCGCACGATAAACGGCGTGCACGTCCTCCTCCGAAGGCGACGGCACGAAGGCGCCGCGATTGGGCTCCAGCACGAGCTTGCCTTCGTGGCCGAGCCGCGCGAGCACCTTGCGCAGCGCGCCGCGCGTGCACCCGAGGGCGGCGGCGAGCTCGCGCTCCACCAACTGCTGCCCCGGTGCCAGCCGGCCTTGCAGCAAGGCCGACGAGATCGATGCGTAGACGAGCGCCTCGGCGTCGGCGGGATCGTCGGCTTGCGGAGCGGGAGACGGGGCGGCTAAACGGGATCGGGTGACCATGAAGCAATGCGCGGTAGCGGTATCAGGCTCGCATTGTAGCGACGCGCGCGCAGCGGCGAAACCTGCGCCATGGCGCGTCGTCGATCATTCGGCCTATGCCGGGTATAGCAATGCGGTTAACCATATTTTGTTATCATGGTTAACCAAAATGCTTCGCAAAGGTTGACCAGATGACGTCCCGTTCCGCCCCCACCGCCAGCGCGGCGACCACGTTCGCCTGGTACGCGACCATCGTCGCGATCGGCCTCAATCTGCGCCCGCTGCTCACCTCGCTCAGCCCGCTCATGACGACCATTCGCGGCGCAACCGGGCTCAGCTTCTCAGGCGCGTCGCTGCTCACCAGCCTGCCGGTCGTCGCGATGGGGCTCGGCGCGTTCGGCACCGGCTGGCTCGCGCGGCGCGTCGGCGAAGCGCGCGGCGTCGCGCTCGGGCTCGCCGCCATCGCGGCGGCCTGCGGCGCGCGCGCCGTCACGTCGAGCGGCGCCGCGCTCATGCTCTCCGCCGCCGTTGCCGGCGCCGGCGTCGCCGTCATCCAGGCGCTCCTGCCCGCCGTCATGAAGCAGCGTTTCGCGCAGCGCGTGCCGCTCGCGATGGGGCTTTTTTCGGCGTCGATCATGGGCGGCGGCGGCCTCGGCGCGAGTCTCAGCCCCTGGGTGGCGCGCCTGTGGGCCTCCTGGCACATGGCGCTCGCCGTCTGGGCCCTGCCCGCGCTCGCCGCGCTGGCGATCTGGGGCGCGCTCAATCGCCGCGCGCGCGGGGAGGCCGCTGCGTCAGGCGCCTCCACCGGTGCGCCCGCAACGGCCCACGTGCCGCTCTGGCGCAAGCGCCGCGCCTGGAGCCTCGGCCTGCATTTCGGCCTCGTCAACGGCGGCTATACGAGCCTCGTCGCGTGGCTGCCCGCGTACTACCAGCAGCATGGGGCAAGCGTCGCGGCAAGCGGCTCGCTGCTCGCCGCCATGACCGTCTTCCAGGCCGTCAGCGCCCTGCTGCTGCCGGTTGCGGCAGCCAACTTCACCGACCGCCGGCCGTGGCTCATCGCCGGGCTCTGCGCGCAGTTCGTCGGCGTGGTCGGGCTCGCCGCGCGGCCCGAGGCGGCGCCGCTCCTGTGGGTCGCCGCGGCGGGCGCGGGGCTCGGCGGCACGTTCTCGGTCACGCTCGTCACCGCGCTCGACCATTGCGCCGATCACCGCGTCGCCGCGCGGCTCGTCGCGTTCGTGCAGGGCGTAGGCTTCGTGATCGCCGCCCTCGCGCCGATCGTGGCAGGCCGCGTCCGCGATCTGACCGGCAGCTTCACGGCCGCGTGGCTCATGCTCGCCGTTTCCATCGCGGCGATGATCGTGCTCACCCTCGCTTTTTCGCCGCGCAGCTACGGGCGCTGGCTCGGCCTGCACAGCCCCGTCATCGGGGGCCAGAACGCCTGACCGCCGTGGTCGGGCATTGCGATACCTCCGCGCAACACCGCCTCGTCCGCATCTCTCCAAACGTTTGCATTAGCGGCTGTACGGATGTACAGTGCGTGCAGCCTGCCATCGGGCTGCCGCCACGCGCGTATCCTGTCCGCCGTGCCGGCCCGGACAGGTCATCAACACGGAGAAGACGACGTGCGATTCATCATGACGGGGACCTTGCTGTGCGTCCTCGCATCCTCCGCGCTCGCGGGGGAGCACTACATCGAGATCTGGAATCCGCCAGAAGCGCGCACGCCCGGAGGGCACCCGGGAACGCCCGGCAAGACCGCGCATGCCCACCACGGCACGAAGCACAAGCTCGCGTCGGCCGATAGCCTCACTACGCGCAAGGTCGCGGAGCCCGCCGTGCGCGCCAGCGCACCCGTCGTTCCGGTCACGCCCGGCAACACGGCACCGCACGAAAACCGGATGCCGGAAATCCCGCCGCAGATCGGCCCCGACGGCAACGTGCTCCAGGTGAGCTACCGGGTACCCGCCCAGTCTTCCCGCTCCCCAGCGCTCAAGCCCGGCGCGCAATGATCCCGGCGCGGCCGCGCCAGAACCCTCTCGCAAAAAAACGGCCCCGGTCACCATGCGGTGCGGGGCCGAATCCCATGTCGAGGAGACGTCATGGAGGAGACGGTTTGATCTTGGCCAGCCACCCTCGCATGGCCCAACCAATGTTTTCGCATATCCATATGGCGAGCCCCGCTGCAAAGCAGTCCACGGGATCGCGCATATCGGTGCGCATATATCGTTAGAACAAAAAGTCGGTTCGTGGCACTCCGCGCGCTGACTAAGATGGCGCATCGGCCTTCGTTATCCGGGCTCGGGGCGCGCCGGCCCGCGCGCCTCGCATCCAGAGCCCGTTCACGCCATCCAGGGAGATGTCCTTGAGCCTTTCCGATACCCCGCGCCGTCCGCTCGTCGTCGGCATCGGCGGCACGACGCGCGCCGCTTCGTCGACCGAACGCGCGCTCGGCTTCGCCTTGCGCGGCGCCGAGCACGCCGGCGTACGCACCCGCCTGTTCGGCGGCGCCTTCCTGCACAGCCTGCCGCACTATGCGCCCGAAAGCGAGACGCGCACCGACGAGCAGCTCGAACTGATCGAAGCGGTCCGCGCGGCCGACGCCGTGATCATCGCGACACCCGGCTACCACGGCGGCGTGTCGGGCCTCGTGAAGAACGCGCTCGACACGCTCGAAGAACTGCGCGCCGACGCGCGCCCCTACCTCGACGGCCGCGCCGTGGGCTGCATCGTGACCGCCTACGGCTGGCAGGCCGCGGGCTCCGTGCTGACCTCGCTGCGCTCGATCGCGCACGCGCTGCGCGGCTGGCCGACGCCGTTCGGCGCGGGGATCAACACGCTCGAAACGCGCTTCGAGAGCGCGCAGCATTGCTCGGATCCCAAGGTGATCGAACAGCTTTCGACAGTCGGTTTGCAGGCCGCGCAATTCGCGCTGGCCTTCAATGCGCATCGCATCGCGACGAGCGCGCCGGCAAGCGACGCGGCCAACGAGGCGCACAACAAAAACCGGCTCAGCCTCGCCGTCTGAGTCTCGATGCACCGGGCGGCGCCGGGCGGTCGTGCTCGTGCGCCATCCCACAGACAGCCCGGGCATGGCGGGTCCACATTGAAGCCGGACTCGCAACTCGCCTCATCCCGATCCCCCTGCTGACCGTTCCAGGCCGCCGGTGATTTGCTTGCGACGAAAGATTGGTTCCGTCCGCACGCGCCAGTGTCTACGCTGGCCCCGTGCCTGCGCCTCCCGCGTTGCGCGCCATCGCCAGATCAGCAGAGATCACAACGCCATGAACGCATTCATCCGCTACAAGGGCTACGAAGTCGCCACAGCGGCCCAGCGTCAGCCGAACGGCCTCTTCGCCGCCAACCTGACCATCGGCACGCAGCCGGGCCAGACGCGCTCGTTCGACGCGCTCGACTACTTCTTCGACGAAGAGCACGCACTCGCCTACGCATTCCGCTGGGCGCGCATGTGGATCGACGAGCAACGCCGCTGCGCGTGATCGCGCCAGCTGTCCTTACGGTTGTGACAGAATAGGAGCCACATCACCGCCACCGATCACGCTCCATGTCCGAAACCCTGACGCATACGGACGAAGCCGCCGCCTTCGCCGCCGACCAGGACGCTGCGCTGCGGCGCTGGACCTATGACACGCCAGGGCCCATCAAAATCGGATCGGAAGAGCATCGCAAGATGTTCTGCAAGATGCTGCTCGAAACGCACGATCCGTATCGCCCCGCCGTGCTCGACTGGCCCAAGCTTGCGCCCGACGCGCTCCAGCGCCTCACCTCGCTCCCCATCTGGGACATGGCCGTGCAGACCGAGGGCCGCGCGTCGATCCGCGTGAAAACCTATGCCGACACCGTGCGCGAGCCGTTGCTGCGCGAAGCGCTGCACATGGACGCCGACGAAGAGGCGCGCCACAAGGTCGTGCTCTCGCACCTGGTCGAGGCCTACGGCATCGCCCTCGCGCCCGAGCCCGCCTACCCGGCCCCGCCGAAGCCCGAATGGGCGTGGATGTTCACGGGCTACAGCGAGTGCATCGACAGCTTCTTCGCGTTCGGCCTGTTCCGCGCGGCACAGCGCTCGGGCTACTTCCCCGCCGAACTCGTGGAAACCTTCGAGCCCGTGATCCAGGAAGAGGCCCGCCACATCCTGTTCTTCGCCAACTGGGTTGCGTGGTATCGCAAGAACATGCCGTGGTGGCGCCGGCCATGGCATGCTGTGCGCGTAGCGGTGATCTCGTTCCTGCTCGTCTGGGAGCGGCTTGCGATCGCACGCGGCATCGACGCGGAAGGGGTCGCGCACGATTCGAACTTCCTGCCCGCGAACCGCGAGACGATTGGCGCCGCGCTCGGTCCGCGCGAGATGCTGGAACTGTGCCTGAAGGAAAACGACGAACGGATGAGCGGCTACGATTCGCGCCTGCTGCGCCCGACGTTCGTGCCCGCGCTCGCGCGATTCGCGCTGCGCTTCATGAAGCGCTGAGCGCCGGCGCCGCCGCTCAAGGAGAACGACTGCATGACATGGTCTGTCGACAAGCAGGTCGAACTCACCTCGACGCAAGCCGTCGAGGCGATCCAGGCCGGCAAGCTCAAGGCTGCCGATTACGCGGCGACGCTGCTCGCGCGCGCTCACGCGCTCTCGAACCTGAACGCGCTCACCGTGCTCGACGTCGAGGGCGCGCTCGCCGCGGCGCGCCGTATCGACGCGCTGGGGCCGAACGAGCGGGCCCGCCTGCCGCTCGCGGGGCTGCCCGTCGTCGTGAAGGACAACATCAACACGCGCGGCCTGCAGACGGCAGCCGGCACGCCCGCGCTCGAAGGCTTCGTGCCGGCGCGGCACGCGCCTTCGGTGCAGCGGCTCGTCGACGCGGGCGCGGTCATGCTCGGCAAAGCCAACATGCACGAACTCGCGTTCGGCATCACGAGCACGAACCTGAACCCGAGCGCCGGCCCCGTTCGCAATCCTTACGATCCTGAACGTATTCCCGGCGGCTCGTCGGGCGGCACTGCCGCCGCGATCGCCGCGCGCATCGTGCCCGCGGGGCTCGGCACCGACACCGGCGGCTCCACGCGCATTCCCGCCGCGCTGTGCGGCATCGTGGGACTGCGGCCCTCGGTGGGCGACGGCGGCACGCACCGGCGCTATCACGATCCGCAGGCCGTCGTGCCGATCAGCCACACGCGCGACACGGTCGGGCCGATGGCGCGCACCGTCGCCGACGTCGCACTGCTCGACAGTGTCATCACGGGACACGGCCCGCTGGCGCAGGCCGCGGTCTCGAACCTGCGCATCGGGCTGCCGGCGCCGCTCTGGGAAGGGCTCGAAATCGCGCTGGAAGACGCGCTGCGCGAAGCCACGGCGAAGCTCGAAGCGGCGGGCGTGACGCTCGTGCCCGTGGAGATGAACGAACTGCTGTCGATCAACGATCGCGTGAGCCTCGCCATCGCCCTGCACGAGCCGATCGAGGACCTGCATGCGTGGCTCGTGGCGAACCAGGCGCCGGTGCGAAGCGTGGCCGACGTGGCGGCGCGCATTGCGAGCCCGGACGTGCGCGCGGCCTACGACGCGATCCTCGCCGACGCGCGAGGCGGCGACTATCAAACGGCGCTCACGATCTGGCGCCCGCGCCTGCAGCAGCTTTACGCGCAGACCTTCTCGGCCTGCGGCCTCGACGCGCTGCTGTTCCCCACCACGCGGCTTGCCGCCGTTCGCATCGACGAACTCAACGGCTCGTCGCGCGTCTCGATCGACGGCGCGGCGCCCATCGACGAAATGGGCGCCTACCTGCGCAACACCGATCCGGGCAGCAACGCCGGGATTCCGGGCCTCGCGCTGCCCGCCGGCCTCGCGCATGGACGGCTGCCGGTGGGACTCGAACTCGACGGCCCGGTCGGCAGCGACCGGCGGCTGCTGGCGATCGGGCTCGCGTTCGAGCAGATTCTGGGCACGCTGCCCGCGCCGGTGATCTGAGGCGCGGCGCGCCCCCAACACCGGCGCGCGCCGTCAATACTTCTCGGGCACGACGCGGACCGTGTAGTCGGTCCCGCTATAAGCGCTCTTTTGCCGCTTCGGCAATTTCACCTTGTCGCGCGGCACGGGTTCGTAAGGGATCTGGCTGAGCAGATGGCTGATGACATTGAGCCGGACCCGGTTCTTGTCGTCCGAATGCGCGACATGCCACGGCGCAAAGTCCGTGTCGGTCCTCCGGAACATGTCGTCGCGCGCCCGCGAATAGTCGTCCCAGCGCCGATACGATTCGAGATCCATCGGCGAGAGTTTCCAGACCTTGCGCCCGTCTTCGATGCGGTCTTCAAGGCGCCGGGTCTGCTCCTCAGGACTGACTTCGAGCCAATACTTGAGGAGGATGATGCCCGAATGGATCATGGCGCGTTCGATGAGCGGCGTGCTCGCCATGAACTCCTCCACCTGCTCTTCCGTGCAGAAGCCCATGACGCGCTCGACACCCGCGCGGTTGTACCAGCTGCGATCGAAGATCATGACCTCGCCCGCCGCAGGCAGGTGCGGCAGATAACGCTGGAAATACATCTGGCTCTTCTCGCGATCGGTCGGCTTCGGCAGCGCGACCACGCGAAACACACGAGGGCTCACGCGCTCGGTGATCGCGTTGATCGTGCCGCCCTTGCCCGCGCCGTCGCGACCTTCCATCACGATGCAGACTTTGGCCCCGGTATGCTCGACCCATTCCTGCAGCTTGACCAGCTCGACCTGCAAGGGGCGCAGCGCCTTCATGTACGCCCTGTCGCTCAGCCGCCCTCCGGCATCGGCCTTGCCGCCCGCTTTTTTCACCTTTGCCGCTTTTTTGGTCTCAGCCATTTCTGTTCTCCTTAAGACGCCGTATGGAATATCGCTGTCGTTGGAGCCATGCGAGCCTGTCAGACGCGTTGAGAATAACAGTTGATGGCCGACGACGATCCGTCGCATGAACTTAGCGGTCCGCACCGGAATCGGCAACAGGATGGGGATCGGGCCCGTTGATCTCGCGCAGCGCTGCGACATTCGGGCTCGGGCGCTTGCCGACACAACATGATTACGCGGCTTTCCGTATAATGAGAACAGTTCGCATTCAAACTCTTATCTTGCCCCATGCTTCTGAGCGATCTGTCCAAAGGCGCGACCGCCTACGTCGAGCGCGTCGAGGACGCGCATGAGCGCGACCCCATCGCCCAACGTCTGCGTGACCTGGGTTTCGTGCCGGGCGAGCCCGTGCGCGTAGTCGCCCGCGCGCCCTGGAGCGCCGATCCCCTGCTCGTGCAGATCGGCTCGACGCGTTTCGCGCTGCGCCGCGCGGAGGCCCGGCGCGTGAGCGTTCGGGAGGGGGCGACGTCGTGAACCCGGCACCGCTGCGTATCGCCCTCGTCGGCAATCCCAACTGCGGCAAGACCGCGCTCTTCAACCTGCTCGCCGGCGCGCGCCAGAAGGTGGCCAACTACGCGGGCGTCACCGTCGAGCGCAAGGAAGGCCGCTTCGTCACCCCCTCGGGCCGCAAGATTCGCCTGCTCGACCTGCCGGGCGCCTATAGCTTCGCCTCCACGAGTCCCGACGAACGCGTCACGCACGACGTGCTGCTCGGCCGCTATCCGGGCGAAGCGGTGCCCGATCTCGTGGTTTGCGTTGCGGACGCAACCAATCTGCGCCTGCACCTGCGCTTCGTGCTGGAAGTCAAACGCCTCGGCCGGCCGGTCGTGCTTGCGCTGAACATGATGGACGCCGCGAAACGCCGCGGCGTCGTCGTGAACGTGCCCGAGCTTTCGCGGCGTCTTGGCGTGCCCGTGGTCGAGACGGTGGCCGTGCAGCGCGGCGGCGCCCAGGCGCTGATCGAACTGATCGACCGCACCGACGCCGCGGCAGCGACCGCCGCCGAGACAGCGGCCGCCAGCGAGGCAGGCGCCGATCCGGGCGCCGGCGGCGATCTGCACGAGACCGTGCGCGCGATCCTCGCGGCGGCGGTGACGATGCCGCGCGCCACCGACGCGCGCGACGACGCGATCGACCGCTGGACGCTGCACCCGGTCTTCGGGCCGCTGATCCTCGCGCTCGTGATGTTTCTCGTGTTCCAGGCCGTCTATTCGCTCGGCAAGCCGCTCACCGACGCGATCGGCGACGGCTTCACCGCGCTCGGCGCGCTGGCCGGCAACGTGCTGCCCGAAGGGCCGCTGAAGAGCCTCGTCACCGACGCGCTATTCGGCGGCGTGGGCACCGTGCTCGGCTTCCTGCCCGAGATTCTCGTGCTGTTCTTCTTCATCCTCGTGCTGGAGGAGTCGGGCTACCTGCCGCGCGCGGCTTTTCTGCTCGACCGCATGATGGTGTCCGTGGGGTTGACCGGGCGCTCGTTCATTCCGCTGCTTTCGAGCTTCGCCTGCGCGATTCCCGGCGTGATGGGCACGCGCAGCATCGCCGACCCGCGCGACCGTCTCGCCACGATGCTCGTCGCGCCGCTCATGACCTGTTCGGCGCGCCTTCCCGTCTATGCGCTGCTGATCGGCGCGTTCATTCCGCACCGCATGATCCTCGGCGTGTTCAACCTGCAGGGGCTCGTGCTGTTCGCGCTCTACGTCGCCGGCATTGTGGGCGCGATGGCCGTGGGCTGGGTGATGAAGCATCTGCGGCGCGACCGCAGCGAGCACGCCCTGCTCATGGAACTGCCCTCGTACCGCCTGCCGCGCGCACGCGACGTCGCGATCGGCCTGTGGGAGCGCGGCGCGATCTTTCTCAAGCGGCTCACCGGCATCATCCTCGCGCTGACCGTGCTGATGTGGTTCATCTCCACGTTCCCGTCGCCGCCCGCGGGCGCAGCCGGCCCGGCCATCGACTACACGTTCGCGGGCTATATCGGCCGCGCGCTGCAGTATCCGTTCGCGCCGCTGGGCTTCAACTGGCAGATCAGCCTCGCGCTGATTCCGGCGTTCGCTGCACGCGAAACGGCCGTGGCCGCGCTCGCCACGGTCTATTCCGTGGCGACGGGCGACGCCGATGTCGTCAGCCTCGGCAGCACGCTCGCGCATAACTTCTCGCTCGCGAGCGCGCTTTCGCTGATGGTGTGGTTCGCGTTCGCGCCGCAATGCATGTCGACGCTCGCGGTGATCCGCCGCGAGACGCGTGCGTGGCGCGCCGTGACGATCTCGTTCGGCTATATGTTCGTAGTGGCTTACGTGGCCACGTTCGTCACGTATCAGATCGCGAGGCACTTCGCATGAGCGCCGGGCTGGTCGCGCAGTATGCGGTGATCGCGGTGCTCGTGATGGCGAGCGCGCTCTATACGCTGCGCCGGCTCGCGCCGAAAGCGGCGGCGCGCGCGCAGGCGGCGTGGGCCGCGTCGCTGCTGCGGCCGCAGCGCGGGGCGCTGGCTCATCGGCTTGGGCGTTTCGTGCAGCCCAAGGGGGCGACGGGGAACTGCGGCGATGGATGCGGAACGTGTGGAACGTGCGGGCCGGCGGGCGAGGCAGAGACCGACGGCGCCGCGAGCGAGCAGCCGCTCACCTTTCATCCGCCGCGCAAATAGGCGAGCGCCCGCCACGCAGCCGATCCGCTTGATGCGGCATGTCGTTCATACGGCTGCCGCGCACGTTCGGCTACACTGCCCGCTGCAGCCAACCCCATCCCCCTTGCGATCCGCCGACACGCCGATGCGCCTTACCGCCCCGCTCCGGACTGCCTTCCTCGCTGCCAGCGCCGCAGCACTCGTCGCGCTCGCCACCTTGGGCGGCTGCGTCCACTTTTCCACGTTCGACCCCAACGGCCTCTGGAAAGTGGTGGGCGGCCAGTGCGTGCCGAACCAGCGCGACCACGGCACGCCCGCGCCCTGCACCACGGTCGACTTCCAGAAGCGCTATGCGGTGCTCAAGGACATCGCGGGCCGCGCGCAATATCTGCTGATCCCGACCGATCGCGTGTCGGGCATCGAAAACCCCGGGATCCTCTACGGCGGCGCGCCCGAATACTGGGTGGGCGCGTGGGATGCGGGCCGGTATGTCGACGCGAAGCTCGGGACGACGCTCGCCGCCAACCAGCTCGGACTCGAAATCAACTCGTCGGCACAGCGTTCGCAGAACCAGTTGCACATTCATGTGGACTGCATGCGCACCGACGTCACCACCGCGCTGGCGCCGCATCGCAGTGATCCGCCGGGCCAGTGGAGCGGGATCACGCTCGATGGCAGCCGCTATCGCGTGACGCGTGTGACGAACCTGCACGATAGCGATAACCCGTTCCGCGTGGTCGCGCGCGATCTCGGCGCGCAACAGACGATGGGCGCCCAGACGATACTCGTGACGGGCGCCGGCCCCGACGCCGCACGCGACGGCTGGCTCATCGTCAACAGCGGGCGCGACATGGAGGGCGGCACCGGCACGGCCGAAGGTCTGCTCGATCACGCCTGCGGTCTTGCCCACGCGCAGTAACGCTCACGCTTCGCGCGCCAGCAGCGAATCAGCTGTTCTTCGGCGGGCGTGACTAAAGGGGCCGCGTAAGAATCGATATCCCGTCAGCCGGCTTCGAGCACCAGCAATTGCGCGCCGTCGGCCACCTGGTCGCCCACGCCGTACAGCACTTCGGTCACTTTGCCCGCGGCAGGCGCGCCGATCGTGTGTTCCATCTTCATCGCCTCCATGACGATGAGCGGCGTACCTTTCTCCACCACCGCGCCGGGCTCGACCAGCACCGCGATCACCTTGCCGGGCATCGGCGCGGTGAGGCGGCCTTCGCCGTGCTCCGTGTCGGCCGCGTGGGCCAGCAGGTTCTGCCATTCGAGCACCACGGCCGTGCCGAGACAGAACACATGAAACACGTCGCCGTCGATGAACACGCGCCCTGTCACGCGCGTATCACCGATGGTCGTGCCGTATTCGTCCGCGCCCGCGCCGCGCCACCACGTCCAGGACTCCAGCCCGCCCGCGCACGCGAGCTTCTGCGTGTTGCCGTCCTGCGCGTAAGTTGCCGAAATCGCGGCATCGGTCTCCACGTCGCGCCAGGTGTGCGACTGCGTGTAGCCGCCATTCAGGCGCCAGTGCGAAAGCGCCGTCCACGGCGACACGTCGCGCGAGCGATCCGCCTCGCGCGCGAGCAGCGCGGCGCAGGCCAGCGCGAGCGCCTCGCGAAGCGGCTGTTGATGCGGTGCGAACAAGGCGTCGTGATGACGCTCGATCAGACCGGTATCGAGGTCGGCGCTCGCGAACGGCTCGCACGTCACGAGCCGGTGCAGAAACTCGACGTTCGTATGCGGCCCGACCACCTCGCACGCTTCCAGCGCGCGCTGCATGCGTGCCAGCGCGTCTTCGCGCGTCGCGCCGTGCACGATCAGCTTCGCGATCATCGGGTCGTAGAACGGCGTGATCGTGTCGCCTTCGCGCACGCCGCTGTCGATGCGTACCGACGCGCGCTGAAGCGCCGTGCCGATCGTGAATTCCCCCCCCGCCGGCATGCGCAGATGTTTGAGCGTGCCCGTGGAAGGCAGGAAGCCGCGCGAGGGATTCTCGGCATAGATCCGCGCTTCCAGTGCGTGCCCCTGCACAACGAGCTGCGACTGTTCGAGCGGCAGCGGCTCGCCGGCCGCCACACGCAGTTGCCACTCGACAAGATCGAGGCCCGTGACCATCTCCGTCACCGGGTGCTCGACCTGCAGGCGCGTGTTCATCTCCATGAAGTAGAAGTCCGCGCCCGTCATGATGAACTCGACCGTGCCCGCCCCCACGTACTGCACCGCGCGCGCCGCCGCCACCGCGGCCTCGCCCATCGCGCGCCGCACGCTTTCGTCGAGCCCCGGCGCCGGTGCCTCTTCCAGCACCTTCTGGTGACGACGCTGCACGGAACAGTCGCGGTCGAACAGGTACACGGCGCCGCCGTGTTTGTCGGCGAACACTTGTACTTCGACGTGGCGCGGCCGCGTCAGGTACTTTTCGATCAGCACGCGGTCGTTGCCGAAACTGCTCGCCGCTTCGCGCTTGCACGACGCCAGCGCCGCCGCGAAGTCCTCGCTGCGTTCCACCACGCGCATGCCCTTGCCGCCGCCGCCCGCGCTCGCCTTGAGCAGCACCGGGTAGCCCATCGCGTCGGCCTCGCGCTGCAGGAGCGCGGCATCCTGGTCGTCGCCGTGGTAGCCCGGCACGAGCGGCACCGCCGCCGCATGCATCAGCGCCTTGGCCGCCGCTTTCGAGCCCATCGCGGCAATCGCCTCGACCGGCGGCCCGATGAAGACGATGCCTGCCTCGTCGCACGCGCGGGCAAAATCTTCGTTTTCCGAAAGAAATCCGTAGCCCGGATGAATCGCCTGCGCGCCCGTTGCGCGCGCCGCCGCAATGATGCGCTCGATGCGCAGATAGCTCTGTGCCGCGGCGGCCTCGCCGATATGCACGGCTTCGTCGCAGGCGGCGACGTGCTTCGCGTTCGCGTCGGCGTCCGAAAAGACCGCCACGCTTTTCACGCCGAGCCGGCGGCAGGTCGCCGCGACGCGGCACGCAATCTCGCCCCGGTTGGCGATCAGGATCTTGTTGAACATGTTTTTCTCGCTATTGGGCGGACTGCTGTGCACGCCAGCGCGGCGCGCGCTTTTCGAGGAACGAGGACACCCCGTCGCGGCCTTCCTCGCTGGCGCGAATGCGCGCGATGCGGTTGGCGGTGTCCGCGATCAGCGCCTCGTCGATCGTCTGCCCGGCAATGTCCTGCACGAGCTGCTTGCACTCGCGCACGGCGTTCGGGCTGTTTGCCACGAGCGTTTCGACGATGCGCTGCACGGCGGCGTCGAGTCCCTCCGCGGCAACCGCTTCGCTCACGAGGCCGAGCCGCTGCGCCGTCGCGCAGTCGAAGGCTTCCGCCGTCACGAAGTAGCGGCGCGACGCCTGCTCGCCGAGCGCGCGGATCACGTAGGGCCCGATGGTCGCAGGCATCAGGCCAAGCCTCGCCTCCGAAAGACAGAAGTTCGCTGTTTGCGCGGCGACCACGATATCGGCCGTGCACACAAGGCCCATGCCGCCCGCGTAGGCGTCGCCGTGCACGCGCGCGACCACCGGCTTTGGGCAGCGATAGATGGCGGAAAGCATCTGCGCGAGACGCATCGCATCGGCGCGATTTTCGTCGTCGGAGTAGCCCGCCATCTTGCGCATCCAGTTCAGGTCGGCGCCCGCGCAAAACGCCTTGCCGTTACCGGCCAGCACGATGGCGCGCACGTCGTCGCGCCCGCCGAGCGCGACGAACGCCGCCGTCAGGTCGGCGATCATGGTTTCGTTGAACGCATTGCGCACGTCCGGACGGTTCAGCGTGACCGTCGCCACGTGACCCGCGACCTCGACCAGCAGCGTTTCGTATTGCATCGTCAGGGGCTCCTCGTGAGGTTCGCGCTCATTGACCGGCTCATTTACCACCTTACATGCGGAATACGCCGAAGCGCGTGTCCTCGATCGGCGCGTTCATCGCCGCGGAGAGGCCAAGGCCCAGTACGTCGCGCGTTTGCGCAGGGTCGATCACGCCGTCGTCCCACAGGCGCGCGCTCGCGTAATAGGGGTGGCCCTGGCGCTCGTACTGATCGCGAATCGGCTGCTTGAAGGCTTCCTCTTCCTCGGCGCTCCACGTGCCGCCCTTGCCCTCGATGCCGTCGCGGCGCACCGTGGCCAGCACCGACGCGGCCTGCTCGCCGCCCATCACAGAAATACGCGCATTGGGCCACATCCACAGGAAGCGCGGCGAGTAAGCACGGCCGCACATGCCGTAGTTGCCCGCGCCGAACGAGCCGCCGATGATCACCGTGAACTTCGGCACCTTCGCCGTCGCCACGGCGGTCACCATCTTCGCGCCGTTGCGCGCAATGCCTTCGTTCTCGTACTTGCGGCCCACCATGAAACCCGTGATGTTCTGCAGGAACACGAGCGGAATCTTGCGCTGGCAGCACAGTTCGATGAAATGCGTGCCCTTGAGCGCCGACTCCGAAAACAGAATGCCGTTGTTCGCGACGATCCCGACCGGATGCCCCCAGATATGCGCGAAGCCCGTAACGAGCGTCGTGCCGTAGCGCGACTTGAATTCGTCGAAGGCCGAGTCGTCGGCAATGCGCGCAATCACTTCGCGCACGTCGAAGGGCTTGCGCGTATCCACCGGAATCACGCCGTAGAGGCTCTTCGCGTCGTAGCGCGGCGGCAGCGGCTCGCGCAGCGCGACGGGCGGCGTCTTCACGCGGTTCAGGTTGCCGACGATCGAACGCGCGATCGCCAGCGCGTGCGGGTCGTTCTGCGCGAGATGATCGGCCACGCCCGAAAGACGCGTATGGACGTCGCCGCCGCCCAGGTCTTCCGCGCTCACCTCCTCGCCGGTCGCCGCCTTCACGAGCGGCGGTCCGCCCAGGAAAATCGTCCCCTGGTTCTTCACGATGATCGACTCGTCGCTCATGGCGGGCACATACGCGCCGCCCGCCGTGCATGAGCCCATCACCACGGCGATCTGCGGGATGTCCTGCGAAGAGAGATTCGCCTGGTTGTAGAAGATGCGGCCGAAGTGATCGCGATCCGGAAATACGTCGTCCTGATTAGGCAGGTTCGCACCGCCTGAGTCGACGAGATACACGCACGGCAAGCGGTTTTCCTGCGCGATTTCCTGCGCACGCACGTGCTTCTTGACGGTTACGGGGTAGTACGTGCCGCCCTTCACCGTCGCGTCGTTGCAGACGATCACGCACTCCTGGCCCGCAATGCGCCCGATGCCGGTGATGATGCCCGCGCCCGGCGCGTCGTCGTTGTACATGCCGTAGGCGGCGAGCTGCGAGAACTCCAGAAATGGCGTGCCGGGGTCGAGCAGCTGCGCGATGCGATCGCGCGGCAGCAGCTTGCCGCGCGAGACGTGCTTGTCGCGCGCGGCCGCGCCGCCGCCCAGCGAAAGCTTCTGGATCTTCTCGCGCAGGTCTGCGACCAGGGCTTCCAGCGCGGCGGCATTGGCCTTGAAGTCGTCCGAGCGCGGGTTCAGCTTCGATTCGATGATCGGCATCGCGTGCTTCCTTTCGTGACCGTTCTTGACCGTGACGAACGGCGTGGTTACATCGTTTCCGCGAACAGCTCGCGGCCAATCAGCATGCGCCGGATCTCGCTCGTGCCCGCGCCGATTTCGTAGAGCTTCGCGTCGCGCCAGAGGCGGCCCACCGGATACTCGTTGATATAACCGTTGCCGCCGAGGATCTGGATCGCCTCGCCGGCCATCCACGTCGCTTTTTCCGCGGTGTAGAGGATGACGCCCGCGCAGTCCTTGCGCACCTGGCGCACATGCTCCTTACCGAGCGTGTCGAGCTGACGGCCCACCGCGTAAAGATACGCGCGGCACGCCTGGAACGTCGTGTAGAGGTCGGCCATCTTGCCCTGGATGAGCTGGAATTCGCCGATGGCCTGGCCGAACTGCTTGCGGTCGTGGATATACGGCACCACCGCGTCCATCACGGCCGCCATGATGCCGGTCGGGCCGCCCGCGAGCACGGCGCGCTCGTAGTCGAGGCCGCTCATGAGCACCTTCACGCCGCCGTTGAGCTGGCCGAGGATGTTCTCTTCGGGCACTTCGACGTCCTGGAACACCAGTTCGCCCGTGTGCGAGCCGCGCATGCCGAGCTTGTCGAGCTTCTGCGCCACCGAGAAACCCTTCATGCCCTTCTCGACGATGAAGGCCGTCATGCCGCGCGGGCCCGCCTCGGGATCGGTCTTTGCATAGACAACCAGTGTGTCGCAGTCCGGACCGTTCGTGATCCACATCTTCGTGCCGTTCAGCACGTAGCGGTCGCCCTTCTTTTCCGCGCGCAGCTTCATGCTGACCACGTCCGAGCCGGCGTTCGGCTCGCTCATTGCGAGTGCGCCCACGTGCTCGCCGGACACGAGCTTCGGCAGGTACTTGCGCTTCTGCGCCTCGGTGCCGTTGCGGTGGATCTGGTTCACACAGAGGTTCGAGTGCGCGCCATAGGAAAGGCCGACCGACGCCGAAGCGCGCGAGATCTCTTCCATGGCGACCATGTGCGCCGTATAGCCCATGTTCGCGCCGCCGTACTCCTCCGAAACCGTCATGCCCAGCACGCCCAGGTCGCCGAACTTGCGCCACAGGTCCATGGGGAACTGATCGGTGCGGTCGATTTCTGCCGCGCGCGGCGCGATTTCCTTTGCCGCGAACGCGGCAAGGCTGTCGCGCAGCATCTCGACTTCTTCGCCAAGCGGGAACTGCAGTCCGGGTACGTTGCTCATGAGTGTCTCCTGTCGACGGCAGTTGGCGCTGAAGCGCTTACTGCCATCCCATACAAAGTTCCAAACGGGCGCGGGCGAGGTCCTGCGCGCTATCGACTGCCATTTCACGCCAGATTTACGTATACGTCAATAGAGAATATTGAGTAAGGCTCAAATCTTGAGATTCGCCTATATTTCTTGATTGCAAGCGTAGAAATTCGCTGATAATGAATCTTCCGTTACCCGATAACTGACCCATACTCAGAATGCCAGCCGCCACCCGAGCCGCCCTGCCCGCCTCCCGCCGGCAGCCCGCGGGACGCAAGTCCCAGCAGCGCGTGAAGGAGATCCTTCAGGCGGGCCGCGACGTGTTCTCCGAAAAGGGCTACGAGCGCGCGACCACGGCGGAGATCGCACAGCGGCTCGGCATTTCCGAGGCGACGGTGTTCAGCTATTTCCGCGGCAAGCGGGAGCTGTGCGCGCGCGTGATCGGCGACTGGTATGACGAATCGATCGAGGCCATCGAGGCCGGCATGCCGCGCGACGGCACCGTGCGCCAGCAGTTTGCATTCATCGTGCGCATGCATCTGCGGCTGATGCTCGAGAGCGGCACGGGCATCTGCGAGCTCGTGCTCTCCGAAGGCCGCACGCGCCATCACGACCTCAGCGAAGCGCTGGTCGAAATGCAGCGCCGCTATACGGCGCCCCTCATGCGCGTGCTGGCGCGCGGCCAGGAAAGCGGCCAGATCCGCAACGACATGCCGCTGCGGCTCCTGCGCTCGCTCGTGTTCGGGCCAATGGAGCACGTGCTTTGGGACGCGACGCTGGGCCGCCGCCGGACCGACATCGACGCCACGGCGCAGCGGCTCGTCGACGTGCTGTGGCCGGCGCTGCAGCCGCCGAATCTCGAACTGGCGGCGCTCGCGCAGTTCAGCCAGGACGTGGGCGACGCCGTGCGCAAGCTCGAACGCGAGCGCATGGCGCGCAAGACGGACAGTGCCCCCGGCTCGGCGCCCGCCGGCTGAATCTGCGTTACGCTGACGGCTCCGTTTCCGCCCTCACGCTCCACCATGTCCGATACGCTCACCGCGGCGCACGCCTCCCGCTTTGCCTCGCTCGCTCTCGCGCATCTCGCGCGCGAGTATCCGAACAAGCTCACGCACTCGCTCGCCGGCCCGCAAGACGTGCAGGGACCGCGCGCCTTGCACCCGGTGTTCTACGGCAGCTACGACTGGCATTCCTGCGTGCACGGCTACTGGCTCGTTGCGCATCTGCTCGCGCGCTTTCCGGACCTGCCCGAGGCGCCGCGCATCGTCGCCGTCATCGACGAGCATTTCACGGAAGGGAAGATGGCAGGCGAACGCGCCTACCTGGACCTGCCGCACAATCGCGGCTTCGAGCGCCCCTACGGCTGGGGCTGGCTGCTCGCACTCGCGGCGCAACTCGACTCGATGCCGACGCCCGAGGCCGCGCGCTGGGCAAGCGCGCTTGAGCCGCTTACGGAGGCCTTCGTCGAACGTTTCGAGGCATTTCTGCCGAAGGCAACGTATCCGCTGCGCGTGGGCACGCACTTCAACACGGCATTCGCGTTGACGCTCGCGCTCGATTTTGCACGCCAGACCGGGCGCGACACGCTCGCGACGCTCATCTCGGACACTGCGCGGCGCTGGCACGAAGCCGACGCGGAATGCCAGGCGTGGGAGCCTTCGGGCGACGAGTTCCTCTCGCCCGCACTGATGGAAGCCGTGCTGATGAGCCGGGTGCTGCCCGGCAACGAATTCGTCCAATGGTTCGGCGCCTTCCTGCCCGACCTCGCTACGCGGGCGCCCGCCATGCTCTTCACGCCCGCCACCGTCACCGACCGCAGCGACGGCAAGATCGCCCACCTCGACGGCCTCAACCTGAGCCGCGCATGGTGCCAGCGCACGCTGGCGCGCGCGCTGCCCGAGGGCGATGCGCGCGCCGCCGTGCTGCGCGAAGCCGCGCAGACGCATCTCGACGCCGCGCTCGATCACGTGGCGGGCGACTACATGGGCGAGCACTGGCTCGCCACGTTCGCGACGCTCGCGCTCGAAGCCTGAGCGCGAGCGCACCTGAGCCTCACGCCGCCACGGCCTCCGCCACGCGCTCGCAAAGCGAAGCCGGATCGAGCAGCATCACCGTGCCCTGGCCCGGCAGTTCGACTGCCTCGCGCATGTCGTTGCGGGCGCTCCCGCCGCCGCGCGTGAGCGCCGTGGGCACGGCCATCTGCATGCCGCCGTTGAGCGTCACGATGTCCTCCACCGAATCGACGAGCAGTCCGTATTTTTCCGCGCGATGCTCGACGATCAGGATCTTCGCGCGCGCAAGATCCTCGTAGGGCGGCATGGCATACATCGAACGCACGTCGATCACCGTCACGAGTTCGCCGCGCAGGTTCAGCACGCCGCGCACGAAGTCGGGCAGCCCCGGCGTCCTGACCACGTCGTCGCGATAGTCGATCACCTCGCGCAGTTCGCCAATGCGCACGCCGATCAGATGCCCGATGCGAAACGTCACGAGCGTCTGCCGCGTGCCGCCGCGCTTCTGGCTCCCCCCTGCCGCGCCCGTGCCGGCCGCCGCGCTGCGATACAGATCGCGATGTCCTGCCGCGAGCGTCGCAATGCGCTCGTTGGCGAACAGGGCGTCGGCGTCCATCAGCAGCACGCCTGTGTTCGTATCGGTCGCGAGATAGCCCGCGAACATCGAGCGATGGGGGCTGCCATACGACGGCATCTGCAGCAACTCGTCCTCGCGGCATGCCACGATGCTCGCCACTTCGTCCACCAGCAGTCCGAAATGCTGATCGCCGCGCGTGAGCACGACAATGCGCCGCTCGTCCGCCGCAACCCCGCCCTGCGCCTCGCGCGTGAAGCCAAGGAACGCGCAGAAGTCGATTACCGGCACCGTGGCGCCGCGCAGGTTCAGGAGTCCGATACATACATCGTCGGCGAACGGCGAGTGCTGCAGCGCCGGCACACGGATGATTTCCTGGATCGCGCCCATCGGCAGCGCGAGCGCCGTTCCGCCTACCTTGAACGACACGTTCTGCCGCCGCTGCCCCTGCTGGGCGCACCGTTGCGTGGCGCGCTCTTCGGCCTTCGCAAGGTGCGGCACGTCGCGCAAGCCGAGCAGCGCGGCCGGCGAGAGCACCTGAAGAATGCGCTCCCCGTCGTCCAGCTTGAGCACCGCGCCGACGGCCGAAGCATGGCTGCCTTCCACCATCTCCACCGCAATCACCTGATCGGCCGGCACGCGCAGGATTTCCCCCGTGCCGTCGAACTGCAACCCCACGCGCGTACCATCCGTCTCGACAATGGCGATCTTGCGCGCGGCGCTATCTCCCACCACCGGCAGGCTAAGGAGCTGGCGCAGATCCACCACCGGAATCAGCGTGCCGCGCAGATTGAAGAGGCCAAGCAGATAAGGCGGCGCGAGCGGGACCGGCGTGAAGGCATCCGGATGGTTGACGACCTCCTGCAAGGCCGCGACGGGCAGCGCAAGCTCCGTCCCGGCCAGGTGAAACGATCCGTACAGCTCGACGTTGCCGCCCGCGGCCAGCGAACGATGATTCATCTCGAAGCTCCGTATCAGATGGGCCGGGTGAACCGGCGAATCATGTACTGATGTTGCTGGCAGTCGATGGTCAACTGCCGGCCGCACTCGCCGCCCACGTCCACGTGCACCACGCGCAGTTTCGCCAGCGCGAGCTGCTGCTGCGCGACCCGGGCGTTCTGCTCGCCGATCGGCTCGTGGATCTGCGTGCGGTAGTGCATCATGTTGGCGCCGCCCGCCAGCACGGCCTCGATCTGGCCATCCGGCGCGTGCTCGGCGTTCATCAGCATGAGCAGCGCCGGCAGCGCCTCGATCACGTACTTCGCGCTGGGCGCGGCCCGGCCGGGGTCCGCCGCCCGCTTGCGGACATCGGCCGGCGGCTGAGGCAGCAGGCAGTGCGCAAGGCCGTACAGCGAGCGCTCGCGCCACATGAGCCCGATGCCGACGCACGATCCGAGCGTGGCGCGCAGGATCTTCGAGTCCTCAGCACTGCCAACCGCCAGCTCGCACATCCGCACCTGCACGTCACGCGAGCTGCTCATGATCGCGCTCCTCGTGACGGTAGATGAGCGGCTGCTCGAACGCGAAGCCATTCGCGACGCGACTGAGCGACTCCGATTCGCCGACGATCAGGACCCCTGCCGGACGCATCGCGCGGCGCACGTTCGCCAGCACGGCTCGCTGGCCGTCTACGTCGAAGTAGATCAGCACGTTGCGCAGCAGCACGAGATCGAAGGCGCCGACGTCGCGCGGCGCGTCATAGAGATTGTGGCGGCGGAACGCGACCTGCGCGCGCAACGCGTCGCTCACGGCAATCTCGCCGCCTTCGCTGCGGAAATACTTCTGCAGCAGCGCGGGATGATGCTGCCGCAGCCCCTCCATGCTGCGGCCGCCGTAACGGCCCGCGGCCGCGCTCGCGAGAATGCCGTCCGAAATATCGGTGCCGACAATGGCATAGCGGAACGCGGGATGCCGCGCGCGAAATTCCTCGCACAGCATCGCCATCGACCACGCCTCCTCGCCGCTCGAGGCCGCCGCCGACCACACGCGCAACGGCGTGCCTGGATGCGCGGCGGCCCACTTCGGCAGGTACTCGTTCGCGAGGTACTCCCAGATGCGCGGCGTGCGAAAAAACGACGTCTCGTTCGTCGTCACGAGGTCGATGAAACCGCGCACCTCCTCGGCGTCCGTATCCAGCACGCGCAGGTAGTCGCGATAGTCGGGCAGATCGAGCGCCATGATCCGGCGGCGCAGGCGCCCCTTCAGCATGGTCCACTTGCGATCGTTCATCGCAATGCCGGTGTGCCGGCGCACCTGTTCGAAAAGGGCGCGACGGACCGCCGGCTCGACGTCCTGGTCGAAATCCACGGCAGTCTCCCGGCACTCAGACGACGAAGCGCGCTACCGTCTTGTCGAGCCCTTCCGCGCCGCCCTTCAGCGAGGCCGCCGCACGCGCGATGGTGTCGCAGGCGCCCGCCGACTTCTCGGTCTCCTCCGCCACCTGCTGGATCGCCGTGCTGACTTCGCGCGCCGCGACGAGCTGCTCGTCGGCGCCGCAGGAGATTTCGGAAATTGCCTGCGTCGTGCGGCTCACGCCGGCCACGATCTTCTCGAACGCCTCGCCCGCCTGCTTCGAAATCTCGCTGCCCTGCGCCACGCGCTTGACCGACTCGTTGATGAGCTTCGAGATCTCCTTGGTGGCCTGGGAGGAGCGCTCCGCGAGCTTGCGGACTTCGTCCGCCACCACGGAGAAGCCGAGCCCGTGCTCGCCCGCGCGCGCCGCTTCGATGGCCGCGTTGAACGCCAGCAGATTGGTCTGGCTCGCGATCTCGCCGATCACCTTGATGATCTCGGCAATGTCTTCGGACGAACGGTTGATCAGCTCCATCGCCTCGATCGAGCGCGCCACGGCCTTCGCGCCGCGCTCCGCTTCCTGCTGGGTGTCCTTCGCGAGCTGGTCGGCGCCGCGCGAATTGTCGGCGATCGAATTGATCGAGGCGGTCAGCTCCTCGATCGAGGCGTTCATTTCCTCCACCGTCGCGCCCAGCAGCTGGGCGCCGCTTGCCACCGTATCGGCACGCGCGGCGATGTCCTGCGACGAGTCCTTGAACGTGCCCGCCGAATCGACCACCTTGCCGATCACGCCGGACAGATCGCTCATCATGCCCTTGATGCCGGCCGCAAGCTGATCGATCGGATCCTTGCCATCTACGTCCACCTCGCCCGTCAGGTCGCCCGAGGCGGCGCGGCTCACCACGGCCAGCAGCTTTTCAACCTTCGACTGATCTTCCTGCGCGCGGCGCTTGACGCTGTCCTCCAGTTCCACCTGCAGCGTCACGTCGATCGCGAACTTCACGACCTTGTAGAGCCGGCCGTTGACGTCGAAGATCGGGTTGTAGGTGGCCTGGATCCATACCGCGCGACCGCCCCTGGCGATGCGCTTGTAGCGCCCCGCATCGTACTCGCCGCGATTGAGCTTGGCCCAGAATTCGCGATACTCGGCGCTCGTCGCATACGCCTCTTCGCAGAACATGCGGTGATGCCGGCCTTGAATCTCGTCGAGCCGATAGCCGAGCGTGTCGAGGAAGTTCTGGTTGGCATGCAGCACGTTGCCGGACGTGTCGAATTCGATCACCGCCTGTGCCTTGTCGATGGCGCGAATGCGGCCTTCGTACTCCACGTGCTGCTGCCTGGCGGCCGTGACATCGGTGGCGAACTTGATGACCTTGTACGGGCGGCCGTCCTCGCCGATTACCGGGTTGTACGACGCATTGATCCATACCTCGCGCCCGTCGCGCGCAAGCCGGCGGTATTCGCCGCGATCGAACTCGCCGCGGCCGAGCTTTTCCCAGAACTGACGATACGCCGCGCTCTGCGCATAATCAGGATCGCAAAATATTCCGTGGTGCTTGCCGCGCACTTCGTCGAGCGTATAGCCCAGGGTGGAGAGAAAATTTTCGTTGGCGTGGAGTATGGTGCCATGCAGGTCGAACTCGATCACGGCCTGCACGCGGTTCAGCGCGGCGCTCACCGCGCTCAATTCATGCAACTCAAGCTGACGTTCGGGCGTCGAATGTTCCATCGTTTTTTCCCTCGCAAATGTTCACAGTCGGATCGATAGGGAATCCGTGTGCCGCCTGCCGGTTGACAAGCGGTTCTCTCATCTGTTGTTCATGGGCGCTCTGAGGTCGCCCTGTGTTGCACGCGATTTACCGATGGCGGGACATGCTTCTTGTCCGGTACTGCGCTCCCTGGCGGCATGTCCTACCTACGTCTTATCGGCCCGCTGCCAGGCGACTTGACCAGGGGTTTTCGATAACGCAAACGTTTCAACAAGGGGGTTTTTTGAGGGGGCAAGGCAATGCCGCTTTCTTTGGCGCGCGCCGGCCGCGCCCCGGAGTGTTACCGACAATTTCCTTTCAAAACGCCCTATAACCGCCGATCGCGCCACGATGCGCGAGGTTGCGCGCCGATACGGCCCCCATCGCCTGAAATTGCGGCAGACCATCCGTCCCCTGTAACAACTCGAAAAAACAGTGCAATTCAGGTAATTGCATTGGCCCCGGGGTTGTCATAGCGTTCGATAATCGAATGGCGTGTGCGTCCGCACATCGCCTGTCGCTCTGGAGAGATCGTTGTGAGAAGGTCGAAACTGTTACTCGGGGCCGCCGCGACTGCCATCGCGTGCGTGAGCGGCGCAGCGCATGCGTCGCATGTCGGCGTCTACGTCGGCGTCGGCGGTCCATGGTATTACCCCGTCGCGCCCGTGCCGTACTACTACGCGCCGGCACCCGTGGTGGTCGCGCCGCCGCCCCAGGCGCCGGACTACGTCGAGCAGGGCCAGCCCCAAGGAGGCGCGCCCGACCCGTCGTATTCGCAAGACCCGGGCGGGCCGGGCGGCGGCGGCGACGACACGTGGTACTACTGCGACGCCACCCAAACCTACTATCCCTACGTGAAGCAGTGCTCGTCGGGCTGGCGCGCGGTTCCCGCGCAAACGGCACCCGGAAACTGAACCTTTTGACGATATCGAGCTGCACATGAAGACCACTTATCTTGCGCTCCTCGCCACGGCGGGTTTGCTGAGCGCGTGTGCCGTCGTCCCGCAGGGGCCGAGCGTGATGGCATTGCCGGGCAGCGGCAAGACCTTCGACCAGTTCCGCGCCGACGACGCCAACTGCCGCGGCTTCGCCTACCAGCAGGTGGGCGGCGAAGGCAGCAATCAGGCGGCAACCAATAGCGCAGTCGGCAGCGCCGTGGTGGGCACGGCGCTCGGCGCCGCGGCGGGTGCGGCGTTCGGCGGCGGCCAGGGCGCGGCGATCGGCGCGGGCGCGGGCCTGCTCGCGGGTAGCGCGGTCGGTATGGGCAGCGCCCAGGGCTCGGCCTACGACGTGCAGCGCCGCTATGACTACGCCTATATGCAGTGCATGTATGCGAACGGCAACCGGATTCCCGTTCAGGGCCGTATGGTGACGACGCAGCCGCAGCAAGCGCAGCGGTATCTGCCGCCGCCGCCCCCGGGTTCGCCGCCCCCGCCGCCCGCCGGCACGTACTGAGCTTCGAAATGAAAGAGAGGCGCCGTTCGGCGCCTCTCTTTCAGCGGCTTGCTTTTATCCGTATCAAGCGCGGTCGAGACTACCGGTCCGCATCCCCCGAGATCACCTGCCAGGAAATTTGACGCAGCGTAACCGGCTGCGGACCGGGCAGCGTCACCGGCATCGGCCCGCTTTTCGCCGCCGTCTGCGCTCCGCCGGCCGCCGGTGCCGCGGGCGCCGCCTGCGGGTCGAGCAAAGGCTGCAGCTCCGGCGCCATCGACTTGAGCAGCTGCACCGCCATCGCGCTCGTGAACGTGTAGCGCGCCGCATACGGCTCGTGGACCCACGCCGTGATCGTGCCGTAGTAGCGGTCGCCGATCACGAACACGAAGGTCGCGCAGCGGTTCACCTTGCGCGACTCGATCAGCCGCGCGCCCGATGCATAGACGTTGAAGCGCTGGTCGCCCGTGCCGGTCTTGCCGTACACCGGCAGCGTATGGCCGTCGGAGAACGTCATGCCGTCGGCGAGACGCTTCGCCGTGCCGCCTTGCACCACCGAATCCAGCAGCTCGCGCACGACCTGCGTGATCTCCGGCGAGATCAGCGGCTGCGGCTTCACATCCGCGTGCACGAAACGCGTTGCGTAAGGCGTGCCGCGCGCGAAGTCGAGCGATTCGAAGCTATGCGTCGGCAGCTTCTGCCCGTCGCTCGCCACGAGGCCAATCAACTGGGCCAGCGCCGCGGGCCGGTCGCCCGACGCACCGATGGCCGCCCCATACGACGGCGTGATGTTGTCGAACGGATAGCCGAGCTCGCGCCACGATTTGCCGATCGCGTCATAGGCGTGCAGCTCGATCATGTGGCGGATGCGGCGGTTCTGCGTCGCGTAGTAGCGGGTCTTGAAGAGCCAGCTGTACGTGTAGAGCCGCACGTCCTTGCTGTCCTGCTGCACCTGCGGAAGCGTCGCGTCGGGATGCTGGCGCAGATAGTTCACGAGCCACAGTTCCAGCGGATGCACGCCTGCGATATAGCCGCGGTCGTTGAGGTTGAAACGGTCGATCGCGTACTTTTCGTAGTATTTCGCAAGGTCTTCGTCGTCGAGCCACTGGAACTTCGTGCCCTTCAGTTGCGCGCGCATCTGCGCGTTGAACCACGTCTGCGACCCGTCCGGCACGGTGCTGCGCAGCACCGTCGCAATGCGCGCCGGCCCCTTGCGCGTGTGCTGCAGCAGGGTCGCGACGGCGTCGTCGATGCTCATGCCCTGGTAGCGCGTGTAGAAGCGCTTCATGTACACCTGGCTCTCGCCGTCGGCGAAACGCGTGAGGTAGGCGCGGCGCACGTTCGGATCATCGAACCATTGCGAAGGCGGTCCCGATGTCTGGATCATCTCGTAGTGGACGATGTCTCGCATCAGCCGCACGAACACCAGGTTCACCGAATGCTGGAACGCGCGCTGCACCGTGAGAATCTGCGCGTTGTCGCTCGACTCGAAGTTGTTGAAGGTCTGCGCGCCGCCGCCCGTGTAGAACGTCTCGCCCGGATTCGCCGAGTACTTGCGCTGCACCGCCGCTTCGAGCATGGCCTGCAGCGAGCGGTCGTCCGTCTTCGAGAGATAATCGAGCGCCCAGCGCGAGAGCGCGTCGCTGGGGTCGGGCTGGATCGCTTGCAGCTCCTTGCTGTCGAGCGCCGCGTACTTCGCGTGCAGGTCGCTCACGATCTGCAGGTAGGTGATGAGCGTGCGCAGCTTCGCCGTCGAGCCCAGATTCAGGCGCGCGCCCGAATTGATGTCGAACGGCTGGTTCACGCTGTCGGTCTGCACGCGCACGAGGTTCTCGCCGTTGCGCCGCTCGAACAGCGTGAAGCTGTACGCGATCTTCGAAGGATCGTCCCAGGGCTGCAGCATCTCGAAGCCGACGAGCCCGGCCGCGCGCGCGCCGTCCTTCGTCGTCGCGGCGGCAAGACGCTGGCTCACGGCCTGCTGCACGCTGTCGTCGAGCGTCGCCGTGGCGGTGAGGTCGAGGCGGTCGACGTCGTAGAGCGTCTTCAGGCCGAGCGTCTGCATCAGTTGCGTGCGCAGCGTGAGCACGGCCTTGCGGTCGGCATAAGACGCCGTCGCGCTCGTGCGCGGCGGCGGCGAGGTGTCGAACGTCAGCTGCGTCGCGAGCGCGGCGTCGCGCAGCGCGGGCGTGATCACGCCGCCGCTCGCCAGCAGACGCAGATAGCTGTCCGTGAGCTTCGCGAGCGCGGCGTTGTCGTGCTGCAGGAAGTACGACGGCGCGCGCTGCGCGATCAGGAGCGAAAGCACCTGGCGGAACGCAAGCGCCTGTTCGTCGAGCGTGGCGGCCGTGACCGGCTGGCTCAGGATGCGATTGACGTCGCGGAAGTCGCGGCCATACCAGGCGGCGAGGCCGTCGCCGAGACCGTTCACTTCGCCCACGCCCGGCTTCGCCGAAAGCGGCACCGAATTCAGGTAGTGGACGAGAATCTGCTGGCGCGCCGGCATGGTCTGCGGACCGTTCAGGTAGGCGCGCACCGAAGCCGACGCGATCTGCCGCAGTTTCTCGGGCGGCGTCGCCGTGCGTCCGCCGTCCGAGTGGCGGAACTTTTCGATCTGCGTGGCGAGCGTGCTGCCGCCCGGCATGTGCTGATGACGATTCACGAGGCGCGCACCCTGATCGACGAGCGCGCGGCTGAAGCGGCCCCAGTCGATGGCGGGATTGCGGTTCGGCTGATCCTCGGCGAGCAGGTATTTGTCTTCGATGAACGTCAGCGAATCGCGCACGAGCGGCGGCACGGCGGCGAAGTTCTCGTAGGCGCGCTGCGGGTAGCGCGTATGAAACAGCATGGCGCCGTCGGCGTCGCGCAGCGCGACGCCCGCCTGGTCCTTTTCTTCATAGGGGAGAAAGAGACCTTCGTCGGCGAGCGAGAGCATGCGCTCCGAATCGCGCACCTGCTCCGCGACGACAAAGCCGCGTGCCTCGAGACGCTGCTCGAACGCCGGCAGTTCGGCATAGCCGAGCCGCACGTCATAGGGGCCGTTGGTAGTGGGGAAACGGATGCGGTGGCTAGGGCCGCTCTCGACGGTGTAGCCGATGTCGCGCGTCAATTCGGACAGATACCGCGCCTGCAGACGCGAGGTGTCGATTTCGATCTGGATCAGGCGCGCAATGATGACGACGGCCATGAGGAACCCGACAACGAATCCCCACTTGACCCATCGCAAAAGCGAGCCCGCGCCGACAGTACGAAGAGGAAAGCGGATCGACGGGCGGTTCATGTGTATTCTCCCTGACGTCTCGCCAGATCACGGAACGGCACCTCTCAGATAGTCTATCTCGCAATATAGGAAGTTGTGTGACTGCTTGCTCACCCGGAATCTGACAGTCGCGAGGCCGCAACACTCGTGCCTGCGCAACCTGCCGAAGCGAAAACTCCGTGCCCGGCCGGACCCGGCACGCCGCGTGCTGCCGATATAATTTCCGGCTGCTTTCGGCTGGCTCCGGGCCAACCGGGCCCCACGCGACACGCCGCGCGTATTTCTCAGGAGAGATATGAAGAAGTTTGTCTTGCCGCTTGCCTTTTCGCTCACGCTGGGCGCCTGCGCCTGGTTCCAGAGCAACCCGGATTCCGGTCAGCCCGTGATCGACACGACGACCAGCCGGTCGGTCCAGGACGTGGTCGCATGCTTGACGGTAGAGGCGTCGCGACATGGCGCAAGCTTCCAGACCACGCCGCTGCCCGAGGGCCAGATGCTCGATTTCGGCGACTCGAACGTGATCAAGATCCGCGCCGACAACGGCACCACGACGTACCGCTTCTACGCCGGCAAACGCCACACGTCCAATCTCTGGATCGAGGCCGCCAGCAAAACCTGTGCACCTTGACAGGGCGGCGCGTTACATCCGGCTACGCGCTGTAACGTCGTGTAGCACGGCGACACATTTTCGCGGGGCCGTTTTAAGAATCGCTTAAGTCTTCGTCCGCATCATCCGCTGACCGAAGAGAAACGCAGCAGGAGGTACCCGTGAGCAGGCTTGAACCGACCAGGCAGGACGCATTGAACAACGTGAGCACAGTTGCGGCGAAACCCGCAAAACGCACGATGCTGCGCCGGCTCTTGAGCCACCACGAACTGGCAACGCTGTTGCTGCTCCTGCACGCGCCTATCGACGCACATGCCAAGCCGGAAATCCCGACGCTTCGGGAAGCCGGGCTGGTGGAAGCGGTACCCAGCGAAGCCGCGGGCGCCGCGCAGATCCGCCTGACCCGGGAAGGCAACGCCGTGCTGCAGGGACTGGGCCTCGCTCGCTAAACTCCCGGTTCGAATCCAGATAAAACCGGCGGTGTGAAATGAACCGCCGGTTTTTTTATGCCTGCGGCATCAACGCGGCCCCTCACGCCGCGGCGCGCGCGAGCGACCGGCCCCCGCCATGCAGGCGCAGCAGCCGGTAGCCGCTCTTGTAGACGGGCTGCAACCGGTAGCCGTTCTCATCGTCGATTTCCAGCAGCACGCGCAAGCGGGACACATGACTGTCGATCGTGCGTGTCAAGGTCTGCAGCTCGCGGCCCCAAACCGCCGCATAGATATGGTCACGTGACAGCAGCCGCCCGACGTTGGCAAAGAACAGCGACGCAAGGCGGTACTGCGTGCCGGAGAGCAGCACCGTCTTGCCGTTTACCGTGACCGACTGGCGCCGCATGTCGAAGTGGTAGGGCCCCGTGTCGAACGATGCCGATTCGAAACGGTCGGGAAACGCGCGGCGCAGCAAGGCATTGACGCGCGCCCCGAACACCGGAGCGCAAACCGGCAGGCTGACGTAGTCGTCGGCGCCTACGGAAAAAGCATGCACGACGCTCTCGTCCGAAGCGTCTTCCGAGGCGAACAGCACCGGGATATGGCAGCCGTTCACCGCGCGCACGGTCTTGAGCACCTCGGCGCCGGATAGCCGCGTGCCTTGCCAGTCCAGCACCAGCATGTCGACCGTCGATGCGGCAAGCGCTTTGGTCAACGCAAAGCCGTCGCTGAAGAGCAGGCAGGTGTGGCCGCTCTGGGCAAGTACGCGTTCGATCTGGCCGCGTTGAGCCGCATCGCGCTGCAGTATCGCGATCCGCATAAGTGAGCCCCCGTATGGGTCGAGTGGGTCGGTGTTGGATGGGTGTGGGCACAATTCTGTGGAGATGTGCAAAACGCGCCCATAAGACGATTCCGAAAGTCGGAAGCACGAGTCCGGGCCGGACGCGCCGAATTCGACGATTCACATCAGGCTGAAACGTCGCGGCCAACCCGCGCCTAACATTGGACGCATGAAACCCGACCACCGCCCTCTCGTCCGCTTCACGCCCGCGCTCGCCCGTATCGTCGCGACCGTCAGCGTGGGCTTCGTCGTCACGCAGCTCGACGTGACCATCGTCAACATCGCGCTCGCGCGGCTCGCAACCGATCTCCACGCGAACGTCGCCCGCCTGCAGTGGATCGTCGACGCCTATACGCTCGCCTTCGCCGTGCTGATGCTCTCCGGCGGCGTGCTGGGCGACCGCTACGGCGCCCGTCGCATGTATGCCGCCGGGCTCGTCGTGTTCGCGCTCGCCTCGCTCGCGTGCGGTCTTGCTGCCCAGCCGTCCATGCTGATCGCCGCCCGCGCCGTCCAGGGCGCAGGCGCCGCGATGATGCTGCCGAACTCGCTGGCGCTTCTCAACGAGGCATGCCGGCACGATCGCACGCTACGTGCGCGCGCCGTGGGCTTCTGGACGGCGGCAGGGGCGATTTCGATCGCGGCGGGACCCGTCGCGGGCGGGCTGCTGATCGCGGCGTTCGGCTGGCGCAGCATCTTTCTCGTTAATCTTCCGCTCTGCGCGGCCGGGCTCGCCGCAACGCTTGCGTGGATTCCCGCACCGCGGCGCAGTCTCGCGGCCGGTGCCGCCGTTCCCCAACCGCAGCGCAGCGCCCCCGTGCGCAGCCTCGACATCCGCGGCCAGCTGCTTGCCGTCGTCGCGCTCACGGCCTTCACGGGAGCGGTGATCGAGTGGCGGCCGCTCGGCTTTGCGCATCCGGCCGTGGCGGGAGGCTTCGCCCTGGCGCTCTTGGCCGGCTGCGCGTTCGTCTTCCTCGAATCGCGCATCGCCGCTCCCATGCTGCCGCTCGGCATGCTGCGCCAGCGCACGTTCAGCGCGGCCGTGCTGTTCGGCGTCTGCGTGAATCTCACCTATTACGGCACCGTCTTCGTGCTCGCGCTCTATCTGCAGCACGCGCGCGGCGAAACACCGTTGCAGGCCGGGCTCGCGTTCGTGCCGCTCACCGCCGGATTCCTGCTCTCGAACATCGCCAGCGGCCACGCCGTCGCGCGCTTCGGCACGCGTGCGCCCATGATCGTCGGCGCACTTGTGGCGGGCAGCGGCTATGCCTTGCTTGGCCTCGTCGGCGCGACAACGCCGCTCGCCGCCCTGATGGCGATGTGTCTGCTGATTCCTTCCGGAATGGGGCTGGCGGTGCCCGCCATGACGACCGCCGTGCTCGCGAGCGTCGAGCCGGCCCGCGCGGGCACGGCCTCGGCGTTTCTCAACACGGCGCGGCAGGCGGGCGGTGCGGTGGGGGTGGCGGCATTCGGCGCCCTGACGGGCAGCGGCGGGGCCGTCCAGGTCGTGACCGGCCTGCACGCCGAAACGCTCGTCTCCACGGCGTTGCTGCTGACCGCGGCGGGGCTGGCGTGGTTCGTGAGAGCCGAGGCGGCGCATCCTCCGGCGCGGGAGGCGAACGCGCCGCGCTTCGAGACGTCGCGTCTCGACGGATAGCGGCAGGGCGAGAGCGCAGCCGCGCGCGCCGGATCGTACCGGATCGCCGCAACGAGACCTAGAGCGACGCTTCCTGAATCTCCCCGCTCGCCATCGCGCGTTCGATCAGCCCTTCGCTCCCGGCCTTGCGGATGGCATGGGCAATCAAACGGTCGGGCTCCTCGAGTTCGGCCTTGAGCGTGCCGAACAAGCCGGAAGCGTCGAGGATCACGAGCGTGCGCGCCGTATCGGCGTAACTGATCAGCACGCGATTCGAGCCGTCTTCGGCAAGGCTCGCGCATAGCCGCTCGATCTTGCCGTTCACGTTGAAGTCGAAGTTCTGTATCAAGGCCCGCTCCTTGTTCGCTCTGTGGAAGTCCGGCGCCGACGGCCTCAGCCGCGCAGCGAGCTCCGCGGCGCGCGCAAGCCGTCGACGGAAGCGCGCCCCGCCCCCGTCACGCCCAGCAGCAGCAGGCCGCCCGCAATCGCCACGTTCTTCCAGAAATGCACGGCAGCATCCTGCTGCAATGCAGCGTCGGCGATGTTCCAGAAGTCGTGGCCGACGACCGCCGTAACAACAGCGTACACGGCCAGCAGGAACGCCACCGCACGCGTGCGCACGCCAAACACGATCGCGAAGCCGCCGATCAGTTCGACCGCCACGGCCGCCGGCGCCGCAAACGCCGCGTAGGGCACGCCCCTCGTATGCAGCCATGCCACGAAGCCCGCGTAACCCAGGAGCTTCATGGCGCCGCCCCACAGAAACAGGATCGAGAGCGCGAGACGGGCGATGAAGACGATCAGGGAATCGGCAGGTCGTGACATGAAGGGCTCCGGTATGCGATGACGGAATGACCGCCGCATCCGCGCGCAGTTCCCGCCTGGCGCGGACAATTCCCGCCGCATCCCCTTACGCGCGCCGCCGCGTCAATCACTCGCTATGCGGCCGTAGCCGTCATGGCTTGCGCAGTCATTAGCATTCCCAGGTATTTTGCGTATGCGGCGAAACCGGCAAGCGCCACGGCCACTACGGAAATACGCGCAGGACGCCGGCGGCTGATCACGCGTTGCGCTGCGCCGCCTCGTGCCCGAGGCATCTGCCTGGCACGCTCAATGCTTGTGGCGCATGCCGTGGCCGCGATGAGCGTCGATCCACCGGACGAAGCGCTCTTCGAGTTCGCCCCGCGTGCGTCGCGACACGGCCCACATGGCGACGCACAGCACCAGCATCACGGCTGGGCCCAGCAGATAAGCAGCTACGGTTTCCCTCATGGCAATCTCTCCTCGCCACGCCGCTACACATCGAGATTATTATTCTAGGCGATTTGCGCGCTTCCCATTCGGCCTTACCCCTCCTCACCGCGCGGGCATTGCGCGCCTGGAATCAGCGACATGAACACGCTCGCCCCTTTCGTCGCGGCACCGACCATGGCCGCCGGCCGCCGCCGTGTCGGCGATCTGTTGCGCGACTGGCGCCAGCGCCGGCGCATGAGCCAGTTGCTGCTGGCCGTCGAAGCCGGCATTTCGGCGCGCCATCTGAGCTTCGTCGAGTCGGGCCGCTCGCAGCCCAGCCGCGAGATGGTGATGCATCTCGCCGAGCGGCTCGACGTGCCGCTGCGCGAGCGCAACACGCTCCTGATCGCGGCGGGCTACGCGCCGCTCTACCGTGAGCGGGGGCTCGACGATCCGCAACTGGCGGCGGCCCGCGAAGCGGTGGAACGGGTGCTGCATGGGCACGAGCCCTATCCGGCCGTGGCCGTGGACCGGCACTGGAACATCGTGGCCGGCAATCGCGCGCTCGCGCCGCTGATCAGCGACGCTTCTGCCGCACTGCTCGCCGCGCCCGCGAATGCGCTGCGGCTCTCGCTGCATCCCGAGGGCATCGCGCCGCGCATCCTCAACTGGCATGCGTGGCGCACCCACCTGCTCATGCGGCTGCAACGCCAGATCGACGCGAGCGCCGACCCGGCGCTCGCGTCGCTCCATGACGAACTGGCGGCCTACCCGCCGCCTCCCGGCGCGCCGGCCCCGCAAGACACGGCCGATGCGGTCGGCCACCACATTGCCGTGCCCCTGCGCGTGCGCACGTCGCTGGGCGACCTGTCGTTCTACAGCACGACGACCGTGTTCGGCACCCCCGTCGACATCACGCTTTCGGAGCTCGCCATCGAGGCGTTCTTTCCGGCCGATCCGCAAACCGCCGCGGCGCTGCGCGCGTCGACAGCCGGGTAAGCGACGGGCGAGGCAAGCCCGCCCGCGAATTGCAGCGCAAGAGCCGGAGTGCGCGCAGCGCCGTGCGGGCGCGACACTGCCGCCATGCCCACCTTACCCCGGAGCCGACATGTCTCTCGCCGCCCTGCGCCCGCCCGTCCAGCCGAACCGCTGTGCCTCCCTTGCGTCGCGCCTCGACACCCTGCCGTGGAACGGCATGGAGGACGAGCTCACCGAACATGGCTACACGCTGATCCCCAAGCTGCTGGACGACGCGGAATGCGACGCGCTCGCCGCGCTCTATGACCGCGAGGCGCCGTTTCGCAGCCGGATCGTGATGGCGCGCCACGGTTTTGGCCGCGGCGAGTACAAATACTTCGCCTACCCGCTGCCCGATCCGGTGGCCGAACTGCGCAGCCTGCTGTACGCGCGCCTCGTCGCATTGGCCAACCGCTGGGCCGACTGGCTCGGTTTCGACACCCGGTTTCCGCCGACCCACGCCGGGTTCATCGAGCGCTGCCATGCGGCGGGCCAGCAGCGCCCCACGCCGCTGCTGCTGCGATACGGCTCCGGCGATTACAACTGCCTGCACCAGGACCTCTATGGCGAGCACGTCTTTCCGGTCCAGGCAACGATCCTGCTGAGCGCGCCGGGCACCGGCTTCAGCGGCGGCGAATTCGTCTTGACCGAGCAGCGGGCGCGCCGGCAGTCGCGTGTGGAAGTGGTGCCGCTCGAAAAGGGAGACGTCGTGCTGTTCGCGGTGCACCACCGGCCGCTGCAAGGCGCGCGCGGCGCAGCACGCGCGACGTTGCGCCACGGCGTGAGCCGGATTCGTGCAGGGCAGCGTCATACTTTGGGTGTAGCCTTCCACGACGCCGCCTGAGCCGATCCCCGTCGCGGGGAATCTGTATCAGAGGGTCGGATCTCCAGTTACATTTAAATCTTCCGACTTATTAATTCTGCATTCGGCACTTCTTACCTCTTCCAGTAAATCCTTTCAAAACGTTTATTTACGTTGCGCTCTCGGATCTCCTGTGGCGCAATTCGTTGCGCATGCATCGAGTGCCCCGCAACCCCACCAACTGACAAGGCTTCGCGCCGAATCCCCGTTCGGCAAGAGTTTACGGAGCGCCTCAATTTGATGCGGAACAAACACAAGGAAAAATTACCGAAATTGCGTATGGCGCCCTCATTATTTTTTTATGACAGGGATTGATTTCCGAGATAAGCCCTCATACAATTCCGCCCAAGGTGTTACGAGTTGTAACACCTTGTATCAAACAGTCAGGCCCCGCCGGTTACACATGAGCGAGGACCGGCAAACAGACCAGACAAATACACGGCGGGAAACGCCGGGGGGTTAATAATTCGGGGCTTCGGAAACGAGAGAAATGGACCGTAGCAGCGAGACGCTGGAATCTATCCGCGAAATTAATTTGTCGTACCTGATGCTTGCGCAACGCATGTTGCGCGAGGACAAGCCCGTCGGCATGTTCCGGCTGGGCCTGTCGTCGGAACTGGCCGATCTGCTGGGCGGTCTCTCGCTCGCGCAAATCGTCAGATTGGCCGCTTCCGACCAGCTTCTTTGTTTTTTCCGCTTCGACGATCATGCGATGTTGTCCGCGCTCACGCAGACCACGAAGCATACCGACGTGGCGACCACTCACGCGGCCATCCTGCTTGCAGGACAGCCCGCCGGCCAATTCGCCTGAGGACGACGTCATGACCACGCGGCGCAGCCTCACCGAAGACGCCCAGGAAGTGTTCCGCGCGATCGCGTTGATCGAGCTGGGCGCGCGCATGCAGGTGCTCGAAAGCGAGCTCTCCCTGTCGCGCGACCGCATGATCCGCCTCTATCGCGAGATTCGCGGCGTGTCGCCGCCGAAGGGGATGCTGCCGTTCTCGGCGGACTGGTACATGACGTGGCTGGCGAACATTCACGCTTCGCTGTTCTACAACACCTACCTGTTCCTCAAGAACGAAGCGCGTTGCTCGCATCTCGACGCGCTCACCAAGGGGTTCCGGCTGTACCTGGAACACTGCCGCCACAGCGAGGTCGAGCCTGTACTGGACCTCACGCGTGCCTGGACCCTGGTGCGGTTTTTCGATGCCGATATTCTGCAGCTGACGCCTTGCTGCCGCTGCGGCGGCAAATTCGTCGCGCACCGCCACGACCTGCAGCACAACGTCGTGTGCGGCGCATGCCAGCCGCCTTCGCGCGCCGGCAAGACGAAAAAGGCAGCTGCGGCGCGACGGGGCGCCACGCAGACCGAAAGCGACCTTCCGGAAGTTGTCACGCCGGACGGCATCGCCGAGGCTGCCTAGCGAGGAGAGCAGATCCGGGACCACCCGGACACGAGACCAAGACGCGAAGCCGTCCGGCGCACCCACTCCGCTGGACGGCAAAGCGCTTTTCCTTGCGCCGTGCGTTTCCTTCCTGCCTGTTTCACTCCCGCCGCCTCAGTTCCCCCACCTCAGTTCCCGCCGAACGTCTGCCAGACGAGCCACAGGTTCGCGGCCGTGATCACGACGAAGAGCGTCCACGCCAGCATGCGCGTGGGCAGGCGGTTGGCAAACGCGCCCATCAGCGCGCGGTCGTCGGTCATGCGGATGAGCGGCCAGAGCGCGAACGGCAGTTGCAGGCTCAGCACCACCTGGCTTGCGACGAGCAGCTTGCCCACCGCCCCGTTGCCGAGCAGCGCCACGCCCGCGAACGCCGGGATCAGCGCGAGCACGCGCGTGATGAGCCGGCGCTGGTAGCACGGAATCTTCATCTGCAGGAAGCCTTCCATGATGACCTGCCCGGCCACCGTGCCCGTGAACGTCGAGCTCTGGCCCGAGGCGAGCAGCGTGACCGCGAAGAGCACCGCCGCCGCGCCCGTGCCGACGACAGGCGCCAGCAGTTTGTAGGCGTCTTCGATCTCGGTCACCTGGTTGTGGCCCGTGGCGTTGAACGCGGCCGCGGCGAGAATCAGGATGGCCGCGTTGATGAGCAATGCGATGACGAGCGAAACAACGGTGTCGAGACGCGAAAGGCCGATGGCCTGCGCGATGCTGGCTTCGTCGCGCTTCACGGCGCGCGTCTGCACGATCGACGAATGCAGATAGAGATTGTGCGGCATGACCGTGGCGCCGAGAATGCCGATCGCCAGATAGAGCGGCTCCTGCGTCGAGATCGCCTGCCACGACGGCACCACGCCCGCGAACACCGAGGGCCAGTGCGGCTTCACCAGCGCGAGCTCGACCACGTAGCCAAGGCCGATCGTCGCGATGAGCCCCGCCATGATCGCTTCGAGCGTGCGGAAGTTCTTGCCCTTCAAGCCGAGCACGATGAGCGTGTCGAACGCGGTGAGCGCCACGCCCGCCATCAGCGAGCAGCCCAGCAGCAAATGAAACGCGAGCGCCCCGCCCAGCACTTCGGCGAGATCGCACGCGATGATCGAAAGCTCCGCGAGCACCCACTGCCCCATCGCGACGGGCTTCGAATAGCGCGTGCGGGAAAGCTCGGCCAGATCGCGCCCGGTGACGATGCCAAGCCGCATGGAGAGGCACTGCAGGGCGATGGCCGCGAGGCTCGACAGCACGACGACGAACAGCAGGCTGTAACCGTAGCGCGAGCCGGCCTCGATGTCGGTGGCCCAGTTGCCGGGATCCATGTAGCCGATGGAAACCAGCAGCCCGGGGCCCGCGAACTGCCAGAACTTCTTCCAGAATGGCGCGGCCGACGAAATGTCGACGCTGCCCTGCACTTCCGACGGGCAAAACGGCGCCGTCGCGGTGGTGGGTAGGCGGAACTCCAACGGTTCGATCCTCGAGGAAAGGAAGCCGCGCGGCGTCATGCCGCGCGATCGGTCCCTCAAGTGTACAAGCGCTTGCGCCCTAGCGTGACGCCAGCGGCGCGGCAGGCGGCGCCCCGCCGTCGCGCTTCGGATCGTCGGCCTTGATGTCGCCCCAGCCGCCGCCCAGCGCGCGGATCAGGTTGACGGTCGCCACCGCCTGGTCGCCTTGCAGGTGGCTCGCCTGCAGTTGCGCGACCAGCACCGAACGCTCGCTGTCGATCACGTTCAGATAGCTCACCTCACCTTCTTCGTACTGCGTCTTCGAGAGATGCGCCGAACGTTCGGAGGCGTTCACGGCCTCGTCCTGCTCGCGGATCTGGTCGCCGAGCAGGCGCAGGTCGGAGAGGTTGTCCTCCACTTCGCGGAACGCCACGAGCACCTGCTGGCGATACTGCGCGACATCCTCGTCGTACTTTCCGCGCGCCTGCGCAAGATTGGCCTTGCGGCGCCCGCCGTCGAAGAGCGGCAGCGTGAGCGCCGTGCCGGCGAACGGTCCCAGCAGGAACGCGCGGCTCGACCACATGAACAGGTCGCCGAGCGTCGCCGACTCGTAGCCGAACTGGCCGGTGATATCGAGCTTCGGAAAGAACGCCGACTTCGCGAGCCCGACACGCGCGTTGGCGGCGGCCATCGAACGCTCCGCGGCGGCGATGTCGGGACGGCGCTCGAGCAGCGTCGAAGGCAGGCCCGGCGGCACCTGCACGTTCACGGGCGCAAGCGGTGTTTCCGGGAACGTGAAGTCCGCCGGCGCCTTGCCCAGCAGAATCGCGAGGCTATGCTCCGAAGCGGCGCGCTGACGCGCAACACCCACGGCGTCCGCGCGTGCGCTCGCCAGTTCGTTGCGCGCCTGCGCAACGTCGAGCTCGCTGATGTCGCCTTCCTTGAAGCGCCGCTGGACGAGCGCGAGCGCGTCCTCGCGCAGCGAAACCGTGCGGCGGTATAGATCGGTGTCCGAATCGAACTGGCGCAACTGGAAGTAGTTCTGCGCGACGTCGGCCTGCAGCGACAGCTGCACCGAAAGGAACAGCGCCTCGCTCTGCTGCGCGTCCGCCCGCGCGGCATCGACGTTCGAGCTCACGCGGCCGAACAGGTCCGCCTCGTACGAGACCGTGCCCTGCGCGCGCCAGAGCGTCTGCGCGGGCACGTCGGCGTTCTGCGGCAAATATTGCGAAGCCGGCGAAAGGCGTTCGTAGGTCGGCCCGAAGCCCGCATCGATCGACGGGAACCACGAAGCCCGTGCCGCCTGCGTCACCGCGCGCGCCTGCTGCACGCGTGCCGCCGCGGCCTTGAGATCCTGGTTCGCGGCCTGCGCCTGTGCTTCCAGGGCGTTCAGCGTGGGATCGTCGAACACGGTCCACCACTGGCCGCGGTGCGCGCCATCGGCGGGTTGCGCGGGTGTCCACGTGCCCACGTCGTGCGGGCCCGCGGGGGGCTGCTGCGCTTCCTTGAACGCCGCCGGCACGGCGGCGTCGGGTACGTGATAAGGCGGCTCGACCGAGCACGCCGCGAGCCACGCGAAGAGCGCCACGCCCGCCGCAAGACGTGTGCGGCGCAGCCATGTCGCGCCGCCTGAATGCGAGTAATTCGTCATGTTTTTCTTCTCCCTCAAGCGTCGACCGTCGGCAGCGCCGTGCGCGCGCTGTCCTTCTGCGCGACATGAATCTTGCCGCCCGCAATCGTTCGCAGCACGACATAGAACACCGGTGTAAGCAGCAGGCCGAACGCGGTCACGCCGAGCATCCCGAAGAACACCGCGATACCCATCGCATGCCGCATCTCCGAACCCGCGCCTGTCGAAAGCACGAGCGGCACGACGCCCATGATGAAGGCGATCGACGTCATCAGGATCGGCCGCAGACGCAGGCGGCTCGCCTCGATGGCGGCCGAGAGCGGCGAGTGGCCGTCGTGCTCCAGCTCGCGTGCGAATTCCACGATCAGGATGGCGTTCTTCGAAGCAAGGCCCACCAGCACCATCAGGCCGATCTGCGTGAAGATGTTGTTGTCGCCCTGGGTGAGCCACACGCCGGTCAGCGCGCACAGCACGCTCATCGGCACGATCAGGATCACCGCGAGCGGCAGCGTGAGGCTCTCGTAGAGCGCGGCCAGCACGAGGAACACGAGCAGCACGCTGATCGGAAACACCCAGATGCCCGAATTGCCCGCGAGAATCTGCTGGTACGTGAGGTCGGTCCATTCGAACTTCACGCCGCGCGGCAGCACCTCGGCCGCGATGCGCTCCGCCGCCGCCTGCGCCTGGCCCGACGAGTAGCCGGGCGCCGGGCCGCCGTTGATGTCGGCGGCGGTGTAGCCGTTGTAGCGCACGACCATTTCGGGGCCATACGTCGGCGTCACCGTCACGAGCGACGAGAGCGGCACCATCTCGCCCGCGGCGTTGCGCGTCTTCAGTTGCAGAATGTCGTCGGCGGTCTGGCGGAACGGCGCGTCCGCCTGCACGCGCACCTGGTACACGCGGCCGAAGCGGTTGAAGTCGTTCACGTACAGCGAGCCCAGATAGATCTGCATCGTGTCGAACACGTCCGTTACCGAAACACCCAGTTGCTTCGCCTTCGTGCGGTCCAGATCGACGTTGAGCTGCGGCACGTTGATCTGGTAGCTCGAGAACGTCGGGCCGAGTTCCGGCGTCGTCGCGGCGCGCTTGATGAAGTCCTGGGTCGCGCGGTTGAGCGCTTCATAGCCCACGGCGCCGTGGTCCTCCAGCTGCATCTTGAAGCCGCCCAGCGTGCCGAGACCAAGCACCGGCGGCGGCGGGAATACCGCTATGAAGGAGTCCTTGATCTGCGCGTACTGCTGGTTCAGCGCGCCCGCAATCGCCCCAGCCGAGAGCGCCTGACCATGACGTTCCTTGAACGGCTTGAGCGTGACGAACACGATGCCCGCGCTCGAACTGTTCGTGAAGCCGTTCACCGAAAGCCCCGGGAACGCGACGGCGCTCTCGACGCCGGGCTGCTTGAGCGCGATGGCGCTCATGTCGCGAATCACGTTTTCGGTGCGATCGAGCGACGCCCCGTTCGGCAGTTGCGCGAATGCGATCAAATACTCCTTGTCCTGCGCGGGCACGAAGCCTCCGGGCACGATGCGCGCCATCAGCACGGTCGCGCCGATCAGCACGACATAGACCATCAGCATCGCGCCCTTGTGGCGCAGCACGCCGTTCACGCCGCGCCCGTATTCCTCCGAGCCGCGATGGAACACCTTGTTGAAACCCCGGAAGAAACCGCCCAACACGCGATTCATCCCGCGCGTGAGCCAGTCTTCCTTCGCACCGTGGCCGCGCAGCAGCAGCGCGGAAAGCGCGGGCGAAAGCGTGAGCGAGTTGAACGCCGAGATCACCGTGGATATGGCGATGGTCATCGCGAACTGCTTGTAGAACTGACCGGTGAGACCGCTCATGAACGCGAGCGGCACGAACACGGCAACGAGCGTGAGCGCAATGGCGATGATCGGGCCGCTCACCTCCTGCATGGCCTTGTAGGTGGCGTCGCGCGCCGACAGCCCTCTTTCGATGTTGCGCTCGACGTTCTCCACCACGACGATCGCATCGTCCACCACGATCCCGATGGCGAGCACCATGCCGAACAGCGAGAGCGCGTTGATCGAGAAGCCGAACGCGAGCAGCAGCGAAAACGTCCCGATGATCGACACCGGCACGGCGACGAGCGGAATGATCGATGCGCGCCACGTTTGCAGGAACACGATCACGACGATCACCACGAGCGCGATCGCCTCGAGCAGCGTGTGCACGACCGCCTCGATACTCGCGCGCACGAACTGCGTGGGATCGTAGACGATGCGGTAGTCCACGCCCGCCGGCATGTCCTCCTTGAGCTCCTTCATGGCCGCGCGCACCTGGTCCGAGATCGCGAGCGAGTTCGCACCCGGCGCCTGGTTGATTGCGAGCGCGACGGCAGGCTTGTTGTCGAGCAGCGAGCGCAGCCCGTACTCGGAGGCCGCGAGCTCGATGCGCGCGATATCGCGCAGATACGTGACGCCGCCGTCCGGATTCGTCTTCACGATGATGTTGCCGAACTCGCTCTCCGTGTGCAGACGGCCCTGCGCGTTGACGTTCAGCTGCAGCGGCGTGCCCGGCACGCTCGGCGAGGCGCCGATCACACCGGCCGCCACCTGCACGTTCTGCTCGCGAATGGCATTGACCACATCCTGCGCGGTGAGATTGCGCTGCGCCACCTTCTGCGGATCGAGCCAGATACGCATGGCGTAGTCGCCCGAGCCCCACAGCTGCACCTCGCCCACGCCCTGGATATTCGCGAGCCGATCCTTCACGTTCAGGAGCGCGTAGTTGCGCAGGTAGGTCATGTCGTACTGGTTGTTCGGCGAAATCAGGTGCACGACCATCGTGAGCGTGGGCGAGCTCTTGATCGTCGTGATGCCCAGACGCTGGACATCTTCCGGCAGGCGCGGCAACGCCTGATTCACGCGGTTCTGCACGAGCTGCGTGGCCTTGTCCGGATCGGTGCCGAGACGGAACGTGACCGTGAGCGTGAGATTGCCGTCGCTGTTCGCCTGCGACTGCATGTAAAGCATGTTCTCGACGCCGTTGATCTGCTCTTCGAGCGGCGCCGCCACGGTTTCGGCGATCACCTTCGGGTTCGCGCCCGGATACTGGGCGTGCACCACCACCGAAGGCGGCACAACCTCGGGATACTCGGAGATCGGCAGCTGGAACAGGGCGATCACCCCGGCCAGCAGGATCAGCACGGACAGTACGCCCGCGAAGATCGGCCGGTCGATGAAAAATTTCGATATGTTCATGGGTCGCTCTTCAATTGACGCTTAGTAGCACTAAATGGCGTGCGGGGACGGGCAGACTGCGCCGGCAAGCGCGCCCCCCGCCGCCCGGCGTCAGGAGGTCTTGTCGTGCTTCGTGCCGGCCTGCGATTGCAGCGTTTCGCCAGCCGCGGACGCACCTTGCGGCGCGGCGGCCAGCGCATCGCCGTTCATCGGCACCATATGCGCGCTCACCACCTCGCCCGGACGCACGCGCTGCGTGCCGTTCACCACCACGCGCTCGCCCTGCTGCAGGCCGCCCGCGATCTCGCGCAGGTTGCCTTGCAGGCCGCCCAGCTGCACCGGGCGGTACGTCACGTGATTGTCGCGATCCAGCACGTAGACGAACTTCTTGTCCTGGTCGGTTCCGATTGCGGCGTCGTCCACGAGCAGCGCCGGGTGCGGGGCGCTCCCGCTCACCTTCACCCGCGCGTAGAGGCCCGGCACGAGCGCACCATCCGCATTGTCGAACCGCGCACGCACGCGAATCGTGCCCGAGGACGTGTCGAGGCGGTTGTCCACCGACTCGATCGTGCCCTGGCGCGAATAGCCGCTTTCGTTCGCGAGGCCCAGATCCACCGGCACCTTCGAGCCGTCCTTCATGTGGCTGATGTAGTCCAGATAGGTCTGCTCGTCGGCATCGAACTCGGCGTAGATCGGCGAGACCGACACCAGCGTCGTGAGCGGCGGCGCGTCCGCGCCGGCCGACACCACGTTGCCCACGGTGATTTCCGCCCGCGACACGCGGCCCGCCACCGGCGCCACGACGCGCGTGTAGCCCAGGTTGATCTGCGCGGCTTCGAGCGCCGCCTGCGCGGCCTTCACGTTCGCGCTCGCCTCGCGCGCGTCGTTCTGCTTCTGGTCGTAGTCGCGTTTGGCGATCGCATTGTCGCCAATGAGGCGCTGCGCGCGCTCCCAGTCGCTCTGCGCGTAGCCGCTGCGCGCCTGGGCCGCGGCCAGCTGCGCGGCGGCCTGATCGACGGCGGCCTGGTACGGGCGCGGATCGATCACGAAGAGCGTGTCGCCCTTCTTGACGAGCGCGCCGTCACGAAAGTCGACCGAAACGATCGTGCCGGAAACCTGCGGGCGGACGTCGACCTTCTCGACAGCGGCGAGGCGCCCCGAGTAGACCTGCCAGTCGGTGACGTTGCGCTGGACCACGGCGGCGACGTCCACCTCGGGCGCGGGCGGCGCCTCGGCCGCAACGGCCGGATGCGCGTCGAGCCGCATGGCGACGCCGGTACCGAGCCCAGCGACCGCGACGACGGCTAACGCCGCCATCGCGATACGCGTACGGGAATGCGAGTTCTGTGACATGTCGGGCTCCAAAGTGAGTGAATCAATGTTCGTTATCGTTGTGCACTGGCCTCAAAGCAGCACTTGAAGAAACGCACGGCTTCGCCCAGCGCGGCGGGATACGTTGCGATCTGCGCGTGCGACACGCTGGGGTAGCGCACGACCTGCGTGCGCACGCCCGCGTCGATCAACCGGCTCGCGTATTTTTCCGCCTCGATGTGCAGCACGTCGTTCTGGGCCGTGATGATGAGCGTGGGCGGCAGCCCCGCGAGCCGCGACGATTCGAGCGGCGCCGCGTACGGGTGCATGCGCTGCGAGGCCTCGGGCAGATAGGCCCGATAGCACGCGGCGCACTCGCCCGCCGTGATGTCCGAGCCAAGCCGCCGCTCGTCGCCGAGCCGCGTGAGGCTCGGGTCGAGCATCGGCGCGAACAGCGCCTGCGCGACGAGTCGCACGTCGCCGCGATCGCGCCCGATAAACGCGAGCACGTTCGCGATCTGGCCGCCCGCGTCGTGACCCGCCGTGATCACGCGCTTCGCGTTGCCGCCGAACGCCCGGGCGCGCGTGACGATCCACAGCGCGGCGCGATGCGCATCTTCCGGCGCGGCGGGAAAGGGAAACTGCGGCGCGAGCGAGTAGTCCACCGACACCACCAGCGCGGGCAATTGCGCCGCCAGGTAGCGCGCGGCTTCGTCGGCATCGTCGAGCGTGCCGCGCACGAAACCGCCGCCGTGAAAATAGAGCAGGACCGGCAGGCCGTGTGCGCCATCGGGCCGGTACAGGCGCAAGCCGATCTGCTGCGCGTAGCCTTCGATCGTGACGTCCGTCGCGAGGAGTGCGCGCGTGCCATCGGCGGTGACAGCCGAAGCCGGCATGGCGGGCGCCAGCGGCAGACCGCTGTGCACGCCGTCGGCCGTGTCGTCGGCCGCGACCCCAAACGTCGGCGTTGGCTTGAAAGCATCCATGTCGAAATGGCGCAATGCGCGATAGTGATTCGAATGGTGCGAATTGTGGGTTCGGCAGACTTTCAAATAAATGCCTATAATCCGGCAACACAATTCGGCGCACCTGAACAATCTGTCTCTTCTTTTTGCGCGCGGTGCGGTTTTGCCCGTGGCGCGCGGTGCAGCCGAACTCTTTCGGAGAGTGGCAATGGACCGCCTTCAGGCCATGCAGGTGTTCACCCGTGTCGTCGACACCAACAGCTTCACGCGCGCTGCCGAAACGCTCAACATGCCGCGCGCCTCGGTCACGACGATCATCCAGAATCTCGAAGCGTTTCTCGGCGTGCGGCTCATGCATCGCACCACGCGCCGCCTTTCGCTCACGCCGGACGGCGCCGCGTATTACGAGCGCTGCGTGCGCATCATCGCCGACGTAGAGGAGACCGAACAAACCTTCCAGAACGGCAACCGCAAGCCGCACGGCAAGCTGCGCATCGACATGCCGGGCTCGATCGGGCGCCTGATCGTGATCCCGTCGCTGTGCGAATTTCACACGCGCTACCCGGATATCGATCTGCAACTGGGGCTTTCCGACCGCCCCGTGGATCTGCTGCAGGAAGGCGTGGACTGCGTGGTGCGCGTGGGCGCATTGCAGGATTCGTCACTCGTGGCGCGGCGCATCGGCCTTTTCGAGGGCGTCTCGTGCGCGTCGCCCGGCTACCTCGAGCGGCACGGCATTCCGCACACGCTCGAAGACCTGGAAGGCCACCGCGCGGTGAACTACTTCTCGAGCCGCACGGGGCGCGTGATCGACTGGGCGTTTCTCGTCGACGGCAAGGAAGTGGAGGTCAAGCTCAAGAGCATGGTGTCGGTCAACGACGCGGATGCGTACGTCACCTGCGGCGTCGAGGGCTTCGGCCTGATCCAGCCCGCGCGCTACCAGGTGCTGCCGTACCTGAAGTCGGGCGAGCTCGTGGAGGTGCTGCCCGGCTTCAAGCCGCTGCCCATGCCGATCTCGGCCGTCTATCCGCACAGCCGCCATCTGTCGCCGAAAGTGCGCGTATTCGTGGACTGGATTGCCGAGGTGTTCGACCGCTGCCCGCTCCTCTCCGGCCGCGCGTCGCTCGACAAGGCCTGCACCATGCGCACGCCCGAGGACCGCGAATCGGCGCCGAGCCACGAAACGCCGGTGGTTTCGGAGTGGGTCGTCTAGCGCCTTTGGCAGACCTGCGGCGATTGTTCCGGATTTTCGACAATTCATTTCGCGTTCGTGCCGTTTATCGCCGCGGCGCGCTTGATTACATTAGCTCCTGTCGCCGCAGCCGGTGTTTTCACCCGGCCCGCGGCCCTCGCTACAGGAGCCAATCATGAAACGCACTCTCGCAACCGCCTCGGTCGTTGCACTGGCCGCGAGCGCGCCCGCCTTCGCCGAAGACATCGGCACGGCGGAAACGTGGCGCACGGCGCACGTTGCTCAGGATAACGAATCGATCAAGCGCGTGACCGTGAAGGCGGTGCAATCGTCGGAGCTGGACTACTGGAATACGACAACGGCAGTCTGGACGCCGTTCCGGCACTGAAGCGCAAACGGCAGACGCGCGGCGCGCTCAGGACCGCCGGTCCTCGCGATCCTCGAAGTCCGGCTCGAAGAACACCCAGCGCACTTCGGGAAAGCGCGCCTGCAGATCCGCCTCGATCACGTTGATCGCTTCGACCATCGCGCGGCTCTGCGCGTAATCGATCATTTCGGCCTGCACGGCCACGACGACCTCTTTGCCCCATTGCAGGGTAATCAGGTTGATGATGCTGCGTATCTCGGGCCGCCCGCGCAGGAACGCCTCGATCTCGCGCCGCCTTTCCGGGCTCGCCGATTCGCCGACGATCATCGACTTCACCTCGCGCGCGACGAACCACGCGATGAGCATGAGCAGCACGCCCACGCCGATCGAGCCGCACGCGTCCCACACGGGGTTGCCGGTGATCACCGTGAGCAGCACCGCGGCGAAGGCAATGGCGAGGCCCGCGAGCGCCGCAATGTCCTCGCCCGCCACGACGAGCAGGTCCGAATCGCGCGTCTCGCGCGCCCAGCGCCACAGCGATTTCGTGGGTGCGCCCGTGCGGATCTCGCGCAGCGCGCCGTAGAGCGAAAGCGCCTCCAGCACCACGGAAATGCCGAGCACGGCGAGCGCCACAAACACGTACTGCAGGGGCTCGCGCACGATCAGCCGATGGATGCCTTCATACACGGAAAATGCGCCGCCCACGAAAAACAGCAGCAGCGCGACGAGCAGCGAATAGAAGTTGATCGCGCGGCCCGAGCCCATCGGGTGGAGCGGCGAAGGCGGCCTGCGCGACTGCCGCAGGCCCAGGAGCAACAGCAGTTGATTGCCGCAGTCGGCGGTGGAGTGGATCGCCTCCGCGAACATCGAGCCCGATCCGGTGAACGCCGCCGCCGCGTACTTGAAAACCGCGATACCGACATTCGCCGCGAGCGCATAGAAAATCGCTTTCGGCGACTCCGCACTCATACGATCTCGACGCGGGCCGCGCTCGCGCCCGGCTCGCCGCTTGTTTCATCGCTCATTTCACCTATCACGCGCGCCTCGGCAAAACCGTCTGCCTGCATGATCGCGAGCACTTCGTCCACGCAGTCGGGCGCGCACGAGATCAGCAGGCCGCCCGAGGTCTGCGGGTCGGTCAGCAGCGCCTGCGCGACGACCGGCAGGCCGGCGCCCAGCATCACGCTCTCGCCATACGACGCCCAGTTGCGGCCCGAAGCGCCCGTGAACACGCCCTCGGCCGCGAGCGTCTCGACGCCGGGCAGGAACGGCAGGTCGGCATAGCGCACGCGCGCGGTCAGCCCGGCGCCGCGCGCGATCTCCAGCGTATGGCCGAGCAGGCCGAAGCCGGTCACGTCGGTCATCGCGTGAACGCCGTCGAGCGCGGCGAGCTGCGCGCCCGGCGTGTTCAGCTTCGTCGCGGCGGCGACCATGGCCTGATAGCCCGCTGCGTCGAGCCGGTCCTTCTTGAGCGCCGCCGAAAGCACGCCCACGCCTAGCGGCTTGCCGAGCACGAGCAGATCGCCCGCGCGCGCCGACGCATTGCGCTTCACGCGGTCCGGGTGCACCACGCCGATCGCCGCGAGGCCGTAGATAGGCTCGACCGAGTCGATCGAGTGACCGCCCGCGACCGGAATGCCGGCGGCGGCGCAAACGTCCTCGCCGCCGCGCAGCACCTGAGCGATCACGTCATGCGGCAGCACGTTGATCGGCATGCCCACGAGCGCGAGCGCGAGGATCGGCTTGCCGCCCATTGCATAGACGTCCGAAAGAGCATTCGTGGCGGCGATGCGGCCGAAGTCGTAGGGATCGTCGACGATCGGCATGAAGAAGTCGGTGGTCGCGACGATAGCCTGCTCGTCGTTGAGCTTGTAGACGGCCGCGTCGTCCGCCGTTTCGGTGCCGACCAGCAGGTTCGGAAAAGCGGCCGTAAGCGGCGTGCTGCGCGCGAGCAGCGCGGAGAGCACACCCGGCGCGATCTTGCAGCCGCAGCCGCCGCCATGCGAGAGGCTCGTGAGGCGCGGCGCGGCGCCGGTTTGGGAGGTGCTTGCGTTCATAGGCGGAAATCGTTCGCGATGAGGCTGAGTGAGGCTGAATGAGGCAGCGGAAGGCTGGATAACGCGCCCTATTATGAGCCAACGGATCGCGATGCGCCCATCGCGGCGCCTGGCAACCCTTCCTCCTCCAGCGCGAGCAGCGCCGCCACGAGCCATTGCGGGTCGTCATGCGGCAAGTCGTGCCCGGCCCATGGATGCGCCGCGTGCGGCGCATGCCATGCGCGTGCGAGCCGCGCCGAGCACACGGGATTCACGAGACGATCGCCCCGTGCCGACACCACGAGCACAGAGCAGTTCGGCACGCCTCGCGCCGCATAGCGCGCGGCGGCCCACAACTGGCGCAATGCGTTCGCGCGGCTAACCGGTGTGCCGGCACGGATCGCGCGCCATGCATCCAGATCCGCAGCGAGCGTATCGCGACGCTCGCAGGTACGCGCGTGGATCAGCGCTTCGGCCGGCCCCGCAGCATCGCGCCAGGCGAGCGCCGCCCGCATGAGCGACGGCCACGCGGCCGGCCGCAGACGCTCGTAGAAGCGGCTGTATGGCCGCATGCTCGTGTTCACGAGCACGAGCCGTTCGATTTCGCCGGGATAGCGCAGCGCCCAGGCCGTCGCAACCATGCCGCCCAGCGACATCGCCAGCACGCGGTACGGCGCCCGCCCACCGCACCGCTCGATCTCGGCACGCACCGCGTCGACGAACGCCTCCACCCGCGCAGGCGAGCGCATCTGCGCCGCGGCGCCGTTGCCCGGCAGGTCGATGGGCAGCACGCGGCCCGTCGCCGCTTCGAGCATCGGCACAAACGCGCCCCAGTGACGCGACTCGCGCGTGAGACCGCGCAGCAGGATCCAGGGGCCCGCGCTCATGCGCCCGGCTGCCGGTACCAATGCCCGATCGCGTTTTGCAGCAGCTGTTGGCGCTGCGCGCCCTGGGGCAGCCAGCACCGCGCGGAGTACGCGGCGCGCGTGAGAAACTCGAACAGGTTCGCATGACGACGCAGTACGCGCGCGGTGCGATGCTGCATCACGGGATTGAACATGCCCTGGCGCGAGAAAATCTGGCGCGGATTCTTCTTGATCCACAGCCACGAACCGAGTTCGAGCGTGAGCGGCAGAAACACGTTCTGCGAGGGCGCGCGATCGTAGGCGCAGTCCCAGAGATCGCCGTGCAGCAGATACTGGTGGCTCTGCGGTTCGAAGGTATAGCCGTGATGCGGATGCGCGCGCTCGAACATCGTCTTGAGCATGTACATCTCCGGCAGATGGCGCATGAGCTTGCGCGTGCGCGCGTACGGAAACCAGATGCTGTCGTTCCAGCCATAGCCCGAATGACAATCGAGCGCGAAGCTGAGCGTGCGCGACGCCAGCTCTTCGTCCACGATCTTCAGGAGCGCCGCCGCTTCCACTTCCATCGGCGCGCCGCGCCGGCCGCGATACCATGGCAGCCACGAGCCCACCCGCTGGCCGCCCGCGAGAAACGGCACGCGCTCGTCGGCGTCCTGCGGCGCGTTGCGCATCAGGTCCACGCCGTTCGGATTCGCGCGCGTGGCGAGCCACATGCCGCCCGGATTCAGGATGGGCACCATCACGAGCCGTATCGATTCGAGCTGCTGCATGAGCAGCTCGTCCCACGCCAGCCGCCCCACGAGCGCGCGCATGTAGTCGAGCACGAGTTGCGAGCCGATCCGCTCCAGCCCATGTATGCCGCCGAAAAAGCCGATGGCGGGCGCGCAAGGATCGTTCGATCCAATGCTCGCGGCGTAGAGCTCGAACGAGCGGCCGCGCACTTCCACCTCTCCCGCGCTGCGGATCGAGAGCCAGCGGCTGCCCGCATCGAGGATCGCCTTGAGATCCTCGTACTCGGCAAAGCTGTCGGGCAGAAAGCTCAGGGCCTGGCGCATCGATGCACTCGGTGGGCGATGATGGAAGGGTTGTCGAAAGGAACCGCGGCGGCACGCACGCCGCCCACAATATAGCGCCTTGGGGGTGCCTTGCGCATGACAGATCCGCGGCGTCACGCAGTCGTCACATAACGTCAGCATTCCTTCGCATGACGACAGGCTTCGGGCGATGCGCCGCGTGCGCGGACTTCAAACGAAACTCAGGCAAAGAGCGGCAGCGTCGCGTCGATCGCCTCGCCGAGCGTGTCGAACGCCGGGGCGATCTCCTCGTCGGGCACGCAGGCATAGCCGATCAGCAAACCCGACGCGGCGCGGGCGCGCGCTGCGTAATAGCCCGACAAAGGCCGCACGACGATGTTGCGTGCGAGCGCAGCTTCCGCCACGGCGCGGTCGTCGCAGCCCTCGGGCAATTGCATGACCACGTGCAGGCCGGCGTCGCCGCCCATCGCGGGCAGCGCCTCGCCGTAGCGGCTCGCGGCGGCGTCCAGCAGCGCCTGGCGGCGCTGCCCATAGAGCCCGCGCATCTTGCGGATGTGCGACGTGAAGTGCCCCTCCGCGATGAACTCGGCCAGCACCGCCTGCTGCAACAGTTGGCCCTCGCGATAAAGCTCCGCGCTCGCGGTCGCGAAGCTTTCCGCCAGCCCCTCCGGCGCGACCAGATACCCCACGCGCAAGCCCGGAAACAACGTCTTGCCGAAGCTCCCCACGTAGATCACCTGCCCCGCCGTGTCGAGGCCCTGCAGCGACGCGAGCGGGCGGCTGCCATAGCGGAACTCGCTGTCGTAGTCGTCCTCGATGATCCAGCACTGGTGCTGGCGCGCGTATTCGAGCAGCATGCGGCGGCGCGCGAGGCTCATCACCATGCCGAGCGGGTACTGGTGCGAGGGCGTCACGAGGATCAGCTTCGGCGGCACGGCGAAGTCCTCGGCCGACGGGTTGATGCCTTCGCCATCCACGGCGATCGGGCGCGGGTTCAGCCCCGAAACCTGCAGCACGCTGCGCAGGCCCCAGTAGCAGGGATCCTCGGTCCAGATCACGTCGCCGGAATCGGTGAGCAGGCGCACGGCCAGGTCGACCGACTGATGAATGCCGGTCGTGATGATGATCTGCTCCGGCGAGCACCGCACGGAGCGCGCCGTGCGCAGATAGTCGGCCAGCACATGGCGCAGCAGCGCGAGCCCGCCGCCCGGCGCATAGGTGAGCAGATCGGGGCGCAGGCTGCGCCAGTACTTGTTGTGCAGACGTGTCCAGACGCGCGACGGGAAGCGCGAGACATCGGGCACGCCCGGCATGAACGCGCCGCCCTGGCGCTTCGAGACGCCCGCGCCCGCGATCAGCCGCGCGCCGCGCGCGGAGAGCGCCCGTACCGCTTCGCGCGAGGCATGCGTAGCGCCTGGCGTAGCGGGCGCGCTTAAGGACGCGGCCGTGCCGGCAGCGGGCGCCGCCGTTCGCTCGGCAGCCGGCGGAGCGATGCGCGGCGCGGCCTGCGTGAGACCAGGCAGGCCGCCCGCAATCGCACGCCTTGTTTGATCCAGCCCCAATGAGCCGGGCTCGTTCGCCCCGACGATCTCGTCCGGCGACGTGTCGGCCACGTAAGTCCCGCGCCCGGTCGTCGAGATCACATAACCTTCCAGCACGAGCTGCTCATAGACCTGGGTGACGGTGTTGCGCGCAATGGCCAGTTCCGCCGCCAGCAGCCGCGACGAAGGCACGCGCGCCCCGGCCGGCAGTTCGCGCGAGAGGATAGCCTGCTGCAGCAGCCGGTGAAGCTGCCGGTACACCGGCTGAGTGCTCCCGCGGTCGAGCCGCTGGGCCAGCCAGTCGGACAGGACGCTCGCTCGCATCGAATTGGCTCCTGATAATTTCATTGAATGGCTCTGAAACTTGGAGCCAAATGTCAGTATAGTCGCTTCATCGGCTGCCCTGTTGCCCGTTTCCGGCTCGACGGCGGCCTGAATACCCGCCACCGATACCCCAAAATCGTCTGCCAAGGAGATGAACCGTGAAGAACGCTGAACTGGTAAGCCGCAAGGACGCCGCCACCCCGCGCGGCGTGGGCGTGATGTGCAACTTCTACGCCGCGCGCGCGGAGAACGCGGAACTGTGGGATGTGGAAGGCCGCCGCTTCATCGACTTCGCGGCCGGCATTGCCGTGTGCAACACGGGCCACCGCCATCCGAAGATCGTCGCGGCGATCAAGGAACAGCTCGACCGCTTCACGCACACCGCCTACCAGATCGTGCCTTACGAGTCGTACGTCTCGCTGGCCGAGAAGGTCGCGAAGCGCGCGCCGGGCCACTTCGCCAAAAAGGCCGCCTTCTTCACGACCGGCGCCGAAGCCGTCGAAAACGCCGTCAAGATCGCGCGCGCCTCCACCGGCCGTCCGGGTGTGATCGCCTTCGCGGGCGGCTTCCATGGCCGCACGATGATGGGCATGGCGCTCACGGGCAAGGTCGCCCCGTACAAGCTGAACTTCGGCCCGTTCCCGGCCGACGTCTACCACGCCCCGTACCCGAACTCGGTCCACGGCATCACGACCGCCGACTCGCTGAAGGCGATCGAAACGCTGTTCAAGGCCGACATCGATCCGAAGCGCGTGGCCGCGATCATCTTCGAGCCGGTCCAGGGCGAAGGCGGCTTCTACCAGGCACCCGCCGACTTCGTGCGCGGCCTGCGCCAGATCTGCGACACGCACGGCATCCTCTTGATCGCCGACGAAGTGCAGACGGGCTTCGCGCGCACCGGCAAGCTGTTCGCGATGGAACACTACGACGTCACGCCCGACCTCATGACGATCGCCAAGAGCCTGGCAGGCGGCATGCCGCTGTCGGGCGTGGTCGGCCGCGCGGAAGTCATGGACGCGGCCGCGCCCGGCGGCCTCGGCGGCACGTATGCGGGCAACCCGCTGGCCGTCGCTTCGGCGCACGCGGTGCTCGACATCATCGACGAAGAAAAGCTCTGCGAGCGCGCCACGAGGCTGGGCGACAAGCTCAAGGCCAGGCTCGACGCGATGAAGGCCGACGTGCCGCAGATCGCGGACGTGCGCGGCCCGGGCGCGATGAACGCCGTCGAGTTCTGCAAGCCGGGCTCGAACGAGCCGGACGCCGACTTCACGAAGCGCGTGCAGACGGCGGCGCTCGAGCGCGGTCTGCTGCTGCTCGTGTGCGGCGTGTACTCGAACGTCGTGCGCTTCCTGTTCCCGCTGACGATCCAGGACAACGTGTTCGACGAAGCCCTCGCCATCCTCGAAGAGTCGGTCAAGGAAGCGGTCGGCGTTACCGCCTGATCATCGCAAGCTGCCTGGAGTTCAACCATGAACCTGAAAGACGCATCGCTGCTGCAAAACAAGGCCTTCCTCGCCGGTGAATGGCAGGGGGCCGAAGACGGCGCCACGTTCGACGTGACGAATCCCGCCACCGGCGCACTGATCGGCACGGTGCCGAAGATGGGCGCAGCCGAAACGCGCCGCGCCATCGCGGCCGCCAACGCAGCATGGCCGGCATGGCGCGCGAAAACCGCCAAGGAGCGTGCCGCGATCCTGCGCAAGTGGCACGACCTGATGCTGGAACACGCGGACGACCTCGCGCTGATCCTCACGACCGAACAGGGCAAGCCGCTCGCCGAAGCAAAGGGCGAAATCGGCTACGCCGCCTCGTTCCTCGAATGGTTCGCCGAAGAAGGCAAGCGCATTTACGGCGACACGATCCCCACGGTCGCGAACGACCGCCGCATCGTCGTCACGAAAGAGCCGGTGGGTGTCTGCGCCGCCATCACGCCGTGGAACTTCCCGGCCGCGATGATCACGCGCAAGGTAGGCCCGGCGCTCGCCGCGGGCTGCCCGATCGTCGTGAAGCCGGCCGAAGCGACGCCGTTCTCGGCGCTGGCAATGGCCGTGCTCGCGCAGCGTGCGGGCGTGCCGGCCGGCGTGTTCAGCGTCGTGACCGGCGACCCGAAGTCCATCGGCGGCGAAATGACGAGCAACGCCACCGTGCGCAAGCTCTCGTTTACGGGCTCGACGCCCGTTGGCCGCCTGCTGATGGGCCAGTGCGCGCCGACCGTCAAGAAGGTCTCGCTGGAACTGGGCGGCAACGCGCCGTTCATCGTGTTCGAAGATGCCGATCTCGACGCGGCCGTCGCGGGCGCGATCGCTTCGAAGTACCGCAACAGCGGCCAGACCTGCGTCTGCACGAATCGCTTCTACGTGCACGACAAGGTGTACGACGCTTTCGCCGCGAAGCTGCGCAACGCCGTCGAGCAGTTGAAGGTCGGCCTCGGCACCGAGCCGGGCGTGACGCAAGGCCCGCTCATCAACGAAGCGGCCGTGCTGAAGGTGGAATCGCACATCGAAGACGCGCTCGCGAAGGGCGCGCAGGTCGCGACGGGCGGCAAGCGCCACGCGCTCGGACACGGCTTCTTCGAGCCGACCGTCCTCACGGGCGTAACGCCCGCGATGAAGGTCGCGCGCGACGAAACGTTCGGCCCGCTCGCCCCCCTGTTCCGCTTCTCGTCGGACGAAGAAGTGATCAGGATGGCGAACGATACCGAATTCGGTCTCGCGGCGTACTTCTATAGCCGCGACATCGGCCGCGTATGGCGTGTGGCCGAAGCGCTCGAGTACGGCATGGTGGGGATCAACACCGGCCTGATCTCGAACGAAGTCGCGCCGTTCGGCGGCGTGAAGCAGTCGGGCCTCGGCCGCGAAGGCTCGCACTATGGCGTAGACGACTACGTGGTCGTGAAGTACATGTGCATGGGCGGTCTGTAAAGCATAGCGGGCTCCCGCCTCGCATGAAAAAGCGCCGGGGTGCAGCGATCGACTCGCTGCACCCCGGCGCTTTCATTTGCCGCGCGGGAAACCGCGCTTATTGCGTCGCGCCGACCGGCGTAACCTGCGTCGCGTAAGCGGACACGAACACGGCGTGGATCGTGTCGCCAACCTTCAGCGACTTGAGGTCGATGTCAGGCGTGGCATCCAGCGTCACGGTCTGATAGGCGCCGCGCAGCGTCACCTTGCGCTTCTTCACATCGATGTGCTGAACCGTGGCCTGCACCTCGACCTGGCGCGCCGTGCTGTAACCCGACGACGCCGGGATATAAACGCTCGTATCGACGCGCTTGCGAATCCCCTTGTCCTTGCCCGTGACCTTGTCGGCCGTGACGAGCAGCGCATTCTTGTAGAGCACGTCGACGGTATCGCCGACATTTAGCTGATCGAAGTTTCCGACCTGCGGCCCGATGCCGATATCCACTTCGTTGCCGCGCGGACCGCGCAGCGTCACCACGCGCGCCGTACGGTCGATGCCGACGATCTGTGCCTGGACATGAACCGGCTCGGCGTTGGCGACCACGGCCTGCGCAGCGCTTGCGAGCGCGTCTTGCGCGATAGCCGGTTGCACGGCCGCCATGCCGAGAACCAAGGCTGCACCAAACGTTGCTGCTTTCATCATCCGCGTTCTCCTCATCAAGTTAGCCTGAAATGCCGCTGCAATCGACGGTGCAGCGTAGGTGCACCGAAGTGCGGACGATTCTACGCGAGCGTTAAAAAAAGCTGACCGTTAGTGGGCCGGAATACTTTCACGTTATCCACCATGGATCAAGGTAAGTGAATTCCTCGCATCTGGTGTTCACAAATTCGATACGAATTCGGTAATTGTTTTGCATCTCGAAATGCTTCGCGACGGAGTCGGCCGCAGCACGTTCGCGCACGGGAAACAAAAACGCCGCGAATCATTCGATTCGCGGCGTCTGTGAATCTGGCCCTGCAGGATCAGGCGAGCAGGGCGGCAATCAGAGTCGTTCGATCGCCATCGCAATGCCCTGTCCCACGCCGATGCACATCGTGCACAGTGCGTAGCGGCCTTGCGTGCGCTGCAACTGGTACATCGCCGTCGTGACGAGACGCGCGCCGCTCATGCCGAGCGGGTGACCGAGCGCGATCGCGCCGCCATTGGGATTCACGCGAGGATCGTCGTCCGCTACGCCGAGCATGCGCAACACGGCCAGCCCCTGCGACGCGAACGCCTCGTTCAGCTCGATCACGTCGAACTGGTCGATCGTCATGTTCAGGCGCGCGAGCAGTTTTTGCGTTGCGGGCGCCGGACCGATGCCCATCACGCGCGGCGCAACGCCTGCCGTGGCAATGCCGAGTACGCGCGCGCGCGGCGTCAAGCCGTAGCGCTTCGCGTTCTCCTCGTTGGCGAGCAGCAGCGCACAGGCGCCGTCGTTGACGCCGGAGGCGTTGCCGGCCGTCACCGAACCGTCCGGGCGCACCACGCCCTTGAGCTTCGCGAGCGCTTCGAGGCTCGTCTCACGCGGATGCTCGTCGCGCGAAACGACGATCGGATCGCCCTTCTTCTGCGCGATGGTGACCGCGACGATCTCCTGCGCGAGCGTGCCGTCGGCCTGGGCGCGTGCCGCCTTCTGCTGGCTGCGCAGGGCGAAGGCGTCCTGATCGGCACGGCTCACGTTGTAGTCGACCGCAACGTTTTCGCCCGTTTCCGGCATCGAATCGACGCCGTACAGCTGTTTCATCAGCGGGTTCACGAAGCGCCAGCCGATCGTCGTATCGTAGATCGCGGCGTCACGCGAAAAGGCGCTCGCGGCCTTGCCCATGACGAAGGGCGCACGGCTCATGCTCTCGACCCCGCCCGCCACCATCAGCCCGGTCTCGCCCGACTTGAGCGCGCGCGCGGCGATGCCGACCGCATCCATTCCCGAACCGCACAGGCGGTTGACGGTCGACCCCGGCACGGCCTGCGGCAACCCTGCGAGCAGCAGCGACATGCGCGCCACATTGCGGTTGTCCTCGCCGGCCTGATTGGCGCAACCGTAGATCACGTCGTCAACCGCCGACCAGTCGACTTCCTTGTTGCGCTCCATCAGGGCCTTGAGCGGCACGGCGCCGAGGTCGTCGGCACGGACCTGCGCGAGAGCGCCGGCATAGCGCCCGATGGGGGTGCGAATCGCGTCGCACAGAAAAGCTTCCGTCATGAACGTCTCCAGTTTGACGGACTGCGCGGACGAAACCCAACTTCGAGCGCGCCGGTCCAGATGCATTTTGTTCTATATACGAACCATTGGTCGTTTATCGAACAATTGCCATGCATGATAGGCGGCGTGCGCAAACGGTGTCAAGCACAAGGCCTCGCACCGGAAACAAAACGGCCGCACAGACTGAGAGTCTATGCGGCCGGTCGATACCCGGGCAAGCCACGCACTGCCCCCCCCGAAAGGGGTGGGATCAGCGCGACATCATGTTCAGGCTGACGTTATGCATCACCCAGATCGTGCCGAAAATGAGGAAAGCGGCGGCGAGCACGGTATAAGCGAGCGACAGCACGTTCCAGCCCTGCCCCGCCGACGCGTTCAGGTGCAGGAAGAACACGAGGTGGACAACCACCTGCACGAACGCCAGCACGGCCAGCACGATGATCGCCGTAGTGGGATCCAGCGCACCGTGCAACACGATGCCGAACGCGCCCGCCGTAAGGATTACGGAAAGAACGAAGCCTGTGAGATAGCTGCTGAATGTGCCATGAGCGGTGCCATGGGCGGCACCGCCGGCGGCCGAGGAAGAATGAGCCATTTAGAGCACGCTCCCGAGATAGACAAAAGTAAACACGCAGATCCAAACGACGTCGAGGAAGTGCCAGAAGAGGCTCAGGCAGGTCAGCCCGCGAATTTCCTTTTCGCCGAGTTCCGGCTTGCGAAGCACGTGGATCATCATCACGACCATCCAGACGAGGCCGAAGAACACGTGCAGCCCATGGGTGCTGACCAGCGTGAAGAACGAGGACAGGAATGCACTGCGCTGCGGGCCGGCACCGTCCGCGATCAGGTGCGAGAACTCGCGCAACTCGAACGCGAGGAAGGTCACACCCAGTATGAACGTGACGGCGAGCCAGCCAAGCACGACACCGCGCTTGCCCTGGTGAGCGCCCAGCATCGCGAAGCCGTACGTGATGCTGGAAAGCAGCAGCACCGCCGTCTCGATCGCGACACCGGGAATATCGAACAGGTCCTTGCCCGTAGGCCCGCCCGCGTACTGGTGCCCCAGCACGCCGAAGGTAGCGAACAGCGCCGCGAACAGCACGCAGTCCGTCATCAGGTACACCCAGAACCCGAATACCGAGTTCGAAGGCGGATGATCGTGATGATCGAGTTCGGCAAGCGTTGCCGCGTTGGTTTTCTGTAACATCAGTAAGCCTCCTCAGCGACCATTTCGCGACGATTCACCGCGGCAGCGGCGCCATGGCGTCGCTCCTCGATCTCGCGAACCTTTGCCGCCGGAATGTAGTAGCCGTCGTTATCGCCGAAGCTGCGAATGGCGATGGTCAGCACCACCGCCGCGAACGCGAGCACGCCGAGCCAGGTGATGTGCCACACGCCGGCAAAGCCGAGCACGAGGCTGAACATGCCGACGAAGAAACCCGCCGCGGTGTTGGACGGCATATGGATATCGCTGTATTTGTCCGCAAGGCCGAGGCCCTGGCCCGACTCCTTCATGTGCGCGAACGCGTCGATATCGCTAACCTGCGGGATGACCGCGAAGTTATAGACCGGCGGCGGCGACGAGGTCGACCACTCCAGCGTCCGGCCGTCCCACGGGTCGCCCGTGACGTCCTGCCATTCGGCCTTGTTGCGGTTCACGAACGCCATCACCCACTGCAGCACCTGGAACACCACGCCGAGCGCGATGATCGCGGCGCCGATCGCGGCCACGATCAGCCACGACTGCCAGTCGGGGTTGTCGTAGTGGTTGGTCCGGCGCGTCATGCCCATGAAGCCGAGCACGTAAATGGGCACGAACGCCACGTAGAAACCGACGAACCAGCACCAGAACGAGGCCTTGCCGAGCTTTTCGCTGGGCTTGATGCCGAACACTTTCGGGAACCAGTAGTGAACTCCCGCGAGGTAGCCGAACACCACGCCGCCGATGATTGCGTTATGGAAGTGCGCAACGAGGAAGAGCGAGTTGTGCAGCACGAAATCCGCGCCCGGAATCGCCATCATCACGCCCGTCATGCCGCCGATCGAGAACGTCACCATGAAGCCGATCGTCCAGAGCACCGGCGCCGTGAAATGCACGCGGCCGCGATACATCGTGAACAGCCAGTTGAAGATCTTCACGCCCGTGGGGATCGCAATGACCATGGTCATAATGCCGAAGAACGCGTTGACGTCGGCGCCCGACCCCATCGTGAAGAAGTGGTGCGCCCACACGAGGAACGCGAGAACCATGATCACGCACGTGGCATAGACCATCGTCTTGTAGCCGAACAGCGGCTTCTTCGAGAACGTGGCCATGACCTCCGAATAGATGCCGAACGCGGGCAGCACGAGGATGTACACCTCGGGGTGGCCCCAGGCCCAGATCAGGTTCAGATACAGCATCGGGTTGCCGCCGGCATCGTTCGAGAAGAAGTGCATGCCGAGGTAGCGGTCGAGGCCGAGCAGCGCGACCGCGATGGCGAGGATCGGGAACGTGGCCATGATGAGCACGTTCGAGCAAAGCGCCGTCCACGTGAACACGGGCATCTTCATGAGGCTCATGCCCGGCGCGCGCATCTTGATGATCGTGACGAAGAAGTTGACGCCGGTGATCAGCGTGCCCACGCCCGAAAGCTGCAGCGCCCAGATGTAGTAGTCCACCCCCACGCCCGGGCTGTATTGCAGCTCGGAGAGCGGCGGATAGGCGAGCCAGCCCACCTGCGCGAACTCGCCGATCACGAGCGACAGGTTGATCAGAATCGCGCTGATCGCCGTCATCCAGAACGACAGCGAGTTCAGGAACGGGAACGCCACGTCGCGCGCGCCGATCTGCAGCGGCACGACGAGGTTGAAGAGGCCGACCATGAGCGCCATCGCCATGAAGAAGATCATGATGACGCCGTGCGCCGTGAAGATCTGGTCGTAATGATGCGGCGGCAGGTAGCCCGGCCCGTTGAAGGCGATGGCCTGCTGGATGCGCATCATCACGGCGTCGGCGAAGCCGCGCACCAGCATGAGCACGGCCACGATGATATACATCAGGCCAATGCGCTTGTGGTCGACGCTCGTGAGCCACTCGCTCCAGAGGTACTTCCACTTCCCCGTCACGGTCACGAGACCGAGCACCGCGACGACGATCAGCGCCATGAACGCCGCGGCGCCCATGATGATCGGCTGATCGAACGGAATCGCGTCTAATGTGAGTTTGCCGAACATGCGTTACCCCTTCGTACCGCAGGCAGCGTCACTGAAGTCCGTGACGTGGCCGTTGTTGTACTTCGCAATGATGTTGTTGAAGAGCCTCGGGTCGACCGTCGAGAAGTACTGCACGGGCGCCTTCTCGCCGGGCTGCGCGACTGCGGCGTACTGGTCCATGCCGAGCGAGCCGGCCGAGGCCTTGACCTTCCTGACCCATGCGTCGAAGTCGCCCCGGCTCGTCGCGAGCGTGCGGAACTTCATGTCCGAGAAGCCGCGGCCGCTGTAGTTGGCCGAAAGGCCCTCGAAGTTGCCAGGTTCATCTGCAATCAGGTGCAGGCGCGTCTGCATGCCCGCCATCGCGTAAACCTGGGTGCCCAGCTGCGGGATGAAGAACGAGTTCATCACCGAATCCGACGTGATGCGGAAATTGACCGGCGTGCCCACCGGCACGGCCAGCTGGTTCACCGTGGCGATGCCGAGATCCGGATAGATGAAGAGCCACTTCCAGTCGAGCGCGACGACTTCGACGTTGATGGGCTTCACATTCGACTCGAGCGGCTTGTACGGGTCGAGCTCGTGCGAGGTCCGCCACGTGAGGACGCCGAGGAAGAGAATGATCACGGCGGGAATGGCCCAGACCACGACCTCGATGGCCGTGGAGTGCGCCCACTTCGGCGCATAGACGGCATGGCGGTTCGACGCGCGGTAGCGCCATGCGAACAGCAGCGTAAGGATGATCACGGGCACCACCACCAGCAGCATGGCGCCCGTGGCCGTGGCGATGAGCGATTTTTCGGCCACGCCCACGCTGCCCTTGGGGTCGAGCAGCGGGAAGTTGCCGCTGCACCCCGAAAGCGTTGCGGCCAGCCCGCTGCCGAGGGGGATGAGCCACCTTTTGAAGGCCTTTCTGTCTGTCATGTTTGCCCGTCTTTCCGTTAAACGATTTTTGGACGCTTTAACGCATTTACATCGCAAGAAATCGCGAGAAATGCACCCGTATCGTGCTCGGCAAAATTCTACGGAAAGATATTCGAATCTAATTTGATCTCGATTCGCTAAATCTCGCTCAAACTGGCGCGGCGGATGGACGCATTATGCTTTCTAAAATCTTTCACCCCAGCTATGAGAACGCGCCGCGGCTCGTTCCAGGCTGCCGGCGAGGCTGACGCGAAAGCGTCGACCTATCCTTTTATTCACCACTCGACGTTTCCCGGCACGCCATTAATTCGAATCGGCATTCACTGCCGAGCGAAAGCATATTTATAAAATCAAGCCAATATCCGCGCGCACACCCTTGGACCCAAAGCAAGGCAGATGCAAAATCAAAAATAAAGAGATAAACAATTGACCAAAATCAATGACGCTTGAGCGCTTTCGCCACTTCCGGCACTCTCGCGCGCAGCGGCCCCCCGCGCCGCCGGTTGGCGAAACAGGGCGCTTGCGCTATCGTCATGGGTTCGTTACGCGCCGCCGAGCCCTTTTCCGACGCCCATGACCTCTGCATCCAGTGCCTCGCCCGACCGTCCCGCCGAGCAGCCGGAGATCCCCGACAAGCCGGGCGACTCCTATGTGCAGTCGTTCGCCCGCGGACTTTCGGTGATCCGCGCGTTCAACGCCGAACGCCCCGAGCAGACCCTCACCGACGTCGCCGCCGCCACCGGCCTCACGCGCGCCGGCGCGCGCCGCATCCTGCTCACGCTGCAGACGCTCGGCTACGTCGAGGCAGAAGGCCGCCTTTTCCGCCTCACGCCGAAGATCCTCGACCTGGGCTTCGCCTACCTCACGTCGATGCCGTTCTGGAACCTGGCCGAACCGGTCATGGAAGAGCTCTCGGGGCAGGTGCACGAAAGCTGCTCGGCAGCGGTGCTCGACCGCACGGAAATCGTCTACGTCCTGCGCGTGCCCACGCACAAGATCATGACGATCAACCTCTCGATCGGGAGCCGCCTGCCGGCGTATTGCACGTCGATGGGGCGGGTGCTGCTCGCGGCGCTCGACGAGGACGCGCTCGACGCCACGCTCGGCGCCTCGCCGCTCTACGCGCACACGCCGCGCACCGTCACCGACAAGGACGAGCTGAAGAAGGTCATCGCCCAGGTGCGCCAGCAGGGCTGGGCCATCGTCGACCAGGAACTGGAAGGCGGCCTGATCTCGATCTCCGCGCCTATCCGCAACCGCCAGGGCCGCGTGATCGCGGCAATGAACATCAGCGGGAATGCGCAGCGGACCTCGGCGAAGCAGATGGTCAAGACCTTCCTCGAACCGCTCCAGCAGGCCGCGCAGCGCGTCTCCGGCATGGTGGCGCGACGCACCTGAGCGTCGCTGCGCGGCCAGGTGGCGGCACACCACGGCGCCGGGCGCGCGAAAGGCGCCGCATCCCCGGCTTCCAGGCCACGCGCGAACCCGCGCTCAGCGGCCCGCCGCCACGCGGCGCACCACCTCCACGAACGCCTCGCCGGCCTCTTCCAGCCGCCCCGAATTGTCGATGCGCGCCAGGCACGCGCCTGCCGGCACCTCGAACGGCGCCTGGCGCGCGAGACGCGCGGCGATCTGCGCGGGCGTTTCGCGTCCGCGCGAGGCGAGGCGCGCCGCCAGCACGGGGTGCGCCGCCTCGACATGCACGAGCGTCATCTGCGGATAGCGCTTGAGCGCCTCGCCCATGTAGGCGCGCGAGCCGTTCACCACCACCGTGCAGCCGAGCCCGAGCCACTGGTCGATCTCCACGCCGATCCCGTAGCGCAGCGCATGGCTGCGCCACTGCAGCGCGAAAAGGCCGAGCCGGGCGCGTGCGTCGAACTCGTGATCGGTGAGCGCAATGTGGTTCTCGCCGCCGCCTTCGGCGCGCGTGATGTAGCGGTGCGCCAGCACCACGCCCTCGGCCGCGAGGCGTGCGCGCGCAAAACCCAGCAACGAGTCCTTGCCCGCCCCCGAAGGCCCCATCAGGTAAATCAGCCGGTCGTTCATCGGCGCGGCCTCCCTCCCGCGAACGCCACCCGGCGCCACAGCGCAAACGGCGCACCCGGCCGCGGTTCGACGAAGAGCGCGACACCGTCCACCGGCAGCGCACCCGCTTCCGCCATCTGCGCGTTCCACGCCGCCACGAGCGCGTGCCGCTCGTGCGCATCGTCGAGCGAATCGGAGAGCGTCATGTGGAACCGGTATTCGTCGAAGATGTACGGGTAGCCCCATGCCTCGACATAGGCGCGCTGGCGCGCCGTGAGCGGCGCGTCGAGCCGTTGCGCGAGCTCGGCCGGAGTCTGCGCGGCCCGCAGCGCCGCCAGCGTGCGCAGCGCGTCGGCAGCGAGCTCGCACACGGCGGCGTCGCCCGCTTCGTCGGCGGGACGCAGGGCGACGAAGCGGCCGAGCGTCGCCGCCTCGACGGTCAATGCAAAGGGCGACCGCGTCGCGGCCCATTGCTGCGCGGCGGCCAGCAGCGCCTCGGGGGTCACGCCGGGCGCGAGGCGAAACGGCGGCACTAGCGTGCCGTGCCAGCCATAGCGGCGCGGCGCGACGGTGACCTCGGCGAGCGGCCGGGCAAGACCCGCAGGCTGCGGCGCATGCAGCGCTTCACCGCTCTCCGGATCGCGGCCGAGCCACGCGCAGCCCGCTCGCCAAAAGGCCGATTCGCGCGGCGGCGCATAGTAGATCGCGAAGCGCGCGGCGTCGCCCAAGGCTTCGGCTGCGTCCGTCATACGTCGTGCTCCACCATCAGCTGCACGCGGTCGGCCGCGAAGTGCGTGATGCCGTACTTGATCGGCGTGCCGTCCATGTCGACGTCCACATTTTCGACCACGAGCACGGGCTGCTGCCGGTTGATGTTCAGCCGCCGCGCCACCTCGGGCTCGGGCAGCGCGCTGCCGATGCGGCTCCATTTACGCAGATAGTCCGCCACGCCGTATTCGGCCAGCGCCTTCGAGGTGCTGTCGAAGCGCTCCATCACGGCGGGCAGGTCGGCGAAGCGCGCGGCCGGATACCAGTTGCGCGCATAGGTGAGCGGCACGCCGTCCAGCTCGTGCAGCGTCTCGATCCGATAGACCAGCGCGCCCGCGCGAATGCCCAGCGCCTTCGCGACGGTCGGCTCCGCTTTCACGCGCGACGACGACAGCAGCTTGCCCACCGCCGCTTGCTGGTGCTGCCGGAGGTTTTCGGTAAAGCGCGTGCGCCTGCCGATCGTATAGTCGATCGCGCCCGGCTGAACGAAGGTGCCGCGCCCCTGCTCGACGCTCACGAGCCCGCTTGCCGCGAGGCCGAGCATCGCGCGCCGCACCGTGTGGCGGTTCACGTCGAAGCGCCTGGCCAGCTCGCCTTCGCTCGGCAGGCGGCCGTCCTCGCCGAAGCCCTGCGCCGCGATTTCGGCCGAGAGTATCTGTTCGATCTGCCGCCACACCGCCACGCCTGCGCCGCGCTCGAGCCGGGCGCCCTGCGGCGCGTCGTCGTTCGATGTCATGGTGCTGTCATTCCTTCCGGGTTCAATAGCGCTTCCCGCATTGTAGTGCGCAAGGCGTGATGGAAATATGAAAACATCCCCTTCGCTGCATGTAGACGACTGCATGACCAGACGTCTAGACGTTTAGATGAATAGATGGTCCAATAACGAACTGCAGCGACGTTCGCAGGACTCTCCCGTTCACGACACAGGAACCGCAGATGAACGCTACCTCCGTCCCGCCCCCGGCCGCATCGCGGCGCGCATGGATGGCGGTGCTCGCCCGCACGCCGCGCGAGGATCTCGAAGCGGCGTTCGCGGCCGCGCTGGAAGGCGCCGCCGCGCCTGCCTTCGACTGGCTGCGCCCGCCGCAAACGGGCCTCGCGATGGTGCGCGGCCGCATCGGCGGCACCGGCAATGCCTTCAATCTCGGCGAAGCCACCGTCACGCGCGCCACGCTGCGCCTGCGCGGCGCGAACGGCGCTGGCAACGGCACGGTGGGGGTGGCCTGTCACCTGGGACGCGACAAGCGCCGCGCCGAACTGGCCGCGCTCGCCGACGCGCTCCTGCAGCAGCCCGAGCGCCACGCCTCGTTGCACGCGCAACTGATCGTGCCGCTCGCCGCGCGCGCAGAGGCGCAACGTGCCGCGCGCCGTGCCGCCACTGCCGGCACAAAAGTGGAGTTTTTCACCATGGTTCGAGGTGACGCATGATCGACGAACGCCAAACCGCCCTTAACCCGCAAGCCGCACACCTCGCGCTCGACACGCTCGCGCCCGGTTTTGCCGATCCCGTTCACGACACCCAGGCCGTGTTTCGCACGCTGCTCGACGCGCTCGCGCGTCCGGGCCGCATCGGCGTGATCGAAACGGTGCTGCCCGCCGCCGGCGCCACGAACGGCGGCGAACGCGCCGGCCTTGCGGCGTTCGCTTCGCTGCTTGCGCTCGCCGACTACGCCACGCCCGTGTGGCTCGCGCAGCCCGACGCCGCGCTCAGTGCCGCACTGCGCTTTCACGCGGACGCGCCGCTCGCCGCCGCACCTGGCGAAGCCGCGTTCGTCTACGTGCACGACGCCGCGGCGCTGCCGCCGCTCGCTTCGTTCGCCATCGGCACGCCCGAATCGCCCGAGCTGTCGGCTACCGTGTTCGTGCGCGTCGCCTCGCTCACGGGCGGCGCGCCCGTCACGCTGCGCGGGCCGGGCATCGAAAATGCTCGCACGATCGCGCCGGTCGGCCTGCCCGAGCGCTTCTGGCAGGAACGTGCCGCGCTGGGCCCGCTCTTTCCGTGCGGCATCGACTTCTATCTCGTCTGCGGCGGCCGGCTGGTCGGCCTGCCGCGCACTACCCGCGTGGAGATGAACTGATGTACGTCGCCGTCAAAGGGGGAGAGCGCGCGATCGAAGCGTCGTGGCGCCTGCTCGACGAGGCGCGCCGCGGCGACACGCGCGTGCCCGAACTGAGCGTCGCGCAGATTCGCGAGCAGTTGCGTCTCGCCGTCGCGCGCGTGATGGCCGAAGGTTCGGTGTACGACGAAGAGCTTGCCGCACTCGCCATCAAACAGGCCGCCGGCGATCTCGTCGAGGCCATTTTTCTGCTGCGCGCCTATCGCACCACGTTGCCGCGCTTCGGTTATACGGAGCCCGTAGAAACGGAACGGATGGACGCGGCACGCCGCATTTCGGCCACCTTCAAGGACGTGCCGGGCGGCCAGGTGCTTGGCGCGACCTACGACTACACGCAGCGCCTGCTCGATTTCGCGCTGCTGGCCGAAGGCGGCGACGTTGGCGAAGGCGCGGAAAGCCCGGAGTCGCACGCAGCCGCATCGCCTGACGCCGCAGCGCAGGCACCGATGCCGCGTGTCATTTCGCTGCTCGACAAGGAAGGCCTGATCGAGCAGGAAACGCCTGCACCCGGCGCGCCCGAACCCGGCGATCTTTCGCGCGAACCGCTGTCGTTTCCGGCCGACCGCGCCGTGCGCCTGCAGAATCTCGCGCGCGGCGACGAAGGCTTCCTGCTGGCGATGGGCTATGCGACGCAGCGCGGCTACGCGCACTCGCATCCGTTCGCGGGCGAAATTCGATTTGGTTCGGTCTCCGTAGAAATGATGCTGGACGAGCTCGGCGAAGCCGTCGAGATCGGCGAAATCGAGTTGACGGAATGCCAGATGGTCAACCAGTTCGCGGGCAGCAAGGACGTGCCGCCCGCCTTCACGCAAGGCTACGGCCTCGCCTTCGGCCACGCCGAGCGCAAGGCGATGGCGATGGCGCTAGTGGACCGCGCGCTGCGTGCCGAGGAGCTGGGCGAAACACTCGCCTCGCCCACCCAGGACATCGAGTTCATGCTCTCGCACAGCGACAACGTCGAGGCCTCGGGCTTCGTGCAGCACCTGAAGCTGCCGCACTACGTCGATTTCCAGGCCGAACTCGAACTCGTGCGCCGCCTGCGCGCACAACACGAGCGGCACGGACAGCCGGACCCGACGAACGAGGAGGCCGCATGAACGCGCCCGCCACGCTCGCCGCGCCCATCGCCTCCCACGAAACGCAGGCCGCCGAGGGCTACAACTTCGCCTACCTCGACGAGCAGACCAAGCGCATGATCCGCCGCGCGCTGCTCAAGGCCGTGGCGGTGCCCGGCTACCAGGTGCCGTTCGCCTCGCGCGAGATGCCGCTGCCCTATGGCTGGGGCACGGGCGGCATCCAGGTGAGCGCGGCGATCATCGGGGCGAACGACACGCTCAAGGTGATCGACCAGGGCTCGGACGACACCACGAACGCCGTGAACATCCGCCGCTTCTTCGCGCGCACGACGGGCGTGAAGACCACGCGCCGCACGCGCGAGGCGACGATCATCCAGACGCGCCACCGCATTCCGGAAACACCGCTCACGGAAAACCAGATTCTCGTCTATCAGGTGCCGATGCCCGAGCCCCTCTTCCGGCTGGAGCCGCGCGTGGCCGAATGCCGGAAGCTGCACGCGCTCGCCGACTACGGCCTCATCAGCGTGAAGCTCTACGAGGACATCGTGCGGCACGGCAGCATCGCGACGACCTACGACTATCCGGTGACGGTCAACGGCCGCTATCTCACCGCGCCTTCGCCGATCCCCAAGTTCGACAATCCGAAGCTCCACATGAACGCCGCGCTGCAGTTGTTCGGCGCCGGCCGTGAGCGCCGCATCTACGCGATTCCGCCCTGGACGCCGGTCAAGAGCCTCGACTTCGACGATCATCCGTTCGAAGTCCAGCGCTGGGAGCATGCGTGCGCGCTCTGCGGCTCGCGCGAAAGCTTCCTCGACGAAATGATCGTGGACGATGCGGGCAAGCGCATGTTCGTCTGCTCGGACAGCGATTACTGTCACGAGCGCCGTGAAGCACAGGGAGAGCCGACATGACGCCCCTGCTGAGCGCCCGCCGTCTCACGAAGCAATACGGCGGCCGCAATGGCTGCCGCGACGTGAGCTTCGACCTGTACCCCGGCGAGGTGTTGTGCATCGTCGGCGAGTCGGGCTCGGGCAAGACCACGCTGCTCAATGCGCTCGCCCTGCGCACCGAGGCCGATTCCGGCGAACTGCGCTACGTGAGTTCGGGAGGCGAAGCGCTCGACCTGCGCGCGCTCTCCGAGCCGCACCGGCGCCGCATCATGCGCACCGAATGGGGCTTCGTGCAGCAGAACCCGCGCGACGGACTGCGCGCCGGCGTTTCCGCGGGCGCGAACATCGGCGAGCCGCTCATGGCCGTCGGCGCGCGTCATTACGGCCAGATCCGCCACACCGCCCAGCAATGGATGGAGCGCGTGGAACTCGACGCCACGCGCATCGACGAACTGCCCTCCGCGTTCTCGGGCGGCATGCAGCAGCGTTTGCAGATCGCGCGCAATCTCGTCACGGGCCCGCGCCTCGTTTTCATGGACGAGCCCACGGCCGGCCTCGACGTCTCCGTGCAGGCGCGCCTGCTCGATCTGCTGCGCACGCTCACGACCACGCTGCATCTTTCGGTGCTGATCGTGACGCACGATATCGGCGTCGCGCGCCTGCTCGCGCACCGGCTCATGGTGATGCAGGGCGGCACGGTGGTCGAAGCGGGCCTGACCGACCAGGTGCTCGACGACCCTCAGCACCCCTACACGCAGACGCTGGTGGCCTCCGTGCTGCCGGTCTAGGATGATCGACATGATGCGTACCGCCTCCTCCCCCCACGCAAGCGCCTTTGTCGAGCGCCCCGCGCTGATGCTGCGCGCGCAGGATGTGCGCAAGACGTTCACGCTGCACGGCCAGGGCGGCATCGGCATCGAAGCGCTCGCGGGCGTCTCGCTGGACGTCGAGCGCGGCGAATGCGTCGTGCTCGTCGGGCCGTCCGGCGCGGGCAAGAGCACGCTGCTGCGCTGCCTCTACGGCAATTACCTCGCGAGCGGCGGCTCGATCGCCATTCGCGACGACGATGCATCGGAGCAGCACCTCGAAATCACGGGTGCGGCGCCGCATGACGTGCTGCGCCTGCGCCGCAACGTGGTGGGCTATGTGAGCCAGTTCCTGCGCGTGATTCCGCGCGTCGCCACGCGCGACCTCGTCGCGGCGCCGCTTGTGGCGCGCGGCGTGGCGCAAAGCGAGGCGCACGCGCGCGCCGAAGCGCTGCTCGCACGGCTAAACGTGCCGCGGCGGCTCTGGTCACTCGCCCCCGCGACGTTCTCGGGCGGCGAGCAGCAGCGCGTGAACATCGCGCGCGGCCTGATCGCCGGGCATCGCGTGCTGCTGCTGGACGAGCCCACGGCCTCGCTCGATGCGGAGAATCGCGAGGTGGTGTCGAGCCTGATTGTCGAGGCGCGCGAACTCGGCGCGGCGATCGTCGGCGTCTTCCACGACGAAGACACGCGCGAGCGCGTCGCCACGCGCCGCCTTGCGCTCACCGCGCCGCGCGCGCAGACGGCATTGAACGAAGCCGCCTGAAACCGCTCTACCTGTTCTGCTTACGGAGCCAGACGATGTTGATCAAGAACGCTCGCATCGTGACGCGAGACGAGGTTTTCACCGGCACGCTGCGCGTGGAGGACGGCCGGATCCGCGAGCTGTCGCGCGGCACGACGTCCGCCCCCGAGGCCGAGGACTGGATGGGCGACTATCTGCTGCCCGGCCTTGTGGAACTGCACACCGACAATCTCGAGAAACACCTCGCGCCGCGCCCCGGCGTGCACTGGAATACCGACGCCGCGTTTGTGATCCACGACGCGCAGATCGCGGCGGCCGGCATCACGACCGTATTCGACGCGCTCGCCATCGGCACGCGCCTTTCGGTGGGCGTGCGCGGCCGCGAGGTGCAGCTCGCCTGCGCGGGGGCGCTCTCGCGCTTCTCGGAGCGCGGCCTGCTGCGCGCCGAGCACTTCCTGCATCTGCGCTGCGAAATCGCGACCCAGGACGTGATCGAACTCTTCGACACGCTGAGCGCGCACCCGCTTTTGCGCCTCGCCTCCGTGATGGACCACACGCCGGGCCAGCGCCAGTGGCACGACCGCGAGCAATGGCGCCGTTTCCAGGAGCGCTACGGCAAGTGGACCGACGAAGAGGCCGCGACAATGCAGGCCGAACTGGCCGACGAGCAGCAGCGCTTCGCCGACGCGCATCGCCGCCAGATCGTCGAGCGCTGCCGGGCGCGCAACCTTCCGCTCGCAAGCCACGACGACACGCTGGTCGAGCACGTCGAGCAGGCCGCCGCGGAAGGCATCGTGCTGGCCGAATTCCCGACCACGCGCATCGCGGCCGAGGCCGCGAAAGCGCGCGGCATCTCGACCATCATGGGCGCGCCGAACCTCGTGCGCGGCGGCTCGCATTCGGGCAACGTTTCGGCGCTGGAGCTCGCGCAGGCGAACCTGCTCGACATCCTCTCGTCCGACTACGTGCCGTCGAGCCTCCTCACGGCGGCATTCGACCTCGTGACCAAGGCCGGCTGGCCGCTGCCGCGCGCAATGGCGACGATTTCGTGGGAGCCGGCGCGCCGCGCCGGGCTCACGGACCGCGGCGCCATTACGCCAGGCCTGCGCGCGGACTTCGTGCGCGTGACGATGCTCGACGATTTGCCGGTGCCGCGCGCCACGTATCTCGCGGGAAGGCGGGTGGTCTGAACCGCACGGCGGGCGCCGCTTGCCGTCGACTGTTGCAACCAGGCATCGCATTCCGCTTTTCGCAGACAATTCATGCCGATCGCATAGCTTCCTGCCCGGGCCTTGCCCAGCAAGGCTTTAGGCCCCTCGCCAGCGGGCGTCGGCGGTTCCTTTCGGCGCGCATTCTTGCGCTATCCGGTATTACACTAGCGACGCAGCAATTTTGACCGGGTAAGCTTCTGCCCGCGCCGCCGGCTCTCGCGCCGGCAAGCCCAAAGAAAGTCCGGGATGCACAACGCGCCGGACAATGCGCCGCGGCGGCATGACCGCACGCGGCGCTCCATGAACCATCCGAGGAGTACACATAGTGAAAAAACTGCTTGCCGCCCTGTCGGTTGCCCTGCTGGCCGTATCGGCCGGCGCCGCCCACGCGAAAGACTGGACGACCGTCCGCTTCGGCGTCGATGCCAGCTACGCGCCGTTCGAATCCAAAGCACCGGATGGCAAGCTCGTCGGCTTCGACATCGACCTCGGCAACGAAATCTGCAAGCGCCTGAACGCCAAGTGCGTGTGGGTCGAGCAGGACTTCGACGGCATGATCCCGGCCCTGAAGGCGAAGAAGTTCGACGGCGTTCTCTCGTCGATGACGATCACGCCGCAGCGCGAAGAGCAGATCGCGTTCTCGGCGAAGCTGTTCAACACGCCGACGCGCCTCGTCGCGAAGAAGGGCACGAACCTCCTGCCGACGGCCGATTCGCTCAAGGGCAAGTCGGTGGGCGTGGAGCAGGGCACGATCCAGGAAACCTACGCGAAGGAAAACTGGGCGCCCAAGGGCGTGAACGTGGTGCCTTACCAGAACCAGGACCAGGTCTACGCCGACCTGATCTCGGGCCGTCTGGACGCCGCGCTGCAAGACGAAGTGCAGGCCGACCTGGGCTTCCTGAAGACCCCGCGCGGCGCGGGCTTCCAGTTCGCCGGCAAGGAAATCCCGACGGGCGCGGCCGCCATCGGCCTGCGCAAGGAAGACGCCGACCTGAAGACGAAGATCGACAAGGCCATCGCCGACATGATCAAGGACGGCACGTACAAGAAGATCGAAGCGAAGTACTTCGACTTCGACGTGTACGGCGGCTGATCGACGCGCGTTCCGAGCCTCGCGGCGTGTTCCCCGAGGTGAGAGAAAAACCCGGACGGCGATCCGGGTTTTTTTTCGCCCCTGCTTCGTCTGCTTCGTCCGCGCAATCCGCGCGCTCCACGCCTCGGCGCGTTTCCACCGAAGTTACGGCGCCAGATCGAATCCGCTAAGATCGCTTCTTGCAGCCCGGCTGCGGGCTTTCCTTTCACGAACCCACTACCCACGTGTGCCGCGGCCTGCCGCAGCGCGCGTCTCCCACATGCGTACCCAGAACCATCCGTTGATAGCGCCCGCCCTCGGCACCGCCCGGCAGATCACGAGCTTTCACTACGGCACGGGCGGCGGCCAGAAGGTGTACGTGCAGGCCTCGCTGCACGCGGACGAACTGCCGGGCATGCTCGCCGCCTGGGCGCTGCGGCGCAAGCTCGCCGCGCTCGAAGCGGCCGGCCGCATCCGCGGCGAGATCGTCGTGGTGCCGGTGGCCAATCCGATCGGCCTGAACCAGCAGTGGCTCGGCCATCTCGTCGGGCGCTTCGAATCGAACACGGCGCAGAACTTCAACCGCAACTTCTACGACCTGACGGCGCTCGTGCTGCCCGCCATCGAGGAACGCCTCGGCCCGGACGCCGACGCCAACCGCCGGGCCATCCGCGCGGCCATGGGCGAGGCGCTCGCCGCCCAGAAGCCGAAGAACGAGCTCGATTCGCAGCGTCTCGCGCTGCAGCGCCTCTCCTACGATGCCGACATCGTGCTCGACCTGCACTGCGACTGGGAAGCGGCGCTGCACCTCTATACGAACCCCGAGCTGTGGCCCGACGTCGAGCCGCTCGCGCGCTATCTCGACGCGAAGGCGTCGCTCCTCGCGTTGAACTCGATCGGCAACCCGTTCGACGAGATTCACAGCTTCTGCTGGACCGAGTTGCGCGAGCGCTTCGGCAAGCGCTTCCCGATTCCGCACAGCGCCATCTCCGTGACGGTGGAGCTGCGCAGCCAGCGCGACGTCTCGCACGACTTCGCCGAGCACGACGCGCAAGGCATCGTCGATTACCTGATCCATCGCGGCGTGATCGAGGGCACCCCGGCGCCGCTGCCGGCGCTGGCGTTTCCGGCCACGCCGCTCGCCGGCACCGAGCCGATCGTCGCGCCCGCCAGCGGCGTGATCGTGTTTCGCGCCGATACCGGCGCCTGGATCGAGGCCGGCGCGCCCGTGGCCGACATCGTCAACCCGCTCACCGACGAAGTGCTCACGCTGAACAGCACCGTGAGCGGCGTGATGTACGCGCGGCACAGCGCGCGCTTCGCGACGGCGGGCATGGAAGTGGCCCACATCGCGGGAGACCGGCCCATCCGCAGCGGCTCGCTCCTGTCGCTCTAATCCGTCTGTCCATCCGGCTCATGCGGCTGCATGAGCCGGCTTCGCGCCGCTCCGGCGACCCTCCCCAATACTTCGCACTCCGCATCAAGACCGGCCGGACGAAACTTAAACGCTCAATGAACAAATTTTCATATTGAAAGATTAAAAGCTGAAAAAGAGCGTCTGGACGGCCATTCGAGGCGCGCGACGAATCGCTAAAATCCCCGCCACAAAAGGCGTTCAAGGCTGATGTCTTATTTATGCAACATAAATAAGACATATCAGTAATATTAAAATAATGCCACATACCTTTCGCGATTGATGTTTAAATTTCAGCGCGTCGCATGACCCTGTCCGCCAGAAACGGGGCATTCGAATCTTTCCTCAATCCGGAGAATGTTTTGAAGAAAATTTTGACCACCGCCGTTTTTGCCTCGGTCGCGGGCGGGGCGCATGCGCAAAGCAGCGTCACGCTGTCCGGCCTGATCGACGCGGGTATCAGCTACAACAGCCACATCAAGAACGCCACGGGCGGAAGCAGCAGCTACTGGGGCTACGGCGACGGGGTCGCGCAGGGCAGCCGCTGGGGCCTGCGCGGCACGGAAGATCTGGGCGGCGGCACGCAGGCCATCTTCGTGCTCGAAAACGGTTTCGTCAGCGGCACGGGCGCAGCAGGCCAGGGCGGTACGCTGTTCGGCCGCCAGGCCTACGTCGGCCTGACGCAAAACACGATCGGCTCGCTCACGTTCGGCCGTCAATACTCGTTCAGCACGGACTACCTCGGCGGCTACTACTCGAACGGCGGCAACACGGCCGTGGGCAACTGGGCCTATCACTTCAACGATATCGACCAGCTGACGTCGAGCCGCATCGACAACTCGGTCAAGTTCTCGAGCGTAAACTTCGCAGGCCTGACCTTCGGCGGCTTGTACGGCTTCTCGAACACGACTTCGTTCGCCGGCGCACCCACCACCTCCGCGGAAGCTTCGTCGCGCACGTACAGCTTCGGCGCGAACTACGCCTACGGCCCGTTCGGCCTCGGCGCCGCCTACACGGATATCACCTACCCCGGCGCGGCCTCGCCCGCCTTCACGACGACCATCGCCGGCATTGGTGGCGCGCTGAAGGACCTGCGCACGTTCGGCGTGGGCGGCCGCTACGCGCTCGGCCCGGCCACCGTGTGGGCCCTCTGGACGAACACGCTGCTCTCGCAGATCGCCTCCTCGTCCTACCTGTACAACGCCTACGAAGTGGGCGGCAAGTACACGTTCACGCCGGCGCTCTCGGGCCAGCTCGGCTATACGTACTCGCGTGCCTCGGGTCTCTTCGGCGCGCACTGGAACCAGGTCGACGCCGCCGTCGACTACCTGCTCAGCAAGCGCACGGACGTCTACCTGGCCGTCGCTTACCAGGACGCGTCGGGCTCGTACAAGGGCGCGCCGGTGCAGGCGCAGATCGGCGACTCGAACTCGAGCATCTTCCAGCCCTCGGGCTCCGGCTCGCAGAATCAGGTCGCCGTGCACGTCGGCATGCGCGTCAAGTTCTAGGCAGGCCAGCAACGGCCAGGCGCCGGTCCGCGACGCGGGCGGGCGCCACGTGCCGACGGGGCATCCGGCAGGATGCCCCGTTTCCTTTGCGGCGTCACGCCGCCGGGCGCGACGCACGCGCTTCTGGTACGCTGCGCCCTTTCCCTTCGCAGCTTTCTCATCGATGGAACTCCCCTTCAACGAAGCCGGCGTATCGGTCACGCGCAACGCGCTCTCCGTCGCGGGCCAGGTCTTCGCCTTGCGCGACATCGAGGACGTGCAGGTCGTGACCGGGCGCCGCAACCGCATCCTGCCGGTCGCGCTCTCGGCAGCCGGCGTCGTGCTCGGCGCATGGGGCGGCCTTCACGGTTCCGGTGGCGGGCTCGTCTGCGGGGTGATGCTGTTCGTGGTCGGGCTGATCGCGTGGTTCACGCAGGACGTCACGCACCGGCTGATCGTCGTGATGGGGGGCGAGCGGCGCGAGGCGCTGACGAGCCTCGACCGCGGTTTTGCCGAACGCGTCGAGCAGGTCGTGCGCCTCGCCATGGCGGGCCGCCCTGACGCGGCCGCGCGCAGCCCGGCGCATTGAATCGCGGACCGGGCCGCGCACTGACCCGACACGAAGCCCGGCAGGAACGCAGCCAGCGCGTCAGCCCAGATCGATCGGCTTGACGTGCCAGATATCGCGCCCGTATTCGGCAATCGCGCGATCCGACGAGAACGGCCCCATCGCCGCCACGTTCTCGATCGAGCTCGCCGTCCATCCCGGCACGTCGAGAAAGCGCCGGTCGGCCGCTTCCTGCGCGGCGACGAAGGCCGCGAAATCGGCAAGCACGAGGTAGTGGTCGCCCCAGTCCACGAGCGTGTGGAAAATTTCCGTGAAGCGCGCCGGGTCGCCCGGCGAGAAGAAGCCCGTGCGGATCTGGTCGAGCGCGGTGCGCAGCTCGGCGTTCTCCTCGTAGATCTGGCGCGGCCGGTAGCCCGTGGCGCGCAGCGCATCCACTTCGTCCGACGTATGGCCGAAGATGAAGATGTGCTCCGGCCCCACCGCCTCGCCGATCTCGACGTTCGCGCCGTCCAGCGTGCCCATCGTCAACGCCCCGTTGAGCGCGAGCTTCATGTTGCCGGTGCCGGAAGCCTCCGTGCCCGCCGTCGAGATCTGCTCGGAAAGATTCGCCGCCGGAATCAGCACCTCGGCCACGCTCACGCCGTAATTGGGCACGAACACCACCTTGAGCCGGTCGCCCACCCGCGGGTCGTTGTTCACCTTCGCGGCCACGTCGTTGATGAGCCGGATGATCATCTTGGCCATGCGGTAAGCCGACGCGGCCTTGCCCGCGAACACCACCACGCGCGGCACCCAGTCGCGCTGCGGGTTCTCGACGATGCGGTTGTAGCGCACGATCACATGCAGCACGTTTAGCAGCTGCCGCTTGTATTCGTGAATGCGCTTTACCTGCATGTCGAAGAGCGCGTCCGGGTCGACCGTCACCCCTAGACGCTGAGCAATGCGCTGCGCGAGCCGCACCTTGTTGCTGCGCTTGGCCGCGCGAAACGCCGCTTCGAACGAAGCGTCGCCGCGCAGCTTGCGCAGGCCGTGAAGCTCGAGCAGATCGCTGCGCCAGCCCGTGCCGATGCTTTCGTCGATCAGCCGCGCGAGCGGCGGGTTCGCCTGCGCGAGCCAGCGGCGCGGCGTGATGCCGTTCGTGACGTTCGTGAAGCGCTCGGGAAAGAGGCGCGCGAAGTCGGCGAAGATGTCGCGCTGCATGAGCTGCGAATGCAGCTTCGAAACGCCGTTGACCTTGTGGCTCGCCACGATCGCGAGATAGGCCATGCGCACGCGGCGCGGGCCGTATTCGTCCACGAGCGAGATGCGGCGGATCATGTCGAGGTCGTGCGCGCCCTGTTCGTTCGCCTCGCGCAGAAAGGTCGCGTTGATATCGAAGATGATTTCGAGGTGGCGCGGCAGCAGGCGCGCCAATAGTTCGATATCCCAGGTTTCCAGCGCCTCGGGCATCAGCGTGTGATTCGTGTACGAGAACACGCGGCCGACATGGCGCATGGCTTCGTCCCACGGCATGCCGTGCACGTCCACTAGCAGACGGATCAGCTCGGGGATGGCGAGCACCGGGTGCGTGTCGTTCAGGTGCACCGCCACCTTGTCGGAGAAGCGCCCGAACGTGCTGTGCGTGCGCAGGTAGCGGCGGATCAGATCCTGCATCGTGGCCGAGACGAAGAAGTACTCCTGGCGCAGGCGCAGCTCGCGGCCGGCCATGGTCGAATCGTCGGGATAGAGCAGGCGCGAGACGTTCTCCGACTCGTTGCGCGCTTCCACCGCGCGCTGATAGTCGCCCCGGTTGAAGGCGGAAAGGTCGAGCTCCTCGTCCGCGCGGGCGGACCACAGGCGCAGCGTGTTGGTCGCGCTCGTGGCGTAGCCGGGAATCACGGTGTCGTAGGCCATCGCGTTGACGTGCTGCGTGTCGATCCATTCGACCGTGCCGTTGCGCTGCACCGTGCGCCCGCCGAAGTGCACGTGATATTGCACCTCGGGCCGCGGAAATTCCCACGGATTGCCGGCGTGCAGCCAGTAATCGGGCGCCTCCACCTGCTCGCCGTCGACGATCTGCTGCCGGAACATGCCGTAGTCGTAGCGGATGCCATAGCCGAAGCCCGGAATCCCGAGCGTCGCCATCGAATCGAGAAAGCATGCGGCGAGGCGCCCGAGGCCGCCGTTGCCGAGCGCGGCGTCCGGTTCGAAGTCGATCACCGACTCCATGTCCACGCCGACGTCGGCCAGCGCCTCTTTCATCTGGTCGTAAATGCCGAGCGCGAGCAGCGCGTTGGAAAACGTGCGGCCGATCAGAAATTCCATCGAAAGGTAGTAGACGCGTTTGACGTCCTGGTCGTACTGCCGGCGCGTGGTGACCATCCACCGTTCGACGAGCCGGTCGCGCACGGCCAGCGCCGCGGCATGCAGCCAGTCCTGCGGGCGCGCCGTGACGGCGTCCTTGCCGACGCCGTACATGAGGCGATTGGAAATGGAACGGCGCAGCGCCTCGGCGCTGTTCTTCAACTGGTCGAATTCCAGACCTATGGCTGTCATCGATACCTCCTGTCGACCGGAGTTGGTGTGCTGCAGCGATCCGCCGGGCCGCGAGCACAGATCAAGTTTGCAGAGTAGGACATTTTCCCGGCGCTTGCGGCGGCGCGCCATGGGACGGGGCGCTGTTGCAAGCGGCGTGCCGCAGTGCGGCATTCGTATCGCCCAAGGTCGCCGGTAAAGGCCGTTAGTTGCATTGCCGGAACCCATCGACCCGGATCGCCGCCCCGTCTCGCGGCCAGCCTTACAGTCAGCCCACGCCATGGGACGCTTCCTGCACGATCCGCTGTGCTCTGCAACAATCGCAGATCGGCACGCCGCGCGCCGCCGCCCCCTTTCTTCCGCCTGAGACCGCCTTGCCCGAAACCACGTCCGCGACCCGCGAGGTGCAGTCCGACGGCGACGCACCGATATCCGCAAAGAATCGCCGCGCGATGGCCGCGGTGATGCTGGCCGTCGCGCTCGCCACGCTCGACACCGCCATCGCCAATACCGCCCTGCCGGCCATCGCCGCCGACCTGCACGCGGCGCCCGCGGCTTCGGTCTGGATCATCAACGCCTACCAGCTCGCCATGGTCGCGACGCTGCTGCCGCTCGCCGCGCTCGGCGACATCGTCGGGCACCGCCGTGTCTACGTGAGCGGGCTCGCGATCTTCACGGTGGCGTCGCTCGCCTGCTCGCTCTCGCCCACGCTCGGCGCGCTCGCCGCCGCGCGCGTGCTGCAGGGCCTCGGCGCGAGCGCGATCATGAGCGTCAACACGGCGTTGATCCGCTTCCTCTATCCGCCGCACCGGCTCGGGCGCGGGCTCGGCATGAACGCGCTCGTGGTGGGCGTCTCGTTCGCCATCGGGCCGACCATCGCCTCGGTGATCCTTTCGCTGGGCACCTGGCCGTGGCTCTTCGCGGTCAACGTGCCGCTCGGCGCCCTCGCGCTCGCATTCGCACTGCCGGCGCTGCCGCACACGGCCACCGGGAAGCACGCCTTCGATCCCGTCGCGGCGGTCCTGAACGTCGTCGCGTTCGCCGCGCTGATCTTCGCGCTCGGCGAATCGGCGCAGCGCGCGAGCGCCGGCGTGGTCGGCATCGCCGCGGCGATCGCGCTCGTCTTCGGCGTGCTGCTGATCCGGCGCGAAGCGGGCCATCCTGCGCCGATGCTGCCCGTCGATCTCTTCAGGCGGCCCGTGTTCACGCTTTCGGCCTTGACGGCGGTCTGCTCGTTCGCGGCGCAGGGTCTCGCGTTCGTCTCGCTGCCGTTCTATTTCGAAACCGTGCTGATGCGCAGCCAGGTGGAAACCGGCTTTCTCATGACGCCCTGGTCGGTGGTCGTGGCCGCCGCCGCGCCCATCGCCGGGCGGCTGTCCGACCGCTACCCGCCCGGACTCCTCGGCGCGATCGGGCTCGCGATCCTCTCGGCAGGCATGGCCTCGCTCGCGCTGATGGCGCCGCATCCCGGCGTGGAAGCCATCGTGTGGCGCATGGCGATTTGCGGCGCGGGCTTCGGCTTTTTCCAGTCGCCCAATCTGCGCGCGATCATGTCGAGCGCGCCGCCCGAGCGCAGCGGCGGCGCGAGCGGCATCATCGCCACCGCGCGGCTCATCGGGCAGACCACGGGAGCAGCGCTCGTCGCACTGTGCTTCGGCCTCGCGGGACGCCACGGGCCCACCCTCGCGCTGACGCTCGGCGCCGTGTTCGCAGGCGCCGCGAGCGTGGTGAGCGGTGTACGCCTCTTCGCGCCGTCGCACCGGGCGGTGCGCCGCGCCTGAAGCATGGATTATCCGCAGCGCGCTAGCGGCTCGCGAAGTAAGCCTTCACGGCTTCGACGAACGTGTCGATATCGGCCGCCGACACATCGAGATGCGTGACGAAGCGCGCTGCATAGAGCATCTGCGTGAGGATGCCGCGCTCCTTGAGCCACGCTTCGAGCGGCGCGCAGTGCATCTGCGGGAACTGGACGAACACCATGTTCGTGGCCTGCGACATGACCTTGACCTCGCCGACCTGCGAGAGACCCGCGGCAAGCCGGGCGGCATTCGCGTGGTCGTCGGCGAGGCGCGCGACGTTGTGGTCGAACGCATAAAGGCAGGCGGCCGCGAGCACGCCGGACTGGCGCATGCCGCCGCCCAGCACCTTGCGCCAGCGGTGCGCCGTGTCGATCAGCGCGCGGTTGCCCACCAGCACCGACCCCACCGGCGCGCCCAGCCCCTTCGAAAAGCAGATGGAGACCGAATCGAAGCCCTCGGCCAGCGCCTTCAGCGGCTGGCCCGATGCGACGGCCGCATTGAATACGCGCGCGCCGTCGAGATGCGTGGAGAGCCCGCGCGAGCGGGCAAGCTGCGTTGCCTCGGCCACGTAGGCCGCGGGCAGCACCTTCCCGCCGATCGTGTTCTCCAGTGCCAGCAGGCGCGTACGCGCGAAGTGGTCGTCGATCGGCTTGATCGCGGCGGCGATGCGCTCGAGCGCAATCGTGCCGTCCTCGGCATTGTCGAGCGGCTGCGGCTGGATGCTGCCGAGCACGGCGGCACCGCCTCCTTCGTATTTGTAGGTGTGCGCCGCTTGCCCGACGATGTATTCGTCGCCGCGCGCGCAGTGGGCCATCAGCGCGGCAAGATTGCTCTGCGTGCCGCTCGGGAAGAAGAGACCCGCCTCCTTGCCCGCTTCCTCGGCAACGCGCGCCTGCAGGCGCAGGACGGTGGGATCGTCGCCCCAGACGTCGTCGCCGGTTTCGGCTCGCGTCATGGCGGCGAGCATGGCCTGGCTCGGGCGGGTGACGGTATCGCTACGCAGATCGATCATGCTAAGGACTCCTTGTGTCTGGCGCTCGCACGACGGCGACCGCCCGCGCCGGACGAGACCGGCGCGGCGGCTTAGCGCGGCAGCAGCGGAAGCGGGTCGACCGGCTTGCCGCCGCTGCGCACTTCGAACTGCACGCCCGCGACGCCATGCGAATCGAGGCCCATTTCGGCGATGGGCTGGCCCTGCGCGACAACGTCGTCTTCCTTCACGAGCAGCTTGCTGTTGTGACCGTAGGCGGTCACCACCGTATCGTTGTGCTTGATGATGACGAGCGGCCCGTAGGCCTCGATACCCGTGCCCGCATAGACCACGCGGCCCGCCGCGGCGGCCTTCACGGGCTCGCCCACCGAGCCGCCGATCAGGATGCCGGTGGACTGGCCGGGCACGAAACGCTGCACGATCGGCCCGCGCGCGGGCCAGTTGAGCGCGAGGGAAGCGTTGACCGGCGCCGGCATCGCGACACCCGCCGCCGCTGGCGCGCCCGGCACCGCCGAAGGCTGCTGCGGCGGCACGGGCGACGGCGCGTAGGCCGAAGGAGGCGCGACCCTCAGCACCTGGCCGGGCACGACGGAGGCGTTGGGCGGCAGCTGGTTCCAGCCGGCGATATCCTGCGACCGCTGCCCGAAGGCATTGGCAATGCGGCCGAGCGTATCGCCGGGATTGACGCGGTAATAGCCGGCGGGCACGCCGCCGTTCGAGGTCGCGGCAGGCACTGCCGGCTCGCCCGACCAAGGGGGGCTCATCGTGCAGGCGCTCATCAGGAGCGTCAGCGCGGCCCATGCCGCAGCCACGCCCGGGTTTCGCCGGTATCGATTCATCTTGCTGATCCTCGCTGGTTCCTCGCGAACGGCCCCCATTATATCGCCCGACGCCTCTCGTCCCCCGTCAGGCGCCCCCTGTCGGGCCACGTCGAGCCGGCCGGCTCTCACTTGTCGCGACGCTCGCCTATACTGCCTCGTGCTGCCTCAGAAAAACAATGCCAGGTCTCTCGCTGCGGTGCCACGTCCGTGAGGAATCCGAGGATGAACAAAGCCACCTTCCTTTCCGTGCAACTCAGTGTCGAAGACGTTGCGGCGTCACCTGGTCTCGTTGAATTGTTGAACAACCATCTTGTTTTTGCGGCCGACGTGGCCGAGGCCGCGGACGAGCTGGTCCAGCATGCCAGCGTCGCGCGCCTGTCCGGCGGCGTCGAGGCAACCGTCGAAATTCCGGCCGTGGTGCTGGAGCGCCTGCGAGACGCGCTCGATACGCTCAGCGGCTATGACGAAACCTGGCTTTTCGCGCTAGAGCCCGGCCGTGCGCTCTTCGACGACATCGCACGCCGCCGGCGCCTGCTGCATTAAGGCCAGCCCGGAGCGGACGGCGGATGGCAGCCTGCGGTTGTCATCCCCCCGCCTGCCCCGTTTTGACAGCACGCCTGCCCCGGCGGCTCGCCTCGTTTCGAGGCGTATGACCGGCCGCCGGCAAGAAGGCGTGTCATTCTGGGGGAAACGCCGTGAAAACCTTCCTGAACCGCCGTAACGCCGTGCTCTCGGGCGGACCGTCGCACCTCGTCGCCGTGTCGCACAAAGGGCATCTGGCATCCGCCGAAACCGTTGCAGAAGACATGCCGTCCGAAGCGCTCGAAGCCGAGGTGGGCAGCGCCGTGCGCCCGGTGCCCACGCTGCGCGCGGTGCCCGTCGTGCCGTCGCAGTTGAACGGCCGCCCCGTGCAGATCGCCGACGGCGCTGAATTCGCGGCGCTCGCCACCGCGAACGAACTCGCGACATTCCGCGTGTTCCGCAGCTTCGACTACACGGTGAACCTGCTTTTCCACGCGCGCACGCTGAGCTATTACGTGGCGTTGCATCAGGACGGCTTGCTCTGGCGCGCGCTGAAGGCCGCCGATCTCGACGCCGCAGCGGCGGCGTTTCACCTCCTGGAAGAGCAGGCCACGCGTCTCGCGGACGGCGAAACGCGCCGCGCCTGGCTGATCGCCCAGAACGAGCAACTGACGCGGCAGATCGAGGAATCGGAAGAGCAGGCGGAACGTCTGCGCACGGACCTGCAGCGGCACACGGAGCAGGAGCACCGCGTGACGAGCCGCCAGCACCAGGTGCGCAAGGAAGTGGCACAGCTGGAAGCCCAGCGTATCGCCGCCCAGGCGCAGCTGAACAAGGCGCACCGCACGATCCATCAGCTCAGCGTGACCAGCAACGAAGGCGTGCCGCATCTGCCGGGACGCTGAAAGCGACGCGACGGCCCGCGCGAGGCAGGCCAGGCGCGGATTGATTGCGGCAAAGAAAAAGCGCGGGCCGGTTCTGGACCGGGCCGCGCTCGACTGCGTACTGCGGGTACAGCAAACATCTGTCCTGCTCGTACTGCTACTTCTTTACTGCAACTGCAAGCTCTCTCTGCTCACTTCTGCACTGCAACCACTACCGCTGCTTGAGACTGCAACTTCTCTACTGCAAGCTTTCTACTCACTTCTGCACGGCAACCACTGCTACTGCTTGAGACTGCCACCTCTACCGCCACTGCGAGAACTTCACTACGAGGCAGTGCAACTTCTACAGCTGGCTACTGCAAATTCCAGGCGGTACTGCTGCCCCGGCCAACCGGACTGCCCGGTGGCCGAAGCACCCTGACTGTTACGGGGTGACGCGGGTGGGCTGCGCCGGGGCGCCCGATTCCGAGGTGCCGGCCGCCGGTGCGCCGTAACCGCTGGTATTGCCGTTGGCCAGCTTTTCGGCGCTCACGCGGGCCTCTGCGGCTTGCAGATCCTGCGGGTAGTTCACACGGTCGCTTTGCGGCTTGTAGCCGGCTTGCTCGAGTTCGACGAGCTGCGCGCGAACCTCGGCGCGGGTCAGGCCTTGCTGGCTCGACTGGGCGAACGAAATCGCCGGGGCGGCAAGCATGGCAGCAACAACAACTGCGGGAAGAAGCTTCTTCATGATCGGACCTCCGTCTGTTTTCTTTCGCTTGGAACACCCTGTTCGTCAGCGAGTGATGACAGTGTAGGAGTAAACCCGATATAGGGAAAACCCTTAATTTGGAAAACACCTTTGCGATTCCGGCAATAAAAAAGGTGAGCCCGAAGGCTCACCTTTCAATTCCTACAAAGACCGCAACAACAATGCAGCCTTTAGATGCGTACCGCAGCCGGCGCTGCGCTGCCGTCAGGCCCAGTCGGCGTGGAAACTGCCGGGCTTGTCGATGCGCTCGAACGTGTGCGCGCCGAAGAAGTCGCGCTGCGCCTGCACGAGATTCGCCGGCAGACGCTCCGAGCGATAACCGTCGAAGTAGGCGACCGCCGACGAGAACGCCGGCACCGGCACGCCGGCCGCCACCGCCTGGATCACCACGTCGCGCAGCGCCGCCTGGTAGTTCGCCGCGACGTCACGGAAGTACGGGTCGAGCAGAAGGTTCGCCAGCTGCGGATCGTTGGCGTAGGCGTCCATGATCTTCTGCAGGAAGCGCGCGCGGATGATGCAGCCCGCGCGGAAGATCTTGGCGATGGTGCCGTACTGCAGATCCCACTTGTACTCGTCGGAGGCGGCGCGCAGTTGCGCGAAGCCCTGCGCATACGAGATCACCTTGCTCAGATAGAGCGCGCGGCGCACCGCCTCGATAAAGGCCGTGCGGTCGCCCGTGAACGGCTTGTGAGCCGGCCCCGAGAGCACCTTGCTCGCCGCCACGCGCTGCGTCTTCAGCGAAGAGAGCACACGCGCGAACACCGACTCGGTGATGAGCGGCAGCGGCACGCCAATGTCGAGCGCGTTCTGGCTCGTCCACTTGCCGGTGCCCTTTTGCGCGGCGCGGTCGAGGATCACGTCCACGAGATCCTTGCCCGTCTCCTCGTCCTTCTTGCCGAAGATCTTCGAGGTGATCTCGATGAGGTAGCTGTCGAGCTCGCCCTGGTTCCATTCGGTATAGACCTTGCCGAGTTCCTCGTTCGAGAGGCCCAGCACCTGCTTGAGCACCGCGTAGCTTTCGGCGATCAGCTGCATGTCGCCGTACTCGATGCCGTTGTGCACCATCTTCACGTAGTGGCCCGCGCCGTCCGGCCCCATATACGCGACGCAGGGCGCGCCGTCCGGCGCCTTGGCGGCGATTTCGGTAAGGATCGGCGCGACCAGGTCGTAAGCGTCGCGCGGGCCGCCGGGCATGATCGAGGGGCCCTTCAGGGCGCCTTCCTCGCCGCCCGAAACGCCCGTGCCGATGAAGTGCAGGCCCGCCTTCGCGAGTTCCTGGTTGCGGCGGATCGTGTCGGTGAAATGCGTGTTGCCGCCGTCGATCAGGATATCGCCCTGGTCCAGCAGCGGCTTGAGCGCGGCGATGGTGGCGTCGGTGGGCTCGCCGGCCTTCACCATCAGCAGGATGCGGCGCGGCTTCTCCAGCGACGCGACGAATTCCTCCAGCGTATAGCTCGGCACGAGCTTGCGATCGGGGTACTCGGCGATCAGCTCGTCGGTTCTCTCGCGGCTACGGTTGAACACCGACACCGCATGGCCTCGGCTCTCGATGTTGAGCGCCAGATTGCTGCCCATCACGGCAAGCCCTACCACGCCGATTGGCTGTTTGCTCATGTTGTTTCTCCACTCCACTTCAGAATGACGGAGACGCCCGGGGGCGTCGATCGTGCAAGCATAAGGGAAACGCCGGTGCGATGCGCGAATGCCTGCACATGGCCCCCGGATTCAGCGCTTTCGGAACACGAGGCTGAAGTTGTTCGCGGGCATCGGCACACGCGCTTCGCAGACGAGGCCCGCCGCTTCGGCCAGCGTTTCCACGGCTTCCATGTCGCGCACGCCCCACGCGGGATTGCGCGCGCGCAGGTCGGCATCGAATGCCTCGTTGCTCGGCGCAGTATGCGCTCCGCTGCGCCGATAAGGGCCGTAAGTCATCAGCACGCCGCTCGTAGCAAGCCGCGTACCGGCACCTTGCATGAGTGCAAGCGCCGCTTCCCAGGGTGCGATGTGGATCATGTTGATGCAGACGATCGCGTCTGCCGCGGCGATCGGCCAGGGCTCGCGCATGACGTCGAGATCGAGCGGCGCCAGCAGATTCGCCAGGCCCGTCTGCGCGCGCCAGCCCGCGATCGACGCGCGGGCGCGCGGGTCGGCGTCGCTCGGCTGCCAAAAAAGATGCGGCAGCGCCGCGGCAAAATACGCCGCGTGCTGGCCGGTGCCGCTCGCGATTTCCAGCACCGTGCCGTGCGCAGGCAGCACAGCCTGCAACACATCGAGGATCGGCGCGGCGTTGCGTTCGGCGGCGGGTGCGCTCAGGCGCGAGTCGCGTTGGTCGCGTGGGTTGGTTTGCGAATCGTTCATCGTGGTCCGGGATTTCACTGCGGGTCGATGCCGAGGCGTTCGACGAGTGCTTCGAGCGCCGCGGCGCACGGCGCCTCGACCTTGAGCGCGAGGAGCGGGTCGGCGCGCGTGCGCCCGAGGTTCACGGCCGCGACCGGCTTGCCGCGCTGCTGCGCCCAGGCGCAGAAGCGGTACCCCGAAAACACCATCAGCGACGAGCCGACGACGAGCACGGCGTCCGCCTCGTCGAGCGCTGCCGAGGCCTGCGCCACGCGCTCGCGCTCGCGCGGCACATTTTCACCGAAGAACACGACCGAGGGCTTGAGCATGCCGCCGCAGGCGGCGCATGCCGGCACCGCGAACGGCAGATTGCCGTCGAAGTCGAGATGGGCGTCGCCGTCGGCGGCGGGCTGGGCGATCAAAGCCGCCACCTCGGGGTTGTTCGCTTCGAGCAGCGGCTGAATCGACGCGCGCGTATAGCGGGCGCCGCAGTCGAGGCAGTGCACGTGGCCGATGCTGCCGTGCAGCTCGACGACGTCGCGGCTGCCGGCGCGCTGGTGCAGCCCGTCCACGTTCTGCGTGACGAGCGCGCGGACGTACCCCGCGGTTTCGAGCCGCGCGAGCGCGCGGTGCGCGCCGTTGGGCTGCGCCAGGCCCACGGTCGGCCAGCCGAGCAGACTGCGCGCCCAGTAGCGGCGGCGCCACGCTTGCGAGCCGAGAAACTCCTGCAGCGTGATGGGCGGCGAGCGCTTCCAGGCGCCGTTTTCGTCGCGATAGCCGGGGATGCCGGAGTCGGTGCTGATGCCCGCGCCGGTCAGCACGAACAGGCGCGGATGGCGCTCGACGTAGGCCTGCAGCGCGTCGAGCGCGGCGGCGTCGAGCGCGGGTGCTTTAAGCGGGACGAATTCGGGCGGAGCGGGTTCGGGCAGGACGGATTCGGTCATGACGGCTTGGCTGGAACGTTGGGCTTGCGCTTGCGGCGCGCCGCGCGGCGGTCGGCCTCGCGCGCCTCCCACGCCGCCAGCCCGGTGCGCCATCGGTCTAGCGCCTCGTCGTAAAGATCGAAGATGCACGGGTCGCAGCCGCTGTGGCAGCAGGCGTCGTTGTCGGGACACTCGGGCGGTTCGGGGCGCGGGTCCTCGTCGGGACGCGGGGGCTTGGACATGAGTGCGGGCGTCGGGGCGCGTCGGGGCGGATCGGCGTCCAGTATACGAGAGCCCGCGCAACCTCGCCGGAGCGCGCCGCTCCCCGCCGCAGGATGCGCCGCCTTACCTAGCCGCGGCCGACGAAGGGCATTTTCGTGGCCATGATCGTCATGAACTGGATATTCGCTTCGAGCGGCAGCTGCGCCATCTGCAGCACCGCATCGGCCACCCTTTCGACGTCCATGAGCGGTTCGACCGCGATCTCGCCGTTCGCCTGCGGCACGCCGCGAGCCATGCGCTCGGCCATTTCGGTGGCGGCATTGCCGATGTCGATCTGCCCGCACGCAATGTCGTAGCGGCGCCCGTCGAGCGAAACCGACTTCGTGAGCCCCGTGATGGCGTGCTTCGTCGCCGTGTAGGCAATGCTGTGCGGGCGCGGCGCGTGCGCCGAAATCGATCCGTTGTTGATGATGCGCCCGCCGCGCGGCGTCTGCCGCTTCATGAGGCCGAACGCGCCGCGCGTGCAGAGGAACACGCCGGTCAGGTTCGTATCGACCACGGCGCGCCAGTCGGCCACGTCGATCTCGTCGATGTCGACGGGCGGCGCGTTGCGCCCCGCATTGTTGAACAGCAGATCGAGGCGGCCATAGCGCGCGCGGATGGTCTCGAAGAGGGCGTCGACGGCCGCGGCGTCGGTCACGTCGCACGGCGCCGCGAGCGCCGTCTGGCCGGCCGCCGCGGCTTCGTCGGCCAGCGCGCGCAGCGGTTCGGCGCGCCGCCCCGCCAGCACCACGGTAAAGCCGTTCGCGAGCAGCCTGCGCGCGCAGGCGCGCCCGATGCCGCTGCCCGCGCCCGTGACGAGCGCAACCTTGCGCGGCGAAGCGGTCTGGGATTCGTTCATGATGAAGTTCCTTGCCTGTGGTTTAGCGGAGAAGGCAAATCTGCGAGACGCGGCGCAGACGCATGGCTACGCGCGGTCTCGTCAGACCCGGAAATCGGCGGCCATGTCCTCGTCGCTGCGCGCCAGAAGCTTGCCGCCGCGCACGGCCTTCAGGAACAGGTCGTAGTCGCGCTCGACCTGGTCCGCATAGGCAAACGCATAGCCCACGAGCGCCTCGGCAAACTGGTCGTGGCGGCCGATATACGCGGCGATCTCGATAGCCGTGTTGCCCGACTTCGCGTGCGCGCGCGCCATCGCCCAGCCGCACAGGCGCGCGTAGCCTTCGAGCAGGGTGCTGTCGAGCAGTTCCAGTTCGACCGAAAGCTTCATGTCGCGCAGCTGCCGGAAATAGAAGTGACGCCCCGAGGGCCCCGTGGACCAGCCGAGGAAGATGTCGCTCGCCGCCTGCAGGAGCCGCTGGCCCTGCACGACGCGCGCCCCCTCGTGCCGGAACGCCGGCGACTTGTAGAACTGCTGGATCACGGACCGGCGCGCTTCCTTGATCTGCAGGAAGAGCGGCTTGTCGTGGTGATCGGTCAGGAGCGCGACGAGGCAGCGCGTCCCCACGCTGCCCACGCCCACCACCTTGAAGACGAGGTCCTGCAGCGCGAAGTGATCGAGCAGCTCGCGGCGGTCCTGCGCGAGCGTCTTCTTGAAGGCGTCGTACATGGGCTCGACGAGTTCGAGCCAGTCGCCGATCCTGAACCAGTCGTCCTCGGCCTCGAACAGCGTATTCGCCCCGTGCACGTGAAAGAGCGCCGGAGGGGTGTCGCGCACGGTCCAGCGGCCGCCGGCGTCGCGCTCGGCGAGCTTGTCGAGCATGCTTTCATGGGTGCGGCCCGCCGCCTTCTCCATGCCGCGCCGGATCAGGCGGCGGCCTTCGGGCGTGAGCGCCGTCTCGACCATGCGGTCGAACGTGATCCTGTCGTACCAGAGATCGAGCGCGCCGAATTCGGCGTACTGGCACATGCGGTCGCGGTAGGTGGTCACCGCCGCCGTCACGAGCGCTTCCGCGACGCCGCGCGAATAGCGCATATGCCGCGCGGCCACGACGAGGCTGGCCGTGAGACGCTTGAGGTCCCACTCCCACGGGCCGAGCGCGACTTCGTCGAAGTCGTTCAGGTCGAAGACGAGCTGCCGCTCGGGCGTGGCGAAACCGCCGAAGTTCATCAGATGCCCGTCGCCGCAGATTTCCATCGCCATGCCGGTATTCGGCACGAGCGAGAGGTCGTGCGCCTGCAGGATCGCGCTGCCGCGAAAGAACGTGAACGGCGAGACGAGCATGCGCCCGTAGCGCAGCGGCACGAGGTTCGGCACGCGGCCCTCGCTGTTTTGCCGCAGCAGATCGAGCGGATCGCGCCCGAGATCGCCGATATGCCGGTGGCTGGAACGCTTGACACGCTCGCGCACGGCACGGCCGGCCGCCTCGCGTTCAGCAATGGTGCTCGTACCCATGAACGTCTCCGGTTCCTTTCGATGTCACGATTCGCCATGCATGGACGCGCGCTCCTGCGGCCCCTCGCGTGCGCCACCTCTCGGGCACTATTTAAGCGTGCGCGCCAAAATCGTGCAAGCCGGGCCATTCCCGGGCCGGTTGCGGGCGGCCGCCCATCCATAAGTTTTCCCTGATGATCGCACCGACAAACTTTAACTGTCGATAATCGAGCCGCGCCCCTATGCTCGAACCATCGCCCGCCGCGCATGACGGAGCAGCGACGGACAAGCGGTTCTCAACGTCATTGGGGTTTCACCATGAAGATCTGCATCTTTGGAGCGGGCGCGATAGGCGGCATGATGGGCGTGCAGCTCGCGCGCGCGGGTGCCGACGTGAGCTTCGTCGCGCGCGGGCCGCATCTGGCCGCCATGCGCGAGCGCGGCGCGCGTCTTCTTATGGATAACGAAGAGTATGTCGCCAACGTGCGCTGCACGTCCGATCCGCGCGAGCTGGGCGTGCAGGACGTCGTCATCATCACGCTCAAGGCGCATTCGGTGGCCGGCGTGATCGACGCCATGGAGCCGCTGATCGGCAAGCACACGGCCATCGTGACCGGCACCAACGGCATCCCTTACTGGTACTTCCACGAGCACGGCGGCAAATTCGAGGGCACGCGGCTCGACAGCATCGACCCGGACGGCTCGCAATGGACCCGCCTCACGCCCGAGCGCGCGATAGGCTGCGTGCTCTATCCGGCCGCCGAAATCGAAGCGCCCGGCGTGATCCGCCACGTGTACGGCAAGAAGTTTCCCATCGGCGAACCCTCGGGCGAGCGCACGCCGCGCCTCGTTCAGCTGCACGAAATCATGCAGGCCGCCGGCTTCGAAGCGCCGATGCGCGAGAACATCCGCGACGAAATCTGGCTGAAGCTGTGGGGCAATCTCTGCTTCAACCCGATCAGCGCGCTCACGCACGCGACGCTCGACATCATCACTTCCGACCCGGCCACCCGCAACGTCGCGCGCACCATGATGCTGGAAGCGAAGCGCATTGCCGGGCAATTCGGCGTGCAGTTCCGCGTGGACGTCGAACGGCGCATCGACGGCGCCGGCGCGGTGGGCGCGCACAAGACCTCGACGCTCGTCGACCTCGAAAACCGCCGGCCCATGGAGATCGATCCGCTGCTGACGGTGGTGCAGGAGATGGGCCGGCTGGTCGGCGAACCCACGCCCGCGATCGACGTCGTGCTCGCGCTCGTCAAGCAGCGCGAGCGGATGGCGCTGCAAGCCGCGTGATACGAGGCAGGCGGCCGCGCGTTGCCGGCGCGGCCGCGGTCGGCCCGAAGTCAGCCCGAAGCCGCCCCTCGATCAGTCGACGCTTACCTCGTCGGGTGCCGTCGCGCCGGCACCGGCGGGCATCGCGCCACAGCGCGCGCTGCCCTCTTCCTCCACCGCCGATCCGTCGGCGACGAACTGCGTCCACGCGGCCTGCGCACAGGGGCGCAGCGAACGGTGACGGCGGCGCACGAGCATCGTGCTCACGGTGACGACCGGGTGCAGCACGCGCGCCGCGAGCGAGCCCGGCGGCACAGGCCAGTGGCAGGTGGCGTCGGCCGGATCGACGGCATGTGCGTGGCCCGTGCAAACCGGCAGCACACCTATGCCTAGCCCTAGCTGCGCCATACGCGCCACGCCCTCCACGTGAGCGAACTCCTGCGCGGGCCTGCCCTCCGGTCGGCGGCCCGCCAGCGCACGCATCACGGCACCGTGACACCCCGCGTCGCGATTGAGCGTCACGAGCGCTTCGTCGGCGAGATCGTCCCAGCGCAGCGTGCCGTGCTGGGCGAGCGGATGACGCGGCGGCAGCACGGCGCACAGCGGCGTGGCGGCGAGCGGCTGCGCTTCGAGGCTGCCGTCGCCGGCAAACGGCATTGTCTCGGCAATCACGCCGAAGTCCGCTTCGCCCTGTTCGACCGCGTGAATGACGGCAGCCTGCGGCAAATCCTCCAGCTGCAGCGTGAGATCCGGAAACGCCGCCGCGCAGCGCGCGAGCGCGGCCGGCACCCAGCCCGAGGACAGCACCGGATTGCTCGCCACGAGCACCACGCCGCTATGCGATTGATGCGCCGCGCGGCCTTCGTTGAGCGCCATGTCGATCTCGTCGAGCAAGCGGCCGATGCGCCGCTCGAACCCGCTGCCGGCGAGCGTGAGTTCGACCTGGCGCGTGGTGCGGTCGAACAGTTTCAGTTCGACGGCTTCTTCGAGATCGCGCACGCAGCGGCTCACCGCCGACTGCGTGAGACCGAATTCGCGCGCGGCGCGCGTGAAGCTGCGCGCCCTTGCCACGGCCACGAATACCTTGAGCTGCTGAAGCGATACGTTCATCGACATCTCTTACTCCCGGGTTCCGGCGCCTTTCCGCGCGCCTCATTCAGCACATTCGGAGTCCTTCTTATTTCACGCCAGGGTCATTGCTGAATGACTCACGATTGAATGTTGTTACCATGGCAATTCGCACTCCTTTATGGATCGGCCATGACCATGCGAAACGCCACGCTGCGCCAGCTGAAAGTCTTCGAGACGGTGGCGCGTCACCTCAGCTTTTCGCGCGCGGCCGAGGAGCTTCATCTCACCCAGCCGGCCGTTTCCACCCAGGTCCGCCAGCTCGAAGACCATGCGGGGCTGCCGCTCTTCGAGCAGCTCGGCAAGAAGATCTACCTCACGCCGGCAGGCAGCGAAATGCTTCACTACAGCCGCGCGATCATCCAGCAGTTCCACGAGGTCGACGAGGCGATGGGCCAGTTGAAGGGCATTTCGGGCGGCAAGCTCAACGTCGCCGTCATCAGCGCCGGCGACTACTTCTTCCCGCGCGTGCTGGCCGAATTCACGCGCCGCTACCCGGGCGTGCAGCTCAATCTCTCCGTGCATAACCGCGAGCAACTGCTGCAGCAACTCGCGACGAACCAGACCGATCTCGCCGTGATGGTGCGCCCGCCGCAGGGCACGGACGCCGTCAACGCAGCGTTTGCGCCGCATCCCTACGTGATCGTGTCCGCGCCCTCTCACCCGCTCGCGCACCGGCGCGGCATCCCGCTCGAGGCGTTGGCCAGCGAAGCGTTCGTCGTGCGCGAGCGCGGCTCGGATACGTGGAACTCGATGGAAGAGGCGTTCGCCGGCAAGCTCGCGAACCTCAAGATCGCCATGGAGATCAAGAGCACCGAGACCATCAAGCAAGCCGTGATCGCCGGCATGGGCATCGCCTTTCTCTCCGCGCACACGATCAGCCTCGAGAGGCAGGTCGGGCATCTGACCGTGCTCGACGTCGAGGGCTTTCCGGTCATGCTCAACTGGTACGTCGTGCATCGCAAGAACAAGCGGCTGCCGCCCGTCGCCCTCGCGTTCGAGCGCTTCCTCATGGAAGACGGCGCGCAGCTCATCGAGAACATCACCCGCGTCTCGGAATCGAGCTTTCATAGGTAAGGCGCTGAAGGTCGGGACGGTTCCGGTGGCGATCGTGGCTTCCTCAGACGGCGTCTTCGGCCACGGCGCTCGCCCGCACGTCGGCCCGCACGCCGGTTAGCGTATTGACCAGCGTGCCGATACCCTCGATCGTGATTTCGACCGTTGCGCCCGCACCGATCGAGCCGACTCCCAGCGAAGTGCCGCACGCGATCACGTCACCCGGCTCGAGCGTGAGATCCTGCGAAATCAGGCTCACCTGCCGGGCCGGGGCGAACACCATGTCGTCGAGGGGATAGTTCTGGCGTTCGACACCGTCGAGCCGCGTCACCACGCGCGCGCGCCGCCAGTCGAAGCCGGAGACGATAACCGGCCCCAGGCAGCAGAACGTATCGAATCCTTTGGCGCGGCACCACTGCGGAAAGTGCGGGTTCTCGGCCAGAAGGCCCGCTGCCGTGACGTCGTTGACGATCGTGTAGCCGAAAATCGAAGCTTCGGCCTCGGCCTCGCTCACGTTGCGGCAGCGCCGGCCGATCACGATGCCGAGCTCACCTTCGAAGACGATCTTGCCCGCATAGTGCGGAGGCCGAAGGATCGGCACGTCCGATCCGATCACGGATTCCGGCGGTTTGAGCAGAAAGAGCGGATGCGAAGGCACCGGCTTTTCCAGCTTCGCGGCCAGCGCGTGAAAGTTGTTCCAGAGGGCAATCACCTTGCCCGGCGCGCAGGGGGCGAGCGGCGTCAAGGTGCGCAGCGAAAGCACCGCGCCGGTCGGCATGGGTTGATCGAGTCCGTCGTACTCGTGCAGATAGCCGTTCTCCACGCGACCGAACACGATACTGCCGTCGTTCGCCATCAAGCGCATCCAGGTGTTCATGCTTCGCTCCCTCGTTGCCGTGCATGGCGGGCGTTCGGCCCGCCGCTTCCATCCCGTTTCCTTCCCGCTTCGTTCAAATAGCGCCGGCAACGCGCAGCGCCAGGATTTCGTCGTGCGAATAGCCGAATTCGGCGAGGACTTCGTCCGTATGCTCGCCAAGCAGCGGCGAACGCATCACTTCGGTGGGACTGTCCGAAAGCTTGATCGGGTTGCCGACGGTAAGGTACTTGCCGCGCACCGGATGATCGACCTCGACGATCGTGCCGCTCGCGCGCAGCGACTCGTCGGTGGCGATCTCCTTCATCGAGAGAATCGGGCCGCACGGAATGTCGTAGCGGTTGAGCACGGCCATCGCCTCGAACTTGCTGCGCTTCATGGTCCAGCACTCGATCTCGCCGAAGATCTCCTTCAGGCGCGGCAGGCGCGCGTTCGGCGTGGCGTAGTCCGGGTGGTCGATCCATTCCTCGCGGCCGATCAGCTTGCAGATGCGCTCCCACACCGGCGCCTGCGCGATGAAGTAGATATACGCATTCGGGTCGGTTTCCCAGCCCCGGCACTTGAGGATCCAGCCCGGCTGCCCGCCGCCCGAGGCGTTGCCGGCGCGCGGCACCGCCTCGCCGAAGGACGCGTTCGGATACTGCGGGTACTCCTTCATCACGCCCGTGCGCGCGAGCCGCTGCTGGTCGCGCAGTTTCACGCGGCACAGGTTCAGCACGCCGTCCTGCATGGCGGCGAGCACCTTCTGGCCGCGCCCGGTGTGCACGCGCTGATAAAGCGCCGTGACGATGCCGAGCGCGAGATGCAGGCCCGTGCCGCTGTCACCGATCTGCGCGCCGCTGACCACCGGCGGCCCGTCGTCGAAGCCCGTCGTGGAGGCCGCGCCGCCCACGCACTGCGCCACGTTTTCGTACACCTTGCAGTCTTCGTAGGGCCCCGGACCGAAGCCCTTCACGGAGGCGACGATCATGCGCGGATTCAGCGCCTGGATGCGCTCCCACGAAAAACCCATGCGCTCGAGCGCGCCGGGCGCGAAGTTCTCGACGAGCACGTCGCAGTCGCGGATCAACCGCTCCAGCACGCCCTTGCCTTGCGCGTGCTTCGTATCGATCGTGACGGAGCGCTTGTTGCCGTTGAGCATCGTGAAGTAGAGGCTGTCCGCGTCGGGGATGTCCCGCAGCTGATCGCGCGTGATATCGCCGGCGCCCACGCGCTCCACCTTGATAACGTCCGCGCCGAACCACGCGAGCAGCTGCGTGCAGGTCGGACCCGACTGAACATGCGTGAAATCGAGAATGCGCACGCCATCCAGTGCCTTGCCCATGTCATGTCTCCTTGTCGGTCGTGGCCGGGAGCGGCTGCACCATTCATCAATACAGTATGTGATATATCAAAACACGGCAAGAGAAAAACCTCCCCGCCGCAATCGCCGGGAAATCGTGGCGAAGCCTTATCCAGACAGGGCCCGGTGCGATTTCAAAACGCGGCGCTGCGATGCGCACTGGGGAAAATCCTTAGGCGCGTCCGCCCCGAAGCGCGGGCCGCAGGCCGTAAACGCGGAACGGGAGACCCGTAGGTCTCCCGTTCCGCGATGCCGCCGGACCACCCAGGCCCGTTATACGCGCCTCAGTCGAGGAAATCGCAGTACTTCTCCACGTGCGCGGCAAGATCGAGCGAATGCTGGCGCACGAGCTTTTCCGCCAGTTCGGTGTCGCGCTTCTCCAGCGCCTCGATGATGCGCAGATGGTCGACGATCGAGCGCGACGCGCGGTCGCTCTGCGAGATCGTCAGGCGCCGGATGGCGCGCACGTGCACGAAGATGTTCTTGATGGTGTCGAGGATCACCTGCGACTTCGAAAGCTCGACAATCGCCTGGTGAAACGCGATGTTGGCCTCCGAATACTCGGCAATATGCTCGGCGGGCGTGCTGTCGCGAAAGTTGTCGAACATATGGCGCAGCTTCGCGATTTCCTCGTCGCTGGCGTGGAGCGTGGCGAGCCGCGCGGCCATGCTCTCCAGCGCGGCCCACATCTGGATCATCTCCACGATCTCGCGCTTGCTCTTGCGCACGATATAGATGCCGCGGCGCGGCACCATGCGCAGGAAGCCCTCCTGTTCGAGCAGCGTCATCGCCTCGCGCACCGGCGTGCGGCTCACGCCCAGCGTTTCGCTGAGCACGCGCTCGTCGAGGCGGATTTCCTCGCGCGACTGGTAGATGTCGGCGTCGGCGATAGCCTGGCGCAGCATGGCGTAAGCCTGGTCGCGCAGGCTCAGCGTCGCGCTGATCGGTTGCAGCGCCAGCTTGAGCGGCGCCGGGGGGGATTGAGTGATGGCTTCAGTTCGAAGTTCTGACGACATTCATTGCCTCTTTACGGACCTGCTGACGATACCCCGGCGTCGCGGCCGGCGCCTCGCCCAGACCGGCGAACCGGCCGTGCTCCGCGGCCTGCTCGGCGGCCGGCTTCGGCAGCCACGTGGCAATCAGCCAGGTGGCGGCGGCGCCAAAGCCCACGGCAGCCGCGCCAAAGAGCGCGAGAGACGCGTAATCCGACAGGTAATCCATGTAAAGCTCCACGAGATTCAGTCATTCAATGACTCAATCTTATGATGCACCGCGGCAAAAATCAATATTCCGTATGTGATATATCATACATCGTCGTTTGCCAACGACAAAGGCTGACAAACGCTTCAAGGATGTGCGCCTGGCGTCCCCGCAGGCCGGGTTCGTCCAGGTGCATCCCGTGAACAGCCCATCCTGGAGGAAATCGCCCACGGCGGCAAGGGGCCCGATGCCGGGCGAGTGCCGGGCATCCGGGGCGGGGAGCGCGTCGGAGCGTCAGAACTTGTGACGCAACCCCAGGTTGAACAACGTCTGCGTGCTCGTGCCCGGATAGCCATATGAGCCGATCGACGCATCGGCCGGCGCCGCCCCGCCCGAGCCGTCGCCCGTTTCGCCGCTCGCGTGCTGCCAGGCGGCCGTCATGTAGAGGTCGGTGCGCTTCGACAGGCTGTAGTCCGCGCCGATCGACACCTGATGGTAGTTCGCCGAGGTGTCGCCGTTGGCGTGCGTATAGCTGTAGCCAATGCCGAGCAGCAGCACCGGACTCAGGTGATAGTCCACGAAGCCCTGGCCGGTGTTGTACCTCTCGGTGTCGCGGAACACGGAGCTGGCATCCGGCGCGTACTGCGCGTTGCTGTAGCCGAGGCCCATCGTGAACCGGCCGATCTCGTACTGCGCGGCGGCGCGCGCGATCGCAAGCGAGTGCGCCGAGGCATAGCCGGCGTTGATCGGCCCGTCGAAGGTGCCGTCCGAGGTGCCGGTCCAGCCGTCCGTGCGAATGCCGAGCCCAGCCTGGCTGTTGGCCGCGTAGAAGTAGCCGCCCGCGAGTCCCATCGGCCCGTTGTTGTAGGCCACGGCCGCCGCCCAGGACTGTTCGGCGCCCGTGGCGCCCGCCACGCCGCCGAATGCATACATCGTTTCCGCCTGAAGTCCGTTGAAGGACGGCAGGGTGTACTTGACCGAGCTGTTCACGCGAAAGCTGTTGTCGTAGTTGTCGACGTCGCCCGGCGTGGCGAAGGCCGAACCGAAATAGTTGTCCGCCGTGATGCCCTGAACCAGGTCCACTAGCGGATCGTACTGGCGGCCAAGGGTGAGCGAGCCGTACTGCTCCGCGGTCAGCCCGACGAAGGCCTGGCGACCGAACAGCCGACCGTCCTGCTCGCTGCCGCCCGTGGATGGATTGAAGCCGCTTTCGAGCAGGAAGATCGCCTTCAGCCCGCCGCCGAGATCCTCGGCGCCCTTGAGACCCCAACGCGATTCGGAAAGATTGCCCGAGCTGCTGTTGCCGAGCGACCACTGGTTGGCGTTGCCCTGGGCATGATTGATATAGGTGAGGGAAGTATCGATGGCGCCGTACAACGTCACGCTGGTCTGTGCGTGGGCCACGCTGGCGGCGCCGGCCACCGCCAGCGAAAGAGAAGTCAAGGCGATTCTTTTCACGTCGCTCTCCCTTCTGGCTTGTTGCTCCACCAGTGACTTGAGACTACCTCTCCCGCACGACGAAGTAAAAAAATTAAAGGTGATGTCTCAAATTGTTAACAGCCGCCCGGCCGCTGCCTACCTGGGTCCGACCCCAACCTGCCCGATTTGACCCGACTCGGTCAACCGCATCGCGCTCTGAAGCGTTTGCTGATTTTTACCAGTCCATTACCAGACGTTTACGCAGATGTTTACGCGAATATTGACGTCCGGCGCCGGACCCAGCCATGCCTGAATCACAATCCTCGCGCGCGGCGCAGGCCATCGCCGCGTTGCGACGCCGCTTCGCCGCCTTGCAACCCCAGCGCTTTGTCGCGCCCATCCTCACGCTCGGCATCTGCGCGCTCCTGCTCGTGGTGTTCCAGCACCTCTCGCAGTCCGTCGACTACCGCTCGGTCGCGCATCAGCTCGAGCATCTGGCGCCGTCCGAATGGACCGGCGCGCTGGCGGCCACGGCCATCAGCTTCATCGCGCTCGTCGGGCGCGACGCCGTCGGGCTGCGCTATCTCGGCGCCACGGTTTCGCGCGGCGCGCTCTGGGTCGGTGCGATCGCCGGCTCGGCGCTCGGCAACGTCACCGGCTTCGGCGCGCTCACGGGCGGCGCCGTGCGCTGCCGCGTGTATGGCGGCGCGGGCGTCACCGCCGCCCAGATCGGCCGCATGACCGTGTTCACGAGCGTCACGCTCGCGCTCGCCCTCGCGCTGATGACGGCGCTCGGCATGGTGGGCGCCGCCGGCACGCTCGCCGGCATGCTGCATCTCGCGCCTCACACGCTGCGTTGGATCGGCGGCGCGCTGCTCGCGCTCGGCGCGGCGCTCGGCGCCGCCTGCCCGGCGCAAGCGCGCGAAATCGAGCCGTTCGGCCGCGCCGCACTGCGCTTTTCCGTTCCCGCGCGGGGCGACCTCGTCGCCCAGCTGCTGCTCGCCGCGCTCGACGTGGCGGGCGCCGGGCTCGCGCTCTGGTCGGTGATGCCGCACGCGCAGGTCGGCTTCGGCGGCTTCCTGACCGTCTATTGCGCGGCCATGCTGCTCGGGATGATCGGCCACACGCCGGGCGGCATCGGCGTATTCGAGGCCGCGATGGTCTACGCGCTCGGCCCGGACGTGTCCACCTCGCAGGTGCTCGCCGCCCTGCTCGCCTACCGCGCCATCTACTTCGGCGCGCCGCTCGCCGCTTCGGCCGCCCTGCTCGCGGCGTTCGAAGGCCGCGCGCTCGCAAAGCCGCTCGGCACGACGCTCGCGCGCCGCGGCGCCGACGGCGTCTCGCAGCTCGCGCCGCTCTTTCTCGCGATCGTCACCTTCGTCACGGGCGGCATGCTCGTGATCTCGGGCGCAACGCCCGCCTTCGAGCACCGCATCGCCATGCTGCAGACCTTCCTGCCGCTCTGGGTACTCGAAAGTTCGCAACTGCTCAGCAGCCTGTTCGGCGTGCTCCTGCTGTTCGTGGCGCGCGGCCTGCTGCGCCGCCTCGACGCCGCCTGGTGGCTCGCACTCCTGATTGCTTTCGCCAACCTCGCGCTTTCGCTGACCAAGGGCCTCGCGTTCGTCGAAGCCGGCGTGCTGGGCGTGCTCATCGTCCTGCTGCTCGCCACGCGCGGCCGCTTCAACCGTCATTCGTCGCTCTTCGCCGAGCGCTTCACGCCGGGCTGGCTCGCCTCGGTGGCCTGCGTGATCGCGCTCGCCGTCTGGGTGCTCTTGTTCGCGTTCCGCGACGTGCAGTACTCGCATCACTTGTGGTGGCAATTCGCCTTCGACGGACGCGCCCCGCGCGCGCTGCGCGCAACGCTCGGCGCAGTCGTGCTGGCGGCCACGCTCGCGTCGTGGCAATTGCTGCGGCCGGCGGCGGGCCGCTTCGTGAGGCCCGCGAGCGAGGATCTCGAGAAGGCCGCGCGCATCGTGCGCGCCCAGGAGCGCAGCGATGCGGGTCTCGCGCTGATGGGCGACAAGAGCTTCCTGTTCTCGGATTCGCGCAACGCCTTCCTCATGTACGCGAAGCATGGCCGCACGTGGGCCGCACTGCACGACCCGGTGGGCCCGCGCGAAGAATGGCCCGCGCTGATCCGCACGTTCGTCTCGCTCGCGCACGCTCACGGCGGGCGCGCCGCGTTCTACCAGGTGCGCGCCGAGGCGCTGCCGCTCTATCTCGACGCGGGCCTCACGCTGATGAAGCTCGGCGAGGAAGCGCGCGTGATGCTGCAGGCGTTCGACCTCAAGGGCGCGCAGCGCGCGCATTTGCGCTATGCGCTCAAGCGCGGCGAGCGTGACGGCTTCTCGGTCGAGCAGATTGGCCGGGCGCAAATGGCGGCGCATCTCCCGACGCTGCGCGCCATCTCCGACGCCTGGCTCGACAGCCGCGACGCGCGCGAGAAGAGCTTCTCGGTCGCCGCGTTCGACGACGACTATCTGGCCGCGCAATCGGTGCTGCTGGTGCGCCAGCACGGCCAGCCCGTGGCGTTCGTCACGTTCATGACCACCGACCTCGCCACCGAAGCGACGGTGGGCGTGATGCGCCACCTGCCGGGCGCATCGCCGTATGCGATGGAGTATCTGTTCACGCAGCTCGCGCTGCAGTTGAAGGCCGCCGGCTATCACGCCCTCTCGCTCGGCATGGCGCCGCTTGCGGGCATGGGGCCAACGCCGCTCGCCTCGCCATGGCACCGCCTCGCCGGGCTGATCTGGCGTTTCGGCGGCAAGTTCTACAACTTCCGGGGGCTGCGCGGCTTCAAGAACAAATTCGCGCCGCACTGGGAACCGCGCTATCTGGCCGCTTCGGGCTCGATCAGCGTGTTCATCACCCTCGCCGATCTTTCCCTGCTGGCTGGAGGCTGGCGCTCATGACGAAACGCTTATTCGAACTGCCGCGCCTTGCCGCGGCGGCCACGGCTTTGTGCGCGACGCTCGCGTGCGGCGCAGCGCATGCCACGCTCAATGCGGCTCCCGCGGCCGTGACCCACGTGCAGGGCGGCCGCTACGGCGAAGTCGCGGTGACACGGCCTGTCGGTCCCATGCGCGGCTTCGCCGTGCTGTTTTCGGCGGGCGATCACTGGACCTCGAGCGACCAGACGCGCGCCGACGCGCTCGCGCAGCACGGCGCAATGGTGGTCGGCGTGGACACGGCGCACTACGCGCAGAATCTCGCGGCCATCAAGACAGAAATCTGCCACAAGCTCTACAGCGACGCGGAAGTGCTGAGTCACCAGCTCGAACGCCAGCAGGCGTCGGCCCAATTTTTTGCGCCCATCGCCATCGGCAGCGGCGAAGGCGCGCTGGTTGCGCAACGCATGCTCTCGCAGGCGCCGGCCAATACGATGGCGGGCGCCGTCTCGCTCGATCCCGCCGCGCAGCTCGACGCGCGCTTCGCCCCCTGCCCGGCCGATCCGACGCTTTCGCGCGGCAAGGGCTTGCCCGGCTTCTTCGAGCAAGGCGTGACGTCGGCGGCTGCGCGCACGATTCAGGTTGCGCACGCAACGAACGATGCGACAGCGCCGCGCACGTTCGCCGCGAATCTTCCCGACGCGGACAAGCTCGTCGCACTCGCCGCGCCGCATCTGCGCGTACAGGCCGAAAACGAAGAAGACGTCTCCGACCTGCCGCTCGTGGAACTGCCTGCCGCCCATACGACCGACATGCTCGCTATCGTGATCTCCGGCGACGGCGGCTGGCGCGATCTCGACAAGACGATCGCCGAAACGCTGCAGAAGGACGGCATCGACGTGATCGGCTGGGACGCGCTGCGCTATTTCTGGAGCGAGAAGTCGCCCGAGGAGACGAGCCACGACCTGGCGCGCGTGATCCGGACATACGAGGCGCGCTGGCATGCGAAGCATGTTGCGCTCGTGGGCTACTCGTTCGGCGCCGACGTCATGCCGTTCGCGTATAACCGGCTGCCCGACGCGCTGCGCGCGAAGGTTTCGTATATGTCGCTGCTCGGCTTCGCGCCGGACGCCGACTTCCAGATTCGCGTGACGGGCTGGCTCGGCATGCCCGCCAGCGACAAGGCGCTCGCCGTGCGGCCGGAACTCGCGAAGGTGCCGCCGGCCATCGTGCAGTGCGTCTACGGCGCCGACGAAAAAGACACGCTATGCCCGGCGCTCGCGAATACCGGCATCGACCTCGTGAAGACGGACGGCAGCCACCACTTCGACGGCAACTACGGCGCGCTCGCCGCGAAGATTATTGAAGGGTGGGAGAAGGAGATTGCTGCGCGGGGGTGAGGGGATGGCTGGATACCGCCCGCCCCGCGACCCGCCAACGATCCATCCACCAAGTCCAGACCAAAAAAAAGACGCCGGCAAAGCCGGCGCGTCAAAGAGAGACTATTTTCCCGCCGAGGCTCAAGCCTCCACGGCTGCAACCTTCGCATCCTCTTCCTGGTCCGCCGACGAGCGGATCAGGTATTCGAACGCACCGAGCGAAGCCTTCGCGCCTTCGCCCACGGCGATCACGATCTGCTTGAACGGCACCGTGGTCACGTCGCCGGCGGCGAACACACCCGGCACCGACGTCTGACCCTTCGCGTCCACTTCGATCTCGCCGTGCTTCGAGAGCGCCACCGTGCCCTTGAGGAATTCGGTGTTCGGCACGAGGCCGATCTGCACGAACACGCCTTCGAGTTCGAGATGACGCTTCTCGCCGCTCGTGCGTTCGAGATACGCAAGGCCCGTGACCTTCTGGCCGTCGCCCGAAATTTCCGTGGTCTGCGCGTTCACGTGCACCGCGACGTTCGGCAGGCTGCGCAGCTTGCGCTGCAGGACTTCGTCCGCACGCAGTTGCGCGCCGAATTCGAGCAGCGTCACATGGCTCACGATACCCGCGAGATCGATGGCCGCTTCCACACCCGAGTTGCCGCCGCCGATCACCGCCACGCGCTTGCCCTTGAAGAGCGGGCCGTCGCAGTGCGGGCAGTACGCCACGCCCCTGTTGCGGTATTCCTGCTCGCCCGGCACGTCCACGTTGCGCCAGCGCGCGCCCGTGGCAAGCACCACGCTCTTCGCGCGCAGCGTCGCGCCGCTCGCGGTGCGGATCTCGATCGACTTGTCGCCCGGCACGAGCGCTTCGGCGCGCTGCAGGTTCATGATGTCGACGTCGTAGGCGCGCACGTGCTGCTCCAGCGCCGCCGCGAACTTCGGCCCTTCCGTTTCCTTCACCGAAACGAAGTTCTCGATCGCCATCGTGTCGAGCACCTGGCCGCCGAAGCGTTCGGCGAGCACGCCGGTGCGAATGCCCTTGCGCGCCGCATAGATCGCAGCCGCCGCGCCGGCGGGGCCGCCGCCGACGATAAGCATGTCGAACATATCCTTCTGGCTCAGCTTTTCGGCGGCACGCGCCGAAGCGCCGGTGTCGAGCTTCGCGAGAATCTCCTCGACGCCCATGCGGCCCTGGCCGAACACTTCGCCGTTCAGGTAGATCGTCGGCACGGCCATGATCTGGCGTTTCTCGACTTCGTCCTGGAACAGCGCGCCGTCGATCGTGACGATCTTCACGTTCGGGTTCAGCGCGGCCATCGCGTTGATCGACTGCACGACTTCCGGGCAGTTCTGGCACGTGAGCGACATATAGACTTCGAACGAGAACACGCCGTCGAGCGCCTTCACCTGTTCGATCGTTTCGTTTTCGAGCTTGACCGGGTGGCCGCCCACCTGCAGCAGCGCGAGAACGAGCGACGTGAATTCGTGGCCCATCGGAATGCCCGCGAACGTGACCTTGATGTCCGAGTTCGCGCGCTTCAGTTCGAACGAAGGGGTACGCGCGTCGCCAATTGCGGCGCCACGGCGTTCTTCGTAGCGGATGCGATCCGAGAGCGAGGCGATGTCCTGCAGCAGTTGCTGCAGTTCCTGCGACTTTTCGCCGTCGTCCAGGTACGCAACGATCTCGATCGACTGCGTGACTTTTTCCAGGTAGCTTTTCAGTTGGGTCTTGAGATTGGCGTCGAGCATGGCGTGGTTTCCGGCTAAAAAAGAAGCGGAGCAAGGCGTGACTATCCATCCGGGCCGCCGCCGCAAGGGCGCGGCCCGGAATGACAGCCTTGATTTTTATGGCTGCGTCATGCGGCCTGACGGCCGCATTTGAAACGACGCTTAGATCTTGCCGACGAGGTCGAGCGACGGCTTCAGCGTTTCAGCGCCCGGCGTCCACTTGGCGGGGCAAACTTCGCCCGGGTGAGCAGCAACGTACTGAGCGGCTTGCACCTTGCGCAGCAGTTCCTTCGCGTCGCGGCCGATGCCGTTGTCGTGGATTTCGCACAGCTTGATTTCGCCTTGCGGGTTGATCACGAACGTGCCGCGCAGCGCGAGGCCTTCTTCTTCGATCATCACATCGAAGTTGCGCGTGATTGCGCCGGTCGGGTCGCCGACGAGCGGGTACTGGATCTTGGCGATCGTTTCCGACGTGTCGTGCCAGGCCTTGTGCGTGAAGTGCGTGTCGGTCGAGACGCCGTAGACTTCGACGCCGAGCTTCTGGAATTCTGCGTACTGGTCAGCCAGGTCGCCCAGCTCCGTCGGGCACACGAACGTGAAGTCAGCCGGGTAGAACACGACAACCGACCACTTGCCGAGGAAGTTCTCTTCCGAAACCGGAACGAACTTGCCGTTGTGGTAAGCGGTGGCCTTGAACGGCTTGACTTGCGTGTTGATGAGAGACATGCGTTGTTTCCTCGCTGGGTTGGAAAAGGTATGGACGAAATTTACGGGAATCGCGTCCGTTTGAAAAATTGGTTGCTTTGATCGCGGGTATTGTCTGTTCCTATCGGCCTCCATCGAGACCGCCCAAGGCCCTTCCCGCGCCGCTTTCACCCGATCGAGCGGATCCGGCGCAACCACCGGGGGCGTCGAGCATACAACGAAACTGCGACATTGCGCCTCAGCCCCACGCCGCATTGCGGTCGTCACGCATTGCGGGTCAATTAAACAGATGCGGACGCAACGGCCATTTGGCAAGCGTTGACGCACCCGGACGCCACCTCAAAGTGCTCCGCCGCGCGCGGTTGCCGCGCGGGCCGCCAGCCGCGTTCGCAGAAATTGCGTAAAAGCCCGGATCGTCACAGAACTTTCGCGATGTTGTGGATAAACCGCATGCAGCGCGCCCGGCGGCGGCATGAACGGCGCGAGCACTTCGACCAGAAGCCCCGCATCCACCGATCCCGCCACGATGAAATCGGGCAGATAAGCGATGCCGAGCCCTGCGATGGCCGCATCGCGGATCACCTCGCCGTTGTTCGCCCGCAGCGGGCCATGCACTTCGAACGGTGCGCGCGCGCCGTCCACGATGAAGCTCCACGCCGCCCGGCCTTCCTGCCCGTAGGGCAGGCATGCGTGGTGCGCGAGGTCGGCCGGCGTGGCCGGCTCGCGATGACGCCGCCGGTAGCCGGGGCTGCAGCACGCGATCATGCGCACGTCGATGAGCTTTTGCGCAACGAGCGTCGAGTCCTGCAACTGCCCGATGCGCAAGGCCATGTCGAAGCCCTCGCCCACCACGTCCACGGTGCGGTCGCTCAGGTCCATGTCGAAGCGCACGTCCGGATGCTCGCGCAGAAACTCGGCAACGAGCGGCGAAAGGTGCGCCATGCCGAACGACATCGGCGCGCTCACCCGCAACAGTCCGCGCGGCTCGGTGCGGCGCGCGGACATGGCCGTTTCCGCTTCGCCGACCTCCGCGAGAATGCGCTTCGCCCGCTCGTAGAAATCCTGCCCGAGATCCGTGACAGCCAGATTGCGCGTGTTGCGCACGAGAAGCCGCACGGAAAGGCTCGCCTCCAGCGCGGCCACGCGGCGGCTCACGAACTGCTTCGAAAGCCGCAGGCGGTTGGCCGCCGCCGTGAAATTGCCCGCCTCCACGGTTGCCACGAAGATCCGCATGTCGTCGAGTTGCATTGCTATTGTCCACTTAAAAGTGACAGTCATTCCATTTTTCAGGTGATTATAATCAAACGGATTGACCTAAACTGACGTTCATCCAATCGGACAACATCAATGGAGGTCGAAATGATTGAACTGCGCAATGCCGACCAACGCGGCCGCGGCGAACATGGTTGGCTCAGCTCGCGCCATACGTTTTCGTTTGCGAATTACTACGATCCGCAGCAGATCGGCTTCTCCGACCTGCTCGTGATCAACGACGACCGCGTTGCCCCGGCGCGCGGCTTCGGCAAGCACCCGCATCGCGACATGGAAATCTTCTCGTACGTGCTGGAAGGCGCTCTCGAGCACAAGGACTCGATGGGCACGGGCTCGGTAATCGTTCCCGGCGACGTGCAGTTGATGAGCGCCGGCACGGGCGTCGCGCACAGCGAGTTCAACCACTCGGCCAGCGACCCGGTGCACTTCCTGCAGATCTGGATTGCGCCGAACGTGAAGGGCGCACAGCCGCGTTATCAGCAGAAGAACATCGTCGATACGGAAAAGCGCGGCAAGCTGCGCCTCATCCTCTCGCCGGACGGCGCCGACGACTCGCTGCTGCTGCGCCAGGACGCCCGCGTCTACGCCGGCCGCTTCAACGGCGCGGAAACGGCGAAGCTCGAACTCGACGCCGACCGCTACGCCTATGTGCATGTCGCGCGCGGCGGCGTGAGCGTGAACGGCGTGGCGCTGGGCGAAGGCGACGGCGCGCGCATCCGCAACGAACGCGAGCTGACGTTCGGCGATGGGCAGGATGCCGAAGTGCTGGTCTTCGACCTGCGCAACAATGAAGTCTCCGAACTCTGGTCCTGATGTTGATCGTCACACACCAGATCGCGTAGGCTTGGAGGGGGCCCGGCGGGCCCCTCTCCCGGCAGACGCTGCAACCCACAGAAACGATTCGAACTGCAACCTACTTCGGAGATTCAACATGCGATACAACCTGTTCGGCCAGAGCAACGACCTCGTCCTGCTCGTCTCGCGCCTCTTCCTCGCCACGCTGTTCGTGCTGTTCGGCTGGGCCAAGATCACGGGCTTTTCGGGCACCGTCGGCTATATGGAGCACGTGGGCGCGCCCGCGCCAATGCTCTCGGCGATCATCGCCGTCGTCATGGAGCTGGTCGTAGGTGTCCTGATCTTTGTCGGCTTCTATACGCGTCCCCTCGCGGTGCTGCTCGCGATCTACACCATTGCCGCCGGGTTCGTCGGCCATCACTTCTGGACCGAGACCGGCATGGAGCAGATGGAGAACATGATCAACTTCTACAAGAACGTCAGCATTGCGGGCGGCCTGCTGGCGCTCGCCGTGACCGGCCCGGGACGGTTCTCGATCGACAGGAAGTAAGCGCCGCGCGAGCCATACGGCTCGCAGTGCGCGAAGGCGCGATGCCGTTCGTCCGGCATCGCGCCTTCTTTTTTACGTTGCGCCGCATCATGCGGCCGGCCGCTGCCGCATAGCGTCTTCCGGCATCTGCGCTACCATCCTGGACACCCTCGTCGACACCCTCGGGCACACGACCAACAACAAGGATGAGAGGCAGACATGTCCACCACCCCACAGGGCGCCATGCCCTTCCTGCAGCGCTATCTCAAGGATCTCCTCGCCGGCTGCGCCATCGCCGGGCTGCTGCTGCCGGAGGCCGTCGCCTACGCGAACATCGGCAACGTGCCGGCGCAGGCGGGGATCGTCGCGCTGCTCGCGGGGCTCGTCATCTACGGCCTGATCGGCAATAGCCGCTTTGCCGTGGTTTCGTCCACGTCTTCATCGGCCGCCGTGCTCGCCGCCGTCACGCTCGCCGAGTCCGGCGGCGACGCCGCCTCGCGGCTCCTGATCGGGGCAGGCATCGTCATTCTGACCGGCGCGTTCTTTCTCGCCGCCAGCCTCGCACGGCTCGGCAACATGTCCGACTTCATCGCTAAGTCGGTGCTGCGCGGCTTCACGTTCGGCCTCGCCATCACCATCGTCCTCAAGCAAGTCGGTCTCGCGCTGCATGTGAGCCCCGCGCACTCCGACGCGCCGCGCTATTTCCTGGGTTTCCTGAAGGCATCGCCGCAATGGAATCTCTACGGCGGCGCGCTTGCCCTCGTCGCGCTCGCCATCCTCTATGCGCTGCGCCGCTGGCCTCGCGTGCCCGCCACGCTCGTCGTCATCGTGCTCGCGGTCGCGCTGGGCTATGCCGTCGATCTGCCGCACTACGGCATCGCGCAGGTGGGCCGCATCGACTTCGACCGCATCGGCTTCGGCTTGCCCGATCTCGTGCGCAACCAATGGCTGCGCTCCGGCGAACTGGCCGTCGCCATGATGCTGATCGTCTATGCCGAATCATATGGCTCGATTCGCGGCTTCGCGCTCCAGCACGACGACCCGTTCGTGCCCAATCGCGACCTCGCCGCGCTCGGCGCGAGCAATCTCGTCTCCGGCCTGTTCGGCGGCATGCCGGTGGGAGCGGGCTACTCGGCCACCTCGGCCAACGAGGCAGCCGGCGCACAGACGCGCGTGGCCGCGTGGTGCGCCGCTGCCGTCATCGCGTTGATGGTCGCGCTGCTGCTGCCGCAGATCGCGCTCATTCCCGAACCCGTGCTCGCGGCCATCGTGATCCATGCAGTGAGCCACACCATCGACCCGCGCGTGTTCGTGCCGTATGTCAAATGGCGCCGCGACATCTATCTCGCGTTCGGCGCGTGCCTCGCGGTGCTCATTCTCGGCGTGCTGGACGGGCTGCTGCTTTCCATCGTCGTGAGCCTGCTCTGGACCCTGCGCAACTTCTCGGAGCCCAAGGTCAGCGTACTCGGGCGCCTGGGCGACACGCACGACTTCGTCGACACGAGCATCCACCGCGACGCGCAGCCGGTGCCCGGCATCCTGATCGTGCGCCCCGAAGCGCCGCTCTTCTTCGCCAACGTGGAGCGCGTGCTGACCAGCCTGCGCATGCTGGGCGCGGCGGGAGGCGGGGAACTGCGCACCACGATCATGAGCCTCGAGGAATCCGCCGATATCGACGGCTCGACGATCGAAGGCCTGCATACCTACGCCGCCGAACTCGCGCGCGACGGCCGCCGGCTGGTGCTCGCGCGCCTCAAGCCGAAGGTGTTGCGCGTGCTGACGCGCGCGGCGGACGAAACGTTGCCGCTCGAAGCCCTGAACGAACTGAGCGTGGACGTTTGCGTGCGCTCGCTGCAAGAAACAAGGGCAACGGGAAGCTGATCCACCATCTCGCGCCCCGTTTTCCTGAAATTTGATCAAATTTATATCTTCGTGTCTCCCGTGCGATGATTTGATCAAATCTCGCGGTTCGCCTCCAGGAAGGCGAACCGCTACATACAGGAGACGCTCCATGCCCGACCGTCAAGGCGTGAACTGGGACCGCGCGCAGCGCGTCCTCGCACGCGAACGCGAAACGTTCATCGCCGCCCGTCCGAAGTCGCAAGCGCTTTCCGCACGCGCCGCGCAGCACCTGCTGTTCGGCGTGCCGCTGCACTGGATGAACGACTGGTCCACGCCCTTCTCGCTCTACGTCGAAGCCGCGCGCGGCGCCACCTTTACCGACGCGGACGACCACCGTTACGCCGACTTCTGCCTCGGCGACACGGGCGCGATGTTCGGCCATGCGCCCGAAGCCGTCTCCCGCGCGCTTGCCGGGCAGGCGCAGCGCGGCTTCACGACGATGCTGCCGGGCGAGGACGCCGTCGTGGTAGCCGAGGCGCTGGCCGAGCGTTTCGGCCTGCCGTACTGGCAGTTCGCGATGACCGCCAGCGACGCGAACCGCTTCGCGCTGCGCTGGGCGCGCGCCGCCACGGGCCGCAAGCAGATCGTGGTGTTCAACGGCTGCTATCACGGCACGGTGGACGACGTGTTCGTCGATCTCGTCGACGGCGTGCCGACGCAGCGCGCGAGCCTGCTCGGCCAGGTGCACGATCTGCTGCCTTATACGCGCGTGGTGGAGTTCAACGACCTCGTTGCGTTAGCGCATGCGCTGGCCGACGGCGAGGTCGCCTGCGTGCTGGCCGAGCCCGCGATGACGAATGTCGGCATGGTGCTGCCCGAGCCCGGCTTCTGGCGCGAAGCCCAGGCGCTGATGCGCCGCCACGGCACGCTGCTCGCCATCGACGAGACGCATACGATCTCCAGCGGCCCGCGCGGCTACGCGCGCGAGCACGGCATCGAGCCCGATCTCTTCGTGCTCGGCAAGCCCGTGGGCGGCGGCGTGCCGTGCGCCGTGTACGGCTTTTCCGCTGAGTTCGCGGCGCGCGCGCAGCAGGCGAAGTTCGATGCCCCGCCGGGCCATTCCGGCATCGGCACGACGCTCACGGCAAACATGCTTTCGATGAGCGCCATGCGCGCAACGCTCATGGAAGTGATGACGGACGTCGCCTACGAACACATGTTCGCCCTCGCGCAGCGGCTTGCGGACGGCCTGAACGATACGATCGCGCGCCACGGGCTGCCGTGGTGCGTGACGCGCGTGGGCGCGCGCACCGAGTTCCAGTTCTGCAAGACGCCGCCGCGCAACGGCACCGGGGCGCGCGCCGCGATGGACGACGAACTCGAGCACATCGTGCATCTGTACCTGCTGAACCGCGGCGTGCTGATCACGCCGTTCCACAACATGATGCTCGTGTGCCCCGACACGACGGCAGCCGACGTCGACCGGCTGCTCGAAGCGTTCGATGCGTGTTTAGCAGAGCTGACGTAGGCGGAACCCGGCGATGAAAACCCGCGCGCATCAGTCGCTGCAGGATGAAACCTACGCCACGCTGCGCCGCTGGCTCAGTCTTGGCCGCTTTGTGCCTGGCGAGCGCTTGCGCATTCACGCGCTAGCGGAGCAGCTAGGTGTGGGCGAGATGCCGGTGCGCGCGGCGCTCGTGCGGCTCGCCGCCGAATCGGCGCTCGTGAATCTGCCCAATCGCGGCGTGCTCGTGCCGCAACTCACGCGCGCCCAGTTCGACGACGTGCTGAACGTGCGCGTGATGCTGGAGGGCGAGGCGGCGCGCCTCGCCACGCCGCGCCTTACGTCCGAAGAGATCGGGCAACTGGACGCGCTTTACTCGCAGATGGCCGAGGCGCTCGCGCGGGGCGTGCCGACACGCTATCTGGACGCCAACGAAGCGTTCCATCTCGTGCTGTACCGTGCGAGCGGATCGCCGCTGCTGGTCGAACTGATCGAGACCGTGTGGCTGCAGGTGGGGCCGATCTCGAACCTGCTGTTCGACGATGCGGCATTTTCAGCAACGCTCAACGACGCTCACGACGGTTTGATGCGGCGGTTGAAGCGCCGCGACGCCGAAGGCGTGCGGCGCGCGATCGAGCGCGATTTGCGGCATGCGGCGCGGAAGCTGCGGGGGCACTGTCTGCCCGATGTTGCCCAGGAAGCCTCTGGCGAGGCGCAACCAGCCGGCACCGTTAGCGCAGCTCCACGCTGAACCGGATGCTTCTCTATCAAATCGGCTTTTCGACGGGGGGCTGGCCGCCAGGCAGATTTGCCGTCTGACCATCCTTGTCGAATGCGCTGTAAGTCCATTCCAGTTTGAGCACCGAGGTCGCGGTCGAGCGAGGCAGACCAACTCCGTATTCGGTCAAATAGGTTCGACGCAGCCTGCTCTGGACGATGCCATCTTTTGTTGACTCGCAGTCCAGATCAATGGCTTTACCGGTCAACGCAGAGTTGAACTGCGAGGCCGGATAGTAGTGGCTCGCATGACAAGTCCACACGAGAGTCTGGAAGTTGACGATCTGAACCGTCGTGCCGAGCTTGAACGCCGTCGTGTAGGTCTCGTTCTCTTGCGGCGCTTTGAAAGCAAACTGATTGTTGTCGACGTCGTGCGTCACATTTAGTCAGAAGCCTGCGCGCAAGGCCGTCCACCAAGTCTTGCTATCCTTCCCCTCACCCCAACCCGCCCCGCGGCCCTACTTCCACCCGCCAAGCTAGATGCCCGATCCGCAAGACAACCTTTTCGCCTACCTGACATCGCTCCAGCAATCCGCCATAGGCGCGCTCAAGAGCCTGCCGCTCAAGAGCCGCGCGGCGCAGGGCCTGCTGATGGCGCTGCGCGCCGTGTGCGGCGCGGGACTCGCCTACAGCATCGGCCGCGCGCTGCACACCGAGCAGGCCTTCTGGGCCGCCATCACCGCCATCGCCGTCACGCAGCACGACTACGCGGACACGCTCAGCCAGTCGCGCGACCAGTTCATCGGCGCGCTGGCCGGCGGGGTCTGCGGCTTCGCGGCGGCCACGCTCGGCACGGAGAACATCTCGGTCTATCTCGCGGCGGTGGCCGTGGTGATCGTCGTGTGCTGGTGCCTGAAAGTCAGCACGGCCGCGCGGCTCGCCGGCATCACGACCACCGTCGTGCTGCTCGTGCCCACGCACGGCCCGGTCTGGACCGTCGCGCTGTTCCGCTGCGCCGAGGTCACGCTCGGCATGCTGTGCGCGCTGCCGGTGTGCTGGCTGTTCTCCTACGTCGAACGCAAATGGCTGCACGCCTAAGCGTGCCCACCATCCTCACCATCGGGAAATAATTCATCTCCCCCCGCGCACGAATCGGCCCCCCGTTTAGCGGCGATAATGGGGACGCCGTGCAAGGGGTCTCGTGCAACGGCTCGCCAAACGTCGCGCAGGGGCCCGCCTCGTGCGACCGCGCGGCGCAGCCGGCGCCAAAGCGCCCCCGCAGACGCGAATTCGTGCGACACTCTCGCGCCGCGCGTCGCTCCGGGCGCGCCCGAAACGCAAACACCCGCTCACTGCACGACCACTCGCAACATGAACACGACTTCCCGCAATCCTGCCCCCGCCAACCTGCCCGCCCCTTCGAACAAGTCGATCACGCTGCTCCAGATGCTGGCGCTGATCGCCGCAAGCGGGCTCGTGGTCTCGCTCGCGGCCCGCTACTTCCTTTGAAGCCGGCCGGGGCGCGGGCATCCGCTCTCCCGCTCTCTGTTAGATACGCATGTACAAGAAAGGCGTCGCCCTCGAAATCCAGTTCTCCCCCGAGCGCCTGAACGACGGCGCGGGCGATCCTTACTGGATCGACCTCACCGCCGGCGAAGCCGCCAGGCTCCTCGAAACGTTGCAAACGCAACTAGCCGCGCGCGAAGGCACCTCGGCGCCGCTCGTCGTGGTGCTCGATACGCCGCCGCGTACCGGCGCGCCCGTCGTCGCGCAAGCGCAAGCAAGCGCCGCAACGGCGGCGTGTTCCGGCGACGGTTTCAAGCAATGGGTCTGCGTGATCTGCGGCTGGGTGTACGACGAAGCGGCCGGCGCCCCCGACGACGGTCTCGCGCCCGGCACGCGCTGGGCCGACGTGCCCGACGAATGGCGCTGCCCGCTCTGCGACGTGGGCAAGGAAGACTTCGCGCTCGTCGAATTCTGAGCACGCCAAACAAGCTCAACCGGGGCGCCAGGCGCCCTCGCTCACACCCGTCTCGTAGAACAGCGCGAACAACTCGGACTGCGAACTGACGCCGAGCTTCGCGTAGGTGTGCTTCTTGTGCGCACGCACGGTTTCGAACGAGATCGCGAGGCGCTCGGCAATTGCGCGCGTGGAAAAGCCGCTCAGGCTCAAGCGCACCACTTCGATTTCACGCGCCGTGAGCGGCACGCGGCCGCTTTGCTGCGCCACGGCTTCGAAGCGGCGCGCGTCGTCGCGTTCGCGGCCCGGCGTCACGAGCGCGGCCGCTTCGTCCGGCACGGCTTCGGAGCCGCCCTGCCCGAAATGCTCGTAGGGCACGCGCTGGCGCATGAGCGCCACGACCCATGGCGCAAACAGCGCGAACTGCGCAATCTCGCGCTCGGTGTAGTGGTGCTTTGCGCCGATCGAGAAGATCAGCGTGCGCTGCGCGTCGAGCGGCAGGTTGAACTGCACTTCGTCGCCGATGATGTTGCTCTTGAAGTAGCGCTGATAGTAGTCCGTCATGCGGAAGTTGTCGGGCGCGACCTCCGCGAGCGTGACGAGGCCCGCGCGCGCCCTTTCGCACGCCGCGATCCAGAACGGGTCGAGCTGGTACATCCCCTCCAGATAGGCGCGAAACAGCAGATCCACGGTGCCGTCCGGCATCGGCGATTCGGCGCAGACGAGGGGCGCCCGCTCTCGCATGAAGACGAGCGAAACCCAGTTGTCGAAGGCCACGTAGCGCTCGATCACGCGCGTCATGCGCGTCCAGAAATCGGGGCTGTCGAGGGCGTCGATCAGGGTCGCGATGTGATGATGGAACGCGCGGTCCTGCCAGTCGTGTTCCATGGCTCCTCCGATCAGGGTACCCCGGTTGGGGAATTTCAGGACAAAAATAACGTGGTGATAATAGCCGCTCAAACGCCCGGGCGGCCAGCTTGCCGCTCGCAGGCCCGCAACAACAAGCCATACCGGAGACAGCCGATGCAACTCGAACTCGCCCAGATCCCGCTCCAGGACGGCGTTGTCGCACCCAACCTCGCCCGCGTCATCGAGACCATCGGCAAGCGCCGCGAAGGCACCGACCTCATCGTCTTTCCCGAAGCCACGCTCACGGGCTTCCCCGCGCGCGACAACGTGTGCGACGTGGCCGAGGCCATCGAAGGCCCGTCGCTCAGCGCTGTGCGCGACGCCGCGCGCGCCGCGAAAGTGGCGGTGGCCGTGGGCCTCGCCGAGCGCGAAGGCGACCGCTTCTACAACACGACGGTCCTCGTCGACGAACGCGGCGAGCTCGCGCTGCGCTACCGCAAGACGCATCTGTGGGCCACGGACGTCGGCGTGTTCACGCCGGGCGACCGTTTCGAGGTCTGCGAATTCAAGGGCATGACCGTTGGCCTGCTGATCTGCTACGACATCGAATTTCCCGAAGGCGCGCGCGCGCTCGGCCACCTCGGCGCCGAGATGCTGATCGTCACCAACGGCAACATGGATCCGTACGGCCCCGTGCATCGCCGCGCGATCGTCACGCGTGCGATGGAGAACCAGGTATTCGCGGCGCTCGTGAACCGCATCGGCGACGGCGACGACAACCTCACATTCCCCGGCGAATCGGCGCTCGTGAGCCCGTTCGGCGACGTGCTCGCGGAACTGAAGAACGAAGACGCCGTGCTCGCGGTGACGGCGGACCGCGCGCTGCTCACGCAAAGCCGCGAGCACTACAGCTATCTGCACGATGCGCGCATTGCGCTGAATCTCGCGGACGAGAACGACGCGCAAGGACGTCGCTCGCTGAAGATCCGCGCACGCTAACCACGCTACCCCGAATCGATCGGCGGCGCGCGACGCGCGCCGCCGATCCTCCCGCACGGCTTACCGTAGTCCGCCGCCCTCGCGCGTGCGGCCACGGCGTGCCGCGCACGCACGCAGGACCGCAGCACATCGGCGCAAGACATCAGCACATCAACATCAGCGCAGTCCATCAGGAGACAAAGCACATGAAGCCCTCAGCCCCGCCGACCGCCCCAGGCGCCCACGAACCTCATCTCAAGCGCGCGCTCGGCCTGCCCTCCGTGCTGCTGTTCGGCCTCGCCTACATGGCGCCGCTGATCGTCTACGGCACCTACGGCGTGCTCGCCGGCGCAGCCCAGGACACGGCCGCGCTCGCCTACCTGATCGCGCTCGTCGCGATCGTGTTCACGGCGCTCAGCTACGGCAAGCTCGCCCGCCTCTTCCCGGTGGCCGGCTCCGCCTACACGTACACGCGCAAGACGTTCAGCGCGCATCTGGGCTTCCTGATCGGCTGGGCCACGCTGCTCGACTACTTCTTCCTGCCGATGGTGATCTGGCTGATCGGCGCGGCTTATCTGGGCGCCGCGTTCCCGAGCATTCCCACCTGGATCTGGATCGTCGCGTTCATCGTGCTCACGAGCGGGCTCAACATTCTCGGCATCGAACTCGCGAACCGCTTCAACATCGTGCTGATGATCGTGCAGCTCGTCATCGTCGCGATGTTCGTCGTGCTGTGCTGCCACTACGTATCGGCGGCGGCCGGCCCCGGCGGCCTCGTCTCCGCGCAGCCGTTCTTCCAGGCGCACGTGCCGCTCTCGGCCACGATGGCGGGCGCCGCGATCGCCGCTTATTCGTACCTCGGCTTCGACGCGGTTTCTACGCTCACCGAAGAAACCATCGAACCCAAGAAGACCATTCCGCGTGCGATCGTGCTGATCGCGCTGGTGGGCGGGGCGATCTTCGTGATTGCCGCCTACACGCTGCAACTCGCGCATCCGGGCGCCGTCTTCAAGGACCCGGATTCGGCCGCGTTCGAAATCGCGCGCAAGGTCGGCGGTGACATCTTCGTCTCGATCTTCCTCGCGGGCCTGATCCTCGCGCAGTTCGCCTCGGGCATCTCGGCACAGGCCAGCGTGGGCCGTCTGCTCTACGCCATGGGCCGCGACGAAGTGCTGCCGAAGTCGATCTTCGGCTTCATCCACCCGCGTTTCCGCACCCCCGCCATCAACATCGCGATTGCCGGCGCGATCGGCCTGATCGCGCTGAAGCTCGACGTCGCCACGTCCACCTCGTTCATCAACTTCGGCGCGTTCCTCGCGTTCACGGCGGTGAACCTGTGCGTGATCCGCCAGTACTTCGCGGGCGGCGAGAAGACGCGCGCCTTCGGCCTGCTCGGCGGCCTCGTGTTCCCGCTCATCGGCGCCGTCACCGACATCTGGCTGCTCGTCAGCCTCGAAAAGACCGCGCTGATCCTCGGCGCCATCTGGTTCGTGGTCGGTCTCGCCTACCTCGGCTGGATGACGCGGGGCTTCCGCCGCGCGCCGCCGGAAATGGCGGTCTGAGCGGTCGCGCCCGATCGAAGCGCCGGACTTTGGCCGAACTGTGCCGGACTGCGAACGGGTTGCGCCCTTGGGCGCAGCCCGTTTTTGCTTTGTGGCCGCATGCGCTTACCACACGCGGCCTTCACCGAGCTTTCGGGGTACGAACGAGCCAATAACACTTCGGTCACGCCACCCGGAACCGAACTACAATGCATGCCGTCCGATGCATTGCCGCAATGTCCGCTCCGAATATGTCCCGTTTTCCGAACGTCGTCCCGACCCTGTTCAGCCCGCTGGTTGCCGCCTGTGCGGCGGCCGTCCTCACGCTCGGCGCGTGCTCGTCGTCGCAGCCGAAATTCCAGGAGGATCAACTGCTGAGCACGGCGCCCAACCAGTTCTCGCGCAGCTTCGCCTACTCGAGCACCGACGCCTGCGAAAGCGCGCGCCGCGCCCTGCTGAGCCAGGGCTACATGACAACGATGCCGCATAACGACACCGTCGACGCCAGCAAGGACTTCCAGCCCGCCGCCGATTCCCACATCGTCGTGGAGGTGCATGTGGTCTGCACACCCGGCGATTCGACGAACGCGAGCATGGTCTACGTGAACGCCGTGCAAAGCGGCTATGCGTTGAAGAAGAGCGACACCTCGGCGAGCGTGGGTCTGTCGATTCTCGGGTCGGTCTCGCTGCCGATCCGCTCGAACAGCGACTCGATGGTCAAGATTTCGAGCGAGACGATCCAGTCGGGTGCGTTCTACGACCGGTTCTTCGATATGGTCGGGCGCTATCTGGCCAGCGCGGTGCGCAGCGAGCCGGTGCCGGGCAACGACGGCATCAAGATCACGCCGCTCGCGCCCGTCGCCACGCCGGTAACGGCCACGGCTCCCGCGCCTGTGCCCGCGCCGGCGAACATCGGGGCCGCGCATCCGGCCGCGTCCCCCGCGGCGACGCCCACGCCGCCTGCCGCACAGGCGGCGCAGACCGGCGTCGTGCACACCGGCGCGGCGACTGGCGTGGCGCTCCCGGTGCCGGTTGCGCCGGCGCCGGCCTCGGGCGCCGCAGCGGTGCCGGCCGCGGCTCCCGCTGCGGCGGCAAGCTCGGCCGCGATGACGGGAGATACCGCTCCAGCCCAGGCCGCTGCCGAGCCGCCCCTCCTTGCCAGCGGAACCACCACGCTCGCTGCGGCAGGCGTTCCGGCGACAGCCGATGCCGCGCAAGAGACCCCCGCCAACACCACGCCGGCGGCGGCGACGCCCGCGAGCGCCACCAACGCGGCAGAATCGGCCGCCACGGCGCCCGCGGCGCCCGCGGCGCCCTGAGCGTACCCCAACCCTTCACGAGGAGCGAGCGCCCACTAACGGCCGCTCCTCGCCCCGCATGGGCCGTTTCGCGTCAGCGCAGTCCGGCCATCATCGCCCCCATCCCCACGAGCAGACTGCCCATCAGGCGGTTCGCGACGCGCATGCGCCTCGGCCGCTGCAGGACGTGGCGCAGCCGGTGCGAAAACAACGCCATCGACGCCACCCCGCCCGCGAACAGGAACGCGAAGGTCGCCGCCAGCAACAGGTACTGCCGATTGGCGCTCCAGCCGGCGTCCGCGCTCATGAATTGCGGGAAAAACGAGGGAAAGAACAGTAGGGTTTTCGGGTTCAAACCCGAGGTCGCGAAACCGCGCCAGAACAGCGCGCTGCGGCCCGCGCCGGTCGTTCCTGCGGGGGCGCCGGCGCCAGCCAGATCGCGGCCGCGCCATTGTTTGCACCCCAGCCAGACGAGATAGGCCGCACCGAGCCAGCGCAGCACGGTAAGCGAATGCTCACTGACGAGCAGCAGCGAATTGAGGCACAGCGCGGTGAACCCGAGTTGCAGCAGCACGGCGAGCGTTCCGCCCCAGACGCAGGGCAAGGCCTCGCGCCAGCCGGCGTGCAGGGCCTGGCTCATCGTGAGCACGTTGACGGGACCGGGCGTGTAGACGAGAACGAGCGCGGCGGCAAGAAAAGACAGGTACAGCTGGATCGACATCGTGTGTTCTTCTACGGGAAGCGCGGTGGTGCGATTGAAGCGGCGTGTGCATGCCTTCAGGCCCTTCGGGCGCTCCTCCTGACGCAGGGTTCGCGCGAAACGCCCGGCGGCCGGCGGGTTGGATCACCGTTTCGGCCTGACGGTCCGCCGCGGCTCGTGGCAGCGGCGGCGCACCCCGCGCCGGCGAGGTGACCAGGCGGGCCGTGCCAGGCATGAAGGCACGTCGGAAAATATACCGGCCAGAACGCTGTAAAGGCTTCCTGTTTTGAGGCCGATTAGCCAAATAGTCGAAATCTTGTTCCGCTAAAATGGTATTTTCCTGAACACGATTCTTTTCCGACGATGACCGCACGCGAACGCCCCGCCCGCACGCTCGACAGCCAGGACCACAAGATCCTGCGCGCGCTGCAGAAGAACGCGCGTCTTTCCAACGCCGAACTGGCCGAACAGGCCGGCATGTCGACCACGGCATGCTGGAACCGCACGCGGCAACTCGAAGCCGACGGCTATATCGACGGTTATGTCGCGCTCGTGAACCAGAAGAAGCTGGGCTACGCGGACATCGTGATCCTCGAAGTGACGCTGGACCGCCACGAGGACGACGCGCTCGCCCGCTTCGGCGAGGCGCTCGCGGCGCTGCCCGAGGTGCTGGAGGCCTATCTGGTCTCCGGCGAGTACGACTACTGGATCAAGGTCGCCGTGGACGGCACGGCCGGCTACGAGCGCTTCCTGCGCGAGAAGCTCTATCGCATTGCGGGCATCCGGCATAGCCGGTCGATGTTCGCGTTGCGCTGCATGAAAGACGTGCCTTCGATGCAGGTTTGAGCCGCGGCGCGGGCAGTCCTTGCCCCTCTTGCCCCTTTACGCCTGCGGCGAGCGCGCTCCGCTCGCGCGCAGGATCATGCGCACCACTTCCTCGGTGCTTGCCTCGAATCCCGCCGCCGAGAGCGCGCGCTTGCCCGCGAGCGCCCGTATCTGCGCTTCGAAGTCGGCGTAATGCTGGGTCGTGGCCCAGATCATGAAGAGCAGCGTTTTCGGGTCCACGGGGGCAAGCAAGCCTTCCTCCACCCACCGCTCGATGAGCGTCACGCGCGTCTCCATCCACGGCTTCACGCGTTCGAGCAAGATGTCCTGCATGTGCGCCGCGCCGCTGATGATCTCGTTCGCCCACACCTTCGAACCCAGCGGCCGGCGCCGCGAGAGCGCCATCTTCGCGCGCACGTAGCCGCCTATCGCCTGCACCGGGTCGTCGCTCGCGTCGAAGGTGTCGGCGGCCGCGTTCCATTCCTCGAACACGTCGTCGAGCACGCGCCAGTAGAGCGCGAGCTTGGTGGGAAAGTAGTAGTGCAGATTCGCCTTCGGCAGGCCCGCGCGCTCGGCGATCAGCGCCGTGCTCGCGCCTTCGAAGCCGCGTTCGGCGAACACGGCTTCCGCGCACGCCAGCAGATGCGATTCGTTAGAAGCCCGTATCGCTGCCTTGCGCCGGGGCGCCGGCTTGTGCGCCGCATCAGCGGCTTCGCGACCCGCTCGCGGGGCGCGCATCGTGAGGTTCGCGGCTGGCGTGGTCGTGTCGTCGTCGCGCATGGCATTCGTTCCGGTCAAGGAAAACAAGGCATCGCGACCCGTCGGTCGCGGCGTGCCGGTTTCATTGTAGTCACAGTGCCCGCTTCGCTGCGCGCAATCGCATCGCGCGCGGCCTGCTCGCGGTGGGCTTGCCCTGGGCTTGCCGCGCGTTTGCCAATCCCGCAGTGCAGCATCGATGGCACGCTTTTCGCTGGCAATACCGTATTGAAATCGTGCGGTTTATCGCCTACAACCTGTCCAATCGGACAGGATTCGCGAGTGCGGGATGCGCGGGTTCGAACGACGCTTGCGCGCATGCACCGCCGCTGCGCAACTTGCCCCAGATAATGACAGAGATGCACGCTTTCTGAACACGAATGCGTCTTGCGAGCGGAAGTCCGCAAGACCTCGACACCCCGATCTGCTCGAAAGGAGGACCGGCATGAACGCAGTAAGCGAAGCCGCGCTGACCACCGCGATTCACGTGAATGGCCAGCGCCTGTGGGACAGCCTGATGGAGATGGCGAAGATCGGCGCGACGGCCAAAGGCGGCGTGTGCCGCCTCGCGCTCACGGATCTCGACAAACAGGGCCGCGACCTCATCGTGCAGTGGGCCAAAGAAGCGGGCTGCACGGTGAGCGTGGACCAGATGGGCAACGTCTTCATGCGGCGCGCGGGCCGCAACAACGACCTGCCGCCCGTGATGACGGGCTCACACGCCGACTCGCAGCCCACGGGCGGCCGCTTCGACGGCATCTATGGCGTGCTGGGCGGCCTGGAAGTGATCCGCTCGCTGAACGATCACGGCATCGAGACCGAGCATCCGGTCGAAACCGTGATCTGGACCAACGAAGAAGGCTCGCGCTTCGCGCCGGCGATGGTTGCCTCGGGCGTGTTCGCGGGCGTGTTCACGCTCGACTACGGGCTCTCGCGCAAGGACGTGGAGGGCAAGACCATCGGCGAAGAGCTGAAGCGCATTGGCTACGCGGGCGAGCTGCCGTGCGGCGGCCGCAAGATTCACGCGGCGTTCGAACTGCACATCGAGCAAGGGCCGATACTCGAGGCGGAAAAAAAGACCATTGGCGTGGTCACCGACGCGCAGGGCCAGCGCTGGTATGAAGTTGTCCTGACGGGTCAGGAAGCGCATGCCGGCCCCACGCCCATGCCGCGCCGCAAAGACGCCCTGCTGGGTGCTTCCCGCGTCGTGCAGCTCGTCAACGAGATCGGCCTGCGCCACGCGCCGCTCGCGTGCGCGACGGTCGGCATGATGCAGGTGCACCCGAACTCGCGCAACGTGATTCCCGGACGCGTGTTCTTCACCGTCGATTTCCGCCATCCGCTGGACGAGGTGCTCGCGCAGATGGACGCCGAACTGCGCGAGGGCATCGCGAAGATCGCCGAACAAGGCAAGCTGGAAGCGCAGGTCGAGCAGATTTTCTATTACGCGCCGGTGCCGTTCGACAAGGCCTGCGTGAAGTCCGTGCGCGCCGCCGCCGAGCGCTTCGGCTATTCGAGTCGCGACATCGTTTCGGGCGCGGGCCACGACGCCTGCTATCTGGCCACCGTTGCGCCCACTTCGATGGTGTTCGTGCCGTGCATCGACGGCATCAGCCACAACGAGATCGAGGACGCGACGCCCGAATGGATCGAGGCCGGCGCGAACGTGCTGCTGCACGCAATGCTCGAACGCGCGAGCGAGCCCGGCCAGGCGCTGAACCTGAACGCTAGATAAAAGCGGCCGTAGCGCCGCGCCGCACTCCCCGTTTCCCCACGTACCGGCTCGCGCCCCGCGCGAGCCGGCGGACCCGTGTTTTGCCTCGAAAGGAGCACCCGGATGTCCCAGCCCACGAAAAACGTCACGGCCGATGTCGCCGCAGGCCGCCTCAGTGCCGAACAGCTTGGCTGCAATTTCGCCGACGTCGCACCGCCGCTTTCGGTCGACGCGGCCGTCGTCGCCGCCGACCGCTGCCATTACTGCTACGACGCGCCCTGCGTCGCCGCCTGCCCCACCGGCATCGACATTCCCGGCTTCATCCGCAAGATCGGCAACGGCAATCTCAAAGGCGCCGCGCGCGACATACTCAGCGCGAATCCGCTAGGCGGGATGTGCGCACGCGTGTGCCCCACGGAGATTCTCTGCGAAGGCGCCTGCGTGAGAAATCATCAGGATGGCGAACCGGTGAGTATCGGTGCGCTGCAGCGTCACGCCACCGACTTCCAGATGGTGCGCGAAGCCGCAGGCGCGCCGCCGCTCTTCAAGCGCACGAGCGAGACGGGACGGCGCGTGGCCGTGGTCGGCGCGGGTCCGGCCGGCCTCGCCTGCGCGCATACGCTCGCGCTGGCTGGCCATGACGTGACCGTGTTCGACGCCCGGGAAAAACCGGGCGGACTCAACGAATATGGCATAGCCGCGTACAAGACTGTGGACGACTACGCGCAGCGCGAGGTGCAATGGCTGCTCTCCGTCGGCGGCATTTCATTGCGGCAGGCGCAGCAACTGGGACGCAACATCACGTTTGCGCAACTGCGCGAGCACTACGACGCCGTGTTCCTCGGCATCGGCCTCGGCGGCACGCAGGCCCTCGGGATCGAAGGCGAGGCGCTGCCGGGCGTGCTCGATGCCGTCGATTTCATCGCGCGCCTGCGGGCCACGCGCGACCTTGCCTGGCTGCCGGTCGGGCGCCGGGTGGTCGTGATCGGCGGCGGCAACACCGCGATCGACGCCGCCGTGCAGAGCCGCAAGCTCGGCGCGGAACAGGTGACGCTCGCCTACCGGCGCGGCACCGCGCAGATGAGCGCGACGTGGGCCGAGCAGGAATTCGCGCGCTCGCAGGGCGTGATGCTGATGGAGTGGGCGAAACCGTTGCGCATTATTGGCAGTGCTGATGTCGAGGCCGTGGAGTTCGAGCGCACTTTGCTCGCGGCGAACGGCGCGTTGAAGGGCACCGGTGAGATCGTGCGCGTGGAAGCCGACATGGTGCTGAAGGCCATCGGCCAGAAACTGCTGCCCGAAGGGCTCGACGCCTTGCGGTTGACGACGGACGGCACGCGCATCGCGGTCGACGCAGACGGCGCCACCTCGCTCCCCGGCGTGTGGGCCGGCGGCGACTGCGCGGGCCACGGCGCCACCGACCTCACGGTGCAGGCCGTGCAGGACGGCAAGCTCGCCGCGCGCGCGATCGACCGCTATCTCGCGGAACAGGCCGCGAAGGCCGCCTGAATCCGGTCGCCGCACATAGCGAACGATCAACACGAACGATCAAGAAAGGAGTCCCAACATGGCCGATCTGCGCTGCACGATTGCCGGCATCCATTCGCCGAACCCGTTCTGGCTCGCCTCCGCGCCGCCCACCGACAAGGCTTACAACGTCAACCGCGCCTTCGAGGCGGGCTGGGGCGGCGTGGTCTGGAAGACGCTCGGGCTCGACCCGCACGTGGTCAACGTGAGCTCGCGCTACGGCGCCACCACCTGGCGCGGCCAGCGCATGGCGGGCCTGAACAACATCGAACTGATCACCGACCGGCCGCTCGACGTGAACCTGCGCGAAATCCGCGAAGTGAAACGCGCGTGGCCCGACCGCGCACTGATCGTCTCGCTGATGGTGCCGTGCACCGAGCAGGACTGGAAATGGATCCTGCCGCAGGTGGAAGACACGGGCGCGGACGCCGTGGAGCTCAACTTCGGCTGCCCGCACGGCATGAGCGAGCGCGGCATGGGTGCGGCCGTGGGCCAGGTGCCCGAATACATCGAGATGGTCACGCGCTGGGTGAAGGAAGGCACGCGTCTGCCCTGCCTCGTGAAGCTCACGCCGAACGTGACAGACATTCGCCACGGCGCCCGCGCGGCGCTCAAGGGCGGCGCGGACGGCGTCTCGCTCATCAATACGATCAACTCGATCGTGGGCGTGGATCTGGACGTGATGGCCCCGCTGCCCACCGTGGACGGCAAAGGCACGCACGGCGGCTATTGCGGCCCGGCCGCGAAGCCTATCGCGCTGCACATGGTGGCCGAGATCGCGCGCGACCCGCAAACGCAGGGGCTGCCCATCTCGGGCATCGGCGGCATTTCCGAATGGCGCGACGCCGCCGAGTTCATCGTGCTGGGCTCGGGCAGCGTGCAGGTCTGCACCGCGGCGATGCATTACGGATTCCGTATCGTCGAGGACATGATCGACGGCCTCTCGAACTGGATGGACGACAAGGGCTATGCGAACCTCGACGCGATTCGCGGGCGCGCCGTGCCCAACGTCACCGACTGGCAATACCTGAACCTCGATTACGACATCAAGGCGCGCATCGATCAGGACCGCTGCATTCAGTGCGGCCTGTGCCATATTGCCTGCGAGGACACCTCGCACCAGGCCATCACCGCGACGAAAAACGGCCAGCGCCATTTCGAAGTGGTCGATGCGAACTGCGTCGGGTGCAATTTATGCATGCATGTGTGCCCGGTCGATCAGTGCATCACGATGGAGCGCGTCGACGCGGGCCGCTACTCGAACTGGACCACGCATCCGAACAACCCGGGGCGCGTGGCCGATCCCAAGGCGGCCTGATTTCCCACAACACGACAAGCCACGGAGAACCCGCATCATGAGCCAGCCAGCCGTACCCGGCGACGCGAGCGCGCGCCGCAGCGAAAGCGAGCTATACAACGACGACCTCGCGCCCACCGGCACCGCGCAGCGAACATGGCGCTGGTACCACTTCGCGGCGCTCTGGGTGGGCATGGTGATGAACATTGCCTCGTACATGCTCGCGGCAGGCCTCACGGAGCAGGGCATGTCGCCGTGGCAGGCCGTGCTCACGGTGCTGCTGGGCAACACCATCGTGCTCGTGCCGATGCTGCTGATCGGCCACGCGGGCGCGAAGTACGGCATTCCATATGCGGTGCTCGTGCGCTCCTCGTTCGGCACCCAGGGCGCGAAGCTGCCCGCCATGCTGCGCGCGATCGTGGCCTGCGGCTGGTACGGCATCCAGACCTGGCTGGGCGGCAGCGCGATCTATACGCTCGCCAATATCCTTACGCACAACGGGCTCGTGGGCGACGCGCTGCCGTTCCTCGGCATCTCGATCGGCCAGGCCTCGTGCTTTCTGCTGTTCTGGGCGCTGCAGATCTACTTCATCGTGCACGGCACCGACTCGATCCGCTGGCTCGAAAGCTGGTCCGCGCCGATCAAGGTGGTGATGTGCATCGCGCTCGTCTGGTGGGCCTGTTCGAAGGCGGGCGGCGCGGGATCGATGCTCTCGCAACCTTCGCAGTTCGCGCCGGGCGGCAAGAAGGCGGGGCTCTTCTGGGTCACGTTCTGGCCGAGCCTCACGGCGATGGTGGGCTTCTGGGCCACGCTCGCGCTCAACATTCCCGACTTCACGCGCTTCGCAAAGACGCAAAAGGACCAGTTCGTGGGCCAGGCAATAGGCCTGCCGGTGCCGATGGCGTTGCTTTCGGTGATCTCGGTGGTAGTGACCTCCGCCACCGTGGTCATCTACGGCAAGGCCATCTGGGATCCTATCGACCTCACGAGCCGCATGGAAGGCATCGGCGTGGGCATCGCGCTCGTGATCCTCACGCTCGATACGATGTGCTGCAATCTCGCGGCCAACCTCGTCGGCCCGGCCTACGATTTTTCGAGCCTCTGGCCCAAGGGCATCTCGTACAAGGCAGGCGGCCTGATCACGGCGACCATCGCCATCGTGATGATGCCGTGGAAGATTCTCGCCACCACGCAGGGTTATATCTTCACGTGGCTCGTGGGCTATTCCGCGCTGCTCGGCCCCGTGGCCGGGATTCTCATGGTCGACTACTTCCTGATTCGCGGCACCCGGCTCGATACCGAACAGCTCTTCGAAGAAAGCGGCGAATACGCGTATGCGAGCGGCTGGAACCCCGCCGCCGTCATCGCGCTCCTCGCGGGCGTGCTGCCGAACCTTCCGGGTTTTCTGAACGTGGCGTTTCCGGCGGCGTTTCCGGCCGTACCGGACGCGTTCAAGGGGCTCTACACCTATGCGTGGTTCGTCGGCCTCGCCATCGCGGCGCTTGTGTACGGCGTGCTGATGAAACTCGGCAAGAGCCGCCGCCCCAGCATTGCAAGCGCATGAGCACGTAAGCGAATACGTTACGGCATCAACCGAAGGAGACATTGCATCATGGCGATCCTGATTCGAGGCGGCACCGTCGTCAACGCCGACAAATCCTGGCGCGCGGACGTCCTGTGCGAGGGCGGCACCATCCAGGCGGTCGGCGCCGCGCTGGAGGCGCCCGCGGGCGCAACCGTGATCGACGCGGGCGGCCAGTACGTGATGCCCGGCGGCATCGATCCGCACACGCACATGGAACTGCCGTTCATGGGCACGACCGCGAGCGACGACTTCTTCACGGGCACGGCGGCCGGCCTGGCGGGCGGCACGACGTCGATCATCGACTTCGTGATTCCGAATCCGAAGCAGCCGCTCATGGAGGCGTTCCGCGAATGGCGCGGCTGGGCAGAAAAGGCCGCGGCCGACTATGGCTTTCACGTGGCCGTGACGTGGTGGGACGAAAGCGTGCATCGCGACATGGGCCTGCTCGTGCACGAGCATGGCGTTTCGAGCTTCAAGCACTTCATGGCGTACAAGAACGCCATCATGGCCGACGACGAAATTCTCGTGAACAGCTTCGCGCGTTCGCTCGAACTGGGCGCGCTGCCCACCGTCCACGCCGAGAACGGCGAACTCGTCTTCCAGCTGCAACGACAGTTGCTCGCGCGCGGCTTCACAGGGCCGGAGGCGCATCCTTTGTCGCGTCCGCCCGAGGTGGAGGGCGAGGCGGCGAACCGTGCGATCCGCATCGCGCAGGTATTGGGCGTGCCCGTGTATATCGTGCACGTTTCGGCAAAGGACGCGCTCGAAGCCATCGCTCGCGCACGCGGCGAGGGCCAGCGCGTATTCGGCGAAGTGCTGGCCGGGCATCTCGTGATCGACGAATCCGTCTATCGCGATCCCGACTGGACGCGCGCCGCCGCGCACGTCATGAGCCCGCCGTTTCGCACGAAGGAGCATCGCGACGCCCTCTGGCGCGGCCTGCAGGGCGGCCTGCTGCATACCACGGCCACCGACCATTGCGTGTTCTGCGCCTCGCAGAAGGCCATGGGCCGCGACGATTTCACGAGGATTCCGAACGGTTGCGGCGGCGTGGAGGATCGCATGGCCGTGCTGTGGGATCAGGGCGTCAACACGGGGCGCCTCACGCCCAGCGAGTTCGTGCGCGTTACCTCCACGAACGCGGCACAGATCTTCAATCTATACCCGCGCAAGGGCGTGATCGACGCCGGCGCCGATGCCGACGTCGTGGTGTGGGATCCGCAGGCCACGCGCACGATTTCAGTGAAGACTCACCACCAGAACGTCGACTTCAACGTGTTCGAAGGCATGACGGTGCGCGGCGTGCCCACGCATACGGTCGCGCAGGGCGAACTGGTGTGGGCCGAAGGCGATCTGCGCGCGCGGCGCGGCGCGGGCCGCTATCTCAAGCGGCCCGCGAATCCGGGCTATGTGGAGGCCTCGCGGCTCGCGAAGAGCCTGAAGGAAACACAACCCATGCATCGCGAGGGGGACAAGAGCTAGTTCGTCAGTACTCCACGAAGATCGTCACGCGGCGATTCTGCGCGCGGCTCGCGGGATCGTCGGCGGCGACGAGCGGAAAGTTGTCGGCGCGGCCAATGGCGGCAAGCCGCCGGGGCGCGACGCCGCGCTCCACCAGATAGCGCACCACCGCGCCGGCCCGTGCCGACGAGAGTTCCCAGTTCGATGCGTATTTCGCGTTCGAGATCGGCGTGCTGTCCGTATGGCCTTCGACCAGCACGTTGCCCGAAGGCACTTCGCGCAGCACGTCCGCCACCTTGTCCAGCACGCCGAACGCAACGGGCAAGAGGCGCGCGTCGCCCGCGTCGAACAGGATCTTCGCGTTGATGCCAATCTCCACGCCGTGCGCGGCGCGCATGATCGTGATCTCGCCGCGTTCGCGCAGCGGCTCGAGCGACGAAAGCAGCGTTTGCCCGGCCGCCGGCGGCGCGGCAACCGCCGCCGGTTGAGACGCCGCCGCCAGCGACTGGTAGCGGATCTCCATTTCCTTGTTCTTCGCGAGCTCCATGACGTAGAGCGCGAGAAACAGCACCATCATCGTCGTGATGAGGTCGGCGTAAGAGATGAGCCAGCGCGAAGACTGCGCATCGTGGCCCTCTTCTTCCTGGGCATCCTGCGCCATGAACGGAAGATGGCTTTCGGTTGGCATCGGCATGCGTCCAGATCAGTGCGCGAGTTCGGGCGAGCGCGAAGCGTGGTCCCGCACGTCGCCCGCGAGGCGCGTCGCGATCGTGGCGGGCGTTTCCTTGCGCGAGATGGCGAGCAGACCATCCAGGTAGAGCTTGCGCAAACGCAGTTCGCTTTCGATATGCACGCGCAGCTTGCCGAACACCGGCAGGAACACGAGATTCGCGAACGCGAGCCCATACAGCGTCGCCACGAAGGCGACAGCAATGCCCTCCCCGAGCTTCGAAGGCTCGACGAGGTGGCCCGTCACCTGGATGAGGCCGAGCACCGAGCCGAGAATGCCGAAAGTGGGCGCATAGCCGCCCGCCTGCTGCCAGAGCCGCGCCGCCGCCATGCGAGCGCGCCCGTAGGCTTCCAGTTCGCGATTGAGCGCGTCTTCGAGCACGGCCGTCGTCACGCCGTTCGCCAGCAGTTCCAGCCCGCGCCGCGCGAACGGATGCACGTGGTCCAGATTCATCGATTCGAAGGCCAGCATGCCGTTGAGCTTGGCTTCGTCGCCCCATTCGAGCACAGCGGCAAGGCTCGCCTGATCGACCTGCGGCGCCTTGACGAAGGCCATGCGCAGATGCCTTAGCGCGTCGACGAACTTCGCCCACGTGTTCTGGATCATGACCGCGCCCAGCGTGCCGCCCAGCACGATCACGAGCGCTTCGGGCTGAACGAGAGCCGTCACGTGCCCGCCTTCGAGGGCATAGCCCACCACCACGGCCGCCCCGCCCAGCAGGACTCCGAATAAAGTCAGCAAATCCATGTTTTCTCCGCTACCGGAATGTCGTTGCCGGCTTCATTCAGACTGCGGGCACCTGCTTGAGGGCGCGTACCGACTCGATCAGGCGTTGCTCGATTTCCGCCACTTCCGCCGGGTCGATCTTGATCTCGCGCCGCATGAGCCACGACACCTCGTTCTTGCGCACCTCGCCCATCACGGAGACGAGACGCGACGAAAGCGACGCGTCGTTCACGCAGGCCAGCAGCTTCGCGAGGTCGTAGGTGTCCATGCCGCTTACGGCCTCGAACAGCGTGCGCTCGTCCACGAACACGAGGTCGTCGAGCGAGTTGAGCGCGCCGGCGCCGCGAACCGTGCGCTTCGTGAAGTACGCCACGCCCTTCTCTTCGACGTAGTTGAGCACCTTCGACTTGCGGAACGCGAACACTTCGTCGGCGATCTCGCCGTGCGAGAGTTTGTTGAGGATGATCTTGCGCTCCACGCCGATCAACGCCTCGAGGTCGGCCAGCTCGATCAGTTCGAGTTCGCTGTTGATGGAGACGTCCAGATCGCGGTCGGCCACCTGGGCCGCGCGATCGACGATCCGCGCCGGATCGAAGCTGACGACCTGGCGGCCGAGCGGCCCTTCGGCGACGGCGGACTCCACCGGAGCCGAGCCGGTATAGCCGGCGCCCTGCGCCGCCTCGATCGCGATCAGGTTGAGCTTCTCCATGCGCTTGAGCATGGCCATCACGTGCGGACGCGAATGCCCCGCCACGGCGCGGCACTTCTGGACCACGTCGGCCAGCGAGACGGAGACTTCGCCCGCGGCACCCTGCCGGCCCCAGGCGCCGCGCTCCTCGCGCGTTTCGGCGCCGGCCATCAGCGCGAGCACGTGAGCATAAGACAATACGCCGGGAAGAAAGTCGGCGTGCGTATAGGTCGCGAGCAGATCGTCCTTGGCCTTCACGCGCCGGATCAGGGTGCGCGAAATATGCCGCAGCAGCGGCGAAACGCGCTCCAGCTCCTCTTCCACAATGCCGACCGGCACGACCGTCAACTGGCAGAACGTCAGCGCTTTCGCCGTGTTGCTGCGCGGCTCCGCGCCGAGCAAGGCGGTCTCGCCAAAAAATTCGCCCCGCCCGAGTGTCGCCACCACGACCTTCTTCTCGTCACAGCGTGTCGAGATTTCGATTTTTCCGTCGGCGATCACATAGATGACGCGTTCCCCCGAATAGCCTTCGGAGTAGATGATCTCGCCCGGCGACGCCGTGCGCGACCATGTCTGATTGCGATTCAAAGCCTTTCCCCCGGTGTGGCATATGTGCAGCACGCCGCCGACCCGTTGCGGTGCGGCTATTCGTGATTGCTATATGACGCGTTAACGGCGTTGCCCCCGTGCTCTTTAATCATTACGCATGGGTGGCGATACGGTAAGCACCGCGAAAGTCACGCGAAAGCGCGAGGAGGAAAGGTAGGACGAAAAGGAGGCTGCATGACCCGCCCTCGCTGGCCGTGCGTATCAATCACACATCAAGCGCGGATCAAGCATGGATCAAGCAGCCAGCTTGCCGTCCGCGCCATTCGACGAAGGGGCGACCACGCCGCCGCGCGCATAGCGGATCGCTTCCATGAGCGCCTCGTGCTCGCCCACGTGATTGGCCAGCAGGAGAATGAGCTGCGCGTTGGCGGATTGGCTCTGCGCTTCGTCCAGATCGCGATGCATGTCGATCAGCGCTTCGTAGAAGTCGTCGGGACGCGTGAAGTTCGGTTGGGTGTTGAGCATGCTTGTCTCCTGCCTGTTGTCGTTGCACTGGCCGCCCGCTCGCGCGGCGGCCGGCCGTCATGCCGTGCCTTGCACGCACAGCGCCCGCTTGAGGGCGTGCGCAAGACGATCCGTGTCGACACGCCGCCAGCGCGCGCATACGTGCTGGTCTGGACGAATCAGATAGAACGCCCCCGCCTCGGCATCGTAGCGTTGTGCCGCGAGCCCCTCGCCGTCACGCAGGATCGTTGCGGAGCCTGGCAGTCCCGAAGGCACGGCGCCCTCGCCTTGCACCACCGCCACGATTTTTGCGGGAACAGGCCCATTCGCGAGCGATTCGAGCGACGCAATCGTTTGCGCATCCAGAACCGCGCCCGCCGCACAAAAAACGAGTCCCGTGAAGCAGTCGCCGAGTTGCGCGAGCAGCCAGGCTTCGCGGCCTTGCACGTCTATGACCGGCGCATCGGCGCAGGATGCGCCCGGCACCATGCGTCCGACGAATGCGTCTTCGTCGGCCGTGTTGAGCGACGACTCGCTCAGCACCGCGGGCACCGAAAGCCGCCCGCTGTTCACGAGCTGGCGTGCGAACGCATGTTCGCGCGCGAGTGTCAGCACGGCGTCGCGGAACACGCGGCTCACCGCACTCTTCGGCGTGATGAAGTCGGTCGAGCGCGTGGAGTTGCGGATGTTCTCGTCGGCCGCGTACTCGCGTTCGCTGGCATAGGTGTCGAGCAGCGCATCGGGCGCGCGGGCTTCCAGCACCGCCGCAAGCTTCCATGCCAGATTCTCCGCGTCCTGGAAGCCGCTGTTCGCGCCGCGCGCGCCGAACGGCGAAACGAGGTGGGCCGAGTCTCCCGCGAACAGCACGTTGCCGTGCCGGAAACGGTCCATGCGCAAACACGAAAACGTATAGATGCTCACCCACTCCAGCTCGAACTTCACGTCCGGCCCCAGCAGCGCGCGCACGCGCGGAATCACGCGCTCGGGCGTCTTCTCCAGCACGGGATCGGCGTCCCAGCCGAGCTGGAAGTCGATGCGCCAGACGTTGTCGGGCTGACGATGCAGCAGCACCGACTGGTTCGGGTGAAACGGCGGATCGAACCAGAACCAGCGTTCGGTCGGGAAATCGGCCTCCATCTTCACGTCGGCGATCAGGAAGCGATCCTTGAACGTGCGGCCGTGGCTATCGAGGCCCAGCAACTTGCGCAGCGGGCTGCGCGAGCCGTCCGAAGCCACCACGTAGCGCGCCAGCAGCTCGTAGGGGCCGTCGGGCGTCTCGACGGTCAGCGCCGCATGCGCGCCCTCCGTGCCCGGCGTGCCGCGCTGCGCGAGCCCCGTCACCTTGCTCTTCCAGCGGATCTCGAGATTCGGCAGCTCGCGGGCGCGCTCCAGCAGAAAGCCTTCCACGTAGTACTGCTGAAGATTGACGAAAGCCGGACGATGATGCCCGCTCTCGGGCAGCAGGTTGAAGGTGTAGACCAGCTCGTCCTTGCGGAACACCTTGCCCACGTTCCAGCTCACGCCCTTTTCGACCATGCGCTCGCCGCAGCCGAGCCGGTCGAAGATGTCGAGCGAGCGCTTCGAGAAGCAGATGGCGCGCGAGCCGGTGGAGAGCGTGCAGTCGTCGTCCACCAGCACGACGGACACGCCCTGCTGCGCGAGGTCGATGGCGGTTGCGAGCCCCACGGGCCCGGCGCCCACCACCGCTACGGGATGCAGGCGCTTATCGGCGCCCTCGGCACCCGCACCCTGTTCGTCGCAGCGCTCGTACTCGAACGTCAGCGCCTGATAATCGATCATCGTTATATCTCCTGCCATGTGGCCGTGCCTCAATCCTGCAGCGCGTCCCACATCTCCTTGTCGCGCTGCGCGGTCCAGATGCGCGGATGCGTGATGCCGCTCGCCTCGTCATAGGCGCGCGAAACGTCGAAGGGCAGGCAGTGCTCGTAGATGAAGACATGGCCGAACTTCGGGTCCATCGCCTCGCGCGTGAGCGCCATGGACTGCTTGAGGTCGAGCTTGCGTTCCACGGCCTTGCGGCCCTGGGCGAGCAGCGTCGTCACGAAGTCCTTCGTATAGTCGAGGCCCTTGTCCACTTCCGCCGGCGTGAGGAGCGCGGGGCCGCGGCCCGGCACGAGCTTTTCGGGCTTGAGCGCGCGCAGCGCTTCGAGCGTGGCGGGCCAGTCGGCCAGCTGCGCGTCGCCGCAATAGCACGCCGCGTCGTATTCCACGAGGTCGCCCGAGAACAGCACCTTCTGCGAGGGCAGCCACACCACCGTATCGCCCTTCGTATGGCCCGAGCCCAGGTGCGCGATTTTCACTTCGAGCTTGCCGAGGAACAGCGTGATTTCCTTCTCGAACACGAGCGTGGGCCACGTGAGGCCCGGCACGGTTTCCACGCCGGCGAAGAGGCGCGGGAAGCGCTCGATTTCCGACTTCATGTCGGCCTCGCCGCGCTCGACGATCATCTCGTACGTGCCGCGGCTCGCGACGATCTGCTGCGCGCCCTCCTTGAAGTACGCCGAAGCGCCCAGCACGCGCACCGCGTGGTAGTGCGAGAGCACGACGTATTTGATGGGCTTGTCGGTGACGCTGCGGATCTTCGCGATGAGGTCCTGCGCCATGGCCGGCGTCGCGGTGGTGTCGACGATCAGCACGCCGTCGTCGCCGATGATGACGCCCGAATTCGGATCGCCTTCCGTGGTGTACGCGTACGCGTTTTCGGAAAGCTGCGTGAACGTGACCTTTTTCTCTTCGAGGTCGGCCTGGGATGCGAACGCCTTTGCCATCGTGAGTCTCCGTATCGTGGGACGTGAGGGGACGCGGGGCGAGGGCGCGGGGCCGATCGTGCCGGGACGCGGAAGTGGCAAATGCCACTGGCAGCGTGCCGGCCGGTGTGTGTCTCGCCCCGTGTTGGATTGAATGAACGGTTGTTCTGCCGGGGTGAGGCCATATTAGGCCCTCCTGTTTTTGTTTGTCAATAGCGAATACACTCGCTATTGTTTAATGAGACGGCGAAACTAGCGTGGCGGGCCGTCCGCGCAGGTTGTTCAGTTACCATGTGCCCTTTTTGAATCCGAGAACCGCTGTGAACCGACGTCGCAACGAGCGCGCGAGCCTGACCGAGCCCCCCGGCGACACTGGCGCTCGGGCCGCCGCGCGCACCCAGCGCGGCATCCAGAGCGTGGAGGTGGCCGGCCGCCTGCTGCGCGCGCTCGCCGACGCGCGCGCGCCGCTCGCGCCCGGCGACCTCGCGGCGAGCGGCGAGTTGCCGTCGAGCCAGGCGCACGCGTATCTCGTGAGCCTCACGCGCCTTGGGCTCATCAAGCGCGACTCGCTCTCCGGCCGCTACGAGCCGGGGCCGCTCGCGCTGCGCCTCGGCCTGCTGCATCTCGGTCAGCAGCGCGCGCTGCGCGAGGCGGTGCCGCAGGCCTCGGCGCTGGCGCAAACGCTCGGCTGCAGCGTCGCGCTGTGCATCGCCGGGCCGCAGGGACCGACGATCGTGCGCTACGAGCATGCCAGCCTGCCGCTGCACGTGAACCTGCACGTGGGCACTGTGATGTCGCTGCCGGCCACGTCCACGGGCCGCGTGTTCTGCGCGTTCCTCGCGCCCGATGCCCTGCGGGCGATGTGGGCCGGCCAGAGCGCGCAGCCGGTGTGGCGCGGCACGGCCAACGCCACCGCCGCACCGGCCACGGCCCATCCGGATGCGCCGGACGCCGCCCTCACCGCCATGTTCGAGGCCATCCGCGCGCGCGGCTTCGACTACGGCGTCGACGCGCCCAGCCCCGGTGTGAGCAGCGTCTGCGTGCCCGTGCGCGGCCGCAATGGAGAGCTGGCGCTCACGCTTACGGCTATCGGCGCAAGCGGCGCGCTCGACGTCCGTGCTAACGGTGCAGTCGTGCGCGCGCTGCGCGAAGCCGCCGGCGAGATCGGCGCGGCCGCTTTTCCATCGACACAGCCATGCCCCGAGTAAGCCAGCAAGCCGCGCAGGAAGCGCCCGCGGACAAGCCGCAACGCGGCATCCAGTCGCTCGACGTGACGGGCGAGCTGCTCGCGGCGCTCGTCGCGGCGGGCACGCCGCTCGCGCTGCGCGACCTCGCGGCCGCAGCGGGCATGGTCCCCGCCAAGGCGTTTCCGCATCTGGTGAGCCTGCAGAAGATCGGCCTTCTTGCCCGCGACGCGGCGGGCCGTTACGAAGCGGGCCCGCTTGGCCTCGAACTCGGTCTCATCGGCCTCGCGCGCCTCTCGCCCGTGCGCGAAGCCGACGCCGAGCTCGTGGGCCTCGCCGCCGCCACCGGCATGAGCGTCGCGCTGGCCGTGCCGGGGCCGCTCGGCCCGACGGTCGTGCGGCTCGAAGAATCGGCGTGGCCGCTGCACGTGAGCCTGCGGCCCGGCACGGTCATGTCGATCGTGCACACGGCGATCGGCCGCGTGCTGGCTGCCTGGCTCGACGACGAAGTGCGCGCCGAACTGCTCGCGCAGGACGCGCTGCGGCTTGCCGGTGCGCGCGAGGGCGACGGTGAAACGCCAGCGTACCGCGAGCGGCTCGCGGCGATCCGCGCCACGGGCATCGACACGGCGCTCGACAAGCCCGTGCCCGGCATCAGCACCGTGGCCGCGCCGGTCTTCGATCACACGGGCAACGTGTGCCTCGTGCTCGCGCTGATGGGCCCCTCGGGCATCATGGAAACGGCCAGCGAATGCCCGCCCGCGCAGGAGCTGCTGGCCGCCGCGCAACGGCTCTCGCGGCGTTTCGGGTATATGGAGGGCGCGGCCGCCACGCCGCTATAATCGCCCTCGATTCGTGTGACCCGACACGGCCCAAGCCCGAGGACCCCATCCATGAGCACGGCATCCGCCGGACCCCGCACGACGCCGCGGACCATCGCCGACCTGCCCTGTCCGCGCGGCCTGCCGCTCATCGGCAACCTGCTGCAGCTCGCGCCGCCGCGGCTGCACCGGATCCTCGAAGACTGGGCCGAAGAACTGGGTGCGCCGTATCGCTTCGAAGTCGCGGGCGTGCCCATCACGATCTGGACCGATACCGAACTGATCCAGGGCATCATGCGCGAGCGGCCGCACCGCTATCGCCGCTATCAGCCCATCGAAGCGGTGTTCAGCGAAATGGGCTTCAACGGCCTCTTCTCCGCCGAAGGCGCCACCTGGGAACCGCAGCGGCGCCTCGTAATGCAGGCGCTCTCGGTCCCGAACGTCAAAGCCTTCTACCCGACGCTCGCCGACATCGCCGCCCGTCTGCGCGCACGCTGGCTGCGCGCGTCGCAACGCGGCGAGACCGTGGAAATGGTGGAGGACCTGAAGCGCTATACCGTCGACGTCACGAGCGCGCTGGCCTTCGGCGACGACCCGCGCACGCTCGAACGCGATCAGGGCGTGATCCAGGAGCATCTGGCGCAGATCCTGCCGGGCGTGATGTCGCGCACCAACGCGCTGTTCCCCTGGTGGCGCTATGTGAAGCTGCCGCGCGACCGCAGGCTCGAAGCGTCGCTGGCCGAGGTGCACCGCTACGTGCGCGCCACGATGGCGCGCGCGCGCGAGCGCATGCGCGACGATCCCCCGGAAACGCCGCGCAACCTGCTCGAAGCGATGCTCGTGCAGCAGCAGGAGCCCGGCTCGACGATCACCGACGCGCACATCGCGGCGAACGTGATCACGCTGCTGCTGGCCGGCGAGGACACCACGGCCCACTCGATCGCGTGGACCATGCCCTATCTCGCCGCCGATCCGGCGCTGCAGGCAACCCTTGGCGACGAAGCCCGCCGCGTGCTGGGCGAAGCCCCCGTGTGCCCCGATTACGCGACGCTGAAAGACCTCGACCTCTTCGAGGCCGTCTGCATCGAAGCGACACGCCTGCGCCCCGTGGCCTCGATCCATTCGTTCGAGCCGCTGGAGGACGTGGTGGTGGGCGGCGTGGCGCTGCCGAAGGGCACACGCATGTTCTTCCTATCGCGCCCCGCCATGCTCGACGAAAAAAATTTCGCCGACCCGCAACGCTACGATCCCTATCGCTGGCTGCGCCGCCAGGAGCATCAGGAGTACGAGGGGCAAGAAGGCGAGCCGCGCGGCGCGCACGACGTGCGCGCCTATCTGCAGTTCGGCGCGGGACCGCGCGTATGCCCCGGGCGGCATCTCGCGACCGTGGAGATGCGCCTCGCGCTTTCGATGTTGATGAAGGAATTCCAGGTAGAACTGATGATCGACCCTGAGAAAATCACCGAGGTCCAGCAGTTCACGATGGTGCCGGACACCATGCCGGTGCGGCTCGTACCGCGCGCGGCAGCCTGAGCCGCCTCAGTTACCCCGTCAGGTATCGTCGCTCGCCACTTCGGGCGTTTCGCCGTCGCTGCGTGCCTGCGCGTCGCGCATCTTCTCCAGCGTCTTCGGCTTGAGTCCGAGCGCCACGCCTATCGCGAGCGCGTCGATCACCGCCAGATGCGCGAGGCGCGCGACGCCCGGCGCCTGCGGCTCGGTGGCCGGCGGCACGCGCAGCAGCAGCGGAATGTCCACGATCCAGGCCAGCCGCGAGCCCGCATTCGTAAGCGCGATGGTGGTCGCGCCGCGCTCCTTCGCGATCTGGATGCTCTCGTTCACCTCCACGCTGCGGCCCGACTGCGAGATCGCGAACGCCACGTCGCCGGGCTCAAGCAGACCCGCGTAGAGCCGTTGCAGATGCGCGTCCGTGAACGCGCTCGCGGCAATGTCGAGCTGCAGCAGGCGCAGCGCGGCATCCTGCGCCACGAGCCCCGAACCCGCGCCCACGCCGAAAAAATAGACGCGCCGCGCACTGCCCAAGGCCGCCATTGCCGCTTCGAACACCGCGGGGTCGAGCGAAGCGCGCGCGAGCGTCATGCCCTGCACGACCGATTCGGTCACCTTGTCGAGCAGCGTGCCAACGGCGTCGCCGCTTGCCACCTCGGCCGACGCCGCCGCATACGGCAGGCCGCCCGCCGCGCTCTGCGCGAGCCGCATCTTGAAGTCGCGCAGGCCGTGCGCGCCCACCGCGCGGCAAAAACGCGTAACCGAGGGCTCCGAAACCTCGGCCCGCTGCGCGAGTTCGGTAATGCTCGCGCGCATCGCAAAGTCGATGTCGGCAAGCACCATCTCGGCGACTTTGCGCTCCGCGGGTCGCAGCGACTCGGCCACGTTGCGGATGTGATGAATCAGGTTGGAGACCGGCAAGCTCAATATCCCATGGATTGACCGATGCGCCCGACGCTCAGTGTCGTATTCAGTTCAGTCTCAGTCGAGCCGCTTGCCGCTTTCGGTATCGAACAGATGCAGGTGCGCGAGAGGCAAACCGAGTGTCATGCGCCGCCCCGGCTCGACCTGCGGCCGGGCGCGCGTGGTGACGCACCAGGTGGAACCGCCTATTTTCCCGTACAGGTGGGTCTCGGCGCCAGTCGGCTCGATCACCTCGACGTTGAACGGCACGTCGCCGCCCGCCTCGATATGCTCGGGGCGAATGCCGAGCGTGACGTTCGCGCCCGCTTCCGCCTTGCCCTCGGGTATCGCAATGCGCACGCCGTCGTCCAGCACGAGCGCCGTGCCGCGTGCGTCGCTCATCACCTTGCCCGTCGCGAAGTTCATCGAAGGCGAGCCGAGGAAGCCCGCCACGAACAGGTTCGCGGGCTTGTCGTAGAGATCGAGCGGCCGGCCGATCTGCTCGATGCGGCCCGAGTTCATCACGACGATCCGGTCGGCCATCGTCATCGCCTCGATCTGGTCGTGCGTCACGTACACCACCGTATTGCGCAGCCGCTGGTGCAGCGCCTTGATTTCGGTGCGCATCTGCACGCGCAGCTTGGCGTCGAGATTCGAAAGCGGTTCGTCGAAGAGGAAAAGCGAGGGCTCGCGCACCACCGCACGCCCCATCGCCACGCGCTGGCGCTGGCCGCCCGAGAGCGCGCGCGGCAGGCGCTCCAGGTAGTTCGAGAGGTTGAGCATCTTCGCCGCCGCCTCGATGCGCGGCTTGAAGCCTTCTTCGCGCTCCTTGCGAATGCGCGGGCCGAACGCGATATTGTCGTACACCGAAAGATGCGGATAGAGCGCGTAGCTCTGGAACACCATCGACACGTTGCGCTGCTGCGGCGGCAGATGGTTCGCGCGCGCGCCGCCGATGGTGAGCTCCCCCCCGCTGATGTCTTCGAGACCGGCGATCATGCGCATGAGCGTGGTCTTGCCGCAGCCCGACGGGCCGACCAGCACGACGAACTCGCCGTCCTCGATGTCGAGGTCGACGCCGTGCACGACCTGGGTGTCGCCGTAGCGCTTGTAGATGCCGTTCAGTTGTACTGCTGCCATGCTGTCCTCGTTCGCTGGTTGCGCTCTCGTGCGCGTATTGGCGTTTGTTTGTGCGTGTGTGCCGGTTCGGAATCCGGCTTCAGAGCGGATCGAGCGTCAGCTCGTTGGCCATCATCCGGTTGCCGGCCATGAGACCCGCGTCCACGGGCAGCGCGACGCCCGTGATCACGCGCGCCTGCGGCGAGGCGAGAAACTGCACGGCGTCGGCAATATCCTCCGGCTCGGCCACGTCGCCTAGCGGATACCATTTCTTCAGTTCTTCGAAGATCTGCGGATGCTGGTCGACGCGCTTTTGCCACGCGGGCGTCTTGACCGTGCCCGGGCAAACGAGGTTCGCGCGGATCCCGTACTGGCCCAGCTCGATCGCAAGGGCTTTCGTGTAGCTCACGAGCCCGGCCTTCGCCGCGCTGTAGGCCGGATGCCCGAGCGCGCTGAGCCCGTTCACCGAGCCGATCATCACGATCGCCCCGCGCCGCCGCTCGATCATGGACTGGCGCACCGCCTCGATCGTGTAGTACGTGCCGTTCAGGTTCAGGTCGACATCGCGCCGCCACTTCGCGGCGTCGGTATGCGCGAGCGTCGTGCCGAGCGCGCCGCCCGCGTTCGCCACGACCACGTCCACCGAACCGCGCGCGGCCACGCCCGCCGCAATGGCGCCTGTCACGGAACCGTCATCGCTCACGTCGGCCACGAGCGGCTCCAGCCGGCTCGCGCCGAATTCGGTTACGAGCGCCGCGACGCCCGCCTCGTTGCGATCGAGCGCGAGCACCGTATCGCCCGCGTCGAGAAAGCGTTTGCACAGCGCGCGGCCTATGCCGCCGCTCGCGCCCGTCACCAGCACCACCCGGCTCATCGTCGGCTCTCCGAAAGAATCCACCCACCAGGTCCGCCAGCCATGCCGTCGAACCTGTAAATTTCCAACAGACTCGCCGCGTGAAACGCAGCGACATTCGGGTTACATTCGGGTTAACACGCACGGCGCAAACTATTGCAGCGCATGAATTTTCCCGGTTTTACAGCATGTTAGGCAAGATGCGAAGGGAAAAACAATATCGCGTTTCCCAGGTGACAACGCTTTTTTCATCCTGTAGGATTTTTTCAAACAACGCAACCCGGTAGCCGTGCAGCGACCACTGCAACAACTGCGGCGGCGGCAGCAAGAACCTGAACCAGCCAGGAACAACCACAAGGAGAGACAGCATGTCGTTTCAGCAACGTGCAACCACCACGCTCGGCAAGCTCGCCGCCGCGCTCGCATTCGCGGGCCTGGCAGTCGCGGCGCATGCCGATACGGTCCGCGTGACCGTCGCGCACTACAGCGACGCCACCGCTCCGTACTTCGAAAAAATGGCCAAGGAGTTCGAGGCCGCCAACCCCGGCACCACGATCAAGATCGAAGACGTGAACTGGGACTCGCTGCAACAGAAGCTGCAAACGGACATCTCCGGCGGCGCCAACGCCGACCTCGCGATCATCGGCACGCGCTGGCTGCTCGACTTCGTGAAGGACGACATTGCCGAGCCGCTCGACGGCTACATGGACCCGAGCTTCAAGGCCCGCTTCATCGGCCCGTTCCTCGCCCCGGGTGAAATCAACGGCAAGATCTACGGCCTGCCGATCGCCGCTTCGGCTCGCGCGCTGTACTACAACAAGGACATGCTCGCATCGGTTGGCTATCCGAACGGTCCGAAGACCTGGAACGACGTGATCGACGCCTCGAAGAAACTGAAGGCCAAGGGCATTGCCGGCTTCGGTCTGCAAGGCAAGGAAATCGAAACCGACGTGTACTTCTACTACGCGCTGTGGACCAACGGCGGCGAAGTGGTGGGCAAGGACGGCAAGGCGGCGTTCAACTCGCCGGCGGGCATCAAGGCGGCCACGCTGTACAAGACGATGATCGACGAAGGCCTCACGGAGCCGGGCGTGACGGGCTACAGCCGCGAGGACGTGCAGAACCTCTTCAAGCAGGGCCGCGTGGCGATGATGATCTCGGCGCCGTTCCTCGCGAAGCAGCTGAAGAAGGAAGCCCCGAACATCAAGTACGGCATCGACCCGATCCCGGTGGGCACGACGCCGGCCACCTACGCGGTGACCGACTCGATCATGATGTTCAAGAACTCGAAGGTGAAGAAGGAAGCCTGGAAGTTCCTCGACTTCCTGTTCACGAAAGAGCCGCGCGTGGAGTTCACGAGCACGGAAGGCTTCCTGCCGACCACGAAGGCTGAAGCGACCGACCCGGCCTTCCAGGATCCGGACACGAAGGCCTTCGTCGCGCTGCTGCCGCACGCGAAGTTCGCGCCGACCGTGACGGGCTGGGAAGACACCGCCAAGGCCGTGACGAACGGCATGCAGTCGATCTACCTCGGCAAGGCCAAGCCTGCCGATGCGCTGAACCAGGCTGCCGACGAAGCGAACAAGTCGCTCGGCAAGTAAGCCCTGCCTGAAAGCGGCTCGGGGCGCGCAGCATGACGCGCGCCCCGAGCCGCCGGGTGCCTGGCCGTAACGACAGGCAACGACATGACTTCCGGTCCCATGAAACACCCGGGCCAAGCGCAGCCCGCCGGTCAGGCGGCCGGCGGCGCTCCCGGCCAAACCCGCGAACCCAACCGCATGAGCCGCTCCAACCGTGCCGTCGTCGCGCCCCGCGCGCCTTGGCTTCTGATCGTGCCGAGTCTGGTGCTCGCGCTCTTCATCATCAGTTATCCGATCTTCAACATCGTGTTCTATTCGCTGCACGATGTTTCGCGCTTCGGGCAGATCCGCGACTTCAGCGGCCTGCAGAACTTCTATAACGTGCTGAGCGACCCCGTGTTCCTCTCCGCGCTGAAGAACACCATCGTCTGGACCTTCTTCGTGGTGGCCGGCACGGTGCTGATCTCGGTGCCGGTCGCGCTCGTGCTCAATCAGGACTTCTACGGGCGCGGCGTCGCGCGCACGATCATCATGCTGCCGTGGTCCGTCTCGCTCACGATGACGGCCGTGGTGTGGCGCTGGGCCTTCAACGACGACTACGGCATGGTCAACGTGACGCTGCAGCGCCTTGGCGTCACCTCGGGACCGATCCACTGGCTCGCGACGCCCGAATACGCCTTCCCCGTGGAGATCGCGGTGGGCATCCTCGTGTCGATTCCGTTCACCACCACGATCCTGCTGGGCGGGCTCTCTTCGGTGCCGGGCGACATCTACGAGGCCGCGCGCATCGACGGCGCCAGCGCCTGGCAGCAGTTCCGCCAGCTCACGCTGCCGCTCCTCAAGCCGTTCATCAACATGACGATTCTGCTGAACGTGATCTACGTGTTCAACTCGTTTCCGATCATCTGGGTCATGACGCAAGGCGGCCCCGACGACAGCACCCACATTCTCGTCACTTACCTCTACGAACTGGGCTTCAGACTGGGACGCCCCGGCGAAGCGGCGGCGGTTTCGCTCGTCATGCTCGTGATCCTGTTCGCGTTCTCGGTGGCCTATCTGCGGCTGCAGGCAAAGCGTGGAGGCAGCGCGGAAGGAGACCTCGCATGAACAGCAAACTCAAACGCTCGCTCCTCTGCTGGCTCGCGCTCTCGCCGCTCGTGATCGCGGTGCTGTTTCCGTTCGCCGTGATGTTCTTCACGTCGGTCAAGCCCGCCTCCGAAGTGTTCGTCTATCCGGCGCGATGGCTGCCCATGCACTGGCGCTGGCAGAACTACGTCGACATGTGGGAAGCCGCGAATTTCGGTGTCGCGCTGCGCAACAGCATCGAAGTGAGCGTGTGCTCGACCGCGCTCGCGCTCGCCGTAAGCCTGCCTGCCGCCTATGCGCTCGCGCGCTTTCCGTTCCGCGGCCGCGGCCTCTACCGCCAGTTCCTGCTCGTCACGCAGATGCTCTCGCCCATCCTGCTCGTCGTGGGTCTGTTCCGGCTTGCTGCGATGATTCCCTGGGGCGACGGCAATCTCGTCGATTCGAAGATCGGCGTGATCGTCTCCTATGCGGCGTTCAATATCGCCTTTGCCGTGTGGATGCTCTCGTCGTATTTCCAGACCGTGCCGCGCGATCTCGAAGAGTCGGCATGGCTCGAAGGCTGCAGCCGCACGGGCGCCGTGTTCCGCGTGTTCCTGCCGCTCGCGGTGCCCGCGGTGGTGGTGACGGCGATCTTCACGTTCATCAGCGCGTGGAACGAGTTCGCGGTGGTCTATACGCTGATCCGCTCGCCCGAGAACAAGACGCTCACGGTGCAGGTCACCGACATGGTGGCCGGCAAGTACACCGTCGAGTGGGAACTCGTGATGGCCGCCACGCTCGCCGCAACGCTGCCGGTTTCGGTGGTGTTCGCCTGGCTGCAGCGGTATATGGTGAAGGGGCTCGCGCTGGGCGCGGTCAAGTAAGGCGGATTACGCTCTCAGCCTCCGTGCCGCAGATGCAGCAACAGCAGCGTGAGCGTCACGAGCGAGCCCACCGTGGAATGCAGGATGGTGCGCGACGTGACGCGCGCCTCGCGACGGTAGTACTCGGCCAGCATGAAGGGCCCCGTGCCCGTGGGCAGCGCCGCGAGCAGCACGGCCATTTGCACGAGCGGCGCCGGCAGCGCGAACACGCGCCCGGCGAGCCACCAGGTCAGCGCCGGCTGCGCCACGAGCTTCGAAAGCGTGAGCCACCATGAGGATTCGCCTTTCTCCATCGTCTTGCTCGCGGTTGCCTCATTGCCTCGTTCCGCCAGAAAAAGCCCCAGGCTCACGAGCGCGCACGGGCTCGCCGCGCCGCCCAACAGCTTGAGAAAGGTCTCCGCGCTCCCGGGCAGCGTAACGTGTGCGCCCGCAACGATCGCGCCCAGCGCGGGCGCCACCAGCAGCGGATTGCGCAGCAGCGAGCGCACGACCTTGATCGCCAGGTGGTGCGGGCGCCGCTCGCTTTGCAGGCCCGTTTCGATCAGCACGATCGCGATCGCAAACAGCACGCAGACCACGAGAATCGTCGCGATGGTGGTAGGCGTGAGGCTCGACGGGCCGAACGCGATCAGGCACAGCGGAAAACCCACGTAGCCCGTGTTCGGATAGGCGGCGGCGAGGCCGTCGATGCTCGCGTCCGCGAGCGGGCGGCGCAGGACGAGCCGCACGCCCACCACGGCCGCGAATACGATGAGCGACGCACCGCCGAACGCCGCAACGAAGGCGGGCTGAAAGAGCTCGTGCCAGCTTGCGTGCGCGAGGATGTGAAAGAGCAGCGCCGGCAGCGCGAGCCACACGACGAAGCGGTTCAGTTCAGAGGCGGCAGCCGGCCCGAGCACGCCGAAGCGGCGACACGCAAAGCCCGCGAAGATCAGCCCGAATACGGGCAGCAGAATGGATACGGCGGAAAGCATGAGACCCGGTGTGGCAGGCGCGCATGAGCGGCGCGCGTTGAGAGACAAAGATGGATACGTGGTGGCGGACGGCTAATCCATCGCGGCATGGCCCGCGTCGGCACCCGCGCTGCCGCCCGAAGGCCGGATCAGCACGAGCAGCGGAATCACCAGCAGCGTCGCGACGAACATCATCTTGAAGTCGTTCAAATAGGCGATCATCTGCGCCTGCTGCGTGATCGACTGGTTGAGCACCGCGAGATCGTAACGCGAACCGGACGAAAACATCGCCTGGAAGGCAGGATTGAACGGCGTGACGTTCGCGGCGAGATCCGAGTGCGCGACCTGGGTGCCGCGCGTAACGAAGGTCTGCACGATCGAGATCCCGATACTGCTGCCGATGTTGCGCATCAGGCTGTAGGTGGCCGTGCCGTCCGCGCGCAATTGCGGCGTGAGCGTGGAGAACGTGAGCGCCGAAAGCGGCACGAACACGAAGCCGAGCCCGAAGCCCTGAACCACGCCCGGCCACACGATGTCCGAGGCCGAAAGCACGATCGTGTACTGCATCATCTGCCAGAGCGCATACGCGGACACCACGAAGCCGAACAGCAGCAGCGCGCGCGCATCCACGTACTTGAGCATGCGCCCGGCGATCAGCATGGCGACCATGGTGCCCGCGCCGCTGGGCGCGGTAACGAGGCCCGTGGTGGCCACGGGATAGCCCATCAAGCCCTGCAGCATGGGCGGCAATAGCGCACGCGTGGCGTACAGCACCGCGCCGATCACGAAGATGAAGAACGTGCCGGTGGCGAAGTTGCGGTCCTTGAGCAACTGGTAGCGAAAGAACGTGCCCGGTCCCGAGCTGGCCGTATGCACAACGAAGAACGCGAAGCTGAGCACGGAGACAAGCGTCTCGATGCGGATCTCCATCGAGCCGAACCAGTCGAGCTGCTCGCCGCGGTCGAGCAGCGCCTGCAGCGCGCCAATCGCCAGCGCGAGGGTGGCGAAGCCGAACATGTCGAAGCGCGCCTCGCGCGCCGGCTCGCGCGTGGGCATGAAGGTCGAAACGCCGAAGAACGCGAACGCGCCGATCGGCACGTTGATGAAGAACACCCAACGCCAGTTGTAGCTATCCGTAAGCCAGCCGCCGAGCGTGGGGCCCAGCACCGGGCCCACCATCACGCCCATGCCCCACACGGCCATGGCCTGCCCCTGGCGGTCGCGCGGGTTGATGTCGAGAAGAATCGACTGCGAGAGCGGCACGAGCGAAGCGCCGAACACGCCCTGCAGGAGCCGCGAGGCAACGATCTCGCTGAGCGTCTCCGAAAGCCCGCAGAGCGCGGACGCCAGGGTGAAGCCGGCGATCGCCACGCCCAGCAGTTTTTTCACGCCCATCCGGTCGGCCAGCCAGCCCGTGAGCGGCGTGGCGATGGCCGCGGCGACGATATACGAAGTGAGCACCCACGTGATCTCGTCCTGCGAGGCGGCCATCGAGCCCTGCATGTGCGGCAGCGCGACGTTGGCGATCGTGCTGTCGAGCGTCTGCATCAGCGTGGCGAGCATGATCGAGAGCGTGATCATGCCCCGGTTGAGCGGCGCGGCCTGGCCGCCCGGCGCGACTGCGGTCATCGTGTGAGAGACGGAGCGTGTGGGAGATAATAAGCATGCTTATTATACGGATCGAGACCCGCGATGCAATCAGGAGATCGACTCAATCCACGCCCAACGCAACCTGGCCGCCCCCGCCTCCGTATAATCCCGCCATGGCTACCGACCTCGAACAGCGCTTCGGCTTCCTGATTGCCGAAGTGGGCCGGCTCTACGGCAAACGCTACGACGACCTTGCGAAGTCGTCGCTCGACCTCACGCGCGCGCAGTGCCGGATCATCGCGTACCTCGCGCATTACGGCGACATGAACCAGGTGAGCCTCGCGCAGCGCCTGGAGGTGGCGCCGATCTCGGCGGGGCGGATGCTGGAAAGACTGGAGGAAAGCGGCTGGGTGGTGCGCACGGCGAACCCGAACGACCGCCGCGAACTGCAGGTGGGCCTCACGCCGAAAGCCGAAAGCGTGCTTGCGGCCGCGCGCCGCGTGGGGGACGAGGTGCAGGCGGAAGCCCTCGCGGGCTTCACGCCTGAAGAAGCCGAGCAGTTCAGCCAGATGCTGCAGCGCGTGCGCGGCAACCTGGGACCGCTCGTGGAGCGCTAGAACGCCGACCGATACGCGGCCTTACTTGCCCGCCATCTTGCGCTGGCGCCACAGGCACAGCAGATCGCACGCAATGTGCGCCGCCGCGATCGCGGTGATCTCGCTCTGGTCGTAGGCCGGCGCCACTTCCACCACGTCCGCGCCGATCAGGTTCACGGCTTCGAGCCCCCGCACGATCGCGAGCGCCTGCGCCGACGAAAGCCCGCCGGGCACCGGCGTGCCGGTGCCCGGCGCGAAGGCCGGATCGAGGCAGTCGATGTCGAAGGTCAGATAGGCCGGGCGCTCGCCCACGATCTCGAGAATGCGCCGGCGCACGGCCGCCGGGCCGTGCTCGTGCACCCACGCCGCGTCGAGGATATTGATGCCGAGAAAGTCCTCGTTCCAGGTCCGAATGCCCACCTGCACCGAGGTCTTCGGATCGATCAGCCCCTCCTTCACGGCCTTGTAGAACATCGTGCCGTGATTGAGGCTGTCGGGCGAGTCGTCGGCCCAGGTGTCGCAATGCGCGTCGAAATGGATCAGCGAAAGCGGCTTGCCATATTTCTCCGCATGAGCGACCAACAGCGGATAAGTGATGAAGTGATCGCCGCCGAACGTGAGCATCTTCGCGTTCGAGCGCAGGATCGTGCGCGCGTGCTCGACGACGGCGGGCTTGATCGAAAGCGGATTGTGCGCGTCGAACCAGCAGTCGCCGTAGTCGGTCACGGCAAGCGTGTCGAACGGGTTGAAGCCCCACGGGTACGGGTACAGTTCGGCGAGCTGCACGCTGGCCGCGCGCACGGCGGAGGGGCCCAGGCGCGCGCCGGAGCGGAACGTGGTGGCGAGATCGAGCGGCACGCCCGACACGACTACGTCCACGCCTTCGAGTTCGCGCGTGTAGTTGCGCCGCATGAACGACAGCACGCCGCCGTAGGTGTTTTCGATGGAGGAGCCGTAGAGCGACCGGCGACGGATCGCGCCGTCGCCATGAAGGGTATCGGTCATGTTCAGCGCAGCCGCACGAGCGTGGATTTCAGTTCGGTGTACTTCTCGAGCGCGTGCAAGGACTTGTCGCGGCCGTTGCCCGATTCCTTGAAGCCGCCGAACGGGAAGTTCATGTCGCCCCCTTCGTCGTAGCAGTTCACCCATACGGTACCCGCGCGCAGGCGGCGCGAGATCTCGTGCGCGTTGGTAAGGTTCGCCGTCCAGACGGCAGCCGCGAGGCCATAGTCGCTATCGTTGGCAATGCGAACCGCTTCGTCGATCGTGCTGAACGTGATGACCGAGAGCACCGGCCCGAAGATCTCTTCGCGCGCGATCTTCGCATCGTGATGCGTGTCGAACACGGTCGGCTCGATGTAGTAGCCGCCGCTTGCCTCGTTCACGCGCTCGCCGCCCAGCAGCAGCTTCGCCTCCTTGCGGCCCGCCTCGATATAGGAAAGCACGCGCTCGAGCTGGATCTTGTCGACGATCGCGCCCATCGAGACCTTCGGGTCGAGCGGATTGCCAGGCACGTAGTTGCGCGCGGCTTCCACGAGCTTCGCGAGGAATGCGTCCTTGATGTCGCGATGCACGAGCAGACGCGAGCCGGCCGTACACATCTCGCCCATGTTGTAGAAGATCGCGCCGGCCGCCGCGTTGGCGGCGCGGTCGAGGTCCGGGCAGTCCGCCAGCACGATGTTCGGCGACTTGCCGCCCAGTTCGAGCCACGTGCGCTTGAGGTTCGACTGACCCGCGTACTGCATGATCTGCTTGCCCACACCGGTCGAACCCGTAAACGCGATGCAGTCCACGTCGCGATGCAGCGCGAGCAGCTTGCCGGGCTCGCCGCCGCCAGGCAGCACGTTGAACACGCCCGCCGGAATACCGGCTTCGTGCGCGAGCTGGGCGACGCGAATGGCCGTGAGCGGCGACTTTTCCGAAGGCTTGAGCACGACGCTATTGCCGGCCGCGAGCGCCGGGCCGAATTTCCACGAAGCCATCAGGATCGGGAAATTCCACGGCACCACGGCCGCCACCACGCCGATCGGCTCGCGCGTGACGAGGCCCACGAGATGATGGTCGGCCGGCACCACTTCGCCGCCCACCTTGTCGATCGCCTCGGCAAACCATTCCACGCAGTACGCCGCGCCCGGCACGTCTACCGTGGTCGTGTCGCCGATGGGCTTGCCCGCGTCGAGCGTCTCCAGCAGCGAGAGCTCGTCCAGGTGCTCGTGCATAAGCGCGGCCCAGCGCAGCAGGATGGCCTTGCGCGCGCGCGGGTTCAGGCCCGCCCACACCTGCGCTTCGAACGCGCGGCGCGCGGCGGCCACGGCCGCATCCACGTCGGCGGCGCCGCAGTCGGCAACGCTCACGAGCACGCGGCCGTCAATCGGGCTCACGCAGTCGAACGTGCGTCCCGAGTACGCGTCGCGGTACGCGCCGTCGATGAATGCGCGGCCTTCGATCGAGAGCGTTGCAGCCTTGTCCTGCCAGTAAGCGAGAGTTTTCTTTTCCATCAGGATGCCTCAATGTTTTTGCGGTTGGGTACGACGGGCCGGGCGCACCGCGTTGTCATGGCGACTCGCGGCGGCTCGCGGCCAGGGTGGGCGCGATCAGAAAGTGGGCGGCGAGTTCGCCGACACCACTTCGCAAACCTGATCTTCGCTCGGATTGCGGAAACGGTGCGGAAGGCGGCTTTCGAAGTAATAGCTGTCGCCGGGGTCGAGCAGCCAGGTCGTGCCGTCCACGGTCAGCTCGATCTGTCCTGACACGACGATGCCGCCCTCGTGGCCCGCGTGCGTAAGCATTTCGGGGCCCGTATCGGCGAGCGGCTGATACACCTCGCGCAAAATCCCCATATTGCGGTCTTTCACGTTCGCGCCCACCAGATAGAACTCGATGGACGCGTTGCCGAGATTCGGCATCTCGTCGCGCCGCGAGACCACGCTGCCGCCTTCGCTCAGGTCGAACGTGAAGAACTCCGCAAGACTCATGGGTATGCATTCGAGCAGTTTCTTCAGCGACCCGACCGAGGGGCTGACCCGGCTTTGCTCGATCAGCGAGATCGCGCCGTTGGTAACGCCCGCGCGCTTGGCAAGCTCGCGCTGGGACAGACCATATCGCTTGCGGACGTAGCGCAGCCGCGTAGCGACTTCGGTGGAGATCGATGCAGACTCGGACACGTTTCAGGAACCGTAGACGAAAGGGCGCGCACGCAGACCCGGCGCGGACGTGTTGAATATTCTAATCAGTTGGCTTTTTTTTCTGTTGGTACAAACCCCTGTAAGCCATTAGAAATATACAGAATGGCGCGCACAGGTTCCGTGCATCAGCCTTTTTGTTGGGGAACTCGGGAAAGTGCTGACATAAAAAGCGTAAAAAATAATTGACGCCCATTTTGGCTCGTATATGCTGAACCACAGGTCGGAAGTCATGAAAGTTCCCGCCGCCAGAACGCAGTGCAGCAAAGCGTTTAGCGATGCAGAGGACATCTGGCACCGGCCGCGTTCCGGTCGATTCGGTATTACCGTTTACGCTTTATTGACCGGAACGCCCATGTTCAACGTCACCCAGTCGAGTGCAATTGTGAGAGTCCGTGGCCCTCTGGTCAGATGGGATCGAAGTCATGCGAGGTGTCTTCGCAGTGACTCGGCCGCCATCGCCGATGGCAGTAGCGGCAGGCTTGCTTCTCGCCTGCTTCTGTCCATCTTCACGATACTGTCCCGCCGGTCGGTACGGCGTCATAACGCCGTCTCCGCACGCGCCTTCATCGCCGTCCACACGGACGAAGTCGCGTCGCTGCTGCCCTAGCGCCTCTCCTTCCTGCGCCGTTCGTTTTCGTCGATCGCATGCGTGGCCACGCGCCGCCGCTCGCGAGCGAGGTGGCCGTGCGCGTCCGAACCGGGCTGCGCTTCCGGTCTGGCCACATCGCACTACGAAACGAACCGCCTACATGATCTGTACGCGCAGCGCGATGCGTTAGCTACGCTCCCGCTGCAAACCAGGTTGCGGCCTTGCCTCGTGCAGGGTTGCAAGGTCATGTCACGCCCGCGGCATCTCTGCCCTATCCGTTATACCGGTTATTGGCGTATTGCCCGGGTCAAGGAAGTCAAACTTTAGCTATGCGAATGAAACCCCTGATCGGCGTCACCGCCGACCGAACCATGGTGGGATCCCACGCGTCGCACACGACGGGCGAGAAGTACATCGCCGCAGCGGTGGACGGCGCCGGCGCACTCGCGCTGGTGCTGCCCGCGCTCGGCGAGCGCCAGGCCACGGCCGACGTGCTCGACGCCGTCGACGGGCTGCTCTTCACGGGCAGCTACTCGAACGTCGAGCCGCACCGCTACGGCGGCACGCCGAGCGAGCCGGGCACGCTGCACGATCCGCACCGCGACGCAACCACGCTGCCGCTGATGCGCGCCGCGATCGAGGCGGGTGTGCCGGTGCTTGCGATCTGCCGCGGCTTCCAGGAAATGAACGTGGTGTATGGCGGCACGCTGCACCAGCAAGTGCATAACGTGGAAGGGCTCAACGATCACCGCGAGAACAAGGCCGATCCGCTCGACCAGCAATATGGTCCGGCGCACGCCATCGCGCTTGCTGAAGGCGGCATGCTGCAGCGCTTCCTGCAAGGCGCCCACGAGGCGCGCGTCAACTCGTTGCACGGGCAAGGCATCGACACGCTCGGTGCGGGGCTCATTGCCGAAGCGTATGCGCCCGATGGCCTGATCGAAGCCGTGAGCGTGGCGAACACACCCGCCTTTGCATTGGGCGTGCAGTGGCATCCCGAGTGGAAGCATGCTGAAGACGCCCTTTCCACCGCTATTTTCCGTGCCTTCGGCGAGGCTTGCCGTGCACGCATGCTGGCCCGAATACCGGGCGGGGCCGACCGGCAGCACGCCGCGGCGCCTCGCGCCGCCCACGCCTGAGCCGGCCCGCACCAGACAGAGAGAACGAACATGCATGAAATCGAAGAATTCCTGAAGAAGCACCACATCACCGAAATCGAAGCGATCATCCCCGACATGGCGGGCATCGCACGCGGCAAGATCATTCCGCGCAGCCGGTTCGAATCGGGCGAATCCATGCGGCTGCCCCAGGCAGTCATGATCCAGACCGTGACCGGCGATTATCCGGAAGACGGCAGCCTCACGGGCGTCACCGACCCCGACATGGTCTGCGTGCCCGACCCCTCGACCATCCGCATCATTCCGTGGGCCGTCGATCCCACGGCCCAGGTGATTCACGACTGCGTCCACTTCGACGGCACGCCGGTCGAAATCTCGCCGCGCCGCGTGCTGCGCCGCGTGCTGGAACTCTACGAAGCGAAGGGCTGGAAGCCCATCATTGCGCCGGAACTGGAGTTCTACCTCGTCGACATGAACAAGGACCCGGACATTCCCCTCGCGCCGCCCATCGGCCGCACGGGGCGTCCGGAAACGGGCCGCCAGGCGTACTCGATCGAAGCGGTCAACGAATTCGACCCGCTCTTCGAAGACATTTACGAGTACTGCGACATTCAGGACCTCGAAGTGGATACGCTGATTCACGAGGTCGGCGCCGCGCAGATGGAAATCAACTTCATGCACGGCGAACCGCTGGGCCTCGCCGACCGCGTGTTCCTGTTCAAGCGCACGGTGCGCGAAGCCGCGCTGCGCCACCACATGTACGCCACGTTCATGTCGAAGCCGATGGAGAATGAACCAGGCTCGGCCATGCACATACACCAGAGCCTCGTCTCCGCCGAAAGCGGCCAGAATCTCTTCACGGGCGCGGACGGCAAGGCCACCGACATGTTCTATGCGTACATCGCCGGCCTGCAGAAGTACACGCCCGCGCTGATGCCGATCTTCGCGCCGTACATCAACTCGTACCGCCGCCTCTCGCGCTTCATGGCCGCGCCGATCAACGTCGCATGGGGCTACGACAACCGGACGGTGGGCTTCCGCGTGCCGTACTCGTCGCCGGCCGCGCGCCGCGTCGAGAACCGCATCCCGGGCGTGGACACGAACCCGTATCTCGCGATCGCCGCCACGCTGGCCGCGGGCTACCTCGGCATGACGCAGCACCTCAAGCCCACCGAGCCGCTGCTCAGCGACGGTTACGAGCTGCCGTACCAGTTGCCGCGCAACCTCGAAGAAGGCCTCTCGCTGATGAGCGCGTGCGAGCCGCTGAAGGACATCCTCGGCGAGAAGTTCGTGCGTGCGTATCTGGCGCTGAAGGAAACCGAATACGAAGCGTATTTCCGCGTGATCAGTTCGTGGGAACGCAAGCATTTGCTGCTGCACGTGTAACCAGCAAGGAGACAAGCAATGAGCTACCGAATCGACGCCCCCGCCGGCCTGGTGCAACCCGCGCCGACGACGCTGCGCGCTCAGGCCCAACGCTCGACGGCCGAATACCGCGCGCTCGACGCCGCGCACCATATTCATCCGTTCTCGGACATGGGCTCGCTCAACCAGGCGGGCAGCCGCGTGATCGTGAAAGCCAAAGGCGTGTACCTTTGGGACTCCGAAGGCAACCAGATCATCGACGGCATGGCCGGCCTCTGGTGCGTGAACGTGGGCTACGCCCGCAAGGAGCTTGCGGATGCGGCCTACAAGCAGCTCCAGGAGCTGCCGTACTACAACACGTTCTTCAAGACCACGCACCCGCCCGTGATCGAACTTTCGGCGCTGCTGGCCGAAGTCGCGCCGGACCCGTTCAACCACTTCTTCTACTGCAACAGCGGCTCCGAGGGCAACGACACGGTGCTGCGCATCGTGCACCAGTACTGGCTCACGCAGGGCAAGGCTTCGAAGAAGGTCGTCATCTCGCGCAAGAACGGCTATCACGGTTCGACCATTGCGGGCGGGACGCTGGGCGGCATGGGCTACATGCACGAGCAGATGCCCTCGAAGGTGGAGAACATCGTCCACATCGACCAGCCGTACTTCTTCGGCGAGGCCGAAGGCAACATGACGCCCGAGGAATTCGGCCTCGCGCGTGCGCAGCAGCTCGAAGCGAAGATTCTCGAAGTGGGCGCGGAAAACGTCGCCGCCTTCATTGGCGAGCCGTTCCAGGGCGCGGGCGGCGTGATCTTCCCGCCCTCGACCTACTGGCCGGAAATCCAGCGCATTTGCCGCAAGTACGACGTCCTGCTGTGCGCCGATGAAGTGATCGGCGGTTTCGGCCGCACAGGCGAATGGTTCGCACACCAACACTTCGGCTTCGAGCCGGACCTCATCACGATGGCCAAGGGCCTCACGAGCGGCTACGTGCCGATGGGCGCGGTAGGCCTGCATGACCGCGTGGCCAAGGCGATCATCGAGAACGGCGACTTCAACCACGGTCTCACGTACTCGGGCCATCCGGTGGCGGCTGCCGTCGCCGTGGCGAACCTCAAGATCCTGCACGACGAGAAAGTCATCGAACGCGTGAAGACGGACACCGGTCCGTACTTCCAGCAGCGCCTGCGCGAAACCTTCGGCAACCATCCGATCGTCGGCGACATCTCGGGCGTGGGCCTCGTGGCCGGCATTCAGCTCGCCGAAGATCCGAAGGCGCGCAAGCGCTTCGCGAACGGCGGCGACGTGGGCACGATCTGCCGCGACTTCTGCTTCAACGGCAATCTCATCATGCGCGCGACGGGCGACCGGATGCTGCTTTCGCCGCCGCTCGTGATCACGCGTGCCGAGATCGACGAAATCGTGTCGAAGGCGAAAAAGGCCATCGACGCAACCGCGCAACAACTGGGTTTCTTGTAACACCACTTGTCCGGTCCGGCGGCGCGTTACGGGGTAAGGACGCTGCCGGTCCACCTTCACCTTCAGGGGAAAACAACATGAGTGTTTGTCATCTTCGTCATGCGGTCGCGGCAGCTGCCCTGGCCCTGTGCGCAGGTCTTACTGCCACTTCGAGCCAGCAGGCCCAGGCGGCGGACGACGTTCTGAACGTCTATAACTGGTCCGACTACATTGCGAAGGACACGATCCCCGATTTCGAGAAGCAGACGGGCATCAAGGTCAAGTACGACAACTACGACAGCGACGACACGCTGCAGGCCAAGCTGCTGGCCGGCAGCTCGGGCTACGACATCGTCGTGCCGACGTCGAACTACATGGCCAAGCAGATCCAGGCCGGCGTGTACCAGAAGCTCGACAAGTCGAAGATCCCGAACCTCTCGAACCTCGATCCGGTGCTCATGCACATGATCGCGGACGCCGATCCGGGCAACCAGTACGGCGTGCCCTGGGCGTTCGGCACCGACGGCATTGGCTACAACGAGGAAGCGATCAAGAAGGCGCTGGGCGACAACGCCCCGGTGGATAGCTGGTCGCTCGTGTTCGATCCGCAATACCTCTCGAAGCTGAAGGGCTGCGGCGTCTCGTTCCTCGACCAGGCCGTGGACGTGTTCGCCGCCGTGCTGCAGTACATGCACAAGGACCCGAACAGCACGAACCCGGCCGACTACCAGGCTGCGTTCGAAGTCCTGAAGAAAGTCCGCCCGTACATCACGCAGTTCAACTCGTCGGGCTACATCAACGACCTCGTGAACAACGACATCTGCGTGGCCGTAGCATGGTCGGGCGACGTCGGCATCGCACACCGCCGCGCCGAGGAAGCGCACCGCTCGTACACGCTCAAGTTCACGAACCCGAAGGAAGGCGGTCTGCTGTGGTTCGACGTGATGGTCGTCCCGAAGGATGCGCCGCACCCCGAAGCCGCGATGAAGTGGATCAACTACATCGAAGATCCGAAGGTCAACGCGCAGATCACGAACGAAGTGTTCTACCCGACCGCCAACAAGGCGGCTCACCAGTTCGTGACGCCGGCCGTGGTTCAGGATTCGACCGTGTACCCGCCGGAAGACGTTCTGAAGAAGATGACGCTGATGAAGCCGATGCCGGCCGATATCCTGCGTCTGGAAAACCGTCTGTGGGCACAGCTCAAGACGGGTCACTGATCTGGCAGCAAACCCCTGAAGGAGAGTGAAGGAGACAGTGTGCCGGAGGGATCGCTCGACCCCTCCGCGCCATAAGCCGTAGTCCGAAGTCCGGTTGCGCGCGCCGCGCCCTTTTCCCCTGACGGCACGCGCAACCCCCAACGATCTCAGTTCGCAGTACTTATTTCGCGAGTCGCGTCATGCGCCCCGTGCGGGACCGTTCGCGCCTGCGATCAGACAGGAACCAAGGTTACATCATGAAATCGACGCCACAAGTCAACGCCAATCCGGCCGCGGGTGCATCGGGCACCAGGGCCACCACCAACGACGCGTTCG
>NZ_BAXZ01000010.1 GCF_000684975.1 Paraburkholderia acidipaludis NBRC 101816 | reverse complement strand
CCACTGAGGAGCAGCACCATGGTACGGGAAGTTCCACTTGCGACACCGGGCGAGATTCTTTCGGAAGACTGGCTCAAGCCCATGAGCATCAGCCAGTACGCGCTCGCCAAGGCGATTGGCGTGCCGCCGCGCCGCATCAACGAGATCGTGCTCGGCAAGCGCGCCATCACGGCCGACACCGCCGTGCGCCTTGCCGTCTATTTCGGCACCGACGCGCGCAGCTGGATGGAGCTGCAGGCGCATTACGACACCGAACTCGCGCGCGAGCAATTGCAGGACGTGCTGGCTCGCATCCGGCCGCATGTGCCTGCCGAGCCTGCTTGACGGCTTGAAACCAGCTTGAGGCGGTGCTGCCGCGCCCGCGCGGCAGCACCCACGTATTAGCGCAGGACGACGTCGTCCGCGAGACCCTTCGTCAGTTCGAGCGCCTGGCGCTCGAATAGCCGGCGATACAGCCCGCTTTCGCGGCGAATCAGGGCATCATGGCTGCCTTCCTCCACCACGCGCCCGCGCTCAAGCACGAGCAGCCGGTCGAGCGCGCGCACCGTCGAGAGCCGGTGCGCCACAACTACGGTGGTCCTGCCCACCATCAGCCGCTCCATCGCCTGCTGGATCAGCACTTCGCTTTCGCTGTCGAGGCTCGAAGTCGCTTCGTCGAAGATCAGGATCGGTGCGTTCGCGAGGAACGCGCGCGCGATCGCCACACGCTGGCGCTCGCCGCCCGAAAGTTTCACGCCGCGCTCGCCCACGAGCGTGTCGTAGCCGTGCGGCAGCGCGGCGATGAAGTCGTGCGCGCTGGCCTGCCTTGCCGCGCGCTCGATTTCTGCGCGCGTAGCGCCAGGCCGCGCGTAGGCAATGTTCTCCGCGAGCGAGCGGTGGAACAGCACCGGCTCCTGCTGCACGATGGCGATCTGCGAACGCAGCGAAGCTTGCAGCACGCGCGCGATATCCTGGCCGTCGATCGTGATGCGCCCGCCCGACACGTCGTACAGGCGCTGGATCAGCTTGATCAGCGTCGTCTTGCCCGAGCCCGAGTGGCCGACGAGTCCCACGCGCTCGCCAGGCGCGATCCGCAGCGAGAGATTCTCGTAGAGCGGCCGCTGGTCCGCGCCGTAGCGGAACGTCATGTTTTCGAACCGGATGTCGCCGCGGTCGATCACGATGGGCGGCGCGCCCGGCTTGTCGTCGATACCGAGCGGCTGGGCGTCGAGCATCACGAGCTCTTCCATGTCGTTGACCGAGCGCTGCAGGTTGCGAACGTGCATGCCGACGTCGCGCAGATAACCTTTCAGCAGGAAGAACAGCGTGAGCGCGAACGTGATGTCGCCGACGCTCGCGAGCCCGCGTGCCCACAGCATGAGCGCCGCGCCGAGGATCGCCGCCTGCATGGCCACGAGCAGCACGCCTTGCACGCCGCCGTTGAACGTGCCGCGCCGCCAGGTGCGCCGGGTGCGCTTGTCCCACTTCGAAACGACGCGCGCGAGCCGCGCTTCTTCGCGCGTTTCCGCGCCGAACGCCTTGACGACCGCGTTGCACGAGATCGCGTCGGCGAGCGCGCCGCCCATCTTCGTGTCCCATGCGTTCGCGAGCCGCGCGGACGGCGCGACGTAGAAGAGCGAAAGCGAGACCGTAACGGCGAGATAGAGCAGCGAGCCGAGCCCCACCACGAGTCCCATCACGTGCCACTGCAGCGCGAGCAGGACGGTCGAGCCGACCAGCATCACGAGCGAGGGAAAGAGCGCGACGAGCAGCGTGTCGTTGAGCAGGTCGAGCGCCCACATGCCGCGCGTGATCTTGCGCACGGTCGAGCCCGCGAAGCTGTTCGCGTGCCAGTCGGTCGAGAAGCGCTGTACGCGGTGGAACGCCTGCGTGGCGATCTCGCTCATCATTCTCAGCGTGAGCACGATGATGTTCTGGAATGCCAACTGACGCATGAGCGTGCCTGCCAGCCCGAGCGCGGTGAGCATCCAGAACGCGGCAATGGCGGCGTGCCATGTGGGAGCGGCGCCGTTCGCGGCGTTGCGGGCCAGTGCGTCGACGAGTTCGCCCGCGTAATGCGGCGTGAACACGTCGGCGAGCGCGCCGAACAGCGCGGCGAGCGCCACGGCGAGCACACGCACGGGCTGGCGTGTCCAATGGCGCCAGGTGAAGCCGAGTACGTCGCGGAACGTGCGTCCGCCGGAACCGGTCCTGGTTTTTTGGTCGGTCATGGATAGCGTGCCCCGGACTTTGCGTCCGGAGACCCCAATGGAAAGTGGCAACAGAAAATGGGCTCGTGCGTCCTGGCCGCGGCCGGACGCACTACCTCGGAATCACGGAAAGCCTACGCGGCAGAAGTTTGAGCCGCGCGAACGAGCCCGGCAGGGCGCAATTGCAGGCTGCAATTACGTCAGTGCTCGCGAAAAACTCGCGGCGAACCCGACATCACGCGGGGCATTGGCATGCCGGCGGCCATCTGAAAGTTGTTGACCATCTCAGCCTCCTCGTGGAATCGGGTGAAGGGGAAGGCGCCGCTCAGGCCGGCACCCGTATGAAGATTCCGCCGATTCTAGCAGCGTCGGCGCGTTCTTGCTTGCATCGGCTCTCATCTGTGACGAAAAGAACACGGCTCAACCCAGGAGCCGCACCGCAACGAAGATGCCGAGTCCCACGAGACCGCCCACGAGCGTGCCGTTGACGCGGATATATTGCAGATCCTTGCCGAACTGGAGTTCCAGTTTTTCCACGAGCGTTTCGGTGTCCCAGCGCGCGACGACTTCGGAGACGAAGGCGCCGATCTCCTGGCGGTTCGGCACGACGGCGTTGAACACCATCCGCTGCGCGGACTGGTTGATGAGCGCGCGGATGTCCGCGCTTTCGTCGATCCATTTGCCGATCGCGATCAGCGCGTGTTCCAGGTAATTCGCCAGCACGCCGTCGCTCGCGCTCAGTTCGGCCCGCACCTTGCCTTCGACTTCCACGCCCAGCCAGTTCAGATACCCTGCGACTACGCCGTCGTCCAGCACGTCCGATTTGATCCGTTCGCCATACTCCAGCAGTTGGGGGTCGTCGGCGAGACGGAGCATGAAGGTGTCGAGCATGTCCCGGTATTCGACGCGCCAGGGGTGTTCGGCGTCTTCGCGCGCCTCGTTCATCGTGCTTTGCAATTCCGCGAGAAAGGCGTTGGTCAACCGTTCGTCGAGCCAGCCTGGCACCCAGCCCGCGCTTTTCTTCGCGACCTTCTGGCGAATGTTGTCCTGGTGGTGATCGAGAAAGCGCTGGGCTTTGTCGATCGCGATGTCGAACGCCGTTTCGTGATGGCCGTGCGCGACGAGCACCGACAGCAATCGTGCGACGAGCGGCGCGGCAGCAAACGAATCGATGCCGTTGCGAATCAGGCCACGGCTGAAGCTTTGCACTTCGTGCTCGCCGAAGAGCGAGAGCAGCGAGGGAACGAGGCCCTGCAGGCGTTGCGCGACGAGCTTCGCGTTGGCGGGTTCGGTGATCCAGCGGGTTGCCCAGCCGGCCGCATCGACATGCTCGAGCTTGGCCGCCACTTCGGCCGGCGCCAGAAAGTTGCTCGACACGAACCGGCCGAAACTCTCGCCGATGCGCACCTTGTGGCGGGGAATGACCGCCGTATGCGGCAGCGCGACGCCGAACGGGTGGCGAAACAGCGAGACGACCGCGAACCAGTCGGCACAGGCGCCCACCATGGCCGCCTCGCTGAACGCGCGCACATAAGCGAGCCACGGTTGTGCCGATGCGAACGCGGAGGCTGCGATGAACAGCAACAGCATCGCGAGCAGCAGCGCGGTGGCCACGATGCGCATACGCTTGAGTTGCACGACGCGTTCGTCGACAGGCAAGGGCGTCGCGGGATCGATGGGGGGAACGCTCGCCATGGCGTCGCGGCGCGCTAGGGAAGGAATTTCGCCAGGTATCCGGGCGCTGCCTTGCGCGAATGCCCGCGGTACAGTCCCTGGATCGTCTGCGGGTCATAGAGGCGTTCGAGGCGCCGGACCGTGAAATGGCCGCGTGCGATGCGCTGAAAGTGCTCGGTGAAGATCATGTTCAGGGTCGCGCCGCCGATGGCGCCCACGACCGGCACGATGCTCGAAGCCGACATGTCCGACACCACGAGGCCGAAGCGGGCGACGATCTCGCCTACGAGCTTGGCGATGATCGGCGTGGACGCGTTCACCGCGCCGCGCTCGGTGAGGAGTGCGGCGACGTCGTAGGTGAGGCGCGTCAGCACGAGGCGCGCGGCGTAGTAGTCGACGTTTGCCCGATCGTGCGGGCCGCGCACGCCGAGCGCGAAGACCTCGAGGCAGGCAAGCCGCGTCTCGATGAGGCTCAGGTCCTCGCCTTCCGCGCGGGCGATTCCGGCGATCGCGCGCAGCATCAGCACCGTGGTGATCGGCAGCTCGACGGGCAGGGCCGCCATGCCGAAGAAGCCGCCCACACCGCCCGCGAGGCCGACGACGACGTTGTTCAGCCAGTCCGGCGCGGCCTCGGGCGTGTCGTCTTCGAGCGAGTTGATCGCCACTTCGAGGCACTTGAGGATCGCCCCGCGAACGCTGTCGCGCAGCCGTTCGTTGAGCGTGCGCGGCAGCCGCTCGACGATCGAATTGATCGGTTGTCCGACATAATCGGCGAGCCGCGCGGCAAAGTGCGGATTCTCCAGCAGGTCGACGGCGAGTTTGAGATCGCGGCGGTGTTCCGCCGTCAGCCTGCCGTCGACAACCTGGATGGGCGTGTTCATGACTGGCGCAGGGCGGGGCGCAGGCCGTTCAGGCTCGCGATGATCGCCGAGCCGTTGCTGATGACCGCGGTGACCTCGGGGCTGACGAGGCCGCCGGGCAGCGCGAGCCCCAGCGCGAGCGTGTTCAGTGCCGCCACGATTCCGTAGTTCTGCTTGATGAGTCCGACCGCGCCGCGCGAAATCTCGATCGCCTTGATCAGCTTCCAGAGCGAGTCTTCCATCAGCACGACGTCGGCCGACTCGTGCGTGATGTCGGCGCCGTACTTCATCGCAATGCCGACGTCGGCGAAGCTCAGGGCCGGCGAATCGTTGATCCCGTCGCCCACCATCGCGACGACACGGCCCTCGCGCTGCAACTGCAGGATCACCTCGGCCTTGTCCGCCGGCATCATGTTCGCCACCTGCCGCGTCAGGCCGACGCGCTTGCCGACTGCCTTCGCCACGACGGCGTTGTCGCCCGTGAGCATGATCGTGTCGCGGATGCCCATGGCGTGCAATGTGTCGACGATCTGCCGGCTTTCCGGACGAATCCGGTCTTCGTAGGCGATCAGGCCCGCAAGCTGACCGTCGATGGCGACATAGAGCGACGAGCAGCCGCGCTCGTCGATCGCGGCGCGCTCGGTCGCGATATGGTCGACGCGAATGTCGTTCTGGTGCAGGAAGCGCTCGCTGCCTACGTGCATGTAATAGCCGTTCACGCGTCCCTCGACGCCGAGGCCGATCCGGTATTCGGTCTCGTCGCAAGGCGGCAGCGCGAGCTGCAATTCGCGGCTTTTTTCGCGCAGCGCTTCCGCCACCGGATGCTGGAGCCGCGTTTCGGCCGCCACCGCGAGCGCCAGCAGGTGTTCGGGCGAAACGTGGCGATTGAACGACTGCATGTTCACCACATGCGGCGTGCCGACGCTTAGCGTGCCGGTCTTGTCGAACACCACGGTATCGACTTCGGCGAGCTTTTCCATATGGCCGCCGCTCTTGATGACGATGCCGGCGCGTGCCGCATGGGTCATCGAAGAGAGCACGGCGGTAGGCGCCGCGACGCGAATGCCGGTGCCGTAGTCGACGATGACGAGCGACAGGAAGCGGTTGAAATCGCGCGAGACCAGCGCGGTGCCGATCGCGAGGCCGAGCGTGGGCAGCACGAGCCGGTCCGCGAAGCGTTCCGCATGATTCTGCATGCGCGTGTCGCCCACGGGCGCCGAATCGACCAGGTGGGCGATCTGCCCCGCCGTGGTGTCGTTGCCGACACGGATCGCGCGCAACGTTAGTTGTCCTTCGCGCAGGATCGTGGCCGCGAACACGGCTTCGCCGACACCGCGAGAAACTGGCAGTCCCTCGCCGGTGATCGTCTTCTGGTCGATCATGCCGTTGCCGGAGAGAATCTCGCCGTCCACGGGGATCATTTCACCGGGATAGACCACGACGGAATCGTCGATCGCGAGGTTCGTTGCGGGAACGGCCACCACCGCGCCGTCGCGGATCACCCAGGCGGTCTTGTCCTTGAACCCGAGCAGTTCGGTGACCGCCCGTTTCGAACCGGCCGCGGTGAGGTCGCGGATCCAGTCGCCGAGGCGGATCAGCCAGGTGATGACGCCGCCCGTGACGAGGTTGCCCTGGCCGATCGATGCCGTGATCGCCAGCGCGTCCAGGAAGTCGACGTTCAGGCGCCGCTCGCGGCTCCAGACCTGCCAGGCCCGCTGGAAGATCGGCACGGCGTTGTAGATCATGAGCGGCACGTTGACCGCCATGGCGAGCGGGTTGGCCGAGAACGAGAGCAGCAGCGAGAGGCTGGGCAGCGCGAGCGGCCAGCGGGGCTTCTCGGGCGCAACGTGGCTGCGGGCGGCGCCGACCGCGCTTGCCGAACCGGTCGGGTCCAGATAGCGCAGCAACTGATCGAGGTCGGCGAGACTGAAGCCCTCGAGCATGTCGAGCAGTTCGTCGAGCTGGTCGCCTCGCTCGCGGTCGTAATGGACGATCAGGCTCGCGCAGTCGTATTTGATCTGCGCTTCGTCGATGAAGTCCTGCTGCCTGAGCCACGACAACGCCGATTCCGCGAGCGGCGAGGGAGCGCAAAGCGCCGGGACATGCAGACGCACGCGTCCCGGAATCGCGTGCCGGATCGAAAACTCCATAGCGTGCGGGTCAGGCAGCCGCGCCGCGCGGGGCGGCCGTGGCGGGCGCGTCGGCTGCCGGGCGGCCGTCCTGCTTCAGTTCGATGAGGTGGTTCATGGCGAAGAGGCCAAGGGTGACCCACATCGGCGTAGCGGCCTCTGCGCCGATCTCGACGAAGGTCGCCACCGCGAGGCCGCCCACCAGCACGAACTTCAGATCGATGGTGTTGTCCGTCATCGCCTTGATCTGATAGTCGACTTTCTTGAACAGGTCGACCGTGGCGCGCACGGCTTCCGAGCGTTCGGCCAGGAACTCGGCTTCCGCCTCGATTTTGCTGGCGATTTCCTCGATCTCGTCGCCGGGCTTCGCGGCCTTGACGGTGACGTCGGCCTGCGCGCAGCAGCGGTGGAAGTGCGTCTGGAATTCGGCTTCGTGGCTCGGATCGTAATGGATCACGATGCTGCCGGTGTCCGGCTTCGCCTTCACCTTCGTAATGCCAGGTATGGCCGAGAAAACGCTCTGGAACAGCGTGAGAAATTCCGGGTTGTTCTTCGCCGACGGGATCTTCATGCGGATCCGGCCCGGCACCTTGTGCTCGATTCTCACCTCGCGTTTCTTCTTTTTGGCCCGCGCTGCCCGCGCAGCTTCGTCGCTCTCGACGGATGCGCCGGGGGCCTCGGGCTCGTGCGTCGAGGCGGCGAGCAGTGCGTTGGGGGAGGGATCGTCAGGTACGGGATGACTCATGGGCAGCGTTCGATAGTGCCAGGGAGTGGTCGGCGGGTGCGTGGCCGCGCTTCCTGAACGGCGCGGCGGGCGACGACCCGCAACGAGGAAGGGGCGCACAGCGGCGGGCAGCCCTGCGGGCGCCCGCTGCCGGCATGCGCCGCTCAGGCCTTCGCGGCCTCGGCGGCCGGCACGACTTCTCCCGCGGCTGCCACTTCTTCGGCCTCGACCTCCGCTGCGATGTCGCTCATCTGCTCACGGACTTCGCCGACGGCCGACCGCGCCTTGCGGCCGAGTTTGTAAGCACCCCGAACGGTACGATTGAAGAGCGGCTGAATGCGATCGCCGAGACCCGGCAGATACTTCGGGGCGAGCGCGGCAGCCGCGCCGATCAGGATGCCGGGAATCAGCGCGCTTTCGAGAATGGCGGCGCCGACCACCACGACGCCGATCGTCGCCACTTTCGACTGCATGTCGTCACCCTTGGGAACCGCATCGTCGTGCTCGTTCTCGACGGTGTGTGCGTGATCAGCGTGAGCGCTCGCGCCGTTGAGCTCGACTTTGTACTTTCCCATGATCCGGTCGTTCCTTTTACCTGAGGTCTAGAGACGATTCGGGCGACCGCGAGCGGTCGCCCCATGCGAGTTGATTGTTTTGTACGCTCGAACTGTGACACGCAGGTTACGCCGCGGAGCATTTCATTCGAAGACCTATGCGAGCCAGGCGAATGAAAAATTATGGAGGTTGTTCGTAGGTTTTTTGAAAGTCAGTAGGACGAATGGAGATGCCTGCTTTGAGGGCTTGCTTTGAGGACGTGCGTTGAAGACTCGCTGCGGGCCGGCATCCCTATGACGAATGCAAAAACGGTCATGCCGGCGGCCCTCGACGTGCTGGATGCCTCGAAACGGGAGGCGCTGCCCGCTTCGAAACATGGATTGAGCTGAGGTTGGCGAGACGACGACAGGCAGTCGTCTCGTTGAAATCTAAATTATTTCAATAACTGATCGCCGTCCTGACCTGCCCCGAGCATCCGCTCGACATATCGCGCAATCAAATCGATCTCCAGATTCACCTTCGTCCCCGCCTGCAGATGCTTGAGCGTCGTGACCTCGACCGTATGCGGGATCAGATTGATCGAGAATTCGCAGCCGTCCGCGCGGTCCTCGACCGAGTTGACCGTGAGGCTCACGCCGTTCACCGTCACCGATCCCTTGTAGGCGAGGTAGCGGCCGATCTCGGCAGGCGCGAGAATGCGCAGCTCGTGCGATTCGCCTACCGGCGCGAAGCGCGTCACGGTGCCGAGGCCGTCCACGTGACCCGAAACGATGTGGCCGCCCAGCCGGTCGTGCGCGCGCAGCGCCTTTTCGAGGTTCACTTCGCCCGTGGCCGCGAGGCCCACGGTGCGGTTCAGGCTCTCGCGCGAAACGTCGACGTCGAAGCTCTGCGCCGTCTTCTCGATGACGGTCATGCAAGCCCCCTGGATCGCGATGCTGTCGCCGATCTGGACGTCGTCCATGCCGAGCGCGCCCGCATTTACGCTCAGGCGCACGCCTGCATCGGCGTCGCTGCCGAGCGGCTTGATCGATTCGATGCGGCCCACCGCCGCGACGATTCCGGTAAACATCGTGCTGTTCCTTAGGTTCGGTTCGTTGATGGGAGTGGCGGCCGCGGCACCGGTCAGGGCGCGTCCGCTTGCGAGGCTTCGCCGCGCTCGATGCGCGCGAGGATGCGCAGGTCGTCGCCGATGCGATCGACCGCGTGGTACTTGAGCCGCGTGCGCGCGTCGAGCGATGCCGGCGCGGCCATGTCGATCATGCCGAGCGCGTTGGTGCCGAGCAGCGACGGCGCGAGGTAGACCAGCAGTTCGTCCACGCAGCCCTCGCGCAGGAGCGATCCGTTGAGCTTGTAGCCGGCTTCCACGTGCAGTTCGTTCACGCCGCGCGCGGCGAGTTCGCCCAGCATGGCGGGGAGGTCCACTTTGCCGTGCGCGTTGCCGAGCGCCACCAGTTCCGCGCCGCGCGCGCGCAAGGCTTCGGCGCGCGCTTCGTTGTGTTCGTCGAGCGAGGCGCAGAACACGAGCGCCGGCGCTCCCACGAGGATCTGGGCCTCGGGCGACACGTCGAGCCGGCTGTCCACGAGCACGCGCCTGGGCTGGCGGGGAGTCTCGACGGCGCGCACGGTCATGCGCGGGTCGTCTTCCTTGACCGTGCCGATGCCGGTGAGGATGGCCGAGGCGCGCGCGCGCCACGCGTGTCCGTCCGCGCGCGCGGCCTCGCCGGTGATCCATTGGCTTTCGCCCGAGGGCAGGCCCGTGCGGCCGTCGAGCGAAGCCGCGATCTTCATGCGCACCCACGGACGCTTGCGCACCATGCGCGAGACGAAGCCGATGTTCAGCTCGCGCGCTTCATTGGCGAGCAGGCCGCAGCGCACGTCGATGCCCGTTTCCCGCAGCATCGCAAGACCGCGTCCCGACACGAGCGGATTCGGGTCTTCCATTGCCGCGATCACGCGGCCGACTTTCGCTTCGATCAGCGCGTTTGCGCAGGGCGGCGTGCGGCCGAAGTGGCTGCACGGTTCGAGCGTTACGTAAGCCGTGGCGCCGCGCAGGTCGTGACCCCGCCCGCGGGCGTCCTTCATCGCCTGGATTTCGGCGTGGTCCTGGCCGGCCGGCTGCGTATAGCCTTCGCCGATCACCTCGCCGTCCTTCACCAGCACGCAGCCGACGCGCGGATTCGGATCGGTCGTGTAAAGGCCGCGCGCCGCGAGGGCGAGCGCGCGCTCCATGTGGAGGAAATCGGTTTGCGAAAACATCGTCGTGCTTGCTCCGCGGCGGCGGGTCGGGTGAGCGGGGCGCGTATCAGCGCCCGGCGGTGGCGTGACGGCAGCTCCGGCGCAAGTCAGGCGGCGAAGGCGCGGCGCGCGGCGGCGATCGTTTCGTCGATCGTCGCGTCGTCGTGCGCGCTCGACACGAAGCCCGCCTCGTAAGCCGAAGGCGCGAAGTACACGCCGGCGTCCAGCATCTGGTGGAAGAAGCGGTTGAAATGCGCAATGTCGCTCTTCGTGACTTCGGCGAAGCTCGTGGGGATCTTGTCGGCGAAATAGAGGCCGAACATGCCGCCCACCGCGTCGGCCACGAACGGCACCTTCGCGTCACGCGCCGCCTCGCTGAGGCCCTGCGCGAGGCGCGCCGTTTGTGCCGAGAGCTTCTCGTAGAAGCCGGGCGCCTGGATCAGCTGCAGCGTCTTGAGTCCAGCCGCGACGGCAACCGGGTTGCCCGAGAGCGTGCCTGCCTGGTAGACGGTGCCATTGGGCGCGAGGTGGTCCATGATCTCGCGGCGTCCGCCGAATGCGGCCGCGGGCATGCCGCCGCCGATCACCTTGCCGAGGCACACCATGTCGGCCTCGACGCCGTAGAGCGCCTGCGCGCCCTTGAGGCCCACGCGAAAGCCGCACATCACTTCGTCGAAGATCAGCACGGCGCCGTGCTTCGTGCAGAGGCTGCGCAGTGCGCCGATGAATTCGGGCGTGCCCGTCACGAGATTCATGTTGCCGGCCACCGGCTCGACGATCACGGCGGCGATCTCGTCGCCGAAGGCCTTGAACGCTTCTTCGAGCGCGGCCACGTTGTTGTACTCGAGCACCGTGGTGTGCTTCGCGATGTCGACGGGCACGCCCGCCGAAGTCGGATTGCCGAACGTGAGCAGGCCCGAGCCGGCCTTCACGAGCAGGCTGTCGGCATGGCCGTGGTAGCAGCCTTCGAACTTCACGATACGGTCGCGCTTCGTGTAGCCGCGCGCGAGGCGCAGCGCGCTCATGGTGGCCTCGGTGCCGCTCGACACCATGCGCACCTGCTCCATCGACGGCACGAGCTTGCAGATTTCCTCGGCGATCTCGATCTCGGCTTCGGTCGGCGCGCCGAACGAGAAGCCGTTCTTCAGCACGCGCTCGACGGCTTCGAGCACTTCGGGATGAACGTGGCCGAGGATCATCGGGCCCCAGGAGCCGATGTAGTCGATATAGCGCTGGCCGTCGGCGTCCCAGAAGTACGGCCCTTGCGCGCGTTCGACGAAGCGCGGCGTGCCGCCCACCGAGCGGAACGCCCGCACGGGCGAGTTGACGCCGCCGGGAATGGTGCGCTGCGCGCGTTCGAAGAGGGCTTCGTTCCTGGATTGCGTGCTGGACTGGGTGTTCGGCATGGGAGCTGGACCTGCGTGAATGGTGTGGCGCGCGGCGCGACGGTCTCGCGCGGCGTAGGGATGATCTGCTGAAATTGTACCGGAGTCGCCGGGATCGGGCCGGCGGCGCCAGCCGGGGATGGGCGCCGCCTTGTGTCTTGCTCGCAAGCCTGTGGCCGGCGCGCGTTATGTGAACTGGCGGCTATTTCAGGCTGGTGCGCTTGCCCTTGTCGGGCAGAGGGGTTTTGATGCGTCCCGAACCGGAGGTGGCGCCCGGCTGCGCAGCGCCCAGGCCGATGGGGTGCGCCGCATGGGCCGCGGCCAGCGCCAGCGACGGCACGGGCCGGCGCCCGGTCAGTTCGGCCCAGCGCTTCTCCAGCGCACCTTCCGCGATCGGCTTGATGCTGGTTCCCGAGCTCTGGGCGTCCCAGGTCTGCACCGAGAAGGGATGCGCGCGCAGCGCATCGCGGCCGATCACGACCTCGCGGGTTGCATCCACGAGCCAGTCATAAACGAAATCGATGCACAGGCGGTAGCCGCGCTTGTAGGCCGCATCGGGCACTTCATAGGGCGCGCGCGTCACGTAGCCCGAGCCGAAGATGCCGCGCGGCTCGGACGCGACGCGGTGCACGAACACGCGGTCGCCCGGCAGGATGCCGCGGGCGAAGCCGCAGCCCCAGGTATCGGCGACGGCTTCTCCCAGCCGGACGCGTCGCGCCAGCTCGGGGAGTTCGGGCCAGGGCCACTTCTTGGGGCTCCAGATCAGCAGGAAGGCGGTCATCGGTCGGGCTGCGCGCAGCGCGTTGGCAGGAAGCCGGCAGCTTACCGCGAAGGCGCGCACATAGGCGTTTTTAAGCGTCGGGTACAATTCCGTTATTCGACGCCGCTTTGCGCCACCCGCATTGCGCGCCTTTGACCGATACGGCCGTCGCGCATCGCCGGCGGCTCGTTCCCGCACGCTCCCATGCCCCATTCCATACGCCGCCGGCCCGACGTCCGGCTGATCCTGCTGCTTGGCGCGCTCGCGGCCTGCGGCCCGCTCGCGACGGACATGTACCTGCCGAGCCTGCCCGCCATCGCGAAGGCCTTCGGGGTATCGGCGTCCGCGGCTTCCGCGACGCTCACGAGCTTCATGGCCGGCTTTTCGGTCGGCATGCTGCTGTACGGGCCGCTCTCCGATGCCTACGGCCGGCGTCCGGTGCTGCTCGGCGGCATCGCGCTCTTCACGCTGGCGAGCATTGCGTGCTGGCTGTCGTTCTCGGTGGGGGAACTGACGATCGTGCGCTTTCTGCAGGCGCTGGGCGCGGGTGCCGCTTCGGTGCTGGCGCGCGCCATTGCCCGCGATGCGCACGAGCCCTCGGACGCCGCGAGGGTGCTCTCGATGGTCGCCATCGTCACGGCGATCGGGCCGCTGCTCGCGCCGTTGCTCGGCGGGCAACTGCTGCTGCTCGGCGGCTGGCGCATCGTGTTCGTCGCGCTGACGCTGTTCGGCATGGCCTGCGCGGTGGCGGCGTACCTGCGCGTGCCCGAGACGTGGCCGCCCGAGAAGCGCGAAAGCGGTGCGGTCCTGCGCTCGTTCGCGGCTTATGGGCGGCTGCTGCGCGATCCGCTGGTGTGGGGGCACATGGTCTGCGGCGGCATGGCGTTCGCGGCGATGTTCACCTATATCTCGGCCACGCCGTTCGTCTATATCGAGTACTTCCACGTCACGCCGCAGCATTACGGCTTCTTTTTCGGCCTGAACATCCTCGGCATCATGCTCGGCAATTTCCTGAACACGCGCTTCATCGGGCGCGTGGGCACGCTGCGCATGGTGTCGATGGCGTCGCTCGTGAGCATCGTGGCGTCGTTCTTCGTCGCGCTGGCGTGCCTCACCGGGTTGGGCGGCCTGGGGTCGATCGTGGTCGGCCTGTTCTTCGTGGTGGGCGTGGTGGGGCTGCTCGGCGCGAATTGCGCGACCGATCTCATGTACCGCTATCCCGTCAATGCGGGCGCGGCGGCGGCCGTGTTCGGCGCGGCGCAGCTCGGTCTCGGCGCGTTCGCGAGCGTGGTGGTGGGCTGGTTTCCGGGCGTGTCGCCGTTCGGCATGGGCTGCACGATCGGCGTGTTCGGCGCGCTGACCTGGGTGGGCCGCCGCGTGGTGATCAAGTGGCATGGCCGGCCCGCGCCGGGGCAGCCGCAGCCGGCCTCGGTCTGAGCCGCTTACGGCAGTTGTAGCACCCATGAAAATGGGACGCCGAGGCGTCCCATTCTTCTTCGCGGCGACGGCGCGCCGATATGCGCTTACTCGCGCGCGGTCGAAGAGGCGCCGTGGCTCAGCCAGTCGAGCACGGCGGAGGCATCGTCGTCGGCCTGTTCGCGCGCGCGTTCCACGGCGTCGTGCATGCCACCGTCCGACGACGCGCGGCGAATCGCGACGCCCACCGCGAGGATATCGATCATCAGCAGATGCAGGACGCGCGAGATCATCGAGAGCTGCGACTCGCGCATTTCGATGTGATCGGTTTCGAGCGCAACGGTTGCGCGCTTGGCGAGCGGCGTGTTGCTCGAGGTGATCGCAATGACCTTCGCGCCGGACTGCATGGCAACGTCGAGCACGCGCAGGAGCTCGGGTGCGCGGCCCGACTTCGAGACCGCCACGATCACGTCGCCCTTGCCGAGCAGGGCGGCGGAAGCCGCCTGCATGTACAGGTCGCCGTAGGCGATGGTCGGGATGCCGAAGCGGAAGAACTTGTAGTGCGCGTCTTGGGCGACGATGTGCGAGTTGCCGAGGCCGTAGAACTCGATGCGGCGCGCGCCGTTGAGCAGCGTGATGGCTTCCTCGACGTGCTCGAAGTTCAGATGCTCGCGCAGCTGCAGGATGGCCGAAACCGTGTTGTCGAGCACCTTCGCGCCGAAGTCGGTGGCCGTGTCGCCCAGATGGACCTGGCTGTGGCTCACGGGAATCGTGCCGGTGAGGCCCGTGGCGAGCTTGAGCTTGAAGTCCGAGAGACCCTGGCAGCCGAGCGAGCGGCAGAAGCGGATCACCGTGGGCTGGCTCACGTCGGCCTTGCGCGCGATGTCGACGATCGGGTCGTTGATGATCGAGCGCGGATGGTTCAGCGCGAGGTCGGCCACGCGGCGCTCGGCCGGCGTGAGCGCGTCGCGCATCTGGCGGATGCGCTCGAACACGGCCGACGAGCCGCCGCCGGCACGGTTCGACAACTGCTCCGCGAGGATCGCGGAGACGCCGAGGAACGCCGGATATTCGGCGGTGATGACGTAGGTCGGGATGTTCGCGAGATAGGCGTCGAAGCGCCCCTTGGCCTCGAAGCGCTGGCGGAACGACGAGCGCGTGAAGAGTTCGCCCAGACGCGGCACCACGCCGCCGCCGATGTAGATGCCGCCGAGCGAGCCGAGCGTCATGGCGATGTTGCCCGCGAAGCTGCCGAGAATGCCGCAGAAGCACTCGACGGTTTCGAGCGCGAGCGCTTCGCCTTCGTGCGCGCGCTTCACCACATCGGCGGTGTCGAGGTTCGCCGGCAGGCGCTTCTTGTCGCGCGCGGCGAGCGCGCGGTAGATCAGCTCGAGGCCGGGGCCCGCGCAGACGCGCTCGAACGAGACGTGCGGCCACTTCTTGCGCGCGTGCTGCAGCACGAGATCCTCGCGTTCGTCCTGCGGCGAGAAGCTGGCGTGGCCGCCTTCGCTGCCGAGCGCGATCCAGCGGTCGTCGGCGGGAATGAGGCCGGAAACGCCCAGGCCCGTGCCCGGCCCGAGCAGGCCGATCACGCTGTTCTGGCGGCGCTGGCCGCCGCCCACCTGCACGCGCTGGGTGTCGGTGAGGCCCGGCAGCGCCATGGCGAGCGCGGTGAAGTCGTTGACGACGAGCAGCGTGTCGAAGCCGAGCGCACGGCGCGTGGCTTCGATCGAAAAGGTCCAGTCGTGGTTGGTCATGCGGACCTGGTCGCCGTCGACCGGGTTCGCGATCGCAATGGCCGCGTGGTTCACGCGGCCGATCTTGGTGTCCTTCAGGTATTGCCGGATTACTTCCGCGACGCCGGGATAGTCGGCGCACGGATAAACGCGGACCTGGCCGATCTCGCCCGGGCCGGTCTCGAGCGCGAAACGCGCATTGGTACCGCCGATATCGGCGAGCAGCCTGGGTCCGTCGGCGTGCTGGCCCGCGCCAGGGGCGGTTTTGTTAGGCACACCAGTAGACATCGAGTCTCACTCCCTTGTCGTTCGCCAGCTTCGAGATGGCGTTGTTTTGTTCCGCCGCGGCGGCTTGTTGCAAAACCTCCAGCTTGCGCTGACCGGCGATCAGCAGGAAGAGCCGGTCGACCTGGCGCAGCGCCTGCATCGACCAGGACACGCGCGCATGCGGCGCGGCCTGCGGATGGACGGCCACGAACGGGCGCGCCGTGGTGAGCGCCTCGTGCCACTCGGGGGCGTCCGCGAAGATCGACGCGGTATGGCCGTCCTCGCCCATGCCGAGCACGGCGACGTTGGGCAGCAAGCGCTGCGGGTCGGCATTGAGCGCTGCCACGTGGGCGTCCAGCGCCTGGCTCACGTCCACGAGCGGCAGGAAGCGCGCGTTGGCGGCTTCGTTTTTCAGCAGCGTTTCGTGGACGAGGCGCGCGTTGCTGGCCGCGTCCGTTTCCGGCACCCAGCGGTCGTCGACGAGCGTGATGTCGGTGCGGGACCAGTCGAAGCGGTGCGTCGACAGGGTCTCGAGGAAGGGGCGCGGGCTCGTGCCGCCTGAAACGGCGAGCGTCGCACGGCGCGCACCGGTTCCGGGCGCGGCGCTCTGAGCGGCGAGCGATGCATGTAGCGCATCGCCCACGGCTCGCGCCAGCGCGTCGGATTGGACGCGCGGGTCGTCGAATACGTGAAGCTCGATCACTTCTCCTCCATGCAGCTTTTTTGTAGGTTTCGGATGATAGCCATCAATCAGTCAATTCCCGGCGCGCGGGGCGCGCCGTCTTGCAGCGTGTTCAGTTCTCTTCTTCGAGCCAGCAAGTGCCGTGCTGCGCGAGCATCGCGCTCGCCGCCGCCGGGCCCCACGTGCCGGCCGCATAGGGCTTCGGCGCGCGCGCGGAGGTGGCCCACTCGTTCAGGATCGGCTCCACCCACTTCCATGCCGCTTCCTGCTCGTCGCGCCGCACGAAGAGCGCGAGGCGCCCGTTGATCACGTCGAGCAGCAGGCGCTGGTAGGCCTCCATCTGGCCTTCGCGGAAGAACTGGTCGAACGCGAGGTCCAGATGCACGCTCGCGAGGTTCATCCCTTCGCCGGGCTGTTTCGCGAGGCAGTAGAGACGGATGTTCTCGTTCGGCTGCAGGCGGATCACGAGGCGGTTCGCGCCGGAGCGCAGCGCCGGCGCGCCGAGCGCCGAATGCGGCACGGGGCGGAAGTTCACCACGATTTCGGCCACGCGATCGGCAAGCCGCTTGCCGGTGCGCAGGAAGAACGGCACGCCGGCCCAGCGCCAGTTCTCGATCTCGACCTTCAGCGCGACGAAGGTTTCGGTGCGGCTGTCGGTTTTGACGCCGGGCTCCGTGGCATAGGCCGGCACGGCCTGGCCGCGGATCACGCCCGCATGGTACTGGCCGCGCACCGCGACCTTGCCGATGTCGTTGGCGTCGATGGGCTTGAGCGCGCGCAGCACGCGCAGCTTCTCGTCGCGCACCGAGTCGGAGTCCATCGAATGCGGCGGCTCCATGGCGACGATCGAGAGCAGTTGCAGCAGATGATTCTGCACCATGTCGCGCAGCGCGCCGGTATTGTCGTAGAAATCGCCGCGCGCCTCGACCCCGAGTTCTTCCGCGATCGTGATCTGGATGCTCTCCACCCACTCGCGGCGCCACAGCGGCTCGAAGAGCGCATTGCCGAAGCGCAGCGCGAGCAGGTTCTGCACCGGCTCCTTGCCGAGGTAGTGGTCGATCCGGTAGATCTGGCCTTCGGCGAAGATCTCGCCCACGGCGTCGTTGATCGCGTTGGACGACTTCAGATCGTAGCCGAGCGGCTTTTCCAGCACGATGCGCGCGTTTTCGTTCAGGCCGACGGCGGCGAGCGCGCGGCAGATCGGCACGAACAGCGACGGGCCCGTGGCGAGATAGAACACGCGGATGCCCGGCATCGCTTCGATGCCGTCGCGCAGCATCGCAAAGTCTTCGGCGCGCGAGAGGTCCAGCTTCACGTAATCGATGCGCGCGAGGAAGCTTGCCCAGGCGGCCTCGTCGAGGCCGTTCTTCGAGACGTGCGGTTTGACGTGCGCGTCCACCCACTGGATGTACTCGTCGCGGTTTTCCTCGTGGCGCGCGACACCCACGATCCTGCCCGACTCCGCGAGCATGCCTGAACGGTGGGCTTCATACAGGGCCGGCAGAATCTTGCGCATCGACAGGTCGCCGGTCGCGCCGAAAAGAACGAACGTGAAGCCCGAATCGGTCTGGAATTGCATAGTCTCCGTCACAGTCCTGGGGGGCCGCTGCAGGGGGAAGTCGGGCGGCCGTAGTCCGATAAAATTTTTTTTGACACTGAATTGTAGTTTAACTACAATCCAAATCAAGAGGTAACGTTCATTCGACGAAAAAAGCGTGGCGGCCTGCGGTGCGGGGTGGTCTGACGTGATTTCGCGGGCGGACGGAACATCCCTCATGTTAAAGGACAATGAATTTGTCGATGCGCGAGCCGGCCGTCCGGATCGTCGCCATGAGGGGCGTTGGCCGCGTGACGCAAGCGGCGCCTCGACCTGCCGAGGGTGAGCAACCTGTGATCTTGCCCGCCGGCCGGTGAAAATCAAAAGAGGAGACAGTCAGTTGCATTCCGAATCACTCATCTCTTGAGCGTCCAGCGGCCGGAAACCGGCTCGCGGCCCGCGCACGTTTAGTGAAAACACGCGCGCGCGGCACTCCGGCGCCCGACCGTCCAGTGTTTTGCCTGTTTTTGTGCCTGTTTTAACCACACCGCACCCTGGCGACATCAGGGGCCAAACTTTTTTTGTTCAGGTGTCTGGAGGAGATAAGCAATGAAATTCCGAGCGATCATGGGCGCCCTGTGCGCCGCAGGTCTGATGGGCAGCGTCGTCACCGCGCAAGCAGCCGAGTCCCTCGAAGTGCTGCACTGGTGGACGTCGGGCGGCGAATCGAAGGCCGTCGGCGTGCTCAAGGACGACATGCAGAAGCAGGGCTATGTGTGGAAGGACTTCGCGGTCGCCGGTGGTGCGGGCGCGGCAGCCATGACCGCGCTGAAGACCCAGGTGATTTCGGGCAATGCGCCGAGCGCTGCCCAGATCAAGGGTCCGCTGATCCAGGAATGGGCTGAGCAGGGCGTGCTGGTGCCGATCGACTCGGCCGCCACCGACTGGAAAGCTAACCTGCCGCCGCAGATCGACAAGATCATGCACGCCGATGGTCACTACGTCGCCGCGCCGTTCTCGGTGCACCGCGTGAACTGGGTGTGGATCAACAAGGCCGCGCTCGACAAGGTGGGCGGCAAGGTGCCGACCACGTGGCCGGAATTCTTCGCGCTCGCCGACAAGATGAAGGCTGCCGGCATCCAGCCGGTCGCCGCCGGCGGCCAGCCGTGGCAGGATCTGACGCTGTGGGAAGACGTGGTCCTCTCGCAGGGCGCGGACTTCTACAAGAAGGCGATCGTCGATCTGGACCAGAAGACCCTGACGTCGCAGCAGATGGTCGGCGTGTTCGACACGGTCCGCAAGATCGAGTCGTACATGGATAACGGCCGCACGGGCCGCGACTGGAACCTCGCCACGGCGATGGTCATCAACGGCAAGGCCGGCATGCAGTTCATGGGCGACTGGGCCAAGGGCGAGTTCGCGAACGCGAACAAGCAGCCGGGCACGGACTACGTCTGCGCGCCGGTGCCGGGCACCTCGAAGGGCTACACGTTCAACGTCGACTCGTTCGTGTTCTTCCAGCAGAAGGGCGAGAAGGCGGCGACGGCCGGCCAGCTCGCGCTCGCGAAGACCATCATGAGCCCCGCGTTCCAGGAGCAGTTCAGCCTGTACAAGGGTTCGATCCCGGTCCGTCTGGGTGTGGACATGAGCAAGTTCGATGCGTGCGGCAAGCAGTCGTACGCGGATGAGCAGACCGCGATCAAGGCGGGCGGCTATGTGCCGTCGCTCGCTCACGGCATGGCTCAGCCGGACGCAACGGCCGGTGCGATCACCGACGTCGTGACGAAGTTCATGAACTCCGACGAAGACTCGAAGAGCGCAGTCGAAGCGCTCGCCAAGGCAGCAAAGACGAAGTAAGCAGGGTGAGTTCCGCGCGCGGTGCGTAGGTGTCTATGCCGCGCCGCGCGCGGCACCCTGGGCATGACGGTTCAGCCCGAACCTTTTCCCGTGCGAAACGGGCCTTCGCGCCGCTTGTGAACACAAGCGCGCACCGGCGCCGCGACGCACCGTACCAGGAGTTGCGCAGTGACTGCTTCTCTTAGCGGCAACGGCAAGGCGGCCACGCCTGCCACCCGCCGCACGTCGCCCATGGCGGCGCTTGCAGACCGCTGGATTCCGAAGCTGGTGCTTTCGCCCAGCATTCTGATCAGCCTCGTGTTCGTCTACGGCTTCATCGCCATTACCGGCTATCTTTCGCTGTCCGATTCGCGACTGATGCCGCGCTACGATTTCGCGGGATTCGAACGCTATAGCGAGCTTTTCTCCAACGACGTCTGGTGGACGTCGGCGCAGAATCTCGGCTGGTTCGGCATCCCGTTCATTGCGGTCTGCGTGATCCTCGGCCTCTTTCTCGCGATCCTGCTCGACCAGCAGATTCGCCAGGAGGGCGCGCTGCGCGCGGTTTTCCTCTACCCGATGGCGCTCTCGTACATCGTGACCGGCACGGCCTGGCAGTGGATCTTCAACCCGGACCTCGGTCTCCAGCAGGTGATGCACCAGTGGGGCTGGACGAGCTTCCAGCTCGGCTGGCTCAACGACCCGGACAAGGCCATCTTCTGTATCGTGGTCGCGGCCGCCTGGCAGTCCACCGGCTTTTGCATGGCGCTCTTTCTCGCCGGCCTGCGCGGCGTGGACAGCGAAATCTTCAAGGCCGCCCAGGTGGACGGCGCGACGCTGCCCACGATCTATCGCAAGATCGTGATTCCGAGCATGCGTCCGGTGTTCTTCTCGGTGCTGCTGATCCTGTGCCACATCACGATCAAGACGTTCGACCTCGTCGTCGCGCTGACGGCCGGCGGTCCGGGAACTTCTTCATCGCTGCCCGCCATTTTCATGTACACGTTTTCGTTCAACCGCGGGGAGCTTGGCGTCGGCGCCGCTTCGTCGATGATGATGCTCGCAACCGTGGTGGCCGTGCTCGTGCCGCTGATGTACCTGGAATCGAGGAGCACGCGCAATGCAGCCTAAGATGAAGGTAAGCCGCGTGGTCATCTACGCGGTACTGATCCTGTTCGCGTTGTACTTCCTGTTCCCGCTTTACGTGATGCTCTCGACGTCGCTGAAGACGCTCGACGAACTGCACGCGGGCAACATGCTCACGCTGCCCGCCCACCCGACCTTCGCGCCGTGGGTGAAGGCCTGGGCCGAGGCCTGCACGGGCGTGCGCTGCGACGGCATGCAGCCGTTCTTCATGAATTCCGTGAAGATGGTGATTCCGGCCGTGCTGATCTCGTCGATCATCGGCGCGTTCAACGGCTATGTGCTCACGCACTGGCGCTTCCGCGGGGCCGACGCGCTCTTCACGATGCTGCTGGTGGGCTGCTTCATCCCGTTCCAGGCGATCCTGCTGCCCATGGCGCGCCTTGAGGGCTTCTTCGGCCTCTCGAACACGATCGGCGGCCTCGTGCTCGTGCACGTCGTGTACGGCATCGCGTTCACGACGATGTTCTTCCGCAACTTCTACGTGAGCGTGCCCGCCGAACTCGTGAAGGCCGCGCGCATCGACGGCGCCGGTTTCTTCATGATCTTCACGCGCATCATGCTGCCGATCTCGCTGCCCATCTTCATGGTGTGCCTGATCTGGCAATTCACGCAGATCTGGAACGACTTCCTGTTCGGTATCGTGTTCTCGGGCGTCGATTCGATGCCGATCACGGTGGCGCTGAACAATCTCGTGAACACGTCCACGGGCGTGAAGGAATACAACGTCGACATGGCCGGCGCGATCATCGCCGCGCTGCCCACGCTGCTCGTCTACGTGATCGCCGGCCGCTACTTCGTGCGCGGCCTCACGGCGGGCGCGGTGAAGGGTTAATACTCAAGTCTGTTGAGAAAAGGATTCATAGCATGGCAAGCCTTTCCATTCGCGACGTCTACAAGACCTACCCGAACGGGGTGCCCGTCCTGAAGGGCGTCAACATCGACATCGAAGACGGCCAGTTCCTGATTCTGGTCGGCGGCTCGGGCTGCGGGAAGTCGACGCTCCTGAACATGATCGCGGGTCTCGAAACCGTCACCAAGGGCGAGATCTGCATGGACGGCAAGGTCGTCAACAACCTCTCGCCGAAGGATCGCGACATTGCGATGGTGTTCCAGTCGTACGCGCTCTATCCGTCGATGACGGTGCGCGAGAACATCTCGTTCGGCCTCAATATCCGCAAGGTGCCGAAGGCCGAGCAGACGCAGATCGTCGACCGCGTGTCGAGCATGCTGCAGATCCAGCATCTGCTCGACCGCAAGCCGGGCCAGCTCTCGGGCGGCCAGCGCCAGCGTGTGGCGATGGGCCGCGCGCTCGCGCGCGATCCGATCATGTTTCTGTTCGACGAGCCGCTTTCGAACCTCGATGCCAAGCTGCGCATCGAGATGCGCTCCGAAATCAAGCTGCTGCACCAGCGCGTGGGCAAGACGATCGTCTACGTGACGCACGACCAGATCGAGGCCATGACGCTTGGCGATCGCATCGCCGTCATGAAGGACGGCATCGTCCAGCAGTTCGGCGCGCCGCAGGACATCTACGATTCGCCGTCGAACCTGTTCGTGGCCGGCTTCATCGGCGCGCCGCCGATGAACTTCATCAACGGCAAGCTGGTGGAGCAGGGCTCGGGCGTTGGTCTCGAACTCGACACGGGCGTGGCGCGCAACGTGCTGAACCTGCCGTTCGAGGCGAACAAGGTGCGCGGCCACATCGGCCAGGAAGTGGTGCTGGGCCTGCGCCCCGAGCGCATCACCGACGCGCGCAGCTCGCACGACGGCCACGGCCACGAACTGCAGCGCCATACGGTGAAGGTGGACGTGATCGAGCCGACCGGCCCGGACACGCTCGTGTTCGCGCAGATCAACGGCAAGCGCGTGGTGAGCCGCGTGCACCCGGGCTCGAATCCGCAGCCGCTCAACAACATGGAACTGCTGTTCGACGTGTCGAAGGCCGTGTTGTTCGATCCGAAGACGGAAGAACGCGTCGCCTGAGCCGGGCAGGGCGGTTCAGAATGAAAAGCCTCACGTGCGGGTCGCACGTGAGGCTTTTTTCATGTCCGCGGCTGATCGGGACGACGGCGCGCCGCCTCAGCGCTACAACTGCGGATGGTGCTGATGGTGTCCCGGCGCGTGCGGCTGCAGCAGCACGAGCACGGCGCCGGCGCCGCCGTCGTGCGGCCGGGCCTGGCAGAACGCGATGACTTCCTCCTTCTGCACGAGCCACGCGCGCACCTTGCCCTTGAGCACCGGTTCCTTGCCGACCGAGCCGAGCCCCTTGCCATGGATCACGCGCACGCAGCGCAGGCCGCGCTTGCCGGCTTCGCGGATGAACGCCTGCAGCGCCTCGCGGGCTTCCTCGCGGCGCATGCCGTGCAGGTCCAGTTGCGCCTGCACGATCCACGTGCCGCGCCGCAGCTTCTTCACGACCTCGGCGCTGACGCCGGGGCGGTGGTAGTAGAGCGAGTCGTCGGTGTCGAGGAGCGTTTCGGGATCGAAGTCGTCGGAGATCGCTTCGTGCAGCACGGCCTGCTCGTCGCGCTGCGTCTGCAGCGGCAGCGGCACGGGCGGCGCGCGCCGCGCGTTCGTGCGTGGCGGCGCGTTCAGCGGTGCGACGGCGCCCACTTCGCGGCGAAAGAGGTCGCTGTCGGCGGCGGCTTCCACACGGGCTGTCTGAGCGGCGGCGCGCTCGCGTTCGCGCTGGCGCGTCTCTTTCTTCAGGGCGTCGCGCAGGCCGCCGAGCCCGGAGAAGCCCGCCTGCGGCTTGCCGGCGGTTTCGGCCGCGAGAGCCGCCGGAGTGGGTGTAGGCTCGACTGCGCGGGCGGGAGCGGGGCGTTTGGGTTCGCCGGGATGAGGCACGTTCTTCGGCATGACAGAAAGCGCGGGAGGGTTGGGACAGGATGGATTCGGCCCGGTGCCAAAGAAAAGGGCCGCCGGCTGGCTGGCCGCGGCCCTCGTTCCGGCGCGCCGGCCGCCTGGCCTTGGCGGCAACGCCTTTGGCTTAGCGCTCGGCTTCGGCGCTCATGACGTGCGGCTGGCCGATCTCGTCGATGGTCTCGAGATAGCGCTGCGCGTCGAGCGCGGCCATGCAGCCCGTGCCGGCGCTCGTAATCGCCTGGCGGTAGACGTGGTCCTGCACGTCGCCCGCCGCGAACACACCCGCCACGCTCGTGCCGGTGGCGTTGCCGCTCAGGCCGCCGTTCGTGATGATGTAGCCGTTCTTCATCTCGAGCTGGCCCGCGAAAATGTCGGTGTTCGGCTTGTGGCCGATCGCGACGAAGAGGCCTTGCAGGTCGATGTCGGTGGTGGCGCCGGTCTTCGCGTTCTTGATGCGAATGCCGTTCACGCCGCCGTCGTTGCCCTTGACTTCGTCGAGCACGTGGTTCCACTTGATCTCGACCTTCCCTTCCTTTTCCTTCTCCAGCAGGCGGTCGATCAGGATCGGCTCGGCGCGGAACTTGTCGCGGCGATGGATCACCGTCACCTTGCTCGCAATGCCGGCGAGGTACAGCGCTTCTTCCACGGCCGTGTTGCCGCCGCCCACCACGGCCACGTGCTGGTTGCGGTAGAAGAAGCCGTCGCAGGTGGCGCACGCCGAGACGCCGCGGCCCATGTACAGCTCTTCGCTCGGCAGGCCGAGGTATTGCGCCGACGCGCCGGTGGCGATGATCAGCGAGTCGCAGGTGTATTCGCCCGAATCGCCGATCAGGCGGATCGGCTTTTCGTTCAGCTTCGCCGTGTGGATGTGATCGAACACGATTTCCGTGTTGAAGTGCTCGGCGTGCTCGAGGAAACGCTGCATGAGCTCGGGGCCTTGCACGCCGTTCGGGTCCGCGGGCCAGTTTTCCACGTCGGTCGTGGTCATGAGCTGGCCGCCCTGCGCGAGGCCGGTGACGAGGAGCGGCGAGAGGTTCGCGCGCGCCGCATAGACGGCCGCGGTGTAGCCGGCGGGGCCGGAACCGAGAATCAGGACTTTGGCGTGTTTGGTTGCAGACATGGTCGAAATCCGTAGAAAGACGCTGCGGGTGGTGCTTCGAAGCGGGCTGTGGAGCGTGCTTCGAGGCGGCGCCGCCCGCCGGTGCGGCGGGGGACACGCAGGTATTTGGGCATCAAGCCGCAATTATAAAGGCGGGGGCCGATCGCTGCCTCATGAAGCTTCCTCATCGAGCCGATAGCCATGGAACGGGCCGGCGAAGCCGGCGGCGCTCCGCGCGCCGGCCGTCGTTGCCACGCTGTTGCCACGCCGTTGCCGGTTACCGTCATTTACAGCCGGGGCCTAAACAACCCGTTTACAATAAGCCGGATCGGACGACGGCGGCCGCGCCCTTACGCTGCAGAGATGCGCGGCGCGCGCGGACCGCGTATGCATCAAGAATCAGCACCAGGATTCAATGGCCAAAGCTCCCTATTCCGCGCAGGCGCAGGCACTGCCTCACCGCATGTCGCGCCTTCTCACCGAAATCCGCTGGCTGCTGCAGGTGGCGCTAGGCGTCTTCCTGCTGATGGCGCTCATCAGCTACAGCCGCCACGACCCGAGCTGGACCCATGCCGCCCAGGTCGATCACATCGCGAACTGGGCCGGCCGCGTGGGCGCGTGGACCTCGGACATCCTGCTGCTCCTCTTCGGCCTTTCGGCGTACTGGTGGATCGTGCTGCTCGCGCGCCGCATCTCGGCGAACTACCGGCGCATCACGCGCCACGAGGCGATCGAGGACGACGGCGAAGACAAGCCGCGCGACCATAGCTGGATCGCCGAAGGATTCGCGTTCGTGCTCGTGCTGCTGGCTTGCGACGGTATCGAGGCGCTGCGCATGTGGTCGCTCAAGGTGCAACTGCCGCGCGCGCCGGGCGGCGTGGTGGGCGAGGCGGTCGCGCGCGGCGTGTCGCACGCGCTCGGCTTCACCGGCGGCACGCTGGCGCTGCTCCTGGCGCTTGGCATCGGCCTGTCGCTGTATTTCCGCTTTTCGTGGCTCTCGGTGGCCGAAAAGGTGGGCGAGGCCATCATCGACGCAGTGACGCTCGCGCGGCTGCGCCGCGAGGCGGTGCGCGACCGCAAGCTCGGCGAGGCCGCAGCGGTCAAGCGCGAAGGCAAGGTCGAGCGCGGCCGCGTGAAGATCGAGGAGCACGAGCCCGTGACGATCGTGCCGCCCGTGGTCACGCCGCAGCGCTCGGAGCGCGTGGAGAAAGAGCGCCAGGTGCCGCTCTTCACCGACCTGCCGGGCGACTCCACGTTGCCGCCCATTTCGCTGCTCGACGCCGCGCCCGCGAGCCAGGAGACGATTTCCGACGACACGCTCGAATTCACCTCGCGCCTCATCGAAAAGAAGCTCAAGGACTTCGGCGTGGATGTGGCCGTGGTGGCCGCCTATCCGGGGCCGGTCGTCACGCGCTACGAAATCGAGCCGGCAACGGGCGTGAAGGGCAGCCAGATCGTCAATCTCGCGAAGGATCTCGCGCGTTCGCTCTCGCTCGTGTCGATCCGCGTGGTGGAGACGATTCCGGGCAAGAACTTCATGGCGCTCGAATTGCCGAACCAGCGCCGCCAGACGGTGCGCCTCTCGGAAATTCTCGGCTCGGCGGTCTATGCCGACGCGCCTTCCGCGCTCACCATGGGCCTCGGCAAGGACATCGGCGGCAAGCCCGTCTGCGCCGACCTCGCGAAGATGCCGCACCTGCTCGTGGCCGGCACGACCGGCTCGGGCAAGTCGGTGGGGATCAACGCCATGATCCTCTCGCTGCTCTACAAGGCGAGCGCCGAGCAGGTCCGCATGATCCTGATCGATCCGAAGATGCTCGAAATGAGCGTCTACGAAGGCATCCCGCACCTGTTGTGCCCCGTCGTAACCGACATGCGCCAGGCCGGCAATGCGCTGAACTGGACCGTCGCCGAAATGGAGCGCCGCTACAAGCTCATGAGCAAGCTGGGCGTGCGCAATCTCGCGGGCTATAACAACAAGATCGAGGAAGCGAACAAGCGCGAGGAGAAGATTCCGAATCCGTTCAGCTTGACGCCGGACGATCCGGAGCCGTGCCAGAAGCTGCCGCACATCGTCGTGGTGATCGACGAACTGGCCGACCTCATGATGGTGGTCGGCAAGAAGGTGGAAGAGCTGATCGCGCGCATCGCGCAGAAGGCGCGCGCGGCGGGCATTCACCTGATCCTCGCCACGCAGCGGCCCTCGGTCGACGTCATCACGGGCCTCATCAAGGCCAACGTGCCGACGCGTATTGCCTTCCAGGTGTCGTCGAAGATCGACTCGCGCACGATTCTCGACCAGATGGGCGCCGAATCGCTGCTCGGCATGGGCGACATGCTCTACCTGCCGCCGGGCTCGGGCCTGCCCGTGCGCGTGCACGGCGCGTTCGTCGCCGACGACGAGGTGCACCGCGTCGTCGACAAGCTCAAGGAGCAGGGCGAGCCGAACTATATCGAGGGCATTCTCGAAGGCGGCACGGCCGGCGAGGGCGACGAGGGCTCGGCGGGCGCGGGAACCAGCGGCACCGGCGACGAGTCCGACCCGCTATACGACCAGGCGGTCGAGGTGGTCATCAAGAACCGCCGCGCGTCGATCTCGCTCGTGCAGCGGCACTTGCGCATCGGCTACAACCGGGCGGCGCGGCTGCTCGAACAGATGGAGCAGTCGGGGCTCGTTTCCGCGATGTCGTCGAACGGCAATCGCGAGATTCTCGTGCCCGCGCGCGACGCTGATTGAGGCCGACTCAGGTCAATTAAGGCCGCGCGCCTCCCATTCCTATTGGAGAATGATTTGATGCAGTTTTTTGCTGGACAACCGGGCCGCCGTTTTGCCCCACTGGCTCATCTTGGCGCCCGTGCGGCGCGTGCCTGCGCCGTGGCGCTCGGCGCTTCGGTGCTGATGGCGTCGCATGCGTTCGCGGGCGGCACCGATCAGCTCAAGCAGTTCGTCGCGCAGGTGCATTCCGCGCGCGGCGACTTCGTGCAGCGCGAGCTGAAGGTGCCGTCGGGCGCGAAGAACGCGAGCGACGCGATCGCCTCGGCCATGTCGAGCGCGAAGGTCTCCAGCGGGACGTTCGTGTTCGCGCGGCCCGGCAAGTTCATCTGGCAATACGAGAAGCCGTACCAGCAGCTGTTGCAGGCCGATGGCGACAACCTCTACGTCTACGACAAGGATCTGAACCAGGTCACGGAGCGCAAGCTCGGCGGCGCGCTGGGCGCGAGCCCGGCGGCGATCCTGTTCGGCAGCAACGACCTCGACAAGAACTTCACGCTGCGCGACGCGGGCGTGAAGAACGGCATCGACTGGCTCGAGCTGATTCCGAAGTCGAAGGACACGCAGTTCCAGAGCGTGGGCATCGGCTTTCGCGACGGCAACCTCGAAGCGATGGAACTGCACGACGTATTCGGCAACGTGACGCTGCTCACCTTTTCGAACATTCAGACGAATCCGTCGCTGCCGGCTTCGACGTTCAAGTTCGTGAGGCCGGCAGGCGCCGACCTCGTGACGGGCGGCGCGAACTAAGGCGGCGCTGAACCGGCTCAGACGGGCGCGAAGCGGATCACCTCGTCCGCGCCGGTTTCGCGCCGAAGCTTGCCCGCCAGCCACAGCAAATGCAGGTGGGCGAGCGCCTCGCCCATGGCGAAGGTCATCTGGTGGATGTCGAGCTGGCGCTTGAACATGAGCGGCACGATGTCGGCCGCGCTGCGCGGCGCCGCCGCGCAGGCTTCCATCACTTCGGCCAGGCGCGCGTCGTGGTGCGCGCGCAGCTGCGCGATGCGCGTGCGCACGCCGCGGAACGGCTTGCCGTGCGACGGCAGCGCAAGCGTGTCCTCGGGCATCGTCTCGTAGCGGCCGAGCGATTCGAGGTACAGCGCGAGCGGGTTGCCTTCCGGCTCGACTTCGAACACCGAGACGTTGGTCGAGATGCGCGGCAGCACCATGTCGCCCGAAATCAGCACGCGCGTTGCCTCGCAGAAGAGGGCGCAATGCTCCGGCGAATGGCCGTAGCCCGTCACGACGCGCCAGTCGCGCCCGCCTATCGTCACCGTGTCGGCTTCGCGCAGGCGCCGGTACTGCGCCGGCAGCGCGGGCACGAGGCTCGTGTAGTAGCCGCGGCGGTTGCGCAGCTTCTCCAGCGACTCCGGATCGGCCAGGCCGTGGCGGCCGAAGTGGCGCGCGGCGCCTTCGCCGCCCGCGTTTGAGCCGTCGCCCGAGGACATGACGCGGGCGCTCATGTATTCGCCGAGCGTGGTCCACAGGCGCACGTCCCAGCGCTGCTTCTCGCCGCCCGCGCAGATCCAGTGCGCGAGGCCGATATGGTCGGGATGGCAGTGCGTGACCAGCACGCGCAGCACCGGCAGGCCTTCCAGCGCGGTATCGAACACCTGTTCCCAGTGCGCCTTGATGATGTCGTTGGTGATGCCGCAGTCCACCACGGTCCAGCCCGGCTGGCCGTCGATCTCGTCGCGCAGCAGCCATAGATTGATGTGGTCGAGCGCGAACGGCAGCGGCATGCGCAGCCACTTGACGCCGGGTGCGACGTCGAAGGTGTGGCCGGGTTCCGGCAGGGTGTCGGCGTAGGGATAGTCGAGCTGGTGTTCGAGAGCGTTCATCGGGGGTGTCTTCTCCATTCTTGTCGCCGCGGCCCGGGGCCAACGGCTTGCCAACATTGTCGCTGCATTGCGTCAACGCTGTCGGCCGGCATTTTGCGCGGCGGTTGCACAAGCGCCAGCTTGACGATAACGTAAACGTCGATTGTATAGCCCAACGCAGTCGAATGTGACCCGAAGCCCGCCCTCGGCGGCGCCGGTTCGCCGGCCGCAGCGGGTCTGTCGCTCACCGCACACCATGACCCAGTACACGATTACCGAACTTGCCCGCGAATTCGACGTGACGCCGCGCGCGATCCGTTTTTACGAGGACCAGGGCCTGCTCGCGCCGAGCCGCGAGGGCGCGGGCGGCCTCAAGCGCGTGTTTTCGGGGCGCGACCGCACGCGGCTGCGGCTTACGCTGCGCGGCAAGCGGCTAGGCTTCACCCTTTCGGAGATCCGCACGCTGCTCGACCTGTACGACTCGCCCACCGACACGCTGCCGCAGCTCCAGGCCTTTCTCGACACGGTGATGCGCCACCGCGAGATTCTGGAGCGCCAGCGCGCCGACCTCGATGCCACGCTCGAGGATCTCGCGCAGTACGAGATACAGGCGCGAGATCTGCTCGCCCGCACCCATGCGTCGGCGTCCGGCGTGCAGGATGCCGAGAGCTAGACGGGAGCGGACGCCATAGCGGGCATGGAAGCGATGAAACACTTTCCGAAACTGCTCTCTTCGCAGATAGGCTTCGACGTGGCCGAGACGCTGCTCGAAGGCTTCAATCGCCATTACCGCAACTTCAGCGACGCGGGGGTGCTGGCGAAGGGCCTCTTCGAGTCCGCCGACTGGCGCGGCCTGCAGCGGCTCGCGCGCGAGCGCATCATGTCCTACGACGAGCGCGTGGCGGAGTGCGTGGCGACGCTCGAAGACGAGTACGAAGCGGAAGACATCGACGGCGAGGTCTGGCAGCAGATCAAGCTGCATTACATCGGCCTCCTCACGACGCACCGGCAGCCCGAGTGCGCGGAGACGTTCTTCAATTCGGTGTGCTGCAAGATCCTGCACCGCTCGTACTTCAACAACGACTTCATCTTCGTGCGGCCCGCGATCTCGACGGAATACATCGAGAACGACGAACCCGCCGCGAAGCCGACGTACCGTGCCTATTACCCGGGCAAGGACGGGCTGGCGGCGACGCTCGAGCGCATCGTCACGAACTTCCAGCTGGAAACGCCGTTCGAGGACCTCGCGCGGGACGTCGATTGCGTCATGCGCGCGCTGCGCGAGACGTTCGGCGAGGTGGAGCCCAAGGCCAACTTCCAGATTCACGTGCTGTCGTCGCTGTTTTTTCGCAACCAGTCGGCGTACATCATCGGGCGCATCATCAACGGCGATCTGCTCGCGCCATTCGCCGTGCCCGTGCGCCACGCGGGCACCGGCCGGCTCGCGCTCGACGCCGTGCTGCTGCGCCCCGAGCAACTGCTCGTCATGTTCAGCTTCTCGCATTCGTATTTTCTGGTGGACATGGAGGTGCCGTCCGCCTGGGTCGAGTTCCTGCGCACCATCATGCCACGCAAGCCGAGAGGCGAGATCTATACGTCGCTCGGGCTGCAGAAACAGGGTAAAAACCTGTTCTATCGCGACCTGCTGCACCATCTCAAGCATTCGTCGGACCAGTTCGTCGCCGCGCCCGGCATTCGCGGGATGGTGATGATCGTCTTCACGCTGCCGTCGTTTCCGTATGTGTTCAAGGTCATCAAGGACAGCTTTCCGGCGCCCAAGGAGACCACGCGCGCGCAGGTCGAGGCGAAATATCAGCTCGTGAAGCGCCACGACCGCCTCGGGCGCCTGGCCGACACGCTCGAATATTCGAGTGTCGCGCTGCCCGTGGCCCGCCTCGACGAGGCGCTCGTGAGCGAACTGGAGAAGCTCGCGCCGTCGATGATCGAGTACGAGGGCGACAATCTCGTGATCCGCCATCTGTATATCGAGCGCCGCATGGTGCCGCTCAATCTCTGGCTGCAGAACGGCAGCGACGCGGAAGTCGAGCACGGCATTCGCGAGTACGGCAACGCGGTGAAGGACCTGATGCGCGCGAACATCTTCCCCGGCGACATGCTGTACAAGAACTTCGGCGTGACGCGTCACGGCCGCGTGGTGTTTTACGACTACGACGAAATCGAGTACCTGACCGACTGCAACGTGCGCGCGGTGCCGCAGCCGCGTAATGAGGAAGACGAACTGTCCGGCGAGCCCTGGTATTCGGTCGGGCCGCACGACATCTTTCCGGAGACGTACCGCACGTTCCTGCTGGGCGATACGCGCGTGCGCCGCTACTTCCTCGAACATCATCCCGACTTCTTCGACCCGGCACTCTGGCAGGAGAGCAAGACGCGCCTGCTCGCGGGCGAGGTGCCGGACTGTTTTCCCTACGATCCGTCGATCCGCTTCAGCGTGCGCTATCCCGAGTGCTACGCGGACGATCTGTCCGCTGCGCCGGCACGCGCCGCCTGAGGCGTCGGCCGCGAACGAACCAACCTGTTGAAACACTATGAACTCATCTTCCGACCACCCGCTCGCCCATCTCTTCGCGAACAACGAAAAGTGGGTCAGCTCGCGTCTTGCCGCCGATCCCGAATTCTTTTCGCGCCTCGCCCATCAGCAGGCGCCCGAGTACCTGTGGATCGGCTGTTCCGATTCGCGCGTGCCGGCCAACGAGATCATCGGCTTGCCCTCCGGCGAAGTGTTCGTCCACCGCAACATTGCGAACGTGGTCGTGCATACGGACCTCAACTGCCTTTCGGTGATCCAGTTCGCCGTCGAACTGTTGAAGGTGAAGCACATCATGGTGGTCGGGCATTACGGCTGCTCGGGCGTGGGCGCGGCGCTGTACGGCCGGCGCGTCGGCCTGGCCGACAACTGGCTGCAACACGTGCAGGACGTGCGCGAGAAGCACGCCGCGCTGCTCGACGAGTGGCCGATGGGCGAGGCGCGCCATCGCCGGCTCGTGGAGCTCAATACGATCGAGCAGGTCGTCAACGTGTGCCGCACGACCATCGTCGGCGACGCATGGGCGCGTGGCCAGCCGCTCACGGTGCACGGCTGGGCCTACGGCGTGCACGACGGGCGCATGCGCGACCTCGGCATGACCGTTAGCGCACCGGAGCAGTTGCAGGAAACGTACCGGCACTGCGTCGCGGGCGTTTCCGCGCAGCGTGCGCACCAGGCCGACAACGACGTCGTCGCGGCCGACGCGGCGAGTCTTGGCGGAGCACAGGACACACACGGCATACAGGCCGTCGTTGCAGGCGTCATCAAGGAGCTCAAACATGAGTGAGACAAGTCAGGATCCCATCGTCATCGTCTCGGCGGCGCGCACGCCGATGGCGGGTTTTCAGGGCGATTTCGCGGCGCTGACGGCGCCGCAGCTCGGCGCTGTCGCGATTGCGGCGGCGGTTGCGCGCGCGGGCCTTAAGCCCGAACAGATCGAGGAAGCCGTGATGGGCTGCGTGCTGCCCGCGGGGCAGGGGCAGGCGCCGGCGCGCCAGGCGGCGCTGGGCGCGGGCCTGCCGCTTTCGGTGGGCGCGACGACCGTCAACAAGATGTGCGGCTCGGGCATGCGCGCGGCGATGTTCGCGCACGACATGCTGGTGGCCGGCTCGGCGGACGTGATCGTGGCGGGCGGCATGGAGAGCATGACGAACGCGCCGTATCTGCTGCCGAAGGCGCGGGGGGGCATGCGCATGGGCCACGGCCAGGTGTTCGACCACATGTTCCTCGACGGCCTCGAGGACGCGTACGACAAGGGCCGCCTGATGGGCACCTTCGCCGAAGAATGCGCAGGCGAATACGATTTCTCGCGCGAGCGCCAGGACGCATTCGCGATCGAATCGCTCAAACGCGCCAGGCGCGCCAACGAGGACGGCTCGTTCGCATGGGAGATCGCCCCGGTGAAGGTAGCGTCGCGCGCGGGCGAGACGACCATCGAGCGCGATGAGCAGCCCTTCAAGGCGAACCTCGACAAGATCCCGACGCTCAAGCCCGCCTTCAGCAAGACCGGCACGGTGACGGCGGCGAATGCGTCGTCGATCTCGGACGGCGCGGCGGCGCTCGTGATGATGCGCGAATCGACGGCGAAGCGCCTTGGCGTCGCGCCGCTCGCGCGCGTGACGGGTCATTCGACTTTCGCGCAGCAGCCCGCGAAGTTCACGACCGCGCCGGTGGGCGCGATTGCGAAGCTCTACGAAAAGACCGGCTGGCTTGCCCAGGATGTCGACCTCTACGAAATCAACGAGGCGTTCGCCGTGGTCACCATGGCCGCGATGAAAGAGCACGGCCTGCCGCACGAAAAGGTCAACGTGAACGGTGGGGCGTGTGCGCTGGGCCACCCCATCGGCGCGTCGGGCGCACGCATTCTCGTCACGCTGATCGGCGCGCTGCGCGCGCGCGGCGGCAAACGCGGCGTCGCGAGCCTGTGCATCGGCGGCGGCGAGGCGACGGCGATGGGCGTCGAACTGCTGTAGGCTACTAGCAGCGAGCCGCGCCGCAGGGAGGCGGCGCGGCAACGCACGCGGCGGCTCGTTGGCGCCGCATCCGACCATAAAGGTGTCCACATGAAAACCGTGTTGATCGTGGGCGCGTCGCGCGGCATTGGCCGCGAGTTCGCGCGCCAGTATGCGAAGGCGGGCTGGCGCGTGCTCGCCACGGCGCGCGGCGGCGAAGCGGTCGAAGCGCTGCGCGAGCTCGGCGCGCAGCCGTTCCCGCTCGACATCGTGCAGCCCGAGGAGATCGCGGCGCTCGGCTGGAAGCTCGATGGCGAGCGGCTCGACGTCGCGCTGATCGTGGCGGGCGTGTACGGCCCGCGCACCGAGGGCGTGGAGACCATCACGGCCGAGGACTTCGGGTACGTGATGAACACCAACGTACGCGGCCCGATGCAACTGCTCCCGACGCTGCTGCCTCTCGTCGAAGCGGCCAACGGCGTGCTGGGCGTGCTGTCGAGCCGGATGGGCAGCATCGCGCAGACCACCGGCACGACGGGCTGGCTCTATCGCGTGAGCAAGGCGGCGCTTAACGACGCACTGAAGATCACCTCGCTGCAGACGCGCCGCGCTACGTGCATCTCGCTGCATCCGGGCTGGGTGCGGACCGATATGGGCGGCGCGCAGGCCGCGATCGAGGTGGCGCACAGCGTGAAGGGCATGCGCGAAGTCATCGCGGAAGCCGCCGCGGCGCGCGACGTGTTCAATGGGCGCTTCTTCCAGTACGACGGCACCGAACTCGACTGGTGACGGTTTTTTCTGTATGACGGATCCGCGCGCCGATGCGCCGGATCGCAACGGGTTTTCCATGCAATGAACGCTGCAACCCCGCGTGCCGCACGGCCCGCCGACTGTCCCTGCGGCGGCGCCGCGCCGAATCTGAAGGCGGGTGCCAGGCCGCCGCGCTATGCCGGCTGCTGCGGCCGTTTCATCGACGCGGGCGAGCTGCCCGCGACCGCGCTCGAACTGATGCGCTCGCGCTATACGGCGTATGTGCTGGGAGAAACGGCGTACTTGCGCGCGAGCTGGGCGCGGGAGACCTGCCCGGCGGATCTCGACGCCGATCCGGCCGCGCCTGGCGCGCCGCGCTGGCTGGGCCTCGCCGTCAAACGCCATGAGCAGACCGACGCCACGCATGCCGTCGTCGAGTTCGTTGCGCGCTATAAGACCGGCGGCCGCGCCTCGCGGCTGCACGAGACGAGCCGCTTCACGCGCGGCGAGGACGGCCGCTGGCGGTATGTCGACGGCGACGTGACGGATACCTGAATCTCTTCGCCTCGCGGCGTTCGCCGCAGCCTGGCCGCCGCTTCGGCGCATCGCTCCCTTACACAACGGTTTCAGCTTCGCCATGCGGACGTCGCGCGCGTCCGCATTGGGACTGATACGGATGGACTCTCGCGTATCGCCTGCCAGACGGGCCTTCGGGGCGCTGGCATGCCTTATGCCGGGGTAAGCCCTGAATTGCGCAACAATATTTTGTCGTGCGAGGATCCACTCACGGTGTCCGGTCGGCCTTGGTGCAGCGGATACCGGTAGCGGCAGCGATGCCGCAGCGATGTTCCGATCGGCTTTTTCCCACGACGGATCCCATCGGCACATGTCTCGCGGCATGCGCAAGGGTTTTCGTTGTGCCGGAAACGGGCCGGCCGGGGTAAGACGGATTCGGCAGGTTTGTCGCAGGCGGGTTTGCGAATGGCGTACAGGAAGCTCCTTGGCGGATGGATGTTGGCTGGCACGGCGTGTCTGCTGTCGTTCGTGCTTTCGGCCGCGCATTCAGCCGCTCAGGCGGCGCCGCTTGCCGACGCGCAGGCGCAGTTCCAGACCGGTCCGCAGACTTCCGCTCCCGCAGCGCACACCGCGCCGCTCGCGTCCGGTCCCCTCGGCAGTGCCAAAGTGTCCCCCCTCGCGCTCGACGACGCCTGGCTGCCCGCCGTGCGCGCCGACCTCAACGAGCAGGTGATCCGCATTCCGGTGGCAGGCGACGCCGACGTCACGCTCGAAACCACGATCTACCGCCCGGACGGCCCCGGCCCGTTCCCGATGATCGTGTTCAACCACGGCAAGATTCCCGGCGACCCGCGCTACCAGACGCGCAGCGACCCCGTGTCGTTCGCGCGCGAGTTCGTGCGCCGCGGCTACGTGGTGGTCGCGCCGAACCGCCGCGGCTTCGCGGGCTCGGGCGGTACTTACGAGCAGGACGGTTGCGACGTGGCGAGCAACGGCCTCGGCCAGGCGGCCGACATCGCCGCGACGATCGACTACATGTCGAAGCAGCCTTACGTGGACGCGAAGCACATCGCCGTGGCCGGCACTTCGCACGGCGGCCTTGCGACCATGGCCTACGGCACCGAAGCCGCGAAAGGCGTGCGCGCCTTGATCAATTTCTCGGGCGGCTTGCGGCAGGATGCCTGCGCAGGCTGGCAGGACAACCTCACCCAGGCATTCGGCGGCTACGGCAGCAAGGCGCGCGTGGCTTCGCTCTGGCTCTATGGCGACAACGATTCGGTATGGACGCCGGATCTCGTCACGAAGATGTTCGCGGCCTATCGCAGCGCGCAGGCCGATGCGCAGCCGGGTGAATCTGCACCCGCCGCCGCCGCGCAGCTCGTCGACTTCGGTTCGTACAAGAACGACGCGCACCGTCTCGTGGGCGACCGGGACGGCGTGCAGATCTGGTGGCCGCGCGTGGAAGCATTCCTCGCCCGCGAGGGCATGCCCACGGCCGTGCAGTACCGCGTGGCCGCGCCCGAGGCGCCGAGCGGCACCGGCTATGCGGGCATCGATTCGGTGGGCGCCGTACCGTTCCTCGACCAGGCTGGCCGCGACGGCTACCGCAACTTCCTCAAGCAGTATCCGACCCGTGCGTTTGCCGTTTCCGATTCGGGCGCGTGGTCGTGGGCCGAAGGCGGCGACAATCCGATGGCCGTGGCAATCGCGAACTGCGAAAAGCACAGTAGCGACGCTTGCCATCTGTATGCGGTCAACAGCACCGTGGTCTGGTCCGACGACGCGGCCGTCGTCGCGCGCAACGACGCGAGCGCGGGTGTTGTGCCGGCCGCCGCCGAAACCGCAGACAACGACGGTCACGCGCTCGCAAGCCGCTAGGCGCGCCTTCGTGCGCGGCGCGTGCAGGCTGCCGGCGCTGTTGCCGCTTTCTCTGCTGTCCTCCGCTTCGATTTCCTCCTAGTTTTTTCCTGCTGGCGCGCTGTCCGCTGCGGCGCGGCCCCATTTTTGCGCCGCTCTCCCGCCGCTGCGCACAGATTTTTTTGCATAAGCGAGCCTGACTTTGCCGTCGTCATCTACGCGCTTTTGCGGGTATCGCGGGCGATCGGCCTTTTGCTGTGCCGAACCGCATCGAACCTCGCCCCGCGACGCTTCGCAGCGCTATTTTTGGGGTAGTGCATTGCGCGGGCGTTCGCGCTAATCTCGGTCCCGCTGTCGTATCGGGAGTCGTACTTGAATTCGCATTCCAATCTCGCCACCGACCGCTGGGTCGAGCGCAGCCTGCGCGCCGTGTGGCACCCCTGCACCCAGATGAAGCACCACGAGCGTCTGCCGCTAGTCGCGGTGGCGCGCGGCGAAGGGCCGTGGCTCTACGACCGTGACGGTCGCCGCTATCTGGACGCCATCAGTTCGTGGTGGGTGAACCTGTTCGGCCACGCGAACCCGTCGATCAACGCCGCGCTCAAGGCGCAGCTCGACACGCTCGAGCACGTCATGCTCGCGGGCTGCACGCACGAGCCGGCGGTCGAGCTGGCCGAGCGGCTCGCGGCGCTTACGGGGCAGGTGCTCGGCCACGCGTTCTTCGCGTCCGATGGCGCCTCGGCGGTCGAGATCGCGCTGAAGATGAGCTTTCACGCCTGGCGTAACCGTGGCGAAAGCGGCAAGCGCGAGTTCGTCTGCCTCGCCAACAGCTACCACGGCGAAACGATCGGCGCGCTCGGTGTCACGGATGTGAAGCTGTTCAGGGATGCTTACGATCCGCTGCTGCATCATGCGCACGTGGTCGCGTCGCCCGATGCGCGTGGCGCGCAGACGGGCGAGAGCGCGGCCGACGTGGCGCAGCGCGCGCTCGCCGACGTCGAGCGGCTGTTCGAGGCGCGCAGCGAACATATCGCGGCGCTGATCGTCGAGCCGCTCGTGCAATGCGCGGCAGGCATGGCCATGCACGATCCGGCCTACCTCAGGGGGCTGCGCGCACTGTGCGACCGCTACCGCGTGCATCTGATCGCCGACGAAATCGCCGTGGGCTGCGGCCGCACCGGTACGTTCTTCGCGTGCGAGCAGGCCGGCATCTGGCCCGACCTGCTGACGCTGTCGAAGGGCATCAGCGGCGGCTATCTGCCGCTTTCGATCGTGCTCTCGCGCGATGCGATCTTCGAAGCGTTCTACGACGACGACACCACGCGCGGTTTTTTGCACTCGCACTCGTACACGGGCAATCCGCTCGCGTGCCGCGCCGCGCTCGCCACGCTCGATCTGATCGAGCAGGGCGACGTGCTGGCCGCCAATGCGCGCAAGTCGGCACGACTGCGCGAGGCGTTCGGCCCGCTCGCCACGCATCCGCTCGTGCGCAACGTGCGCCAGTGCGGCACGATCCTCGCGTTCGACGCCGCGATCGAAGACCGCTCGCGCGCGGCCTCGTTCTCGCGGCGCTTCTTCGAAGCGGCGCTGACGCGCGAGCTGCTGCTGCGCCCGATCGGCACGACCGTCTACGTCATGCCGCCATACGTTCTCGACGCGCAGACCCAGACGCTGCTCGCAGAACGCGCGCTCGAAACCTTCGACGCCGTCGTCGCGGAGGACCGCTGATGCACCTCCTCGACACCCTCGAACAAGGCCTGCGCGAACTGGATACGCGCGGCCTGCGTCGCCGCCGCCGCACGATCGACACGCCCTGCGGCGCGCACATGCTCGTGGACGGCCGCGAGACCATCGGCTTCGCGAGCAACGACTATCTCGGGCTTGCCTCGCATCCGCAGCTCGTCGCCGCGTTGGCCGAAGGCGCGCAGCGCTATGGCGCGGGCAGCGGCGGCTCGCATCTGCTCGGCGGGCATTCGCGCGCGCACGCGCAACTGGAGGACGATCTCGCCGAATTCGCGGGCGGCTTTGTCGAGAATGCGCGCGCGCTGTATTTCAGCACGGGTTACATGGCGAATCTGGCCATCGTGACCGCGCTGGCCGGCCGCGGCACGACGCTCTTTTGCGATGCGCTCAATCACGCGTCGCTGATCGACGGCGCGCGCCTTTCGCGCGCCGACGTGCAGATCTACCCGCATGCCGACATGGAGGCGCTCGGCGCGATGCTGGAGGCGTCCGCCGACGGCCCGAAGGCGATCGTCACCGACACCGTGTTCAGCATGGACGGCGACGTCGCGCCGCTCGCACGTCTCGTCGAACTGGCCGAGCGCCATCAAGCCTGGCTCATCGTCGACGATGCGCACGGCTTTGGCGTGCTCGGCCCGCAGGGGCGCGGGGCCGTGGCCGAAGCCGCGCTGCGCTCGCCGTATCTCGTGATGGTCGGCACGCTAGGCAAGGCGGCGGGTGTGGCGGGGGCGTTCGTCACGGCGCATGCCACGGTCGTCGAGTGGCTCGTGCAGCGCGCGCGCCCGTATATCTTCACGACGGCTTCGGCGCCGGCGGTCGCGCATGCGGTGTCGGCCAGCCTGCGCATCATTGCGGGCGACGAAGGCGACGCGCGGCGCGCTCATCTGGGCAAGCTGATCGGACGCACGCGGGCGATGCTCAAGGAGACGTGCTGGCTGCCGGTCGATTCGCAGACGGCCGTTCAGCCGCTCGTGGTGGGCGCGAACGACGCCACGCTCGCGCTGCAAGTCACGCTGGAGCGCGATGGCCTGTGGGTGCCCGCCATTCGCCCGCCAACGGTGCCGGAGGGCACGTCGCGGCTGCGCATCTCGCTGTCGGCCGCGCATTCGGACGCGGATCTCGATCGACTGGACGCCTCGCTGCAGCGCGCGAGCCGGGCAACCCGGGAGGGCACACGATGACACTTTCGCTCTTCGTCACCGGCACCGATACGGAGATCGGCAAGACGTTCGTGAGCGCGGCCCTGCTGCGCGGCTTCGCCGGCAAGGGTCTGCTCGCGGCGGCGCTCAAGCCCATTGCCGCCGGCGCATACGAGCGCGACGGCGTGTGGCGCAACGAAGACGCCGACCAGCTCGATGCCGCCGCGAGCGTGCTGCTGCCGCCCGAAATCCGCACGCCGTTCCTGCTCAAGGAGCCCGCCGCGCCGCATATCGCGGCCGCGCTGGAAGGCGTGACGCTCGACATGGAACGCATCGTCGCGTGCCATCGGGAGGCCTGCAAGCGCGCCGAGGTCGTCGTGGTCGAGAGCGTGGGCGGTTTTCGCGTGCCGCTCACGGCGCAGCACGACACCGCCGACCTCGCCGTTGCGCTGGGTCTGCCCGTGGTGCTCGTGGTCGGCATGCGGCTCGGCTGCATCAGTCATGCGCTGCTTACCGCGGAGGCGATCGCGGCGCGCGGCCTCGCGCTCGCCGGCTGGGTGGCGAACCGTATCGACCCGGCCATGACGTTCCCCGAAGAAAACGTCGACGCACTGCGCGAGCGCCTTTCCGCGCAGTACGGTGCGCCGCTCATCGGCGTCGTGCCGCATCTGCGCGGCGCGAGCGCCGACGAAGCGGCACAGCACCTGGACATCGATGCTTTGCTCAGGCGGCTTGGCGCCGACTCAGCCGCGCCGGTATTGCATTGACGTCTGCATTAAGGCTTGCATTGAAATTTGCTTTGAACTGCTAAAAGTCAACGTCGCGAAGGACCCTGACACCATGACGCAAACCCACATCGACATCACCGGCCTCGGCAAGTCCAAGGCGGCTGCTGCAGCGGCCGAAGCGCAGGACGCGGCGGCGCGTTGGCGCGTCGCCGACGTCGCCGCGCTCTACGAGCTGCCGTTCAACGACCTGATCTTCCGCGCGCAGCAGGTGCATCGCGAGCATTTCGACGCGAACGCCGTGCAGCTTTCCACGCTCCTGTCGATCAAGACGGGCGGCTGCGAAGAGGACTGCGCCTACTGCCCGCAGTCGTCGCACTACGACACGGGGCTCGAAGCCGACAAGCTGATGGCCGTGGACGAGGTGCTGAAGGCGGCGCGCGTGGCGAAGGACAACGGCGCGACGCGCTTCTGTATGGGCGCGGCGTGGCGCAATCCGAAGGACCGCCATCTGGAGCCGATCAAGGACATGATCCGCGGCGTGAAGGAGATGGGCCTCGAAACCTGCGTGACGCTCGGCATGCTCGAGACGCATCAGGCGCAGGCGCTGGCCGACGCGGGCCTCGACTACTACAACCACAACCTCGATACGTCGCCGGAGTTCTACGGCCAGATCATCTCGACGCGTACTTACCAGGATCGCCTCGACACGCTCGAACGCGTGCGCGACGCGGGCATCAACGTGTGCTGCGGCGGCATTGTCGGCATGGGTGAATCGCGCCGCGAGCGCGCCGGGCTGATCGCGCAGCTCGCGAACATGGAGCCATATCCGGAGTCGGTGCCCATCAACAATCTCGTGCAGGTGCACGGCACGCCGCTCGAAGGCACCGAACCGATCGACCCGTTCGAGTTCGTGCGCACGATCGCGGTGGCGCGCATCACCATGCCGAAGGCGATGGTGCGCCTCTCGGCGGGCCGCGAGCAGATGGACGAGGCACTGCAGGCACTGTGCTTCATGGCCGGCGCGAATTCGATCTTCTACGGCGACCAGTTGCTTACTACGAGCAATCCGCAGGCCGCGGCGGACCGCAAGCTGCTTGCGCGGCTTGGCATTCGCGCGGAGGCGGCGCAGGAATTGCCCGCTGCGTCGGAGAAGGCTGCGCACGCTGGCTGCGGCCATTGCGAATGACGCGTTGAGGGCGGTGCGTAGGTAATACGAATCGGCCGGAAAGCAAGCCACGCCGCGAATCGTTCGCGGCGTGGCTTTTTTCATGCATCGCGCTCGCACGAACGAAAACGCCGCGCCTGGCGGCGCGGCGTTGGGTTCAGGCGTTAGTCGAAGCTGACGGCGTTATGCGTAAGCGGCGCGCCGGCGGCTGGCCAGCACGAGGTAGCAAAGCGCGCCGACCACGAGCGACGGCAGCGTCGCACCGAGATTCGGCAGCCACTGATTGAGCGCCTGATAGGCGCCGAAGCCGATCACCCACGCCACGAATGCGCTCACGTGCCAGCCGCCCGAATAGCCGTACACGCCGCTCAGATCGGCGAGCGCCTTGGGTTCGATGCGGCGGCGGCGCACCACGAAATGATCGGCCAGCACGACGCCGAAGAGCGGCGCGAACACCGAACCGATGAAGAGCAGGAAGTTCTCGTAACGCGCCATCGGCACGACGATGCCGATCAGCGTGCAGATCGCGCCGAACGCCGCCGAGAGCCAGGGCACGCTCGCGCGCGTCCAGAACGTCCCGGTGGAAACGGCGGCCGAGTGAATGTCGGCGAAGGCGTTGTCCACCTCGTCGATCAGCACGAGCAGCAGCGCGAAGCCGCCGCCCGCCTGGGCAAGCGCCGAGGTGAGGAGGGCGTCGCCGCCGCCCGCCGCGAGGCCGTAGATCGCGCCGAGCGCATAGAACCAGAGGTTCGCGATGCCATAGCCGACCAGCGTGCCGCGGAAGGTTTCGCCGGCGCGGCGGCCAAAGCGCGTGTAGTCGGCAATCAGCGGCAGCCACGAGAGCGGCATCGCCACCACGAGGTCGATGGCGCTGCCGAACGGCATGTCGCCCGTGCCGGGGCGGCGCATCAGCGCGCCCAGGTCGTGGCGCGCGAGCAGATTCCACGTGAGCCACGCGGCGCCCGCGAGCAGCAGCCAGATCCCCCACGTCCGCAAAAAGCGCCGCACGAACGAGAGCGGACCGCTCACGGCGAGCAGCGTCGCGAGGAGGCCGGCCAGCAGCGTCCAGACGAGTGGCACCGAGAAGCCGAAGGCCTGCTTTGCGAGCGCGTCGGCGGAGTCGCGCATCACGATGATCTCGAACGAGCCCCAGCCCACGAGCTGCACCATGTTGATGATGGCCGGCACCGAGGCGCCGCGCACGCCGAGCGTGGGGCGCAGCGACGACATGGCGGCGAGCCCGGTATCCGTGCCGATCACGCCCGCGAGCGCGAGCAGCACCACGCCGATCACGGTGCCGATGCCGATCGCCGCGAGCGCGGCCGGCAGCGCGAGGCCCGGCACGAGCAATGCGCCCGCTTGCGCGACGAGCAGGCCGATGCCGAGCGAGAACCACAGCGCGAAGGCGTCGCCGGTGCGGAACTGGCGGCGCGCGTCGGGCACCGGCAGGAGCGGGGCGTAGGTGGAGCCGGCTGCGCCGGCGGGTGAATCCTGGGTCATCGGGAGAAGTGTCCTCTGGTGTCGTCGAATGATTTTGGTATTTTCGGGTCGGATCATGCGCGGCGTGGCTGCTTGTTCCGGCGCACCTCGCCCCGCCGCCGCACACTGTCATAATGCACGATTGGATCTGGCGCGGCCGACGTTCCCCCTTTTGGAGTGGTCGCGCCGAAAAGCCGACATTATCGCGAAAACCTCATGTTCGAAGAAACCCGTGCCAACGTACCGCTCGCCGAGCGGCTGCGCCCGCGCTCCATCGACGAAGTCATCGGCCAGAAGCATCTGCTTGGGCCCAACAAGCCGTTGCGTGTCGCGTTCGAGTCCGGCGAAGCGCATTCGATGATCCTCTGGGGGCCGCCGGGCGTCGGCAAGACTACGCTCGCGCGCCTCATGGCCGACGCCTTTCACGCCGAATTCATCGCGCTTTCGGCGGTGCTCTCGGGCGTGAAGGACATCCGCGAGGCGGTGGAGACCGCGCAGCTGCATCGTGCGCACGGCCATCAGACGCTTGTGTTCGTCGACGAAGTCCATCGCTTTAACAAGAGCCAGCAGGACGCATTCCTGCCGCACGTGGAATCGGGCCTGTTCGTGTTCGTCGGCGCGACGACTGAAAACCCCTCGTTCGAAGTGAACAGTGCGCTGCTGTCGCGCGCGGCGGTGTACGTGCTGAAGAGCCTCGACGAGGAAGAGCAGGGCGAGCTGCTCGAGCGCGCCAGCGCGGAGCTGGGCGGCCTGACCTTCGCGGACGAGGCGAAGAAGGCGCTGATCGGCTCGGCCGACGGCGACGGGCGCAAGCTCCTGAACAATCTGGAAATCGTGGCGCGCGCCGCCGCGCAGCAGAAGTCCACGGAAATCGACACGGCGCTGCTGGGCAGTGCGCTCGCGGAGAATCTGCGTCGCTTCGACAAGGGCGGCGACGCCTTCTACGACCAGATCAGCGCGCTGCACAAGTCGGTGCGCGGCAGCAACCCGGACGGCGCGCTCTACTGGTTCTGCCGCATGCTCGACGGCGGCGCCGACCCGCGCTACCTCGCGCGGCGCATCGTGCGCATGGCGTGGGAGGACATCGGCCTGGCCGACCCGCGCGCGGGGCGCATCACGCTCGACGCCGCCGAGACTTACGAGCGCCTCGGTTCCCCCGAGGGTGAGCTCGCCCTCGCGCAGGCCGTGATCTACCTGGCCGTCGCGCCCAAGTCGAACGCGGGCTACATGGCGTACAACGAGGCGCGGCGCTTTGTCGGCAAGGACCAGTCGCGTGCCGTGCCGGTTCATCTGCGCAACGCGCCCACCAAGCTCATGAAGGAACTGGGCTACGGCCACGAATACCGCTACGCGCACGACGAACCCGATGCCTACGCGGCGGGCGAGACCTATCTGCCGGACGGCATGCGCGAGCCGCGCTGGTATCAGCCGACGCCGCGCGGGCTTGAAGGCAAGATCGGCGAGAAGCTCGCGCGCCTTGCCGAACTCGACGCGCAATGGCGCGAGGAACACAAGGACGAGATTCGCGAGAAGAAGCGCCGGAGCTGAACGCCGCCGGGACGGGCGCCCTCGGACCCCGCGCGCCGGTGCGCTAAAATTGCCACTTCACACAACGAAACTGCGTCTCACAATCCCATGCTCGACATCCAGCTGCTGCGCAAAGACCTCGAAGGCGTCGCGAAGCGCCTCGCCGACCGCGGCTACACCCTCGACGTCGCGGCTTTCTCCGCGCTCGAAGCGGAACGCCGCGCCATCCAGACCCGCACCGAAGAACTGCAGGCGCGCCGCAACAGCTTGTCGAAACAGATCGGCGCGATGAAGGGCCGTGGCGAGGACACGTCGGCGGTGATGGCCGAAGTGGGCGGCATCGGCGACGAAATGAAGGCGTCGGCCGCGAAGCTCGAAGAGATCCAGTCGAGCCTGTCCGACCTGCTGCTCGGCGTGCCCAATCTGCCGCACGACAGCGCGCCGGTGGGCAAGGACGAAAACGACAACGTCGAAGTGCGCCGCTGGGGCACGCCGCGCCAGTTCGAGTTCGAAGTGAAGGACCACGTGGACGTGGGCACGCCGCTCGGCCTCGACTTCGAGACCGGCGCGAAGCTCTCGGGCGCGCGCTTCACGATGCTGCGCGGCCAGATGGCGCGCCTGCACCGCGCGCTCGCGCAGTTCATGCTCGACACGCATACGCTGCAGCACGGTTACGCGGAAACCTACACGCCGTACATCGTCAATCCGGACATCCTGTACGGCACGGGCCAACTGCCCAAGTTCGCCGACGACATGTTCCGCGTGGAGAAGGGCGGCGCCGAGAACACGGTCACGCAGTACCTGATCTCGACTTCGGAGATCTCGCTCACGAACACGGTGCGCGAGAGCATCGTCGAGGCGAACGCACTGCCGATCAAGCTCACGGCGCATTCGCCGTGCTTCCGTTCGGAGGCCGGTTCGTATGGCCGCGACACGCGCGGCATGATTCGCCAGCATCAGTTCGACAAGGTGGAAATGGTGCAGATCGTCGCGCCGGAAACGTCTTATGACGCGCTGGAGCAGATGGTCGTCCACGCCGAGACGATCCTGCAGAAGCTCGGCCTGCCGTATCGCGTGATTACGCTGTGCACGGGCGACATGGGCTTTTCGGCGGCGAAGACGTATGACCTCGAAGTCTGGCTGCCCGCGCAGAACACCTATCGCGAAATTTCGAGCTGCTCGAATACCGAAGCGTTCCAGGCGCGCCGCATGCAGGCGCGTTATCGCAACGCGCAGGGCAAGCCGGAACTCGTGCATACGCTCAACGGTTCGGGCCTCGCGGTCGGCCGCGCGCTCGTGGCGGTGCTGGAGAATTATCAGGAAGCAGACGGTTCGGTGACGGTGCCTGAAGTGCTGCGTCCGTACATGGGTGGGGTGGCGCGCCTCGCAGCGAACGGTTGACGCTCTCCGGTACACGGTGTTTTTCTCGCCCTCCGATTTTTTGAAAGAGGGCTTGGAAAATGCTGCAGGATGTTCTATAATCTTCGCTTCGCCAGTCAACGACCGGGCTGGCGAGATCGCGGTGAAGGCATGTTTGTAGTGCTCGCCGCGGTAGTAGAACACCGGAGAGGTGGCAGAGTGGTCGATTGTACCTGACTCGAAATCAGGCGTACGGTTCCCCCGTACCGTGGGTTCGAATCCCACCCTCTCCGCCAGATTTAAGGTAAAGGCCCCGTAAAGTCAATGACTTACGGGGCTTTCGTTTTTCCGACCCACAAAACGACCCACGTGGCGACTCGCTCATACGGCAACCAGGGCGCTGCGCGCATTGCGACGAGGGAAGGCGTACCAAAGAAAAACTGCGCACATGGCGCGGCTTTGGGACTTCTCGTGGCGTCTCAGCCGCCAGCGATTACAGTACACCGGCCCCCGGGATGGGATCGGGCAGCGGGGCGACTGGCGCGGGCAGTTCGTCTTCAATCGGGCGCAACATGAAATAGCTGACGGCATTCAGCGCCGCGTCGTTCAGCGGTTCGGTCATGGTGTTGTGGAAAACGTGGTCGAAGAAAGCCAACACCAGCGGTGGCAGGGACTGCGGATTTTCCCAGGTCAACCCCAGTTCCTTCGCATCTGGGTCCGCGATATCCGTGGCCGACGTACCGGGCATCGTTACATTCACGCCCAGTTCGGGCGAGAACGATCCGCCCGAATTGTCGATCAACGCCTGATATTCGAAGGCTGCGCGATTCGAGAAATGCGTGCCGTCAGTTTTTCCAAGGCGGTCATTGACTCGGCGCAAATACGAGACGAATACCTTCTGATGTGCCATGAAGTGCTTTTCAAGCGGGCCAGACGCGTGAACGTGCCGAAGATACGCCTGGAACAGATCGTCAACCGTATACGTCGCGCCATTGACGCTCAGCGGTGCCTTTGATCGGAATTCCCGAAGTACGCCCGGCAGTTTCGCCGCTAGTTGATCGAGCCGTTGCAAGGGCACGCCGCTAGACCACGCCTCCTCGTGCATGCAACGCGCGACGAGTTTCGCAAGTTCATTGCTCTTGCCACCGTCCCCGTTACGCGCGCCGCCGCCGATATCGGGCTGCGTACCGGGGAAAACGACTTCGGTGATCCGGTCCTTGGCCTGTGACTTGCGCAGCGAATCAACACGCTTGTAGAAGCGCAGTTCATTGGCGGCGACGTAGTGCACCACGCGCCTGACCTGGTCGGGAATCTCCACAGCGTCGAGCCTGCGCTTGATCAGCGACACGAGTTGCAATGCGCCGTCGGCAAGGTAACGGACAACCGGTCGCGTGATCCCGCCCGTCGGCACCATGCCGATTGCGGTGGTAATCGCTTTGATGAAGAGCGTATCCGCGTAAGACGCCGACACGCTGTCAAACAGCCCCATGAAATCGCACTCGACCGGGATGCCCTGAAACTGCGTCTCCCCCTTGACCAGCTTGCATTCTTTCCCGAAAAGCTGGCTCGCGAAGGTTCGCGCAACCAGCGCCCCCCGGTCGTAACCAAACACAGCGATCTTGATGCGCTTGAGCGGACGCGGGTCCTTCGCCGCCTTTTCGACAATTTCCTTGAACTCCGCAACTGCCTTGTCAACACGCTTGGCCACGCCCGTTCCAAGCAATGCAGCCCCTTTTTCGCTATCGCGTATCGCGGTGACGTTTTCGGCAATCAGCATAAAGCCGACGTCCGCCCATTTCGCCTTGACGACACCCTTCCAGTCCGTGATTTTTGCCCAGACCTTCTCGCGGTCCACTTGCCCGGCAGCAACATTCTGGCCTTCAGTGGCAAGTTCGCGCATCGTCGCGTTGGGGTTGTTCCACTTGGCCTTGGCCATTGCCGAAAGAGGCTTCTTGTAGGGATCGGACACCACCCCCTGGGCCTTCCCCGTTGCGATGGATTCAGCGTCATTCTCGGCAGGTGCAAGCACGTCATGTGCCGTCACTGGGGCATTACTCAGGCGGGTGCCAAGCCCTTGGTAATAGCGCTTTTCGACACCCTTCTTGGGATCAATGATATGGGCTGCGAACAGGCGGCCAATGTTCGAGAGTGTGCCCTTCTGCGCATCGACCTTCTGGTCGTGGCCAAAACCGTCGAAGAAAAAGCTGACGTACAGTTCCTGTTCGCAGCGGTAGCAGCCGTCGGGTGGCGTATCGGGAAGCGTCTTGCTGAAGGCAATCGCACGCTTCACAATCGCGGCTGCGTCAGGCATTTCATCAACATACTCGGGGCTGGCCGCATCGGGATTGGCCGGTTTCTTTTGGAATATGCCCATCAGGTCAGACATTGCTTGATTTCCTTGGTCAGATTTCGTTGTCAGTCGTTGAACACCGTATCTGCGACGCGTCGTCCAGTTACTTGCGGCTTGACTTCAATGTCATCCAGATTGGCGGTATAGCCTGCACCGATCCGGTTACCGGGGAAGAAATAGATCTTGATATGGCCGTCCTTGGCACCTTTGGGAATGGGGGGAAGCGGGACGTCGGCCTCGTACGTTTCCATCGGCAGATTGCGGTCTGCGTCAGCCATGGATTTCCAGTCAAGAATCCACCGGACGTGAAGCGACTTGGCATCACGACGAAGGCTTGTGCAACACGTTGCACCGCTTTCTCCGTGTGCCCCCATGTTGCCGCCCCAGTCTCCGTCCACATAAAAATGTGCAATGGTGCGATCCGTCCGGTTAAATCCCATCAGGTAGAACTCACCATACGATCCCGTCTTCGTAACATCCTGGCAAAATCCAACACCCGTCACCAGCACGAACGAGGCAACGGGTACTACAGCAATCTGGAACGCAACGGCCAGCACCCACTGCCACCGCGGATCGCCGGGCTTGCGCTCCGGTAGGAACCTGCGCTGTCGTTTCCCCTGCGCGCTCGGGAATGTCCCATTTTCATTTTGCGTATTCATGTTTTGACTTTCTGAACTAGGTCAATGCGATAGAAACAGAGCCGATCACAATGCGGAGCTATTTCAGTCCTTCACGGCTTATAACCCGCAATACGGGGTGGCTCAATACGAAAACGCCTGAAAAATAGTCAGCAATTGTCAGGGCGCAAAGTCGAGAATTGCCTAAGCGGACGCGAGCTTGGGAAGTCTGATTTTGAGATGATTGTCGGTGGTTGCCGCTCGACTACTGCACCGTTCGGCGGGCGCAGTAGCTTCTTTTTTAGGGCGGCGGAATCGCCTGGCCATGCGCCCAGGCCCATTGCATCACGGCGTGCATCCGCTGGCGGGTACGGCTGGCGGTTTCTACCTTCTCCAGCCATATGGGGCGTAACACGTCGGCGCAGTCGGCGGGTGTGATCGCATCAAGCGCCTTGTCGCCCGCGTCGGCAATCGAGACTTCGGGATAGACGCCAAGGCCTGCGTCGCGACGCTTGCCCGTTACGGGGCCGGTGACGCGGAGCGTCCACTTGCTGCCCCCTGGTGGGGGGCAGCGGCCTCCCGTTACTTTGCCGTCGAGTACCGGCTTGTCGCCAGCCTTTAATGCCTTTGTCGGCTTGTCGGCGAACACCACGGCGAAGTCCAGACGGTGATCGCGGTCACGACGTTCTGCGCCTGGCGTTGTAAGATATTTCTCATCCCTGAGGGCGGCATGGACCGCGCACAGCCTGACCTGTCCGGTTCCGTGGCGGTCCCGCAGGCTGGCGGGCTTCAGCGCCCCCGGTACAATCGCTCCTTTGCCTTGAACTGGCGGCGCGGCTCGACGAGCGGTGCCGCGCGCACTTCGGTCCACAGATGGCTATCACCTACAAGTCCGCCGCCGACATCGAGCGGTTGCGCATTTCCGGCCGGCTGGCCGCCGACGTCCTTGCGATGATCGGCGAGCACGTCAGGCCCGGCGCCTCCACCGACGACCTCGACGCAATCTGCAACGACTTCATCGTCAACAAGCTCAAGGCCGTGCCGGCCAACGTGGGCTACCTCGGCTTCCCGAAGACGATCTGCACCTCGGTCAATCAGGTGGTCTGCCACGGCATTCCGAACCGCAACGAGATCCTCAAGGACGGCGACATCATCAATATCGACGTCGCCGTGATCAAGGACGGCTATTTCGGGGACACGAGCCGCATGTACACCGTGGGCACGCCGAGCACGGTGGGGCGCCAGCTGATCGACACGACCTACGAGGCGATGGTGGCCGGCATTCGCGAGGTGCGGCCGGGCGCGACGCTCGGCGACGTAGGCCACGCGATCCAACGCCGCGCGCAGGCGGACGGCTTTTCGATCGTGCGGGAGTACTGCGGGCACGGCATCGGCAAGGTCTACCACGAAGAACCGCAGGTGTTGCACTACGGCCAGCCGGGGCATGGCCTGCGCCTGAAGCCCGGCATGGTCTTCACGATCGAGCCGATGGTCAACGCGGGCCGCGCCGGCACCGCCGTGCAGCGCGACGGCTGGACGGTGGTGACGAAGGACCGCTCGCTCTCCGCGCAATGGGAGCACATGGTCGCCGTGACCGACGACGGCTACGAGCTCCTCACGCCCTGGCCGGACGGCACCGGCGACTACGAGTCGCCCTGATATACGTCAGGGCATGACTGTTGCGGCGCCGTCTGTAAAGCGCCATGTGCATGCCGGGGTGGCCGTGAAGCGTCGGCGCGACGAACGGTCACTTTTGTCAAATAAGGATTTGACTCCCAGGCGAGTTCGGTTAAAGCTACGCGTTACTGGTTTATAGGGGTTTACGACTGCATGAGTCCGTCACTGACCGTTCGCCGTATCGCCGCCGATCAGGGTGCGGTGCTTCGCGAGCTCAGAACTGCGTCGTTGCGCGATGCGCCCTACGCGTTCGGCGATGCCACGCTTGAAGACGCGCTCTCCGCCGATGCGGCGGTTTTCGATGCGGCCGCGGCCCGGTATGCGGACTCGCATTCCGTCACCTCGTTCATCCTGTACACCGAAGGCCATCCCGCCGGCCTGATCGGCGCGAGCTTCGAGAGCGCGCCGGCGCGCCGGGCATTCGTTTCGGCGCTGTGGGTCGCGCCGGCCGTGCGGCACCTGCGCGGCGGCGAACTGCTGTTGAACGCGGCAATCGACTGGCTCGTCGCCGAGGGCACCACGCAGGTCTACGCCTGGATCACCGACAACAACACGACCGCCATGCGCTTTTACGAGCGCTTCGGCTTCGTTGCAACCGGCGATCACGCGCGCAGCCAGCATTCGCCCGAACAATGGGAAACGCTGCTCGTGCGCGACGTCGGCGGTCGGGCCCCGGGCGCAACGCAGGCTCAGCCGAACTAGCGTTTCCGGCGCGCTGCCAACCGCGCGCCTTTCATCGTTCCCTTACCCATACGCGCCCTCGCGTGCGAACGGCCACGCCGCGTTTTCCTTGCGTTTGCCGTGTGGTGCGAAAGGGCCCCAGATTACCGTCGCCTGATTTAACCGCTAAAAATAATGGCCGCGCGCGTCGACGCCTGTAAAATACGCAAAATTTTTCGCCGAACGCCATGTCGCCCAGGAAATCGCCATATTTTGAACTGAAGAGCGGTTCAGTCGATACGCTTCTGTTCGTGGTCAAGACGACCGAGCTGGATGCCATGCGCGCCGAACTCACGCGGCGCTTCGAAGCTACGCCCGAATTCTTCGCGAACGACACGGTTGCCATCGATTTGCGGCGCCTCGCCGACAGCGAGCAGGTCGCGCTTGGCGACATCGTGCGCCTGCTCGAGAGCGTGCGTATGCACCCGGTCGGCGTCGTGGCGCATCCGGCGCAGCACGCATGGGCTGCCGAGGCCGGCCTGCCGTTCCTCGAAGCGCGCGACCGCCGCGGCGCGAGCGCCAAAACGGCAGCGGAGGAGGAGGCCGCCGACGCGTCGGCTGGTGTGTCCGCGGCTTCGTCCGTAGCAGCCACGGCAACCGCCGAGCCGCAGGCGACGTCCTCCGCGCCCGCACAACCCGAGCTCTTTCCCGCCGCGAGCGAGCCGCTTGCCGACACGCCCCCGGCCGCCGGCGATGCGGCCGTGCGCGCTGCGCGTGCGGAGCCGGCGCTGGTCGTCGACCGGCCGCTGCGTTCGGGCCAGCGCATCTACGCGAAGGGCGACCTGGTCGTGCTCGGCCTCGTCTCGAACGGTGCGGAAGTCATCGCCGAAGGCAACATTCACATCTACGCGCCGTTGCGCGGCCGGGCGCTGGCGGGCGTGCACGGCAATCACGACGCGCGCATCTTCTGCACGTGTCTCGAGGCGGAACTGATTTCGATTGCGGGCATCTACCGTACGACTGAAGTCCCGCTTCCCGGCGAGGTGGCCGGCAAGCCGGTGCAGATCCGGCTGGACGAAGAAGAAAAGCTGTTGATCGAACCGTTGAGGCTCACCTGACGCGCCGGCAGAAGTTGGTGCAGCGGCCAGCATAGCGGCGCGCGATGGGACCAAACTGAAGAAACTGACGAACACAAGGTTAAGGGAATGGCAAAAATCATTGTGGTGACTTCGGGCAAGGGCGGCGTGGGCAAGACGACCACGAGCGCGAGCTTCGCATCGGGCCTCGCGTTGCGCGGCCACAAGACCGCGGTCATCGACTTCGACGTGGGCCTGCGCAATCTCGACCTCATCATGGGTTGCGAGCGCCGCGTCGTGTACGACCTCATCAACGTGATCCAGGGTGAAGCGAACCTGAACCAGGCGCTCATCAAGGACAAGAAGTGCGAAAATCTCTTCATCCTGCCGGCTTCGCAAACGCGCGACAAGGACGCGCTCACGAAGGAAGGCGTGGAAAAGGTGATCGAGGACCTGCGCAAGATGGACTTCGAGTACATCGTGTGCGATTCGCCCGCGGGCATCGAGTCGGGCGCGCTGCTCGCGATGCACTTCGCCGACGAAGCGCTCATCGTGACGAACCCGGAAGTCTCCTCGGTGCGCGATTCGGACCGCATCCTCGGCATGCTCTCGTCGAAGACGAAGCGCGCGATCGAAGGCGCGGATCCCGTCAAGGAGCACCTGCTCATCACGCGCTACAACCCGAAGCGCGTGAGCGAAGGCGAAATGCTCTCGCTGACCGACATTCAGGAAATCCTGCGCATCGAGCTGATCGGCGTGATTCCGGAGTCGGAAGCCGTGCTGCACGCATCGAATCAGGGTCTGCCCGCCGTGCACCTCGACGGCACCGATGTCGCCGAATCGTACAAGGACGTCGTCTCGCGCTTCCTTGGCGAAGACAAGTCGCTTCGTTTCACCGATTACCAGAAGCCGGGCCTCTTTCAGCGCCTCTTCGGCAACAAGTAAGGGAGGCGCACGTCATGTCGTTTCTTTCGTTTTTTCTCGGCGAGAAGAAGAAGTCCGCCTCGGTAGCGAAGGAACGCCTGCAGCTCATCATCGCTCACGAGCGGGCAGGCGGCCATCCGCCCGCCGATTATCTGCCGGCGTTGCAGCGCGAACTGGTTGCGGTGATCTCGAAGTACGTGAAGATTTCCGACGAAGATATACGCGTGAGTCTCGAACGCCAGGACGACCTCGAAGTGCTCGAGGTCAAGATCGAGATCCCGCAAGCCTGAGAACGTGGCGAGGCGCGCCGCCGGATTGACGCGCTTCGCCCGCCGTCTCGACCCACACGGCTTCCCAAGCCTGCATTCGCCTTGCGCGAAACAATCGGTTTCACTTCATCCACGGTCGTAATACGGCTCATGTCAGCGAAAATCGGGGTTCGCGCATTGATTGCTGTAGCGCCAACTCTGGCGTCTAACAACTGACAAGGGTGATCCATATGAACAAGTCCTTCCGCCTGATGCTCGCCAAAGGCGCGTTTCTTGCCGCTGGCGTTTGCGCAGTCGCCGCACCGGCTTTTGCCGAAGTCGTCGTCGTCGAGCCGAACATGCCGCCGCCCGCCGAGCGCGTCGAAGTGGTGCCGGCTCCGCGCGCCGGTTATGTCTGGGACAAGGGCCACTGGAAGTGGGATCACGGCCAGTACGTGTGGATCGCCGGCCACTGGCAGCGCGAGCGCGTGGGCTACCACTGGGTGCCCGGCCACTGGGTGGCGCACGGCCCGAACTGGCGTTGGGTCGAAGGCCACTGGGCGGCCTGAGGCGCCTTCGGGGGCAGGCAGCCTGCCGAGGCTGCTTGAGCAGGTTGCCTGAGAAGGCTGCCTGAGGGGACCTGAACACGAGCCCGCGGCGTTTCAGCGATCGGAGGTTTCGTTCGCGGTGGCGCTGTCGGGCTCGTTGCGTCTGAGCGGCTCGGGCACGTCGGCGGGCGCCTCGTCGGCTGCTGCTGCGGCCTGCGGTGCGGCAGCCGGCTGCGGCGGCGCCGTGTAGCGCTGCGACAAGGTTTCGTAGAGCGGCGGCGCGAAAAGGCGCGAGACGCGGCTCGCGATCAGCGCCGTGGCCATCAGCGAGATCACGAGCGCGTGACCGTTGATCATCTCCATCACGATCACGAACGACGTAATGGGTGACTGCGTGACGGCCGCGAGATAGCCGACCATCGCGAGCGCGATGAGCATCTGCAGTTCCAGGCTGCCAAACACCATGTGCAGCGCGTTGCCGAAGCCCGCGCCGATCGACAGCGACGGCGCGAAGATGCCGCCCGGAATCCCGGGCAGGTAAGAGCCCACCATCGACGCCATCTTCAGGAACGGATACGCGAGCGACAGATGCTCGCGGCCGTCGAGCAGGCCGCGCGCTTCCGCATAGCCGCTGCCGAACGTCGTGCCGCCCGAAACGAGCCCGATCACGGCGATGATGAAACCGCAGAGCGCCGCGAAGGCGATAGGCTGGTCGCCGTGCAGCTTGCGCAGCGGCGCGGGAATCCAGCGCGCGGTATTGAGCAGCAGCCAGCAGAAGACGCCGCCCGCAATGCCGGTGACGACGGCGGTGAGCAGTACCGCAACGGCGAGCAGGTCGGGAAAGTGCGAGCCGATCTGGATCGTGCCGAAGTAGGTGTAGTTGCCGTTCAGGCCGAGCGCGATCACGCCCGCGATGATGATGGTGGTGATGACCACGCCGCTCGCACGCGCTTCGAAGCTGCGCGTGAGTTCCTCGATGGCGAAGACGATGCCGGCCAGCGGCGTGTTGAACGCGGCGGAAAGCCCCGCGGCGGCGCCGGCCAGCACGAGCTTGCGCTCGATGAGCACGTTCGAGCGCGGATAGAGCCGCCGCATGTTGAACATGAGCGCGGCGCCGACCTGCACCGTCGGCCCCTCGCGGCCGATGGTGAAGCCGCCGAGAATGCCGAGAAACGACACGGCGATCTTGCCGGCCAGAATGCGCAGGGTGAGCAGCCGCTCGCCCGATTCGCCGGGTTTCGCGTGCAGCACGGCGATCACCTGCGGAATGCCGCTGCCTTCGGCGCCGCGGAAGAAAGTGCGCGTGAGCCAGACGGAAACGGCCGCGACGGCAGGCGTCAGGATAAGGGGCAGCCAGATATGCTCGCGCTGCAGGTGCAGAAAGGCGTTGTAGCCCCAGTCGATGAGGCGGGCATAGAACACGGCCACGAGACCCACGGCGACCGCGCCGAGCCACAGTACGCCGTATTGCCGCCAGAGGCGTCGTGCGCGCCGCACGAAGGTCGAATAAAGGTCGTAGTTTGCCGGTTGCATGAGCTCTGCCAGGGCGCAAAGACGAAATTATAGGGCGGGTCGGTGCGCGCCATCCTTCATGGTTTCGGCGATCGCTTCCTGACTATTCTTTCACCAGCGCTTTTCCCCGCGATAAACAAGGGCGCGATGTATCGCTGGGGATTGCCCGGATCAGCTGCTTGACGATGCCGGCATTCCGCTAGAATCTCGGAAAAATTCATGGATATTGAGCCGGCAGGACAATGAAACGGTTTCTGATTATCAAGGTGACCTCGCTGGGCGACATCGTCGAGGCATTGCCGGTGGTGGCCGACATACAGCGCGAGTTCCCCGGTGCGACGGTGGACTGGGCCTCGGACGAAGCGTTTGCCGATATCGTGCGCTGGAACGCCGGCGTCGACCGGGTACTTTGCGCGCCGCTGCGCCGCTTCAAGAAAACGCGCAAATGGAGCGACCTGAAAGCCATCTGGGATTCGATCGGCGAGTTGCGCGCCGTGCGCTACGACGCCGTGGTCGACATTCATGGCGTGTACAAGAGCGCCATCATCGCTGCGCTCACGCGCTCGAAACGGCGCTTCGGCTATCTCTCCCAGGATCTCGGCGAGCGCGGCGCGGCGTTCGCGTACAACGGGCGTTTCGGGCCGCGTCCGCGAACCGATGCGTGGACCGGCATGCGCATCAGCGCGGGCGAAGCGCTCGGCTATACGATCGATACGCCGCCCGTGTTCAACATGCGCATCCCGCGCGACGGAACGGCGCTGCCCGCGCCCGAAGGGCCGACCGCGCTGATCTTCCATGCGACGTCGAAGGACGAAAAGAAGTGGCCGGTCGCGCATTGGGGTGAACTCTGCCGCGATTTGCAGTCGCGCGGTCTGCGCGTCGAACTGCCGTGGGGCTCGGACAACGAGCGCGCCACGGCCGAAGAGATCGCCGCCATCGTGCCCGGCGCCGTGGTGCTGCCGCGTCTGACCGTCCCGCAGGTGGCGCAGCGTATCGAGGACGTTGCGCTCGTCGTCGGCACCGATACGGGCTTTGTCCACCTCTCGCACGCGCTGCTGAGGCCTACCGTGATGATCTTCGTCACGACCTCGGCGGAACACACGGGCGTGCGCGCGCCCGGCAGATCGGTTTCGGTGGGGGACGGCAACCACGTGCCGCCTGTGCAGGCCGCGCTCGACGCCGTGAGCGAGGTCTATCCGCCGCGCGCCGATGCATCGCTGCAAGGCCCGGCCGTTTCGGCTGCATGAGTGACACCGGGGCGACACGGAGACGACACGCGCCCGCCTTTTTTGCGCTTTCCCGCGCAGGCTTGCGCGCGGTTTTCCGTTTACACGTTTGTTAAAAGTGTCGCCGCGAGTTGGTGAATATGCCGTGGGCGCGGCGGCGCTGCGGGACATCGCGCCTCGCGTGTAACACGCACCACATCGCTACTTACAAATTGCAACGCCTGGCGAAGTCGCCGTCGTGTTCAATCGAATCGTCTGGAAGCCAGATACGGCACACCAGGACAACAGACATTGACTCGACGGGAGAATGAAGTGAAACGACTGACGCTAACCCTCATTGCAGGTGCATTGCTCGCGGCGGCGCTGAGCGGGTGCGTCGTGGTGCCGGCCGGCGGCTACTATGGCGGCGGCTACCATCACGGCTACTACTACTGACGCTGATCGACCCGGAGAGCGAGGGCGGCACGCGTGCCGCCACCAGCAGCATGCGACTCAGGCCAGCAGCATTTCGAGTGCGACGACCGCCGCGATGGCGGCGGCGTTAGCGGCGATCGCTTCGATCACCACGGCGCGCCAGCTCGTCGTGTGCAGCCTGAAGGCCAGCACGAGCGAAGTGCCGAGCGCGATGGCGATGATCAGGACGACGTCGGCGTTGTTCAGATGGATGTTCATCGTCGACCCCCGGAATGGGAAAGACAGCGTGGGCTGACCGAAATACTGATCTGTTGAACGAAGTATAGTCAGGCGCCGCACGCGCTCAAAGTGGACAAAAAAAGCGGAGTCCGTTTTTGCGGACGCCGCTTTTTTATCAGGGATGGCCCTGGGTATTACATCAGTGTCCTGTCGCGTGTCTCGTGCATGCACAGGACACCGAACAGGCTGATCGCGGCCGCGATCGACACGTACGCGCCAACCCACGACAGGCCGCCGCGCGCGGCGAGCACCTGAGCGATATACGGCGCCACCGAAGCGCCGAGAATGCCGCCCAGGTTGTACGCCACGCCCGCACCGGTATAGCGCACGCTCGTGGGGAAGAGCTCGGGCAGGAGCGCGCCCATCGGCGCGAAGGTGGCGCCCATCAGGAACAGCTCGATCACAAGGAATAGCAGCACGAGCGGCAGCGAACCGCTGCCGAGCAGCGGCGCCATCGTGAAGCCCGAGGCGATCGCCGCGATGCAGCCGGCGGTTAGTACCGGCTTGCGGCCCCAGCGGTCGCTTGCCCATGCCGAGAGCGGTGTGGCGAGACCCATGAAGACGACCGCGACGCACAGCATGCCGAGGAAGGTCGGACGCGGAATATGCAGCGCCGTCACGCCGTGCGAGAGCGAGAACACCGTGGCGTTGTAGAACAGCGTGTAGCAGACGACCATCGCGAGCGCGCCAAGGAGCGTGGGCCGCCAGTGATGGGCGAGGAGCGTCACGACCGGCACGCGCACGCGCTCCTCGCGCTCGATGGCCGCCTTGAAGGCGGGTGTTTCGGCAATCTTCAACCGCACATAGAGGCCGAGCGCGACGAGCACGGCCGAAACGACGAACGGCACGCGCCAGCCCCAGTCGCGGAACTGCTGGTCGGAGAGCGTCGAGGCGAGGCCGAAGAAAAGGCCGTTCGAGGCGAGAAAACCCACCGACGGCCCGAGCTGCGGGAACATGCCGAACCAGCCGCGCTTGCCGGCGGGCGCGTATTCGGTCGCGAGCAGCGCGGCGCCGCCCCATTCGCCGCCGAGGCCGATCCCCTGGCCGAAGCGCAGGACGCATAGCAGGATCGGCGCGAGGCCGCCGATCGAGTCATAGCCGGGCACGAAACCGATCAGCGTGGTGGAGAGGCCCATGACGAGCAGCGAGGCGACGAGCGTCGATTTGCGGCCGATACGGTCGCCGAAATGGCCGAACAGAAAGGAGCCGATGGGCCGCGCGACGAACGCGATGCCGAACGTGACGAAAGCCGAAAGCGCCTGCGCCGTCGCCGAGCCGTGCGGGAAGAACACCGGGCCGATCACGAGCGCGGCGGCCGTTGCGTATACATAGAAATCGTAGAACTCGATCGCGGTGCCGATAAAGCTCGCGAAGATCACGCGCGCCGTGCGCGTCGCGCCGGCGCCGTTCTCGCCGGCGCGCGCGGGCGAAATCGGGGAAGTCGACATGTACCAAGTCTCCAGTCGTTGTGAGGCACGTGGTCGCCGGGTTTGGCGTCATCCGGCGGTGTGCGTCTTTGTTCGGGGCGCAGCGCTTGGCCGGCTAGATAGCGAAAAATTATAACGACCGCAGTTTGCGCGCAGCAAGGCGGCGCGGGCGCGGCTGGTTGGCCGTTCAGTCGAAGTTCTGGGCCTGCGGCGACGCGAGCGTGCGCAACTGGAACTTGCCGTTGTCGTTGAAGAGCCAGTCTTCGAACATTTCGAGCTGACCTGCCGGGTTGAGCAGCCGTTCCGGAGGCACGGGCAAGGGTGCCGCGCGGCGCAGCGTAGATAGCGCGGTGGCTTCGGCCTCGTCGTCGCCGTTGGTGCGATAGACCGACGACTTCACAATCTGGCCGTTGCGGTCCACGACGAAGGAAACGACCACGAGCGAGCGCAGCATCGCCTGAGGCGAGCCGTGCAGGATATACGAGGGGTTGCGATCGACGATGCGGTGGGCAACGGCCGTGCGGTACTGGTCGAGCGTGTTGCTGTTGATGGCTGCGGGCGGAATGATCAGGAGCGGACGCTGCGGGGGCGTGATGGTGCAGGCGCTCGCGATTAGCAGGGGCAAAACGAAGCCGAAGCGCCGCAGCAGATTGGCGCGTGACGCGGCGAAGCCGCCAGGCGGGCAGGCGCGGATGAGCATTGTCGAACAAGCTCGGAGGCGAGACCAGATTCGAGCTTAGTCGAAATGCTCGCGGATGCAACCCGCTGTGACCTGCGCCATGCGCGGGAGACTCGGTGACGCCATTAAGACGAGGTGGGACGGCCCGAGGCTTACTCGAGCGGGAACTGCGCGCACGGGTCGGTCGCGACCGTTGCGCAGGCATACGAGTACTCGCCGCTCTTCAGAAAGAGATCCTTGCCCTGCTGGAAGTTCGCGCGGAAGTCGGGCGAGCTTTCCCAGGCGATGAAGCCGGAGCACATCACGGCAGACAAAACGACGAGCGTGAAGGCGATCTTTTCGAGGATTTGGTAACGGTGCGGCATGGTGGTGATTTCCCGGAATGCGTGGGATTTTACCGTATTATTAGGGTTTTCACCTAGTTTTGTGTTTGGATGGTGCTGGCATCGGGCCCTGTTTTCTGTGTCATTGCCAGGGTGTAGCCAGAGGCTACACCCTGGCAATGATCGAACTGCGCAAAACCACTGAATTCGCCCGATGGATTGATGGTTTGCGCGATCTCCGGGCGCGTGCCCGCATCCAGCCGTATTTAGCGGCTGATGGATGGAAACCCCGGCGATGTGAAGCCGGTAGCGGAGGGCGTTTCCGAGTTGCGCATCGACTATGGACCTGGATACCGGGTGTATTACACACAGCGCCGCGGCGTTTTTATCATCCTGCTATGTGGGGGTGACAAGCGCACGCAGGATGCGGATATTGCTCGCGCACTGCGTCTCGCACGCGAACTGGAGAGTTGACAATGGCTACCATCGCGAACAAGGTTGAAAGTGCTTATCACCGGACTGATTTGCTGGAACAGCGCCGCCCGATGATGGAGGCGTGGGCACGACAAGTCTTGTCGTTGTAAGCGTACAAGGGGACCAACGAAAAGCCGCGCACGAGGCGCGGCTAGAATTCTGTTCCCGTCGAATGCAGTTACAGGACGCCAGCGCCTGGGATCGGATCGGGTAGTGGCGCGACAGGTGCGGGCATGTCGTCTTCAATCGGGCGCACCATGAAATAGCTAACCGTGTTCAACGCCGCGTCGTTCAGCGGTTCGGTCATCGTGTTATGGAAGACGTGGTCGAAGAAAGCCAACACCAGCGGCGGCAGCGGCTGCGGATTTTCCCAAGTCAATCCCAGTTCCTTTGCATGGGGATCCGCGATATCCGTAGCCGACGTACCCGTCATCGTGACATTCACGCCCAGTTCGGGCGAGAACGATCCACCAGAGTTGTCGATCAACGCCTGATACTCGAAGGCGGCACGGTTCGAGAAATGCGTGCCATCATTTCTTCCAAGGCTGTCATTGACCCTGCGCAGATACGACACAAATACCTTCTGGTGCGCCATGAAGTGCTTTTCGAGTGGGCCAGAAGCGCGAACGTGCCCCAAGTACGCCTGAAACAGATCGTCTACTGTATGCTTTGCTCCACCACTTGTAATGGGCTGAAAACTCTGGAACTCGGCCAGTACCGGATGCAATGGCCCCGACATCTGATCGAGTCTCAGTAGCGGCACGCCGTTAAACCAAGCTTCCTGGTGCATGCAACGTACAACGAGTTTCGCGAGTTCATTGCTTTTGCCGCCATCCTCGTTACGCACGCCACCGCCGATATCGGGCTGTGTACCGGGGAAAACGACTTCGGTGATCCGGTCCTGCGCCTGCGATTTGCGCAACGAATCGACACGCTTGTAGAAACGCAGTTCGTTGGCGGCGACGTAATGCACCACGCGCTTGACCTGATCGGGAATCTCCACGGCGTCGAGCCTACGTTTGATCAGTGACACCAGTTGCAATGCGCCATCTGCAAGGTAACGGACAACCGGTCGCGTGATTCCCCCGGTCGGCACCATACCAATTGCGGTAGCTAGCGCTTTGGTGAAGAGGGTATCGGCGTAAGACGCAGATACGCTGTCGAACAGCCCCATGAAATCGCATTCAACCGGGATACCCTGAAACTGCGCCTCACCCTTGACGAGCTTGCATTCCTTCCCGAAAAGCTGGTTCGCGAAAGTTCGTGCAACGAGCGCCCCCCGGTCGTACCCAAACACCGCGATCTTGATCCGCTTGATCTCGCGTGGATTCTTCGCCGCGTTTTTGACGATCTCCTTGAGGTCGCCCACCGCCTTATCAACGCGCTTCGCCACGCCCGTTCCAAGGAATGCAGCCGCTTTTTCATTGTCGCGGATTGACGCGACGTTTTCAGCAATCAGCATGAAGCTTACGCCTGCCCATTTCGCCTTGACGACGCCTTTCCAGTCTGTGATTTTTGCCCAGACCTTCTCACGGTTCACCTGCTCGGCAGCGACGTTTTGTCCTTCCTTGACGATCTCGCTCACCGCCATGTCGGGATTTGCCCACTTAGCTTTGGTCATGGCCGAAAGCGGCTTTTTGTACGGATCGGACACCACCCCCTGGGCTTTGTCCGTTGCGATGGATTCTGCGTCTTTCCCGACCGGCGCAAGCACGTCATGTGCAGTGACCGGGGCATTACTCAGGCGGGTGCCAAGCCCTTCGTAATAGCGCCGATATGCACCTTTCTTCTCGTCGTTCTTGTGCGCGGCAAACAAGCGGCCAATATTCGACAAGGCACCCTTCTGCGCGTCGGCTTTCTGGTCGTGGCCAAAACCGTCGAAGAAAAAGCTGATATACAGTTCCTGCTCGCAGCGATAGCAGCCATCGGGCGGTGTGTCGGGAAAGGTTTTGCTAATCGAAATTGCTCGCTGCACGGTGGCTGCGGCGTCAGGTACTTCACCCACGTACTGGGGACTGGCTGCGTCAGGATTGGACGGCTTCTTGTGGAACATGTCCACCATATCTGTCATGAATGTTTTGTGCTTGGGGGCCTTTAGCCGTTGTACGGGGTGTCTGCGATGCGTCGTCCAACTACCTGGGGTTTAACTTCTGACTCATCTAGATCGGTGGTGTACATCGCACTGATCCGGTTGCCGGGGAAGAAGTAGATTTGAATGTGACCACTCTTCGCCCCCCTTGGCATGACTGGGAGCGGTACGTCGGCTTCGTAGGTTTCCTGCGGAGCGCGGTTTCGGAATTGCTCGTCAGTTTTCCAGCCAAGGACCCACCTGACATGAAGTGTCTTGCTGCCTCGCGGAATGCTCGTGCAGCAAGTCGCACTACCTCCACCACCATTGCCTTTTGGAAAAAGATTTCCGCCCCATTGCCCTTCGACGTAAAACTGAGCGATATAGCGATCAGTTCGGTTAAATCCCATCAGATCAAACTCGCCATACGATCCGGTCTTCGTCACCGCCTGGCAAAATCCGACGCCCGCCACCAACACCAGCGATGCGACCGGTACTACGGCAATCCGGAACCCAACGGCCGGCACCCACTGCCACAATGGATGGCCGGGCTTGCGCTCCGGCAGGAACTTGCGCCGCCGTTTTCCCTGTGCGCTCGGGAACGTCTCATTTGCATTTTGCGTATTCACGTTTTGACTTCCTGAAACAGGTCAATGCGATAGAAACAGAGCCGATCACAATGTGGAGCTATTTCAGCCCCTCTCGGCTTATAACGTGCAAAGCGGGGTGTCTCAATACGAAAATGGTCAACAATTGTCAGGGCGCAATGTCGAGCACTGTCCAACCGGACGCGAGCCTGGGTGGCTCAATTTTGAGATGGTGATCGGTAGCCGCTGATCGAATACGCCGCTGCTCGGCGGGCGCTGTGCGCTTTTTTTCAGGGCGGTGCAATCGTCTAGACAGCCACGGTTTCGTCCGCATCGTCGTGGCCGCTTCCAAACAGGTTGGCGAAGAGAATGTCGTCGTCGTTGTTGGTTTTGGTGCAAACCGATGGGCGACCAAAAGCGCGATCCAGAATCGCGCACGCAGCAGAAAGGCGCACCCCTTCAGTTGTGCCGTGCTGCATGATCGCGATGATCGTTTCGATGGCGGCGGGTGCATGCTTGCCCGGCAAGATCGCGCATCTTAAGTGTCGTCTTGTTTAACGAGCCGGGCAGGCGACCGCCCGTTTTGCGTCCGAGAACCATAGTCCTACTTCCTCCGATCTAGCTTTCTCTAATTTAGACGGGCGGCCCGTCGTCTGTGTATTTGCCGTCGTCTTCTGCGTTGGCTGCTGGCTGCCGGTTGCCCGCAAGCGATACGGGCCGTGCCCAGTTTCACGCTCGACCCAATGCGCGAGTCCCGGCTCGATCTCGCCGCGGACGCGCTCAAACGCCGCCCGTCCTCCTTCGCCGTTGTCCAAAGTGCCCTTGGTGCGAAAATCATGCGGATAGCAACGTATGTTGCGCCCCACTTTGAATACATGCGCGGGCTTCGTAGAAAAGTGCGTGGTGTCCGCATTTGCTCTGGGACATTCGCATGCGTAGTTCGCATTGTCCGCACCCGCATCGGATTCCTTCGGCTCTAGCCGGATTCTAGTGGACTGTAGCGGCAACGACACAGGACGCCCGGATACCGAAAGCGCTTGGAACGGACGCGAGTTTGCGCTTGCTGATGGGCTAATTGATGGTCTGTAAAAACAAAAACCCCGCAAACATCTGAATTTGCAGGGTTTTGTGTTCCACTCTGGCGGAGGCGGTGAGATTCGAACTCACGGAAGGGTTACCCCTTCGCCGGTTTTCAAGACCGGTGCATTCAACCACTCTGCCACACCTCCGGAGCCGCGCATTGTAACCCAAAAGGTTCCCCGCCCGGCAGGGCCTCACTCCGCGTCTTTGAGAAACATCTCCTGCAGGTCGTTCAGGAAGCGCTGCCCCAGTTCGGTCGGCGCGATTTTCTCGTAATCGCGCGCGATCAGACCGCGCCGCTCGGCTTCCTGCAGCGCGGGCTCGATCGACGTCATCGGCAGGCCGGTGCGTTCGACGAACCGGTGCACCGGAAAGCCCTCCACGAGCCGCAGCGCGTTCAGCATGAACTCGAACGGCAGATCGCGCGCTCCGACCTCGCGCTCTTCCTGCACCGGCGTGCCGGCGCGCGCCTGATCGATGAACGTCGCCGGGTGCTTGTAGCGCGCCTGGCGCAGGATGCGGTTGGGAAACGACAGCTTCGTATGCGCGCCTGCGCCAATGCCGAGGTAGTCGCCGAAGCGCCAATAGTTCAGGTTATGGCGGCTCTGCCTGCCCGGCTTCGCATACGCCGACACCTCATAGCGTTCGTAGCCGGCTTCCGCCGTGCGCGCGTGAATCCAGTCCTGCATATCGGCCGACTGGTCGTCGTCGGGCAGCGCCGGCGGGAACTTCGCGAACAGCGTGTTCGGTTCGAGCGTCAGGTGATAGAGCGACAGATGCGGCGGCGCGAACGAGAGCGCCGTCTCGATGTCGGCCCGACATTCGGCGAGCGTCTGCTGCGGCAGCGCGAACATCAAATCGAGGTTGAAGTTCTCGAAGGTCTTCGCGGCGACTTCGACGGCATGACGCGCTTGCGCCGCGTCGTGGATACGGCCGAGCGCCTTCAGGTGCGCTTCGTTGAAACTTTGGATGCCTACGGAAAGGCGGTTGATGCCGCTCGCGCGAAACTGTGCGAACTTCGCCGCTTCGAAGGTGCCGGGGTTGGCTTCGAGCGTGATCTCGGCGTCGGCATCGAGCGGCAGCAGCGCGCGCACGTCCGAGAGCAGGCGGTCGAGTCCCGCGGCGGAGAGCAGGCTCGGCGTTCCGCCTCCGATGAACACCGTATGCACCTGGCGTCCCCAGACGAGCGGCAGTGCCTGCTCGAGGTCGGCGCGCAGTGCGTCGAGGTAGTCGTCTTCGGGAAAGCGCTCGCCTTTCCATTCGTGCGAGTTGAAATCGCAATAAGGGCACTTGCGCACGCACCACGGGAAGTGCACGTAGAGCGCGAGCGGCGGCAGCGAAGTCAGGCGCACGCTGCCGGACGTCGAGAACGCCTGGATCACGCGCTGGCCGGTTTGATGCGGGTCGCTCACGCGTCCTCCTTGAGGCGCGCGAGCAGGTGCTTGAGCGCCATCGCGCGGTGGCTCGAAGCGTTCTTCACGGCCGGGTCGAGTTCGGCGGCAGTGGCGTTCAGTTCGGGCAGGAAGAAGTACGGGTCGTAGCCGAAGCCGTTCGCGCCGCGCGGCGCGTCGAGCACGACCCCCTGCCAGCGGCCTTCGGCGACGAGCGGCTCGGGGTCGGCTGCGTGACGCACGAGGGCGAGCACGCAGTAGTAATACGCGCGGCGGTCCGGCTCGTCCTTCAGGCGTTCGACGAGTAGCGCGTTGTTGGCCGCGTCGCTTTTCTCGCCGCCGGCGAGCTGCGCAAAGCGCGCCGAGTACACGCCCGGCGCGCCGAAGAGCGCGCGCACGCACAGGCCCGAGTCGTCGGCGAGCGCGGGCAGCCCCGTGAGCTTCGCCGCATGGCGCGCCTTGGCGAGTGCGTTTTCGACGAAGGTGGGATGGGGTTCCTCCGCCTCGGGCACGTTGAACTGGCCCTGTGGCAGAAGCTCGATGCCGACCGTGCCGAACAGCGCCGCGAATTCGCGCAGCTTGCCGGCATTGTTCGACGCGAGCACGACGCGCGAAAGCGCGCCGGCGTCGCTGCGAGTGTTACGGCCGTCAGCCATGCGCGATCCCCAGCGCCGCCTTCTGCTTCTCGACGAGCGAGCGGATGCCGCTTTGCGCGAGGTCGAGCAGGGTGTCCATTTCGGCGCGCGAGAAGGGGGCGCCCTCGGCCGTGCCCTGGACTTCGACGAGTCCGCCTGAGCCCGTCATCACGACGTTCATGTCGGTGTCGCACGCCGAATCTTCCGCGTAGTCGAGATCGAGTACGGGCATGCCTTCGTACACGCCCACCGAGATCGCGGCGATGTAGTCGGTGATCGGCGAGCGCGCAAGGCGGCCGTCTGCAATCAGCTTCGACACCGCGTCGTGCGCCGCGACGAATGCGCCCGTGATGCTGGCGGTGCGCGTGCCGCCGTCGGCCTGGATCACGTCGCAGTCGAGGTTGATCGTGCGCGCGCCGAGCGCTCCGAGGTCGAACACGGCGCGCAGCGCGCGGCCGATCAGGCGCTGGATTTCCTGGGTGCGTCCCGTCTGCTTGCCGCGCGCGGCCTCGCGATCGTTGCGCGTGTGGGTGGCGCGCGGCAGCATGCCGTATTCGGCCGTGAGCCAGCCCTGGCCCTTGTCGCGCAGGAAGGGCGGCACGCTTTCGGAGACGCTCGCGGTGCACAACACCTTCGTGTCGCCGAATTCCACGAGCACGGACCCTTCGGCGTACTTCGTGTAGTGGCGGGTGATGCGGACGTCGCGAAGCTGGTCGGCGGGGCGGCCGCTCGGGCGCTGGATCGATTGGATCATCGTGGGAGCGTGCGCACGGGCACGAAAGGGAAGGGGAAAGCGCAATTTTACCGCCTCGACGCGACGCGCGAGGAACGGCGTCCGGGCTCGCGCGCGGGGCCGCCGCGCCGGGGCGGCGGCGCGGCTCGCGTCCTGTCCCGGGCTGGGCCGATCTGGGCGGGCCGCCCCCCAAAATGGGATAATACGGTTTCTCCGCCCCGCGTCATCATGAACACGCCGGGCGCCTCGATCCTTCCGCCGTGTCCCGCGCATCGCCACGCGCGCCGCCACGGTTTTATTCGCGAGACGAACCATGATTTACAGCATGACCGGCTATGCAAGCGTCACGCGCGAGCTTGCTTCGGCCTCGGGCACGGGCGGCGCCAGCGTGTCCGTCGAATTGCGCACCGTGAATTCGCGTTTTCTCGACCTGAATTTCCGCATGCCCGAAGACGTGCGCGTCTGCGAGCCGACGCTGCGCGAAATGCTGATGACGAAACTGTCGCGCGGCAAGGTCGATATCCGCATCAACATTCAGCGCAGCGAGCAGACCGCGAACGCGGGTGCGCTGAATCGCGATGCGCTCGATCAGCTCGCCGCGCTCGAGCGCGCCGTGCTTGAAGCGTTTCCGGAGTCGGGGCATCTGCGCACCGGCGAGATCCTGCGCTGGCCGGGCGTGCTGGCGGAAAGCGGCGTTGCACCCGAGGTGCTGCGCGACGCGGTGCTCGGCTGCGGCAAGGAGGCCATTGCCGAACTGATCAATGTGCGTGCGCGCGAGGGTGCGCAGCTCGCGAACATGCTGCTCGCGAACGTGACCGAAATGGAAGCGATCGTTGCGAAGATCACGCCGCTCGTGCCGGACCTGATCGTCAAGCACCAGCAGAAGATCGTCGAGCGGCTGCAGGAGGCGCTCGGCATCGCGGCGCCGGAGGCGAACGGCAACGGCGCGATCGGCGGCGTTTCGCGCGAGGAAATCAACGAGCGCATCCGCCAGGAAGTGACGATGTACGGCATCCGCATCGACATCGCCGAAGAATTGTCGCGTCTCACGGCGCATCTGAACGAAACACGCCACGTGATCGAGAAGGGCGGCAAGGTCGGCAAGCGGCTCGACTTCATGATGCAGGAGCTCAACCGCGAAGCGAACACGCTCGGCTCGAAGGCGGCGGCGAAGGAACTCGCGGACGCTTCGATGACGCTCAAGCTCCTCATCGAACAGATGCGCGAGCAGGTCCAGAATCTCGAATGAAGGAAGTAGCGAACATGACCGACCAGACCAATGCAGCGAAACCGCGCAATCCCTACGCGGGCGTCTATCCGGGCAATCTTTTCATGGTGGTGGCCCCCTCGGGCGCCGGCAAGTCGACGCTCGTGAACGCGCTGCTCGCCGAAGACAGCGCGATCCGCCTGTCGATCTCGTACACCACGCGGCCGCCGCGCTCGAAGGAGCGCGACGGCGAGCACTATCACTTCACCACCGTCGACGACTTCCTCGCGCGCCACGCTATCGGCGAGTTTCTCGAAAGCGCCGAAGTGCATGGCAACTACTATGCGACCTCGCGCGTGTGGATCGAAGATCAGATGAAGATCGGCCATGACGTGCTGCTCGAAATCGACTGGCAAGGCGCGCAGCAGGTGAAGAAGCAGTTCCGCAACGCGGTAGAGATTTTCATTCTGCCGCCCTCGCTCGATGCGCTTGCCGATCGCCTCAGAAAGCGCGGCGAAGACGAGCCCAACGTCATCACGCGGCGCCTTCTGGCCGCCGGCAGCGAGATGGCGCACGCGAGCGAATCGGAGTACGTCGTGATCAACGAGAACTTCGATCGTGCGCTGCAGGAACTGCGCAACGTGGTGGCCGCAACGCGCCTGCGCTTCGCCTCGCAATACGCGCGTCATACCGAGCTCTTCGTGCAGCTCGGTATCCACCAGCCGCAGCCCGGGTCGTCGGGCACATAAGGTAGAATAAGAACCTGCTGAGAATGAGAAGGAAACCGACATGGCCCGCATCACCGTCGAAGACTGTCTGAAACAAATTCCGAACCGCTTCGAACTGGCGCTCGCCGCGACGTATCGCGCGCGCCAGCTCGCACAAGGTCACACGCCGAAGATCGAAAGCCGCGACAAGCCCACCGTCGTCGCGCTGCGCGAGATCGCGGCTGGCCAGGTCGGCCTGGAAATGCTGAAAAAGGTGCCCGTTTAACGGCGCCACGTTGGCATTGCTCTAGGGCCTGAAGTTGTAACGCGCGCGAGCCGCTTTCACGTCAACGCCAACCTGATACGGAGGGGAACATGAGCACGACGCCCTCGCCGGCCACCGAGGTGGACCAGGAAGCCGAGACCGCGAGCCCCGCGCGCAACTACATCGACGCGGTCCTCGAACAGTCGTTCCGCCATCTGTTCGGACCCACCGCGACACCGGAGCAGCCCCGCAAGCACGGGGTCGTCTCCATCGCCAATCTGACCGCCGCGCTTTCGGCTTACCTCACACCCGAGGAAATCAAGGAAGTCAAAGCGGCGTTCCACTTCAGCGATGAAGCCCACCTCGGGCAGTATCGCCAGAGCGGCGAACCCTATATCACCCATCCTGTCGCCGTCGCGGAGATCTGCGCCGGCTGGAAGCTCGACGCCCAGTCGATCATGGCCGCGCTCCTGCACGACGTGATCGAGGACCAGGGCGTGACCAAGGCGGAGATCGCCGAGCGCTTCGGCGCGAAGGTCGCGGAACTGGTGGACGGGTTGTCGAAACTCGACAAGATGGAGTTCCGCAATCGCGAGGAAGCGCAGGCGGAAAACTTCCGCAAGATGCTGCTCGCGATGGCGCGCGACGTGCGCGTGATTCTCGTGAAGCTCGCGGACCGGCTTCACAACATGCGCACGCTCGGCGCGGTGCCGCCGGCCAAGCGTCGGCGCGTCGCGCGCGAGACGCTCGACATCTACGCGCCGATCGCGCACCGCCTCGGCCTGAACAACACCTATCGCGAACTGCAGGATCTGAGCTTCGCGAACTTCAATCCGAACCGCTACGCCACGCTCGAGAAGGCCGTGAAGGCGGCGCGCGGCAACCGTCGCGAAGTGGTGGGGAAGATCCTGGAAGCGGTGCAGCGCGCCATTGCGGACGCGAAGATCAGCGCCGAAGTCACCGGCCGCGAGAAGACCATCTTCAGCATCTACAAGAAGATGCGCGACAAGCAACTGTCGTTCTCGCAGGTGCTCGACGTGTACGGCTTTCGTGTCGTGGTGGAGTCGGCGCTCGAGTGCTACACCTGCATCGGCGCGCTGCACGCGCTCTACAAGCCAGTGCCGGGCAAGTTCAAGGACTACATCGCCATTCCGAAGGTGAACGGCTATCAGTCCTTGCATACCACGCTCGTGGGCCCGTTCGGCGCGCCGATCGAGTTCCAGGTGCGCACGCGCAAGATGCACGAAATCGCCGAAGCGGGCGTGGCTGCACACTGGCTTTACAAGAACGGCGGCGCCGATCTGAACGACGTGCAGAAGCGCGCGCACCAATGGCTCAAGTCGCTGCTCGACATCCAGAGCGAGGCGGGCGATTCGAGCGAGTTCCTCGAACACGTCAAGATCGACCTGTTCCCGGACGCCGTCTACGTCTTCACGCCGAAGTCGAAGATCATGGCGTTGCCGCGCGGCGCCACGGCGCTCGACTTCGCGTACTCGATCCACAGCGACCTCGGCAACCAGTGCGTCGCGGTGAAGATCAACAACGAGCTGCTGCCGTTGCGTACCGAGCTCAAGAGCGGTGACATCGTCGAGGTGATCACGGCGCCGTACTCCAAGCCGAATCCCGCGTGGCTCGGCTTCGTGCGCACCGGCAAGGCGCGCTCGGCGATCCGTCACTACCTGAAGACCATGCGGCTCACGGAGTCCGTGCAACTGGGCGAACGGCTCGTCGACCAGGCGCTCAAGGGCTACGGCTACCAGCTTTCGGACGTCACACCCGAAGTCTGGGAAAAGCTCGTGCAGTGGACCGGCAACAAGAACCGCCAGGAAATCTTTGCCGACATCGGTTTGGGCCGGCGCGTAGCGGCTGTGATGGCCAAGCGTATCGAAGTGCTGATCAACGGCCTCGAAGCCGACGACGACGAGCACCACCATACGTCGCGCGATCCGAACGCGCCGCATGCGCCGCCCGTCGTCATCACGGGCACCGAAGGCATGTCGGTGCAGCTCTCGGCCTGCTGCCGCCCGATTCCGGGCGACGACATCATGGGCTATATCGGCATTGGCCTCGGCATGGCGATCCACACGACCGACTGCCGCGTCGCGCAGCGCATTCACAAGCGCGATCCGGGCCGCTGGATCGACGTGGCCTGGGCGCCGCAGCCTGGTCGCCTGTTCGACGTGGCCGTGAAAGTGCTCGTGAAGAACACGAAGGGTGTGTTCGCACGCGTGGCCGCCGACATCACGTCGGCCGACGCCAACATCGTGCATATCGCCATGGACGACGACCTCGCACAGGAGTCGAACCTCCTGCGCTTCGTGATCCAGGTGAGCGACCGTGTACACCTCGCGAACGTGATGCGCCGCGTGCGCACGAACCCGGACGTGATGCGCATCGTGCGTGAGCGTCCGAGCGACGAAGGGCACCACCGCCACGATGGCGGCATGCGGATCGAACGCGAGCGCGGCGACTACTGAGCGGTGGGCGGGACTCCGTCCGTAGGGAGTTGCGATGAACGTAGCTGATCTGACCGGCATGACGCTCGACTATTGGGTGGCCCGTGGCCTGCATGATTTCGTCCGCGAAATTTATTTCACTGATAGCGGTACGAAGGTTGCGGTGCGCGGCAATGATCGCGGGCGTCCTTGGGACGGGCGCTTCGCGCCCTCGACGTCCTGGGAGGCGGCGGGTGCCGTGCTCGATCGGGCGCAGCGTTTCGAATTGCGCGAGCGCCATGACGATACGAAGGCGTTCTGCGTTGCGGAATTCGCCGGCAGTCACCGGACGGTCGAGGCCCATGGCGACTCGCTACGCATTGCGTTGCTGCGTGCATTCGTGATGAGCCGCTACGGCGATACGGTGGGTGAGATGCTGCGCCAGCCGCAGGCGCTGAACGGCCCGCATGCCGAGCAAGTGGGGGAGCCGAGCGATATCGGCGACGTCGAGGATCTGCCCCGCCCGGATGCCCGGATAGGCGATATCGGCTCGCCGCCGCGCTAGTCAGGACGCCGGCGCCGGCGGTCGCCGGGCAAGAAATGTGCAGCCTGGAAGACAAAAGGCCTTCCTGAATCATCAGGAAGGCCTTTCGAGAGATGGCGCGGCTGGCAGGATTCGAACCCACGACCCCTTGGTTCGTAGCCAAGTACTCTATCCAACTGAGCTACAGCCGCACGCTAAAACTGTACTACTTTCGCCTTTCGAGCGCAGCCGCGAAATTTTACAAAGTCGCGGCGCTGAAACGCGTTTTCCAAAACGTTTTTCCAAAAATTAAGGGCCTTCGTGTGAGGAAGGCCCTCGTAATAAGTGGCGCGGCTGGCAGGATTCGAACCCACGACCCCTTGGTTCGTAGCCAAGTACTCTATCCAACTGAGCTACAGCCGCACGCAGAAGTGAGATTATAGCAGAGGTTTGAAAAAAGGGAAGACTCTTATCGCGATTTGTCCTCGCGCCGGCATCGTGTAACCTGTGTGCAGGTTACAGGCATCAACACTGACTCATCATGAACAAGGCATTTGTCAAAGAATCGAACGACGGCGACGACGACGATCTCGAGGGCGGTTTGCCCGAGATTCCCGCCGGCGCCAAAAACTATATGACGCCGGGCGGCTACCAGCGCATGCGCGGCGAACTGCTGCAATTGATCGACGAGGAGCGTCCGGAGGTGGTCAAGCTCGTCTCATGGGCTGCCTCGAATGGCGACCGTTCCGAGAACGGCGACTATATCTATGGCAAGCGGCGCCTGCGCGAAATCGACCGGCGCATCCGCTTTCTCACCAAGCGGCTCGACCTTGCCGAGGTGGTGGACAGCAGCCGCCAGGAAAACACCGATCAGGTGTTTTTTGGCGCGACAGTGGAGTACGGCACCGACGACGGCGAACCGCATACGATCACCATCGTCGGCATTGATGAGGTGGATCTGGACCACGGCCGCGTGAGCTGGGTTTCACCCGTCGCGCGGGCATTGCTCAAGGCGAAGGTCGGCGACCAGGTGACGCTGTATACGCCCGCGGGCCCTGCGCCGATCGACGTGCTCGACGTACGGTATCCCGCACCGGGCGAGGCCTGAGCACAGTCGGGCCTAGAACCGGTGGCGCATACCCACCGTCACGGCAACCTGATCTTGCGTCTTCGAGGCCGAACTCAGACCGTTCAGGTAAGCGCCGACTTCCGGGTTTGAAGAGACGTGCTGCCAGTCGCTTTGCAGGTAAACGTCGGTGCGCTTCGAGAGCAGATAGTCGGATTGCAGCGCGACCGTGTTGTAATTCGGATTCACGCCGCCGCCCAGATTCGCGCGAGTGTACGTGTATGAACCGGCGAGGCTCAGGGCCGGCGTCAGAGCGTAGCGGATGTTGCCTTCGAAGTTCTGGAAGCGCGCGCTGCTCGCGTTGAACGGAACGCCGGTAGTCGCAACGCCCGATTTCGTAGGCGAGATGCTGCCGCCCTGCGTGTCGCTCAAATTGGTCTGGGTGTACACGAAGCCTGCCGTTGCCGGGCCGAACGTATAGTTGAGGCCGCCGCCGAACGTGCGCTGACGGCCGGCCAGGAAAGTCCATTCGCCCGTTTGCGCGCCCGCGAACGCAGCTTGCTTGACCTGCGGGTTGTTCATGTCGTTGTTCAGTTGCAGGTAACCGGCAGCGACGTTCAGTCCGCCGTAGTTATACGTGGCGCCAAAGCTGTAAGCCCGGTTGTTCGCGAATTCGGTGCTGTTCGAGAACGAGTATGTTGTGCCGAACTTGAAGCCCGAGTAATTCAGGCTCGAGTACTTCACCGTGTTGTTGAAGCGAATCGAGTTGTTCAGGTTGTCGTTGTCGAAGGGGTGGGCGGAGATCGTGCCGCCGGACTGCGTGCCGGTGATCGACAGCGGCGCGAGGTAGTCGACAACGCTGTCGTACTGGCGGCCGAGCGTCACGGCGCCATATTGATCGCTGGTCAGACCGACGTATGCCTGACGGCCGAACATGCGGCTCGATTGGCCTGCCGTGCCGTTCATGATGCTGAAGCCGCTTTCCAGCACGAAGATCGCCTTCAGGCCGCCACCGAGGTCCTCAGCGCCGCGCAGGCCCCAACGGCTGCCGTTGACGGTGCCGCTCGTGGCTTGCCAGGCGCTATGACCGTTCTGGTTGTTCGTGTAGGTGATGCCGGCATCGATCAGGCCGTACAGCGTCACGCCGCTTTGCGCGTGCGCGGCCGTTGCGACAGCGCCCGAGAAGGCGGTGACCATGAGAGTCTTTTTCATCGTTATGAACTCCGAGTGCAGTATGGGTTTCCAGGAACCCAGGCTTGCGGAAACCGTTCACGCGAGAGCCGGCGAGACGTGACAAGCCGCGTGGGACGCATTGATGCGACGAAATCGGTTTCCGGACAGGCAGAGTGTAGAGAGGGTGTTCGAAAGTGAAATATTTCTAAATTCACAATAAATAATTGTGAAAAGTGGAATTATCTTGGACGGGGCTTCGCGCCCTGCGGGGAGAGCTTTGCCCGTGTCGGGCGCGAATGTAAGCGAAATGTCAACCGAGTGGCGTTGTGCGATCGCTACAGCATGATTCCGGAAATCGGAATAAAGAGACGCCGTGCATCATTGTTGCTGGCGATGTAACACATGATTGTGTTATATGCGCTTAATACGCAGTTCGAGCAGCGCATATACTACAAGTGCTGCTTCTCGAAGCAGACTTTTTCGTTGACGAAAAAGATCTCCAAACCTTTGTCAGCGCGGCCCCAAGCCGCGCCTTTTTTTGTCCGCGATTTGCTGTACGCTTATTTGGCCGGCGCGGCGGGAGGCTCGAGCTGCAAGCTCCAGTCCTCCATCACATAGTGCCGCGCGTCCATTGGTGAGCAAAGCAGGTTGTGCCAGTGGTCCCCGTGCCATGGGCCGTACGCGTCGAGCTCCCCTGTTGTGGACGTCGCCGCGTCTCCCGGTTGTACCAGCCACTTAATACAGCGCCGCAGATTCTTCAGCATGATGACCTCCTGAAGCTTGCCATCCATCCAAATCTTGAGTTGAATGTTTTACTTGAACAACCCGTAAAAACACTTACGTTTGATACGTATTGGTACATATCGGGAATTCTTGCGGTGATCTCATTAACTTGAGTAACTCGGGTAAAAATGACGCAGGCTTGAATGGTGCCGCCGGCGGGTTTTTGCCCGAATTTTGATGCGCGGTGGCTTTATCGTGAAAATGGGAAAGTTGTTATAAAAAATTCGCTTGACTGGCGATTGTCGTTCCCCGTATAACGGCAATGCTGATTTTCCGGTCAAGCGCAATACCCATGCAGTTTGCTGAGTTTGTGATGAGGCGGGGATCGGTTGGCTTACGGCGGCAGGGTTAATCCCCGTGTCATCAAAATTTCGAGGGAAACTGAAACATGGAAACCGGTATCGTCAAGTGGTTCAACGATGCGAAGGGCTTTGGGTTCATCACGTCTGACGCCGGCGGCGATGACCTGTTCGCGCACTTCTCGGAGATTCGCGCGGAAGGCTTCAAGTCGCTGAAAGAAAACCAGCGCGTGTCGTTCGAAGTCAAGGTCGGCCCGAAGGGCAAGCAAGCGGCGAACATCCAGCCGCTGTAAATGCACGCTATGAATGTAGTCTGACGCAGGCGCGACGCGCATGTGACAGAACCGAAGGCCCTGGTAATACCAGGGCTTTTTTATTTTGCGTGATTAAAGATAAAGGCGCGCAATAACGCGGAGCGCCACGTTATTATTTTTGCAATCGGGGAAAATCCGGTGAATGCCGATGTGTGCCATTTGAAAGATTGAGACGTCGTATCGGGGAAGGCTGGGCATGCGGCACCCGAACAGGGCATACTTGGCGCGTTTTCTCTCATCCTTCGCTTGCTGCTTCACCATGTCCGATCTTTCCATGATGCCCGGCGCCTCGCCGACCGATTCTCCCCTGGTTTTCGTGGATCTCGAGACGACGGGCGGGTCAGTGGGGGAACACCGGATCACCGAGGTTGGCGTCGTGGAGGTGGCGGCGGGCCAGGTGACGCGATGGAGTACCCTCGTCGACCCGCGTCAGGCGATTCCGCCCTTCATTCAGCAACTCACCGGCATCACCGATCAAATGGTGCGAGGCGCACCGACTTTCGACGAGATTGCGCCCGCGCTCCTCGAACGGCTCGACGGCAAGCTGTTCATCGCCCATAACGCGGCGTTCGACCGGGGCTTCCTGCGCGCGGAATTCGAACGTGCCGGTTTCTCGTTCAATCCCGATGTCCTATGCACCGTGCGACTTTCGCGGGCGCTGTTTCCCGGCGAGAAGCGTCACGGACTCGACGCACTCGTCGAGCGGCATGCGCTTGTGCCGTCGGATCGCCACCGGGCGCTCGCCGATGCCGATCTGCTTTGGCAGTTCTGGCAGCGCTTGCCCTCACTCGTGCCGGAGGAGATGCTCGCTACGCAGATCCACCGGCTGACGCGGCGGCACCGGTTGGCGGGCGAGATCACGGACGATTTCATCGATACCGCGCCGGCCGGCCACGGCGTCTATGCCTTCTATGGCGAAGACGACGCGCCTCTCTATGTCGGCCGCAGCGTGCGCGTGCGCCAGCGCGTGCGGGCCCATCTGTCGGGCGAGCGGCGCTCGTCGCGCGAGCAGCGGATGGCGCAGCAGGTCAGGCGGGTGCAATGGTGTGCCACCGGGGGAGAATTCGGGGCGCTGCTCGTCGAAGCGCAATGGATCGCCGCGCTTCGGCCCGCGTTCAATCGTGTGCCGCGCGTAACGAGGCGCGATCCGCTATCGGCGTCCTGGCCATTCGAAGGGGCGGTGCTGGTCGAGGAGCGCGACGCGGCCGCAGGCGCGAGCGTCCTGCACCTCATCGATCGCTGGTGCTATCTGGGCGCCGTGGCAAGCGTTGCCGAGGCCGCCGAGCGCATTCAGACCGCGGGCGAACCGTCGTTCGAAGTGGCGACGTGGCGTATCCTGCAGGGCCGCCTCGAGCGTGGCCTGCGCGTGCAGCCGCTGCAGTTGCCCGGGGCAGGCGCTGTTGCGAGCGTGATTCAGGAAACCGGGAGCGCAGCCGGCTGACGCCGTACCGGACTCCTAAACGACGCCGCCTACACCGCCGCCTTCGCAGACATGGCCAAGCGCATCGTTGATCGCGCCAGCCCGTGAGGCATCGTAGCGCGTCAGCTGCTTCCAGTTCGCCAGTGCGCGTCCAAGCCGGGTAGGGCAATCCGCCGCGGCCCGCAGCGGCTGAACTTGCACGAGCGCGCCGATCAATTGTCCGGTAAGCCGGTCGAGCTGGGGGCGCGTGACGGCAGCCAGATCAGGGGCGGCTCCCGCCGGCACCTGCGAGGTGCGCCACGTGTCGAAGAGCGCTTTCTGCACTTCGGTGCTCGCGTCGATCTGGTCGCGGAAAAACGCGTGGGCAAACTCGGGGTCGACGCCGGCTGCGGCCGCCCGCTTCTGGACATCGGAGAGCAGTGCCGCCTCACGCGGGGCATCGGTGATCGGTTTGTGATGCTCCCACTTCCAGTGGGCAACGGGTTCGGCGAGCGAGAGGCGCTGCGAAACGAGCGCGATCAGATTGGTGAGCGCCGTATCGTCGCCATCGGCGCGGGCAGGGGAAAGAGGGAGGGCGAGCAGCAGCGCCGCGGCGCAAGATGCGCTTGCGCGAACGAGGAAATTCATGATGCGGTTTCGGTGGAAGTGAGCCGTCGGCCCGGGATCGCGAAACGCAAATTTAGCATTAGCGCACGGCGAAGCGGCGGGTCGTTCGATCCGCCGTTCAATGCGCGTGCGCGTTTTCCCCGTTACTTTTGTTCGTGGGCCTTACGTTGCTCGTCGAGAAATGCGCGCACGTGGGCGGGCAATTCGTCGCCGAGGAACTCGACGGCCACCGGTTCCGGATCCGGACTGAATACTTGGTCCGGGGTCGGAATCCTTGGCGGTTTGGCGTCCATGATCTTTCTCCTGTATAAGGCAATTATCCGACTCGGCCCTTCAAGCGCGCTAGTGCCGTTCACAGTAACGGTGCTTTTCAGATGTGCGTGTTGCTTTAACCGCACAACGTCACACGGTAATAACCGGCGCGGAATATAATGGGCTGGATCACTCTTCGTGCTTCGCATGCGTGCTGGTTTGGCGCTTGCGCCCGTCAGCACAGAGTTCCTGGATGCCCGCGCCACGCTGCGGCGGGCCGCGCGTGGGACTCGAGACCATCCCCCATCTCTGCGCAACGCGCGATTAACCGTTGTCGTTGACGCGAAAATCCTTAAATTTTCTTAAGCGCAAAAAAAGCGCGTTTGAGTCCATTCGCTCGATTAACTCGAGCGTAAATGCCTTTTCCTGGCGATTTACTGCGTGGTGCGTATAAACCAGGGCGGCGGTGAACGCGGACGTTCCCGCCGCTTTTTCTTGTGGCTGCAAGTCCCCGTGGTTTGCGTATCGCGCGGCGATGAGCTGGGCGACTCTTCGAGAGAGGTGAGGCCGCGGAAAAACAAAAAGCCCAGTCACAAGGACTGGGCTTTTTGCTTGAAGCTTGATGGTGCCGGAAAGAGGAATCGAACCCCCGACCTTCGCATTACGAATGCGCTGCTCTACCGTCTGAGCTATTCCGGCATCAGAGAACGAAGATTATAGGAAGGATTCGTCGCATACGCAAGCCCTCCCCGCGCTTTTTTCATTTTTTGGCTTCGCGATGGTAGCGAGTGACACGCTCGACCTCGTTCTTCGACCCGAGGAACACCGCCACACGCTCATGCAGGCTCGTCGGCTGAATGTCGAGAATGCGCGCTTCGCCATTCGTCGCCACGCCGCCCGCCTGCTCGACGATGAAGGCCATCGGATTCGCTTCGTACATGAGGCGCAGCTTGCCCGGTTTCGACGGATCGCGGCGGTCGGCCGGATACATGAAGATGCCGCCGCGATTCAGGATACGGTGCACGTCGGCGACCATCGAGGCGATCCAGCGCATATTGAAATTTTCACCGCGCGGGCCTTCCTTGCCCGCATTCAGCTCGCCAATGTACTTCTGCACCGGCTCATACCAGTGGCGTGCATTCGAGGCGTTGATCGCGTATTCGCGCGTCTCCTCGGGAATGCGCATGTTGCTTTGCGTGAGCACCCACGAGCCCAGTTCGCGGTCGAGCGTGAAGCAGTTCACGCCGTGGCCGGTCGTGAGCACGAGCACGGTTTGCGGGCCGTACACGGCGTAACCCGCCGCGACCTGCTTCGTGCCCGGCTGCAGGAACGAGGCCTCGGTGGGTTGCTGGCCGTCCGGGCAGCGCAGCACCGAAAAGATCGTGCCGATCGAGACGTTCACGTCGATATTCGACGAACCGTCGAGCGGATCGAACACGAGCAGGTATTCGCCCTTCGGATAGTTGGCCGGAATCGGGAAAAAGGTTTCCATCTCTTCCGATGCCATGGCGGCGAGGTTACCGCCCCACTCGTTGGCGTCGAGCAGGATTTCGTTCGAGAGGATGTCGAGGTTCTTCTGCACCTCGCCCTGGACGTTTTCGCTGCCGGCGGTGCCCAGTGCATCGCCCAGCGCGCCCTTGCTGACGTTGAAGCTGATCGCCTTGCAGGCGCGGGCGACGACTTCGATCAGGAGGCGCAGGTCGGCGGGCAGATTGCGGTGCTCGCGCTGCTGCTCGATCAGGTACTTCGTGAGGGTGGTACGACGTTGCAAAGCCATTGCAGGACTCCGGAAAGGCTTGGGAATAGTGCAATTCTACCCGCTCGATCTTGCCCGGCCCGGGTGCGGCGGCGCGAAAAAAATGAATAAAAAAGCCTGCCGGGCGGGCAGGCTTGCGGGGATTTCGCCGCGGCGCAGCGGCTGGGGCCGCGCCGCATTCCGGCGGCTTACGCCAGCGCCTTCTCGACGATCTCACGCACGTCGCGCGACTTCGCGCCGGCGGCGACTTTCTCCAGCGCGGCGCGCATCGGTTCGCGCAGGGCCGGCGTGAAGCGGCGCCACAACTCGAGGCTGCGCGCAAGGCGTGCGGCGACCTGCGGGTTGATCGCGTCGAGCGCGAGCACCTGCTCGGCCCAGAACGCGTAGCCCGAGCCGTCGGCGGCATGGAACTGAGCGGGGTTCGCTGCGCAGAAGCTGAAGATCAGCGAGCGCGCGCGGTTCGGATTCTTCAGGTTGAACGCGGGATGACGCAGCAGCGCGCGCACGGTCTCGATCACCGGCCGCGCCGCGCTGCCGCGCTGCGCGGCCTGCAGGGCGAACCACTTGTCGATGACGAGCGGTTCCTTTTCGAAGCGCGCGTAGAAGTCTTCCAGCGCCTTGTTCGCGAAGTCGCCGCCCGTAGCCGCCGAGGCGTTTAGCAGTACCGAGAGCGCGGCCGCGCGGTCGGTCATGTTGTTCGCCCCGTCGTACTGCGCGGCGGCGAGGCGCACGGCGTCGGCCGGATCGTCGAGTTCCGAGAGATACGAGAGCGCGAGGTTCTTCAGCGCACGATGGCCGGCCGCCTCGGGTGTCGGCTCGTAGGCGCCCGGCGTGAGGTGCTTCTCATAAGCGGCGAGCCAGTCGGCCTTGAGCGCCGTGCCAAGACGCTTGCGCAGAAACTGGCGCGCCGCGTGCACGGCGGCCGGGTCCGATTCGGCCATCTGTTCGGCCAGATACGTTTCCGACGGCAGCATCAGTGCAAGTTCGCGGAACGACGGCGAGAGCGCTTCGTCGTTGAGCACGCGGCGGAACGCGTCGATCACGTCGTCGGTGACTTCGAGCGGCTGGCCCGCGCGCGCGGCGAGCGCGAGCAGCTCGCGCGTCGCGAGGCGCTGGCCGGCTTCCCAGCGGTTGAACGGGTCGCTGTCGTGGGCGAGCAGGAAGGCCAGTTCGTCGTTGCCGTACTCGTACTCGACGATCACCGGCGCGGAGAAGTTGCGCAGGAGCGAGGGCAGCGGCTTCGCCGGCACGTCGACGAACGTGAAGGTCTGCTGGGCTTCCGCGAGTTCGAGCACGCGAGTCGTGCCTTGCGCGTTCGCCTCGCTTTCGAGACGCAGCGGCAGATCCTCGCCGGTAGCGCCGATCAAGCCGATCGCGAACGGGATCAGGAGCGGCCCCGTCTGCGTTTCGCGCGCGGCCGGCGAGGCGTTGCCGTAGTCCTGCGCGAGCGTCACGCTGTAACGCTTCTGCGCTTCGTAGTAGCGTGTCGTGACCGTCACGCGCGGCGTGCCCGCCTGGCTGTACCAGCGCTCGTACTGCGCGAGGTCGCGGCCGTTGGCGTCGGCCATGGCGGCGCGGAAGTCGTCGCAGGTCACCGCCTGGCCGTCATGGCGCTTGAAGTACAGGTCCATGCCCTTGCGAAAGCCTTCGCGGCCGAAGAGCGTCTGATACATCCGCACGACTTCCGAGCCTTTCTCGTAGACCGTCATCGTGTAGAAGTTGTTGATCTCGACGTAGCTCTCGGGCCGCACCGGGTGCGCCATCGGTCCCGCGTCTTCGGCGAACTGCATCTGGCGCAGCACGCGCACGTCTTCGATGCGCTTGGTCGCGCGCGCCGCTTCGTTTTCGTCGCCGCCCGACATGGCTGCCGAGAACTCCTGGTCGCGGAATACCGTGAGGCCTTCCTTCAGGCTCAACTGGAACCAGTCGCGGCAGGTCACGCGGTTGCCGGTCCAGTTATGGAAGTACTCGTGGCCGACCACGGCTTCGATGTTGGCGAAGTCGACGTCCGTGGCCGTTTCGGGATTCGCCAGCACGTACTTCGTGTTGAAGATGTTGAGCCCCTTGTTCTCCATTGCGCCCATGTTGAAGTCGCTCACGGCGACGATCATGAAGCGGTCGAGATCGAGTTCGAGCCCGAAGCGCGCCTCGTCCCAGCGGATCGAGTGGATGAGCGAGTCCATCGCATGGCGTGTCTTGTCGAGGTCGTGCGGCTCGACCCAGACTTGCAGCAGCTTTTCCTTGCCCGAGCCGCTCTTGATGCGCTCTTCCAGCGCAACGAGCTTGCCCGCGACCAGCGCGAACAGGTAGCTCGGCTTGCGGAACGGGTCTTCCCATTTCGCGTAGTGGCGGCCGTCGGGCAGGTCGCCTTCCGCGATCAGGTTGCCGTTCGAGAGCAGGAGCGGATACGCGGCCTTGTCGGCGCGCAGCGTGACCGTGTAGGTGGCCATCACGTCCGGGCGGTCGAGGAACCACGTAATGCGGCGAAAGCCTTCGGCTTCGCACTGCGTAAAGAAGTTGCCGCCCGAAACGTAGAGGCCCGAAAGCGTCGTATTGGCCGCCGGGTTACAGGCGCCGGTGAGCGTGAGCTCGAAACCGTCGGGCACGTTCTCGACCGTCAGGCCATGCTCGTGCGCGCGCACGTTCGCATACGGCTTGCCGTCGAGCGCCGCGCTCACGAACTCCAGTTGCTCCCCCATCAGTTCGAGGTGCGGCGTAGCGGCGGCAGCGGGGTTGCGGCGAACGCGCAGCGTGCTTTTCACGATCGTGCGCTCAGGGACGAGGTCGAACTCGAGATCGACGGTATCGATCAGGAAAGCAGGTGGCGCGTAGTCGGCGCGGCGAATCACGTTGGGCGTGGCGGTCGTATCGGACATGGTCGGGTGGGATCTCGTCGAATGGGGCGTCGCGCCCGTTCTGCCGCTTGTGGGGCGCTGCTTGTGGGCGCTGCTTTTGGGCGCTTGTGGCGCGGCGCATCGTCTCATTGTACAAAGGCTCGGCCGGCTTGTCCGGGTTGGCCGTGGAGGCGGGCGTCGGGTGCGGGGCCGCGCGCGAACTTTCCCCCATTTGCGCGAGTCAGTATGATCATCGGATTGCCGTGCCGGGGGTCGGGCGCTACCGCCTCGACCGCGCTTTCGACCAATAGACACGAGAAGACCATGAAGCATGACCGATGGACCCGCCGCGCCCTGATGCTGCTGGCGGCGTTTGCCGTGACGCTGTCCGGCTGTACGACCTACGTGACGAGCCAGGTGACGGCGTTCTCGGCGTGGGAAGGCGGCAGCGACGCCACGCGCACCTATGCCTTTGCGCGCAACCCCGACCAGAAGCACAGCATCGAGGAAGAGACCTACGAGCGCATGGTGGCCGACGGGTTGGCGCAATATGCGTTCCGCCAGGTCGACGAACGGCAGGCGCGCTATCTGGTGGGGCTCGCCTATGGCAGCCGCATGGATCAGGTGACGGTGGCGCAGCCGGTGTTCTACAACCCGTGGCCGGCGCCGTACTGGGGGCCGTTCAATCCGTGGGGAGCGTGGGGGCCCTACGCGCCCGCATACGTGAACCAGACCTATCCGGTCTATACGCACGCGCTTGGCATCCGCATCACCGACAAGGCGACGGGCAAGGAGCTCTACAACGTGACGGCGCGCACTTCCGGCGACGAGCCGTCGCTCGTGCGCGCGATGCCGTACCTCGCGCGCAGCGCGCTCTCGAATTTCCCGCTGGCGAACGGTTCCGTGCAGGAGGTCAGGCTGCCGGTCGAGAAGAACGGCGGGGCGCCGAACGAAGTGGCCGCGCCCATGCCCGCTTCGGGCGCAGCCACGGCACAGTAGGCCTTCCTGCCGGGCAAGCGAACGGCGCGGCGCCGTGGGTTTTCAGGCGCCGCCGCCTCTCGTTTCGCCTAGATTCCCACGCCCATCACCGCCAGCACGCCAAGCACGACGAACATGACGGCGGCGATGCCGTGCACGAGCTTCGTCGGCAGCTTGTGCGCAAAGCGGTCGCCCAGCAGGATGGCAGGCACGTTGGCGATCATCATGCCGAGCGTGGTGCCGGACACCACACCGAAGAAGTCGTGAAAGCGCGCGGCGAGCGCCACGGTGGCGATCTGCGTCTTGTCGCCCATCTCGGCGAGGAAGAAGGTCACGACGGTTGCGCCGAACACGCCGAGCCGCGAACGGTTGACGTTGGCTTCGCCTTCGTCGAGCTTGTCGGGCACGAGTATCCATAAGCCCATGGCGACGAACGAGGCGGCCAGCGCCCAGCGCATCACGGAAGGCGTGACGAGCGCGCCGAGCCAGGTGCCGAGCGCGCCCGCGCCCGCGTGATTGACGAGGGTGGCGACCAGCACGCCGAGAATGATCGGCATGGGTTTGCGATAGCGCGCGGCCAGGACGAGCGAAAGCAGTTGCGTCTTGTCGCCGATTTCGGCAAGCGCGACGGCACCCGTGGAAACGAGAAAGGCTTGATCCATTTTCTGAAAATCCTCGGGCCGAGATGAGTGCGAGCGACGACCCACAACCCGCCGGGCCCTGTTGCGGCGGTTATGGGTCATCGGTCTCGCTAGGCCAGAGGCTGCACCTGCCATGGCCGCGAAGGCCAAGTTTGTTGACAGGTGCCCCCGCGGATCGTGCGCCGGGCGCGTGAGCCTTCGTGGAAGGCGTGTTGCGCGGCACGATGCGGGGCGGCTACTCCCCAATGAGCGGCGGATTATAGCACAGCGCTTTGCGCGCGCTCGCCGCGGCGATGCACGCGTTTGCCGGCCGCGTAGGTCTCATGGACGGCGCGGTCGTCGCCGAGCAGCGCGAGCGCGAACAGCAGTTCTTCAAGCGATTCCGCGCGCGCCGTGCGCCGCGCGAGTAGCGGGGTGGCCCGCGGGTCGAGCACGACGAAGTCGGCTTCGCTCGTCGGCGCGAGCGTGCCGATGGTGTCGGCCAGATCGAGCGCCTGTGCCGCGCCCGCCGTCGCGAGCCAGAACATGCGCGTGGCGGTGAGGTGGTGGCCACCCATGCGCGCGACTTTATGCGCTTCGTTCATGGTCTGCAGCATCGAGAACGACGTGCCGCCGCCCACGTCCGTCGCGAGCGTCACGGGCATGGCCGATTCGTTGGCCTTGTCGAAGTCGAACAGGCCGCTGCCGAGGAAGAGGTTCGAGGTCGGGCAGTGCGCCGCGACCGTGCCCGTCTGCGCCATGCGGCGGCGGTCCTCGTCGTCGAGCCAGATGCAGTGGCCGTACACCGCGCGGCGACGCAGGAGTCCGTAATGATCGTAGACGTCCAGATAGCTGCGGTGGCGCGGAAAGAGCTCGCTCACCCACTTCACCTCGTCGGGATTCTCGGCCACGTGGCTCTGGATGAAGATGTCCGGATGCGCCTTCGCGAGCGCCTGGCAGGCTTCGAGCTGCGCTTCGGTCGAGGTGGGCGCGAAGCGCGGCGTGAGCGCGTACATCTGGCGGCCGCGCTTGTGCCAGCGGCCGATCAGCTCGGCGCTGTCGTCGTAGCCCGTCTGCGGCGTGTCGCGCAGGAACTCCGGGCAGTGACGGTCCATCAGCACCTTGCCGGCGATCATGCGCAGGTTCTTCGCCTCGCTCGCGGAAAAGAGCGCATCGGCCGATTGCTTGTGCACCGTGCAATAGACGAGCGCCGTGGTGGTGCCGCTCGCAAGCAGTTCGTCGACGAAGAAGCGCGCCGTGTCCTCGGCCACGGCCTCTTTCTCGAAGCCGCGCTCGGTCGGGAACGTATACGTTTCCAGCCACGGCAGGAGACCGGGCGCCGGCGACGCGATCATGTCGGTCTGCGGGTAGTGGATGTGCGTGTCGATGAAGCCCGGCACGATCAGCTTGTCGCGCAGGTCGTGGACGGTGGCGCCGTCGGCGACGAGGCCCGCGAGCGCGGACCACGCGCCCGAGGCGGCCACGTGGCCGTCTTCGACGATCACGACACCGTCTTCGTGAAAGACAGCGGCGTCGGACGATTGCGCGGGGTCGCCTTTGAACGTCAACAGTTTTGCGCGGTAAGCCGATTGAGTCATGGGAACTGCGTCTCCGAAATCTTCAGGTTTGAGTGAGGTTGAGGTCCCTTATGTGCGCCGTCCCTGAAAAACACGGCGCGCGAGAGCCCACGGCCCGGCGCTGTCGCGCCGGTCCCTGCGGTGTATGGCTGCCCCTTTCGGGGCGCTTAAATCGTGCTGCCCGATGCGCTTATGAGGTCGTGGCGCTCCAGTAAGCGTCGAGCTTCGCGATCAGCGCGGCGCGCTCTTCGGGGCTCACGAAAGACGCTTCGAAGCCGTTGCGCAGGATCGTGTAGACCTCCTGATCGTTCAGCTTCAGTGCGTCGATGATCGCGGTGTAGTTCTCGTTGACATAGCCGCCGAAGTAGGCGGGATCGTCGGAATTGACCGTGACCGCCACACCGTGGTCGAGCAGGTCCTTGAGCGTGTGTTTTGCCATGTCGTCGAACACGCACAGCTTGAGGTTCGAGAGCGGGCAGACCGTGAGCGCCACGCGCGTGTCGGCAAGACGCGTGACGAGCGCCGCGTCCTCGATGCTGCGCACGCCGTGGTCGACGCGGTCCACCTTCAGCAGGTCGAGCGCTTCGTAGATGTACGACGGCGGGCCTTCCTCGCCCGCGTGCGCAACGAGCTTCAGCCCTTTGGCACGCGCTTGCCCGAACACGCGCTCGAACTTCGAAGGCGGATGCCCGCGCTCGGACGAGTCGAGGCCCACGCCGATCATGCGCGGATAGCGGTCGAAGAGCGGCAGCGCGGCGTCGAACGTGGCGAGCGCGTCCGCTTCGCTGAGGTGCCGCAGGAAGCACAGGATCAGCTTGCTCGTGAGGCCGCGCTTTTCGGCGTCGGCGAGCGCGCGGTCGATACCCGCAACCACGGTTTCGATGGGCACGCCGCGCTCGGTGTGCGTCTGCGGGTCGAAGAAAATTTCGGTGTGCACGACGTTGTCGGCGAGCGCGCGCTCGCAGTAGGCCATCGTCATGTCGTAGAAGTCCTGCTCTTCGAGCAGCACGCTCGCGCCGGCGTAGTAAATGTCCAGAAACGACTGCAGGTCGGTGAACGCGTAGGCGCGGCGCAGCGACTCGATCGAGTCGTAGGCGAGCTTCACATGGTTGCGCTGGGCGAGCGCGAAGATCAGCTCGGGCTCCAGCGAGCCTTCGATATGGATGTGCAGCTCGGACTTCGGCGCGCGCGCGGCCTTTTCGGTGAGCGGGACTGCGGTGGTCGTGATGGTCATGGTTGGGTCGGTCCGTAGATAGATGACATCACGCGGAATGGGCGAGGGCATGGGCCGCGTGCGCCTCGATCGCCTGCAGGAGCTGTGCGGCGGCCGAGATGGCGATGACTTCGGGCGACTTGTCCACGATACCGTCGACGCCGAGCGGGCACTTCATCCGCGCGATCTGCAGCGGATCGATGCCGCGCGCGGCGAGCCGGTGCTCGAACTGCTTGCGCTTCGTGTGCGAGCCGATCATCCCGAAGAACACGTAGTCGCCGCGGCGCAGGATGCGCTCGGCGAGTTCGAGGTCGCGCGAATGATCGTGCGTCATCACGATGAAGCTCGTGCCCGGCAGGGCCGTATCGACGGCTTCGTCCGGGGCGTCGTTTGCGTCGATCTCGACGTTGGGCGCCGCCAGCGCCGCGAACGCTTCGGGCGACGGAAACGCGGCGTCGCGCTCGTCCACCCAGCGCACGCGGCACGGCAGCGTGCCGAGCACACGCACGAGCGCCGCGCCCACGTGCCCCGCGCCGAACAGCACGACGGGGAAGTCGTTGGGCGCGATCGTTTCGGTGAGCAGCGCACCGCCTTCGCCGTCGTGCGTGTCCCAGAGCAGGCAGTCGGGGGCTTCCACGCCCGGTTCCGGCTCGGACAGCAAGACGGGGTCGCCCGCCGCGGCGCTGCCCGTGCCGATCGGGTTGCCATTCCGCGAGGAGCGGAATGATACGCTACGCACGGTCGACGCGCCGGCCGCGAGGCGGCGCGCCAGCGTGGCGAGCCAGCCGAGGTCGCCCACGTCGAGCCGCTCGAACGCGAGCACGACCGCGCCGCCGCAGCACTGGCCGAGGCTCGGGCCGAGCGCGAGACGCTCGAGGCGCCGCATGTTCGGCGCGCGCATGCCGTCGCGCAGCACCTGGCGCGCGATCTCGATAGCCTTCCATTCGAGGTGGCCGCCGCCGATCGTATGGCGCGCGGCCTCGCGCGTCACGATCATCTTCGTGCCCGCTTCGCGCGGCGCCGATCCTTCGACGCGCGCGACCGTCACGAGCACGGCGGCGTCGCCGTGCGCGAGCAGTTGCTGCAGATCGGTCAGCCAGGCTTGCATCTGGCGGTTCTCCTTGCTTCAGGCAGTACGCTGGGCGTGCTGCCGGTTAGTCCTGGTAACTTCGCTGGTAACTTCGCGCCAGGGCTTCGCTTCATGGCTTCGCACCGACCAGGCTTTCGGCCGCCGGTGCTTCGACGGCTTGCGCCATGGCATTCGCGCGCAGGGCATCGAGCGCGTCGAGTATCGCTTCAGGCGTTGCCGGCGCGCGCAGCGGCGCGGCCTCGCGCGCCTCGGGCACTGCCGCGCCGATGGCGTTGCGGATCGCGAGAAACACCGAGAACGGCAGCAGAAGCGGCGGCTCGCCCACGGCTTTCGAGCGGAATACGGTCGGCTCCGCGTTGTCGTTGCGATAGAGCCGGGTCGTGAACGCGGCGGGGGTATCGCTGATCGCCGGGATCTTGTAGGTGGAGGGCGCGTGCGTCATCAGGCGCCCGTCGCCGTTCCACCAGAGTTCCTCGGTCGTGAGCCAGCCCATCCCCTGGATGAATGCGCCTTCCACCTGGCCGATGTCGATGGCCGGATTGATCGACTGGCCGGCGTCGTGGAGCAGATCCGCGCGCACGAGCCTCCATTCGCCGGTCAGCGTATCGACGACCACTTCGGACACGGCCGCACCATAGGCGAAGTAATAGAACGGATGGCCCGTGAGCGTGCGCGCATCCCAGTGAACCTTCGGCGTCGCGTAAAAGCCGTCCGACCACAGCTGCACGCGCTTCATATAGGCGCGCTCGACGAACTCCGCGAACGCCACCGATACACCGTTCGCCCGAACCGCACCGTCCTCGAACACGACGGCATCGGGCGTGCCGCCGCACTCGGCGGCAGCGAGCCCGGCGAGGCGTGCGCGGATGGTCAGCGCGGCGGCTTCCGCGGCCTTGCCGTTCAGGTCGCTGCCGGTCGAGGCGGCGGTCGCCGAGGTATTGGCCACCTTCGACGTATCGGTCGCGCTCACGCGCACGCGCGCCAGCGGCAGTCCGAACGTGCCGGCCACGACCTGCGCGACCTTGGTGTTGAGCCCCTGTCCCATTTCGGTGCCGCCGTGATTCACGAGCACCGAGCCGTCGCGATAGACGTGCACGAGCGCGCCGGCCTGGTTCAGGTGCGGCACGTTGAACGAGATGCCGAACTTCACCGGCGTGAAGGCGATGCCGCGCTTGAGGACGCCGCTCGAGCGGTTCCAGTCCGCGAGCGCCGCGCGCCGCTCGCGGTAGCGGCTCGAGGCGAGCAGCTCGTCGGTGAGCGGCGCGAGGACGTTGTCCTCCACGCGCTGGCCGTAAGGCGTGACGTCGCGCTCGCCGATGCCGTAGTAGTTCACGCGCCGCACGTCGAGCGGGTCGCGGTTCAGCTTCTTCGCGATGCTGTCGAGCATCACTTCCATCACGAGCGCGCCTTGCGGACCGCCGAAGCCGCGAAACGCGGTGTTCGACTGGGTGTTCGTCTTGCAGCAAAGCGCGACGATCTCGACGTCGGAGAGGAAGTAAGCGTTGTCGAAGTGGCAGACCGCGCGCGTGGCCACCGCACCGGAGAGGTCGGCGGAATAGCCCGCGCGCAGCGCGATTTCCACGCGCGCGCCGAGCAGACGCCCCTCGTCGTCGAAGCCGGCTTCGTATTCGTAGAGCGCGTCGTGGCGCTTGCCCGTGATCATGAAGTCGTCGTCGCGGTCGGCGCGCAGCTTCACCGGGCGGCCGGTCTTGTGGGCCGCGAGCGCGGCGACGCAGGCGAACACGGCCGACTGCGATTCCTTGCCGCCGAAGCCGCCGCCCATGCGCCGGCATTCGCACGCGACGCGATGCGCGGGCCAGTCCAGCAGATGGGCCACGACCTGTTGCATCTCGCTCGGGTGCTGTGTCGAGCTGTGGACCAGCATGCCGTCCTGTTCCTGCGGCAATGCGTAGGCAACCTGACCTTCCAGATAGAACTGCTCCTGGCCGCCCACGGCGAACGTGCCGGCGATGCGGTGCGGCGCCGCCGCGATCCGCTCCGCCGGCGCGCCGCGCGTGAGGCGCCGCGGCGGCAGTACGTAGTGCTGCCTGGCGCGCGCTTCGCCGATCGAGAGCACGGGCTCGAGCGGCTCGTAGCGCACCACGTCGTCGCTCGCGGCGAGCGCGGCGGCGCGGCGCGCCAGTTCCTGGCTCGTGGCGATCACCGCGAAGACGGGTTGCCCGAGGTACTGCACCGTGCCGTCCGCGAGCACCGGATCGTCGTGCAGCACGGGGCCGCAATTGTTCTCGCCGGGGATGTCGGCGGCGCTCAGCACCGCGACCACGCCGGGCGCCTCGCTCACGCGGCGCAGGTCGAGCGACACGATGCGCGCGTGCGCGTGGCGCGAGAGTCCGAGCGCCGCGTGCAGGGTGCCTTGCACCTCGGGGATGTCGTCGGTGTAGCGGGCCTCGCCGCTGACGTGCAGTTCCGCGGACTCGTGCGGCAACGGCGCGCCCAGCGCCGAATGGACCGGCTGCGCGGCGGTGCCGACGACGCTAGTGACAAACGGTTCGGACTGGCGGTTCATGGTATTTCTCCCGCGGCGAGGACGGCGTCGTCCTCGAAGCCGTCCTCGGCGCCGAAGGCGAACGCATTGACGTCGCATAGCGCGAGCGGGGCGTCGTCGCGTGTTTCCAGCCAGCAGCGCCACAGCAGGTTGCGCGCGACTTTCAGGCGGTAGATGGCGCTCGCGCGCAGGTCGGTGAGCGGCTGGTAGTCGGCCGCGAGGGCGTCCATCGCGCACCGCGCCGTGGCTTCGTCCCAGCGCGCGCCGGTCAAGGCGACTTCGGCGCGCGCGCCGCGCAGAGGCGTCGCGGCCATGCCGCCGAACGCCACGCGCGCCTTCGCGATGACGCCGTCCTCGCCGATGTCGAGCGCGAACGCCGCGCACACGGCCGAGATGTCCTGGTCGTAACGCTTCGAGATCTTGTACGTGCGAAAACGCAGCGTGGGCGTGGGGCGCGGCACGCGGATCGACTGGACGAACTCGCCCGGCGCGAGCACCGTCTTCTGATAACCGGCATAGAAGGCGGCGAGCGGCAGCGTGCGCTCCGCGTTTGCGCGGCGAAGCACGAGTTGCGCGTCGAGCGCGAGCAGCACGGGCATCGAATCGCCGATGGGCGAGCCGTTCGCGATGTTCCCGCCCAGCGTTCCCGCGTTGCGGATCGGCAGCGAGGCGAAGCGGGCCCAAAACTCGGCGAGCTCGGGGTAGTCGATCGTCAGCGCCGCGTAGGCTTCTTCGAGCGGCACCGCTGCGCCGATCGTCAGTGCCTCGGCGTCGGTCGAGAGGTCGCGCAGTTCGGCGACGTTGCCGGTATAGATCAGATCGCCAAGCTCGCGAAACTGCTTCGTGACCCACAGGCCGACGTCGGTACTGCCTGCCAGCACGCGTGCCTGCGGCCGTTCTGCGCGCAGCCTCGCGAACTCGCCGAGCGTGCGCGGGGCGAAGAACGTCGCTTCGCCGCCGGCCACGCCGTTTGCCCGGTATTCGAACGTGCTGTTGCGCGCGAGCGAGCGCAAGGCGTCTTCAATCGCGTGGCGGTCGAGCGGGATACGCGGGTAGCGCGCGTAGTCGCACATGCGCTGGGCAGCGTCGACGATGGGCCGGTAGCCGGTGCAGCGGCACAGGTTGCCTGAAAGGGCCTGATTGATCTCGTCGCGCGTGGGCAGGCCGGCGCTGGCCGGCTGGCGTTCGTAGAGCGCCCACAGCGACATGACGAAACCCGGCGTGCAGAAACCGCACTGCGAGGCGTGGCAATCGACAAGGGCTTGCTGGACGGGGTGAAGCGTGCCGTCGGCGGCGCGCAGGTCTTCCACTGTGAAGAGCGCGCGGCCGTCGAGCGTGGGCAGGAACTGGATGCAGGCGTTGACGGCCTTGAGCGCGAGCTGTCCCTCGCTGTCGAGTTCTCCGACGACCACCGTGCACGCGCCGCAATCGCCTTCGGCACAGCCTTCCTTCGTGCCGCAGGCGTGCTGATCCTCGCGCAGGTGCTGCAGCACGGTGCGCGTGACCGGCACGTCGCGCACCTCGTGCACGGCGCCCCGGCGCAGGAATCGGATGGTTTGCGTTGTCATGGTGAACCTGGGAGACATTGCGGATCAGGCGCGCGTTACGCAGGGGGCGTGCCAAAGCCGGCCTCGCGCACGTAGATCGCCATCCAGTTCCGAAGATAGCACTGCTTGCGTCAGGAAAGTATTACCCGCGCATGATGGGGGTTATCACGCTGCCGTCATGCCAGCGGGCGCGGTGCTCCGGCCCTTTGCGGGAATTTCGGTGGGCGATGCGGGGCGGGCGTTGCCGGAGAGCCGGCCGTGGGCGGGTGGGGAAAACGGCCAAACGCGGGGTGCGGATGCCGGATAAGGAGGGCGGCGTGGTCGGGGGCACGCCGTCCCGGTGAAGTCCGCCAGCCCGCGCAGCACATCGCCGCGACGGGCCTTCGGCTATCGCTCAGCGACGGAGGCCGGGCCAGGACACCTGGCGGCGGCGATTGCGCCAGAGGCTCAGGAAGACCAGGACAAAGATGCAGAGGAACGCGGCCAGCGACCACGCGGGCACCGAGAGGCCGAGGATCGGCGGATAGACGGTTTCGCACAGGCCCTGGACCTTGAATACGCCGGGCAGCCATTGCGCGGGCGGCAGGCCGTCGACGATCGGCTGGAGCGTGTCGAAGCCGCAGCTGAAGCTGGGAAACGCCTGCACCCACACGAGCCGCGCCGCGGCGACGATGCCGCCCGCCGCCGACAGCACGACCAGCCCTTCGAGCAGGCGCACGCCGCGCCAGCTCGACAGGCGCGCGCCGAGGAACGCGAAGATCGCGATCAGCGCGAAGAAGTAGCGCTGGAGAATGCACAGCGGGCAGGGATCTTCGTGCTCGACATATTGCATGTAGAGCGCGCCGCCCAGCAGCGCAAGACAGATAAGGCAAAGAAGGACCAGCAGGCGGCGCTCGCGGCGCAACAGCGCGTTATCGTCGTTCATGTCGCTCGATTTTTCGGTTTGGTGGCGCAGCGCACGGGCTGCAACGGCGTGTCCGCGATTCTAGCGCGAAGGGCGTGTAATGCGGCCATGTGCGCTTGATCGTATGGGGATTCGGGTGGAAAAGCATCGCGCGCCGCAGCCGGCTCAGCGTAACGGTGCGAGCACCGCTTCGACGCCGCGGCCGATCGCCAGCAGCGTGTCGTCGGCAAAGGGCGCGCCGGCCAGCATCAGCCCGACCGGCGCCGCGCCGTGACGGTGGCACGGCAGCGACAATGCGCACGCGTCGAGAAAATTGAACGCGCTGGGGTTGCGCAGCACGAGCGCGTTGGTTTGCGCGAATACGGCGTCGTCGTCGATAAGCGGCGCCACGCGCGGCGGCGCGATCGGCACGGTTGGCGCGATCACGGCGTCGAAACGCGACCAGAGCGTGGCCTCGGCTTCCTCGAGCACGGCCGCGCGCGCCGCGATCAGGTCGAGGTAATCGCAGGCGCGTGCCGGCTCGCCCTTCAGGATGCGGGCGAGCACGCGCGGATCGTAGTCGTCGCGATGCCGGGCGATCAGCTCGCGGTGCCACGCGTAGGCTTCGATCGGCGAGAAGCCGTAGCGATTGATCTCCGGCAAGCGGTCGAGCGCGCCGAACCGGACTTCGCTCACGATCGCCCCCGCCGCGTCGAGATGCCTGAGCGCCGCGTCGATCGTCGCGGCGACTTCGGGCTCGACATCGTCCGCGACGTAATTGGTCAGCACGCCAAGGCGCACGCCTTCCAGATGCCGTGCCGCCGGGACGTGCGGCGCGAGCCCGGCGAGGATGCGGTCGGTGAGCGCGCAGCACGCCACGCTGTTGCCGATCGGCCCGAACGAGTCGAGCGTCGGCGAGAGCGGCACGGCGCCCATCTTCGGAATTCGCGCTGCGGTGGGCTTGAAGCCCGTGAGTCCGCAGAACGCGGCGGGAATGCGGATCGAGCCGCCGGTGTCGGTGCCGAGCGCGACGGCCGCCATGCCGTCCGCCACCGAAGCTGCCGCGCCCGACGACGAGCCGCCCGCGACCCGGGCGTTGCCTCCCACGCCGCGCCCGTAGGGCGAAAGAGGCGTGCCGTAGTGCGGATTCAGCCCGAGCCCGGAGAACGCGAACTCGCTCATGTTGGTGCGTCCGATCAGCACGGCGCCCGCCTGGCGCAGCCGCGCGACCGCGACGGCGTCGGCTTGCGCGGGCGGCGCGCCAGCGAGCGCGGTGGAGCCCGCGCGCGTGATCTCGCCTTGCACGTCGAACAGGTCCTTCACCGAAACGGGCACGCCCGCGAGCGGCGACAGCACGGTGCTCGAGGCACGCAGGCGATCGTGGGCGTCGGCCGCGGCGCGCGCGCGTGCGGGATCGACGTGTGTGAAGACGGCTGCGCCCTGTCCGGCCGGGGCGGCGATGCGCTCGAGCGCGGTTTCGACGAGCGCGCGGCTCGTCGTGCGGCCCGCGGCCAGATCGGCGGCAAGCTGGGCGAGAGGCGCAAATGGGATGAAGAGGGCGGCGTCGGTGGTCATGGCGATGGGCGGTGGGAGGCGGGCGGTCCGGGCGGTGGACGCATCACATTGTAGGGCCAGATTTTCATCATGGCGTGATTGGGATCGGCGGTCGCATCAGGTAAGATGCCTCGAATAGACAGCTATTTGTAAGGATTTGTGACATGCACCAAGGAATCGGCTTCATTCAGGATCTGGCCGTCGTGATGGCGCTCGCCGGTGTCGTCACGGTGCTGTTCCATCGCCTGAAGCAGCCCGTGGTGCTCGGCTACATTGCCGCGGGCGTGATCATCGGCCCTTATACACCGCCGTTCCAGTTGATCCATGACGAGCAGACCATTCAGACGCTCGGCGAGCTGGGCGTCGTGTTCCTGATGTTTTCGCTCGGCCTCGAGTTCAGCCTGAGGAAACTGTTCCAGGTCGGCGTGACGGCGATCGTCGCTGCGCTTTCGGAGATCGTGCTGATGCTGTGGATCGGCTACGAGATCGGCCGCGCGTTCGGCTGGAGCGCGATGGACGCGCTCTTTCTCGGCGCGATCCTCGCCATCTCTTCCACCACGATCATCGTCAAGGCGCTCTCCGATCTCGGCGTCAAGCGCGAGCCGTTTGCGCAGCTCGTGTTCGGCATCCTGATCGTCGAGGACATTCTGGGCATCGCGATGCTGGTCCTGCTGGGCGGCATCGCGCAGACAGGCGAGCTTTCGCCGGGCATCGCGTTCATCACGCTCGGCAAGCTGCTGCTCTTCATGCTCGTCTCGCTGCTGGCGGGCATCCTGATCGTGCCGCGCGTGCTCGGCTACGTCGCGCGCGTGGGCAGCGACGAGATGCTGCTCATCTCCGTGCTGGGTTTCTGCTTCGGGTTCTGCCTGCTGGTCGTCAAGCTCGATTACTCCATCGCGCTCGGCGCTTTCCTGATCGGCGCGATCATGGCCGAGTCGCGCCACCTGCATCGCATCGAGCATCTCGTCGCACCGCTGCGAGACGCGTTTTCGGCCATCTTCTTCGTGACGATCGGGCTCATGCTCAATCCGCTCGTGCTGGTGGATTACGCATGGCCGATCGCGGTGATCTCGCTGGTGGTGATACTCGGCAAGCTCGTTTCGTGCGGTCTCGGCACGTTCCTCGCGGGCCGCGACGGCCGCACGGCGATGCGCGTGGGCATGACCGTTTCGCAGATCGGCGAGTTCTCGTTCATCATCGCGTCGCTCGGCCTCACGCTAAAGGTGACGAGCGGATTTCTCTATCCGGTCGCGGTCGCGGTCTCCGCCATCACGACGCTCACGACCCCCTATCTGATCCGCTTCGCCGACCCGCTTTCGCAACGGCTCGCGCGAGCAATGCCGGCCACCGTGGCGAACGTCTTCGGCCTCTATGGCCAGTGGCTGCGCTGCCTCATGCCGCGCTCGTCGGGGCCGACGTTCTTCTCGCTCGTGCGGCGCATCGTGCTGCAGGTGGTGGTGAATCTCGCGCTGGTGTCCGCGATTTTCATTGGCGTGTCTTACGGCGCCCGCTATGCCGGGCCGCCGCTCTCCGCATGGATTGCCGACGAGCGCATCCAGCGCGTGGTGCTGTGGAGCCTCGCGCTCGTGCTCGCCATGCCGTTTCTGGTTGCCGTATGGCGCAAGACCCAGTCGCTCGCGCTGCTGCTGGCCGAGGCGAGCGTGCAGCCCGAAAAGGCGGGGCGCTTCACGCGCGCGCTGCGCCATGCGATAGCCGAAGTCGTGCCCGTGCTGGCCATGGCCGGCGTTTTTCTGCTCGTCGCGGGGCTTTCCGGGGGCATCTTGCCGCCAACCGGCTATCTGATCGGCGTGCTGGTGGGGGCGGCCGCGCTCACCATGCTGCTGTGGCGCTGGTTCGTGAAGATCCACGCCTCGATGCAGATCGCACTGCGCGAGACCTTCGATGAACGCCCCGACGCATGACGCCGTGTTGCGCAGATGTGACCGGATTTGAGGAATTGTGCACAGGGCTGGCGGCCTCCGGCGGGGCGAAGGATAATCGATCCATGTTCATCGTTCGCGCGCGCGGCGCGCCCGACCCCACGTCATGAGCGAAAACAGATCCGACCTCGAATCCTCCGACGGTATTGACCGTTCCGCCCATGCCGGCTCGCCCGGCGCCTCCCAACCCAACGTTTCGTCCGGATCCTCCGGCGCCTCTCCCGCTGCATCGACCTCGTCGTCGTCCGCAGAGCCCGCCGCGGCTGTGGCGGAAGGCGAGCCGGCACAGCGCGCGTCGACCGATGCGCCCGAAAGCGCCTCGACGGTCACGCCCGGCGCACAGCCTCATGTGGTCGGGGGAAGCACGCCGCAGAGCCCGGCAACAGAAGCCGCCGGCGGCGAAGCGGCGTCCACGACCACCGAACCGCCGGCGTCCGCCGGTGCGCCGCGCCCAGGCGCGGCGCCTGCGGGCTTCGGCCAGGCGCCGGATTTCAGCGCGCAGAACCCGCCGCCGCCCAATGCCTTGCCGCCGAATCCGCCGCGCTACTTGCGCCCGAGCGATTCGGCGTGGTCGGTGCTCGGTCGCATCATCGCGGCGCGCGCGCGCCAGCTGTTCGACCGTGCGGGGCAGCGGATCACGCAACGGACGCTGCGCATCGGCGTGTCGGCGCGCATCTTCCACCCGGAACCGGGGGCCATGGGGCTGCGTGGCAAGACGCTGCAATATCTGGAGGAGTCGATTGCGCACTGGGTCATGTCGCGCGACGTGATCGTGTTCATGATTCCGACCGTCGGGCACCAGGGGATGCTGCATCCGAGCAATATCCGTCTGCGCGACTATGCGAAGCACCTTGACGGCCTCTTGCTGCAGGGCGGCGCCGACGTCTCGCCGCAGACCTATGCGGAAGTCTCGGCGCGCCCCGAGTGGCCTGGCGACCGGGTTCGCGACATGTACGAGCTGGAGCTGCTGCACGAGTTCGTCGAATCGGGCAAGCCGGTGCTGGGTGTGTGCCGGGGTTGCCAACTGATCAACGTGGCGTTTGGCGGCACGCTTTATCAGGACATCGCCACCGATGTGCCTACCGCCGGTGCTCACGTCAGCGAACGCTACGATCAGCATCGTCACGCGATCACGTTTCCCTCGGGCTCGTCGCTCGCGAGCATGTTTCCGGGCCGCAGCGAGGCCATCGTGAACTCCATTCATCACCAGGCCGTGAAGAACCTGGGGCGCGACCTCACGATCGAGGCGGTTTCGGCGGGCGATGGTCTCATCGAGGCGGTGAGATACCGTCGCGCGCCGTTCGTGGTGGGCGTGCAGTGGCACCCGGAATTCCATCGCGCAGGCGGTCCCGAACTGCTCGACTGCACGCCGCTGCTCGACGCCTTCCTGCGCTCGGCGCGCGAAACGCGTTTCTAACCTCGCGCGTTTCTGGCGTCGCCTGACGGCGCGCCGCCGCTGTGCGCCATTGCGTCGCATCTTTACCCTGGTTCGGGGCGCAGCCAAGCCCCGCAACGGGGTGATTCCTTGGGTGACTTCATTCCGCGTGTCGGTTTGACTCGATTCCAGGTAATCCCGAATTAAAGCCCGTTTTTGAGATTGTTGGGCGGGGATAATGAAGGGTTACTCTGAATCATCCACGCTGAATCATCCACGAAATGGCAGGTATGAAGTACTCAACGGCACTGCGACGCGCCTTGCCCGGCGCCGCAGCTATCTTGATGTTGCTGTATGGCGCCGCCGGGTGGGCGCAGGACGACGGCGGCGAACTGGCGCCCGTAGCGGGCAGCCGGCCGTCGCCTGGCAGCCTGACGCCGTCGCCGGCCGACTCGGCGCCGCCCGAGCCAACCGACGAGCAGGCGAGCGCAGACAATGCGCAGGGTGACGTCGCCATGCTCATGCAACTGATACACGATTCACAGCTCGTCGAGTTGCGCACGACCTACAACGGCGGCTACGGTGCGAGTCTGTTCTTCTATCCGCCGGATATGACCTGGTACGTCGTACTGTTCCAGGACAAGCATTTCTGGCGGGTGATCCGTTCGCAGGACGAAGGGCGCGCGGAGGCGATTTACGCGGATTTCGCGCGGCAGACCACACGCCTCGCGGACGTCGAGATCCGCCGTACCCAGCTCGAGGCGCAGAAGGCCTATATCCAGCGTGTGATCGCACAGTCCGAAGACCGTGCGCGCCATTTGCAGGCCGACCTCGACGTGGCGCACACTCAGCAGGCGCAGGTCAACGATCGCCAACAGCAGATGCAGGCGGACGCGGCGACGCTGCGATCCGAAAAGGCCCAGGCCCAGGCCCAGTTGCGCGATCTTCAACGCCAGGTTCAGGATCTGCAGCGGGAGGCCGAGGCAGGTCTGCCCGGCGCGAGGAAATGAGGCCGGTATAGCTCGAAGAGCGAGCCAGCCAATAAAAAGCCCGGCGTGTGCCGGGCTTCTGCTGTCTGTCTGATATGTTGCGAACGCATCACTTCGCGAAGCTGTCGGGTATTTCCGTTACTCGACGTTGCGAGACGTGGTTAACCCACTCGGTGCTATCGACCGGGACCGACAAGCGGCTGGCCGGGCGTGGCGCTGTGTAGGTGCTGGCGTAGGAGACGATCGAAGCGTATTCGTCGCTATGATGCGCGCTCGGCCTGCGGGGTGAATAATGCCCCGCTTTCGAATACTTGCCTGCTGTGCGATGTGTAGTGACGGGGTGGGGGCTCACGCGGTGTGGCGCGAACGTGCGCGCCGCATGCCGCTCATTGACGGCACGTGGCTCGATGGCGGCCGTGGATTTTGCGATGCCAGCAGCCGGCCGGGCCGGGCGCTTTTCGTCGTCTGCACCGAGAGGCAGTGCCAGGATCGCAGGCTGCGCCGTTACGTGATGACTCTCTGCCGAATACTTCGGCTGGCTCACGATGGGGGTCTCAGTGCCGGGTGCCGGCGTTGCGTTTTGTGACAGCGCAGTCAGTGCCACGACTTGACTGGTCTGGAGAGTCTTTTGCGAGTCCGCTACCGCGAGCTCGTGCGCCGTGCGTTCGTCGGCAAGCCGCTGCGAGACGGTGCCGCCGGATTCGTGATCCGCACGTATAGGCGAGGGCGTGGCCGACTGCGTGTAATTATGCGGAGCATGGCTTGCCAGTATCCATGTGAGCAATGCGGCGCCGCCGATTGCACAGGCGCCGCCCGCCAGCCTGCTTCGGTCGGCTGGCGACATGCGGCTTTTGCCTGCTGACGGGACTTGCCGCGAGGCTTCGGCATGCGGCTGGGCGGCAGGATCGAGCGAGGCGCCGGAGAAGGGCGCGGCCATGGCAACTGCCCCGTTCGCGCCGGCATGGGCCGAGTCGCCAATCGGCGCGCCTGCCGGCTCGGGAATCGTTCGGCGATGCAGGTCCCAGCGGCAGGCTGCGCGAAACGCTTCCGCACTCAGGCAGACGGTGCGCATGATGGCGGCATAAAGCGCCTTCATTTCAATACGCAGGCTGAAGTGCGGCGGCAGCAGCCTCCATTCGCCACCGAACGGCGGCGGAATGCGGTCGAGCGGGAGTACGCGCGGTAGCGCAATGGCACCCTCAACCTGAACGAACGGGATTGTCGACATCGATCTCTCGCAGCCACAGCTTGAACGAAGCGGGCTACGAGCCGCGCTTCACGCCAAGTTTCTGTTTATCGCAGGCGATGATGCAGGATAGCCAAAGCGTGATCTATCAGAAATGTCTTAAAAACTGCTATTGCCTCACTCCGGCCGCGCGAAAGCGAGCGACATGAGAGCAGGGTGCTTCGCGCGGCAGAAGGCCTCGCGCGCGACACGGTATTGAGTTTGATCAAGGCTTAGACAGTATCGAGCCGCAAGACGTAGCGCAGGGCCGTAATATCCACCCCGCCCATATGGTCGGGTTCGGCACCCGAGAACTTCCAGCCCTGCCGTTCGTAGAACGCGATCGCCGGCGCATTGCCTTCGAGCACGTAGAGGTACAACTGCGTTTCGCCGCGCGAGCGGGCCCATTCCTGCGCGGCCCGCATCAGCCGTTTGCCGACGCCGATGCCCTGATGTTCCGGCAAGGCATGCAGGTTATCCAGCAAGACGCCCCACGGCGAATCGGGCTGCTGTTCGACGCAGACGAAGCCCGCCGGTGTCGTGTCGTTCAGTTCGGCAATCAGCACGAGGCGGCGCTCGCCGCCTGGCGCTTCCATGCGCGCGCGCCACCAGGCGGCGCGTTCGTCGCCGACTTCGCGCTCGAGGAAGGCAGCGGGCAGCAGACCGCGATACGTGGCTTGCCAGCTGGCTGCATGCAGGGTGGCGATCAGCGGGGCGTCCGCGGCGGTGGCCGGGCGCAGGGTCAGGGGAAAAGCGGTGGGCATGCGGTGGCGGGGCGTCGAAACGGGTGGTGCGGAGCGTGGCGCACAGGCTTTATTGTGCATGATAAGCGCACTGGCGCGAGGACTCCCCGAAACCGCGACAAGACGCAATAATCTGACGGAGCAAAGGCCATTCGGTGCCGGTGTCGCTCCCTTGGGTAATACCCTGATATATGAGAGTGCGCACGGGCGGCATAATGGCCGCCCGCCGGGCGCGCCCGCGTGACGCTCCGCTCGCGGGCTTTCTGTTTCACTGTCTGCCCAGCCGGCCACGCAGGGTGCGGCGGACGCTTCCTTAGAGAACGTCATGTCTACCGCGCCTCACGCAGCTTCCAGGGAATCAAAGGTTCGGACCGTGTTTCGCGTCACGAGCGGCAACTTCCTGGAAATGTATGACTTCATGGTCTATGGCTATTACGCTTCGGCGATTGCCAAGGCCTACTTCCCGAGCGACAACGCGTTCGCCTCGCTGATGCTGTCGCTGTCCGTGTTCGGCGCGGGTTTTCTCGTGCGGCCGCTCGGCGCCATTATTCTCGGCGCGTACATCGACCATCACGGCCGCCGCAAGGGCCTTATCCTCACGCTCGGCCTCATGGCGCTCGGCACGCTCACCGTCGCCGTCGTTCCAGGCTACGCGACGATCGGTTTCTTCGCGCCGCTGCTCGTGCTGTGCGGGCGTCTGCTGCAGGGCTTCTCCGCAGGCGTGGAACTGGGTGGCGTCTCGGTCTATCTCTCGGAGATGGCGACCAGGGGCAACAAGGGCTTCTATGTGTCGTGGCAGTCGGGCAGCCAGCAGGTGGCCGTCGTGTTCGCCGCGCTGCTCGGCGTGTCGCTGCACCGCATCCTGCCTGTCGAGGAGATGACCTCGTGGGGCTGGCGCGTGCCGTTCATCATCGGTTGCTGCATCGTGCCGTTCCTGTTCCTGATCCGCCGTTCGCTGCAGGAAACGGAAGAGTTCGCGCACAAGAAGCATCGTCCGTCGATCGGCGAGATCATGAGCTCGATGATCCAGAACTGGGGCACCGTGCTCGGCGGCATGGGCATGGTCATCATGACGACCGTGTCGTTCTACATGATCACCGCCTACACGCCGACCTTCGGCAAGGAAGTGCTCAAGCTCAGCGAAGTCGACACGCTCGTCGTGACGATCTGCATCGGCCTCTCGAATCTGTTCTGGCTGCCGGTCTCGGGCGCCGTGTCGGACCGCATCGGCCGCCGCCCCGTGCTGCTTGTCTTCACCGTCCTCACGATCCTCACCGCCTATCCGGCCGTGCAATGGCTCGTTGCCGATCCGTCATTCGGCCGGCTGCTGATGGTCGAGCTGTGGCTCTCGTTCCTCTATGGCTGCTACAACGGCGCGATGGTCGTCGCGCTCACCGAAGTGATGCCGCCCGACGTGCGCACCGCTGGCTTTTCGCTCGCGTACAGCCTCGCGACGACGATCGGCGGCTTCACGCCGGCCATCTCGACCTATCTGATCCATGCGAGCGGCAACAAGGCCGCGCCGGGAGCGTGGATGGGCATCGCGGGCGTCTGCGGCCTCATCGCGACGCTCGTGCTCTATCGCACCGCGGAAGCACGCAATCAGTACAAGACTGTTTGACGAGCGCGGTTCGCGGAGCGGCCGTCAGGCGTCGCGCAAATCCCGCGCGACGTTTTCCACGACTTCCGCCCAGGCGCCCGGCCGGGGCTGCCGCACGAGCCGCGCGCGCGGATACCAGGGGCTCGTGTCGGTGTCCGTGAACCAGCGCCAGTCCGCCGCGAACGGCAGCATCAGCCAGAGCTTCGCGCCTAGCGCGCCGGCCAGGTGCGCGATCGACGTGTCGATCGACACCACGGCATCCAGACGCTCGATTACCGCAGCCGTATCGGCAAAATCGGCGACCTTCGGGCCCAGGCGGTGGATCGAGCGCGCGCGGGGGTGAGCGTCGAGCGCGGCATGCTCGGCGTCGCTCAATTGCGGTTGCAGCACGATCCAGTCGATGCCTTCGAGTGCGAACAGCGGATCGAGTGCGGCCAGCGCCAGCGAACGATTCTCCTGCTTCTGGAGCCGGCCCGACCACGCAATGCCGACCTTGCGCTTCGCCTGCCCGCCCAGCGAACCGCGCCACTTGCGCCGGTAAGCGGGCGGTGCCTGGAGATACGGTTTGCGGCCGGGCAGGGCGTCGAAGGTCGTGCCGAGCGCGAACGGCAGGGAGAGCAGCGGGCAATGCAGGTCGGCGGCCGGGCGCGGTGCACCCTGGGCGATCAACGTCACGCGGGCCGCCTGCGCGACGGGAGCGATGAGCTGCAGCAACTGCGGCTGCACTTCGAGCACGACGCGCCCACCTCCTTCCGCGACGAGCGGTACGAAGCGCACGAACTGCAGGGTGTCGCCGAAACCCTGTTCGGCCTGGATCAGCAGTGTCCGGCCGTCGAGCGGTTCGCCGCGCCAGCGCGGCAGGGTGTCGATGGACGCGGTGCGTTGGGGCGCAAGAGGGGGGGCGGTCGCCGGCTGGTACTGCGCCAGTTCGCGCACGGCCGGATCGAGGCGCCATTCGTATTCGGGCAGCCCGCGGCGGAAGTCGCCCAACGTGAGCCAGGCGAGCGCGCGGCTCAGATGCGCGGCGGCAAGCTCGGGGCGCACGCGCAGGGCTTCGTCGAAGGCCCGCACGGCGGCCTCGTGGCGACCCAGCGCATGGTGCGCCGTGCCGAGCCCAAGCCAGGCGAGCGCGAACTTCGGGTCGAGGCCGACGGCGCGCTCATAGGGACCGATGGCCTCGTCGTGACGGCCAAGCGAAGCGAGCGCGGTGCCAAGGCCGAACAGCGCCGGCGAGAAGCGCGGCTGGAGCGCGAGCGTGGCTTCGAATACCGTGACGGCTTCGGCGTGCTGGCCCGTAGCGTCGAGCGTATTCGCGAGATTGAAGTGCGCGGCGACGAAGCGCGGCTGCGCCGCCAGCGCGGCGCGGAACTGGACGAGCGCGCCCTCGGTATCGCCGAGCGCGTTCAGCGACATCCCGAGATTGTTGTGGGCGCCCGCGTGGCTCGGGCGGATTTTCAGCGCGCGGCGGAACGAATCGACCGCTTCGGTGTAGCGCCCGAGCGCGTGGTAGGCGTTGCCGAGATTGTTGTGCGAAGACGCGTCGCCCGGCTGCAGCCGCACCGAATGGCCGAACGAGAACATGGCGTCCTCGTGGCGGCCCAGCGCCGCATAGGCGTTGCCGAGGTTGTAGTGCGCGAGCGCGAAGGCGGGTGAAAGCGTGAGCGCGTTGCGAAAACGCTCGATGGCGGCTTCGAGCTGGCCGAGCGCCTTCAGTGCGTTGCCCAGATTCAGCTGAAGCGCGGCGTCGTCCGGGCGCAGGTCTACCGCACGGCGCACGAGGTCCGCCGCTTCCGCGTGCTGGCCCTGCTGGTGCCGCAGCACGCCGAGCAGGTGCAGCGCATCGACGTGCACGGGGTCGGCGGCGAGCGTCGCGCGATAGCCGCGCTCGGCGTCGTCCAGCCGCCCGTCGCGATGTGCGGCGTACGCGCGGGAAAAAACCTGTTCCATGACCGGAAGGGGCAAGACCTGAATAAAGCAAAGGCAGCATTTTCCCACACTCGAGCGAGTGCTCCCGAGACTTGACAGGGGGCTCTGTAAGCTCTTAACATATGAACACATATTCATATATTTGATTAAGGCCATGTCGACACTTTTCGACGACGAGCGCATCGCGCCGCTCGCCGACCTCTTTCGCCTGCTCGGCGACCCAACGCGCCTGCGCATCGTGCTCGCTTGCGTGCGCGACCGGCTCTCCGTTGGCGCGATCGCGGAGGCGCTCGGGCTTTCGCAATCGCTCGTCAGCCACCACCTGCGGCTTTTGCGCGCAGCGCGCGTCGTGCGCGCGGAGCGCGAGGGCAAGCAGGTGTTTTACATGGCCGCCGATGCGCACATCAGCACGATGCTTGAGGGAATGCTCGAGCACGTCGGCGAGCCCGCCGCCGAATATCAGGAGTCCGTCTGATGAGCGACGATCGCAAACAACGCGCCGCAGCTGAAGAGCACGGCCACGACCACGATCACGACGCGCATGCGGGTCACGGCCACGATGGGCACGCTCACGCGGGGCACAGCCACGGCCACGGTCATGGCCACCATCACCACCACCATGCTCCGGCAGCCGGCCATGGGCGCGCTTTCGCGCTGGCCGTGGCGCTGAACGTCGTGATTGTCGTCGTGCAGGCCGTATACGGCGTGATCGCCCATTCGACGGCGCTGCTCGCCGACGCCGGCCACAACCTGTCCGACGTCCTTGGCCTGCTGCTGGCCTGGGGCGCGATCCGGCTTGCCGCGCGCCGCCCGTCGGCCCGCTTCACGTTCGGTTTCGGCAGCTCGTCGATTCTTGCTTCGCTCGCGAACGCGACGCTGCTGCTCATCGCCTGCGGCGCCATCATTGCCGAAGCGATTAGCCGGTTGATGGTGCCGGCCCCGGTGGCCGGGCTCGACGTGTTCGTCGTGGCCGTGGTCGGCATGGTCGTCAACGGGTTCTCGGCGTGGCTCTTCATGCGCGGGAGCAAGGACGATCTCAACGTGCGGGGCGCATTCCTGCACATGGCCGCCGACGCCGGCGTTTCGGCGGCGGTCGCCGTGAGCGGTCTCGTGATTCTCTTCACGGGCTGGAACGGGATCGACCCGATCATGAGCATCGTGGTCGTGCTCGTGATCGTCTATGGCACGTGGGGTCTGTTGCGCGAGTCGGTGCGGCTCGCGCTCGCCGCGGTGCCCGAGGGCGTGGATGTGGAGCGCATCCGCGTGTTCCTCGCGCAGCAGGAGGGCGTGACCGACGTGCATGATCTGCACGTCTGGGCGCTCTCGACCACGGGCAACGCGTTGAGCGCGCACCTGGTGATGCCTGGCGGACACCCGGGCGACGCCGTGCTCGACGGCATCGTCCAGGCGCTCGGCGTGCGCTACAGCATGAAACACGTCACGCTGCAGGTCGATATGGGAACGTCGCAACACCGCTGCTCGCTCGACGTCGTTCCGCACGCACACTGATCTTGCGGCGAGCGGCGCCTGGTCCAGCCAGGCCAGGCCGGACCGCGCCAAGGGCGGGCGTACACTACGGTTCATGTCGACCGCATGGAGGCCTGCATGACCGTGGCTTTTTCCTCGCCGTCCGTGCTCATCGTCGGCGCGGGACCGACGGGTCTCGCCGCCGCGCTTGCTCTCGCTCGCGCGCGCATTGCGGTCCGCTTGATCGATCGCACGCCCGAGCCCGGGCGTCACACGCGCGCCATCGGCATTCAGGCACGCACGCTCGAACTCTTCGAGCAGCACCGTATCGTCGAACCGTTCCTCGAACTCGGCCACCGCGCGCACGCGGCCAATCTCTACTCGAACGGCCAGCGCCGTGCGCGGCTCGACTTCGATCCGCTCTTCACGCGCTATCCCTATCTGCTGTTTCTCGACCAGACGGTCACCGAGCGCATTCTGACCGAAAGCCTCGCGGCGTTCGGCGTCGAGATCGAACGCGGCTGCGAGTTGCTCGAGTTCACCCAGGGATCGGCGGGCGTGAGCGCCGAGGTGCGCTGCGCCAATGGCCGTATCGAATCGATCCGCGCCGCGTATCTGATCGCCGCCGATGGCGCGCATAGCACCGTGCGCCACAAGCTGGGGATGAAGTTCGAAGGCGAGACGCTGGAACAGTCTTTCCTGCTCGCCGATGTCGCCGCCGAAACGCCCTGGCCCGACGACGAGTTCCATGTGTTCGCGTCGAGCGACGGACTGGCCGCACTGTTTCCGTTCGGCGGGGGACGCTGGCGCCTGATCGCCGACCACAAGGCCGTGTTGCCCGCCGCGCCGGAAGGCACGATGCCGGTGCCCACGCTCGACGAATGCCGCGCGATCGCCGGGCAGCGCATCCATCATCCGGTTTCGCTCTCGGATATGACCTGGGCTTCGTATTTCGGCGTGAACAGCCGCATGGTGCGCCAGATGCGCGTGGAGCGCGTCTTCTTCGCGGGCGACGCGGCGCACGTGCACAGCCCGGCGGGCGCGCAGGGGATGAACACCGGCATACAGGAGGCGTTCAACCTCGGCTGGAAGCTGGCCCGAGTACTCACGGGCGGTGCGCCCGAGCGTCTGCTCGACACCTACCACGCGGAGCGCCACCCGATCGAGCGGCTCGTTCTGCAGCAGACGAGCTTCATGACGCAGCTCGCGGAGGCCGATCACGGCCCGCTGAAGCTGCTGCGCGAGCGCGTGATGCCCGTGCTGGTCGCGCTGGGGCCATTGCGCGACGCGGCGCGCGAGGCGGTGAGCGAGCTGTCGATCCAGTACCGGCGCAGCCCGCTGACGCTCGAGCACGGGCTCGACGGCGGTCCGCGCGCGGGCGAGCGCGCCCCCGACGCGCTGGCCCGCGTGATCGACGGGCCGTTCGGCAACGCGCCGGGCACGGGGCGCATTTTCGATCTGCACGACCCGGCGAGCTTTTCGCTGTTCCTGCTCGTCGACGGGGAGCCCGGGCATGCGAACCGGGACGACGACGCGGCGCTCGCGCGTTTCGCCGAAGCGGTCGAGCGGCTGTTGCCGCAGGCCTTGCGCCTCTGGCGGCTCAGCGATGCGCCGAAGGGCGGAACGACGCCCGAAGGCGAGGGCGCGCCGACGCTTGCCGAATCGTACGGACGCTCGCGGCCCGCGTTCTACCTTGTGCGGCCCGACGGGTATCTGTGCGCGCGCGGGCGCCCGTCGTCGGATCTCGACGAGCTGCTGCGTCACTGCGAGACGTGGTTCGCACCGAACGGCGCCGCGCAGGGCACCGTCGCCTGACGTGCGAAACCGGCAGTCCGCGCGCTTCGATCAGGCCGCCACGGGCGTCAGCGATTCTCGATACTTCTTCAGCGCCGCGAGGACGATTTCCGAAAGACTGGCTTCTGCCGCGCCGCTATCGAGCGCGGCCAGCAGCGTGCGCCGCATGCGCGGCTCCCAGAAGCGCCGGATGTGTTCGGCGATGCCCGTGAGCGCCTCTTCGCGATCGGGCAGCGACTCGAAGAACAAGCCGATCTGGTTGGCCATTTCGAACAGATGGTCGACATTCATGGCGTCATTTCCCTGAAGTCGCGACAGCCGCTTCCACGCGCTGGCGATGCAGTTCGAGCTGCTCGGCGCTGAAGCGCGAGTAGTCGCGCTGCCATTGCGACGGCTGCTGCACGTGGCTTACCTGGACGGCCGTGACCTTGTACTCGGGGCAATTGGTCGCCCAGTCGGACGATTCCGTCGTGATCACGTTCGCGCCCGATTCGGGGAAGTGGAACGTCGTGTACACCACGCCCGGCTGCATGCGCGTGCTCACCTTCGCGCGCAGCACCGTCTGACCGGCGCGCGACTCGATGCCCACCCAGTCGCCCTCGCGGATGCCGCGGTCCTCGGCGTCCACCGGATGGATCTCCAGGCGGTCCTCTTCGTGCCAGCGCGAGTTCTCAGTGCGGCGCGTCTGCGCGCCCACGTTGTATTGCGAGAGGATGCGCCCCGTCGTGAGCAGCAGCGGATAGCGCCGCGTGACCTTCTCGGGCGTCGCGATGAACTTCGTGATCACGAACTTGCCCTTGCCGCGCACGAACGTGTCGACGTGCATGATCGGTGTGCCGTCGGGCGCCTCTTCGTTGCAGGGCCACTGGATGCTGCCGAGCTCGTCGAGCCGTTCGTACGAAACGCCGTGGAAGGTGGGCGTGAGGCGCGCGATCTCATCCATGATCTGCGACGGGTGCGTGTAGCTCATCTCGTAGCCCAGCGCGCGCGAGAGCAGGATCGTGGCTTCCCAGTCGGCGTACCCCGCGAGCGGCGGCATCACCTTGCGCACGCGCGAGATGCGGCGCTCGGCATTGGTGAACGTGCCGTCCTTTTCGAGGAACGACGAACCCGGCAGCAGCACGTGCGCGTACTTCGCCGTTTCGTTGAGGAAGATGTCCTGCACGACGATGCATTCCATCGAGGAGAGCGCCGCCGCGACATGCTGCGTGTTCGGGTCGGACTGCACGATGTCCTCGCCCTGGCAGTAGAGCCCCTTGAAGCTGCCGTCGAGCGCGGCTTCGAACATGTTCGGGATGCGCAGGCCCGGCTCGGCCTGCAGCGCGACGTTCCAGGCATCCTCGAAGAGGGTGCGCGTGACGGTGTCGCCGACATGACGGTAGCCCGGCAGCTCGTGCGGAAACGAGCCCATGTCGCAGGAGCCCTGCACGTTGTTCTGGCCGCGCAGCGGATTCACGCCCACGCCCTCGCGGCCGATGTTGCCCGTGGCCATCGCGAGGTTCGCGATGCCCATCACCATCGTCGAGCCCTGGGCGTGCTCCGTGACGCCGAGGCCGTAGTAGATCGCGGCGTTGCCCGCCGTGGCGTAGAGGCGCGCGGCCCGGCGCACGTCCTGCGCCGGCACGCCCGTGACGGCTTCCATCGCTTCCGGCGAGTTCTCGGGCAGCGCGACGAAATCGCGCCACTGCTCGAAGGCGCGCGTTTCGCAGCGTTGCGCAACGAACGCTTCGTTGACGAGGCCTTCGGTGACGATCACGTGCGCGAGCGCGTTGACGATCGCGACGTTCGTGCCGGGACGCAGCGGCAGGTGATGCTCCGCCTTCACGTGCGCCGTATCGACGATGTCGATGCGGCGCGGATCGACGACGATCAGCTTCGCGCCCTGGCGCACGCGGCGCTTCAGGCGCGAGCCGAACACGGGGTGGCCGTCGGTGGGATTGGCGCCGATCACCATGATGACGTCGGTATGATCGATCGACGCGAAGGTCTGCGTGCCCGCCGATTCGCCGATCGTCGTCTTCAGGCCGTAGCCCGTGGGCGAGTGGCATACGCGTGCGCAGGTGTCGACGTTGTTGTTGCCGAACGCGGCGCGCACGAGCTTTTGCACGAGGTACGTCTCTTCGTTCGTGCAGCGCGACGACGTGATGCCGCCGATCGAGTCACGGCCATACTTGTCCTGGATGCGGCGGAATTCGCTCGCGGCATAGCGGATCGCCTCGTCCCAGCTCACTTCGCGCCAAGGGTCGGTGATCTTCGCGCGGATCATCGGCTTCTTGATGCGGTCCTTGTGGGTGGCGTAGCCCCACGCGAAGCGGCCTTTTACGCACGCATGGCCTTCGTTCGCCTGGCCGTTGCGGTGCGGCACCATGCGCACGACCTGGTTGCCCTTCATTTCGGCCTTGAACGAGCAGCCCACGCCGCAATAGGCGCAGGTCGTCACCACCGAATGCTCGGCCTGGCCAAGCATCACGACGCTCTTCTCCTGCAGCGTCGCGGTCGGGCACGCGGCCACGCATGCGCCGCACGAAACGCACTCCGATTCCATGAACGGCTCGTCGACGCCCGCGGCCACGCGCGATTCGAAGCCGCGCCCGGCGATCGTCAGCGCGAATGTCCCTTGCGTTTCTTCGCACGCGCGCACGCAGCGGTTGCAGACGATGCACTTCGACGGATCGTAGGTGAAGTACGGATTCGATTCGTCCTTCTGGTCGTCGAGGTGATTGGCCCCGTCGAATCCGTAGCGCACTTCGCGCAGCCCCGTCACGCCCGCCATATCCTGCAGCTCGCAGTTGCCATTGGCGGGGCAGGTGAGGCAGTCGAGCGGGTGATCGGAGATATAGAGCTCCATCACGTTGCGGCGCAGTTGCTGCAGACGGTCGGTTTGCGTGCGCACTTTCATGCCCGCTTCGACCGGCGTCGTGCACGACGCCGGATAGCCGCGACGGCCCTCGATTTCCACGAGGCACAGGCGGCACGAGCCGAACGGCTCGAGCGTGTCGGTGGCGCAGAGCTTCGGCACGTTCACGCCGGCTTCGATCGAGGCGCGCATGACGGAGGTGCCCGCGGGCACCGTCACGGCGCGGCCGTCGATTTCGAGCGTGACGTCGACATCGGCGTGACGCAGCGGCGTGCCGTAATCGGTGTCGTCGAACGGCGAGCGCGGCTTCATCGCCTGCGACTTGCAACTGCACGCGCCGGAACCGCATCCGGCGTTGGTAGTGAGCGCATCGGACATGCTGGCTCCTGAATCAGGCCGCCGCCGCGGGGGCGGTGGGGTGGGCTGCGGGTTCGAGACCGAAATCTTCGGGGAAATGATCCAGCGCGGAGAGCACCGGGTAGGGCGTCATGCCGCCCATCGCGCAGAGCGAACCGGCCATCATCGTGTCGCACAGGTCGCGCAGCAGCGTGACTTGTTTCTCCGAGGTGTCGCCGTGGCGGATCTTGGCGATCACCTCCACGCCGCGCGTCGAACCGATGCGGCACGGCGTGCATTTGCCGCACGATTCGAGCGTGCAGAACTCCATCGCGTACTGGGCGAGCTCCGCGAGATTCGAGGTGTCGTCGTGAACCACGAGACCGCCGTGGCCCACCACGGCGCCGACGGCCGCATACGCTTCGTAGTCCATGGGAATGTCCCACTGGCTCTCGGGCAGATAGGTGCCGAGCGGGCCGCCCACCTGCACGGCGCGGGCCGCGCGGCCGCTCGCCGTGCCGCCGCCGTAGTCGAACACAAGCTCGCGCAGCGTGACGCCGAACGCGAGCTCGACAAGACCGCCGCGCGCGACGTTGCCCGCCAACTGGAACGGCAGCGTGCCGCGCGAGCGGCCCATGCCGAAGTCCTTGTAGACCGCTGCGCCCTTCGCGAAGATCACCGGCACCGTGGCAAGCGTGATGACGTTGTTGATGACCGTGGGCTTGCCGTACAGCCCCGCGAGCGCGGGCAGCGGCGGCTTCGCGCGCACGATGCCGCGCTTGCCTTCGAGCGACTCGAGCAGCGCGGTTTCCTCGCCGCACACGTAGGCGCCGGCGCCCTTGGCGACGAAGAGATCGAACGGCTTGCCACTGCCTAGCACGTCCGCGCCGAGCCAGCCCGCCGCGCGTGCGCGCCGGATCGCTTCTTCGAGCGCGGCGATCGCATGCGGGTATTCGCTGCGCACGTAGATATGGCCCACGGTCGCGCCGACGGCGATGCCCGCGATCGTCATGCCTTCTATCAGCACGTACGGATCGCTTTCCATGATGAGGCGGTCGGAGAACGTGCCCGAGTCGCCTTCGTCGGCATTGCAGACGATGTACTTCTGGTCTGCCTGCGCGTTCGCGACGGTGCGCCACTTGATGCCGGCCGGGAAGGCCGCGCCGCCGCGTCCGCGCAAGCCGGACTCGATCAGCGCTTCGCAGGCGGCGGCGCCCGTCATCGCGAGGGCCTGGCGCAGTCCTTCGAGGCCGCCGTGCGCGACGTAGTCCTCGGTGGAGAGCGGGTCGGTGATGCCGATGCGCGCGAACGTGAGGCGTTGCTGCTTGCCCAGATACGGAATCTGCTCGACGAGGCCGACGCCGCGCGCGTGCTGGCCGCCTTGCAGGAAGCCCGCTTCGAACAGCGCAGCGACGTCTTGCGCTTCGACATTGGCATAGCCGACGCGGCCGTCGGGCGTTTCCACTTCCACTAGCGGTTCCAGATAGAGCAAGCCGCGCGAACCGTTGCGCACGAGTTCGATGGCGTGGCCGCGTGCGGCGGCCTCGCGTTCGATGGCCTCGGCAACCGCATCGGCGCCGAGGGCGAGCGCCGACGAATCGCGGGGAACGTAGACGCGGATCATGCGGCCTCCTTTGCGCCGATGGCAGCGGCGACAGCGGCGCTGAGGAGCGCGTCGAACTTCTGCGGCGTCACTTTGGCGTGCAGCGTGCCGTTGATCGTCATTGTCGGCGAGAGCGCGCACTGGCCGAGGCAGTAGACCGATTCCAGCGCGACCCGTCCGGTAGGCTCGTGCGCGGTTTGCCCATCGTGGCCGCGCGCCTGCGCGAAGCGGCAGCCCGTCTGTGCTTCGGCGTGCCGGGCCAGCGCCTCGCTGCCCATGCTGCGGCACGCTTCGGCGCGGCAAAGCTGGACGGTGACGGCCGCCGGCGGCGCCGTGCGGAAGTGATGGTAGTAGCTGATGACGCCGTGCACTTCGGCCCGCGACAGATTCAGCGCTTTCGCCAGCGGCACGATGGTTTCGGGTGGCACGTAACCCGCCTCGTCCTGGATCGCATGCAGGATCGCGAGCAGGGTGCGCCCGGGCTGCGTGTGCCGGCGCACGAGTGCGTCGGGCGCGATGTGTGTCGTCTCGTCCAAAGTGGGGTACCTCCTGGCGCAAATATGCACTTGTTATTCATAAAGTGCGCATATATGCTGCCGTTGTCTCGTTGTGTGAACGAACGATAGGCCGATGTATTGGGTTTCGCAATAGGAAGGGCGAATTCATAATGATCAAGGTCGAATGCCAGGCGCAGCTTGTCGTGCGCGATGCGGAAGGCCGCGAGGCAAGCCTGACGGACGTCGTGCCGCTGCTCGCGCTCGTAGCGGAAGAAGGCAGCATTGCGCAGGCCGCGCAGCGTAAGGGTTTGTCCTATCGGCATGCGTGGGGCCTGCTGCGCGAGGTGGAAGAGCGTCTGGGCGGCGCGTTGATCGCCAAGGCGCGCGGCCGCGGATCGGTGCTCTCGGAACTGGGCGAGGCGGTGCTGCGCTCGCAGCGGCTGTGCGGCGAGCGTCTGCAAGGCAACCTGCAGGCACTGGCGAGCGAAGTGGCGAGCGACCTCAACCGCTGGCTCGTACCGCATGCATTGGATCTGCGCATTCATGCCTCGCACGGTTACGCCGTGGCCTCGCTGGTGACGGCACTGGTCGCGCAGCAGCTACCCGTTGAGATCAAGTATCGCGACAGCGTCGACGCCATCACGGCGCTCGCACGCGGCGAATGCGATCTGGCGGGCTTTCACCTGCCGCGCGGCGACTTTCGCGCGGCCTGCGCCGACGCGTACCGCGGCTGGCTCGATCCTCAGCGGCATGTCTTTATCCACCTGACGCGGCGCAAGCAGGGGTTGTTCGTCGGGCGCGGCAACCCGAAGCAGATTGCCGGGCTGGCCGATCTCGCGCGCGGCGATATCCGCTTCGTGAACCGGCAGCCGGGCTCGGGCACGCGGATGCTGATCGATCTGCTGCTCACGCGCATCGGCGTCGATCCCGAGCGGGTCAACGGCTACGCGTCGTCGGAACTGACCCATTCGGCGATTGCGGCTTTCGTTGCGAGCGGCATGGCCGACGTGGGGTTCGGCGTCGAGCCGGCGGCACATCATTTCGGGCTCGATTTCATGCCAATGGCAGACGAAGATTACTATTTCGCGTGCGATCGGGCCCAGTTGGAGCGGGAGCCGCTGGCGGCCGTATTGGCGCTCCTGCGTGGCGCCGCGTTCCGCCAGAATGTCGCGCACCTCGAAGGTTACGATCCCGCCGATTGCGGCAAGGTCGTGGCGCTCGATGCAGGCTGGGCCGGACTGGAGCCGGCGCTGTAATGTAATGCAATCAGCCGGCACTGCAGCAGACGGTGCTTTCTGTGATACTTTCGGGCGGGTATTGGCCTTCTCGTTTCAGATGCGCGCCACACGCGCCAATCGACCATGAAATTCCTGCTTAATGTTTGTGTTGCTGCCGCCACTGCGGGAGCCTTGTTCGCCACCGTTTCAGTCGCTTTTGCACAGAATTCGCCGGGCCAGCCCGACGGTATTATTAGTGACGAATTTCGTCTGCAGCAGCACCCGCAGTTGCCGTTCGCGGCTTCGGCGCCGTCGAACAAATATCAGCACGGCGCGCCTTCGGAAATGCGCAAGAAGGGCGATATGGGCGATCCGAACGGCTGCAATCTGCAGTGCCCGGACGACAATTGACGGACTGAGGCTGGCGGCAGTGCGCGACGCGCCTGCCGACTGCGGCGCGCAAAAGGAAAAACTCGCGAGGCCCGAAAGGGTGTCGCGAGTTTTCGTTTTTGAGGCGGGAATTCTGGTGGAGCCGGCGGGAATCGAACCCGCGTCCAAAGGCAGTCCACACCCAGTTCTACATGCGTAGTTCTGTCGTTTGATTTAACCGCAGCGACGCGGACGAACACGCTGCGCTACGGCGATTCACTAGATTTTCGACTCTGCCGTCGTGACGCCGACAGAGCTTAACTGACGTAAATGACCTCTGGCGGTATTGCTACCGGTCTTGCGACGCTAGCCCGTCAGTGAGCCAGGCAGAGGACGGCGGCCCTTAGGCTGCCAGTGCGAACGTATCGTCGTTTGCAGTTACGTTTTTCCCATTGATTAACGAGGTGACGGGTCCTCGGCATGCCCTGACTGCTTCATAACCCCTGTCGAAACCAGGTCGGCCCCAGAGGACGGATCAATTATCCCATAGTTCGCCAGATGAGGCGAACCGCGCCCGTTTCAACAGGCGCGGGCTGGGTCAAGGAGTCGGCGGGATTTAGACCGGCCGCGCCGCTTTCCCCACCTGTTCGAGCAGGTCGAGCAGGGCTGCCGTTGTTTCGGCAACGTAGTGCGCGTTCCATTGCGACGGCGGGACTTCGTTGCCGCAGTAGCCGTAGGCGGCCGCGATCGTCGCCATTCCGGCCGCCGTGCCCGCCTGGACGTCGCGCGCGTCGTCGCCGACATAAACCACACGCTGCGGCTCGACGCCGATGACCTCGGCCGCGTGCAGCAGCGGCGCCGGGTGCGGCTTGGAGTAGGGCGTGGTGTCGCCGCTGACGACGCAGGCAGCCCGCGCGTCGAGATGCATGAGTTTCACGAGCGGATCGGTGAGGCGCGCGACCTTGTTGGTCACGATGCCCCAGCGCACGCCGCGCGCATCGAGGTCGTCCAGGACGGCATCGACGCCGGGAAAGAGGACCGTCTCGACACGCAGGTTCGCCGCGTAGTTGGCGAGGAATTCCTCGCGCATCGCCGCGAAGTCGGGATGGTCGGGCCCGATGCCGAACGCGCCGCCGATCAGGCCGCGTGCGCCCGCCGAGGCGAGCGGCCGCAGCCGCTCGAGCGGCGCAGCCGCGAGGCCGCGTGCGTGACGCATCTGATTCACGGCGGCGGCGAGGTCCGGGGCGGTATCGGCCAGCGTGCCGTCGAAATCGAACAGAACGGCGTCGCAGGCGGCGAGCGCCGCGCCGTTGCCGGATGCGGCGTCAATGAGGGTCGATGCAGTCATATCGGAGGGGATACCTGGTGCCGCGTCAGGCCTCGCGCCGGCACGCGATCATGTAATTGACGCTGGAGTCGTTCGAGAGCGAGAAATGCCGCGTGAGCGGGTTATAGGTGATGCCCTTGATCTCGACGAGGCGCAAGCCGGCGAGGCGCACGAAGCCGGCGAGCTCCGAGGGGCGAATGAAGCGCGCGTAGTCGTGCGTGCCTTTGGGCAGCATCTGCGCGATATATTCGGCGCCGATCACGGCGAGCAGATACGCCTTCAGGTTGCGGTTGAGCGTCGAGAAAAACACCCAACCGCCCGGCTTCACGAGGGTAGCGCAGGCGTGAACGATGCCGGCCGGATCCGGCACGTGCTCGAGCATTTCCATGCAGGTCACGGCATCGAACGCGGCGGGCTCGCGCGCCGCGAGCGCTTCCGCGGCGATCTCTTCGTAATCGACCGTGACACCGCTTTCGAGGCTGTGCAGATCGGCAACGCCCAGCGCCTCCCGGGCGAGGTCGATGCCCTTCACGGTGGCGCCCAGCCCGGCCATCGACTCGGACAGGATGCCGCCGCCGCAGCCCACGTCCAGCACGCGCTTGCCGGCGAGGTGCGCGTGAGCGTCGATCCAACCAAGGCGGACGGGGTTCAGTTCGTGGAGCGGCTTGAATTCCGCGTTCGGGTCCCACCAGCGATGAGCAAGATCGCTGAATTTCTGCAGTTCGTGGGGATCGGCATTGGTCATGTCGGAGCGGCCTGAAACGCGGGGGCGGATGGGTGAGGATAAGGCCTGAGTATATAGGCGGGCTCCGATGGCGGCAAAATGCCACGCACCTTCGCGGTGCCTTTCAGGGCATGCGGAATAAAAAAGCCCCGCCGAAGCGGGGCTTTGAGACCTTCGGTCGCGACTCGCGAATTACTGCTTCTGCGTGCCGACGACTTCGACTTCCACGCGGCGATCCGGTGCGAGGCAGGAGATGAGAGCCTTGCGGTTCTTCTGGTTGCAACCCGTCGTGACCGGGTTGCGCTTGCCCTTGCCTTCCGTGTAGATACGGTCGGACGGCACGCCCTTGCTGACCAGGTACGCCTTGACGGCTTGCGCACGGCGCAGCGACAGACGGTCGTTGTACGCGTTCGAGCCGATGCGGTCGGTGTAGCCGGTTGCGACGACGACTTCCAGGTTCAGCGCTTCGATCTTGCTTGCCAGATCGTCCAGCTTTTCCTTGCCAGCCGGCTTCAGGATAGCCTTGTCGAAGTCGAACAGAGCGTCAGCCTGATACGTGATCTTCTGGCTCGTGATGGCCGGCGGCGGCGGCGGAGCGACCGGCGGCTGCGGTGCCTGGGCGACCAGCGCGCCATCGCACTTGGCGTTGGCCGTGGCCGGCGTCCAGAACGCATCGCGCCAGCAAAGCTCGTTCGTGCCGTTCATCCACACCCACTCGCCCGTACCATTCACCCAGTTGTCATTGACGGCTTGTCGCGACGCCGGCACCGACTGTGCCTGAGCGGATGCAGCCATGACTGCGGTAGCTGCAATGAACGCGAGCTTTGAAAGTTTATTCATATTTCTCCTCTCGAAATTGAGATTACCGCAGGTTTACTGCGAGCCATATGACGAAGACAAGTCATACATTGCTCGAAGTATAACATTGGCGCGTTGCAGCGAACGTGTTGTGTAGACTTCGAGCAGCGTCTAACTTTGTGCGTTGGCATTTTGCCATATCGTTCCCGTCCTACGATAAAAAAAATCCGCCCCTTTCTTTGCGATCGATCGAATGTGGTACACCCGCAACAAAAAGTTCCCGCGGGATACCCTGGTATGACGCCTGGTTTCGGGCAGGTCCCGCAAACCGGCGGGTGCTGCACTGCGGATATCGGATGATTCCTGGTCGGGGTCGCCGGATGGTGCTCAGGTGGCGTTCTGAGCGGTTCGGCATCGCCCCTCTAATAGGTATACGTAGAGCGAAGGCAGGGGTGTCGTGCGTGGTAGAATCGCGTGATGCGCTGCGTCCGCGGCGTCCATGCGACAACAGGGTGCGTTTTTGCGGTGCCGCCTCGAGCTAGCATCGCGCGTGCCTCGCGTGTGTCTGTATACGACATCGATAATGGATCAATTCGCCAAAGAGACTCTGCCTATCTCCCTCGAGGAGGAAATGCGCCGCTCGTATCTCGACTACGCGATGAGCGTGATTGTCGGGCGGGCGCTCCCGGATGTTCGCGACGGCCTCAAGCCCGTCCACCGGCGCGTGCTCTACGCGATGCACGAACTGAACAACGACTGGAACCGCGCCTACAAGAAGTCGGCGCGTATCGTCGGCGACGTCATCGGTAAATACCACCCTCACGGCGACACCGCGGTCTACGACACGATCGTCCGCATGGCGCAGAACTTCTCGCTGCGCTACATGCTGGTGGACGGCCAGGGCAATTTCGGCTCGATCGACGGCGACAACGCCGCCGCGATGCGGTACACCGAAATCCGCATGGCGAAGATCGGCCACGAGCTGCTGGCCGACATCGACAAGGAAACGGTCGATTTCGGGCCGAACTACGACGGCAGCGAAAGCGAGCCGCTGATCCTGCCGGCACGCATCCCGAACCTGCTCATCAACGGTTCGTCGGGGATCGCGGTCGGCATGGCCACGAACATTCCGCCGCACAACCTGAACGAAGTCGTCGATGCCTGCCAGCATCTTTTGAAGAATCCGCAGGCGTCGATCGACGAGTTGATCGAAATCATTCCGGCACCCGATTTCCCGACCGCGGGCATCATTTACGGCGTCGCCGGCGTGCGCGACGGCTATCGCACCGGACGCGGCCGTGTGGTGATGCGCGCGGCCACGCACTTCGAGGAAATCGATCGCGGCCAGCGCATGGCGATCATCGTTGACGAACTGCCGTACCAGGTGAACAAGCGTTCGCTGCTGGAGCGCATTGCCGAGCTGGTCAACGAAAAGAAGCTCGAAGGCATTTCGGATATTCGCGACGAATCCGACAAGAGCGGCATGCGCGTCGTGATCGAACTGAAGCGCGGCGAAGTGCCCGAGGTCATCCTCAATAATCTGTACAAGGCGACGCAGCTGCAGGACACGTTCGGCATGAACATGGTCGCGCTGGTGGACAACCAGCCGAAGCTGCTGAACCTGAGGGAAATGCTCGAGCATTTCCTGTCGCACCGCCGCGAGGTGCTGACGCGGCGCACTGTATACGAACTGCGCAAGGCGCGCGAACGCGGCCACGTGCTGGAAGGCCTCGCCGTCGCGCTCGCGAACATCGACGAGTTCATCGCGCTCATCAAGGCCGCGCCCACGCCGCCTATCGCGAAGCAGGAGCTGATGAACCGCTCGTGGGATTCGTCGCTCGTGCGCGAAATGCTTGCGCGCGCCGAGACGGAAAACGCGGCGGCGGGCGGCCGCGAAGCGTATCGACCGGAAGGTCTGAACCCGCAGTACGGCATGCAGGGCGACGGTCTCTACCGTCTGTCCGACACCCAGGCGCAGGAAATCCTGCAGATGCGTCTGCAGCGCCTGACGGGGCTGGAGCAGGACAAGATCATCGGCGAGTACCGCGACGTGATGGCCCAGATTGCCGACCTGCTCGACATCCTTGCGCGCCCCGAGCGCGTAACGGTCATGATCTCCGACGAACTCACCGCGATCAAGAGCGAATTCGGCGACGAACGCCGCTCGAAGATCGAGATGAACGCGACCGAGCTCAACACCGAAGACCTGATCACGCCGCAGGACATGGTCGTCACCATGTCGCACGCCGGTTACGTGAAATCGCAGCCGTTGTCCGAATATCGCGCCCAGAAGCGCGGAGGTCGCGGCAAGCAGGCCACTTCGATGAAAGACGACGACTGGATCGACACGCTCTTCATCGCCAACACCCACGACCACATCCTGTGCTTCTCGAATCGCGGGCGCGTCTACTGGGTGAAGGTGTACGAGGTGCCGCAGGGCTCGCGCAACTCGCGCGGCCGTCCGATCGTCAACATGTTCCCGCTCCAGGACGGTGAAAAAATTACGGTTGTCTTGCCGGTCAAGGAGTTTTCGGCCGACAAGTACGTCTTCATGGCCACCGCGCTCGGCACCGTGAAGAAGACCCCGCTCGAGGCCTTCAGCCGCCCGTTGCGCAAGGGTATTATTGCGGTCGGCCTCGACGACGGCGATTACCTGATCGGCGCCGCCATCACCGACGGCGAGCACGACGTCATGCTGTTCTCCGACGCGGGCAAGGCGGTGCGCTTCGACGAAAACGACGTGCGCCCGATGGGCCGCGAAGCGCGCGGCGTGCGCGGCATGCAGCTCGAGGACGGCCAGCAGGTCATCGCGCTCCTCGTGGCGGGCGACGAGCAGCAGTCGGTGCTCACCGCAACCGAGAACGGCTACGGCAAGCGCACGCCGATCACCGAGTACACCCGCCACGGGCGCGGCACGAAGGGGATGATCGCGATCCAGACGTCGGAGCGTAATGGCAAGGTGGTCGCGGCGACGCTTGTGGACCCGGAAGCTCAGATCATGCTGATCACGACAACAGGCGTGCTGATTCGCACGCGTGTTTCCGAGATACGCGAAATGGGCCGTGCGACGCAAGGTGTTACACTCATCAGCCTTGACGAAGGCACGAAACTCTCCGGCCTGCAGCAGGTCGCAGAGGCCGACGGGGAAGGCGAAGCGGGTGATGCCGAGCCTGGCGAGGGTGAAAGCCAGGAGTAAGCAGGCGTGATGCAAAGCGACGGTCCGCGAGAAGCGGGCCGGCTAGCGCAGGAAGGTCCTGAAATGGCGCCGGGCGGATCCGGTGGCGGGCGACCGGCTGCGGGCGGCCAGCTTCGAGTGAAGCCGGTGCCGCGCGGGTCTGGGTTGTCCCTGAACGGTCCGTTCGGCAGGCAGTTCGACTAATTTCTCTAAGGGAGTAATGATGCAAAAACGATTCAAGCAGGTTTTGTTGCTGGCCGCTCTCGTGCCGACGTTTGCGATGGCTCAGGCGCTCCAGAGTCAGGCGCCCGACCAGTCGGCGCCGGCCGCTGCCGCAGCACCGATCGATCCGGCCAAGCAAGCCGCGATCAAGGACCTGCTCGACGCAATCGACGCGCAGAAGCTCGTCGGCGCAATCGGCAACAGCGCGCAGATGCAGGCGAAGCAGCTCGTCCCGGCGATCCTGTCGGACGCGCTGACGGAAAACAAGACGATGACGGACAAGCAGAAGCAGGCTTCCGTCCCGGGGCTGCAGAAGAACGCCGTGCCGAAGCTGGTTGACTCGGCAGGTCAGGTCTTCACCACTCCTTCTTTCCAGCAGGACGCGATGCAGGCTCAGTACGACGCCTACGCGAAGTACTACAGCACGCAGGAAATCAAGGATCTGACGACGTTCTACCGCAGCCCGACCGGCCGCAAGTTCATCCAGGTGCAAGACCAGGTGGGCCGCGACGTCGTGAACGGTCTGATGCAGAAGTACATGCCGCAGTCGATCAAGGCAACGCGCGCGCAGGCTGACCAGGAAGTCGCTAACGCCGCCAAGACGTCGAAGTAATCGGTCCGGCACGGGTCGGAGGGTCCCCGCGAAAGCGCGGGAAATCCGTTTCCCGTGAGCCGGCCGTAGCCGGGCCCGCGTTGGCGGGTTCGAGCTGACAGTGCGATAATGGTTGTTTGCGCGCGAGCGCAAGCAACCATTTTTCATTTCGGGCGCATTTCTCCGGGGCTTTTTTGCCGCCGCGCCTGCCTCCCAAGGTCTTCCAACGATGCGCGTCTTCAACTTCTCCGCTGGACCCGCAGCCATGCCCGAAGAAGTGCTGCGCCAGGCCGCCGACGAAATGCTCGACTGGCACGGCAGCGGCATGAGCGTGATGGAAATGAGCCATCGCGGCCCGGAGTTCATGCAGATCCACAGCGAGGCGCTGCTCGATCTGCGCGAGTTGATGGCAGTCCCGGCGAGCCACCACATCCTGTTCCTGCAGGGCGGCGGCATTGGCGAGAATGCGATCGTGCCGCTGAACCTGTTCGGGGTGAAGCCGCGCGCCGACTTCGTGGTCACGGGTTCCTGGTCGCAGAAGTCGCAGAAGGAAGCGCTCAAGTACGGCGCCTCGCACATCGCGGCCAGCGGGCGCACCGAGGCGGGCTTCACGCATGCGCCTGCCATGAGCGAGTGGAAGCTTTCGGACGACCCTGCCTACGTTCATTTGTGCACGAACGAGACGATCGACGGCGTCGAGACCTTCGAGATCCCCGATCTAGGCGACATTCCGCTCGTGGCCGACGCCTCGTCGCACATCCTTTCGCGCCCGATGGACATCGCCAAGTACGGCGTGCTCTACGGCGGCGCGCAGAAGAACATCGGCATGGCCGGCGTGACGGTCGTGATCGTGCGCGAGGATCTGCTCGACCGCGCGATGTCGATCTGCCCGTCCGCGTTCGAATGGAAGACGGTTGCCGCGAACAATTCCATGTTCAACACGCCGCCCACCTATGCGATCTACATCGCCGGGCTCGTGTTCAAGTGGTTGAAGCGCCAGGGTGGCCTCACCGCCATCGAGGCGCGCAACATCGAAAAAGCGAAGCTGCTCTACGACACGATCGACGCGAGCCGCTTCTACATCAACAAGGTGGAGCGCCGCGCGCGCTCGCGGATGAACGTACCGTTCTTCCTCGCCGACGAATCACGTAACGAAGATTTCCTTGCCGGCGCGAAGGCGCGCGGGCTGTTGCAGCTGAAGGGCCACAAGTCCGTCGGCGGCATGCGGGCGTCGATTTACAACGCGGTGCCGCTCGAGGCAGTGAAAGCGCTGGTCGAGTACATGAAGGAATTCGAAGCGAAGCACGCGTAAGCGCCGCATTTAGTACCGCGGTTAGTACCGCAGTTAGTACTATGCGCGGCTCGCGCGTGCGCATCCTTTCAGATTGCCGGTCTCACGCATGGACGACGAACTCAATTCCAAACTCAAGCCGCTGCGCGAACGCATCGACGCGATCGACGCGCAACTGATCGCGCTGCTCAACCAGCGCGCGGCGGTGGCGCTCGAAGTGGGCGAGGTCAAGAAACACTACAACGCGCCGGTGTTCCGCCCGGAGCGCGAGCTGCAGGTGATCGCGCGCCTGCAGGGACTGAGCGCCGGGCCGCTCGGCAACGAGCATATCAGCGCGATCTGGCGCGAGATCATGGCTGCGAGCCGCTCGCTCGAAAAGACGATCACCGCCGCCTATCTCGGGCCGGTGGGCACCTATAGCGAGCAGGCAATGCACGCGTACTTCGGCCAGTCGATCGAAGGCCTGCCGTGCCCGTCGATCGACGAGGTGTTCCGTTCCGTCGAGGCCGGCGCCTCCGAATTCGGCGTGGTGCCGGTCGAGAATTCGAGCGAAGGCGCGGTGTCGCGCTCGCTCGACCTGTTCCTCGAGACGCAGCTCGTGATCGGCGGTGAGATTGCGCTGCCGATCGAGCACAACCTGATGACGCAAAGCGGCAAGCTGGCGGGCGTGACGCGCGTGTGCGCGCATCCGCAGGCGCTCGCGCAGTGCCAGCACTGGCTCACGGCGCACGCCCCGCACCTCGAACGCCAGGCCGTGGCGAGCAACGCGGAGGCGGCGCGCCTGGCCGCCGCCGATCCGACGGTTGCCGCCATTGCCGGCGAGCGGGCGGCCACCCATTACGGCCTCCTGATCGCGAACGCGCTGATCCAGGACGATCCGCACAATCGCACGCGCTTCGTTGTGATCGGCAAGCAGCCGGCGGGCCCGACGGGCCACGACCAGACGTCGATGATCGTTTCGGTGAAGAACGAGCCGGGCGCCGTCTACAAGCTGCTCGAGCCGCTCGCGCGCCACGGCGTGTCGATGACGCGCTTCGAGTCGCGGCCCGCACGCGTCGGTACGTGGGAGTACTACTTCTACATCGACTTCGAGGGGCATCGCGACGATCCGGCCGTAGCCGGCGCGCTCGACGATCTCGGCAAGAAGGCCGCGTTTCTGAAGATCCTGGGTTCGTATCCGCGCTCGCGCTGAAAACGTGGTCGGGCGCCTGCCAGGCCGCCCACCAGGACCCGCTGAAGGAGACCCCGCATGACATTGCAATTCGGCCCGAACTACGTGCGCGCGATCGCGCCCTACGTTGCGGGCAAGCCGATTTCGGAAGTGGCCCGCGAGTTCGGGCTCGACGAAGCGCACATCGTGAAGCTTGCCTCGAACGAGAACCCGCTCGGCATGCCTGAGTCGGCGCAACGCGCGATCGCGCGGGCGGCGAGCGAGCTGGGCCGTTATCCCGATTCGAACGCGTTCGAACTGAAGGCCGCGCTCGCCGCGCGCTACGACGTGCCGCCCGAGTGGATCACGCTCGGCAACGGCAGCAACGACATCCTCGAACTCGCGGCGCACGCGTTCGTCGAGCGGGGGCAGTCGATCGTCTATTCGCAGTACTCGTTCGCGGTCTATGCGCTCGCCACGCAGGGCCTCGGCGCAAGGCATCTCGTGACGCCGGCCGTCCAGCATGGCCATGATCTCGATGCGATGCTCGCGGCGATCGCCGACGACACGCGCCTCGTTTTCGTCGCCAATCCGAACAACCCGACCGGCACGTTCATCGACGGCGCGACGCTCGAGGCCTTCATCGCGAAGGTGCCGCGCCATGTGGTGGTCGTGCTCGACGAGGCCTACACGGAGTACCTTGCCGCCGGCAAGCGCTACGACTCGATTGCCTGGGTGCGCCGCTATCCGAACCTGCTCGTGTCGCGCACTTTCTCGAAGGCGTACGGGCTCGCCGGCCTGCGCATCGGTTTTGCGATCGCTCAGCCGGAGCTGACCGATCTGCTGAACCGCCTGCGCCAGCCGTTCAACGTGAATACGCTCGCACAGGCTGCGGCCGTTGCCGCGCTCGCCGACACCGCGTTCCTCGAAAGGAGCGCCGCGCTCAACGCTGAGGGGTATCGTCTGCTGACGGCGGCTTTCGAGCGCCTCGAGCTCGAATACGTGCCGTCGGACGGCAACTTCGTGCTCGTGCGCGTAGGCAGCGACGACGGCGCGGGCGGTCGCGTGAATCTCGCCTTGCTCAGGCAGGGCGTGATCGTGCGTCCGGTCGGCAATTACGGCCTGCCGCAGTGGCTGCGCGTGACGATCGGCTTGCCCGAGGAGAACGCGGCCTTCCTCGCGGCGCTCGAACGCGCGCTCGCGTGAGTGTTGCGTATGTTTTCGTCTTTCCGGTGATGTCGTGAGCGTGTTTTCCTTCAACAAACTGGTGATTTTCGGCGTCGGCCTGATCGGCGGGTCGCTCGCGCGCGGACTGCGCGAGCGCGGTGCCGGCGGCCTCAATGCGGGCCGCGTGGTCGGCGTGGGACGGCGCTGGCATTCGGTCGAACGCGCGCTCGAACTGGGCGTGATCGACGCGGCCGCCGCGCTCGATGACGATGCGGCGCTGGCCGAGGCGCTCAAGGGCGCCGACATCGTGCTGCTGGCCGCGCCGGTCGCGCAGACGCGCGCGCTGCTCGAGCGCATCGTGCCGCATCTCGAAGCCGAGACGCTCATCACCGACGCGGGCAGCACCAAGAGCGACGTGATCGAGGCCGCGCGCGCGGCGCTCGGCGCGCGCGCGGCGCAGTTCGTGCCGGCTCACCCGATTGCGGGCCGCGAGTCGAGCGGCGTGGAGGCCGCGCTGCCCGATCTCTACGTCGGCCGCAACGTGGTGCTGTGCCCGCTCGCGGAGAACGCGCCGGAGGCGGTCGAGCGCATCGCCGCGATGTGGCGCGCGACGGGGGCCGTGATCGGCACGATGAGCGCCGCGCAGCATGACCGCGTGTTCGCCTCGGTGAGCCATCTGCCGCATGTGCTGTCGTTCGCGCTCGTGGACCAGATCCTCGCGTCGCCCGATGCCGAACTCAAATTCTCGTTCGCCGCCGGGGGCTTTCGCGATTTCACGCGCATCGCCGCGTCGAGCCCCGAGATGTGGCGCGACGTCTGCCTCGCGAACCGCGCGGCGTTGCTCGCCGAACTCGACGCCTACACTGAAGTGCTGGCGAAGCTGCGCGCAGCCATCGACACCGGCGACGGCGCCACCCTCGAAACGGTGTTCGCGCGCTCGCGCGCGGCGCGCAGCGCGTGGCAGGAGCGCGGCGGCAAGCGCGCCGCCGAAGCCGCACCGGACAAGTAAGCCGAAAGACCAGCCGCCCCCCTCGCGCCCGACCGAATTCTCAGGACACACCCATGGACTATCTCGATCTCGGACCCTTCTCCCGTGCGTCCGGCACGATCCGCCTGCCCGGCTCGAAGAGCATCTCGAACCGCGTGCTGTTGCTCGCGGCGCTGGCCGAAGGCGAGACCACGATCACGAACCTGCTCGACTCCGACGACACGCGCGTCATGCTCGACGCGCTCGAAAAGCTCGGCGTGAGGCTCAAGCGCGAAGACGACACCTGCGTCGTGCAGGGCACGCGCGGCGCATTCACGGCGGTGCGCGCGGATCTCTTCCTCGGCAACGCGGGCACGGCGGTGCGTCCGCTCACGGCGGCGCTCGCGGTGAACGGCGGCGACTACCGCATTCATGGCGTGCCGCGCATGCACGAGCGGCCGATCGGCGACCTCGTGGACGGCCTGCGCCAGATCGGCGCGAAGATCGATTACGAGGAGAACGAAGGCTTTCCGCCGCTGCGTATCCGCCCTTCGACGATTTCGGTCGACGCGCCGATCGCCGTGCGCGGCGACGTTTCGAGCCAGTTCCTCACGGCGCTGCTGATGACGCTGCCGCTCGTGCGCGCCAAGGACGGCGTGACGGTCGTGCAGGTGGACGGCGAGCTCATTTCGAAGCCCTATATCGATATCACGATCAAGCTCATGGAACGCTTTGGCGTGAAGGTCGAGCGCCACGGCTGGCACCGCTTCGAAGTGCCGGCGGGCGTGCGCTATCAGTCGCCCGGCAAGATCATGGTCGAGGGCGACGCCTCGTCCGCGTCGTATTTCCTCGCCGCGGGCGCCATCGGCGGCGGCCCGCTGCGCGTGGAGGGCGTGGGGCGCGCGAGCATCCAGGGCGACATCGGCTTTGCCGACGCGCTCGGCCGCATGGGCGCCAACGTCACGATGGCCGACGACTGGATCGAGGTGCGCGGGATCGGCAACGATCACGGCAAGCTCGATCCGATCGACATGGACTTCAATCTGATTCCCGACGCGGCCATGACGATCGCCGTGGCGGCGCTCTTCGCGGACGGCGCGACGACGCTGCGCAATATCGCGAGCTGGCGCGTGAAGGAAACCGACCGCATCGCGGCAATGGCCAAGGAGCTGCGCAAGGTCGGCGCCGATGTGGAGGAGGGCCCGGATTATCTGATCGTGCGCCCGCCCGCGCAACTCACGCCGAACGCGGCGATCGACACGTACGACGATCACCGCATGGCAATGTGCTTCTCGCTCGTGAGCCTGGGCGGCGTGCCCGTGCGCATCAACGACCCGAAATGCGTCGGCAAGACCTTCCCCGACTATTTCGACCGGTTCCTCGCGCTCGCGCAGCCTTGACGCCGGATTTTTCACTGACGGCGATACTGAGGTCGTCGTCATAGTGGTTCGCAGTTGCCATGTAGTTGCCTTTGTAGTCGCCTTGTAGTCACCCATAACGCCAGCATGAAATCAAACCGTCCCTTTTATCCGACGCCCGTCATTGCAATCGACGGCCCGACCGCTTCCGGCAAGGGCACGGTGGCCACGCTCGTGGCCGCGCATCTCGGCTTTCACCTGCTCGACAGCGGCGCCTTGTACCGGCTCGCGGCGCTCGCCAGCATCCGCTATACGATCGCCTGCGACGACGCGGACGGCCTTGCAAAGCTGATCGACGATCTCCACATCACGTTCCGCGAGGGGCTCGCGCAACTCGACGGCGTGGACGTCTCGACCGAAATCCGCGCGGAGGAAGTGGGCAACCGGGCCTCGGTAATCGCCGCGCATCCCTCGGTGCGCACGGCGCTGGTGGCGCGCCAGCGGGCCTTCCGCAAGCTGCCGGGGCTCGTCGCGGACGGCCGCGACATGGGTACGGTGATCTTTCCTGACGCGGTTCTAAAGGTGTTTCTGACAGCGAGCGTCGAGGCCCGCGCGGCCCGCCGGCATAAGCAATTGATCCAGAAGGGATTTTCTGCTAATATGGATGACTTGCTCCGGGATTTGCGTGAGCGCGACGCGCGCGACAGCAATCGCACGGCCGCGCCGCTCAAGCCTGCGGAGGATGCGCAGCTTCTGGACACCTCGGCGCTCTCGATCGACCAGGCGGTCGAACAGGTGGTGCAGTGGTACCAGACGTTGCCGCAACCGGCCCGTCACGACGGGCACGGCAAACAGGTGTAAGCGCAGTAGCAGTTGAGCAGTTGAGTAGTTGTAGTAGCAGTGGTGCTCCGCACGAGCGGAGCGTGTGTTAAACCCTTTAACCCCGTATGGCTTTCGCATCCGTGCCGCGAACAGGCGTTCCGGCAGCAAGGCGGGACCGGTCCAGATGACCGGCAGGCAGTCGAACCCGCAGCGAAAACCCTGCAAATTCAGATTTTTATGTCCGACCTGCAAACCTCCACCCCGATTACCGAATCTTTCGCGGCTCTGTTCGAAGAGTCGCTGACCCGCCAGGACATGCGCGCCGGCGAGGTCATCTCCGCTGAAGTCGTGCGCGTCGACCACAACTTCGTGGTCGTCAACGCTGGCCTGAAGTCCGAGGCCTACATTCCCATCGAGGAATTCCTGAACGACCAGGGCGAAGTGGAGGTTCAGGCGGGCGATTTCGTTTCCGTCGCGATCGACGCGCTGGAAAACGGCTACGGCGACACGATCCTGTCGCGCGACAAGGCGAAGCGTCTCGCTTCGTGGCTGTCGCTGGAAAAGGCTCTCGACAACAACGAACTCGTGACCGGCACGATCACGGGCAAGGTCAAGGGCGGCATGACCGTCATGGTCAACGGCATCCGCGCGTTCCTGCCGGGTTCGCTCGTCGACACGCGTCCGGTCAAGGACACGACGCCGTACGAAGGCAAGACCCTCGAATTCCGCGTCATCAAGCTCGACCGCAAGCGTAACAACGTCGTGCTGTCGCGCCGCGCAGTGATCGAAGCCACGCAAGGCGAAGAGCGCGCGAAGCTGCTCGAAACGCTGAAGGAAGGCGCGATCGTCAACGGCGTGGTCAAGAACATCACCGATTACGGCGCGTTCGTGGACCTCGGCGGCATCGACGGCCTGCTGCACATCACCGACATCGCATGGCGTCGCGTGCGTCACCCGAGCGAAGTTCTCTCGGTTGGCCAGGAAGTTACCGCGAAGATCCTCAAGTTCGACCAGGAAAAGAACCGCGTTTCGCTCGGTATCAAGCAACTGGGCGACGATCCGTGGGAAGGCATCTCGCGCCGTTACCCGTCGGGCACGCGCCTGTTCGGCAAGGTCACGAACATCACCGACTACGGCGCGTTCGTCGAAGTCGAGTCGGGTATCGAAGGCCTGGTTCACGTTTCCGAAATGGACTGGACCAACAAGAACGTTGCGCCGTCGAAGGTTGTCCAGCTGGGCGACGAAGTCGAAGTCATGGTCCTCGAGATCGACGAAGACCGCCGCCGCATCTCGCTCGGCATGAAGCAGTGCAAGCCGAATCCGTGGGATGACTTCAGCCGCAACTTCAAGAAGGGCGACAAGCTGCAAGGCGCCATCAAGTCGATCACCGACTTCGGCGTGTTCATCGGCCTGCCCGGCGGCATCGACGGCCTGGTTCACCTCTCCGACCTGTCGTGGAGCGAAACCGGCGAAGAAGCCGTGCGCAAGTACAAGAAGGGCGACGAAGTCGAAGCCGTGGTGCTGGGCATCGACGTCGAGAAGGAACGCATTTCGCTCGGCATCAAGCAGCTCGAAGGCGACCCGTTCAGCAACTTCGTTGCTGTCAACGACAAGGGCTCGACGGTTGACGGCGTGGTCAAGTCGGTTGACGCGAAGGGCGCAGTGATCACCCTGAACGCCGACGTCGAAGGCTACCTGCGTGCTTCGGAAATCGCGCAAGACCGCGTGGAAGATGCTCGCAACGTGCTGAAGGAAGGCGACAAGGTCAACGCGATGATCATCAACATCGATCGCAAGTCGCGTGGCATCAACCTGTCGATCAAGGCGAAGGATTCGGCCGAGACGCAGGAAGCCCTGCGCAGCATGTCGGCGGATTCGGGTCAGGCTGCCACCGGCACGACCAACCTCGGCGCGCTGCTCAAGGCCAAGCTCGACGGCCAGAACCAGTAAGCCTCATAACGGGGGCAAGCTGAAGTATGACCAAATCTGAATTGGTCGCGCAGCTGGCTACGCGATTTCCGCAACTTGTCCTCAAGGATGCGGATTTCGCGGTCAAGACGATGCTCGATGCGATGTCCGAGGCGCTTGCCAAGGGCCATCGCATCGAAATTCGCGGTTTTGGCAGCTTCGGCCTGAACCGCCGGCCGTCGCGCGTAGGACGCAACCCGAAGTCGGGTGAGAAGGTGCTGGTGCCTGAGAAGTTCGTGCCGCACTTCAAGCCGGGCAAGGAATTGCGCGAGCGCGTGGACCGGCGTGCGGGCGAGCCGCTGAAAGCGGACGAGCCGGACGACGATCAGTAAGCGCTCCTTGGGGTGCTTGCGGTCGTCGGCGGTCAATGCCAGATGGCCAGATATAAAGACCGGAAAAGCGCCGGGGGTGATCGACCCCCGGCGCTTTTTTTTCGCGCATACCCAGCGGTGTTGTTCGCGGATTCGCCGCCTGCCCGCGACATGCGCTACAGCGCACATCCCGGGCGGCGGGGCGTTCATTTACAATACGGGTCACTTCGGCACGGCTCGTGCTGCGGCGCAGCATGGCGGCCGGTGCCGGCGCCTTCTTCGCAACTGCCAAGAGACTCTTTCATGAGATTGATCGCCTGGGTGATCCGTGTGCTGGTATTCGTGTTGCTGCTCGTGCTTGCGCTCGCCAACACGCAAACCACAACGCTGAACTTTCTTGCCGGATATGCGTGGCAGGCTCCGCTGATCCTGATCGGCCTCGCATTCTTCGTGGTGGGGTTGCTGGCCGGGCTGCTCTCGGCGCTGCCGGGCCTGTTCCGGCTGCGCATGGAGAACGGCCGCCTGAAGCGCGACCTGCGGGCGGCGCGCGAGACGCCGCCGCCGATCGCCGAGCCGCCGCTGCCGCCGCTCATCTGATCCCATCGTTTCGCCGCGCGCCCGCAAGGCGTGCGGCTTGTGTCCCGCTTACACCGTCGCTCGCATGGATCTCGATTTCTGGTGGCTCCTCGTCATTCCCGTCGCCTTCGCGCTCGGCTGGATGGCGTCGCGCTACGACCTCAAGGCGCTTTTGTCCGAAAGCGCCAACCTGCCGCGCTCCTATTTCCGCGGCCTGAATTTTCTGCTCAACGAGCAGCCGGACAAAGCGATCGATGCGTTCATCGAAGTCGCCAAGCTCGATCCCGAAACGGTCGAGTTGCACTTCGCGCTCGGCAATCTGTTTCGCCGCCGCGGCGAGACCGACCGCGCCATCCGCGTGCATCAGAACCTGCTTTCGCGTCCGGACCTGCCCGTGAACGAGCGCGATCACGCGCTCTATGAACTCGGCCAGGATTATCTGAAGGCGGGCATGCTCGATCGCGCGGAGGAGACCTTCGTCTCGCTGCAATCGGGCGACTACGCGCTGGGCGCCCAGCGGGCACTGCTCACGATCTACGGCATCGAGAAGGACTGGAACCGCTCGATCGATACCGCGCGCCAGCTCGAAACCATGGGCGCGGGCTCGCTCGACGTCGAAATTGCCCAGTTCCATTGCGAGCTGGCGCAGGAGGCCTTGCAGCAGAAGAAGCCCGACGAAGCGCGGCGCCAGCTTGAGCTCGCGCTCAAGGCGAATCCGCAGAACGTGCGCGCCACGATCCTCGCCGGCGACGCCGATGCGGCGGGCGGCGACTGGGAGGCCGCGCTCGCCCGGTGGCGCGGCGTGGAAGAGCAGAATCCCGCTTATCTGCCGCTCGTTGCCGAGAAGATCATGAAAGGCTACGAGTCGCTCGGCCGCGCGGAAGAGGGCGCGCAACTGCTCACCGCGTGGGTCGATACGTATCCGTCGAACGATCTGCTCGACGTCGCCTACAAGTACGTTGCGGCGCTGCGTGGCGCCGATGCAGCGCACACGCTGGCGCGCACGCAAATGCAGAAGGCGCCGAATCTCGCCGGCATGGCGCGTCTGCTCGAAGCGCAGCAGGCCACGGCGGAGGAGCCGCGCAGCAGCGAGCTGCAGCTGATGCGCTCGCTCCTGCAGCAGCGCACCAAAAATCTGCCACGCTACACGTGCCAGAATTGCGGCTTCCGGGCGCGCCTCTTCTACTGGCAGTGCCCGGGGTGCAGCGGTTGGGAAACCTACGCGCCGCGCCGCGTCGAGCCGATCCCCGCGTCGAGCTGAGCGTCCGGCGTTCGTCCGCAGGCCGCATGCACGCAGGGCGGCGCTGCAACACAACACAGAATCTCTCACCGGAGCGCGTATGAAAATCACCATTGTCGGCACCGGCTATGTCGGCCTCGTCACCGGGGCGTGCCTCGCCGAGATCGGTCACGACGTGTTCTGCCTCGACGTCGATCCGCGCAAGATCGACATCCTGAATAGCGGCGGCGTGCCCATCCACGAACCGGGCCTGCTCGAGCTCATCGCGCGCAATCGTGCGGCGGGCCGCATCACGTTTTCCACCGACGTCGCCGCGAGTGTCGCGCACGGCGAAGTGCAGTTCATCGCCGTGGGCACGCCGCCCGACGAAGACGGCTCCGCCGACCTGCAATACGTGTTGGAGGCGGCGCGCAATATCGGCCGCCACATGAATGCCTTCAAGGTGATCGTGGACAAGTCGACCGTGCCCGTGGGCACCGCGCAGCGCGTCCATGCCGTGCTCGACGAAGAACTCGCGCGGCGCGGCCTGGCGGGCAGCGCGGAGCATCGCTACTCGGTTGTCTCGAATCCCGAGTTCCTGAAGGAAGGCGCGGCCGTCGACGACTTCATGCGGCCGGACCGCATCATCATCGGCATCGACGAAGACGGGAACGGCAGCCTCGCGCGCGAGAAGATGAAGCGCCTCTATGCGCCGTTCAACCGCAATCACGAACGCACGATCTACATGGACGTGCGTTCCGCCGAGTTCACGAAGTACGCGGCCAACGCCATGCTCGCCACGCGCATTTCGTTCATGAACGAAATGGCCAACCTTGCCGACCGCGTAGGCGCCGATATCGAGTCGGTGCGCCGCGGCATTGGCTCCGACCCGCGCATCGGCTATCACTTCCTCTATGCCGGCTGCGGTTACGGCGGCTCGTGCTTCCCGAAGGACGTGCAGGCGCTGATCCGCACCGCGGCGGAGTCGGGCCAGAATCTGCGCATTCTCGAAGCCGTCGAGGACGTGAACCACGGGCAGAAGGAAGTGCTGGTGCGCAAGATCGTGAGCGCGTTCGGCGAAGACCTTTCCAGCCGGCGCTTTGCGGTCTGGGGGCTCGCGTTCAAGCCGAACACGGACGACATGCGCGAGGCGTCGAGCCGGCGCCTGATTGCCGAGCTGCTCGCGCGCGGCGCCGAGGTGACGGCCTACGATCCGGTCGCGACCGACGAGGCGCGCCGCGTGTTCGGGCTCGACCTCGCGCCCGTGCCGGAGCTGCTCGCGCGGCTGACGTTCGCAACGGGCCCCGAAGAGGCGGTCGTGGGCGCCGACGCGCTCGTGATCGTCACCGAATGGACCGTTTTCAAGGCGCCGGACTTTGCGTACCTGAAGTCCGTGCTCAAGTCGCCGCGCATCTTCGACGGTCGCAATCTCTACGAGCCGGACGCGATGGCGGAACTCGGCATTGACTACCATTCGATTGGGCGACCCCATGTCAAGCTCGCAACCGATGCAACCCCCACGGTCTGACTCCGCGGCGAAGGGCCTCGCAACGCCCGCGCCTGCCGTCGAGCACGTGCCGCGCGAGCGCTTCGCCAACGCGCGCGTGCTCGTGGTGGGCGACGTGATGCTCGACCGTTACTGGTTCGGCGACGTCAATCGCATTTCGCCCGAAGCGCCGGTGCCGGTCGTGCACGTGCAGCGCCAGGAGGACCGCCTGGGCGGCGCGGCGAACGTCGCGCGCAACGCCACCGCGCTCGGCGCGCAAGCGGGCCTGCTCTGCGTGGTCGGCCATGACGAGCCGGGCGAGCGCATCGTCGGGCTGCTCGGCGAGAGCGGCGTGAACGCCCATCTCGAACGCGATCCCGCGCTGCCCACCACGATCAAGCTGCGCGTGCTCTCGCGTCAGCAGCAGTTGCTGCGCGTGGACTTCGAGAACACGCCCGCGCACGAAGTGCTGCTCGCGGGTCTCGCGCGCTTCGACGCCCTGCTGCCGTCGCACGACGTGATCCTCATGTCCGACTATGCGAAGGGCGGGCTCACGCACGTCACGCAGATGATCGCGAGGGCGCGCGCGGCGGGCAAGGCCGTGCTGGTCGACCCGAAGGGCGACGACTGGGAGCGCTATCGCGGCGCGAGCGTCATCACGCCGAACCGCGCCGAGCTGCGCGAGGTCGTGGGCACGTGGAAGTCCGAAGAGGATCTGCTCGCGCGCGTGACGAAGCTGCGCCGCGAGCTGCAGTTCGATGCGCTGCTGCTCACGCGCTCGGAGGAGGGCATGACGCTCTTCACCGACGAGGGCGTGCTGCACGCGGCGGCCGACGCGCGCGAAGTGTATGATGTTTCGGGCGCCGGCGACACCGTGATCGCCACGGTGGCCGTGGCGCTGGGCGCGGGCTTGCCGCTCGTGCAGGGCGTCGCGCTCGCGAACCGCGCGGCCGGCATCGTGGTCGGCAAGCTCGGGACGGCCACCGTCGACTACGACGAACTTTTTCGCTGACGCAGGCACACCATGACTCTTATCGTGACCGGCGCGGCCGGCTTTATCGGCAGCAATATCGTCAAGGCGCTCAACGAGCGGGGCGAGGATCGCATCATCGCCGTCGATAACCTCACGCGCGCCGACAAGTTCAAAAATCTGGTCGATTGCGAAATCGACGACTACCTCGACAAGACCGGGTTCGTCGAGCGCTTCGCGCGCGGCGACTTCGGTAAAGTGCGCGCGATATTCCACGAAGGCGCCTGTTCGGACACGATGGAAACCGACGGCCGCTACATGATGGGCAACAACTTCCGCTATAGCCGCGCGGTCCTCGACACCTGCCTCACGCAGCGCGTGCAGTTTCTGTATGCCTCGTCGGCGGCGATCTACGGCGGCTCGAGCCGCTTCGTCGAAGATCGCGAGGTGGAGGCGCCGCTGAACGTCTACGGCTATTCGAAGTTCCTGTTCGACCAGGTGATCCGCCGCGTGCTGCCCACGGCGCAGAGCCAGATTGCGGGCTTCCGCTATTTCAACGTCTATGGTCCGCGTGAGACGCACAAGGCCCGCATGGCGTCGGTGGCGTTCCACAACTTCAACCAGTTCCGCGCCGAAGGCAAGGTGAAGCTCTTCGGCGAGTACAACGGCTATGCGCCGGGCGAGCAGACGCGCGACTTCGTTTCCGTCGAGGATGTCGTGAAGGTCAACCTGTTCTTCTTCGATCATCCCGAAAAGACGGGCATTTTCAATCTGGGCAGCGGCCGCGCGCAGCCGTTCAACGACATTGCCAGCACCGTGGTCAACACGTTGCGCGCGATGGAGGGCGAGGCGCCGCTTACGCTCGGCGAGCAGGTCGAGCGCGGTTTGATCGAGTACATTCCGTTTCCCGATGCACTGCGCGGCAAATACCAGTGCTTCACGCAGGCCGATCAGACGAAGCTGCGCGCGGCGGGCTACGACGCGCCGTTCCTGACGGTGCAGGAAGGTGTCGATCGCTATGTACGTTGGCTGTCCGGCCAGGTGTAATTCGCGTCCGTCGCTCCCTAAACTGGACTCTCACTGCCGGCGACGGTCGCCGGCAGATTGTTTCAAGGGAGATCCAGCATGTTCAGAAAACTGCTCGCCGCGGCACTCTTCGTCGCCGCAGTCGGCCACGCGTTCGCGGCGGTCGACGTCAACACCGCCAATGAAGACGCGCTGCGCGGCATCAAGGGCATCGGGCCCGCGCGCGCAAAGGCCATTCTCGACGAGCGCGGCGCGCACGGGCCGTTCAAGGACGCCTCCGACCTCGGCAAGCGCGTGAAGGGCATGGGCGGCCATACGGTCGAACGTTTGCAGGCCGAAGGATTGTCGATCGGGCCGGCGAGCGCGCAGGCCGCGCACGGCAACGGTCAGACGGCACAAACCGCACAGGCTGCAAAGGCGGCGCCAGGGCAAGCGACGGTCGTGACGGTCAAGAAGTAGCTGCCGCGCCGTTCTTCGCTCGCGCGCGGTAGCGCCTGATGGTTCCTTCAGGTGGCCATTGAGGTGACGTTGACCCGTGGCCTTGACCCGCGGCCCGGGCCGCGGGCTTTTTGCGCTACTACATGGCCACCACAGTGCGCCACCGCAGCGCCGCACCCCCACCGCCGTCAGGGGTCTCCAGCGCCTGGCCGCTGCGTGGTTTAGAATCGGCGGATCACGTCCAACGCGCCATGCCTCGTGCATCGGGCCCGAAACGCAATCTGCCATGCCATACAAGACCATTGAAGACACGATCGGCAACACGCCGCTCGTGCAACTCGTCCGTCTGCCGGACGACGACATCCGTGCGCGCAACAACGTCATCCTGGCCAAGCTGGAAGGCAACAATCCCGCGGGCTCGGTGAAGGACCGTCCGGCGCTCTCGATGATCCGCAAGGCGGAAGAGCGCGGCCGCATCAAGCCCGGCGACACGCTTATCGAAGCGACTAGCGGCAACACCGGCATCGCGCTGGCGATGGCAGCGGCGATTCGCGGCTACAAGATGCTGCTCATCATGCCGGAGGATCTCTCGGTCGAGCGCCGCCAGAGCATGGCCGCGTACGGCGCGCAGATTCTGCTCACCCCGGTCAAGGGCGGCATGGAATACGCGCGCGATCTCGCCGAGCAGATGCAGCGCGACGGCAAGGGCATCATCCTCGACCAGTTCGCGAACCCGGACAATCCGCTTGCCCACTACGAGGCCACGGGTCCGGAAATCTGGAGCGAGACCGAAGGCCGCATCACGCACTTCGTGTCGTCGATGGGCACGACCGGCACGATCATGGGCACGTCGCAGTTTCTGAAGGAAAAGAATCCGGCCATCGAGATCGTCGGGGCGCAGCCGGAAGAGGGTTCGCGCATTCCGGGCATCCGCAAGTGGCCGGAAGCGTACATGCCGAAAATCTTCGACCGCAGCCGCGTCGACCGCACCGAGAACGTGAGCCAGGCCGCCGCCGAGACCATGGCGCGGCGGCTCGCCTCCGTCGAAGGCATTTTCGCGGGGATTTCCTCGGGCGGCGCGTGCGAGGTGGCGATGCGCATTGCACGTCAGGTCGAGAATGCGACCATCGTGTTCATCGTCTGCGATCGTGGCGACCGTTATCTCTCGACGGGCGTGTTCCCGGCCTGAGCGGCGTCGTGACGCGGGTGGCGCGCCGCATCGGAAAAGCGGGCGGCCACCCGGGGTTGGCGGTTACTGCTGATCGCCGGGGGCGGGCGTCGTGCCCGGCACGCCAAGGCTACCCGAACCAGTTGCGGCGCCTGAACCAGCCGGGCCACCCGGCGCTCCACTAGCCGCCCCGGTGCCCACGCCGGGCTGCGTCGCCAGCATCTGCGCCTTCACGCGCATCCCCAACTGATACACCGCGAGCGCGTAGAAGAAGCTGCGGTTGTAACGCGTCAGCACGTAGAAGTTCTTCAGCCCGAGCATGTACTGCGTGGGCCGCCCCGGCGTCGGCAGATCGACGACCGTGACCGGCGTGCCCGCTTCGGCCGCGATATCGACATTCGGCTCGTCGAGCACGAGCCCCGAGCGCAGCAGTTGCTCGAGCGGCCAGTGCGGTTCCGGCTGCCCGTCGGCGGCGGCTTGTGCGATGCCCTGGCTGCCCGCGTCGCCGGCGATTTGCCAGACCACCGGCCGGCCCGATTCCCAGCCGTTCCGCCGCAGATAGTTGGCGACGCTGCCGATCGCGTCGGCCGGGCTCGTGCGCAGGTCGATATGGTTGTTGCCGTCGTAGTCCACCGCATACTGCACGATGCTGCTCGGCAGGAACTGCGGAATGCCGATTGCGCCCGTGTAGGAACCCAGCACCGAGGTCGGGTCGATCTGCGCGCCGCGCGTCCACACCAGATAGTCTTCGAGATTCTTGCGGAACGTTGCTTCGCGGTCGGCGCGGTTCGGCGTGTTCGGGTAGTCGAACGCGAGCGTCGTCAGCGCGTCGAGCGCGCGGAAGTTGCCCATGTAGCGGCCATAGATCGTCTCGACGCCGATGATGCCGACGATCACCTCCGGCGGCACGCCGAACTCGTCGGCGGCGCGCTGCAGCGTGGCCGCGTTTGCGCGCCAGAACTTCACGCCCGCATTGATGCGCACGGGATCGAGAAAGCGCGCCTGGTAGACGCGCCAGTTCTTGATGCCCGGCGTGGGCGAGGGCGTGACGAGCTTCACCGCCGTCGCCGAATAGCTCACGCCCGCGAACAGCGCGTGCAGCGCAGTCGGGTCGAAGTCGTAGCGCGCCACCATGTCGTTGATGAATCCGTCGACATCCGGGTTGTTCGCGTAACGCTGCGGGATGATTTCCTCTTCGAACGTCTGACCCTGCTGCGTGGGCGTTTGCGGCTGTGCCTGCGTGACGGTGAGCGGCGCTTGGGGCACTTGAGGCACTTGAGGCGCTGCGGTCTGGGCACGCGCCGTGCCAGTCCATAGCGGCAGCGCGGCGCTGAGCGCGAGGGCGAAAGTCGTGATGCGCAGGCGGCCGGATGCAGACGGAGCGGACTTGAGCGTCATGGGAAGCGGAACGGTGGGAGCGAAGAGTGAAAGGGGCACGGGGCAGTATACCCGAGCGCCCCGCCGGAATTGGCGCTCCGGCGTGCAGGCTCGGCGCTTTCGCGCGAGGCCGCTGTGGTAACGTGATGACTGATTGCGTGCTTTTCCGGCGCGCCCCAAGGATGGAGACCCGTGGCGACGGATGCATGCGCCGCGGCAAGCACGACACATGACGACCGGATTCTTTACGCACCCAGACTGCCTGCTGCACGAAATGGGCGACTGGCATCCCGAATGCCCGGCGCGCCTGCAGGCCATCGAAGACCAGTTGATCGCGGGCCGCATCGACACGCTGATCGAGCGCGACGAATCGGCGCCGCTTGCCGAGGAGTCGGCGCTGTTGCGCGTGCACACGCAGGCGCATGTCGACTTCATCCGCAATACCTCGCCGAAGGAAGGCTACGCGGCGATCGACCCCGATACGTCGATGAATCCGCACACATGGCAGGCTGCGCTGCGCGCGGCGGGCGCGGCGCTCGCCGCCACCGACGCCGTGATCGCGGGGCGCTACGAGAACGCGTTCTGCAGCGTCCGGCCGCCTGGCCATCATGCGGAGCCCGCGCGCGCGATGGGCTTTTGCTTCTTCAACAATGTCGCGATCGCGGCGCGGCACGCACTGGAGGTGCATGGCCTCGAACGCGTCGCGATCGTCGATTTCGACGTGCACCATGGAAACGGCACGGAAGCGGCATTCGCGGGCGACTCGCGCGTGCTGATGTGCAGCTTTTTCCAGCATCCGTTCTATCCGTTCTCGGGTACGGACCATCCGATGCCGAACATGGTCAACCTGCCGATGGCCGCGCGCACGAAGGGCATGGAAGTGCGCGAGGCCATCGATCTGATGTGGCTGCCGCGTCTGCACGAATTCAAGCCGGAGATGCTGTTCATCTCGGCGGGCTTCGACGCGCATCGCGAGGACGACCTCGGCAACATGGGCCTCGTCGAGGACGACTTTGCCTGGATCACCGAGCAAGTGAGCGCGATCGCCCAACGCTATGCGAAGGGGCGCATCGTGAGCTGCCTCGAAGGCGGATATAACCTCTCGGCGCTTGGGCGCAGCGTGGTCGCGCATCTGCGCGCGCTCGCCGATCTGTGAAATCGCCGTGCGCTGCTGTGCCGCTTTGTCGTGCCGCCTCGTTGTCCGCAATGACACGCATCGAGCCTGAAGGAGAGTCTGCATGAGCGTTCAACCGTCCGTCCCGGCCCCGGGTGCCGAAGCGCCGCTGGTCGAAGTTATGCACGATGCCTGGGGCGTGCCGGGCGTCGTGTGCGTCACGCTGAACCGGCCCGACGCCTTCAACGCGCTCTCCGAGGCGCTCATCGACGCGCTGCAGGCGCAGCTTTCGGCGCTGGCAAAGTCGCCGGCGCGCGTGGTCGTGATTGCGGGTGCGGGACGCGCGTTCTGCGCCGGGCACGACCTCAAGGAAATGCGTGCGTCGCCTTCGCACGAGTACTACGCGCAGTTGTTCGCGCGTTGCACGAAGCTGATGCTGACGATCCAGAAAATGCCGCAGCCCGTGATCGCGCGCGCGCACGGCGTCGCGACGGCAGCCGGCTGCCAGCTCGTGGCGATGTGCGATCTGGCCGTCGCCGCCGATACGGCGCGCTTTGCCGTGTCGGGCATCAAACTCGGCCTGTTCTGTTCGACGCCCGCGGTGCCGCTCACGCGCAATGTCTCGCGCAAGGCGGCATTCGAGATGCTGATGACGGGAGAATTCATCGATGCCGCCGCTGCACAGCGCGAGGGGCTCGTGAACCGCGTGGTTGCGGCGGAAGAACTCGACGCGGCGGTGACGGCGCTGGCCGCAAGCATCTGCGCCAAGCCACGCGAAGCGGTCGAAGCCGGCAAGGGGCTCTTCTACCGGCAGCTCGAAATGGGCATCGAGGCCGCGTACCAGCTGGCGGGCCAGACGATGGCCTGCAACATGATGACCGACCCCGCGCTCGATGGCGTGCAGGCTTTCATCGAGCGCCGCGGGGCGAAATAACGCTTCAGCGGCCGCCGCCGCTGTGCGCCTGTATCCAGTCGATCGCGGCGCCGATCACGCGCTCACGCTCGAGATCGTTGAGCGTCTCGTGATAATTCCCTTCGTAGAGCGTGAGCGTGCGGTCGGGCGAGCCCACGTGGGCGCCGAACGCGCGGCTGCCGTCGGGCTCGGTGAGCTTGTCGGCGGTGCCGTGCCAGATCAGCACGGGCAGGCGCAGCCCCGCACGGCCGGCTTCGATGCGCCGCATCGCGCTGAGCACTTCGGCGCCCGTGCGCGCCGGAATCGGTCCGTGATGGACGAGCGGATCGGCAAGGTTCGCCTCGACCACGCGCGCGTCGCGCGCGAGCAGGGCGGCATCGATCTTCATCGCGGGAAAGCGCGGCCAGATCGCGCTCATCGCGCGGCTCGCGGCAATCATCCATGACGGCACGTCGCGGCCGGGCGCCAGCGCGGGGCTCGACAGCAACAGACCCGCGAGCGGCACGCCGCCGTGCGGCGCGCGTTCGATCGCATAGAGCGCTGCAATGGCGCCGCCCATGCTGTGCCCCATCAGGAAGAGCGGGGTGCCGTGCCGGGCGCAGGCGGCGCCCGCGTGGGCGACGAGGGCATACGCATCGTTCAGGTATTCGTCGAAGTGCGCGACCCACGCGCGAGGGCCGCTTGCGCGGCCGTGGCCGCGCAGGTCGATCGCATAGACGTCGATGCCCGCGGCGTTCATGGCCGCGGCAAAGGCCGCGTAGCGGCCCGCATGCTCGGCCAGCCCGTGCAGCAGCGCGATCGCGGCCACCGGCGGCATAGCGGTCGTGCGCCAGACGTAGAGGGGCAGCGTCGCGCCGTCGGGGGCGTGCAGCGTCGAGGTTTCGGGCGTCGCGCCGGGCGCGGCATCACGCGCGGCGGCGTCGAACGGCTGGTTTGTCTCCATGGCTCTTCTTGTCCTTTGCGGTGGTTGTCGTCTGCATCGTCTGCGCGGTGCGCCGCCCGATCATAGCCGCACGCGCCGTGCCGTTGGGCGGGTGCAGGGCAGCGGCGATCCTCTAATGCGATCCGGTTATGAAAATATCGAAATCAATTATTAAAAGGAATTACGACTGCCAGGGTAAAATCGAGGGCTGAATTCAGTCCAGCAACGGCGGCTGTTTGCCGGCGTCCGGCGCTTCGGTGGTCCATACGATCTCTCCGGCGCGGTGCGCGGCACGTCCGCCGTTTCGTTTTTCTCCATGATCGAAATACGCAACGTGTCCCAGCGTTTCGCCGGCCCGCAAGGCTGGATCGAGGCGCTGCACAACGTCAATCTGACCATCCCGCCGGGCGAAGTGTTCGGCATCATCGGGCGCAGCGGCGCGGGCAAGAGTACGCTCGTGCGCACCATCAATCTGCTCACGCGTCCCACCGAAGGCGATATCGTCGTCAACGGCCATACGCTTACGTCGCTCCCGCCCGCCGCGCTGCGCGAGGCGCGCCGCGAGATCGGCATGATCTTCCAGCACTTCAATCTGCTCTCGTCGCGCACCGTGTTCGACAACGTGGCGCTGCCGCTCGAACTCGCGGGCATGAAGCGCGTGCAGATCGAGGAGACGGTGCTGCCGCTGCTCGAACTCGTGGGCCTTGCGGCGCAGAAGGATCGCTACCCGTCGCAGATCAGCGGCGGCCAGAAGCAGCGTGTGGGGATTGCGCGCGCGCTGGCGAGCAAGCCGAAGGTGCTGCTCTCCGACGAAGCCACGTCCGCGCTCGACCCTGAAACCACGCGTGCGATCCTCGACCTGCTGCGCAAGATCAATCGCGAGCTGAACCTCACGATCGTGATGATCACGCACCAGATGGAGGTGATCAAACAGGTCTGCGACCGCGTTGCCGTGCTCGATGCCGGCCGCGTGGTCGAAACCGGTCCCGTGATCGATGTGTTCCTGCAGCCGCGCCACGAAGTGACGCGCGCCCTGCTGGGCGACGTGATCGCGCAGGAACTGCCACCCGCGCTCAAGGCGCGCGTGGCCGAACGCCTCGCGAAGGGCAGCGGGCATCTGCTGCGCCTGGCTTTCAAGGGCACGGGCGTGGATCAGCCGGTGCTCTCGGAGACGATTCGCCGCTTCGAACTCGATTTCAACATCCTGCACGGCCAGATCGACGAGATCCAGGGGCAGGCGTTCGGTTCGCTCGCGGTGCTCGCGGGCGGCGATCCGGCCAAGGTGGCGCAGGCAGTAGCCTGGCTGCGCGAGCAGGGCGTGGTGGTGGAGGAACTGTCCCATGTGGAGTGAAATGTTCGACATGTTCGTCCAGTCGTTCTGGGAAACGCTCGTCATGGTGGGCATCTCGGGCGTCGTGGGCGCGGCCGTCGGCTTGCCGCTCGGCGTGCTGCTCTATCTGACCGATCGTGACGGCGTGCTGCAGAGCCTCGCCGTCAATCGCGTGATGGGCGCGATCGTCAACGCCGTGCGCTCGGTGCCGTTCATCATCCTGCTCGTTGCCGTGATTCCGTTCACGCGTTTCGTGGTGGGTTCGTCGATCGGCACGGCCGCCGCAGTGGTGCCGCTCACGATCGCGGCCGCGCCGTTCATCGCGCGGCTCGTCGAAACGGCGCTGCGCGAAGTCGATCGCGGTCTCGTCGAGGCGGCGCAGGCGATGGGCGCGAGCACGAGCCAGATCGTCTTCAAGGTGCTGCTGCCCGAGTCGCTGCCGGGCGTGGTGGCGGGGCTCACGATCACGTTCATCTCGCTCGTCGGCTATTCGGCGATGGCGGGCGCGATCGGCGGCGGCGGCCTCGGCGATCTCGGCATCCGCTACGGCTATCAGCGTTTCGAGCCCGAGGTCATGCTGATCGTCGTCGTGATCCTGATCGTGTTCGTGCAGCTTGTGCAGTCGCTCGGCGACTGGCTCGTGCGGCGCCTGAGCCACAAGTGAGGAACAAATAGGGCGGGAGATCGTGGATCGCCCGTTTAGAGAAAACAGTCGGAACCCGGGGTTGTAGCCCGGGTTTTTTCCACCGTAAAATAGCACGATCGTTCGCTGCCATGCAAAAGCGGTAGCCGTGAAAAGTGCGGGCGGCAGAGGCGCTCAGCGAGGCGCTCGCTATAATGTCCGCCAGGTTGACGTATTCGTAACTTCGGAGCATGTGAATGAAAATCCTTGTGCCAGTCAAGCGTGTAGTCGATTACAACGTCAAGGTCCGTGTGAAGTCGGACGGTTCGGGCGTCGATATCGCCAATGTGAAGATGTCGATGAACCCGTTCGACGAGATCGCTGTGGAAGAAGCGGTACGCCTGAAGGAAGCCGGCGTGGCGACCGAAGTCGTGGCGGTGTCGGTGGGCGTGGCGCAGGCGCAGGAGACGCTGCGCACGGCGCTGGCGATCGGCGCGGACCGCGCGATCCTCGTCGAGGCGGGCGACGGCGTCGAGCCGCTGGGCGTGGCGAAGATCCTCAAGGCGCTCGTGGACAAGGAGCAGCCGCAACTGGTCATTCTCGGCAAGCAGGCGATTGACGACGACTCGAACCAGACCGGCCAGATGCTCGCCGCGCTGGCGAACCTGCCGCAGGCCACCTTCGCATCGAAGGTCACGGTGGCGGACGGCAAGGCAACGGTGGCCCGTGAGGTGGATGGCGGCGCGGAAACGCTGTCGCTTACGCTTCCGGCCGTGGTCACGACGGACCTGCGCCTGAACGAGCCGCGCTACGTGACGCTGCCGAACATCATGAAGGCGAAGAAGAAGCCGCTGGAGACGATCAAGCCCGCAGACCTCGGCGTGGACGTCGCGCCGCGCCTGAAGACGCTGAAGGTGGCCGAGCCGCCCAGGCGTTCGGCCGGCGTGAAGGTGCCGGACGTGAAGACGCTGGTCGAGAAGCTGAAGACCGAAGCGAAGGTCATCTAAGGGTTCAGGGAGCACAACGAAATGACGATTCTGGTTATTGCCGAACACGACAACGCGTCCATCAAGGCCGCGACGCTGAATACCGTGGCTGCCGCGCAGAAGGTGGGTGGCGACGTGCACGTGCTGGTGGCGGGCCACAACGCGCAGGCAGCGGCGGACGCCGCAGCGAAGATCGCCGGTGTGGCGAAGGTGCTGCTGGCCGATGCGCCGCAACTGGAGCAGGGCCTGGCGGAAAACGTCGAAGCGACGGTTATCGCGATTGCAAAGAACTACTCGCACATCCTCGCGCCGGCTACGGCTGCGGGCAAGAACGTCGCGCCGCGTATCGCTGCGAAGCTGGACGTGGCGCAGATCAGCGATATTACGGCGGTCAATAGCGCGGATACGTTCGAGCGCCCGATCTACGCCGGCAACGCGATTGCGACGGTGCAGTCGAGCGACCCGATCAAGGTGATCACGGTCCGCACGACAGGCTTCGACGCGGTTGCAGCCGAAGGCGGCAGCGCGAGCGTCGAGAAGATCGAAGCCGCAGCCGACAGCGGCCTGTCGCAATTCGTGAGCCGCGAAGTGACGAAGCTGGACCGTCCGGAACTGACTTCGGCATCGATCATCGTCTCGGGCGGCCGGGGTTTGGGTAGCGGCGAGAACTACACGAAGGTGCTGGAGCCGTTGGCGGACAAGCTGAACGCGGCGCTGGGCGCCTCGCGCGCGGCGGTGGACGCAGGCTACGTGCCGAACGATTACCAGGTGGGCCAGACCGGCAAGATCGTCGCGCCGCAACTGTACGTCGCGGTGGGCATCTCGGGCGCGATCCAGCATCTGGCCGGTATGAAGGACTCGAAGGTGATCGTGGCGATCAACAAGGACGAAGAAGCGCCGATCTTCAGCGTGGCCGATTACGGTCTCGTGGGCGATCTGTTCACGCTCGTGCCGGAACTGGTCAAGGAGCTCGGCTGATTGCCAGAGCAAACTTGACGCCAATAAGCGACGCCATGCGGGTTGAACCACGGCGTCCGGCATAAGACGAAGGGGTGCTACGGCACCCTTTTTTTCATGGTTCGAAAGCAGCGGAGGAGACAGACATGTACAACGCGCCGATCCACGAGATGCTGTTCGTGATGAAGGAGCTGGCAGGCCTCGACGAGATCGCGGCGCTGCCCGGTTTTGCAGATGCGACGCCCGAAACCGTGCAGGCCGTGCTTGAGGAGGCCGCGAAGCTATGCGGCGAAGTGCTCGCGCCGTTGAACGCGGAAGGCGACCGCAATCCCAGCCGTTGGGACAGCGGCAACGTGAGCGCGACGCCGGGTTTTGCCGATGCGTTTCGCCAGTTCTCCGCAGGCGGCTGGCAGGGTGTGCAGCATCCACAGGAGTACGAAGGACAGGGCCTGCCCAAGCTCGTCGCGACGCCGTGTATCGAAATGCTCAACGCGGCGAACCTCTCGTTCGCGCTGTGCCCGCTCTTGACCGACGGCGCGATCGAGGCGCTGCTCACGGCCGGCACCGAAGCGCAAAAGGCGCGCTATGTGCCGAAGCTGATCTCGGGCGAGTGGACCGGCACGATGAACCTCACGGAGCCGCAGGCAGGTTCCGATCTCGCGCTCGTGCGCACGCGCGCCGAGCCGCAGGGCGACGGCAGCTACAAGGTGTTCGGCACGAAGATCTTCATCACGTGGGGCGAGCACGACATGGCGGAGAACATCGTCCACCTGGTGCTCGCGCGCACGCCCAATGCGCCCGCCGGCGTGAAGGGCATTTCGCTCTTCATCGTGCCGAAGTTCCTCGTCAATGATGATGGTTCGCTCGGCGCGCGCAACGACGTGCATTGCGTGTCCATCGAGCACAAGCTGGGCATCAAGGCGAGCCCGACTGCCGTGCTGCAGTACGGCGATCACGGCGGCGCCGTGGGCTATCTGGTGGGCGAGGAGAACCGCGGCCTCGAGTACATGTTCATCATGATGAACGCGGCACGTTTTGCGGTGGGCATGCAGGGCATCGCTCTCTCGGAGGGGGCATACCAGAAGGCTGTCGCGTATGCGAAGGAGCGCGTGCAGAGCCGCCCCGTCGACGGATCGGCGAAGGATGCCGTAACCATCATTCATCACCCGGACGTACGCCGCATGCTCGGCACGATGCGCGCGCTCACCGAAGCCTCGCGTGCGCTGGCCTATGTGGCGGCGGCAGAGAGCGATTTCGCGCATCGTCATCCCGACGAGGCGGTGCGCGCGCAGCATCAGGCGCGCTACGAGTATCTCGTGCCCATTGTGAAGGGCTGGAGCACGGAGCTTTCGCTCGACGTGACGAGCCTTGGCGTGCAGGTGCATGGCGGCATGGGTTTCATCGAGGAGACGGGCGCCGCGCAGTACTACCGCGACGCGCGCATCCTGCCCATTTACGAAGGCACCACCGCGATTCAGGCGAACGACCTGATCGGCCGCAAGACGCTGCGCGACGGTGGAGCGGCGGCGAAGGCGCTGATCGCCGACATGGCCCGGACGGTGGAAGCCCTGGGCTCGCAAGAAGGTGCGCCGTTCAAGGCTATGCACCGGCACTTGTCGCAAGGGCAGCAGGCGCTGGCTTCGGTGGTGGACTATGTGCTCGCCAACACGAAGAGCGATCCGAACGCCGTGTTCGCGGGGAGCGTGCCGTATCTGATGCTGGCGGGCATCGTGCTGGGCGGCTGGCAGATGGCGCGAGCGATGCTGGCTTCGGCGCGGCTGAATGCAGAGGATCCGGCGTTCCACGGCGCGAAGATCGCGACGGCGCAGTTCTACGCACAGCATGTCTTGCCGCAGGCGGTGGCGCTTGAAGCGGCGATTGTCAGCGCGAAGGGGGCCGAGGGCGTGCTGGCGCTTTCCGAAGACCAGTTCTGACCGGCCTGTCACGCGGCACATGCCAATGAGAATCGGCGCCTGAGGGCGCCGATTTTTGCTTGAAGCTTGCGTGCTGCCGAAACTGCGGCCGTTATGCGTAGGCCGGACGGTGCGCGCCTTGCGTTTCGCCGAGGTAGCGGTACACGGAAAGATCGTCGGCCTTGATCGCGGGCTGCTTGCCCGAAATGAGGTCGGCGAGCAGTTGGCCCGAGCCGCACGACATCGTCCAGCCGAGCGTGCCGTGGCCCGTGTTCAGGAACAGGTTCGAGAGCGGCGTGCGGCCGACCACCGGCGTGCCATCCGGCGTCATCGGACGCAGGCCGGTCCAGAAGGTGGCCTTGGTGGTGTCGCCGCCGCCCGGGAACAGGTCGTTCACGCACATTTCCAGCGTCTCGCGGCGCGCTTCGCGCAGTGTCTTGTCGAAGCCGACGATCTCCGCCATGCCGCCCACGCGGATACGGTCGTCGAAACGGGTGATCGCGATCTTGTAGGTCTCGTCGAGCACGGTCGAAACCGGTGCGGCGTCCGCGTTCACGATCGGCGCGGTGATCGAGTAGCCCTTGAGCGGGTAGACCGGAATCTTCACGATGTTCGCGAGCATCTTCGTCGAGAACGAACCGAGCGCGACCACGAAGGCGTCGGCGCGCACGAACTCGCTGCCGCACTGCACGCCCGCGATGCGCTCGCCCGAGACGGCGAGGCTGTCGATCGGCATGTTGTAGCGGAACTTGACGCCCAATTGCTCGGCCATCGCGGCGAGGCGCGTGGTGAAGAGCTGGCAGTCGCCGGTTTCGTCGCCCGGCAGGCGCAGGCCGCCCGTCAGCTTGTGCGAGACCGCCGCGAGCGCCGGCTCGGCGCGCTGGAGCTCGGCTGCGCTGAGCAGTTCGTACGGCACGTTCGCATCCTTCAGCACGGCGATGTCCTTCGCCGCGCCCTCGAATTGCTGCTGCGTGCGGAACACCTGCAGCGTGCCGCCCGTGCGGCCTTCGTACTGGATGCCGGTGTCGGCGCGCAGGGCCTGCAGGCAGTCGCGGCTGTATTCGGCGAGGCGCACCATGCGGCCCTTGTTGAGCGCATAGCGTTCCGCGGAGCAGTTCTGCAGCATCTGCCACATCCACTGGAGCTGGAATTTCGTGCCGTCGAGGCGGATGGCGAGCGGCGCATGCTTTTCGAACATCCACTTGATCGCCTTGAGCGGGACGCCCGGCGCCGCCCACGGCGCGGCATAGCCCGGCGAAATCTGGCCGGCGTTCGCAAAGCTGGTTTCGAGCGCGGGGCCGGCCTCGCGGTCGATGACCGTCACCTCATGGCCTGCGCGCGCGAGGTACCAGGCACTTGCCACGCCGACCACTCCACTGCCCAAGACGACGACTCGCATAGCTGCTCCAATAGGTATGGTTGACGCGACGCCGGTGGTTCCAGGGCCGTCCTGCCACGTGGCGGGGCAGGGCAAACAGGAAAAAACACGCTTTGAGCGGCGTAGCTAGTGTTATTAGCTATGCTATTGTTGTATGTCTAGATTTAGTTATCGTATTTCTCAAATATTCAGGAAAAAATCATGAGAACGCAGCGCCAGCCGGTCCGCGCGCTCGACCGGCTCGATCACCGCATCCTCAAGCTGCTTCAGGAGGACGGGCGCATGGCGATGAAAGACCTCGCCGAGCAGGTGGGGCTTTCCGTGACGCCCTGCATCGAGCGTGTCAAGCGCATGGAGCGCGACGGCGTCATCATGGGCTACTACGCGCGCGTGAACCCGGGCGTGCTGGGCGCGGCGCTGCTGGTGTTCGTCGAGATCACGCTCGATCACAAGAGCGGCAACATGTTCGAGCAGTTTCGCCGCGAGGTGCAGAAGATTCCCGAGGTGCTCGAATGCCATCTCGTCTCGGGCGATTTCGATTATCTGATCAAGGCGCGCATCGGCGAAATGGCCGACTACCGCAAGCTGCTTGGGGACATCCTGCTGCAGTTGCCCGGCGCCGTGCAGTCGAAGAGCTATGTCGTGATGGAGGAGATCAAGGAAACGCTGACGATCGCAGTAGGCGACTGAGAGCGCCACGGTCCAGGTCACGCCCTGTTTTTCGCGCTCGACAATGCGGCTCGATACTGTATATTTATACAGTATCGAGCCGCTTTTTACTTTCCCCCCGTGAACGATCCCGACCGCGAGCCGCACGACGACGCCGACGCGTGGCAGCCCATTGCGCCGCCGGCGCCCCGCAAGGGGCGCGGCGCGGTCACGAACCTGCAGGGGCGCTACGAAGTGGATCGGCGCGAGACCTTCGACGACGGCTGGCAGCAGCCCGGCGCCGAAGAGGAGGGCGAGGCCCCCGCATTGCGCACGCAAGTGTTCGAAGAGCGCGCGAGAAGCATCCTCACGCGCAACCAGTCGCCGGACATCCCGTTCAGCGTTTCGCTGAATCCCTATCGCGGCTGCGAACACGGCTGCATCTACTGCTTCGCGCGCCCGACGCACAGCTATCTCGGGCTATCGCCGGGGCTCGACTTCGAAAGCCGGCTTTACGCGAAGGTCAATGCGCCGGAGTTGCTGGCGCGCGAACTGTCGAAGCCGTCCTACGAGCCCGAGCCGATCGCGCTCGGCGTCAACACGGACGCGTGGCAGCCCGTCGAACGCGAACGGCGTCTCACGCGCCGCGTGATCGAGGTGCTGGCCGAGCGTGGGCATCCGTTCGCGGCGATCACGAAGTCGTCGCTGATCGAGCGCGACCTCGACCTGCTGGTGCCGATGGCCCGGCGCAACCAGTTCATGGCCGCGATCACGATCACGACGCTCGACGCCGACAGCGCGCGCACGCTGGAGCCGCGCGCGGCCTCGCCGGCGCGGCGCCTGCGCACGATCCGCACGCTGGCCGAGGCGGGCATTCCGGTGGGCGTGAGCATTGCGCCGGTGATTCCTTTCGTCACCGAGCCCGATATGGAACGTGTGCTCGAAGCCTGCGCGGAGGCGGGCGCGACGAGCGCGAGCTATATCGTCCTGCGCCTGCCGTGGGAGGTCGCGCCGCTCTTCCACCAATGGCTCGCCGCGCATTTTCCGCAGCGTGCCGAGCGCGTGATGAACCGCGTGCGCGACATGCGCGGCGGCAAGGATTACGACGCCGCGTTCTCGCAGCGCACGAAGGGAACGGGTCTCTGGTCCGAACTGCTCAAGCAGCGTTTTCACAAGGCGGTGCGGCGGCTCGGGCTGAACGAGCGGCGGCACGGCATTCTCGACATGTCGGAGTTCGTGAGCGCGAAAACCGCGCGCGAGAAGCCGCAACTCGATCTTTTCTAGTGCTGGAAAAAGATCGTTATTGGGAGAGCACTTTCGCGGCCTCGACCTGCGATTCGAAATACGTCTGGAACGAGAGCGCGAGTCCCGACATGAGAAGGAACGCGCCGATCAGCAGCGAGAAGATCACGACGAAGACCACCGCCCAGCCCGAGCGGCTTTGGCGGCCGGCTTGCGCATTGAACTGGGCGTCCCACTTCGCGTCGGGGCGCAGGCCGTAGACGATGGCCGCGAGGAACGCCGAGAGCACCGAAACGGCGCCGATGACGGCGAGCAGCCAGCCCGCGGCCGAGGCGCGCTCGCTGGCGACGAGCAGCAGCACGCCCGGAACGCCGAGCAACGTGCCGAATACGTGCGCCCAACCCCAGAAATCGCGTGGGCCATAGAGGTAGAAGCGATGCGCGCCGAGGCTGCCGAAGAAAAACGCGAGCGCGGCGGTGAGCGTCTTGGAGCGAAAGCGCGTTGAAGGCGGGGCTTTGGACATGGGCGGGCACGAGCGCGAAGTCGTTGATGCCGCAACGGCGGCAACCGTCGGGCATTGTACGTCGTGCGCCCGCGCGCGGGGCGCCGCCGCAGAGGTAGCGTGGCACGGCCTACGGTTTCGTCCAGGTCACGCGATAGATCGCGCCCGCGTAGTCGTCGCTGATGAGGAGCGACCCGTCGGGCAGCGGCTGTACGTCGTCGGGGCGGCCCCATTGGGTATCGTCGGGATTGAGCTAGCCTTGCGCGAATACTTCCTGATGCGCGTTCGTGCCATCCGGCTTCGCCGTGATCCGCACCACACGATAGCCCACTTTCTTGCTGCGGTTCCACGAACCATGTTCGGCGATGAAGATGCTGTTGCGGTAGTCGGGCGGAAACATCGCGCCGGTGTAGAAGCGCATGCCGAGCGAGGCGACGTGTGCCCCCAGCTTCATGACCGGCGGCGTGAATCCGCTGCACGGATGACCCGCGCCGAACTCGGGATCGGCCACGTCGCCGCCGTGGCAATAAGGGAAGCCGAAGTCGAGGCCCGCGTGGGCGAGGCGATTGAGCTTGTCGTCGGGCACGTCGTCGCCCATCATGTCGCGGCCGTTGTCGGTGAACCAGAGCTCGTGCGTTTCGGGATGCCACGCGAAACCCACCGTGTTGCGTACGCCGCGCGCGATCGTCTCGTAGTGGCTGCCGTCCGGGTCCATGCGGCCGATCATCGCGTAGCGCGTGCGCTGCGGGTCGCCGGCGGGAAGGCAGACGTTGCAGGGCGCCCCCTGCGGCACGTAGAGCTTGCCGTCCGGGCCGAACGCGATGAATTTCCAGCCGTGATGGCGGTCGGCCGGCAGGGCGTTCGTCACGACGACGGCGTTGGGCGGGGCGTCGAGATGCGTATCGATGGCGTCGTAGCGCAGGATCGACGAAACGGCGGAGACGTACAAGGCGCCGTCATGCCACGCGACGCCCACGGGCATCTCCAGTCCCGACGCGATCACATGCTTGCCGACGAGCTTGCCGTCGCGCAGTTCCAGTGCATACACGTGGCCGTCCATGCTGCCGACGTACAGGATGCCCTTGGGCGAGAGCGTCATCTCGCGGGCGGCGGGCACGTCGTCCGAGAGCACTTCGATGCGGAAGCCGGGCGGCAGGTGAATGCGCTCGATGGGGAGGGCCGCGAGGGCGGGCGGCGCGGTAAGCGCGAAGAGGGTGACGGCGGCCGCCACTCCGCACATGTTCGGGGACAGAACGCGATGCAGCAGGGCCGCGAAAAGCCGCCGCAACGCCGTCTGAACCCGCGCCTGAACCCTTTCCGCACGGCCATCCCGCCGCGATCGATCGCCGTTCATCGCACTTTCCCTCCTGGATTCTCAGTTAAGTGTTTGTTATGGCTTCGGTTTCGGGATATAATCGTCTGTTTCAGTAGTCCCGAACCCCCGGTTTTCAAGGATTCTAGTATGGTCATCATCCGTCTGGCACGCGGCGGCTCGAAGAAGCGCCCGTTCTACAACATCGTCGCAACCGACTCGCGCAACCGTCGCGACGGCCGTTTCATCGAGCGCGTGGGCTTCTACAACCCGGTCGCCACCAAGGGTGAAACGCTGCGTATCGCGCAAGACCGCGTGACGTATTGGCAAGGCGTTGGTGCGCAACTGTCGCCGGCCGTCGAGCGTCTCGTGAAGGAATCGCAAAAGGCAACGCCGGCTGCTTGAGCTTCGGCTTGATGCGAGGTTCGCCGATGCATGACGACGCAAAAGCCGCAAAAGCAGATGCGCCGGCTTCGGCCAAACCGCGCAAGGATGCTGGCGCGCAGCGCCGTGCTGCGCCGTCTTTCGGCGCGTTCGTGCGCAAGCCTCAGCCTGAGCGCGCGGCAGAGGTTCCGAAGGCGGCGGGCGAAGGCCTGCGGCCCGAAACCGAGGCGAGCTTTCCGGCCGATGCAGTCGAAGTCGGCGCCGTGATCGACGCCTACGGCCTCAAGGGCTGGGCGAAAGTCGCGCCGCATGCGCAAGGCGGCAGCGCCTTGCTGGCGGCGAAGCGCTGGTGGCTCGTCAAGGGCCGCGAGCGGCAGTCCGCAGTGTGCATTGCCGCGAAGGTGCACGGCGACAGTGTCGTCGGGCAACTGGCGGGCGTAGCCGACCGCGACGCCGCGCTGCTGCTGCGTGGTTCGCGTATCTATGTGAGCCGCGCCGAATTTCCCGCCCCCGAGGCCGACGAGTATTACTGGGTCGACCTGATGGGCCTCGACGTCGTCAACGCGGCGGGCGTCGAGCTCGGCAAGGTCGCCGACCTGATCGACAACGGCGCGCAGTCGGTGCTGCGCATCGAGTATCCGTCGACAGGCAAGGACGGCAAGCCGGCCACCGGCGAGCGGCTGATCCCGTTTGTCGGCGTGTTCGTCAAATCGGTGGATCTGGCGGCGAAGCGTATCGTCGTCGACTGGGAAGCCGACTACTAAGCGTGCGTCTGCGCTCGGTTTGTACTCATTTCGCTGAACGGAGAGAGCGATGCAGTTCGATGTCGTGACGCTCTTTCCCGAGATGTTCCGTGCGCTGACCGACTGGGGCATCACCAGCCGGGCGGCGAAGCAGCAGCGCTACACGTTGCGCACGTGGAATCCGCGCGATTTCACGACCGACAACTACCGCACGATCGACGACCGCCCGTATGGCGGCGGCCCCGGCATGGTGATGCTGGCCAAGCCGCTCGAAGCGGCCATCGGCGCGGCGCAAGCCGCCCAGGCCGAACAGGGCGTGAGCGCACCGCGCGTGCTGTTGATGTCGCCGCAAGGCAAGCCGCTCACGCACGAGCGTGCCGTGCAGTTTGCACAGGAACCCGGCTTCGTGATCCTGTGCGGCCGTTACGAGGCAATCGATCAGCGTTTGATCGACCGTCACGTGGACGAAGAAGTCAGTCTTGGCGACTTCGTGCTGTCGGGCGGCGAGTTGCCCGCCATGGCCCTGATGGATGCCGTGGTACGGCTGTTGCCGGGCGTGCTGAACGATGCGCTCTCGGCGGTGCAGGACAGCTTCGTCGACGGGCTGCTCGACTGTCCGCACTACACGCGGCCTGAGGAATACGAGGGCGTGCGGGTGCCCGATGTGCTGCTTGGCGGCCATCACGCGGAAATCGAGCAGTGGCGCCGCCGCGAGGCGCTGCGCAATACGTGGAGCAAGCGGCCCGATCTGATCGAGCGGGCCAGGAAGAACAGAATGTTGAGCCGTGCCGACGAGGTATGGCTGACTAGTCTCGCGAAGGGTCCGGACGAAGCGTAAGGTTTCGGGCGGGTGCGCCGCGAGGCGCCCAAGGCGGTGCCGCTTCATGCGTGAACGGCGCCAGTTGTGAATCCATCCTCTATCGGGGCCGTAGTTGCAGCGATTCCACCGGAATCCGGCACAGGTACGAACGCCGACATGATGGCTTACGGAGTTAGTCCATGAATCTGATCGAAAAACTCGAACAGGAAGAAATCCAGCGCGTGCTGGGCGAGAAGACCATCCCCGAATTCGCCCCCGGCGATACGGTGATCGTCAATGTGAACGTGGTTGAAGGCAACCGCAAGCGCGTTCAGGCATACGAAGGCGTCGTGATCGCAAAGCGTAACCGCGGTCTGAACTCGTCGTTCATCGTGCGCAAGATCTCGTCGGGTGAAGGCGTGGAGCGTACGTTCCAGACGTACTCGCCGCTGCTCGCCAGCATCGTCGTGAAGCGTCGCGGTGACGTCCGTCGCGCGAAGCTCTACTACCTGCGCAACCTGTCGGGCAAGAAGGCTCGTATCAAGGAAAAGCTGGTGTCGAAAGACCGCGCAGCGGCTCCGGGCGAGCAGGCGTAAAAGCTGTAAGAAAAAAGCACCCTCCGGGGTGCTTTTTTTGTTTTGGACGCAAAATATCCGCCTGGCAGTGATTCGAGAGATCCGTTGAGACGTCCAGCATTTGAACCCGAGAGCTTGCCGATCGAATCGACAGGCGCCCACCTGCCGCCGGTTGCCGCCGGGCGGCTCACGCCCGAGGGCCTGCGCGCGCGTTTCGAACAGCGCCTGCCGTGGGATCCCGAGCCTCAGGAAGCCCGCATCACCGAAATGCGCGATCCGCGCGAGGCCGCGGTCCTGGTGCCGCTCGTCATGCGCCAGTCGGGCCTGACCGTACTGCTCACGCAGCGTGCCGACCATCTCAGCAACCACGCGGGGCAGGTGAGTTTCCCCGGCGGCAGCCGCGAGCCCTCAGACGCCACGCCTGTTGCCGCCGCGCTGCGCGAGGCGCACGAGGAAGTGCATCTGGACCCGGCGCGCGTCGAGGTGCTGGGTGCCCTGCCCGACTATCTGACCGGTACGGGCTTTCGCGTAACACCCGTGGTGGGGCTCGTACACGAGCCGTTCAATGTCCATGCCGACACGCTCGAAGTGGCCGAGATCTTCGAGGTGCCGCTCAGCTTCCTCATGAATCCGGCTCATCATCAGGTGCGGGTGCTGCGTTGGGAAGGCGGCGAGCGGCGCTTCTTCGCGATGCCGTATCCGGCGGAGGGCGAGGAGGGCGTGGGCGGTGCGCATTTCATCTGGGGCGCGACCGCAGGCATGCTGCGCAACTTCTATCGCTTCCTGCTGGCCTGACGGCGATTCCGGAAGGCAAGCACTCCGGACTCCCGGATGCGTGAGTGTTGTGCGTTTGCGGCCAGGCACTCAGGCACATCTGGCCCTGTGATATCTTTGCAACAATTTTCCTCAACAAGCATCGCACGGCGCGTCGCATGACCTTCTTCTCCGTATTGCTGGCTCTCGTCATCGAACAGGTGCGGGCGCTTTCGCCGAACAACCCGGTGATGGGGCTCGTGCGTCTCAATGCGGAATGGGCCGCGCACGGCTTCGACGCCGGCAAGAAGAAGCACGGCGTCATCGCCTGGCTTGTCGTCGTGCTGCCGTGGACGCTCGGCACGGCTCTCGTGTACTACGTGCTCTACCACATCAGCTTCGTGCTGGCGTTCCTCTGGAACGTCGTGGTGGTGTACTTCACGCTCGGTTTCCGGCAGTTCAGCCACTACTTCACCGACATCCATCTGGCGCTCAACAACGACGACGTGCCCCGCGCACGCGAAATCCTGCAGGAGTGGACCGGCATGGACACCGTGGACATGCCCGTGAGCGAGATCGTGCGCCACACGCTGATCCATGCCGTGGTGGCGTCGCACCGGCACGTGTTCGGCGTGTTCTTCTGGTTTCTCGTGCCGATCGGCCCGGCTGGCGCCGTGCTGTACCGTATCTCCGAATATCTCGCGCGCGAGTGGTCGCGTCCGGCCGACGAGCGCAGCGAATTGTTCTCGAACTTCGCGCAGCACGTGTTCTTCGTGATCGACTGGGTGCCGGCCCGGCTCACCTCGCTCGGCTTCGCGATCGTCGGCAATTTCGAGGATGCGATCTACGCCTGGCGCAACCACGCGAACCAGTGGCCCGATACCAACGAAGGCGTGCTGCTCGCGGCCGGCAGCGGCGCGCTGGGCGCGCGGCTCTCGGGCCCGCTCGCCGAGCAGTCGAGCCTCGACGCGCTCGCCACCACGCCGGGCGAAGGCGGCCCGTACACGGTCGGCGACGACTGCACGCCGCGCACGCTGCAGTCGGCCGTGGGGCTCGTATGGCGCGCCGTGATCCTGTGGATGATCCTGCTGCTCATGCTCACGATCGCCGTCTGGTTCTGATCCGTTCCGATCCGCCGGCGCGCTTCCCGATACCGCGTCCTCACGCAAAACGGCCCGCTTCGATGAGCGGGCCGTTTGCATTCCACGCGCTTGCTGCAATGCGGGTTGCGTCATTCGTCGCGGATGTCACGCTCTCGCCCGCACTGCCAGCAGATCGTGAACTGCGCTTCCAGCGTTTCTCCGCAAGCGGGGCAACGCCATGACGGCGCGCCGGCGGGCGGCCCGCGTTTCGCCTCGTCGATGAGGCGCAGCGCGAGTTTTTCGTCGCGCTCGTCCACGAGCCACAGTTCGGGGGCGCACTGCTCCGCGGGAATCTCGCCCATCGCGCCGCTCAGGTAGCGGTTGTGCAGCTCGCACGGCACGCCCGCGGTCGCGAGTATGTTCATCCAGTGCTGGGCAATCAGCAGATTCGGGGCGCGCACGAGCCTGAGCATGGTGTAGGCGCCCCTCTAACGCACGATCTGACTGATCTCGTGCATGAGCTGTGTATAGAGCGCGTGGCGCTCCGGTGCAATGCGCCCGTCCTCGACCGCCTCCAGAATCGCGCAGCCCGGCTCGTGCAGGTGATGACAGTTGTAGAAGCGGCAGTGCGCAAGCAGCGGGCGGAACTCGGGTAGCGCGCGTTCGAGCGTGCCTTCGGTAAGGTGGTAGAGGCCGAACTCCTGAAAGCCCGGCGAATCGATCAGCGCGCCGCCTGAAGACGTGCCATCCGTGCCATCCGTGCCGTCGTCCGGCAGCATATAGAGGCGCGTGAACGTCGTGGTATGGCGGCCGCTGTTGAGCGCCGTCGATATCTCGCGCGTGGCCGCTTCGGCGTCGGGCACGAGCAGGTTTACGAGCGTCGATTTGCCCATGCCGGACTGGCCGAGCAAGATTGTCGCGTGGCCGCGCAGATGCTCCGCGAGTGCCGCGCGCGCCGCTTCGGGCTGGCCCTTCACGGAGAGTTCGAGCACCGTGTAGTCGAGCGCCCGGTAGCGTTCGAGCCGCGCGCGCGCGAGCGGCAGCGCGGCTGCCACGTCGATCTTGTTCAGCACGATCAGCGGCTTGAGGCCGTTGGCCTCGGCGGCGATGAGCGCGCGGCCGAGCAGGTCCTCGCTGAAATGCGGCTCGGTGGCGAGCACGATCAGCAACTGGTCGAGATTCGCGGCGAAGAGTTTCGATTTGAACTGGTCGGAGCGATAGAGCAGGTTGCGCCGCTCGCCGATCGCCACGATCACGCCCTGGTCGGCCGAGCTCTGCTGATATTCGACCCGGTCGCCCACCGCCACCTCGCTTTTCTTGCCGCGCGGGAAGCACTGCAGCGGCGCGCCGCCGCCTTCGGGCGCGACGAGGTAGTGGCGGCCGTGCGCCGCGATCACCACGCCGTGCAGCGTCCCGCTTGCCGTGGCTCTGGTGGCTCCAGTGGCACCAGCCGCCCCCCCTTGCCCGCCTCGCCCGGCGGCTTTTGGTCCGCGCCGGCTCATGCGTGCGCGAGCAGTCGGTCGATCCGTTCCGAAGCGGGCGGATGCGAGTAGTAGAACGCGGTATAGAGCGGATCTGGCGTAAGCGTCGAGGCGTTGTCTTCGTACAGCTTCACGAGCGCGTTGACGAGCTGCTGCGCGTCGGTCTGGGTCGCGGCGAAGGCGTCGGCCTCGAACTCGTGCTTGCGCGAGCTGAGGCTGCCCAGGGGCGTCACGAAGAACAGGAACACCGGCACGGCGAGGAAGAACAGCACGAGCGCGAGCCCTTCGTTGCCGCCGAGCAGCGACGGCCGCACGCCGAGGCCTTCGTAGAACCAGATGCGCTGCGAGAGCCAGCCCAGCAGCGCGAGCAGCGCGAGGCTGATCGCGAAGGTCACGAGCATGCGCTTGATGACGTGGCGCCGCTTGAAGTGGCCCAGCTCGTGCGCGAGCACGGCCTCGATCTCGCTGCCCGAGAGGCGCGCAAGCAGCGTGTCGAAGAACACGATGCGCTTGGCCGCGCCGAAGCCCGTGAAGTAGGCGTTGCCGTGCGCGGAGCGGCGGCTGCCGTCCATCACGAAGAGTCCCTTGGCCGCGAAGCCGCAGCGCTGCATGAGCGCCTCGATGCGCGAGCGCAGCGCCTCGTCCTTGAGCGGCTCGAACTTGTTGAAGAGCGGCGCGATGAAGGTGGGGTAGAGCACCAGCACGAGCATCTGGAACGCCACCCACACGGCCCAGGTCCACAGCCACCAGAGGCTGCCGGCCTGCCTCATGAGCCACAGCACGACGAACAGCAGCGGGATGCCGAAGGCTGCGCCGATCACGAGGCCCTTGAAGCGATCCATGACGAAGATGCGCTTCGTCATGCGATTGAAGCCGAAACGCTCTTCGATCACGAACTGACGGTAGTAGTCGAGCGGCAGCTCCACGGCGCCGCTGATGGCGAGCACGGCCCCGATCAACGCGATCTGTCCGACATAGTCGCGCCCGAGCCAATCCGAAATCCCGAGATCGAGCGCCTGCACGCCGCCCAGCAGCGTGAGCGCGATCAGCACGACGGCGGAGAGCACGATCTCGAGCATGCCGAGGCGCGTGCGCGCGACGGTGTAGTCGGCGGCGCGCTGGTGGGCCGCGAGCGGGATGGTGGCGGCGAACCGGGCGGGCACGGCGCCGCGGTGAGCCGCGACGAAGCGCGTTTGGCGCGTGGCGAGCCAGAGCTTGGTCGCCGCCATGGCGAGCACGGCGAAGACGAAAAGGGCGCTGAAGGTCAGCGCGGGGGACAAATTAGCCATCCGTGGGGTCCGTGGTATCTATGCGACAATTATATGTTCTTGCCGGCTGGGCGACTGCAAGCTCGCTGCGTCGCAGCGTCCATCGCGCCTGGCCGCCGCGTCCTCACCGTTTTCCGGATTGCCTTCCATGACTGACACGACCTCCGCCACGACGGCCGGCCAGGCGCCGCTCGAACGTACCGACATGAACCTGATCTGGCTCGACATGGAGATGACGGGGCTCGACCCCGACACCGACCGGATCATCGAAATCGCCGTGGTGGTGACGAATTCGACGCTCGACAAGGTGATTGAAGGCCCGGTGCTCGCCATTCATCAGACCGAAGCCGCGCTCGACCGCATGGACGAGTGGAACCGCAACACGCACGGCCGCTCGGGCCTCACCGAGCGCGTGCGCGCCTCGACGGTGACCGAGGAAAGCGCCGCCGAGCAGATTCTCGCGTTTCTTTCGCAGTACGTGCCGCCGGGCAAGTCGCCGATGTGCGGCAACTCGATCTGCCAGGACCGCCGCTTCATGGCGCGCTGGATGCCGACGCTCGAGCGCTTCTTCCACTACCGCAACCTCGACGTCAGCACGCTCAAGGAGCTCTGCCGCCGCTGGCAGCCGGCTATCTACAAGGGCTTCCAGAAGCGCGCGATGCACACGGCGCTGGCCGATATCCACGAGTCGATCGACGAGCTCAAGTACTATCGCGAGCATTTTCTCGTGCCCAGCGCGAGCCAGGCGCCGGCAGAGGCGAGTGCCGGTGGGGCAAGCGGGGCGGCTCAATAAGTTCGGTTGCCTCGCTGCGAGGGGCAAATTACGCGCGCGGCGGGCGTTGCGCGCTTTTCGGCCGGAACGCCGTCACGACGTTCGGATCGGTTTCGATGTACGGCCCGCCGATCAGGTCGATGCAGTACGGCACCGCCGCGAAGATGCCCGGCACCTTCACGGCGCCGGTCTCGTCGCGCAGGCCTTCGAGCGTCTCCCGGATCGACTTCGGCTGGCCCGGCAGGTTGATGATCAGCGCCGCGTGATCGGCGGTTTCGCGGATCACCGCGATCTGGCGCGAGAGGATCGCCGTCGGCACGAAGTTCAGGCTGATCTGGCGCATCTGCTCGCCGAAGCCCGGCATTGCCTTCGTTGCCACCGCGAGCGTCGCCTCGGGCGTCACGTCGCGGCGCGCCGGCCCGGTGCCGCCCGTGGTCAGCACGAGGTCGCAGCCCAGGCCGTCCACGAGCGCCGTGAGGGTCGCGGAGATCGTGGCCGCGTCGTCGTGGATCAGGCGCGTTTCCGCGCGCCAGGGCGACTTCAGCGCCATGCCGAGCCATTCCGTCAGCGACGGAATGCCCTTGTCCTCATACACGCCCGCCGTCGCGCGGTCGCTCACCGATACCAGGCCGATCAGCAGTTCGTCAGGATGGCTACGCTCAGGCTTCGTCATCGTCGCGCTCCTCGTCCCCGCCATCGGCCGTGTCGCTGGCCTCGTCCGGGCTGCCGCTCGCGGTCTTGATCCACTGGAACAGTTCGCGGAAGTACCGGGGCGGCCGGCCCTGCTCCTGCTCGCGCCGCGCGTTGCGGATCAGCGTGCGGCCTTCCTGCGGGTCGGCGGCGGGGTGCTGGCGAATGAACTCGGTGAGCGCGGCGTCTTCGGCGAGCAGCTTTTCGCGCGTGCGTTCGATCCAGTGCAGGCGCGCCGTGGCGGCCCGGTTCACGCCGCGGTGTTCTTCGAGCGCCGTGCGCAGCGCGGCGACTTCGGCCTCGTTCAGGCCGCGCATCATGCGGCCCACGTACTGGAGCTGGCGGCGCTTGCCTTCGTGGTCGGTGATGCGGCGCGCTTCGTGGACGGCGTCCGCGAGGTCTTCGGTCATCGGCATGCGCTTGAGCGCGTCTTTCGGCAGTTCGACGAGGGCGGTGCCCAGTTCCTGGAGCGCCGTCATTTCGCGCTTGAGCTGCGACTTGCTGGGACGATCGTAGCCGTTGTCGTCCTGATCGGACGAGTCGTCGTGAATGGGTTGAATGCGGGTTTTGCGTTTCATGGGCGATATTGTAGCTTGCGGGCGCGACGGCGCCGGGCATCGCGGGATGCACGCGAAAACCCGCCTCGGTGCGGGGCCCGATACCTTGCTATGATCGCGGGATGCGCCCATGAGGCGAATTTCCCGACACACGATCAGTGAACACCATCGGGCCCAGGCGGCCCGGAACCGGACCGTAACGACAATGGCAGCAGATATCGAAGCCCGGCAACGCTTTTTCCCGCATACCCAGGACGAACTGAAAGAGATCGCCTCGGACATCCTCCGGCACGCGAAGGCGCTCGGCGCGAGCGACGCGGCAACGGAAATCTCCGAGGGCGACGGGCTTTCCGTGTCCGTGCGGCGCGGCGAAGTCGAGACCATCGAGCACAACCGCGACAAGATGGTCGGCGTGACCGTCTATATCGGCAACAAGCGCGGCAATGCCAGCACCTCGGACTTCTCGGCGCAGGCGCTCAAGGACACCGTGGCGGCCGCGTACAACATCGCGCGCTTCACGGCCGACGACGACTGCGCGGGACTCGCCGAGCGCGACCTGCTCGAAACGGCGCCGCGCGACCTCGACCTCTACCACCCGTGGAATCTCTCTGCCGAGGAGGCTGTCGAGATCGCCCGCCGCGCCGAGGACGCCGCGTTCGCCACCGACCCGCGCGTGAAGAACTCGGAAGGCGCGAGCGTCTCCGCGCAGCATTCGCAGTTCGTGCTGGCCACGAGCGGCGGCTTCCTGCACGGTTATCCGTATTCGCGCCACTACATCTCGTGCGCGCCGATCGCGGGCGAAGGCCGCAACATGCAGCGCGACGACTGGTACACGTCGCGGCGCAGCGCGAGCGAGCTGGCTTCGCCCGAGGCCGTGGGCCGCTATGCGGCCGAGCGGGCGCTGTCGCGGCTTCATGCGCGCGGGCTCGACACGCGCAAGGTGCCGGTGCTGTTCGAGGCGCCGCTCGCGGCGGGCATTCTCGGCGCGTTCGTGCAGGCGACGAGCGGCGGCGCGCTCTACCGCAAGACCTCGTTCCTCGTGGACAGCCTCGGCAAGCCGGTATTCGCACCGCATATCCAGATCGTGGAGGACCCTCACGTGCCGCGCGCGGCGGGCAGCGCGCCGTTCGACGAAGAGGGCGTGCGCACGCACCGCCGCGAGGTCGTGAAGGACGGTGTGGTGCAGGGCTATTTCCTCTCGTCGTATTCGGCGCGCAAGCTCGGCATGCAGACGACCGGCAACGCGGGCGGTTCGCACAATCTCCAGCTGAAGAGCTCGCTCACGCAACCGGGCGACGACTTCGAGGCGATGCTGAAGAAGCTCGGCACGGGTCTCTTGCTGACCGAGCTGATGGGGCAGGGCGTGAACTTCGTGACGGGCGACTATTCGCGCGGCGCGTCGGGCTTCTGGGTGGAGAACGGCAAGATCCAGTACCCGGTGGAAGAGATCACGGTGGCCTCGACGCTGCAGGAGATGTTCCGCCACATCGTCGCCGTGGGCGCCGACACGCTCGCGCGCGGTACGCGGCAGACCGGCTCGGTGCTCATCGAGCGCATGACGGTGGCGGGGCAGTAAGGCCTTCAGTCGCGCCGTTCGTACGTCACGAACGCGAAGTCGAAGTTGTTCGGCGGGTTCGCGTGCAGCGACTGGCGCGAGGTTTCGCGCCAGTGCGCGGGATCGGGGGCGGGGAAGTGGGCGTCGCCCTCGAAGTCGATGGCGATTTCGGTCACCACGAGCTTGTGCGCGAGCGCGAGCCCTTCGGCATAAAGCTGGGCGCCGCCAATCAGGAATGCCTCGGGCGCCTGATCCTGTGCCGCGAGCGCGAGCGCCTCTTCGAGGCTCGTGGCCGTGTCGCAGCCCGGGAAGCGCTTCGTGGCGTTGCGCGTCACGACGATATTGCGGCGCCCCGGCAGGGCGCGGCCGATCGATTCGTGAGTCTTGCGGCCCATCACAATGGGGGCGCCCATCGTCGTGCGCTTGAAGAAGGCCAGGTCTTCGGGCAAGCGCCAGGGCAGTTCGTTGTCGCGGCCGATCACGCCGTTGCGCGCGCGCGCGACGATCAGGGTGAGCGTCGTCATCGAGTCAGTCGAGGTAGTTAGTCGAAGTAGGGCGTACCCTGCGATTCTACCCGACGGCGTTCCCCCTCACTCCCGGCACTCCCCTCATTCCTCGTTTTCCGCCGGCGGCTCGGGCTGGTTCTCCGCCTCGCCTGCGAAAATCGTTTTTTCGTCGCGCAGGCCATGCGTGCCCATCAGGCGGTAGAGCGTCACGCGCGAGATGCCGAGGTCCGCGGCCGCCTCGGTGAGGCGGTGGCGGTGGCGCAGCAGGGCCGCTTCGATCGCGCGCTTCTCGGCGGATTCGCGCGCCTGGGCGAGCGTCACCGTCTCCTGCTCGGTAAATTGCGCGAGGTCGAGATCCTCGGCGGAGAGCAGCTTGCTTTCGGCCATCACGATGGCGCGCCGCACGCGGTTGATGAGCTCGCGCACGTTGCCCGGCCAGTTGTAGTTGTACATGGCCTCGATCGCATCGGGCGTGAAGCCGCGAATCTTGCGGGCGCTGTCCATCTTGAACTTGTGCAGCACATGATGCGCAAGTATTTCGATATCCTTACCACGCGCGCGCAGCGGCGGCTCGTCCACGCGCAGCACGCACAGGCGGTGGAACAGGTCGGCACGGAAGCGTCCGTCGCGCATCGCGGCTTCGAGATCGACGTGGGTGGCCGAGATGATGCGCACGTCCACCGGAATCTGCTCGCGGCCGCCCAGGCGTTCGATCTTGCCTTCCTGCAGGAAGCGCAGCAGGCTCGCCTGGCTTTCCATCGGCAGGTCGCCGATTTCGTCGAGGAACAGCGTGCCGCCGTTGGCCGCCTCCACGCGCCCGATCTTGCGCTGGTTGGCGCCCGTGAACGCGCCGCGCTCGTAGCCGAACAGTTCGGATTGCAGAAGATGATGCGGGATCGCGCCGCAGTTGATCGGCACGAACGGCGCCTTGCGCCTCGGCGAGCGCTCGTGGATCGCGAGCGCGGTCAGCTCCTTGCCGGTGCCCGACTCGCCGGAGATGAACACCGTTGCGTCGGTGTTCGCGACCTTGCGGATCGTGCGGAAAAGCTGCTGCATCGCTTCGCAGGTGCCGACCATTTCGTCTTCGTCGTGGCTCGCCGCCGCGACGGCCCCGGGCGCGTCGAGATCGCACAGCGACACCATGCCGAACGCGTGGCCGACGAGATAGTCGAGCGTCGCATTCGTGACCGGCAGATGGACGTAGTCGAAGCAGTAGTGGCGGATCAGCCGCCGCACTTCGGGATCGGTGAGACGCGTTGCATCGGTGAGTGCGATCCAGCCGACCTGCTGCAGTCGCAGCACCGCTTCGAGCGCGGCGAGATCGCGCGACGCGAAGCCGGTCAGATCGACGATGCCGGCGCAGGCGGACTCCGGCTTCACGAGCCGCGAGGCCTCGTGAGCCGTGCGCGCCGTGGCGAGATCCCAGCCGCGGCTCTTCAGGTAGGCCGTGAGCGCCGGGTCCGGCGTGCGGGCGACGTAGACGAGGATGCGTTCGGTTTCCGTCACGCTGCCCACGGCGGTTTCGTCGGCTTCGTCGAGCGGCCGCCCCGGTTGCGGCGGCGGCACGACGGCGGGCCGCTGGCCCGCCCCGGCGAACGGCGTCACGGTGGCGCTCAGGTGAGAAGTTTCGCGCACGATCGACCTCGTGTTCGTCAGAAGGTGTAGGGGAAACGCACGCCGACGACGAAGTTCGGTGCGTCGGGCGTGAGGCCCACGGCGACCGCGCCGTTGATCGTCAGGTGCTTGTTGACGACGTGATTCAGGCCGAAATTCAGCACGGAGGCCGTGGTTTCGCTGCCCGGCACGCCGGTCCAGCTGCCGCCCGGCGCCTTGGTCTGCGACTGCGGCTCGATGGCCATCGTGTACGAGATGCTGGCCGAGTCCTTGTCGGAGAACGCGAGCGCGACGCCGCCGCCGAACTGGATGATGTCGCCGAGCTTCACGTCGGCCGGCTCGGTCTGCCCGACCACCGACGAGATATCGGCGAACGAGCGCGAGATGTTGTACGTGTACGAGAAGCTGCCGAACAGCACGACCGGGTCGTAGGTCTTCAGCACGGACAAGCCGGCCGTGACGTTCCAGAAGCCGGTGCCGGTGGGCAGCCGCGTCGGCGCCACGAGGTTCGTGTTGTCGCCCGAGATCTGCTCCAGCTTGATGCCGAACGGCGAGCTGCCGGTGTCGGACTTCACGCGCAGGCTGCCGACCACGTCGGGGATATCGTTGGTTTCCTTCAGGAACTGGTAGTAGATCCCGAAGTTCACGTCGCCGATGTCGCTCGAATTGGCCGAGGCGTCGGAAAGCGTGCTCGCCGCACCGCCCGCGCCGCCCACGATGAACGTGCTGTGCCGGTAGATGTAGGGCACGTCGACGTCGACGCTGATGCGGTCGGTGAGACCGTAGCGCACGTCGAGGTCGGCCATCAGCTGGTGAGACTTGGTCTCGCCGAGGTTGATGTTGCCGAGGAAGATCGCGTCGAGCGCGAGGAAGCCCGAAAGCTGCAGCTGGCGACGGTCGTAGTACGTGTCGCTGATACCCCAGTCGAGCGTGAGCTTGTGGTCGAAGAGCGGGGCTTCCTGGCGCTCCGCGACGGCTTGCTCGGAGGCGGTGCGGGTGGGCTGCTCGCTCTGCTGCGTCGTGCCGACCGTCGGACTCGCCGCATTTGTCGCGTTCGCCGGATTGGCCGCGTTCGCAGGATTCGCCGGATTGACCCCAACCGGCGCGCCCTGCTGCGGGCCGCTTGCGGCCGAACTGCCGGTCGCGCCGGTGGTCGGGCCGCTGTCGGGCGAGGGCGGATTGACGGGAACGCCCGTAGCCGTGCCGGTGAGCGAACCCGGCGCGGTGGCGCCGGGCATCGCCTGGGCGAGCGGCGGCAACGGGACGGGCAGGCCGTCCGCGCCGGGCTGTTCCGCGACCGCAGTATCGGAAGCGGCGTCGGGCGCGCCCGCGCCGGGCAGGCCGCGGCCGCGCTGCTGCATCTCCAGGTTCGTGACCTGGCGTTCGAGTGACTGGATCTGCTTTTGCTGCTCGTCGACCACGCGCATCAGCGTGTTGAGGCGGTCGTCGAGCGATTGGTCTTGAAGCGCCTGTGCGTGTGCCGACTGCGCAAAGGCGAACAACATGGCAGCTGCGGGTATGGCCGCGAGCCTGAGGCGCGGCCAGCCCGTCCTGGACATCGTGTTCATTCTTGTTTCCCCCCGGGTTTGCAGACGGGCGCTTTGCCGCGCTTTGCGGTCTCGCGCCCGCTTACAGCAATGCTTCTCTGTCTCTTGCCGTACTGCCCGCGGGCCCCCCGCCCGCGACGGTGCCTCCTCGTTAGTGGCTAATGCGCAGTGCCTGTAGTAAGCCGGACTGCCGGATCATGGCGGAGCTCATCTGCTGCGTCTGCAGAGTCAGCGCCAGCCGATTGGCGACCTGCTGGTTATTGCCTGCGATCTGGAGCAACTGGGCAATGGCGCCGGCCTGCTGGGCGTTGCTCGGCACGACGCTCTGCGTCGCGATGCCGGCGGGCGTCTGCAACGAGAGGTTGATGCTGTTATTCGCGAACGAGATGCCGGCCGTGACACTGCCGCTCGCATTCGAGGCGAACGCGCTCGTCTGGTTGTTGGCGCCCGTGAGCTGCGGCAGCGAACTGCTGTAGTCGATGGTGGCGCCGTTGCTGCCGCTATTGCTGTTGCCGGCAACCTGCGTGATCTGCGATATCCCGTTGACGGCCACGTTCTGACCGCCCGTGGCGACGGCATTCGGATTGGCGCCGGTGTTATGCGAATTGTTGCCGCCCGTGACGCTGGCCGACGTCTGGATCTGGGCCGTCAACTGGTTGGTGACGCTTTGGGTGACGCTGAGTGCGCCTTGCGCGACTGCCGTCGCGCCATTCGGCAATTGCCATTCGGAAAGCAGGCTCAGAACGAACCCGGAAATCATGTTGCTGCCGGCATACTTGCCGGTCTGATGGGAGAGCACGTCGTCGTCGACGGGCTGGCACTGAATGTTCTGCTGCTGCGCGGCGGCGCCGACCGAGAGAAAGGCAGGCAACGTCTGGGCTTCGATGCCTCCGGCGACAGGCGCACCGCTCGCATGGCTGCAGGCGAGCGCGACGAGCGCTGCCGTGACGCCATACTTTGAGAGCTTGCAGTTCATGGCTGGATCACTACATCAGAACATTACGGCCTTTTCGAGGCCGTAATCGACAAAGGGTGTCGCCGCCATACCGTTCGCCAGGGCGTTGGCGCGCAGCTTGAGTGCGAGCGACTGGTTGTTCTGCAGTAACGGAGAATCCTCCCTGAAGGGTTTGCCGAGCACCGCGAAGACGAGGCCGTTCCAGGTCTTCGCGAAATCGTCCTCGGCGACGATGCGATTGCCGAGCGCCGGATCCGCAATGAACACGCGGCCTTCTTCGGCATGCTTCACGATCACGAAATGCTCGTAGCCGTCGATGTTCATGAGGACGAGCACGGGAATCTGCAAGTGATAGAGCGCGTCGGTGTTGACGCGAAAACCACGTCCGCGCAGGCCGATCGTTTCCACGAACTTCTTCATGTCGAGCATCGAAAAGCCGTTCTTCACGACCACCTCGGGCGTCGAGTACACCATCATCCGGCGAATCAGTTCGACCTCCGGAATATCGATGTCGTAGCCGTCCTTGAGAAGTGTCGCGAGTGCAGCGGCGCCACAGCTGTAGTCGAACTGCTGGGTGATGATGCCGCTGTAGCGAATGTCCTTCATCGAGCGAATCGGCAACTTCACCGGCACGCCAATGAGGTTAGTCGCATCGAGCGTCGACTGTGCGTGGGCTTGCGCACACAAAACACAAGCTGCGAGCGCAACGACGCAAGCTTTCGACGCCGGGAACCGGTCGAGCCCGGGCATGGTGGTCTCCTGTCGATCCGGAGTCGGCTTTTTATGCCTGCTCCGGTCCCACGCAGGTTGTTGCTACGGGAAACGCGCCGGCTGCTGCAGTGGCAGCCGGCGCGCGTACTGCGCCAGGCGGTTACTTCGAGATGGTCAGAGCAGCGATGGCAAGGCCGTTGTGCTGGACGTTGCCCGCGCCGCCGGCGATGTTCACGCCGATGTTGCCGCTGGCGCCGGCGAGCGCATTCGCGGCCATCGAGGCGGTGCCGCCGAACGAGCCGTTGAAGTTCATGCTGGCCGTCTGGTTGTTCTGGTCGGTGGCGACCATGGCAGCGCCGCTCGGGGCCTTCGTGTCGGTGCTGCTGGCGGCGGCGAGGCTGTTGTTCTGCGCGTTGCCCACGCCGGCGGCGACGTTCACGCCGATGTTGCCGGTTGCGCCGGCGAGCGCGTTGCTGCCGATGGACGCGTTGACGTTGAAGTTGTTGATCGACGCGTCGCCCGAGGTCGACTGATTGTTGAAGACCTGGGCATTGCCGAACACGCTGCCCGCATCGATCATGGCCAGCGACGCATCGTTGCTTTGCGCGTTGTCCACGCCTTCCGTGATGTTGATGCCGACGTTACCCGACACGCCCATGGCACCCGAGCTGCCGTCGCCGATGTTCGCGTTGAGCGAGCCGGTCGGGATGCCGTTGTAGTGCGTCGTGACCGCGCCCACCGTCGTCGTGCTGGTGGTGTCGTCATGCGACTTCACGCTCCACTGGGCGTTGACCGAGCCCGAGTTGACCGAACCGTTCACGCTATAGCCGCTCGACTGCTCGCCGAAGGCCTGGTAGCCCGAGCCCTCGTTCGCCTGGGCACCCCACACCGCGCCCTGGCCCGAGCCTTCCGTGCCTTCGAAGTAGCCGCCTACGCCCGAGCCCTTGGCATAGCTGGACTCGTTGTAGCCGGCCGAGAGGCCGCCCTGGACGTAGCCGCCACCGCCGCTGTTGCCGAAGAACGGGTTGCCATAGTGATACGAGCCATACGAGCCGCCGGCGTGGCCGCCCGCGGAGAGGTGGCCGCCCTGGCTCTGGTTCGTGTTGTAGAAGTAGCCGCCGATGCCCGCGCTCTGCTGGCTATATTCGTAGCCGCCGCCGGCTGCGAACGCCGACTGGTTGCCATAGGCATAGCCCGACGTTGCTTCGAAGCCTTGCGCGCCGGCCGATGCATGGTAGCTCGTCGTCGTGAGCGAGCCCGATGCCGTGCCGCCGATGTTGGCCGTGTTCGTCGTGTTGTGCGTGAAGGTGGTCGTCGAGCCGGTCTGATAGGAGCCCGTCGGCAGGTTCGGCGTCAGCGTGACGCCGTCCGAGCCGAGGTTGACGTTCTGCGTGTTGTTGACGACGGCGCCGGTGGTGCTCGACACGCCGACGCAGCCATACAGCAGAACGCCGCCCCAGAGTTCGGCGCCCTGGGTGACGCCGGTTGCGTTGTAGATGAACGGGTCCGCCCAGCTATGGGCGAAGACGCTGCCCGACGATACCGCGAGAACTGCCGCAGCAATGAGAGTGCGCTTCATGATGTCGCTCCGATACTGATTGGTCAGTTAGAAAAGAGTGCCCGCCGGGGGACGGAGCACAAAACTGTTCGCCGTAGCATTACCGGCTCCGACGGTCTGGTTCACCTGCACGAGACCAGTCGCATTCCTGAACGCCGTACTGCCGATACTCGCTTCACGAATGCCACTGGACTCGGCCGATCGGCCCGGACCACCGTTCGTTGCAGCTGTCGCAGACAGATCCCCGTCCGAGACAGTTTCAACACCGATCACAGCAGTGCCGATTCGGGCACTGTTGCTTTGGGTATTTCCTGCGCCCGCAGCCTGGTTCACGAGAACCGCGCCCGACGCGTTCGCAAAGGCGCCCTGGCCGATGCTCGCGGTCGCGACCGGCACGCGTGCCCGCGCGCTCGCGGTCTGTTCGCTGCTGATGCCGTTGACCATGATTGAGCTTCCGCTCGTGATGGTCATCTGGTTGGACTGCGCGTTGTTCAGGCCCGCCGCCTCGTTGACGGTGACCGCGCCGACCGTGCCGGTTGCCGCGTCCGCGCCGATCACCGCATTGGCGGTGACGACACCCTGGGCTTGCGCGGCGCCCGCGCCGGCGAGCAGGGCGGCGGCGAGCGCGGCCGGAAGAAGCCGGCGGCCGTTCATTTCACGGCTCCGAGGGCGGCCGAGATCGGCGCCAGCGCGCCGGTCACGGCGGACGTGATCGAGCCGCCCATGCCGCCGGCCTGGACGCCCGCGCCCATCGCCATGTTGTTGCCGCTTTCCCGGCCGCTCAGGACGCCGGTGAGCACCTGCATGCTGGCGGCCGTGGCGCCGGCCGTGTTGCTCGCGACGACGCCGGTCGAACCGTGAGCGCTCGTGAGTTCCGCGTCGGAGACGACGGCGGCCATGGTCGGGTTGAACGTGTTGGCCGGGAACGTGGTCGCCCGCACGAGCACCGGATCCTGGCTCCTCGGCACGCTGTCGAAGGCGCCGCGCGGCGTGACATCGCGCTCGACGATGATGTCGCCCGGATTCGTGACCTGCTGCGCCATGGCCACCGCCGTTACACCTGCTGCAAGGCAGCCGCAGAGCACCGCGGCGATCCTTGCTGAACGCCGGCCCGCGGCTGGCGTGGTGATGCGTGCTGACATGTTGGTCTCCTGCAGTCCGGGGCGCACCGCTGTGCGCCGCGCCGGACACCGCGCCGCCCGGGCGGCGCGGGTTGCTTTCTCGATCGGATTACTTCCTCGTGTAACTGGCCACATTGCCCTGGGCGGCCGAACCGTCGACCGGGATCGGCATGGGGGCGGGCGGCGCGATTTCGTCCCACAAGGTGACGTTGTTGCCGCCGTGCATCAGCTGCGGCGTGGCGGCCACCATCACCATGCCGACGGCGCCGCCGCGCTGGCGCGACAGCGTCTGGTCGTCCAGCGCGCCGATGCCGGCCACCACGCTGTCGTCGTCTTCCGGCGACGGGTCGGCGGCGAGCGGGCCGCTTGCGGCGCCCGCGTCGTCGTCGTCAGGCGTCGCGGCCAGCTTCAGCGTCGCGGACATCGCCCACGGCGCACCGAACGTGTCGGGCGTTGCAGGAATGACATCGGCGAACACCTTCGCGGCGGCCGAGGCGACCTGCGCGCCGGCATCGAACGATTGCGCGTGCACCGACGGCGCAAGGGCAAGCAGCGCGGCAGCCGCGAGGGCGGCGGCGCTGGCATTGAACTGGCGTCTGGTGTTGAGGTGGACGAGTCGCATGGCGTATCTCCTGGTGCCGGAGATTTAGCGAAACGTGTGCCATGTGCCGCAAACCGTTGATGCGCTTCGATGCGCGATATTTTCTGCGAAATTTGAATGGCCGATTTTCGTCAAAATGTTTCAGTGTTGAAACGAGCAATGCTGAATCGGGTCCGCAGATTGCGCAGACGTAACATTCCGGAATGCCGCCTTATTCGGCGATGCGTGAAGAGAAAGGAAACATCTGATTTATTTTCTTCGGACGATATGGGAATATCCCGCCCTGGAAGCCTTTCCATCCGGCCCGCATTGATTCGCCGGGCATATTTCCTATCCACGAGCCCAATGCATATAGTAAGCTTCAGAAAACGTCGTACTGCCCAAAAGAAAAAAGGCCAAAAGGGCCACTGACACACACACGCCACGACTCGGGGTTATGCCGTCAGCAAAAAGCATGTTTGTTCGCCGCCAATCCGATCAATGCGGTGAAATGGCGCTTAATGCTGCGTGTCTGGACATTCAGGTGCGTGCCGTCAATCTCCAACGCAGTGTTTGGCGAGAGGATCTGAATAATGGAATCCGCAACGCGGCAATTGATTTACGTGACGCGCGAACCCGACAAGGTGCTGCACCAGCGATTCGACGAGCGCGGCTGGCAGGTGGAGGTGGTCGGCACCGCACGTGACGCGCGGCGGGCGCTGCGCGCAGGACTTCCTGCCGGCGGCCTGCTCGACCTTTCCAGTCATTTCCATCTGAATGAGATCGGCTCGTTCGAGCCTTGCCTTACGTTGCCTAACGTCGGCTGGGTTGCGGCCACCACCACGGGCCAGCTCAAGGACGCCACGCTGCGCCGGCTCGTGCGCGACTACTGTTTCGATTACGTAACGGTGCCGTGGAACGGCGAGCGCATCGTCGATTCGATCGGCCATGCCTATGGCATGGTTTCGCTCGTCGAGCCGGCCTCGAACGACACCACGGGCGGCACCGAGGGCGAAATGGTGGGCTCGTGCGAGGCGATGCTCGCGCTGTTCCGCTCGATCCGCAAGGTCGCGATGACCGATGCGCCGGTGTTCATCTCGGGCGAATCGGGCACGGGCAAGGAGCTGACCGCCGTCGCGATCCACGAGCGCTCGTCGCGGCGCACCGCGCCGTTCGTGCCGATCAACTGCGGCGCGATCCCCCCGCATCTGCTGCAATCCGAGCTGTTCGGCTACGAGCGCGGCGCGTTCACGGGCGCGAGCCAGCGCAAGGTCGGCCGCGTGGAGGCGGCCAACGGCGGCACGCTGTTCCTCGACGAGATCGGCGATCTGCCGCTGGAAAGCCAGGCAAGCCTGCTGCGTTTCCTGCAGGAAGGCAAGATCGAACGCCTGGGCGGCCACCAGTCGATTCCGGTGGACGTGCGCATCATCTCGGCAACGCACGTCGACATGCGTGCGGCGATGCTGGAAGGGCGCTTCCGCCAGGATCTGTATCACCGGCTTTGCGTGCTGCAGATCGACGAGCCGCCGCTGCGCGCGCGCGGCAAGGACATCGAACTGCTCGCGCGCCATATGCTCGAGCGCTTTCGCAAGGACGGCGGCCGGCGCCTGCGCGGCTTCTCGCCCGACGCGATCGCGGCGCTCCATAATTACAGCTGGCCGGGCAATGTGCGCGAGCTCATCAATCGCGTGCGGCGCGCCATCGTGATGTCGGAGGGGCGGGCCATCACGGCGCGCGACCTCGAACTCGGCGATTACGTCGAGGTGGTGCCGGTATCCCTCTCGCAGGCGCGCGAGGCGGCCGAGCGCCAGGCCATCGAACTCGCGCTGCTGCGCCATCGCGGGCGTCTTGGCGACGCGGCGCAGGAGCTCGGCATCTCGCGCGTGACGCTGTACCGGCTGCTATGCGCGCACGGCATGCGCCATATGGAAAGCGATCCGCTCGCGCCGCATCCGGGAGGACTGGCTTCGGGGGGCGGGGCGTAAGTTCGGGGCCGGCGGGGCGTGCGACACGCGCCGCCCGACCTGACCGCCGCGCGCTTGCTAAAATCGGGGTTTTCCATCCGAACCGGGCCAATCGGGCGTTGAGCCTGCCCGCCGAAGGAACCCCGCATGAAACAGTATCTCGAGCTGGTCCGCTCGATTCTCGACACCGGCACCTGGCAGGAAAACCGCACGGGCATCCGCACGATCAGCCAGCCCGGCGCGATGCTGCGCTTCGACCTGCAACAGGGCTTTCCGGCCGTCACCACGAAGAAGCTGGCGTTCAAGTCCGCCGTCGGCGAGCTGATCGGCTTTCTGCGCGCCTCGCGCAGCGCGGCCGACTTCCGCGCGCTCGGCTGCAAGGTCTGGGACGCCAACGCGAACGAGAACGCGCAGTGGCTCGCGAATCCCTATCGCGAAGGCCCGGACGACCTCGGCGGCGTGTACGGCGTGCAGTGGCGCCGCTGGCCCGCGTACAAGGTGCTGGATGCCGGCGCGACGGCGCGCATTGCCGATGCGCAGTCGCGCGGCTATGCGCGCGTGGCGGAATTCGTCGAGGACGGGCGCCCGCAGGTGCTGCTCTACAAGGCGATCGACCAGTTGCGCCAGTGTCTCGACACGATCATGCACAACCCCGCCGACCGGCGCATTCTGTTTCATGCGTGGAATCCGGCTGTGCTCGAAGAGATTGCGCTGCCCGCCTGCCACCTGCTGTATCAGTTCCTGCCGAACGCGGCGAAGCGCGAGATTTCGCTGTGTCTTTATATCCGCAGCAATGATGTGGGCCTCGGCACGCCGTTCAACCTGACCGAGGGGGCGGTGCTGCTGTACCTGGTCGCCCGGCTGACGGGCTACACGCCGCGCTGGTTCACGTACTTCATCGGCGACGCGCACATCTACGAGAACCAGCTCGACATGCTGAACGAGCAGTTGCGCCGCGAGCCGTTCGAAAGTCCGCAACTGGCGATCTCGGAGCGCGTGCCCGAGTATGCGAAGACGGGCGTGTACGAGCCGGAATGGCTGGAGAAGGTCGAGCCCGCCGATTTCTCGCTGGTCGGCTACCGGCATCACGAACCGCTGACGGCGCCGATGGCGGTTTGAGCGCGCTCAGCACCGTCTGGATATAGGCGGCACCGGCGGCCGCCTCATGAAAAAGGCCCGCGAACTCAGGTTCGCGGGCCTTTGCGCTTGGTGGCCATGCTCAGTGGCCGTGCTCAGCCGTGCTGGTGGTCGTCGTGACCGCGGTTCGCGTGCTCATCCGGATGGGGCGCCGGACGCGGTTCCGCGTGCGGTTGAGGCTGCGGGCGCGGCTCCGCACGTTGCTGCGGCTGTGGGCGGGCCTCCGCATGCTGCTCCGGTTGCGGACGGTTCTCCGGCCGTTGCTGCGGTTGCGGCTGCGGGTGGTATTCCGCGCGCGCCTGCGCCGGTTCGGGACGCGGCTGCGCCTGCGGTTGCGGGCGAGACTCCTCCCGAGCCTGCTGGGGCGCCTGCGGCCTGGCCTCGGGAGCCTGCTCGAAGCCGCGCTGCGGCTGACCCTGCGGCTCGCGGACATTCGCCGCTTCGCGTGCTTCGGGCTGCGCCGGACGGCCGGCGCCGTTCCCAGGTTCACCGCGCGTGGCCATCGGCGCATGCGGCTGCGTCCAGACCGGCTGATGCGCCTCGGCCTGGCCCGGCGCGTTCGGCGCACCGCCTTCCGGGCGGCCCCCGGCCTGCGGCGGATGCGGCACGCCATGCGCTTCTTGCACCGGCTCACGGGCGTTCGCCATGTTCGGCTGGCCGCGTTCGGGCGCGGGCGCGCCGGCCGCCATGCCGCCCGGACGGCCGGGTTGCGGCGCCGCGCCCGCGGGGCGTTCCGCTTCGCGCATCACCGGCGAATGCGGCGGCACCACGCGCACGTTCTGCGGCGCCCAGCCGCCGTGCGCGGCCTCGAGCGGCGCATGGGCCGGGGCTGAGACGCGCACGACCGGCGCGCCGGCCCCCGGCACCGCGCCGCCTTCATGCGCGAAGCGCTGGGCGAGGGTGTCGTGGAAGGCGGGCGGCGTGACGGCCGCGCGCGTTGCCACGACCTGGCGCGCCTGCAGCGCCGCGGGCGGGCGATAGTTCGCGCGCTGCAGCGCGCCGCCGAAGCTGCCCCGCACCGGTGCGATGCCCGGCGTGCCGGACTCTATGCGGGCGTTGCGCCACTGCTGCGGATCGACGCGTTGCGCGAAGCGCGCGACGGGCTGACCGTGGACGAAGTCCGTCGCCGGCACCGCCGTCACCGCACCCGGCACGCGATAGTTGACGAAGGTGTTGTGCACGTTGACGTTCGTGATGTTGGTCACGTGCACGTTGTTGACGACGACCGTCTGGTTCACGCGCTGATAGTAGTGCGGGCTCCAGCCGCCCCAGCCGGGATGCCACGGCTCGCCCGGCCCGAGCGCGAACCAGGCAACGCCTGCCGCGGCCACGCCGCCCACGGTCAGGTCCACGCCCCAGTTCACGCCGCCGCCCCCGCCGCCGACGAAGGCCACGAGCGCCGGCGCATAAACGGGTGGCGCGCTCTCGACGAGCGGCCCGGGCACCCACGCCCAGCTGTCGTCGACATAGGCCCAGCGGCCATAGTGATAGGGCGCGAAGCCCCACGGGGCATCGTCGACCCAGGTCCAGCCCCACGGCGCCTGCCAGACCCAATGGCCGTCGTGGTACGGCGCCCAGCCCGCGGGCTCGGCGTTCGGCACCCAGACTTCGCCGTACTGCGGGTTCTCGCGCCAGCTGCCGTTGGCATCGAGGTCCTCGTAACCGGGCATGTCGCGCGAGACATAGCGCGCCGAGATCGAGCGGTCCTCGGCTTCGTCGCGAGCCAGCGCCCACTGGTCGAAGGCGTCGGGCGGCGGCGCGGCGTTGCTCGCCGTCTCCTGCAGGCTGGTGCCGCCGAACTGGATCTGCTGACCCGCCGACATCGGAATCTGGCCGTTCTCGCCGTACACCGTCACGCTGCCGCTGCGCACGGTCACGGTCGTCGAGCTGCCGTCCGGCGCCACGTCCACGCGATAGTCGCCGGGCTGGTTCACGCCGAGCGCGAGGTTCGGCGTGTCGATTTCATAGGTGGTGCCGGCGGGCAGCTCGCGCACGCGCGTCGAAAGCGTGCCTTGCGCGACCTTCAACTGGGCGGCGTTGTCGCTGAGGTTCAGGATGTCGAGGCTCGTTTGCGCTCCCATGCGCACGGCCGTCGAGCCGATATGGAGTTCCGAGCGCGCATTCGCGTCGTTCCAGAGCTGGTCGCCCGTCGTGAGCGGGCGGTTCACCTGGGCGTAGGACCAGTCGGTGGTGCCGGCCGGTTCGGTCGTGACGGCGCCGGCCATATAGTCGAGCCGCGCGACGCGGCCCGGCGGATCGACGTTCGCGCCTTCCTGCGCGCTGGCGTCGGGCGGTGGCGCGGACTGCGCGAATGCCGGGGCGGCGGCGAGGTTCAGCGCGGCAAGCGCGGCGCAGGCAATCAGCGTGTGGCCGGTAAGCCGGCGAAATGAGAGGTGGGTCGGTGTGCGCTCTTTCATGTTTTTCTCCATGGCGCACCGCTTGTACGGCGCGTCCTGTGAAGCACTGTAACGGCCGTGCTTGTTTCCATGCGCGCGGAATTGTAAGACCTTCTGCTCCAGATGTAACAGAACGTGTTGCCACGTAAGGATTGCAAGGTGGGGCGTGCGAAGGCCCTCCCCGGCGCGAATTGGCGGGCAGATCTCGATCGGGAAAGGGATGGCGTGGCGATCTAACCAGCCGTCAATGCGTCGAACTCGCGCTGTCCCGCCGGCGTGATGCGCAGCACGCGCGGCCGGCTCGCATGTTCGACCCAGCCGTTCGCGAGCCAGCAATCGAGCAGCGCGGCACCCAGCGCGCCGCCCAGGTGCGGCCGCCGCTCGCTCCAGTCGAGGCAGGTGCAGGCGAAGCGGCGCCGCTTCGCGCGCAGCGCGCCGACATCGACGCCCAGACCGCGCAGCCGTGCGGTGCCATCGGGCGTGGCGTCGAGATAGCCGCCGTCGAAGACGAGCAAGCCGTCGTCGACGAAGCGCTCGAACACGCTGACGGCGACTTCGCCCGCCATATGGTCATAGCAGGTGCGGGCATGGCGCATTTCCAGCGGCACCGTGCGCGCGGGCCGTATTGCCGGCTGCGGCGTCGCCGCTTCGGCGATGTTCATGAGGGCTTCGACGGCCGCCGCGATGTCGGGCGTCGCGATCCGGTAGTAGCGATGGCGGCCGCGCACGTCGAGCGCGAGCAGGCCGCCTTCGGTGAGGCGCGCGAGGTGCGCGCTCGCCGCCGAGGGCGAGAGCCCCGCGATCAGCGTGAGTTCGCCGGCGGGCCGCGCACTGCCGTCCATCAGCGCCCAAAGCATGGCGGCGCGGCCGGGGTCGGCGAGCAGCGCGCCGATGCGCGAGAGGCCGGGGAAGTGGCGGTTTTCGTCGGCAAGCGGGGCGGCCATGACGGTTCCTTGCGAGGGCGGCACGCGGGTGCCCATGAGCGTTACTCTAGCCGCGCACGGCATTCGACGTTTCACGTTGGCCTGAAATATGAAGCTTCCCCGCGCCGATCTCTTGAGGGGCCCCGTGGAGGCGGGGTCGCTTCTGTGTGTGCCGGGGCCGCTGCGCTAGAATCTAGACACCTCTTTCACCGCATGCCGAGATGAAACGCTTTCTGGCCCTCGCGGCTGCCTGCTCCCTCGCCTTGCTGTGCGCGGCTTGCGCACAGGGCGGTCCTGCGCCGTCGAACGACGTGAGCGGGGTCACGATGTACGGCACCCTCGACGAAGGCATCGTCATCCGGCGTTGAGCATGGCCTGGCAGGAATTGATGCCATCGTGACATGACTGCCAGCCGGAGCGATGCGATGATGATTGCATCGCGTCTTTCCGGCTTCGCGTCATGTCTCAATCCTCCGCCGTACATCACGTCGTTTTCGCCGTCGCCCCCGATCTCGTTCTGCTCGATGCGTGCGGACCCATCGAAGCGTTCTGGCGCGCCGAACTCGCGGTACGTGCCGCCCGTCCCGCGCAGGCAGCTCGCGGCGAGCCCTGTGCGTACCGCGTCACGGTCGCCTCGGTGGCGGGCGGCGTGCTTCCGACTTTCGCGGGCCTGCCCGTCGTCACCGAACGGCTCGACGCGCTCGATGCCGCCACCATCGACACGCTGATCGTGCCGGGAACGCCCATCGACGATGCTACGCGGCTGCAGCCCGAACTCGTCGCCTGGATCGCGGCGCGCGCGCCGCACGCACGGCGCGTGGCGGCGGTGTGCACGGGCGCGTTCTATCTCGCCGCCGCCGGTCTGCTGGATGGCCGCCGCGCGACGACGCATTGGCGCAACGCAGCCGAGCTCAAGCGGCGCTTTCCGCAGGTGGAAGTCGATCCCGATCCGATCTTCCTGTGCGATGCGCGCGATGGCCGCGTGGTCTGGACTTCGGCGGGCGTGACGGCGGGCATCGATCTGTCGCTCGCGCTGATCGAGGAGGACCATGGCCACGCCGTGGCGATGCAGACCGCGCGCCGGCTCGTGGTGTTCATGAAGCGGCCCGGCGGCCAGGCGCAGTTCAGCGAGGCGCTGGCGGCGCAGTCCGTGGCGGGCGGCACGTTCGACGCCCTGCACGGCTGGATGGCCGCGAACCTGCATACGGAACTGAGTGTCGAGCGGCTTGCCGAGGCGGCGCGCATGAGCCCGCGCACGTTCGCGCGGCGCTATACCGAAGCGGTGGGGCGCACGCCGGCGCGCACGGTGTCGGCGATGCGCGTGGAAGCCGCGGCGCACGCGCTCGTGCAATCGCGCCGGCCGCTCAAGCGGATCGCCGCCGACTGCGGCTTCGGCAGCGAGCAGAACCTGCGGCGCGCATTCGAGCGCAGCTATGGCGTGCTGCCGCTCGAATACCGGGAGCGCTTCGCGGCGGCGTAGCGCTGCGACGGGAAGGCAGGACTCGGCCCGACGCTGCGCCGGCCCGGTTGCAACCGTATAATCGACGCCTTCCCATAAGCACGCTGCGCAAGCGGCAAACCCCACGAGCGGAGCCCATCATGAGTACGCCTTCCCAGCCGCTGGACCGTTCGGAAACGACGTTCCGCTTTCTGGCCGAGCCGACGTCGGTGAATTTTGGCGGCAAAGTGCACGGCGGTGCGCTGATGAAATGGATCGACGAGACCGCTTATGCGTGCGCGGCCGTCTGGTCGGGCCGCTACTGCGTGACGGTGAGCGTGGGCAACATCCGCTTTCGCCGGCCGATCCTCGTCGGCAACATGGTCGAGCTGCGCGCGCGCGTGGTGGCGACGGGCCGCACGTCGATGCACATCCACATCACGGTGCACGCCGGCGACCCGAAGAGCGGCCAGTTGCGCCTCACGACCGACTGCCTGATCGTGTTCGTTGCCGTGGACGAGAACGGCAATCCGATTCCCGTGCCGACGTTCACGCCCGAGACCGAGGAGCAGCAGCGCCTCGCCAGGTACGCGCTCGACGTGAGGCATGCGCTCGACGCGATCGTCGAGCTGAAGCCCGAGGAAGTCGCGAAGGGTCAGGTCTGAAGGGCGACGCCAATAGCGCGATGAAAACAAAGCGGGCGGCGAGGATTCGATTCCTCGCCGCCCGTTTGCGTTGGGCGAAGACGAAAGCGCTCGCTACTTCTTCAGATTCCCCACCATGTCGGCGGGCTTGACCCACTCGTCGAACTGCGCCTCGGTGACGTGGCCGAGCGCAAGCGCGGCGGCCTTGAGCGTCGTGCCTTCCTTGTGCGCCTTCTTGGCGATCTGCGCGGCCTTGTCGTAGCCGATGTGCGGGTTGAGCGCCGTCACGAGCATCAATGATTCGTTGAGCAAAGTGTCGATGCGCGTGCGATTCGGCTCGATGCCCACGGCGCAGTGATCGTTGAAGCTGAGCGCGCCGTCCGCGAGCAGGCGGATCGACTGCAGCACGTTATGCGCGATCATCGGCCGGAACACGTTGAGCTCGAAGTTGCCGCTTGCGCCGCCGAAGTTCACGGCCGCGTCGTTGCCGAACACCTGGCAGCAGAGCATCGTCACTGCTTCGGACTGCGTAGGGTTCACCTTGCCGGGCATGATCGAGCTGCCGGGCTCGTTCTCGGGAATCGAGAGTTCGCCGAGGCCGCAGCGCGGGCCGCTCGCGAGCCAGCGGATATCGTTGGTGATCTTCATGAGGCTTGCCGCGACGGTCTTGAGCGCGCCGTGCGCGAACACGAGCGCGTCTGCCGCGGCCATCACCTCGAACTTGTTGGGCGCCGTGACGAAGGGCACGCCCGTGAGCTTGCCGATGGTTTCCGCCACTTTCTGCGCGAACTGCGGATGCGCGTTCAGGCCCGTGCCGACGGCGGTGCCGCCCTGCGCGAGCTCGTAGAGATGCGGCAGCGCCGACTCGACATGCTTGATGCCCTGGTCGAGCTGCGCGACATAGCCGGAGAACTCCTGGCCGAGCGTGAGCGGCGTGGCGTCCTGCAGGTGGGTGCGGCCGATCTTGACGATGCCGGCGAAGGCCTTGGCCTTGGCGTCGAGCGTGTCGCGCAGCGTCTTCAGCGCGGGCAGCAGATGCTTGACGATGCCGTAAGCCGCGGCGACGTGCATGGCCGTCGGGAACACGTCGTTCGACGACTGGCCGCGATTGACGTCGTCATTCGGGTGAACGAGGCGGGCTTCGCCGCGCTCGCCGCCCAGAATTTCGCTCGCCCGGTTCGCGATCACCTCGTTGAGGTTCATGTTGGTCTGCGTGCCCGAGCCGGTCTGCCAGACCGCGAGCGGGAACTCGCCGGGGTGCTTGCCTTCGATGATCTCGTCGGCGGCCTGCATGATCGCGTGCGCCTTCTTCTCGTCGAGCACGCCGAGGGCAAGGTTGACCTCGGCGGCCGCGCGCTTGATCGTGGCGAGCGCGTTGATCAGTTCGGGCGACTGCTTCTCGGTCGAAATGCGGAAGTTCTGCAGGGAGCGCTGCGTCTGCGCTCCCCAGAGGCGCGCGGCGGGCACGGCGATCTCGCCGAACGTGTCGCGCTCCAGTCTTACGTCTTCGGTCATGGTGCACTCCGGTGGATGGCGCGACGCCGGCCAGGGCGCGGGCGTCGCTTTCGGGTCCGCTTTTGTGTCCGGTCGAGGACGGCGGCTTCACAGCTGATTGTCGACCGGCAACAGCAAGAATAGCCCGGTCAGCAGATTTCGGCAGAAACCGGCGTTGGGGTCGACGTTATATGTGTGGATCATGCCGTCTTCCTCGTCGGTCCACACGAGCGGCGAGGCCGTGGCCGCGGTTTCCGCGGGCGTGGCGAGCGTCACGTGGTAGCTGTGCGTGGGCGAGGTCGCGCGCGCGAAATAGCCCGCTACCTCGTGCGCGAGCACCGGGCTGTCGATGGTCAGCGCAAGCTCGGTGTTCAGGCTCGCGGAGCGCGGGTCGAGATTGAGCGAGCCGATCACGACGGTCTCGTCGTCGATGACGTAGGCTTTCGCGTGCAGGCTCGAGCGCGAATGCGAGCCGGCGATGCTGACCCGCCCGCGCGAGGGCACGTCCTCCTTGAACTCGTAGAGTTCGGCGCCGGCGCGCAGCAGCGGCACGCGGTAGGGGCTGTAGCCGGCCTGCACGGCGACGGCGTCCGTGGCCGCGAGCGAGTTGGTCAGGAACGCCACGCGCACGCCGCGCGCGGTCAGCTTGCGCACCTCCTCGACCCCCGCGTCGTGCGGCACGAAGTAGGGCGTGAAAGCCAGCACGCTGCTGTGCGCCGTGTGGATGCGGTCGAGCAGCGACTGCATGGCTGCGCCCACCTCGCCGCTCGGGGCGGCCTGCGCGTCGGCGATCTTCTCGGGCGAGTCGGCGACGAACGAGCAGTTCGCCCATTCGAGGTCGAGCTGATGCCGCGCGATCTGAATGTCGAGCGGTGTCGCGTTGAGCGGCTTCGCGTTATAGGGATCGGCGTTCCCGTGCCAGTGGCGGCGCAATTCGTCGCGCGCGGCGTCGAGCTCGTGCGGATCGAACTGCTGGCGGTTCAGCGCGCTCAAGGGGTAGGCGACGCTGCTGTTCCAGTACGCGTCGAAGCTTGCCGAGATCTGCGCCGCGACCGGGCCGGCCGCGAGCACGTCGAGATCGGTGAACTGCAACGTCGGGCTCGCGCTGAAGTACTCGTCGCCCAGATTGCGGCCGCCCACGATGGCGAGCTGGTTGTCCACGATCATCGCCTTGTTGTGCATGCGGCGCGTGAACTGGTCGAGGTTCGTGAAGAGGTTCGCCGTGCGCGTGATCATGCCTTCGCGCGCGCTGCCATACGGGTTGAACACGCGAATCTGGATCATCGGGTGCGTGTTCAGGGCCGCCATCAGACTGTCGATGTCGTGGAAGTTCAGGTCGTCCACGAGCATGCGCACGCGCACGCCGTGATCGGCCGCGTAGAGCGCCGCGCCCAGCAGCAGCTTGCCGGTCGTGTCCTCGTTGGCGATGTAGTACTGCATGTCGAGCGTTTTCGTCGCGGCCCGCGCGAGCGCGATGCGCATCTGCAGGGAGTCGGTGCCGGTGGCGAGGAGGCGAAAGCCCGACTGGCCCGGGTGCGCCGCTTCAGGCGCCGCGAGCGCGGTGCCGAGGGCGGTTGGCGTGGTTTGCGGCAGCGCCAGGGTGGTTTCGCGCGGCAACGCCGTGGCGGGCGGGCGCGTGGCGCAGGCGGCGAGGAGCGTCGCGCAGAGGAGGGCAAGGGCGGTGCGCAGGGTTCGCGCGAACAGGCGCGCCGCATGGCGGCGCATCGGGGCTTCGGTCGGTGCGGGTGGCGCAGTCAAGCGGGGTCTCCCGTGCGGTCGTGGCGCGCAGTCGTTTCTTCCTGCGGAGTGGGCCCGATTCTACGGGAGCGTCCTCGCTCGCGCGTTGGCGGGGTGCGCTCGGGTATGGGCGAAAGCGGCGGTGCTTCAGCGCGGCCGCCTGCCAGTTTCAGCCGCGTGGGGTGGTGGCCCGGGCGCGCGGCTGCAGCGCCTCGTCGGCATCCCGCGTGCTGCCGCGCGCCGGCTTGCCGGCCCAGTAGCCCGCGAGCAGCGACCCCGAAAGGTTGTGCCACACCGAGAACAGCGCGCCGGGCAGCGCGGCGAGCGGCGAGAAGTAGAGCTTGCCGAGCGTCGCAGCGAGCCCCGAGTTCTGCATGCCGACTTCGATGGCGAGCGTGCGGCACACGGACTCGTCGAAGCCGAGCAGGCGTCCGCCCCAATAGCCGCCGAGGAGGCCGAGGCCGTTGTGCAGGACCACGCCGAGCGCGACCAGCGGCCCGACCGTCGCGATGCTCGCGTGCGTGCCGCCCACCACGGCGGCGATGATCGCGAGGATCGCCGCCATCGAGACGAGCGGCAGCGCCGGCTCGATGCGGCGCACGAGCCCGTGGGCGAGGCGGTTGACGACGAGACCGATAAGGATCGGCAGGCCGACGATCTGCAGGATGCTCAGCAGCATGCCGCGCACGTCGACCGTGATCGAGGCATCGACATAAACGCGGGTGAGGAGCGGGGTGGCGAATACGCCGACAAGCGTGGAGAGCGCGCTGATCGTGACCGAAAGCGCGACGTCGCCGCGCGCGAGATAGATCATCACGTTCGAGGCGGTGCCGCTTGCCACGCTGCCCACGAGCACCATGCCGGCCGTGAGGTCGGGCGGCATGTGCAGCGCCTTGGCGATTGCCCACGCGGCGAGCGGCATCACGAGGTAATGCAGGAGGATGCCGGCCAGAACGGGCGCGGGGCGCGTGAACACGCGCTGGAAGTCGGCGAAGGAGAGCGTGACGCCCATCGCGAGCATGATGATCATGAGCAGCGTCGTGACGTGCGGCGCGATCGGCGCGACCGCGCCCGGCGCGAAGTAGGCGACGAGGGAGACGAGCACGGCCCAGAGCGGGAAGAGTCGGGTGATCGGGGCAAGCATGGCGGGGTGGTCTCCGGTTTTATGGGCGAGGCTGCGTTCGTTGTCGGCCGATGCGCTTGCGCGCCGCATGGACAGCGGGACGGCGAGCATGGGCCGGCCATTTTAACCGGATGCTTAACTGCCCGAGGCGCGTCAGACCTGGCGGGTTCCGGTGGCCGCGGCGACGACGCGCCGCAGGCTCATCCGGTGAAAACGCAGCGTCATCAGCACGGCGACCGTGGCAAGGCCCGCGGCGAGGCCCCACCAGAGCCCGCGCGCGCCCAGCCCGAAGTGGAACGCGAGCGCGTAGCCGATCGGGAAGCCGATGCCCCAGTAGCCGAGCGTGGCCGCCATCATCGGAATGCGCGTGTCCTTCAGGCCGCGCAGGCAGCCCGAGCCCACGGTCTGCACGCCGTCGGCGATCTGGAACAGCGCCGCCACGCCGAGCAGCGAGGTCGCGAGCGTGACGGTCGCGGCATTCGCGGGATCGTCGAGGTGCAGATAGAGCCCGACGATCCAGTGCGGCGCGAACACCATCACGAGCGCCGAAAGCGACATGAAGCCCCCGCCGAGCGCGAGCGCGACGAAGCCGGCATGACGCGCCGCGCCCGGCTGCCCGGCGCCGGACCAGTAGCCGACGCGCACGTTGGCCGCCTGGCCGATCGCGAGCGGCACCATGAACGACACGGAGGCCACGTTCAGCGCGATCTGGTGCGCGGCGAGCGGCGTCTCCCCGAGCAGGCCCATCAGCAGGCCGGTGACGAGGAACAGCATCGCCTCGACCGCGTAGGTGATCGCGACGGGCCAGCCGATCGAGACGAGTTCGCCCATCATGGGCCCCGTGGGCCGCCGCGCGGCGACGAAATGTTGGTGCGAGGGCCGCAGGTGCAGCAGCGCCATCAGCACGATGGCGGTGAGCCAGACCGTGATCGCGGTGGCTGTCGCCGAGCCGAGGAAGCCGAGGTGCGGCAGTCCCCACGCGCCGTGGATCAGCCCGTAGTTGAGGAAGCCGTTGACGAACACGCACGCGAGCGACACCCACAAGAGGCGCTTCGCGGCGCCGATGGCGGGCAGGAACGAGCGCAGGAGCCCCACGCCGATCAGGCTCGCGGGCGCGCCCCAGCGCAATACGGCCGCATATTCGCCGACGTGCTGCGCGAGCAGCGGCGGTTCGCCGAGCCTGAGCAGGACGGGACCCGCGAACGAAAGCAGCACGAACGCGGGCAGCGACAGCAGCAGCGCGAGCGCGAAGCCGGTCCAGTAGATATGCGGCACGTCCTGATCGTTCTGCGCGCCGCGCGCCTGGGCGACGCTCACGCTCACCGACGTCAGCACACCCTGCAGCACCGTCACCACCACGAAGAACAGGTTCGCGCCGAGCCCGCCCGCCGCGAGCGAATCCGCGCCGAGCGAGCCGAGCAGCACCGTGTCGGTCACGCTCATGGCCATCTGCGAAAGCTGGGCGATGGCGAGCGGGGCGGCGAGGCGCGCGGTGTCGGCGGCGTGGCGGGAGAGAGTGGGCGGCGCGATGGCGCGCGCGGCGAGCGTGGGTCGGGTCATAAAAGACAAGCGGCGCGAAGAGTCGCGCCGCGCGGCATTAGGGCGTTTTGTCGGACGTTCTGTCGGAATCGACAGCTTATTGCGGGTTAGCCCTGTTGTCGATCATGAAGCCCATTTCTGGTGCATTTTCTTTCATTCCGCTTCGCGGATCGCGATGCGCGTGTCGCCCAGCAGCACGACCTGGCCCGCGCGGATCTTGCAGGTTTTGCGCAGCTCGACCTCGCCATCCACCTTCACCGCCCCCGAAGCGACGATCTGCTTGGCCGAGCCGCCGCTGTCGGCGAGGCCCGTGATCTTCAGGAGGTTGTGCAGTTCGACGAATTCGCCGGTCAGCGTGAAATCGAGATTGGGCATGGCTGGGTTGGCCTGAGATGCAGGTGCAGGAGCGTTCGAAGGGTTCGCATCATACGGCATGCGCCCAGTGGGGCCAACGAGGGCGCTTGGGACATAAATACCGCCAGATCGCGTCTGGATCGGCGCTTGCCGGCGTGGGGTGTATGGATATACAGTATGCGTCGCCCCTTGTTTCCAGACGCCCACTGCCGTGTCCAGCGTAGTCGAAAACCCCGCCGCGAGCGACGCTGTTGCCACCGTCGCAACTGCCGTTGCCAACTGGCTCTCGAAACTCAACGATGCCCAGCGGGCGGCCGTCGAGCACGGTGGCCCGGACGGCTTCGCGCCCGGCGCGGCGCTGCCCCCGCCGCTCTTGGTGATCGCCGGCGCGGGGTCGGGCAAGACCAATACGCTCGCGCATCGCGTCGCGCATCTTGTTGTCAACGGCGCCGATCCGCACCGTATCCTGCTGCTTACGTTCTCGCGCCGCGCGGCCGAGGAGATGAAGCGCCGCGTCGGCCGCATCGCCGCGGGTGTGCCGGGCGCGTCGGCGGCGCTCGCGCAGGGGCTCACGTGGGCGGGCACGTTTCATGGCGTCGGAGCCCGCCTGCTGCGCGAGTACGCCGAGCAGATCGGCCTCTCCCCGGCCTTCACGATCAACGACCGCGAGGATTCCGCCGACCTGATGAACCTCGTGCGCCACGAGCTGGGTCTCTCGGCGAAGGAGCGGCGCTTTCCTTCGAAGAACACCTGCCTCGCCATCTACTCGCGCGTCGTCAACACGGGCGACACGCTCGCGAACGTGCTGAACCGCTCGTTCTCGTGGTGCCTCGAGTGGGAACCGCAACTGAAGGCGCTTTTCGCCGCCTACGTCGATGCGAAGCAGAAGCAGAACGTGCTCGACTACGACGACCTGCTGCTCTACTGGGCGCACATGGCCGCGGAACCGTCGCTTGCCGCCGATCTGGCGGGCCGCTTCGACCACGTGCTGGTGGACGAATATCAGGACACCAACCGCCTGCAGGCCACGATCCTGCTCGCGCTCAAGCCCGACGGACGCGGTCTCACGGTGGTCGGCGACGACGCCCAGGCCATCTACTCGTTTCGCGGTGCGACGGTGCGCAACATCCTCGATTTTCCGGCGCAGTTCGATCCGCCCGCGCGCCAGGTCACGCTCGAGCGCAACTATCGCTCGACGCAGCCCATTCTCGCCGCCTCGAATGCCGTGATCGACGCCGCGCGCGAGCGCTTCACGAAGAACCTCTGGAGCGACCGGCCCTCGGCGCAGCGCCCGCGCCTCGTAACGGTTGCCGACGAGGCCACCCAGGCGCGCTACGTCGTCGAACAGATTCTCGAGGCGCGCGAGGCGGGCATGAAGCTCAAGCAGCAAGCCGTGCTGTTTCGCGCCGCGCACCACAGCGCGACGCTCGAAATCGAGCTCGCGCGGCGCAACATCCCGTTCGTGAAGTTCGGCGGACTGCGCTTTCTCGACGCCGCGCATGTCAAGGACGTGCTCGCGGTGCTGCGCTGGACGGAGAATCCGCTCGACCGGGTGGCGGGATTTCGGGTCGCCCAGTTGCTGCCGGGCGTCGGCCCCGCGACGGCCGCGCGGCTGCTCGACCAGGTCGCGGCCTGCACGGGCGCGTATCGCGCGGCCGAGGCGCTGACCGCATTCGCGCCGCCGCCGCGCGCCGCCGAGGACTGGGCCGCTTTCGCTGCGCTGATCGACGATATCGGCCGGCGCGCGACGCCGTGGCCCGCCGAGTTCGAGCGCGTACGCCGCTGGTACGAGCCGCATCTCGAACGCAACCACGAGGATGCGGCCGTGCGCCTCGCGGACCTGCTGCAGATGGAGAGCATCGCGAGCACCTATGCCTCGCGCGAGCGCTTTCTGACGGAACTGACGCTCGATCCGCCCGACGCCACGAGCGCGGAATCGGCCGATCCGCTGCTCGACGAGGACTACCTGATCCTCTCGACGATCCACTCCGCGAAAGGGCAGGAGTGGCGCAACGTGTTCGTGCTCAACGGCGTGGACGGCTGCATCCCGTCCGATCTCGGCGCGGGCAGCGACGAGGAGCTGGAAGAGGAGCGGCGTCTGCTTTACGTGGCGATGACGCGCGCGAAAGAGGATCTGCACATTGTCGTGCCGCAGCGTTTCTATGTGCACAACCAGACCGCCTCGGGCGACCGTCACATATGGGCTTCGCGCACGCGCTTCATTGCAGCCGCGGCGCTGCCGCTCTTCGAGTCGCGCGCGTGGCCGCCTGCGCCCGCCGTCGCGCCGCCGAGTGCGGCGGGCCTTGCCGCCGCCGCGCAGGCGAAGATCGAAATTGGCGCGAAGCTCAGGAAGATGTGGGATTAGGCGGCCCGGGCTACGCGCCCCGAGCCAGGCGTCCCCTTCAATTCGACTGGCGGCGCGGCTGGCTGCGCTGCGGCGGCATGAAGAAGTTGCGCAGCCATGCGGCGAGGCGCGTGAAGATGTCGTCGGGTTCCTCGACGAAGATTTCTGGCTTGAGCAGGCGCAGATACTCCATGATCTGCTGCGCCTCCTGCTTCTGGAACACGCCATGCGTGATCGCGAGCCGCAACAGGCCGCGCAGTTCGCCGAGGCGCTCGCGCGCCGTGCTGCCCGAGCTCGTCTCGCAGCCGATCTTCGCTTCGTAGATGCGCTGGCGCAGCGACTCCATGAGGCGCCAGGCCGGCGTCTGCATCTTCTCTTCCAGCGTCTGCATATCCTCAACGGACGACTTGATCTGCGCCGCGAGCGGATCGATCAGCACCTGCTCGCCCTGCGCCTCGTCCACGATCGCCGCCGCCCATTCGCGGCACTGCTTGGCCAGCTCCTCGGGCGTCCATTCGGGGCGCGAGGCGACACCGAAGCCGAACTCGCCCGCCTGCTGCAGCAGGATCGAGACGACTTCGGGAAATTCCTTGTCGAGCGTGCGTTTCGCCCACGCGTACTGGCCGCCCGTCAGCATGCGGTGTACCGCGTGCTCGGTGAGCGGCATCATATTGTCGAGCAGCTTCGCGCGCAGGAAATCCTCGAAGGATGGCGTCGCAAACTGCGGGTCGAGCTTCAGCGAGACGCGCAGGAAGGCGTCGAAGTCCTTGCGCAGCGACGCCAGCGTTTCGTCCTTGAGATTGAGGGTGATGTGCCCCATTGTGGTTGCCCCGTGTGATCCTTGCCGCACTGCGCCGTGCTGGCTGTCGCCCGGCACGGGTGACGCCGTGCGGCGCCTCCGCGAACACGCGGGCGACGGCGCCAAAGCAGGCCTTGACGGGATTAACGGCCTCGTGGGGCGAAACTTGAGACGGGCCAGGCGGGAGGCGGCGCGCGGCCGCGCACCCTAGCGCAAAACGACGCCCTGCCAGAGGAAGAACACGCCGAGGCCGACCGCGATCGTGACGAGCGGCCGCCGCGTCAGCACGCTGACGACAATGGCGGCGAGCGCGCCCACGAGCTGCGGATTGCGCCAGCTGAGCTCGGCGCCGTGACCGTGCGGCGAGACGGCCATCGGCACGATGATCGCGGTGAGCACCGTGACGGGCACGAAGCCGAGCGCGGTGCGCACGAGCGGCGGGAACACGAGCCGCTCGCCGAGCACGAAGACGGCGGTGCGCACGAGCCAGGTGATGAGGGCCATGCCGAGGATCAGGGCGACATAGCTCATTGGCGGGCTCCGGCGGCGCGAGGTTCGGCGCGAGGTTCGGTGTGGGGTTCGGCACGACGGGTGACGCGCGGCAGCGACATTGCTACGCCCACCACGACGCCGGCGAGCACGGCGGCGAGCAGCCCGAGCTTGTACGGCCAGCCCTGCCAGAAGAAGGCGAGCGCGCCGGCCGTGACGGCGGCGGCGACATAGCGCACGGCGACGAGCTGCGGCACGACGATGGCGATGAAGGTGGCGACCATCGCGAAATCGAGCCCGAGCGATTGCAGGCCCGGAAATGCGGCGCCGAACAGCAAGCCAACGGCGGTCCAGATCTGCCAGTTCACGTACATCGCGATGCCCGAGCCGAGGAAGTGCCAGGGCGAAACCTCGCCGCCGGGCGGATGGCGGCGGAAGTGCGCCCAGGCGACGGCGAAGACTTCGTCGGTGAGGAGCCCGCCCAGCACGAGACGCCAGCGCAGCGGCAGGTGCGAGACGTAGGGGGCGAGCGTCGCGCTGTAGAGCACGTGACGCAGGTTGACGACGAGCGTGGTCGCCCAGATCACGACAAAGCTCGCGTGCGAGGCGATCAGGCCGAGGGCGATGAACTGCGCGGACCCGGCGAACACGGCCAGCGACATGAACTGGCCATGCCAGAGCGCCAGCGGGCCCGAGGTCACGAGCGTGCCGAAAATGACGCCGAACGGCGCGGCGCCGACCATCATGGGGATCGTGTCGCGTGCGCCTGTGGCGAACTCGTGGGAGCGAGTGGGATGCGTGGTCAAGCTGTCCTCCTGAGACTGGAGGACAGCGTAGCGCTTGCGCGCGCACCTGGCTTGTACGTTCTTGCGGCGGCGCCGACGGAGCTTACGGCGCCTGCCAGCGTCCCGGCGGCACGCCGAACATGCGGCGAAAGTGCCGCGTGAAGTGACTCTGGTCGGTGAAACCGGCGGCGCTGGCGACGTCGGCGACCGTGGCGCCCGCGCGCAGCGGCGCGAGCGAGCGCTGCAGGCGCAGCTGCGTGCGCCATGCGTGCGGCGGCAGGCCGGTCGCGTGCGTGAAGAGCCGGGCGGCGTGAAACGGAGAAAGGCCGACGGCTTTGGCGAGATCGGCGACCCGCAATGGCGCCGTGAGATCGGCGGCGAGCAGGGCCTTCATCGTCTCTACGCGCGCATCGTTCGGCGACGCGCGCACGGGCGCCGCCTCCGTGTGGGCATGGCGCGCGAGCAGGGTCGAGAGCGCGTCGATAAGGGCGCCTTCCACCCGCAGCAGATCGCTGCCGGGGCTCTCTGGGCCGGTCGCGACCGGACTGTCGGCATCGGCCTTGATCGGCACCGCGCCGCGGCGCCGGTCGACATCCGCTTCGAGCAGCCGGTGCGCGTGGGAGAGGCGCCGCGCCAGATCGGCATCGCGGATCACCTCGGAGCCGAACCACGGCAGCGGCTGCGTCCGCCCGGCGATTTCGTCGGCCAGCCCGCGCAGATAGTCGATCGGCACGTACATCACGCGATAGCGCCAGCCTTCGTCCACCGCGCGCGAACCCGTGTGCAACTCGCCGGGATGGATGATCGGCACGGTTCCCGCCTCCGCCACGTACTGCGCGCCCCGGTAGCGGTAGCACTCGGCGCCGTCCTCGATCACCGGAATGGCGTAGGCCTCGTGCCAGTGCGGCGCGAACGTGTGCTCGTGATACTCGGCTGTGACGAGATCCGCGCCGGGCAAGAGCGGTGTGCGCCAGTAGCGGGCGAAATCTCGGAAACGGCGGGCGGTCATGGCGGTGGGCAATCGGGGTGGGCGTCTTTCAGTGTAGCGCGCCCGCGAGCGCACGTAGGCGTACGCAAGCGGGCGGGCGCGCCACGGGGAGGGCGCTAGCGCAGCGGGATCGTCGTGCCTGCCGGCACCGGCACGGCGGTGACGCTGTTCTTGGCGCTGCCGCTCACCACGCGGTCGCTGTAGGTCAGATAGACGAGCGCGTTGCGCTTCGCGTCCACCACGCGTACGACGTGCAGCGTCTTGAAGAGGAAGGACATGCGCTCGTTGAACACGTCGTCCTGCTGCTTGAGCGGCCCGGTGAAGGAGATCGGGCCGACCTGGCGGCAGGCGATGGAAGCTTCGGTCGGATCTTCGGCAATGCCGAGCGTGCCCTTCACGCCGCCCGTGCGGGCGCGCGAGACATAGCAGGTGATGCCGCGCACCTGCGGGTCGTCATAGGCTTCGACGACCACGCGGTCGGATCCGGTGAGGTGAAAATTGGTGTTCACGCTGCCGATCTGCTCGGCGTGGGCGGTGGCGAGCGCGAAGCCGAGGGCGGTGCCGCTCAGCAGGGCGATGAATCGAGATACGGACATATCGGATTCCCGAGGGTAGCGAACCGTCATTATCGGGCAGGCCGGTTCGCCCGCCGGTGCCTGGTGCGCGGATAGCGGGCGAAGCCACGCGACAGCGGGTGCCGCGGGAGGGGCGCGCAAAAAGAAAAAGGCGTTGCGCGATTTCGCGCAACGCCTTCGATTTTTGGCTCCCCGACCTGGGCTCGAACCAGGGACCTACGGATTAACAGTCCGGCGCTCTACCGACTGAGCTATCGGGGAACAGCAATGCAGCAACTCTTTACACCATAAAAAAGCCCGTTGTGGTTAACGGGCTTTTGCGATTCTTTGGCTCCCCGACCTGGGCTCGAACCAGGGACCTACGGATTAACAGTCCGGCGCTCTACCGACTGAGCTATCGGGGAACAACAAAAGCAGAGAACGAGATTCTATGAGGCGCCGAGGGATCTGTCAACACCTCGGCCGCATCCCAAAAACAAATCCGTTCCGGCACGAAACGACGGGCGGTACGGCAGCCGGCGCGGTTCAGCGCGGCACTAACGCGCGATCAACGCACCAGCAGCGCGAGCTTGTCCTTCACGTCCTTGAATTCGTCGGCTTCGGGCAGCGGGGCCTTGGTCTTGGTGATGCTCGGCCAGTCCTTCGCCAGTTCGGCGTTCAGGGCGGTGAAGTGTTGCTGGTCGCCCGGCACGTCTTCTTCGGCGTAGATGGCGTTCACCGGGCACTCGGCCACGCACACGGCGCAGTCGATGCACTCGTCAGGATCGATCGCGAGGAAGTTGGGACCTTCGCGAAAGCAGTCCACCGGGCACACATCGACGCAATCGGTATAGCGGCACTTGATGCAGCTTTCGGTCACAACGTGGGTCATTCAGGCAGCTCCTGCAAGCTTTTGTATCGTGGGAGGGCGCATGGGCCGAAACCAGCATTGTAACTGAACGCGAATTTTCCCTGCGAGAGGCCCGCAAAGGGGGCTTAGATCGTTTCGTGATTAGTTTATGGCGCGGCGCAGGGCATTCCGATTGCCCCGCCGTAGTTGCTCCGGACCGGCTGCAAAGCGCGCGGGCGTGCCGGGCAGGGCGGTAAACGCGTGCGCATTCGGGTAACATGGGGCGCGTCCTCAGAATGCAGTCCGGCTGGCTCATCATGATCATTACTTCGCTGCTCGATACCGATCTGTACAAATTCACGATGATGCAGGTGGTGCTGCATCATTTCCCGGCCGCGAGCGTGGAATACCGCTTTCGCTGCCGCACGCCGGGCGTCGATCTCGTCCCTTACGTCGACGAGATCAGAAGCGAGATCCAGAAGCTCTGCCGGCTGCGTTTTTCCGAAGTCGAGCTCGACTACCTGCGCCGCATGCGCTTCGTCAAGGGCGATTTCGTCGATTTCCTCGCGCTCTTCCATCTGAACGAGAAGTACATCTCCGTGACGCCGTCGCCGAAGAACAACGGCGAAATCGACATCGAGATCAAGGGGCCGTGGCTGCACACGATCCTCTTCGAGATCCCGGTGCTTGCCATCGTCAACGAGGTCTATTTCCGCAACACGCAGCACCATCCGCAATACGACGAAGGCCGCGAGCGTCTGCGCCGCAAGATCGAGCTGCTCGGCGCGAAGCCCGAGTTCGCCGACTGCAAGATCGCCGACTACGGCACGCGCCGCCGCTTCTCCAAGCGCTGGCACGAAGAAGTGATCCTCACGCTCAAGGAGGATCTCGGCGAGCAGTTCGCGGGCACGAGCAACGTGTACTACGCGATGAAGCACAACCTCACGCCGCTCGGCACGATGGCGCACGAGTACCTGCAGGCGTGCCAGGCCCTCGGGCCGCGTCTGCGCGACTCGCAGATCTACGGCTTCGAGATGTGGGCGAAGGAGTATCGCGGCGACCTCGGCATCGCGCTTTCGGACGTGTACGGCATGCAGGCCTTCCTGCGCGACTTCGACGTGTACTTCTGCAAGCTCTTCGACGGCGCGCGCCACGATTCGGGCGATCCGTTCGAGTGGGGCGAGCGCCTCCTCAAGCACTACGAGGACAACCGCTGCGACACGCGCACGAAGACCATGATCTTCTCGGACGCGCTCGACATCCCGAAGGTGCTGCGGCTCTACGAGCGTTTTCGCGGGCGCTGCCGGCTCGCATTCGGCGTCGGCACGAACCTCACGAACGACCTCGGCTACCAGCCGCTGCAGATCGTCATCAAGATGGTTCGCTGCAACGGGCAGCCCGTCGCGAAGCTTTCCGACTCGCCCGGCAAGAACATGTGCGACGACAGGGCCTATCTCGCGTATCTGCGCCAGGTGTTCGGTATCGCGCAGCCCACCGAAGAGGAATGCGCGGGCAAGTAGCACCTTGAGCGGCGCGGGGTGGCACGCGAGGTGCGCCGTTATAATCGGCACCCATGCCCCGCGCGCGAGCGCGTCGCGCTTTTCTTCAACGCAACGAGGATCGATCGCTCATGGACACCACGGCCGCCCGCCGCAGCATACTCGCGCGCATTCGCGCGGCCCAGGGCCGCGAGGCGGCGCCCGCCGCGTCCGAACGCGAGGCCGTGGCCGACTATCTGGCGCGTCATCCCGAAGGACCGAGGCCCACGCTGGAAGGCGACCTCGTCGCGCGTTTCGTGCGCGAGGCGCAGAAGATGTCCAGCACCGTCGAGGAAGTCGAGGGCATGGCCGCCGTGCCGGCCGCCGCGCAGCGCTATCTCGTCGAACGCGGCCTTGCCGTCGAGGCAGTGGCCTGGGCCACGCTCGCTTCGCTCGACTGGGCTGCCGCTGGCCTGACGGTCGAATTTCGCAAACCCGAGGATCGCGATCTGGTCGGCCTCACGGGCTGCTTCTGCGCCACCGCCGAGACCGGCACGCTCGTGTTGCTTTCGAGTCCCGACACCTGGGCTTCGGGCGCGCTGCTGCCCGAAACGCACCTGGCCGTCGTGCCCGCGTCGCGCATCGTCGCGGGCCACGAGGATGCCTTCGCGCTAATGCGCGCCGAACGCGGCGAGTTGCCGCGCGCCGTGAATTTCGTCTCGGGGCCGTCGCGCACCGGCGACATCGAACAGACCATCATCCTCGGCGCGCACGGACCGTACCGCGTGCACGTCATCGTCGTGCATGGCGCGTAAATGACGCACAAGGGCTGTGCAGCGGCGCTTGCCGCCGCTCTGGCGCTGCTGCCCGCCTGCGCGCATGCCGAAGGCGTCGATGGTGCGGCGCTCCCCGCCACCTGGGGGCTGCCGTTCGCGGGCATGCTGTTCTCGATCGCCTTCTATCCGATGTTCGCGCCGGTGTTCTGGCATCGGCATTTCGGCAAGATCGCCGCGGCGTGGGCGCTCGCATTCCTCGTGCCGTTCGCGGCGACGCACGGCATCGCCGCCGCCTGGCCGATGTTCCTGCATGCGCTGATCGACGAATATCTGCCGTTCATCGTCCTGCTCGGCTCGCTTTACACGATCGCGGGCGGCATCTGCGTGTACGGCACGCTGCGAGGATCGCCGCGCACGAATACGGCGATCCTCGCGCTGGGCGCGCTGCTCGCGAGCTTCATGGGCACGACCGGCGCGGCCATGCTGCTGATCCGGCCGCTCCTGCGCGCGAACGATAACCGGCGGCACAACGTGCATGTCGTGGTGTTCTTCATTTTTCTCGTGGCGAACGCGGGCGGAATGCTCACGCCGCTCGGCGATCCGCCGCTCTTTCTCGGCTTCCTGAACGGCGTGGGTTTCTTCTGGACTACGCAGCATCTCATCCTGCCGATGCTCTTTGTCTGCGGCGTGCTGCTCGCCGTATTCTATGTGATCGACGTGCGGCTCTTCGCCCGCGGAGACGAAGCGCGCGCCGCGTTCCTCGACCCGACGCCTCCGACGCCTGGTATGGGCTGGCTCGGCATCGGCGGCAAGTTCAATTTCGCGCTGCTCGCGGGCGTGATCGGTCTCGTGCTGCTGAGCGGCGTCTGGAAGCCGGGTATCGCGCTCACGGTGCCGGGGGCGCGCATCGAACTGCAGAACCTCGTGCGCGACGCGGGCCTCGTTCTGCTCGCGGTCGCGTCGCTTGTTTTCACGCCACGCGAAGCGCGTGCCGGCAACGAATTCAACTGGGCGCCCATCGCCGAGGTCGCGAAGCTTTTCGCAGGCATCTTCGTGACCATCACGCCCGTCATTGCGATTCTGCGCACGGGCGAGGCGGGCGCATTCGCGGGCATCATCCGCCTCGTGAACGACGCGCCGGGCCGACCCAACGACGCGATGTATTTCTGGGCAACGGGCCTCTTGTCGTCCTTCCTCGACAATGCGCCGACCTGGCTCGTGTTTTTCAATCTCGCGGGCGGCGACGCCCAGACGCTCATGACATCGGGCGCCAGGACGCTCGCGGCGATTTCCGCGGGTGCGGTGCTGATGGGAGCAAACACCTACATCGGCAACGCGCCGAATTTCATGGTGAAGGCGATCGCGGAATCGCGCGGCGTGCGCATGCCGGGTTTCTTCGGCTATCTTGGCTGGTCCTGCGCGATACTTGTGCCGATATTTCTTGCGGCGACCTGGCTCTTTTTCGCCTGAGCGTCGCCCGCGTATGCAACCGAAACCGAAGTGGAGAGCAACGATGCAGAAGATCCTCGTGGCGCGGCCCATTTTTCCCGACGTGATCGAGCGCCTCAAGCAGCATTTCGAGGTGGACTGGAACAACGGCGACGCGCTGCCGGCCGACGAGCTCGCGCGGCGTCTCGCCGACAAGGACGGCGCGCTCACGGCCGGCGACCCGATCAACGCCGCGATGCTCGCGGCCGCGCCGCGCCTGCGAGTGGTCGCGAATATGGCCGTGGGGTACAACAACTTCGACATGGCGGCGTTCAATGCCGCGAACGTGCTGGGCACCAACACGCCCGACGTGCTCAACGAAACCACGGCCGACTTCGGCTGGGCGCTGATGATGGCGGCCGCGCGCCGCATCACGGAATCGGAGCACTACCTGCGCGCGGGCAAGTGGGAGAAGTGGTCGTACGACATGTTTATCGGGCCCGACGTCTACGGCTCGACGCTCGGCGTCGTCGGCATGGGCCGCATCGGCCAGGCGATCGCGCGGCGCGCGCAGGGCTTCAACATGCGCGTGATCTATCACAACCGCTCGCGCGTCGCGCCGGAAATCGAATCCGCGCTGAATGCCGAATACCGCACGAAGGAGGCGCTGCTGCGCGAGGCCGATCACGTCGTCCTCGTGCTGCCCTACACGGCGGAAAACCATCACACGATCGGCGCGGCGGAGCTTGCGCTGATGAAGCCCACGGCGACGCTCACCAATGTCGCGCGCGGCGGCATTGTCGACGACGCCGCGCTGGCCGAGGCGCTGCGCGAGCGCCGCATCGCGGCAGCGGGCCTCGACGTGTTCGAAGGCGAGCCGAAGGTGCATCCGGCGCTGCTGACCGTGCCCAACGTCGTGCTCACGCCGCATATCGCGAGCGCGAGCGAGGCGACACGCCGCGCCATGGCGAACCTCGCCGCCGACAATCTCATCGCCGCGCTGGGCGAGGGGCCGCGCGCGGGACGCCCGCCCAATCCGATCAATCCTGACGTCATGGGGAAAGCCCGTTCATGAGTCCGTTGCTGTTGATGTCCGTCGCGACGCTGCTGGTCGCGATAGCTCTCGTTGTCGCGCTCGTCGTGCTGATGCGCGCTCGCCGGGGCGACGAAGCCGATGCGGCGCACGCGCTCCACGAAGGGCTGGATGCGTTAAGCGACCGCCTCGCCGCCTCGACCGAGACGCAGTCGCGTGCCGCTGAGCGCATCGAACGCGAACTGCGCAACGAAATCGCGCGCACGGCGCAGGCCTCGCGCAGCGAGTTCGGCGGCGGCTTCGCCCAGGTGCAGCAGGCGCTGGCCGCGCACCTCACCAGCATTGCGACGGTGCAGAACAACCAGATCGACGGTTTCGCGCAGCAGCTCGTCAAGCTGACCGAGACCAACGCGCAGCAGCTCGAAGCGGTGCGCCAGAGCCTGCAGCAGCAGGCGCAGCAGGCGCGCGACGAGCAGGGCGCCGCGCTGCGCCATTTCGGCGGCGTGTTGGCGCAGCAGCTCGCGCAGCTCACGGAGGCGAACGACCGGCGCTTCGCCGAAGTGCGCGCGACGCTGGAGCAGCGCCTGAAGGACATCGAGGCGAACAACGCCGCGAAGCTCGAAGAGATGCGCCGCACCGTCGACGAAAAGCTGCATGCGACGCTCGAACAGCGCCTTGGCGCGTCGTTCAAGCTCGTGTCGGATCGTCTGGAGCAGGTGCATCGCGGGCTGGGCGAGATGCAGACGCTGGCGGCCGGTGTCGGCGACCTGAAGAAGGTGCTCACGAACGTGAAGACGCGCGGCACGTGGGGCGAGGTCCAGCTCGAGGCGCTGCTCGAACAGATGCTCACGCCCGACCAGTACGCGAAGAACGTGGCGACGGTGCCGAAGAGCAACGAACGCGTCGAGTTCGCGATTCGCCTGCCAGGACGCGGTCTGGGCGAGGGCGCCGACGGCACGGCCGCGCCCGTGTGGCTGCCGGTGGACGCGAAATTCCCGCGCGAGGACTACGAGCGCCTGATCGACGCGCAGGAGCGCGCCGACGTGCCGGCCATCGAGGAAGCGGGCCGCGCGCTGGAGGCGCGCGTGCGGGCCGAGGCGCGCACGATTGCGGAGAAGTACGTCGCGCCGCCGCACACCACGGACTTCGCGCTGCTGTTTCTGCCGACCGAGGGACTCTACGCGGAGATCCTGCGCCGCCCGGGTCTGACCGACCTGCTGCAGCGCGATTTCCGCGTGACGGTGGCCGGCCCCACCACGCTCACGGCGCTGCTCAACAGCCTGCAGATGGGTTTCCGCACGCTCGCCATCGAGCGCCGCTCAAGCGAGGTGTGGCAGGTGCTGGGCGCGGTAAAGACGGAGTTCGGCAAGTTCGGCGATGTGCTCGCAAAGACGAAATCGCAGCTCGAAACGGTGACGCGCTCGATCGAGGCCGCCGAGGTGCGCACACGCGCGATGAACCGCAAGCTGCGCGACGTGGAGGCGCTGCCGGGCGAGGAAGCGACGGACCTGCTGGGCGACGCCTTGCGCAACGGCGCCGCCGACGAATAGGCGCGGGTTCAGGCCGGCTGTTCGGCCGGCGTGGCGAGGCGTTCGAGCGCCTCGCCGGCCACGCGCACGACGCGCCATTCCGGCAGCACGGTGGCGCCCATCTTCTCGTAGAAGCTGATGGCCGGCTGGTTCCAGTCGAGCACGGTCCACTCGAAGCGTCCGCACTGACGTTCCACGGCGATGGCCGCGAGCGCGCGCAGCATCGCCGTGCCGAGGCCGGTGCCGCGCTGCGACGGCTGCACGTAGAGGTCTTCGAGATAGAGCCCGCGGCGGCCGAGGAAGGTCGAATAATTGTGGAAGAAGAGCGCATAGCCGACGATCTTCCCGGCCTCTTCGGCGACCAGCGCCTCCGCCGCGGGACGCGCGCCGAAGAGCGCGTCGGCGAGCCCCTCGGGCGTGCCGACGAACAGATGCGTGAGTTTTTCGAACTCGGCCAGTTCGTACATCAACGCGTGCATGGCGCCGACGTCGGCCGGCGCGGCTGCGCGGATCGTCGCCGGCATTACGCTTCCTCCGGCGCGTCGGTAAGGTGGATTTCGATGCCGCCGAAGCGCGCCGCGACCCAGTTATAGGCGTGGCAGGCGATCCACAGCAGGATGAAGCCGACGATGGCGTTGAGCAGCAGCGCGCTGAAGACGGTGGCCAGTTCGAAGGTGCCGTAGCGCAGGAACGCGACGACGGCGACGAGCAGCACGAGCGGCACGCTGAACGTCAGGTACACGAGGATGAGCGCCTTGGCAGTCTGCCCCGCGGCAATGAACGAGATCTGTTTTTTCATGTGAGTCGGTCCGTATGACGTGGTGGACGTGTCGAATTCGACAAAGGCTGGAATGGATTGGCCCGTGTTAGACGAGTCCGTCGAAAAGCATGATCTCGACGGCTTCGCCGGCGTCGAGATCGGAGGCTTCATGGGCGAGCACGATAAAGCAATTTGCCTCGCTCATGGTGCTGAGCGCGCCGGAACTTTGTGATCCCGTTGGCGTGACGCGCCATTCGCCGCGTTCGTCGCGGTGCGCCTCGCCGCGCTGGAATTCGGTGCGGCCGGCCCGCTTGCGGATCGGCGCGTCGCAGCGCGCCGGGATCAGCGGCACGGGCTGCGGGGCGGCGCCTGCCATGGCCAGCAGGGCGGGGCGCACGATCTGGTAGAACGTCACCATCGTCGCGACCGGGTTGCCCGGCAAGCCGAAGAGGAGCGCCGCGCGCCCCGCGCCGGGCCTGCCGCCCGACCAGATGCGGCCGAACGCGAGCGGTCGGCCGGGGCGCATCGCGAGGCCCCAGAACGTGACATCGCCGAGCGTCTGCAACTGCTGGCGCGTGAAATCCGCTTCGCCAACCGAAACGCCGCCCGAAGTCAGTACCACGTCGGCGCACTCGGCGCCCAGCTTCAGCGTGGCGGCGAGGGCGGCCGGTTCGTCGCGCACGAGGCCGAGGTCGATGGCTTCGACGTCGAGCCGCTTGAGCATGGCGCCCAGCGTGTAGCGGTTGCTGTCGTAGATGCAGCCCGCGTCCAGCGGCTCGCCCGGCGAGCGCAGTTCGTCGCCGGTCGAGAAGTAGGCCACGCGCAGCCGTTGCTTCACGTCGACGTCGGTGAAGCCGAGCGAAGCGATCAGGCCGATGTCGGAGGCGCGCAGGATGCGGCCGGCGCGCAGGGCGGCGCTGCCCTGCGCGAGATCTTCGCCGCGGCGGCGGCGGTTTGCGCCGCGCGCGACGGCTTGCGCGGCAAACGTCACGCGATCGCCTTCGCGCTGCGCGTGCTCCTGCGGGACGACCGTGTCGCAGCCGGCGGGCATCGGCGCGCCGGTCATGATGCGCGCGCACGCGTTCGCTGCGATTCCGCCCGCGTACGGATGCCCTGCAAAGGCCTTGCCTGCGACCTCAAGGGTCAGCGTGTCGCCAGTATGGGTTTGCAGCGCGGCACCGTCGAACGCGTAGCCGTCCATGGCGGCGTTGTCGTGCGCGGGGACGTCGATCGGCGAGACCACGTCCGCGGCGAGCACGCGCGCCAGGGCATCGCGCAGCGGTACGCGCTCGCTTGCGGCCAGCGGCGTGACCCATTGCAGCACGATGGCCTGGGCGGCGCTTACGGGCAGGGCTTGAGGATCGTAACGGCTGACGCAACCGGACAAAGTGTTAAGCGTGGTCATCGGGTGGAGAGGCGGCGCGTTAAGCCCGGTCGGGTGCGGCGGTCGTACGGGTGGGCATGCCTGATATGCCTCGGGGCGGTGGCTCGCAGGGCGCTCCTGCATTGCTCCCGTTATCCCGTTAGTCAGGCACGGTCGAGGTCGGCGAGCTGCTGCAAAGAGTTGATATTGTAAAACGCACGTTCCTCGGCAAAGGCCACTTCGACTGTCTTGTGGCGCCCGTACCACGCGCGCACCTTGCGCTCGCCCGCGTTCAGAAAACTCGCGAGGTCGTCGGCAAGCGCCGTGCGCAGCAGCACGAAGACCGGGTGCAGGGAAACTTCGCCGGCGGTGTTGGTGGTGGTGACGGTCGCGATGCCGGCGTTTTCGGCGAGTGCCGCAGTCGACAGCCGCGTCGCCAGATCGGCGGGCAGCCAGGGCGAATCGCACGGTGCGGCCAGCAGCCAGTCGGTGCGCGCCGCGGCGAGCCCGGCCAGCAGGCCCGCGAGCGGGCCGGGGTAATCGGGAACGGTGTCGGCGAGCACCTGCGCATGCCATGGGGCGCCGAGCGCCGCGTAGGTTTCGGCGTGGCGGTTGGCGCTGATCGCCAGTGTGCCGACCTGGGGCGCGAGCCGCGCGAGCACGTGCGCCGCGAGCGGCCGGCCATGTAGCGCCTGCAGGCCTTTGTCGGCGCCGCCCATGCGCTGGCCGCGTCCGCCCGCGAGCACGAGTCCCGTGATGGCGGCGGCGGGCAGGTTGGCGAACATCGGCAATTTATCCGCCGATATAGGACATTTCGATGCGGCGTTCGTTGGACTCTGCGGGAGCGGCGGCACTGCCGCGCAACTGCGAGTAGCGGTCGGCGCGGCCTTCCCAGACCTGGGCGATGGCCGCCGAGACCGCTGCGTCGCCGGCGCCGTTGCGCAGGAGCGCGCGCAAGTCGTATCCCATCGAGGCGAACAGGCACAGGTACAGCTTGCCCTCGGTCGAGAGGCGCGCGCGCGTGCAGGTGCCGCAGAACGCGCGCGTCACGCTGGAGATCACGCCGATTTCCCCTGCGCCGTCGGCGTAGCCCCAGCGTTGCGCGGTCTCTGCCGCGTCGTGGGCTTCGAGCGGCACGAGCGGAAAGTGCTCGGCGATGCGCGCGACGACGTCCGCCGAGGGCAGCACCTCGGTCATGTTCCAGCCGTTCGAGCTGCCCACGTCCATGTATTCGATAAAGCGCAGCGTCACGCCCGAGCCGCGGAAGTGCCGAGCCATCGGCACGATTTCGCTGTCGTTGGTGCCGCGCTTGACCACCATGTTGACCTTCAGCGGCGCGAGGCCCGCGGCCTGCGCGGCCGCGATGCCCTCGAGCACGTCGGCGACCGCGAAGTCGGCGTCGTTCATGCGGCGAAAGAGCGCGTCGTCGAGGGCGTCGAGGCTCACGGTGACGCGCGCGAGACCGGCGTCGCGCAGCGTGCGCGCCTTGCGGGCCAGCAACGACCCGTTGGTCGTGAGCGTGAGGTCGAGCGGCTCGCCTTCGGGCGTGCGCAACGCAGCGAGACGTTCGATCAGGAACTCGATGTTCTTGCGCAGGAGCGGTTCGCCCCCGGTCAGGCGGATCTTCGTGACGCCGTGCGCGACGAAAAGCCGCGCGAGGCGCTCGATTTCCTCGAGCGAGAGGAGGGCGGCGTGCGGCAGGAACGGGTAGTTCTTGTCGAACACTTCGCGCGGCATGCAGTAGACGCACCGGAAGTTGCAGCGGTCCGTGACCGAGATGCGCAGATCGCGCAAGGGCCGCACGAGGGTGTCGAGAACCTCGCCGGACGGCGCGCGCGCGGCACCATCCGCCGCGTGGGGCGGCAGCGTGCGGGCATCGGCAACAGGAATGATGCGTCGGGACATCGTGGCTTCGTTCGGGTGTTGGTTGAATTTTAGCCGAACCTCCACCCCGTCCGCCTCACGGAGAGGCAGTGATATATCAAAAAAAAGCCCGCCGATATGGCGGGCTTCCTTTGCGCCAGGCGACGCGGGCGCGACGCCCGGCATCTCCTGGCGAGACAGGCCTTACTGCGCCTAGCGGTTCGTTTCGACCTGCTGCATCGGCGTCGTGTCGACCTGCTGCATCGGCTTGCGCTCGCGCGGCACGCGGGCCGGCTTCACGATCAGTGCGGCTGCGGTCTGAGCCGCGTGCAGCTTGCCGGTGTCGGTGTTGACCCAGACGAGGCCAGCGGCAGCCAGCATCGGTTCCAGCGTTTCGGCCGACAGCGCGGTTATGGCGGCCGGACGGGCCGGGGTCTGTGCCACGGGCGCGGCTGCGACGGGTTCGGCCGCAGGTTGCGCTGCCGGCTCGACCGCTTGCGGCGCCGGTTGTTCCGCCGGTCGTTCTGCCGGTCGCTCGACGGGTTGCAGCGCAGCCGGGGCTTCCACCCGGTCTTCCCGGACAGGGGGCGTTTCAGCCGGGAGCGGCTCGACCGGTGCGGCTTCCGCCACGGGGGCAGCCGTCTCGGCCGGCTCTGCCGCGACAGGCGCGACCGGTTCGGCAACGGCAGGCGCGACGGACTCGACCGGCGCCGCTTGAGCGGGCGCTTGCGCGGACGTTTCCGCCGGTGCTTCCGTCCGGGCAGCTTCCTGGATCACGACGGCTTGCGGCGCTTCCGGCAGGGCCGTCACGACCACCGATTCGGCGACGATCGTGTGCACGGTGACGTCCGGCGTCGGCGCTTCGGCTGCGGCTTGCGCGGCTGCGGCAACGGGCGCCGCGGCGTGTTCGGCTTGCGCCGGCGCTGCTGCCTCGGCCTGAGCGGCGTCTTCCTGCGCACCTTCAGCGCCCACGTCGGCGACGCCTTCGGTTTCGCGTTCGCGACGACCGCCACGGCGGCCGCGACGGCGGCGGCGGCGTTCCTCGCCTTCACGCGGCGCGCCGGCATCTTCATCGGTGGCACCCGGTGCGACGCCTTCCGTCAACACAGCGCCGGTATCTTCGACAGCGGCGGCGTCGAGACGCGCTTCCTGGGCTTCGGCGGCTTCGGTTTGCTGCGTACGGCGGCGTTCACCACGCTCGCCACGTTCACGGCGCTCCCCACGTTCCTGGCGCTCGCCGCGCGGTGCGGCGGCTTCTGCCTGATCGGTGCGGTGCTCGCCGCGTTCCACGCGTTCGATGCGCTGTTCGCGCTCGCCGCGAGCCTCGCGGCCTTCGCGTCCCTCACGGGCTTCACGGCCTTCGCGTCCCTCGCGCGGGGCACGACCCTCGCGGCTTTCGCGCGGCTCGCGTTCCTCGCGGCGCGACGACTGCCCGGCGCGCGCGCTGCCTGCCGCTTCGCCGCGGCCAGCCGCGTCACGGCCACCCGAACGACGATTGCGGTTGCGATCGCCGCCGGTTCCTGCCCCGGCCTTCTCGCCGCGCTCACCACGCGCTTCGCGAGCCGGGCGGGCCGCCTTGTCCTGCTCGGCCGGCGCCGGTGCGGGCACCGCGGCCGGTGCGCCGCCGAAGATACGCTTGACCCAGCCGAAGAATCCGCCGCCGGCCGGCGTCACGGCGACCTGAGCGGCTGCGGGTGCCGCCTCGGCAGGCTTGACCGGCGCGCTCGGCGCCGGACGCTCCGGCGTAATGCCTTTCACCGCGGCTTCCTGCTTGGGCTTGGCTTCGGCGGTGCGCTTGCTGTAACCCGTTTCGGACTCGAGCTCGCGAGCCGCTTCCTCGGCCATCTTCCACGAGGCGCGCGGATCGTCGAGGCGCGCGTCGTCGTGACGCAGGCGCTCGAGCTTGTAGTGCGGCGTTTCGAGGTGCTTGTTCGGAATCAGAACGACGGCGACCTTGAAGCGCGACTCGATCTTGTTGATCTCCGAACGCTTTTCGTTCAGCAGGAAGGCGGTCACTTCGACCGGCACCTGGCAATGGATCGCCGCGGTGTTTTCCTTCATTGCCTCTTCCTGGATGATGCGCAGGACCTGAAGCGCCGACGATTCCGTATCGCGGATATGACCCGTGCCGTTACAGCGCGGGCAGGTGACGTGGCTGCCTTCCGAAAGGGCCGGGCGCAGACGCTGGCGCGACAGCTCCATCAGGCCGAAGCGCGAGATCTTGCCCATCTGCACGCGCGCGCGGTCGTGGCGCAGCGCGTCCTTCAGGCGCTGCTCGACTTCGCGCTGGCTCTTGGCCGACTCCATGTCGATGAAGTCGATCACGATCAGGCCGCCCAGGTCGCGCAGACGCAGCTGGCGCGCCACTTCGTCGGCGGCTTCGAGGTTGGTGCGCGCGGCGGTTTCCTCGATGTCGGCGCCCTTGGTGGCGCGCGCCGAGTTCACGTCGATGGCGACGAGGGCTTCGGTGTGGTCGATCACGATCGCGCCGCCCGAGGGTAGCGGCACCGTGCGCGAGTACGCCGTCTCGATCTGGTGCTCGATCTGGAAACGCGAGAAGAGCGGCACGTCGTCGTGGTACCGCTTCACCTTGTTGACATTGTCCGGCATCACGATATCCATGAAGGCGCGTGCCTGGTCATGGATCTCGGTGGTGTCGATGAGAATTTCGCCGATGTCGGGCTGGAAGTAGTCGCGGATCGCGCGGATCACGAGGCTCGATTCCAGATAGATCAGCATCGGCTGGCCGGTCGTGCCGGCCTGCGACGCGGCTTCGATGGCGCGCCACAGTTGCAGCAGGTAGTTCAGGTCCCACTGGAGCTCTTCGGCGGAGCGGCCGATGCCGGCCGTGCGCGCGATGATGCTCATGCCGTCCGGCAGTTGCAGCTGCGCCATGGTTTCGCGCAGTTCCTGACGGTCGTCGCCCTCGATGCGGCGCGACACGCCGCCGCCGCGCGGGTTGTTCGGCATGAGGACGAGATAGCGGCCGGCGAGCGAGATGAAGGTGGTCAGCGCCGCGCCCTTGTTGCCGCGCTCTTCCTTCTCGACCTGGACGATCAGTTCCTGGCCTTCCTTGAGGGCGTCCTGGATACGCGCGCCGCGCATGTCCACGCCTTCGCGGAAGTACTGGCGGGCGACTTCCTTGAACGGCAGGAAGCCGTGGCGGTCTTCGCCGTAGTTGACGAAACACGCTTCGAGCGAGGGCTCGATGCGGGTGATGACGCCCTTGTAGATATTGCCTTTGCGCTGTTCGCGCCCGGCGGTTTCGATGTCGATGTCGATCAGCTTCTGACCATCGACGATGGCGACGCGCAGCTCTTCCTGCTGCGTCGCGTTGAACAGCATTCGTTTCATTGAACGGCTCCAGAGCGGCTTCGCGCGCAGTCCGTCGCGGCGCCGGGCGAAAGGCCGGGCGGCACCTGGACGGGCAGCGGCATGCCGCGCCTTATCGTGTTTTCACAAGCACGCGGGAGCAGGAACGATGGCGGGGAGAATTGCCTTCAGTGGATCTGGCCGGGGCGACGCGCAGCACGATGGCTGCGATGCCCGGACGGACCGCGGGGCTCATGCGAATACGGCTTCAACAAGCGGCGCGAGTTGCCGCGGGAGCGCGACGACGCGTAGTACCTGCGCTTCCCATCCGGGCGCCGGGTGCGCGATGCAGAGCATCGGAACGCACGGCCGCGACCGGTACAACCGGCATCGACCGCAGCGGCGAACCGCGCGCGCTGCTGGCCGGATCAGGTTTGCGGCCCCCGGTTTCAAACCGGCCGGCCGCGCACGGGAAGCTTTCAGATAACGCCCGTCTTCCCCCTCGGGGTGTCTCGCCATTGTTGACGTCGCCTTGTCCCGCACGTTACGCAGGACGCTTCGGGCGCTCGCCGTTATTCGCCACCGGCGCGTCCTCTCGACGGCCACTTCGACCGTGCGGCGGGATTCGCCGGATGAATTCTTTATACCAACCTTCCGTTACCGTCGGAGCCTGCTGTCAGCCGAACGTGCCTGTGGGCGCCGTCCCTGCCGATGCGGACTTCCGTGCGTGCAACTCGTTGCTTCTCAACTTTCGGGGCAAGCAACTGGCCCCGGGCGCAAGTAAAATAATGGTTTATCGCTTGCTGCCAGCGCAGGCGGCGCGGTTTCGGGACCCGACGGATTGTTAGCCGTTCGGTCGACCTTCGCGCGAGCGCTGGGCAAATTATATTCAGAATGAAAGGGTTAGGCAAAATATCCCAGAATCAGGTCGCAAGCGACCAGGTTTCCTACGTCGAAGTCGATGAAGACTCGGCCGGTCAGCGCATCGACAATTTCCTCCTGCGCGTCTGCAAAGGCGTGCCCAAAAGCCATATCTACCGGATCCTGCGCAGCGGCGAAGTTCGCGTGAACAAGGGTCGGATCGACGCCCAATACCGGCTTGTCCTTGGCGACGTTGTGCGCGTGCCGCCCATTCGCACGGCGCAGGCCGACGCAGGCGCCGCCGTGGCCGCGCCCGTGCCGGCCGCGCAGTTTCCGGTGCTTTACGAGGACGAAGCGCTGCTCGTGATCGACAAGCCGGCGGGCGTGGCGGTCCACGGCGGCAGCGGCGTGGCGTTCGGCGTGATCGAACAGCTGCGCGAGGCGCGGCCGCACGCGAAGTTCCTCGAACTGGTGCATCGGCTCGACCGCGAAACCTCCGGCATCCTCATGCTGGCCAAGAAGCGCGCGGCGCTGGTGGGTCTGCACGAGCAGATTCGCGAAAACCGGATGGACAAGCGCTACTACGCGTGCGTCCACGGCGACTGGGCGAGCGACTGGGGCCGCCGCCGCGCGGTGAAGGAGCCGCTGCACAAGTTCCTGACCCCGGAAGGCGAGCGTCGCGTGCGTGTGCAGCCCGACGGCCAGCCTTCGCATACGGTCTTCAACCTCGTCGAGCGCTGGCCGGAGTACGCTCTGCTCGAGGCGGAACTGAAGACGGGCCGCACGCATCAGATTCGCGTGCATCTGGCGCACCTCGGCCTGCCCATCGTCGGCGACGCCAAATACGGCGATTTCGCGCTGAACAAGGCGCTCGCGCGCCCGGCGGCCAAACCCGGCATCAAGCGCATGTTTCTGCACGCGTACCGGCTGAAGCTGGTGCATCCGATCACGGGCGAGACGCTGCAGTTCGAAGCGCCGCTGCCCGCCGAGTGTCGGCGCTTCGTCGAGTCGCTGCGCGCGCAGCGCGACGGCGCCGAAGGCGGCGAGGGTGCGGAACCGGGGCGAGACGCGGGCAAACCCGCCGCGCAACCCGAATAGAACAATACCGTTTGGAGAAGCACCGCATGGCCAGAGAACAATTTGACCTGATTGTGTTCGATTGGGACGGCACGCTGATGGATTCGACGGCCCACATCACGCGCAGCATCCAGGCGGCTTGCCGCGACCTGGGGTTGCCCGTGCCGGGCGACGAAGCCGCGAGCTATGTGATCGGCCTCGGCCTGCGCGAGGCGCTGCAGATTGCGGCGCCCACGCTCGATACGGCCGACTACCCGCGTCTTGTCGAGCGCTACCGCGTGCACTACCTGCTCAACGAGCAAAAGACCGAGCTCTTCGCCGGCGTGCGCGAGATGCTGGCCGAACTGCGCGAGGTCGGTTATCTGCTGGCCGTGGCGACGGGAAAGAGCCGCGTCGGCCTGAACCGCGCGCTCGACGAGGCGCGCCTCACGAGTCTCTTCGACGGCACCCGCTGCGCGGACGAAACCTTCTCGAAGCCGCATCCGGCCATGCTTCACGAGTTGACGCGTGAACTGGGGCAAGATCCCGGCCGCACGCTGATGATCGGCGATACGACGCACGATCTGCAGATGGCGATCAACGCGGGCGTGGCGGGCGTGGGCGTCGCGTATGGCGCGCATGCGCCCGGATCGCTCGAAACCCTTGCGCCGCGCTACATCGCCCCCGATGTGGCGGCGCTGGCTGCCTGGCTGCGGGAGCACGCATGACGGAGGCGCTGATCGATCCGGTGCGAATTTGTGCCGCGGAGGACCTGCTCGACGGCGGCGCGGGCCAGCGCATGAGCGCGACCTACGTGGGCGGCGAGGCGGTGGTGTTCTTCGTTCGCTATGGCGGCGAGGTTTACGGCTACCTGAATCGCTGCGCTCACGTGCCCATGGAGCTGGACTGGGTGGAAGGCCAGTTCTTCGAGTCGTCCGGCCTCTATCTCATGTGCGCGACCCACGGCGCGATCTACGAGCCCGACACCGGCAAATGCGTGGGCGGTCCGTGCCGCGGCGGCCGCCTGCGGCCGGTGCGTGTCGAAGAACGGGACACGCCCGAGGGCCGTGCGGTATTCTGGCTCCCCGATGGCGATCTCCGCCCGACCCAACCCTGACCACGCACGGCTCGCATGTCCGACAATCCGACCCCTGAATCGAACGAACCGGTCCGTCCCAAATCGGCTGAAGGCGCGGCTGAAAGCGCATCTGGCCGCAACGCTCCCGCGCCCGGCTGGGAGCGCGAGGCGCTCGAGCGTATCGCGCTGGCCGCGATCCACGAGCAGCGCGCGGCGCGGCGCTGGAGGATATTCTTCCGCTTCGCCTTCCTCGCGGTGCTGCTGGTGATCGCATGGAGCGTGCTGGACCTCTCTGGCGCGCGCGTCGAGGGCGACAGCCGCCACACGGCGCTCGTGTCGCTCGACGGCGAGATCGCGTCCGATACGAGCGCGAACGCCGAAGACATCAACAGCGCGCTCGACAGCGCCTTCGACGACGACGGCACGGCCGGCGTGATCCTGCACATCGACAGCCCCGGGGGCAGTCCCGTGCAGGCGAGCATCATCAACGACGAGATCCTGCGGCTGCGCAAGAAGTACCCGGCTATCCCGCTCTACGTCGTGGTGGGCGACATGTGCGCGTCGGGCGGCTATTACGTCGCGGCGGCCGCCGACAAGATCTACGTGAACAAGGCGAGCATCGTGGGCTCGATCGGCGTGCTGATGGACGGCTTCGGCTTCACGGGTCTCATGGACAAGCTCGGCATCCAGCGCCGCCTGCACACGTCAGGCGAGAACAAGGGCTTCTTCGACCCGTTCTCGCCGGAGACCCCGCAGATGGACGCCCACGCCCAGGACATGCTCGATCAGATCCATCAGCAGTTCATCGACGCGGTGAAGACCGGCCGCGGCAAGCGGTTGCACGATACGCCCGACCTTTTCTCGGGGCTGTTCTGGACGGGCGAGAAGAGCGTGGAGCTGGGTCTTGCGGACGGTTTTGGCGACACCGACTACGTGGCGCGCGAGGTTATCAAGGCGCCCGATATCGTCGACTACACGGTCAAGCAGAGCCTCACCGACCGCGTGGCGAAGCGTTTCGGCACGGCGGTGGGCTCGGCCGCGATGCACGCGCTGATCGCGAGCGGCCAGATCGCGGTCCACTAAAACCGCGGCTTTATGGCGAGCGGCCGTCCGCGCCTCGTGCGCGGGCGGCCGTTGTGCTTGGGGGCGGTGGCTTCGCGTCGTGTCGCGTCGGACCCTGTGGCGTCAGGCGGCGAGCAGCAGAAAAATGGCCGGTCGCTTGTGCAGATCGGGCGCGGGCTTTTTCTTCCAGTCGGCCACCGTTCGGCTCACGATCGTTTCCGTCGGCAGCGTGAGGTCGACGGCGACGCACACGAGCGTCGAGGGCGCGCAGTTCGCGAGCAGCGCATCGAGCATCGTCCGGTTGCGGTAGGGCGTTTCGATGAAGATCTGCGTTTGCTTCGCCTTGCGCGAGTGTTGCTCCAGTTCGCGCAGCTTCTTGACGCGTTCGTTCGCGTCGACCGGCAGGTAGCCGTGGAAGGCGAAGCTCTGGCCGTTCAGGCCGGAGGCCATCAGCGCGAGCAGGATCGAGCTGGGCCCCACGAGCGGCACGACCTTGATGCCGCGTTCGTGGGCCCGCCGCACGAGCAGCGCGCCGGGGTCGGCCACAGCGGGCACGCCCGCTTCCGAAACGAGACCCGTGTCGATCCCGGCGAGCAGCGGCGCGAGCAGCTTGTCGATCTCGCCGGCCGGCGTGTTGACGTTCATCTCGCGGATCTCGATCTCCTGGATCGGACGCGTCGTGCCGACCCGCTTGAGGAAAGCGCGTGTCGTCTTGGCGTTTTCGCCGATGTAGCTCGCGAGCGTACCCGCGCGCTCGCGCACCGCGGCCGGCAGGACGGCCGCGAGCGCGGCCTCGTCGCCGTCGCCGAGCGTGTTCGGAATCAGATAGAGCGTGCCGGTCATTGGGCCTCCAGCAGCGGGTAGCCTGCCTCGAGCAGCATGCGCGTGAGCGCGATGAGCGGCAGGCCGATCAGCGCGGTGGGGTCGTCGGATTCGATCGCTTCGAGCAGCGCGATGCCCAGACCTTCGGACTTTGCGCTGCCGGCGCAGTCGTAGGGCTGCTCGGCGCGCAGGTAGGCGTCGAGCTTCGCGTCGGAGAGGGGCCGGAAGCGCACCTTCGTCACGACGTCGACCGTATCCGTTTGGCCGGTGGCGGTGTCGAGCAGGCTGAGCGCGCTATGGAAGAGGACTTCGCGGCCCCGCATCGACTGCAACTGGGCCAGCGCGCGCTCATGGGTGCCGGGCTTGCCGATCTGCTTGCCGTCGAAGGTTGCCACCTGGTCGGACCCGATCACGAGCGTGCGGCCGGCCGCGGCGGGCAGGGCGGCCGCTACGGCGCGGGCTTTGGCTTGCGCCAGCCGCAGCGCCGTGGCTTCCGGCGTTTCGCCGGCGTGCGGCGTTTCGTCGACAGCGGGCACCGCGGTGTCGAACGGAATGCACAGCCGCTCCAGCAATTCGCGGCGGTAGCGCGAGCTGGAAGCGAGAATCAGCGCGGGGCGGCTCGGGGAGAGGTCGATGCCTCGGCCCGTGGGGGAGATGTCCTGCATGTTCGGTCGATCGTAGAAAAGAGGGGCGGATAGATGGCGCTCAAAGGGAAAACTCTGCCCGCACAGACACTTGCGTGCAAGCCGTTAAGTGTTTGACTCCAAAAGATAAAGGCGTTATGATTTTGGGCTTTTCATCGGTCTGCCTTTTGGCTTGACCCTTGCTTGACCCTTCGGCTTGGCCCCCGAGTTGGTCCCACGCACTTCGGGTAGAGGTGAGCGGCGAAAGCCGGGAAGTCAAAAGTAGGGCGCAGTTCGCGGGCAGTTCGCAAGCGCGGCTTGCCAGTCGTAGCGACACGCGCGAGACTGGCGCGTAGACAACGACGCGCAGGAGCGCACAATGACCGAACAAACTGGTAAGCCCGCGGGCGCCATCGCTTCGCTTAACCCGCGCGACCTCGATCTCTTCGAATTCGCGCGTAGCGCCCGGGAAGCCGCAGGGGCCGTGCGCCTCTCGCAACTGCCGCGCATGTTAAACGAAGTCCCGGCGGACGCGCCAGATCGCGACACCGCCTTCACGTGGCAGGCGGCGGGGTTCACCCAGGCGGAATTACAGGATGACGGTGCCGAAGGGCCGCAGCCGTATCTGCGGCTTGCGATTCACGGTAGCGCATGGCTTGGGTGTCAGCGTTGCCTCGCTCCCTACGAGCAGGCTTTCGACGCTGACCGGGTCTTCCGTATCGTCCAGACGGAAGAGGAGGCGGACGAGTTTCCGCTCGACGACGATGACGTCGATGTGATTGTTGGCTCGCGCCATTTCGATCTCGTCGACTTGATCGAAGAGGAGCTGTTGCTCTCCCTGCCGCTCGTGCCGAAGCACGAAGTCTGTCCGGCAGTGCACGAAAGCCTCGCCTCGGGTGCCGATGGCGCGGAAGGCGTGGACTCCGTGGACGACGTGCCGGAGCAGGAAATCGAGACGGAAGAGCGCGTCAACCCGTTTGCGGCGCTCGAATCGCTCAAGAAGGACGGTCCTGGCAGCAAGCATTGAAGCTGCTGCCGGTGGCGCGCAGTACACCGCAGTACCCATTCGTAGGCCCCATCCGGGAGTCCTGCCAACCCCTCGGGTGGCGGCGGCCGGATCGGGTTGTGTTAGAATTCGCGAAATTCTCAGGAGTTATCATGGCAGTTCAACAAAACAAGAAGTCGCCGTCGAAGCGCGGCATGCACCGCTCGCACGATTTCCTCACGGGCGCTCCGCTGGCTGTCGAGCCGAGCACGGGTGAAGTGCACCTGCGTCACCACATCAGCCCGAACGGCTACTACCGCGGCAAGAAAGTCGTCAAGACCAAGAACGACTAATCGTTCCACTGCGCGGTGTCCGCTGGGTCTGCTGGATCATCAAGCGGCGCTGCGCATGGCGATTCTGTTCGCTTGACAATTTTTCGGCTCGGCAAAAAAGGCGGCATTCAACTGCCGCTTTTTTGTGCCTGAAATCCGTCGCATTCCATGACTGTTACGCTCACGATAGATTGCATGGGAGGCGACCACGGACCGTCCGTGACGGTGCCTGCCGCAATCAATTTCGTCCGCTCGCACCCCGACGCGCATCTGCTGCTCGTGGGCGTCGAGTCGGCGATCCGTGCCCAGTTGAAGAAGCTGAAGGCGCTGGATAACCCTGCGTTGTCGGTCGTTCCCGCCACCGAGGTCGTCGAAATGGACGACCCGGTCGAAGTCGCGCTGCGCAAGAAGAAAGATTCGTCGATGCGCGTCGCGCTCAATCGCGTGAAGGACGGCGAGGCGCAGGCGTGTGTTTCCGCGGGCAACACCGGCGCGTTGATGGCCGTTTCGCGCTACGTGCTCAAGACGCTGCCCGGCATCGAACGTCCCGCGATCGCTTTTCCGATGCCGAACGTGACCACCGGCTATACGACGGTGCTCGACCTCGGCGCGAACGTCGACTGCGAACCGCAGCATCTGCTGCAGTTCGCCGAGATGGGGCATGCGCTCGTCGCCGCGCTCGAAAACAAGGAGCGGCCAAGTATCGGCCTCCTGAATATCGGCGAAGAGATCATCAAGGGCAACGAGACCATCAAACGTGCGGGCGAGCTGCTGCGCGCGAGCACGCTGAACTTCCGCGGCAACGTCGAAGGCAACGACATTTACAAGGGCACCGTCGACGTCATCGTCTGTGACGGTTTCGTTGGTAATGTCGCGCTCAAGACGTCGGAGGGCCTCGCCGACATGCTCACGAAGGGGCTTCGGGAAGAGTTCGGGCGTTCGTGGCTCACGAAGCTGGCCGCGCTCGTCGCGATGCCCGTGCTGCTGAGCTACAAGAAGCGCTTCGATCCCCGCAAGTACAACGGCGCCGCGCTGTTGGGACTCAAGAGCGTCGTCATCAAGAGCCACGGCTCCGCGGATGCCTACGCGTTTGAGTGGGCGATCAAACGCGGGTATGATGCCGTCAAAAATGGCGTGCTGGAGCGTCTCGCTCGCGCCATGGACGAGAACGCCGGTTCGCTCGAACAGGCGGCCGGCGGGTCCGGCGACAGCCAGCCCGGTGCTCAGGCCGCGGGCGAGATTCCGCCCGGCACCGCATCTTCCTCGAAGGCATAATGGCTCAATCGACTCTATATACCCGCGTGCTCGGCACGGGCAGCTATCTTCCGCCGGACCGCGTGACCAACCAGGAACTGGCTGAGCGTCTCGCCGCGAAGGGCGTCGAGACGAGCGACGAGTGGATCGTCGCCCGCACTGGCATCCATGCGCGCCACTTCGCCGCCTCCGACGTCACGACGAGCGATCTCGCGCTGGCTGCCTCGCAGCGCGCCATCGCCGCAGCCGACGTCGATCCGCAGTCGATCGACCTCATCATCGTTGCCACGTCCACGCCCGATTTCGTATTCCCGAGCACGGCCTGCCTGCTGCAGAACAAGCTCGGCATTCGCAATCACGGTGCCGCGTTCGACGTGCAGGCCGTGTGCGCGGGTTTCGCGTATGCGGTCTCGGTCGCCGACAGCCTGATCCGCAGCGGCCAGCACCGCACGGCGCTCATCGTCGGCGCGGAAACCTTCTCGCGCATTCTCGACTTCAACGATCGCACCACCTGCGTGCTGTTCGGCGACGGCGCGGGCGCGATCGTGCTGCAGGCATCCGCCGAACCGGGCGTGCTGTCGAGCGCGCTCCATGCCGACGGCAGCTACGCGCACATCCTCTGCACGCCGGGCAACGTGAACGGCGGCGTGATTGCCGGCAACGCCTTCCTCCATATGGACGGCCAGGCGGTGTTCAAGCTTGCCGTGAACGTGCTGGAGAAAGTCGCGCTCGAGGCTCTCGACAAGGCGCAGTTGAACGCCGACCAGATCGACTGGCTGATTCCGCACCAGGCCAATATCCGCATCATGCAGGGCACGTGCCGCAAGCTCGGCCTGCCTGCCGAGCGCATGGTGGTGACGGTGGGCGAGCACGGCAACACGTCGGCGGCGTCCATTCCGCTCGCACTCGATGTCGCGGTGCGCGACGGCCGCATCAAGCGCGGCCAGAACGTGCTCATCGAAGGGGTCGGCGGCGGCTTCACGTGGGGCGCATCCGTCATCCGCTATTGATTTCGACTGGGCTACGCACGCCGCGCCCTACCGCGCGCGGCCGGCGGGCGCACGTTCGAGGCGCGTTTGAGGCGGCATATCGCATACCTCATGTGCGCCAGATCGCGGTGCGCCGCCCATCTGAACTGACCGAATTGGGGACGCTATGAAATTCGCATTTGTTTTTCCGGGCCAGGGCTCGCAGGCCGTCGGCATGCTCGATGTTTTTGCCGATAGCGCTGTCGTGCGCGAAACGCTGCAGGAAGCTTCGGACGCGCTGAATCAGGATCTCGGCAAGTTGATCGCCGCAGGTCCGGCCGACGAACTGAATCTCACCACCAATACCCAGCCTGTCATGCTGACCGCTGCCTGGGCCGTGTACCGCGCATGGCAGCAGGCGGGCGGCCCGGCGCCTGCCGTGGTCGCGGGTCACAGCCTTGGCGAGTACACGGCGCTTGTCGCAGCCGGCGTGCTGGCTTTCCGCGATGCGGTGCCGCTCGTGCGCTTTCGCGCGCAGGCGATGCAAAGCGCAGTGCCGGTGGGCGAGGGCGGCATGGCCGCCGTGCTGGGCCTCGACGACGACACCGTGCGTGCCGCCTGCGCGGAAGCCGCTGCGGCGACGGGCGGCGTGGTCGAAGCCGTCAACTTCAATGCGCCGGCGCAGGTCGTGATCGCGGGCCATAAGGGCGCGGTGGAAAAGGCCTGTGAGGTCGCCAAGGCGAAGGGCGCGAAGCGCGCGCTGCCGCTGCCGGTTTCCGCGCCGTTCCACTCGTCGCTGCTCAAGCCGGCGTCGGACCAGCTGCGTCAATATCTCGCGGACGTGAAGCTCAATGCGCCGTCGATCCCCGTCGTGAACAACGTCGACGTGGCGTTCGCAACCGATCCCGAAGCCATTCGCGAAGCGCTCGTGCGCCAGGCGGCCGGTCCGGTGCGCTGGGTGGAGTGCGTGCAGGCGATTGCCGCCCAGGGCGTCACGCATCTGATCGAATGCGGTCCGGGCAAGGTGCTGGCGGGCCTGACAAAGCGTATCGACGGCAACCTCGTGGGTGCGTCGGTGGCCGATCCGAAATCGCTCGAAGAAGCACTCGCGCTCGTCGCCGGCTAGGTCATCACCGGCCAGGCGGCTTCCCGGGTCACACTCGCAACGGATTCAAGAAATAGACAGATGGAAAAGACTCTCGACAACCAGACCGCCATCGTGACGGGCGCCTCGCGCGGTATCGGCCGGGCGATCGCGATCGAACTGGCGCGCCAGGGCGCCATGGTGATCGGCACCGCCACGAGCGAAGCGGGCGCGCAAGCCATCGGCGCGGCCTTCGAGGCGGAAGGCCTCAAGGGCCGCGGCGCCGTGCTCGACGTCAACGACGCGGCGGCGGCCGAAGCGCTGATCAACGCCACGGTGAAGGAATTCGGCGGCCTTGCGGTCCTCGTCAACAACGCGGGCATTACGCAGGACAACCTCGCGATGCGCATGAAGGACGACGAGTGGGACGCCGTGATCGACACCAATCTGAAGTCGGTGTTCCGCCTTTCCCGTGCCGTGCTGCGTCCGATGATGAAGGCGCGTTCGGGCCGCATCATCAACATCACGTCGGTGGTCGGTTCGTCGGGCAACCCCGGCCAGGCCAACTACGCGGCGGCGAAGGCGGGCGTGGCCGGCATGACGCGCGCGCTCGCGCGCGAGATCGGCAGCCGCGGCATCACCGTGAACTGCGTCGCGCCGGGCTTCATCGACACGGACATGACGAAGGATCTGCCGGCCGAGCAGCAAGCCGCGCTCAAGCAGCAGATTCCGCTGGGCCGCCTGGGCAGCCCCGACGACATCGCGCATGCGGTCGCGTTCCTCGCGTCGCCGCAGGCGGGGTACATCACCGGCACCACGCTGCATGTGAACGGTGGCATGTATATGTCTTAACCGGATTCGGGTACTATCCGCGCCTTGATACGCCTAATGGGTGCGGTCGCGGATAGTGGCCATCCGGAACCTCGAGCGCCGCTTTTCTGCCAGTTCAAACCTGCTAAAATGCGCGCACTCGCATTCATGAGCTAACTTTTTTCCCTTGGAGGGGTAATGGACAACATCGAACAGCGCGTCAAGAAGATCGTCGCCGAGCAACTGGGCGTCGCCGAAGCCGAAATCAAGAACGAGGCTTCGTTCGTGAACGATCTGGGCGCCGACTCGCTCGACACCGTTGAACTCGTGATGGCCCTCGAAGACGAATTCGGCATGGAAATTCCCGACGAGGAAGCCGAGAAGATCACGACGGTCCAGCAGGCCATCGACTACGCTCGCGCGAACGTCAAGGCCTAAGGACATTCCGGCGCTTTTTGTCCGCAGTTGTCTCGTAATGGCCAGCGCCGCTGCGGCGCGAGCGGCCCGAGAGGACATTCGCCTGTGAACCCGCACACGCCCGCACCCGCTGCAGGGCTTTTGCCGGTCAACTAGCCACAGGGCTCACAGGAGCATTTCCTGTGGCCTCTGTGGCTTTTGTTTTTGTCATCTATGGAAAAGGGGTTACCGTGAGCCGCCGTCGAGTTGTCGTTACAGGCCTGGGGCTGATTTCGCCTGTTGGCAATAATGTTGCCGACGGCTGGGCCAATCTGGTCGCCGGCAAGTCCGGCATCGCCAACATCACGAAGTTCGACGCCACGAACTTCTCGACCCGCTTCGCCGGCGAAGTGAAGAACTTCAACGTCGAAGACTACATGCCGGCAAAAGAGGCGCGCCATATGGATACGTTCATCCATTACGGCATTGCGGCCGGCATGCAGGCGATGCAGGACAGCGGGTTCGAGATCACCGAGGAAAACGCCGAGCGCGTGGGCGTCGTGGTGGGCTCGGGCATCGGCGGCCTGCCGATGATCGAAATCACGCAGACCGAACTGCTCAATCGCGGTCCGCGCCGTATTTCGCCGTTCTTCGTCCCCGCCTCGATCATCAACATGATCTCGGGCCACCTCTCGATCAAGTACGGCCTCAAGGGCCCGAATCTCTCGATGGTCACGGCCTGCACGACCGGCCTGCACTGCATCGGCGAGGCTTCGCGCCTGATCGAGTATGGCGATGCCGACGTGATGATCGCGGGCGGCGCGGAATCGACCGTCTCGCCGCTCGGTATCGGCGGCTTCGCGGCGGCGCGTGCGCTCTCGCAGCGCAACGACGATCCGGCCACGGCAAGCCGTCCGTGGGACAAGGACCGCGACGGCTTCGTGCTGGGCGAGGGCGCGGGCGTGATGGTCCTCGAAGAGTACGAGCACGCGAAGAAGCGCGGCGCGAAGATCTACGCGGAAGTCTCCGGCTACGGCATGAGCGGCGATGCGTATCACATGACCGCGCCGCTCGAAGACGGTGACGGCGCGCGCCGCTGCATGCTGGCGGCCATGCGCAACGCGGGCGTGAACGCCAACGAGGTGAACTGGCTCAGCGCACACGGCACTTCGACGCCGCTCGGCGACCTCGCGGAAACGATCGCGATCAAGCGCGCCTTCGGCGACCACGCGAAGGATATCGTCGTGAACTCGACGAAGTCGATGACCGGGCATTTGCTCGGCGGTGCGGGCGGTCTCGAGTCGGTGTTCACGGCGCTCGCCGTGCACAACCAGATCTCGCCGCCGACGATCAACATCTTCAACCAGGATCCGGAATGCGACCTGGACTATTGCGCGAACACCGCGCGGGAGATGAAGATCGACGTCGCGCTGAAGAACTCGTTCGGGTTCGGCGGCACGAACGGCACGCTGGTCTTCAAGCGTCACGCTTGACGCGCACGGACGTCCACGCGGCCGCGCCGGCAAGCCCGGCCGGCCGCAATCCTGCCTTTCTTTCGCGGCACGAAGGCGCGCCGCGAATTGTCTTGCGCCTTTCCCCCACGTTGTTTTGCGTCCTCGCGGCGGGTATCGCCGCGGCGACGGCGGCGGTCTGGACGGCGCTGTCTCCATGGTTCGGCGCCGCGCGCGCCGTGCCGCCCGCACTGGCGATTCTGGCCGCTTGCGGCCTGTCCGTCGTGGCCTGGTGTCGCAGGCAACCCACTGCCCTTGAAATCGGGCCAGATTCGTTTGTCACCTATTCGCGCGCGGGTGCCCGTCTTTTTCAGGGACGTCTGATGGGCGCGTCGCAGTGGGGAAGCGCCTTGCTTGCGTTGTCGGTGCAGGGCGAGGCGGGGCGCGCCACGGTGCTCGTCGCGGCCGACGCGGTCGGGCGCGCAGCCTTTCGCGAACTGGCTGTCCGTGCGCGCTGCGCGGCCGGACGCTGAGCGATTCCTTGCGCCGCGCCAGTCGCTGTAACGACTGTAACCGCTGTTACTCGCGTAACGTGAGGGGTGGTGGGGGGCGCTACAATGGTGCCCCCGCGTCTACCATGAGCTAACGGATTTTTCAGGTGAGCGAAAAAGAAATCGACCAGGTGCTGGTCGAGCGCGTGCAAAAAGGCGACAAGGCCGCGTTCGAGCTTCTGGTCTCCAAATACCACCGCAAGATCATCCGGCTGATCTCGCGCCTCGTGCGGGATCCCGCCGAGGTCGAGGACGTGGCCCAGGACGCCTTCATCAAGGCGTACCGGGCGCTGCCGCAGTTTCGCGGCGAATCGGCTTTCTATACGTGGTTGTACCGTATTGCGGTCAATACGGCCAAGAATTACCTTGCGACCCAGGGAAGACGCGCCCCGACTTCCACCGAAGCGGATGCAGAAGAAGCGGAAACTTTCTCGGATGCCGATCAACTAAGGGATATCAACACGCCCGAGTCGATGTTGATGAGCAAGCAGATCGCGCAGACGGTCAATGCTGCCATGGCGGTTCTGCCGGAAGAGCTGCGCACCGCCATTACTCTGCGGGAAATAGAAGGTTTGAGCTACGAGGAAATTGCTGAGATGATGGGGTGCCCGATCGGTACCGTCAGATCAAGAATTTTCCGCGCTCGCGAAGCCATTGCGGCAAAATTGCGTCCGCTGCTGGACACACCGGAAGGCAAGCGCTGGTAAGCCGGCGGCCTGCGGGGCACGGGTGCGATTCACCGGGTTAGTGTCATAAAGGGTCTGTAAGGGAATGGGGAGCATCATGGGATCGGTCTCGATGCAGTCGGTGTCAAGCTCGCACGGCGAGCGTCTGTCCGCCTTGGTCGACGGGGAACTCACCGTCGAAGAGCATCTGAGCGGTATCTTTTCTGAACTCGATCGCGAAGGCCGTGCCGCCTGGTCGGACTATCACCTGATCGGCGACGTGCTGCGCTCGGACGACCTCGCGCTCGACGCGGCGGCGAGCCGGTCGTTCATGACGGGGTTTGCCGCGCGTTTCGAGGCCGAGCCGCATGTGCTCGCGCCCGCCGCGCTGCCGGCCGCGCGCGAAGGCGCGAGCCGCGTTGGCCGCATTCTCGCGCTGCGTCACCGCGTCGTGCCTACGCTGGCGGTTGCCGCGGCCGCCGCTACCCTCACCTGGATCGTCGTGCCGCAGATGCGCGGTGCGGGCCTGGCGAGCGGTGGCGCGCAGATCGCTTCGGTCGGCTCGTCGCAGGGCATGCAGCGCGTGGCGATGAATGCGGCGCCCGTGCAGGCGGCCGCCGTGCAGGACGGCAACATCATTCGCGACGCGCGTCTGGATGAGTATCTGGAAGCTCACCAGCAGTTCGCGCAGCAACCGGCGATGGCGGATTCGATGCCGTTTGTCCGGGCTGCCCTCACCACGCAAGGCCAGTAAGCTTGATGCAGACATTGCGGTTCAATAAAACGACAATCTGGGGGCGGCTGCCGGCATTGCTATGCTGTGTGGCCGTAATGCTGACCGCTCTGTCTGTGGCCAACCGGGCCGACGCGCAAAGCGCGCCGGCTGCCGATCTCGCCACGCCCCAGGCCGCGGCTCAATGGCTGGACCGCCTCCAGCAGGCCGCCCAGCAGCAGAATTACGAGGGCACCTTCGTCTATCAGCGCGGGGCTTTCGTGCAGTCGTCGCGTATCGAACACTACGCCACGAAGAACGACGGCGAGTACGAGCAGATCGAAAGCCTCGACGGCAAGCCGCGCAAACTGCTGCGTCATAACGACGACGTCTACACCTTCGTGCCCGAGCGCAAGCTCTGTGTGATCGAGAAGCGCCAGAACAAGGACGCCTTCCCGGCGCTCCTCAGCTCGGGCGGCGATCAGGTCGTGACCGTCTACACGCCGAAGGCGCTCGGCGGCGATCGCGTCGCGGGCATCGACAGCCAGGTCGTCGAGCTCGATCCCAAGGACGGCTATCGTTTTGCCTACAAGCTGTGGGCGGACGCGAAAACCGGACTGCTGCTGCGCGCGCAGACGCTCGATCCGTCGAACGGGCAAGTGCTCGAGCAACTGTCGTTCACCCAGGTCCAGATCGGCGTGCCGGCGGACAAGACCGCCATCCTCAGCGGCATACGCAACACCACCGGCTGGACCGTGGTGCATCCGCCGCTGGAGCCGGTGGACATGGAGGCGCAGGGCTGGAGCTTCGGCACGCCCGTGCCCGGCTTCCACAAGATCCGCGAACTGCGTCGGCCGATGGCCGCGCGCGACGCGAACGATCCGCCCATTCCCGTGGATCAGGCCGTTTTCTCCGACGGCCTCGCCGCGATCTCCGTTTTCGTCGAGCCCGCCGAGAACAACAGCCGCAAGGAAGGCGCGGGCAGCAACGGCGCCACCCATGTGCTCGTGAAGCGCCGCGGCGATTACTGGATTACCGTGCTCGGCGAGGTGCCCCAGACCACGTTGCAGCAGTTCGCGTCTGCCATAGAATACAAGGCTCCCAGGTAAATCCTTCGGCTGACTACGATATGACGATTCTCCCGCTGCGCAAATTCTTCGCGGCCGCGGTGGTTGCGGCTTGCTTGCCGTTCGCGCCGCAGGTGGCGTCGGCGGCGCCCGCGGCCAATCTGCCCGACTTCACCGATCTCGTCGACAAGGTCGGGCCTTCCGTCGTCAACATTCGCACGACCACGCGCGTGAGTTCCGCGCAGCCCGGCTTGCCGCCTGGCATGGACAACGGCGACATGTCGGAGTTTTTCCGCCGCTTCTTCGGTATTCCGCTGCCGCAGAGTCCGCAGGGGCAATCGCCTCATGGTGGGCAAGGTGGCCAGGGCGGGCAAGGCAGCCAGGGAGGTCAGGGCGGCGATCAGGATTCGACGCCGCCCGATAGCGGCAGCGATAGCGAACAGAGCAGCGGCGTCGGCTCGGGCTTCATCCTTTCGAGCGACGGCTACGTGATGACGAACGCGCACGTCGTGGACGACGCGGACACCATTTACGTCACGCTCACGGACAAGCGCGAGTTCAAGGCAAAGCTCGTCGGCGTGGACGACCGCACCGATGTCGCCGTCGTGAAGATCCAGGCAAGCAGCCTGCCGGCGGTGACCATCGGCGATTCGAACAAGCTGCGCGTCGGCGAGTGGGTTGTCGCGATCGGTTCGCCGTTCGGGCTCGAGAACACCGTGACGGCGGGCATCGTCAGCGCCAAGGGCCGCGACACGGGCGACTATCTGCCGTTCATCCAGACCGACGTGGCCGTGAACCCCGGCAACTCGGGCGGCCCGCTCATCAACATGCAGGGCGAGGTCATCGGCATCAACTCGCAGATCTATAGCCGCACCGGCGGCTTCATGGGCATTTCGTTCGCGATCCCGATCGACGAGGCCATGCGCGTGGCCGACCAGCTCGAGAAGACGGGCAAGGTCACGCGCGGCCGCATTGCGGTGGCGATCGGCGAAGTGACGAAGGACGTGGCCGACTCGCTCGGTCTGCCGAAGGCGCAGGGCGCGCTGGTGTCGAGCGTCGAGTCGGGCGGCCCGGCCGACAAGGCCGGCATCCAGCCGGGCGACATCATTCTGAAGTTCAACGGCCAGTCCGTGGATACGGCCACCGACCTGCCGCGCATGGTCGGCGACACGAAGCCCGGCACCAAGGCAACCGTCACGATCTGGCGCAAGGGCCAGACGCGCGACCTGCCGATCACGATTGCCGAAATGCAGAGCGACAAGTCGGCGAAGGCCGACCAGAAGTCGGCGCCGCAGCCGAAGCCGCGGGCCTCGAACGCACTGGGCCTCGCGGTGGTCGACATTCCGTCCGACCAGCTCGCGCAACTGAAGATCAAGGGCGGCGTGCAGGTGGATTCGGTCGACGGCCCGGCGGCCCGTGCCGGCCTGCAGAAGGGCGACATCATTCTGCGGGTGGGCGATACCGACATCACGGGCGCGAAGCAGTTCGAGGAAGTCACTGCCCATCTCGATCCGCAAAAGATGGTGGCGGTGCTCGTGCGGCGCGGCGACAACACGCAGTTCGTGCCGCTGCGTCCGCGCAGCGCGGGGCAGAAGTGACCTTGCAGCGCGCGGTCGTGCCGCAGCTCGTGCTGTACGGCCGCGCGTGGTGTCATCTTTGCGAGGAAATGCGCGCGGCGATCGAGCCGCTGGCCGCGGTAGCCGGGGCGCGGGTGGAAGTGATCGACGTCGATTCCGACCCCGCGCTACAGGCGCGCTACGACGAACTCGTGCCGGTTCTCATGTGTGACGGCGTGGAGCTGTGCCACTACCGCCTCGACGAAACGCGCCTGCGCGAGGCGCTCGGGATGCGTGCCTGATACTCCGAAACCTGCCGTCGGCACCCCTTTTCGGCTAAAATAGTCCGGTTTTTCATCTGTTTACGAGGCGTGCCACGCAATCGTTGGGGCGCGCCTTTTTCGCTTGATCGGCACTGAATGGATCATATTCGTAACTTCTCGATCATTGCGCACATCGACCATGGCAAGTCGACGCTCGCCGATCGCATCATCCAGCTTTGCGGCGGCCTGTCCGACCGCGAGATGGAAGCTCAGGTGCTCGACTCGATGGATCTCGAGCGCGAGCGCGGCATTACCATCAAGGCGCAGACCGCTGCGCTCACGTACAAGGCGAGGAACGGCGAGGTCTACAACCTGAACCTCATCGACACGCCGGGCCACGTCGACTTCTCCTACGAGGTGAGCCGTTCGCTCTCCGCGTGCGAGGGCGCGCTGCTCGTCGTCGACGCGAGCCAGGGTGTGGAGGCGCAGACGGTCGCGAACTGCTACACGGCAATCGAGCTCGGCGTGGAAGTCGTGCCGGTGCTCAACAAGATCGACCTGCCCGCGGCAAACCCCGAAAACGCGATCGAGGAAATCGAGGACGTGATCGGCATCGACGCGACCGACGCCACGCGCTGCAGCGCGAAGACCGGCCTCGGCGTGGAGGATGTTCTCGAAGCGCTGATCGCCAGGGTGCCGCCGCCCGAGGGCGACCCCGAGGCGCCGCTGCAGGCGCTCATCATCGACTCGTGGTTCGACAACTACGTGGGCGTCGTGATGCTCGTGCGCATCGTCAACGGCACGCTGCGTCCGAAAGACAAGATCAAGCTGATGGCCACCGGCGCGCAGTACCCGGTCGAGCACGTCGGCGTGTTCTCGCCGAAGTCGCGCAATCTGGACGAGCTCTCGGCGGGGCAGGTGGGCTTCATCATCGCCGGCATCAAGGAACTCGCCGCGACCAAGGTGGGCGATACCGTCACGCACGCGACGAAGCCGGCCGAGGAGCCGCTGCCGGGCTTCAAGGAAGTGAAGCCGCAGGTGTTCGCGGGTCTCTATCCGGTCGAGGCGAACCAGTACGACGCGCTGCGCGAATCGCTCGAAAAGTTGAAGCTCAACGACGCTTCGCTGCAGTACGAGCCGGAAGTCTCGCAGGCGCTGGGCTTCGGGTTCCGCTGCGGCTTCCTCGGCCTCTTGCACATGGAGATCGTGCAGGAGCGTCTGGAACGCGAGTTCGACATGGACCTCATCACCACGGCGCCCACCGTGGTGTACGAAGTCGTGCAGCAGGACGGCAGCACGATCAAGGTCGAGAACCCGGCGAAGATGCCGGAGCCCTCGAAGATCGCCGAAGTCCGCGAGCCGATCGTGACCGTGAACCTGTACATGCCGCAGGAGTACGTGGGCTCGGTCATCACGCTCTGTACACAGAAGCGTGGTAACCAGACCAACATGCAGTACCACGGCCGCCAGGTGCAGCTGACTTACGAAATCCCGATGGCGGAAATCGTGCTCGACTTCTTCGACCGCCTGAAGTCGGTGTCGCGCGGCTATGCCTCCATGGACTACGAGTTCAAGGAGTACCGCACCTCGGACGTCGTGAAGGTCGACATGCTGATCAACGGCGACAAGGTCGATGCGCTGTCCATCATCGTCCACCGCTCGCAGTCGCAGTACCGCGGCCGCGAGGTGGCGGCGAAGATGCGCGAGATCATTCCGCGCCAGATGTACGACGTGGCGATCCAGGCCGCCATCGGCGCACACATCATTGCGCGCGAGAACATCAAGGCGCTGCGCAAGAACGTGCTGGCCAAGTGTTACGGCGGCGACATCACGCGCAAGAAGAAGCTGCTCGAAAAGCAGAAGGAAGGCAAGAAGCGGATGAAGCAGGTGGGCTCCGTGGAAATTCCGCAGGAGGCCTTCCTTGCGATCCTGCGCGTCGAGGACAAATAAGACTGCCGCCGCATCGAGTCGCGCTGCGTCGCATAACGTTGAATAACGGATAACTACATGAATTTTGCGCTGATCCTTTTTGTGCTCGTGATCTTGACGGGCATTGCGTGGGTGGCAGACAAACTGGTTTTCGTGCCGCGCCGGCGCCTCGCCGCCGATGCCGCAGTGGCGGAGTTCGATCGCCAGCAGGCGCGCGTCGGCGAGCGCTTCGCCGACGAAAACGCGGCCGTCACGCGTCAGAGCCTGCGCAACGAGAAGCTGCGCCAGCCGTGGTGGCTCGAGTACACGGCAAGCTTCTTTCCCGTGATCCTGGTCGTGTTCCTCGTGCGCTCGTTCGTCGTGGAGCCGTTCAAGATCCCGTCGGGCTCGATGGTGCCCACGCTGCTCGTGGGCGATTTCATCCTCGTGAACAAGTACGACTACGGCCTCCGCCTGCCGATCACGAACACGAAGATCACCCAGGGCCGTCCGCTTCAGCGCGGCGATGTGGTCGTGTTCCGCTATCCGATGGACGAATCGGTCGACTACATCAAGCGCGTGATCGGCCTGCCGGGCGACGTGGTCGCGTATCAGGACAAGCAGCTCACGATCAACGGCAAGCCCGTGCCCGAGACGCCGCAGCCCGATTACTTCGACGAAGAGCGCATTGGCTACGCGAAGCAGTTCACCGAAGACCTCGGCAGCCGCAAGAACAACATCCTGAACAACCCCGCGGTGCCGCCGTTCATCATCGGCGCGGAAGACTACCCGTATCGCGACAATTGCCAGTACAACGCGCGCGGCGTGATCTGCAAGGTGCCGCCGGGCCATTACTTCATGATGGGCGATAACCGCGACAACAGCGCCGACAGCCGCTATTGGGGCTTCGTGCCCGACGCGAACATCGTCGGCCGCGCGTTCTTCATCTGGATGAACTTCAGCAGCCTGAAGCGCATCGGTTCGTTCGAGTGACAACCCCGTTGTCGATGCGCGCAAGGTCTTCGCGCGCCACTTGAAGAAACCGCGCTAACCTCGCAACATCCACGCTTTTTCGCCTGCCGCTCCGGGTTTTCGCCGGGACGGGCGGGCGCGTTATACTCTGTCCATGCCCCTATCTCCGCTGGAAAGCCGGTTGCGCTACGAATTTCGCAATGCGGAATTGTTGCGCCAGGCTTTGACCCACCGTAGTCACAGTGCCACGCATAACGAACGCCTCGAATTCCTCGGTGATTCGGTTCTGAATTGCGCGGTGGCGGCCCTATTGTTCCAACGTTTTAGCAAGCTGGACGAAGGCGACCTCTCGCGCGTGCGCGCGAATCTCGTCAAGCAGCAGTCGCTCTACGAAATTGCTCAGGCCCTCAATATTGCGGACGGCCTGCGGCTTGGCGAAGGCGAGTTGCGCAGCGGCGGGTTTCGCCGTCCGTCGATCCTTGCGGATGCGCTGGAAGCCATCTTCGGGGCGATCTTTCTCGATGGCGGCTTCGACGCCGCGCAGACCGTCATCAAGCGCCTTTACGTGCCGATCCTCGATCACATCGACCCGCGCACGCTGGGCAAGGACTCGAAGACGCTGCTGCAGGAATATCTGCAGGGTCACAAGATCGCATTGCCCACCTACACGGTCATCGCCACGCATGGTGCGGCGCACAATCAGCAGTTCGAGGTCGAGTGCACGGTGCCGAAGCTGGACGTGAAGGTGTCCGGTTCGGGCGCGAGCCGTCGCGCTGCCGAACAGGCCGCGGCCAAGAAGGCGCTGGACGAGGTCATGGCGGCGGCGCCGGCGCTGGCCGCCAAGCCGCGTCGTTCGAAGGGCGCGCGCGCTGCCAGAACGGAACCCGAGGTGGTGCCGGGCGTGACGGGCGTACAGGGCGCGCTCGATCTGCGCACGCCGGAGCGCCGCGAGCGCGCCCAGCGTAGCGAGCGCCAGCCGGCCCCGGCCGAGGCAATCGACCGGGTTCCGCCGCCGCAGGCGGCGCCGGTTGCGGTCATTCGCGCGGCCCACGTGCAGGAACGTCCGGGCGAGAAGGAGAAGGGCGGCCCGCGTACCCCCGAGCGTGCCGAAGTCGGTCCGCAGGCCGCCGCTGAATCGCGCCCGGCGGCACGCGGCCGCGATGCCGCCGAAGCGCCCCTGCCTGGCCATCCCGGCCACCCGGCTGCGGCGGCCGCCGAGCCGGATCATGCTGTCGCGCTGCCCGTGCGCGCGGCCGATGCCGGCCACTGATCCCAACCCGTGCGCGCCGCGCGCGCGGTCGCTGTACTCAACGCTTTTTTGTCCGGTCCGATCATGAACGCTCCCACTTCCACTCCTGCCGGTTTTCGTTGCGGCATGGTCGCGATCGTCGGCCGGCCGAACGTCGGCAAGTCGACGCTGATGAATGCCCTCGTCGGCCAGAAGATCAGCATCACGTCGCGCAAGGCGCAGACCACGCGCCATCGCATCACGGGCATCAACACGATCGACGACGCGCAATACATCTTCGTCGACACCCCCGGCTTCCAGACGCGCCACAGCACGGCGCTCAATCGCTCGCTGAACCGCGCGGTGACGTCGACGCTGAGCTCGGTCGACGCGGTGCTGTTCGTGATCGAGGCGGGCAAGTTCGGTCCCGACGACCAGAAGGTGCTCGATCTAATTCCGCCCAAGGCGCCCACGATCTTGATCGCGAACAAGATCGACCGCGTGAGCGACAAGGCCACGCTTTATCCGTTCATCCAGGAAGTGCAGAAGCTGCGCGAATTCCGCGAGATCGTGCCGCTTTCGGCGAAGAATTCGGACGATATCAAGCACCTGCTCGAAACGCTCAAGCCGTATCTGCCCGAAGGCGAGCCGATCTACGGCGAGGACGATCTCACCGACCGCAGCGAGCGTTTTCTCGCGGCCGAGATCCTGCGCGAGAAGGTGTTCCGCTGGACCGGCGACGAGCTGCCGTACACGAGCACGGTGCTGATCGACAAGTTCGAACAGGAAGGCCGGCTGCGCCGCATCTTCGCGACGATCCTCGTCGAGCGCGACACCCAGAAGGCGATGGTGATCGGCCAGAAGGGCGCGAAGCTCAAGCAGATCAGCACCGAGGCGCGGCTCGACATGGAGAAACTGTTCGACGGTCCCGTCTATCTCGAAACCTTCGTGAAGGTGAAGAGCGGCTGGGCCGACAACGAAGCCGGGCTGCGCGCCTATGGGTATGAATGACGGCGAAGCCGTAAGCGTTCACGACGACCAGGAGGCGCTCGACGCTTCGCGCGACGACGCGCACGGCCCGGCAGCGGTGCCGGCCGAGCCCGAACCGGCCGCACCTGAGTCGGCCGCACCGCGCCGCAAGCGCGCTGCCAAAGCGCGGCCGGCGGCCCGCGTCGACGATGGCGAAGGCGAGCCCGCACGCCGCGTATCGGCGCCGCGTGCGCCGCGCGGCACGTCGTCGGACTTTCGCGTTGCCGAGCAGCCGGCCTTCGTGCTGCATAGCTATCCGTACCGCGAAACCAGCCTCATCATCGACGTCCTCTCGCGCGACCACGGCCGCATCGCGCTCGTCGCGAAGGGCGCGAAGCGTCCGCATTCGGCGCTGCGCGGCGTGCTGCAGACGTTCCAGCCGCTCACGCTCTCGTGGACCGGCAAAGGCGAAGTCCGCACGCTCACGGGCGCCGAATGGGTGGGCGGCATGCTGCCGCTCACCGGCGACGCGCTGCTGTGCGGCTTCTATGTGAACGAGCTGCTCGTGAAGTTCTGCGCGCGCGAGGACCCGCATCCCAGCCTGTTTCGCCATTATGTCGTGACGCTCACGCGCCTCGCGCACGACGAGCCGCCCGTGCAGGTGCTGCGCTCGTTCGAGCGCGTGCTGCTGCGCGAGACCGGCTATGCGCTGGCGCTGAACCGCACGGTGAACCGGAAGACCGTGATGGCGGAAGGCCGCTACGTGTTCGACCCCGAGCGCGGCGTGCGCGAGGCGTCGGACGAGTGGCCCGCGCAGTGGCCGGTGCTGGCGGGGCAGACGTTGCTCGACATGGAGCAGGACGATTACCATCGTCCTCAGACCGTCGCGCAGAGCAAGGCGCTGATGCGTTTCCTGCTGAATACTTACCTTGGCGGCACGCCGCTCGCGACGCGCCAGATCCTGATCGACCTGCAGAATCTATGAGCTTCTTTCTCACCTCTCCCAACGTGATCGATCTCGGTGTGAACATCGACCACGTCGCGACGCTGCGCAACGTGCGCGGCACCGCCTATCCCGATCCGATCCGCGCGGCGCTGCTCGCCGAAGAGGCGGGCGCCGACGTCATCACGCTGCATCTGCGCGAAGACCGCCGCCATATCGTCGACGCCGACGTGCGCGCGCTGCGCCCGCTGCTGAAAACGCGCATGAACCTCGAATGCGCCGTGACGGCCGAGATGCTCGACATCGCGTGCGACATCAAGCCGCAAGACGTCTGCCTCGTGCCCGAAAAGCGCCAGGAGCTGACGACCGAGGGCGGCCTCGACGTCGCCGGGCACTTCGACGCCGTGAGCGGCGCGTGCCGGCAGCTCGCGGACGCGGGCATCCGTGTGTCGCTCTTCATCGACCCGGACGAGACGCAGATTCGCGCGGCGCACGAGACCGGCGCGCCCGTGATCGAGCTGCATACCGGGCGTTATGCCGAGGCCCACGACGCCGGCGAGCAGGAGCGCGAGTACGAGCGCGTGGTGGTGGGCGTGAACTGCGGCATCGGTCTTGGCCTCAAGGTCAATGCGGGCCACGGCCTGCATTACACGAACGTGCAGCAGATTGCCGCCATCGACGGCATCGACGAGCTGAACATCGGTCACGCGATCGTGGCGCACGCCGTCTTCGTCGGTTGGGAGAACGCCGTTCGCGAGATGAAGGCGATCATGGTCGCGGCGCGCCTCGGCGCGCGCGCGTAATCCGGCGCGACGGTCAGGCCACACCGGCGACGCCACGGCGTGCCGCCGCACTTCGACGAGGAGCTCATGGCGATCTACGGCATCGGTACCGACATCATTCAGGTCAGCCGCGTCGCGGCGGTCATGGAGCGCACCGAGGGGCGCTTTGCCGCGCGCGTGCTCGGCCCGCAAGAGCTGGCCGTCTACGAGGCGCGCAAGGCACGTTCGGCCGTGCGCGGGCTCGCCTATCTGGCCACGCGATTTTCGGCCAAGGAAGCGGCTTCGAAGGCGATCGGCCTCGGCATGCACATGCCCATGACCTGGCGCTCGGTGCAGACCCTCAACGAGCCCGGTGGCAAGCCGATGATCGTCGCCTCCGGGCCGCTCGCGCAGTGGCTCGACGAGCGCGGCATCACGATGCGAGTGACGATCAGCGACGAACACGATTACGCGGTGTCGTTCGTCATCGCAGAAATCAGCAAATCCGCGGACTGACAGGTCCGCCGAATTCCCCGCTGCGCGGCCGCCGTCGCGCAGCTTCTACGCAAGAAGACTCAATGAAGAAACTCCCCGGACCGGTGATGCTCGACGTGGTCGGCAAGACGCTGACCGACGACGACGTGCGCCGCTTAGCTCACCCCATGACCGGCGGCGTGATCCTGTTCGCGCGCCACTACGAGAACCGCGCGCAGCTCGTCGCGCTGACGGACGCGATTCACGCCGTGCGCGACGACCTGCTGATCGCCGTCGATCACGAAGGCGGCCGCGTGCAGCGCTTTCGCACCGACGGCTTCACGGTGCTGCCCGCCATGGGGCGTCTTGGCGAACTGTGGGACAAGGACGTGCTGCTTGCGACGAAGCTCGCGACGGCCGTGGGCTACATCCTCGCGAGCGAGTTGCTCGCGTGCGGTATCGACCTCTCGTTTACGCCCGTGCTCGATCTCGGTTATGGCCAGTCGCAGGTGGTGGGCGACCGCGCGTTCCATCGCGATCCGCGTGTCGTCACGCTGCTCGCGAAGAGCCTGAACCACGGTCTCGCGCTGGCGGGCATGGCGAACTGCGGCAAGCATTTCCCGGGTCACGGCTGGGCCCAGGCCGACTCGCACGTGGCGGTGCCGGTCGACGACCGGCCGCTCGAGGCAATCCTCGGCGAGGACGCGATGCCCTACGACTGGCTCGGCCTTTCGCTCGCGGCCGCGATGCCGGGGCACGTGATCTATCCGAAAGTCGATTCGAAGCCGGCCGGGTTCTCGCGCATCTGGGTGCAGGAGATCCTGCGCGGCAAGCTGCGCTTCACGGGCGCGATCTTCAGCGACGATCTTTCGATGGAGGCCGCGCGCCAGGGCGGCACGCTGACTGAGGGCGCGCGCGCCGCGCTCGAAGCGGGCTGCGACATGGTGCTGATCTGCAACCAGCCCGACGAGGCGGAGAAGGTGCTGGATTCGCTGCGCGTCGTGGAGCCGGCGCGCGCCATGCGCCTCGAGTCGGCGAGGCGCATCCGGCGGCTGCGTCCGCGCGGCAAGGCGCTGCGCTGGGACCGGCTCATCGCGGAGCCCGCGTATCTGTCGGCCCAGACGTTGTTGCGCAGCGTGCTGCCGTAAGCGCGGCGCATGAACGTAAATGGCCGCCCCTAGGGGCGGCCATTTGTTTTTTTGCGCCAGCGACAGAGCCTCTACGTTCAGTTCAGGCGCATCCGCTGGAGCTTGTTGTAGAGCGTCTTCGGGCTGATGCCGAGCAGCGACGCCGCGCGATGCCGTGTGCCGCCCACCGCGTCGAGCGTCGCGCGGATCAGCATTTCCTCGACGTCGGCGAGCGGTGTGCCCACCGTCACCTGGACACGGCCGCCGTTGACGTCGCGCGGGCGCGCGCCACTGCTTTCTTCGGCCTGCAGGGTTTCCAGCACGTCGCCGGAAGCTTCCCAGGCGAGCCGCACGCGCTCCTGCAGTTCGCGCACGTTGCCGGGCCAGTCGTAGGCCAGGCACTCGCGGATGAACGCCGGCGCGATCAACCGGGTCGTCGCGCCGCCGCGGGCGTGGGCTTCCTGATTGAGTTCGTCGACGCAGGCCGCGGCAAGCAGCGCCGCGTCTTCCTCGCGTTCGCGCAGCGGCGGCAGCACGAGCGCGGCGGCGTCGAGGCGCAGCCACAGCTCCTCGTTCAGCAAGCCCTGCGCAACGGCGTCGCGCGGCACGGCGCGCGTGGCCGCGATCAGGCGGAAGTCCGTGCCGACCTCGTTGCTGCCGCCCACGCGCATGAAGGTCTGGGAATCGAGTGCGCGCAGCAGCGCGGTTTGTTGATCGCGCGGCAGGTCGATGAGCTCGTCGATGAAGAGCGTGCCGCCGCTCGCCTCGCTGACGAGTCCCGGCTCGCGCTGTTCCGCACCATCGAAGGCGCCGCGCTCGTGGCCGAACAGCAGGCTCGCGAGCGGCCGGCCGTTCGCGGCCTCCGCGCTGACGGCACGGGCGTCGTACACCACGAATGGCGCCTTGCGGCGCCGGCTCAGCTGGTGCAGCGTGCGCGCGGTGACTTCCTTGCCGGTGCCGGCTTCGCCCTGGATCAGGATCGCGGCTTCGGTGGGCGCGAGCTGCTCCAGCATGTCGTAGACGCGCTGGATCGCGCTGCTGCGCCCGAGCATGGGCCCGAAGCGGCCGATCTGACGCAGCAGCGAGCGCAGCACCCGGACTTCCTCGGTGAGCTCGTAAGGGCGTGGAATGCGTGCGAGCAGGCTGCGCAGGCGCGGAATGTTGACCGGCTTGAGCAGATAGTCCCAGATGCCGTGGCGCAGGCCCTCGATTGCGCTTTCGACCGTGGCGTTGCCGGTCATGACGATGACGGGCAGGGCGCCGCTGGGCTGCGCGGGCAGATGAGGGAGCAGTTCGAGCCCGCTGCCGTCGGGGAGATTCAGATCGACGAGTACGACGTCGGGGATGAAGCGCGCGAGCGCGGCCCGGGCTTCGGCGAGCGTGGCCGCGGTATCGACGGAGAAGCCGTCGGCGGCCACGATCGCGGACAGGCCGGACAGGCTGTTGGGATCGTCTTCGACAATCAGGGCGTGTGGCATGGCGAGGCGGCGTTACGGATAATGGGAGGCGGAATCAGGGGCAATCAGGCGCAATTGCCCGCCGCGCAGTCCGGATGCGCAGCGGCGCGCCGTGCAGGGCGCGGCACGTCAGGATTCGGCGGGCAAATTCGGTGCAGACGTTTCAGATCCGGTCCTCCAGAATGGCGACGGCGCGCGGCGCCTCCCCCGGCAAGGCCGGGCGGGAGGCCGCGTCACGCGACCGTACTACCCCCAAATGCTTCCGGCAGGGAGACGGCCCGTACCAGCCATGCCAGGGCGCGTCAGTTACGATGCGCCTCGATCCAGCGCCGCACTTCCTGCTCGGCTTCGTCACGGGTCTTGCCGTAACGCTCCTGGATCAGACCGGCAAGCCGGTCGACACGTCCTTCGGCCTTGATCAGCTCGTCGTCCGTCAGCTCGCCCCAGGCGGCCTTGGCCTTGCCGATCAGCTGTTTCCACTTGCCTTCTGCGATGTCGTTATTCATGGGTCTCTCCTGGTTGGGTTCACGTCCCGCGAGGGCTGATCCCGGCACAGCAGAAACCATGCCGCGGGTGGTCCATTCCCGGCGCGCGCCGCACGATTCTCGTGCGCGGCGCAAGCCGGTAAAGACTTCCCGTGGCATTCACAAACATACACGCTTGGGAAAAAAAGAAAAAGCGCCCCAAAAGGACGCTTAAGGGACGCTTTCTGCCGGAACCATTCGCCGCGCATGAACGCGGCCTGCCGGTAAATATGGCCAGGATATGGCCAAAAGCGGATGACCGGAGGCGGCGCTTACGCGCGGCTGCGGTATTCGTTCGTGCGCGTGTCGATTTCGATCTTGTCGCCGATGTTGCAGAAGAGCGGCACCTGGAGCTCGAAACCGGTGTTCAGCTTGGCCTGCTTCATGACCTTGCCCGACGACGTGTCGCCCTTGACCGCCGGCTCCGTGTAGACGATCTCGCGAACGAGCGTGGTCGGCAGTTCGACCGAAATGGCCTTCTCGTTGTAGAACACGACTTCGCAAGCCATGCCGTCTTCGAGATAGTGCAGCGCGTCGCCCATCATGTCGCCTTCGACTTCGAACTGGTTGTAGTCGGCGTCCATGAACACGTACATCGGGTCGGCGAAGTACGAGTAGCTCACTTCCTTGCGGTCCAGCACGACGACGTCGAACTTGTCGTCTGCCTTGTACACGGTTTCCATGCCTGCGCCGGTCAGCAGGTTCTTGAACTTCATCTTCACGACGGCGGCGTTGCGGCCCGATTTGTTGTACTCGGCCTTTTGCACGACCATGGCGTCATTGCCGATCATCACGACGTTGCCGACGCGGAGTTCCTGTGCGATCTTCATAAAACAGTCCTGTCCAGATTAAATAGCTTCAGTGTGCTCGACGGCAAACGTCGCAAGCGCGTTCGCGGGACACTCCGGACGCGGGACGCTCCAGAAAAAGGGAGCGGTTGCGGCGGGGTACTTGGGGAGTGGCCGTCGTGAATCGCTTGAGACGGCTGCCGTCGGATAACCGCTTATTTTAACTGACTTTTTGCGAATTCGGCGAGATTTCCGGCGAGGTCGCCGGGTTGCGCGAGTTCCGCTGCCCAGCTTGCGGCGCGCGCCGAAAATTCGGGCAAATGGCGTGCGAACGCGGGCCAGTCAGGTGTGCCCCGGCCATTCCACGCATGCCAGAAGGCCTCCAGCGCACTGCGCGCCGCGGCGGGCAGCGGTCGGGCATAGTGCTCGAGGGCGGCGTCGAGTTTGGGAAGATGCGCGTCGTCGGCTTGCGGGTAGATGTGCCAGACGAACGGCTTCGCCGCCCATTGCGCACGCACGAACGAGTCTTCGCCGCGCACGAAGTTGAGGTCGCTCACCCATAGCAGCGGGTCGTAGCCGCGCTGCTCCGTGAAGGCGAGGCTGTGCGCCTGCAATGCGCCGCGCCGCGCATGCTCGCCGGGCTCGAACGCAGGCAGGCCGAAGAAGCGCGCCACGGCACCCGAGATGCGGCCCTGCGGGACCAGCAGCACGATGGGAGAGACGTGGCTTTGCCATTGGGCGAGCAGACTGTCGATGGCCGGATTCTCGTAGGCGAAGAGCGAGATCACGGTCGCATCGGGCGCCGACGGTGGTGCGCCGGCCGTGTCGCGCCACCAGGCGGTGCGCGCTTCGGTCGAGTTTTCGAAGGCGAGGCGAGCGGCGTCGAGGTCGCGTTCCTTGAGCACGCCGCCGGTGCCCGGGCCGAGCCCCGGAAAGAAGAAGTGCTTGATGAGCGGATAGCGCGGATGCGGCGAAGGCCGCAAATGGAAGTCGGCCACCCAGTCCTCGGCGCTCAGGTATTCGAGGTTGAGCCACACCGGCGTACGCGCGCGCGCTGCCATGGCCGCGACGTAGACGGGCGGCAACTCGCATGCGAACGCCTCGATCACGACATCGGCGATTTGCAGCGTCTCGCCCGCATGCGCGGGCGCGTGCCAGTGCTCGACGACGACGCCCTCGACGGTTTGCGTCGCACGGGCAATGTCGAGCACGGGGCAAAGTCGCGCGAACGCGTGCAGGTCGTCCACGAACACGCGCACCTCCCAGCCGTGCTCGCTGGCGAGCTGGCGTGCAAGACGCCAGCAGACGCCGATGTCGCCGAAGTTGTCGATCACCGCGCAGAAGATGTCGCAGGCGACGGCGGAGGGGGATTCGGCTTCGGTGGACAGCATGGCATCAGTCATGGCGGGTGGGTTCGGCCGGGCGCGGAATGATCTAAACTTGCAATTCTAAGACGGTGCCGGGCCCGCGCGGGGCCGGCATGGATGCGTTGCGGCGGGCAACTGGCCCTTCCGCCGAATTACCCGACTACTGGATGACCGATTCCGACGTTTTCGACCCCAAGAAGGCGCTCTCGCAACTGCCGCACCTGCCTGGCGTCTATCGTTACTACGACGCGCAGGGCGCGGTGCTGTACGTCGGCAAGGCGCGCGATCTGAAGAAGCGCGTATCGAGCTATTTCACGAGGACACTGCTTTCGCCGCGCATCGCGATGATGGTCACGCGCATCGTGCGCATCGAAACCACGGTGACGCGCTCCGAGGCCGAGGCGCTGCTGCTCGAAAACAACCTCATCAAGGCGCTGACCCCGCGCTACAACATCCTCTTTCGCGACGACAAGTCCTATCCGTTCCTCAAGCTGACGGGGCACAAGTTCCCGCGCATGGCGTATTACCGTGGGGCCGTCGATCGCAAAAACCAGTACTTCGGGCCGTTTCCGAGCGCATCGGCGGTGCGCGAGAGCATCCAGATCCTGCAGCGCGTGTTCCAGTTGCGCACCTGCGAGGATTCGGTGTTCAACAACCGCACGCGGCCCTGCCTGCTGCATCAGATCGCGCGCTGCACGGCGCCGTGCGTCGGCGCGATCGGCGAAGAGGACTACGCGCGCGACGTGAGCAACGCCTCGCGGTTCCTGCTCGGGCGGCAGAACGAAGTGATGAAGGAGCTCGAAACGAAGATGCACGCGTTTGCCGCCGAGCTCAAATTCGAGCAGGCGGCGTCCGTGCGCAACCAGATGAGCGCGCTTTCCACCGTGCTGCACCAGCAGGCGATCGAGACCGGCAGCGAGAGCGACGTCGATATCCTCGCCGTGGTGGCGCTGGGCGGGCGCGTCTGCGTGAACCTCGCGATGGTGCGCGGCGGCCGGCATCTGGGCGACAAGGCGTACTTCCCGGCGCACGTCGAACGCGTCTTGACGGACGAGGAGGGCGGCGTCGCGGAGGAAGTGGACGGCGAGGCCGTGCTCGCGGCCTCGGCGTTGACCGCGCTGCCGGCCATGGCGCGCCGGGCGCTCGAAGCGGCCGCGGGGCTCGCAGCCGGCACGTCGAACGGCGAGCCGGCGGGCGAGACCGACGAGATGGACGCCGCCGGGGCCGTGCCCGATCCGCTCGCCATTGCCGCGGACCTGCCGCCCGAGGCGCAGGCCGATGCGCAAGAGTCCGGCGAAGACGCGGACGAGCTCGACGCAGCCGGCGATGAAGCCGGCGATGAAGCGGCCGACGAGGCTGTCGATGAAGCGGCACCGGCCGCGGGTCGCAAGCGTCGCGCGACAGGTATCGAATCCGAGGTGCTCGACGCGTTCATCGCGCAGCACTATTTCGGCAATCGCGTGCCGCCGGTGCTCGTGGTGAGTCATCCGCTCGCGAATCGCGAGCTCGTGGAGGTGCTCACCGAACAGGCCGGCCACAAGGTGACGCTCGTGCGCCAGCCGCAGGGGCAGAAGCGCGCCTGGCTCGCGATGGCCGAGCAGAATGCGCGCCTCGCGCTGGCACGGCTGCTCTCCGAGCAGGGCTCGCAGCAGGCGCGCACGCGCTCGCTCGCGCAGCTGCTCGGGCTCGAGCTCGACGACCTCGTGCATCTGCGCATCGAATGCTTCGACATCAGCCACACGATGGGCGAGGCGACCCAGGCATCGTGCGTGGTCTATCACCATCACAAGATGCAGTCGGGCGACTACCGCCGCTACAACATCACCGGCATCACGCCGGGCGACGACTACGCCGCCATGCGCCAGGTGCTCACGCGCCGCTACGAGAAGATGGTTGCGCAGGCGGCGGAGAACGAAGCAGACGAGGCGGCGCAGCAAGCCGGCGGCGCTTCCGCTCCGCTGGCGGGCCCCGAGGGCGCCGACCCCGCGGCGGCGGGCGGCACGCTGCCGCATATCGTGCTGATCGACGGCGGCAAGGGGCAGGTGGAGGTCGCGCGCCAGGTGTTCACGGAGCTGGGGCTCGATCCGGCGATGCTGGTGGGCGTCGCCAAGGGCGAAGGGCGCAAGGTGGGTCTGGAGACGCTGGTGTTCGCCGATGGCCGCTCGCCGCTCGAGCTCGGCAAGGAGAGCGCGGCCCTGATGCTCGTCGCGCAGATTCGCGACGAGGCGCACCGCTTCGCGATCACGGGCATGCGGGCGAAGCGCGGCAAGACGCGCCAGACCTCGCGCCTCGAAGAGCTGGAGGGGGTGGGCGCGAAGCGCCGCCAGCGTCTGCTCGCGCGCTTCGGGGGATTGCGCGGGGTGATGGCGGCGAGCGTCGAGGACCTCGCGAGCGTCGAGGGCATTTCACGCTCGCTCGCGGAGCAGATCTACCAGCAACTGCACTGAACCCGGGCCGCGCGCCGCGCCGCCATTTAGCGGCCGCCTTTCAGTTGCTTGTGGCAGGTGCGGCTACGCGGCACAATTGCAACTCCCTTCGACAGACAGCGCCAGCCGATGCCGTTCAATTTTCCTATTCTCCTGACGTGGCTGCGGATCGTACTGATCCCGCTGGTGGTCGGCGTGTTTTATCTGCCCGAGTCGATGCTGAGCCAGACGCACCAGAACACGGCGGCAATGCTGATCTTCGTGCTGGCGGCGCTCACCGACTGGTTCGACGGCTATCTCGCCCGCAGGTGGAACCAGACCTCTTCGTTCGGCGCGTTCCTCGACCCTGTCGCGGACAAGCTGATGGTCACGGCGGCGCTGCTGATCCTCGTGCACCTTGCCCGGCTCGACGCGGCGATCGCGCTCGTGATCGTCGGCCGCGAGATTGCGATCTCGGCGCTGCGCGAATGGATGGCGCAGATCGGTGCGTCGAAGAGCGTTGCGGTGAATTCGCTCGGCAAGTTCAAAACGGCGTGCCAGATGGTGGCGATCCCGATGCTGCTCTTCTATGCGCCGCTCACGATAGGCGGCGTGACGCTGTTCGATTCGCGCGTATGGGGCGCGTGGCTGATCTATGTCGCGGCGTTTCTCACGATCTGGTCGATGCTCTACTACATGAAGCTCGCCTGGCCGCAGATCCGCGAGCGCGGGAGTCTTTGAGCGCGCGCGAGGTGTTCCCCATTCAAAAAGTTTGCCGGCGGGACTTGACACGATTCAGCGGGTTATACATAATCTCACTTCTCCGCTGCACGACAAAGTCAGCAGCAAGCAGATGCGGTGGAAATCGCCGCAGATGCAGTCAAGTAGCGGTGAGATGATGTAAAGATGCGGGAGTAGCTCAGTTGGTAGAGCGCAACCTTGCCAAGGTTGAGGTCGCGAGTTCGAGACTCGTCTCCCGCTCCAGAATTCTGGTGCGGCGTATTGAGCAGGTAGCGCAGCATTATGGCAGTAGCAGGCAGGACCACGCGGGAGTAGCTCAGTTGGTAGAGCGCAACCTTGCCAAGGTTGAGGTCGCGAGTTCGAGACTCGTCTCCCGCTCCAGATACCCCGGGGAAGCAGCGCTTCCCCTTTTGTTTGGCAGGCTTCGTCAGTATGTCGATCTGCCGCACAAATCTGTCCCTTCGTTGCGGGCGCAAGCGCGCTTCACGTATGGACAGTCCGCTTCCGGCGCGATAGCAAAGCGGTTATGCAGCGGCCTGCAAAGCCGTGTAGGCCGGTTCGACTCCGGCTCGCGCCTCCATTCAAAAAGCCCTGACTTGTCAGGGCTTTTTCTTTTTCCTCTCCGTCTTTTCTGCCGCTGCCTGCCCGGGTTTCGCTCCGCACGCGCATATCGCTATGGTATTTAGTCAGGAATGGAAATTAACGGAATATTTCGCCATGGCCATCGAACTCCCTGAAGACGCGCGCCGCGACGCCATCGCGTCGATCCAGCGCTACTTCGACACCAACATGGACGAGCCCATCGGCAATATCGCGGCCGGCGCATTGCTCGGCTTTTTCCTCGAAGAGATCGCGCCGGCGGTCTACAACCAGGCGGTTGCCGACGCGCAGGAGCACATGCAGGCACGCATCACGGATCTCGACATCGATCTGCACGAAGCGCCATTCCAGTACTGGCGCAAATACGCGCAGCCAAAGCGTAAATGATGCATTGCGCATCGAGCAGCGCCTGCACGGCGTCGGCAGGGCGCGGCATAATTGCAGCTTCATGATGCTCGACGGAAAGTCCCGATGACCACGCAGTCCCGCGCGTTGCCGCTTGCCCACCTCGATTGGCGCTGGAAAGCCTTCGACGCGCTCGAGCCCCGCGAAATTTACGCGATGCTCAGGGCGCGGTCCGAAGTGTTCGTCATGGAGCAGGAATGCGTCTATGGCGATATCGACGGACTCGATACCGGCGCGTGGCACCTGTTCGCGTGGGATCCGTCGGGTGCGCGCCCGGTGCTGGCGGGCTATCTGCGCGTGCTGCTGCCCGATGCGGACGACGCAGACGTGCGCATCGGCCGTGTGCTGACCACCGTCGGTTATCGCGGCATCAAGCTCGGCAATGCGCTGCTCGAGCGTTCGATCCATCACATCGCGCAGCAATGGCCCGGTGTCCCGATGCGGCTGCACGCCCAGGCCCATTTGCAGAAGTTCTACGGCGCGTTCGGCTTCAGGCCCGTTTCGGAAGTCCACGACGAAGACGGCATTCCGCACGTGTGGATGCGGTCGGCGTCACTGCCGGAATAACCGCGGCGCCGCGCCGGCGCGGTTCAGGTGCGCTGGGGTTCGCGGTCGTGTGCAACTTCAGGCGCACCGCCAGGAACCTTGCCGGATGCGCCGCCCGGCACGGCGGACGGCAGCGGACGTGAAGGCCGGTCGCGGCCGCGCAGGCGTCCGCGCGCCGAAAGCCGCATCCAGTGGCGCAGCGCAACGAGCGCGCCAATCACGCTCATCATCGACCCCGGAATCCACAGCAACAGGCCGCCGATCTGCTGGTCGCGCATCGGGCTGAGCCAGGTGAAGGCGCGTCCGCAGATCGAGTACACGGGGTAGAGTTCGCGCGGCGTAAAGAAGATGAACGCGCCGAGCAGGATCTGCGGCGGAATCGCCGCGATCACCACCAGCACGCGCTTGCCCGGCGCGAGCCGCGCGGGCGGAGCGGAGCGTGCATCGAGCACGAGCCACCAGAACATGAGGCCGTCGATCACCATGCTCCAGTTCATGACGCGATAGAGGCGCCAGTCGAGCATCGCGATGAAGTGGATCGGCGAGAACAGCCAGAAATAGATCAGTCCGACGAAGAGTGCGACGGCAACGACCGGATGCATCACGACATCCAGCGCGAGACGCACGGGGCGCGCCGCGAGCGCGGGCCGCACGAAGCGTTGGCGCCATGCGAACGGAATGCCCGCGCGCAGGGCCGCGCCCGGATAGGCGAGCGCGATGAAGAAGGGCCCCAAATGATGCAGCACCAGGTGCTGCGCACGGTGCATGAAGAACTCGTGCTCGAAGTAGTAGTCGAGCCGCGTATGCAGCGCGATATAGAGCGCGCCGAGCCCGAACCAGAACGAGATGCGCCGCGCGAGCGACACGCGTGCATGGCGCTGCCCGCGCACGAAAAGAAGCGCGGCGGCCGCGATGGCGATCACGACCGTAGGCGAGGGCTCCCAGGGATCGAGCCAGTAGAGCAGGTTCATGGTTGGCAGATCTCCCGCTTCAGGCTCAACCCGTATCGTCGATCACACGGCGCACGTCGTGCGCGATCGCATCGGGCGCGTCGTTGTCGGTGGCGAGCAGCCGTGCGCGGCCTCGTGCGTCGAACACATACACCGCCGAACTGTGCGTGACGTCGTAGCTCCCGTCGGGATTGGCCTTTTCCATCTGGTACGCCACGCGATAGCGCTTTGCCAGCGACTCGATCTGGCCGTCGCTGCCGGTCAGGCCCAGCGCGTGCTGCGCGTCGAATGCCGCGACGTAGCTGTGCAGCACGGCAGGCGTGTCGCGCGCCGGATCGACGCTGATAAAGAGTATCCGCACGCTGCGTGCCTCGGGACCGAGTTTTGCGAGCGCCTGCATCAGCCGCGCCATGGTTTCGGGGCAGATGTCGGGGCAGTGCGTGTAGCCGAAGTACACGAGCGTCGTTTGTCCGCGGAAGCTCGCGCCCGTGACCGGGCGGCCGTTGTCGTCGGTGAGGCTGAAGCCGAGGTCGGGCAGATGGCCGGTCACATTGGTGAGCTGCCAGGGATCGGCGGGGCGCGAGCACGCGCTCGCAAGCAGGGTTCCCGCCACGATCGCGATACCCCCGGCAAGCCGCGCGCGGGTGCCGCGGCGGCGCACGGCGGATCCCGCGAACGTCAGGGCGGAAAGCACGGCGAGAGAGAGCTTGCGGAACAAAGGATGTCTCGGTATTTCGCTTGGTGATTCGTCGCAGGCGGCCAGCGGAGGCCGACAGTTTTCTGCGACTGTAGCAAAATTAACGATGGACTGCCGGGCATGAAGGAAGCCCGACAGCGAGCAGCGCAGGGAACCGTGCGGATGGCGCTTCCAACCTTACACGCTCGAAAATCGACCGAAGGCGAGGTAAGATGCGCACACTTTCTCCAGCAGCCCAGCGCTCGCCGGACCCGCGGGAACAATACGCGGCCAGCGCCGAGGGACGAAAAAACACGTAATGCAAGGACTACCGGCTGTATTGCCGCCCGATCAGACGGCTTTCTTCTTCGATTTCGACGGCACGCTCGTCGAACTCGCGCCGACACCCGATGGCGTGCTCGTGCGTCCCGACATGCTCGCGCTGCTCGGCGAACTGCGGCGCCTCACGCACGGCGCGGTGGCGATCGTGTCCGGGCGCGGCATCGACAGCATCGACGCATTCCTCGGCATGCCGGACCTGCCGGTGGCGGGCCTGCACGGCGCCGAGCGGCGCGATGCCAACGGCGACACGCAGCGCGTGGGTTTCAACGATCAGCGGCTCCTGCACATGGAGCAGGTGCTCGCGGAAGTGGTCCGCACGCATCCCGGCATGCTCCTCGAGATCAAGGGCGCGGCGTTGGCGCTGCACTACCGTAACGCGCCGGAGCACGAACCGGCGGCGCGCGAGGCGACCACGCGGCTTGCCGGCGAATTCGCGCAGGCCTACGTGCTGCAGCCCGGCAAGATGGTCTACGAAATCAAGCCCAAGGATGTCGACAAGGGGCGCGCACTGCGCGCGTTCCTCGACGAGCCGCCGTTCGCGGGGCGCTGTCCGGTGTTCGCCGGCGACGATCTCACCGACGAGAAGGGTTTTGTCGTCGTCAACGCGCAGCACGGCCTTTCGATCAAGGTCGGCGGCGGCGATACGATCGCGCAGACGCGCGTCGACTCGGTGGATGCGCTGCTTGCGTGGCTGACGTCGCTCGTTGCGGCGATGCGCGCGGCGTGACGCGCGGCCCCTCTGCGGCCGGGCCGCTGCATCTGCTGCACCCGCGGCACCTTTATTCACTCCTCGACGGAACCCGCATCTCATGAGCCGATTGATCATCGTGTCGAACCGGGTCGCACCCATTTCCGAGGGCGGCCCGGCGGCGGGCGGTCTTGCGGTGGGGGTTTATGACGCGCTGAAGGAAACCGGCGGCATGTGGTTCGGCTGGAGCGGCGACGTGCCGACCTCGGGCCAGCCGCAGATCCGGCTGGAAGAGCGCGGTCCGGTGACGTTCGCCACCATCGGGCTGCTGCGCCGCGACTACGACCAGTACTACCGCGGGTTCTCGAACGCGACGCTCTGGCCCGCGTTCCACTATCGCGCCGATCTCGTCCAGTACGATCGCCACGAATACGCGGGCTACTGCCGCGTGAACGCGTGGCTCGCGCAGCAGCTCGTGCCGCTCCTGCGCGACGACGATGTCATCTGGGTTCACGACTATCACCTGATCCCGTTTGCGCAGGCGCTGCGCTCGGCGGGCGTGAAGAACCGCATCGGCTTTTTCCTGCACATTCCGTTTCCCGCTTCGCAGGTGCTGCTGGCGGTTCCGCCGCATCGCGACCTTGTCGAGGCGCTGTGCGCGTTCGACCTCGTCGGTTTCCAGACGAAGCCCGATCTGCGCGCGTTTTGCGATTACGTCGTCAACGAGGCGGGCGGAACGGTGGAACGACTGCCGGACGGCGTGGCGCGCATCGAGGCATTCGGCCAGACGCTGGTCGCCAACGACTACCCGATCGGCGTTTATCCGGACGAAGTCGCGGAGCTCGCCAAGGCCGGCGAGCGCGGCAAGCCGGTGCGTACGCTCAAATCCACGCTGCATGGCCGCAAGGTCATCATGAGCGTGGACCGGCTCGACTATTCGAAGGGGCTCGTGGAGCGCTTTCGCGCGTTCGAACGCTTGCTCGACCAGCACGCCAGCGAGCGCAACAAGGTCTCGTTCGTGCAGATCGCGCCGCCCACGCGGGCCGACCTGCATGCTTATCAGGACATCCGCCTCAAGCTCGAGGCGGAGTCGGGGCGGATCAACGGCCGTTTCGCCGAGCTCGACTGGACGCCGATCTGGTACATCCATCGGCAGTACGAGCGGGCCGTGCTGGCGGCGCTGTTCCGCGCGTCGCACGTCGGCTACGTGACGCCCTTGCGCGACGGCATGAACCTCGTCGCGAAGGAGTACGTGTCGGCGCAGGATCCGGAGAATCCGGGCGTGCTCGTGCTTTCGCGCTTCGCGGGCGCGGCGCAGGAGCTCACCGGGGCGCTGATCGTCAATCCGCTCGACATCGACGGCATGGCCGACGCCCTGGCCGCCGCGCTCACGATGCCGCTTGCCGAGCGCATGGCGCGCTATCAGGACATGATGGCGCAACTGCGCGAGAACAACGTGTCGGTCTGGCGCGACCGCTTTCTGCGCGACCTCACGCAAATCGGCGAGCGTCGCGGCGTCGCGCTTCCGGTCGCCCACGCGCCGCAGGGCGAAGCGCGAGGGCAGGTTCAGGACGCGCGCTGACCGGCGTGTTCGCGCGGGGCGGGATCCCCCCGCCTTGGCACAGAAAAAAGCCGCTTCCGGCGTTCAGTTCAAACGGGAAGCGGCTTTTTTGTTTCCGTTGCAGATGCGGGAAACGGCTCAGGCGACGTGTTTCTCGTCGCTCTTCTTGCTGCCGAGATGCAGGGTGGAATGCTTGCCGTGCTGCTTGGCGAGCAGCTCGCGATAGAGACCCGGACGGTTGCGCAGCTCTTCCGGGCTGCCGTCGTCGATCACCTTGCCCGAGCTCATCACGATGATGCGGTCGAAGTTCTGCAGCGTGGAGAGGCGGTGCGCGATGGCGACTACTGTGCGGCCCACCATCAGCCGGTCGAGCGCCTGCTGGATGGCTTCTTCGGAGGCGCTGTCGAGCGCCGAGGTCGCTTCGTCGAGCAGCAGGATCGGCGCGTTCTTGAGGATCGCGCGTGCAATCGCGATGCGCTGGCGCTGGCCGCCCGAAAGCTTCACGCCGCGGTCGCCCACGATCGTGTCGTAACCTTCCGGCATCGCTTCGATGAAGTCGGCGCAGCGCGCCTCGCGCGCGGCCGCGATCACTTCCTCGCGGCTCGCCTCGGGGCGGCCGTAGGCGATGTTCTCGTAGATAGAACGGTGCAGGAGCGAGATGTCCTGCGGCACGAGCGCGATGGCGTTGCGCAGACTGTCCTGCGTGACCATTGCGATGTCCTCGCCGTCGATCCGGATCGCGCCGCCCTGCAGCTCGTAGAACCGCTGCAGCAGCGCGAGCACCGTGGTCTTGCCCGCCCCCGACTTGCCGATCAGGCCGACGCGCTGGCCGGCCGTGATGTGCAGGTCGAAGTGGTCGAGAATGGGCTTGCGGTGCGGATAGGCGAAGGTCACGCTTTCGAAGTCCACGCGGCCGCCCTGGGCGATGAGCTCGGCGGCGTCGTCGCGGTCGGGCATGCCGTGCGGCTCGAGCAGCGTCTGGACGGCTTCCGCGAGACGCGCGACGTGCTGCGTCACGTCTACGAGCGCCACGGCGAGGTCGCGCGTGCCGTGCAGGATCGTGAAGCCGAGCGAGCTCACGAGCACGATGTCGCCCGAGGTGGCGCGGCCCTGACTCCATAGCCACAGCGCCCAGCCGAGCAGGCCGGCCGAAAGCATCGCCGTGATCACGGCGTGCAGGAGACGCAGCCTTTCGAGGTAAAGCAGGCTCATGCGGCGCGCGTCCAGTTCCGCCTTGACGGTCGCGCGAAAGCGCGTCTGCTCGCGGAAGGTCATGCCGAAGGCGCGCACGAGCGCCATGTTGCCGATCACGTCCACCAGCTCGCCGTCCACGGCCGCAGCCTTGGTCGCGAACGCGTGGTGACGCGAGGAGCCGTGCCCCGCCAGCTTGAAGAGGATCACCGAGAGAATGGCCGAGCAGCACAGCAGCACGGCGGCCATCAACGGGTTGACCGAAACGATCATGACGATCGCGCCCGCCACGGCGATACAGGGCGGCAGCACGTTCCACGCGGTCGTGTTCTCGGCCGTGTAGATGGCGTTCGAAGTCGCCGTGATGCGGCTTGCCAGCGTACCGGGCTGCTTTTCCGCGTAGTAGGTGGGCGAGTGGCCGCTCAGGTACTGGAAGAGATCGCGCCGCAGATCGCCCGTCACGGCGACGAAGGTGTGCGCCGCGAACCAGCCGCCCACGCGCCAGAGCAGGTTGTCGGCGGCAATCAGGCCGACGAGGATCGCGAACGCGGTCCACAGCGGCCCCGGGTGGTGGCGGCCCGCGCCGAGCACGTCGATCAGGTGCTTGATCGCGTACTGCGAGGCGAGGGCGCAGCCGACGGCGGCGAACACGCTGGCCAGCACGACGGCGTGCGCGAACGGGTGACGCCGGATATAGCGAAACAGGAACGCGAGCGGACGCCGCGCATAGCTCGCGAGCTTTGCGTTATGGGCATTACGCTGGGCGATGGTCAGATGTTCCAATTGATCGGTGGTCGGTCTGACGGAGCTGGGTCCGTGCAAGTTGAAAAAAGGAATGGGAAGGCGCGGTAGCGGCAGCCCACGACGGACTTTCCAGCATTGTAAACACCCCCTGCGCGTGGTGCATCGCCTATGGCCATGGGACGCGCATCATATCGCGACGCCATGACGCGGGGTATGGCTTGCCGACAGTCTGTTGCTGCGCAGGTTCAACGGGCGTTGCGAGCCATTTTGGAGATACAATTGCAGATTACATTTACGCCGCGTGCATGGCGTGCCCGACAACGGGCGCTGCGGCGCAGCAAAGTTCGGAAGTGCTGTCGCAATTGCCGTGCGCGGGGCCGCCCGATCTGCATCCGGCCAGGCGATCCAATCTAAAACTATCTTTTAAAACAAGAGGTTGTGGATTGTTTCCGGTTTGTAACAACGTAAAGTATTTGAAATGTTTTGGGTGGCGTGGGTCCCGAACCGGGATAATGCCGACTCGGATAGCGTAGGGAATCTGACAGCTTGTATGTCAACGACCGCGAACCCTGCGCGTTTACCGCCTGAGCCGTTCCGTCTGCCAGAAAGCGCGACGGCCAGTGTGTCGGCAAAGCCGGCGCGGTTAGCGGTACGGAACGCCCGGGATGACGTGCGGCAAGGGTGCCGGCGCCACCGAGGGTCGATTGTCAAACTTGCAGTACTTTGCCCGATTTATTACGAGGAAGGAGTTCACCACTATGCGAATCGCTCAAATCGCTCCGTTGCACGAGGCGGTTCCTCCCAAGCTGTACGGCGGCACGGAACGGGTGGTCTCCTACCTGACCGAAGCGCTGGTCGAACAGGGTCACGACGTTACGCTGTTCGCAAGCGGCGATTCGATCACCTCGGCAAAGCTCGAAGCGTTCTGGCCGCAGGCACTGCGCCTCGACCCGACGATCCGCGACGTGATGGCTCCGCACATGCTGCTGCTCGAAGAAGTGCGCCGCCGCGCGCATGAGTTCGACGTGCTGCATTTCCACATCGACTATTACCCGTTCTCGCTGTTCCAGCGCCAGGAAGTGCCGTTCGTCACCACGATGCACGGCCGTCTGGACCTGCCCGAACTGCAACCGATCTTCAACGCGTTCAGCGACGTGCCGGTCGTCTCGATCTCGGACAACCAGCGCATCCCGCTGCAGCAGGCCTGCTGGCAGCAGACCGTCTATCACGGCCTGCCGGAAGACGTGCTCAAGCCGATCCCGAATGTCGAGCCCGGCTACCTCGCCTTCCTCGGCCGCGTTTCGCCGGAGAAAGGCCTCGACAAGGCGATCCGCATCGCCGGCCAGGCGGGCATGAAGCTCAAGGTCGCCGCCAAGATCGACAAGGCCGACCGCGCCTATTACGAAGAAGTGATCAAGCCGCTGATGGCGCTGCCGCACGTCGAGTACATCGGCGAAATCGGCGAGCACGAAAAGCGCGAGTTCCTCGGCAATGCGCATGCGCTGGTGTTCCCGATCGACTGGCCGGAGCCCTTCGGTCTCGTCATGATCGAAGCCATGGCCTGCGGTACGCCGGTCATCGCGTTCAAGCGCGGCTCGGTGCCGGAAGTCATCGACAATGGCGTGTCGGGCTTCGTCGTCGAAGACGAAATCAGCGCCGTCGCTGCGATCAAGCGCCTGTCGACGCTGCCGCGCGAGAAGGTGCGCGCCGCATTCGAGGCACGCTTCTCGTCGAAGGTGATGGCGCGCAACTACGTCGCCGTGTACGAAGAGCTGCTGCGCCAGAAGCGCCGCACGGTACTGCGCGAAGTCGCAGCCGGCTAAAACGCCGCCAGCACGCCGCCGGCTTTGTGCCGCAGCGGCGGGCGCCGTCCCGTCGTGTTTTTCAGCAACGCCCCTGTGCCCGCGCACCGGGGCGTTGTCTTTTATGTGCGCGTGGCGCGCACGGCGTGAGAGCGGGCGGCAATGTCCCTATAATGGCCGTTCTGCTGGACCAGCAGCCACGACGAAAACAGAGGAGAAAAGTTTTGGCGAGATCCCGACCGACGCCCACGGTCGCCGTACCCGGCGCCGGGACGATGTTCGCCTTGCGCGCGATCGGTCTCGTGATCCTCGCGCGGTGGCTCTTCTCGATGGCGCAGATGAATTTCATCGCGTCGCTCGAAGGAATGGCCTCGTCGCCGTGGGCGTGCATCAATCTCGTGTTCCTGTTTCTCCTGATCGCTCTGCCGGGCGCGAAGGCGCGCGTTGAGCGGCCGTTCCATCCGTTGCCGCAGTGGCTGCGCCAGGCGCTGCGATTCTTCGGCCTGCTCGGCTGCCTGTTCGCGCTGTGGTCGGTGGGTGCCTTCGTCTGGATGTCCGGCTGGCGGCGCGCGGTGCAGGCCGTGGCGGCAACCAACGGCTGGCTCGTCGTCGCGCCGGCGCTGTATGCCGCCGTCGTGTGGATCTGCCGCCCGCGTGCGCTCTGGCGCTCCAACATCGCGGCGCGCCGCTTCGCGATTGGCCGCTATGCCGTTTCGCTCGACGCCGCCACGCGCACCACGATCGTCTGGCTGGAAAGCCGCAAGGTCGGCCAATACGACGCGCGCGAGCTTTCGGTGCGCTGGCTGCAGGAGGCGCCGCCGGCTGCCGTGCCGGCTTCGTCGCCGAGACCGGAGGGCGCCGCGCTGGCGGAGGCGGCGGCTACTGCTGCCGGGCCGTCATCGCCGGTGCCGCCCGCCCGCGCCGCAGCCGGGCAGCACGCGGCTGCGGCGCATCGTCGGCCGAAAGTCGAATTGCTGTGGGATTCTCCCGCCGCAGCAGGCCATAACCGTCAAACCGTGTTTCGCGTGCGGCTTGCCACCGACGGGGATCGCGCGGCCGCGCGTGCGCTCGACGCCGCCCTGAAGCAAGTCTGATTCTCCCGGCGGCGCGCTCCGCTTTTGGCTTGCCGTGGCTGTCGTCAACCTGGAGGCGTTGCGATGTACTCACGCTGGTTGCTTGCCGCCGTTCACCTCCTCGCTTTCGGCTACGCGCTCGCCTCGATCCTGCGGCGCTCGCGCGGGCTGCGCCGCTGCATGTCGACGGAAGATCTGCCGGGCATCTTCAGCGCCGACAACGGCTGGGGACTCTCCGCGCTCGTGCTGATCGTTACCGGGGCGATGCGCGCGTTCGGCGGTTTCGAGAAGGGCGCATCGTACTACTTTCACGAGCCGCTCTTTCACGTGAAGATGGCTGCGCTCGTGCTGATCCTGTTGCTCGAGATCGCGCCGATGATGGCGCTGCTGCGCTGGCGTACCGCCGTGCGGCGCGGTGATGTGCCGGATCTGACGAAGGCGCCGAAATATGCGCGCATCGGCGCATGGCAAACGGCGCTGCTCGTGGTGATGGTGTTTGCGGCTACGGGTATGGCGCGCGGGATCGGACTCGATACGGGGGCTTGATGCCGAGCGCGGTCGACCGGGGTTGATCGCGTGCGATGCGGGCTTGGTCGAACCGTGCCTGGAATCTAAGGAATGCGAAGTAATGCCTCGCAATGAAAAAAGCCCCCAGACTTGCGTCTGGAGGCTTTTATTCTTCGGTGCTTGTCTTTACCAACACCAGAAATTCTGGTGGGTAGTACTGGGATCGAACCAGTGACCCCTGCCGTGTGAAGGCAGTGCTCTACCGCTGAGCTAACCACCCGAAGAGCTTTGAATTATGACGGGCTTTTCGAATCTTGTAAAGTCATTTTTAAGCAATTTGCGCATCCGCCGGCCTTGCCTCCTCCGGGGCGGGCTGCGTGCGCCACACGCTCGTTCCCTTGACCGACTTGTCGAGGTCGTCGAGCACGGCGTCGTGCGCCGCCAGCTCTTCGTCGGTCGCGGCGATCACGGGCAGCGCGAGCGTTTCGATCTGCACGCGCGGCGCCGCGACGTCGCCGGTCGCGGCCGTCTCACCCAGCATGTCGATAACGAGACTCTCCTGGCCTCGCGTCATTGCGAGGTAGACCTCCGCCAGCAGTTCCGAGTCGAGCAGTGCGCCGTGCAGCGTCCGGTGCGCGTTGCTGATGCCGAAGCGGTCGCACAGCGCATCGAGCGAATTGCGCTTGCCCGGGAAGATCTGCTTGGCCTGCACCAGCGTATCGATCACCTCGCCGCAGTGCTCCTTCAGCGGTGGCTTGCCGAGCAGCGCGAGCTCCGCGTCGAGGAAGCCGATGTCGAACGGCGCGTTGTGGATGATGAGGTCCGCGCCCTGGATGAAGTCGAGGATCTCGTTGGCTACCTCGGCGAACTTCGGCTTGTCGGAGAGGAACTCGGTCGTCAGGCCGTGCACCGCGAGCGCGCCGGGGTCGCTGTCGCGCTCGGGGTTGACGTAGAAGTGCAGGTTGTTGCCGGTGAGACGGCGGTTCACCAGCTCGACGCAGCCGATTTCGATGATGCGGTCGCCCGTGCGGGCGTTCAGGCCGGTGGTTTCGGTATCGAGAATGATCTGGCGCATGTCGGATCAGAAAAATCGTGTGTTGCGATGGGCGAGCGCGCGGGCGCTCAAAGTTCGGCGAGCGAGGCGACGCCGCGATTTGCGAGCGCGTCGGCGCGTTCGTTTTCCGGATGGCCGGCGTGGCCTTTCACCCAACGCCATTCCACCTGGTGCTGCGCGACGAGCGCGTCGAGCCGCTTCCACAGATCGTCGTTCTTGACGGGCGTTTTCGCGGCCGTCATCCAGTTCTTCTTCTTCCAGCCGTGGATCCACTCGCTGATGCCTTTCTGCACATACTGCGAGTCCGTGTGGACGATTACGCTGCACGGCCGCTTGAGCGCTTCGAGCGCGGCGATCACGCCCATCAGCTCCATGCGGTTGTTGGTCGTGACGGCTTCGCCGCCAAACAGTTCTTTTTCCAGTGTGCCGAAGCGCAGCAGTGCGCCCCAGCCGCCGGGGCCGGGGTTGCCCTTGCAGGCGCCGTCGGTGAAGATTTCGACGAAGTCGGGTGAGCTCATGAGTCCTTGTTGCGTGTAGGGGAGGGCGTCGTGGCGGCGGCCTTCAGGCTCGGCGCCAGCACCGGTTTCTTGACCTTCAGCGGGCCGACAAGGCGCATGCCGCGCACGCGCTTGATCGCCGTGACCATATACACCGCGCCGAAGATCGGCCACCAGCGGTCGCCGGCGGCCTCCATGAAGGCATAGCGTCCGAGCCACTGGTCGGTGGCGAGCGGCGGGCGATAGCAGCCAAAGCGCCCGCGCTCCAGTTCGAAGCCGAGCAGCTTGATCCAGTCCTTCAGGCGCGTGAACGCGATCAGGTCCTGGCGCGCGGGCAGGAACGATTTACCGGTCAGCTTGCCGGCCGACTGGCGCGCGCCCCACAGCGAGAGCGAGTTGAAGCCGACGATCACGAGCTGCCCCTCGGGCATCAGCACGCGTTCCGCCTCGCGCAGCAGGCGGTGCGGGTCGCTCGTGAATTCGAGCGTGTGCGGCATCACGATCAGGTCGACGCTCTGCGCCTCGAACGGCAAGTCGAGGAAATCGCACCAGACCGTGCTGCGGCCCTCGGGTGCATGGCGCCGCGCGGCTGCCGCGCCGCCGTCGGCCGGCGGCACCGCGTAGGGTTCGCTGGCGGCGCTCGCCGCGTCGAGCACGAGCCCGCGGCACGGCATGCGGTTCTCTCGCAGGGCGTCGAGATGCGGCATGCCGAGCTGCAGCGCGTGGTAGCCGAAAATATTCGACACCACACGATCGAGCTGCTCCTGCTCCCAGTCGAGGACATACCTGCCGGCAGGCGAAGCGGTCCAGGCGGGCCAGTCTATAATCGTTCGGTCAGACATGTCGAAGAATACGCCGCCCCAATGAATAGTCCGCTTGAGTACGAGTACGTACCGGTTCCGGCCTTTGATGACAACTACATCTGGGTCGTGTCGGACGGCCGCAATGCAATCGCCGTCGATCCGGGCGAGGCCGCGCCCGTTCGCGCGTATCTGGCGAAGCGAGGCTGGCGGCTCGTCGCTATTTTACTCACCCATCATCACAACGACCACGTCGGCGGGGTGGCCGATCTGCTGAACGGCCAACGCGTTCCGGTTTATGGCCCGGCCGGCGAGGCGCTCGGGCCGCTCGATCCGTTCGTCACGCGCGTAAAAGGCGGCGATCGCGTGCAACTGGCGGCGCCTGCGCTGGACTTCACCGTGCTCGACGTGCCCGGTCACACGCGCGGCCATATTGCGTACTTCCAGGCGGGCGATCCGGCGGGCGTGCCGCATCTGTTCTGCGGCGACACGCTGTTTGCCTGCGGCTGCGGCCGCCTGTTCGAAGGCTCGCCTGCTCAGATGCTTGCCTCGCTCGATTCGCTCGCGGCACTCCCCGGCAAGACCGAGGTGCATTGCGCGCACGAATACACGCTGTCGAATATCCGCTTCGCGCTGGCCTGCGACCCGGACAACGCCGCGCTGCATACGTGGAGTCGCGACGCGGCGGCGTTGCGCGAGCGCGGCGTGCCCACGCTGCCCACCACGATCGCGCACGAACGTGCCGTGAATCCGTTCCTGCGCGCCGGTGATCCCTCGGTCCAGGCGAGCCTTGCCGATCAGCTTCATGAAACGGTGTCCGATCGGCTGGCGGCGTTCACCTTGATGCGCGAATGGAAAAACCGGTTCCGCTAACCCGAGCGTGTCAAGGGGCAAGCTCATCCGCAAAGTACGGAAGCGCACCCAAGCTACGGATTTTCATGGTTTTTTCGAATATTTCTGGTTGACGCAAACGTGTACGTTCCGTACCATCGGCTGCAAATTCCAGCCATGCAAGTAGACGTTCATGCGATTTATTTTTAGTGCGCTGCTGGTCCTGATGCTCGCCGCTTGCGCGAGCGGGGGACCATCTGCGAGCAATTCCGCCAACAATCCCGCCTCAGCCGATCCCCAGCAGGCCGCCGCCGACCAGCTCCGCAAGACCTCCGCAGCCCAGGAAACCATCGACGTCGACAATGGCTCGGTCAGTTCCCTGACGAGCCAGGACGCCGATCTATGGGGGCGTATTCGCCGCGGTTTCCAGATGCCCGACCTCCAGAGCGATCTGGTGGACATGAATGCCCAGTGGTATGCCGAGCGGCCCGAGTACGTGGCACGCATGACGGAACGTTCGCAGAAGTATCTGTACCACATCGTCGAGGAGCTTGAGGCGCGGCACATGCCGACCGAACTGGCGCTGCTGCCGTTCATCGAATCGGCGTACAACCCGCAGGCGCTTTCCGTCGCGAAGGCGGCAGGCATGTGGCAGTTCGTGCCGGACACGGGCCGCACCTACAACCTCAAGCAGAACATGTGGCAGGACGAGCGCCGCGACGTGCTCGCCTCGACGAGCGCCGCGCTCGACTATCTCTCCCGCCTGCACGACATGTTCGGCGACTGGTATCTCGCGCTCGCCGCCTACAACTGGGGCGAGGGCAATGTGCAGCGCGCGATCGCGCGCAATCAGGCGGCCGGCCTGCCCACCGACTACGAGAGCCTGCGCCTGCCCAACGAGACGCGTAACTACGTGCCGAAGCTGCAGGCCGTCAAGAACATCGTGATGAACCCGCAGCAGTATGGCCTCACGCTGCCGTCGATTCCGAACCACCCGTATTTCGTCACGGTCACCACGTCGCACGACATCGACGTGGATGTCGCCGCGAAGCTCGCGAACATGACGCCCGACGAATTCCGCTCGCTCAACCCGTCGTTCAAGAAGCCCGTCATTCTCGGCGCGACGCAGCCGCAGATCCTGCTGCCGTTTGATAACGCAAGCGCTTTCGAGCACAACCTGAAGGCTTACACGGGTCAGCTTTCGTCGTGGACCGTCTACACCACCGATACGCGCACCACGCCCGCCGCGCTCGCGGAGAAGATCGGCGTGGATGCCGATACGCTGATGTCGGTGAACAAGATTCCGGCGGGCATGCGCCTCAAGGCGGGTTCGACCCTCGTGGTGCCGCGCACCGATAGCGATGACGACGAGGACATCAGCGCCGACGTTGCCGAAAGCGCCGTGCTCGCGATGGAGCCGGACGTGCCCGACACGCGCAAGATGCTGATCCGCGTGCGCCGCAAGCAGGCGATGGATGCGGTGGCGAGCCGCTATGGCGTGTCGGTTGGTCAACTGAAGGGGTGGAACAAGACGCATCGCGACTACGTTATGCCGGGCCAGGTGCTGGTGCTGCACGTGCCGGTCGGCAAGGCGATGCCGAGCGAACCGGGGCCGGAACGGATCGCGACGAACGTGTCGGGCGGCGGCGTGCAGCGTATTGGCACCAAAGTGGCAGACACGGGCTCGAAGTCGCGCTACGATAAGAAGCACGGTCGTGAGCGCGCCGAGGTCGTGAAGGTTTCCGATCCGGTCAAGGCCAAATCGTCGAGCGCCGCGCCCAGCAAGGCGTCGAAGGGTACGGCAAGCCGCCAGAAGGCCGGCACCCACGCGCAAAAGCAGACATCAAAATAGCGGCTTGCGAAGGGTGACCACATGCGTTGCGGGGGCAGCGCATGGCAGTTCGCTCCGATCACTCATCGTTTTACTTCTTTGTGCGCCGTCGCCCTTCGGGGGACGGCGTTTTCGTTGCAGGCCGCGCCGGGAGGCGCCCGTCCATCCTGCGTTATCCTGGAATTTGAAGGAAGGGGTACTTTCGCGCTATAATTTCAAGGTTTGAGCTTATCAACCCGCACCCTAGCGCCTACCTCCTCCCATCCGTTCATCCGCCGCCCGCGCATTGCGCTTTTCGCCGCCGGTGCCGCTCGATTCCCGTTCCCGAAGCCTTCCGGCCGGGGCGCGAGACCCGGAGGCAACCAGGCTGAGACGAAAGCCGCCGCAAAATGCGAAATAAGCGACGAATTGCGAGCGAGCCGCGCGCGCATCCATAAAACGATGCCGACGCCGCAGCCGCCGCAAGGTCACCGGTCGGATAAACAGGTCGGCACAGGGTGTTCCCCCAAGGAGTCTCCCGTGTTGCCGTCATTCTCTCCCGCTCTGCTCGCGCTCGCCGACGGCACGGTCTTTCGTGGTTACTCGATCGGCGCGCCGGGTCATACCATCGGTGAAGTCGTGTTCAACACGGCCATCACCGGTTATCAGGAAATCCTGACCGACCCGAGCTACGCACGCCAGATCGTTACCCTGACGTATCCGCATATCGGCAACGTCGGCGTCAACGCCGAAGATGTCGAAGCCACGAAAGTCCATGCCGCCGGCCTGATCATCCGCGACCTGCCGGTGCTTGCCTCGAATTTCCGTATGGAGCGCACGCTCGGCGATTATCTGCGCGACGAGGGCGTGGTGGCGATTGCCGGTATCGATACGCGCAAGCTCACCCGCATTCTGCGCGACAAGGGCGCGCAGAATGGCGCCATTCTCGCCGGTTCGGATGACGAGGCGAAGGCAATCGAGCTCGCGCGCTCGTTCCCTGGCCTCGCGGGCATGGACCTCGCCAAGGTGGTCTCGACCGGAAAGTCGTACCAGTGGAACACCACCGAGTGGCGTCTGGGCGAAGGCTACCGCACGCAGTCGGCGCCGAAGTACAAGGTCGTCGCGTTCGACTACGGCGTGAAGCAGAACATTCTGCGCATGCTGGCCGAGCGCGGCTGCGACGTCACGGTGCTGCCGGCGCAGGCCAGTGCGGCCGACGCGCTGGCGCTGAACCCGGACGGCGTGTTCCTCTCGAACGGCCCCGGCGACCCCGAGCCGTGCGACTACGCGATCCAGGCCGCGCAGGAATTCATCGCGCGCGGCGTTCCGACCTTCGGCATTTGCCTTGGCCACCAGATCATGGGCCTCGCCGTCGGGGCGAAGACCATGAAAATGAAGACGGGCCACCACGGCGCGAATCATCCGGTGAAGGATCTTGGCGACGGCCGCGTGGTCATCACGTCGCAGAATCACGGTTTCGCCGTGGATGCCGACACGCTGCCCGCGAACGCTCGCGTCACGCACGTCTCGCTCTTCGACGGCACGCTGCAAGGCTTCGAGCTGACCGACAAGCCCGCGTTCTGCTTCCAGGGGCACCCGGAAGCGTCGCCGGGCCCGCACGACATCGGCTATCTGTTCGACCGCTTCACGGCGCTGATGGACAGTGCCAAGGGCGACAAGCGCACGGCAGCGGCTTGAGTCGCGGGCCAAGGCACACAAGCAGAAGAGGGCGCGCAGCGAGCCGCGAACGCAAGCAATAAAGCCGGCCGCTGCGCTGGCCACCGCGCACGCCCGACGGCGAGCAGCAAGACGTGAACGCACGCGCTGCCCGCCCGAAGTCAAGACACAGAAATATTTAGCGAGAGCGTTATGCCCAAGCGGACAGACATCAAGAGCATTCTCATCATCGGCGCGGGTCCGATCATCATCGGCCAGGCGTGCGAGTTCGACTATTCGGGCGCGCAGGCCTGCAAGGCGCTGCGTGAAGAGGGCTACAAGGTCATCCTCGTCAACAGCAATCCGGCGACGATCATGACCGACCCGAACACGGCCGACGTCACCTACATCGAGCCGATCACGTGGGAAGTGGTGGAGCGCATCATCGAGAAGGAGCGCCCCGACGCGATCCTGCCGACGATGGGCGGCCAGACCGCGCTGAACTGCGCGCTCGACCTGCACCACCACGGCGTGCTGACGAAGTACGACGTCGAGCTGATCGGCGCGTCGCCGGAAGCCATCGACAAGGCCGAAGATCGCCAGAAGTTCAAGGACGCGATGACGAAGATCGGTCTCGGTTCGGCGAAGTCCGGCGTCGCGCACTCGATGGAAGAGGCGCTCAAGGTGCACGCGGAAATTACCGCGGCCACCGGCACGGGCGGCTATCCGGTCGTGATCCGTCCGTCGTTCACGCTGGGCGGCTCGGGCGGCGGCATTGCCTACAACCGTGAGGAATTCGAAGAAATCTGCAAGCGCGGTCTCGACCTCTCGCCCACGCGCGAACTGCTGATCGAAGAGTCGCTGCTCGGCTGGAAGGAATACGAGATGGAAGTGGTCCGCGACAAGGCGGACAACTGCATCATCGTTTGCTCGATCGAAAACCTCGACCCGATGGGCATTCACACCGGCGACTCGATCACGGTCGCGCCGGCGCAGACGCTCACCGACAAGGAATACCAGATCCTGCGCGACGCGTCGCTCGCGGTGCTGCGCGAAATCGGCGTGGATACGGGCGGTTCGAACGTCCAGTTCTCGATCGACCCGCGCACGGGCCGCATGATCGTGATCGAGATGAACCCGCGTGTGTCGCGCTCATCCGCTTTGGCTTCGAAGGCCACGGGCTTCCCGATCGCCAAGGTCGCGGCGAAGCTGGCCGTGGGTTACACGCTCGATGAGCTCAAGAACGAAATCACGGGCGGCCAGACCCCGGCTTCGTTCGAGCCGACGATCGACTACGTCGTCACGAAGATTCCGCGTTTCGCGTTCGAGAAGTTCCGCGAAGCCGACCCGCGCCTCACCACACAGATGAAGTCGGTGGGCGAGGTGATGGCGATTGGCCGCACGTTTCAGGAGTCGTTCCAGAAGGCCTTGCGTGGCCTTGAAGTGGGCGTCGACGGTCTCGACGAAAAGACCGCCAGCCGCGACGAGATCATCCGCGAGATCGGCGAAGCCGGCCCGGACCGTATCTGGTACGTGGGCGACGCGTTCCGCGTGGGCATGACGCGCGAAGAGATCTTTGAAGAAACCGCGATCGACCCGTGGTTCCTCGCGCAGATCGAAGAGATCGTCAGGAAGGAAGCGGCTGTAAAGGGCCGCACGCTCGCAAGCCTCGCGAAAGACGAGCTGCGCTTCCTCAAGCAAAGCGGCTTCTCGGATCGCCGCCTGGCGAAGCTGCTCGGCGCGAACGCCGCCGACGTGCGCAAGCGCCGTATCGAGCTGAACGTGCGCCCGGTCTACAAGCGCGTGGACACTTGCGCGGCCGAGTTCGCCACGAAAACGGCCTACATGTACTCGACCTATGAGGAAGAGTGCGAGGCCAATCCGACGAACAACAAGAAGATCATGGTGCTGGGCGGCGGCCCGAACCGGATCGGCCAGGGTATCGAGTTCGACTACTGCTGCGTGCACGCCGCGCTCGCGATGCGCGAAGACGGCTACGAAACGATCATGGTCAACTGCAATCCGGAGACCGTTTCGACCGACTACGACACGTCCGACCGTCTGTACTTCGAGCCGGTGACGCTCGAGGACGTGCTCGAAATCGTCGACCTGGAAAAGCCGGTTGGCGTGATCGTGCAGTACGGTGGCCAGACGCCGCTGAAGCTTGCGCTCGACCTCGAAGCGAACGGCGTGCCCATCGTCGGCACCTCGCCCGACATGATCGACGCGGCCGAAGACCGAGAGCGTTTCCAGAAGCTGCTGCAGGACCTCGGCCTGCGCCAGCCGCCGAACCGCACCGCACGCGCCGAAGACGAAGCGCTCAAGCTCGCCGACGAAATCGGCTACCCGCTCGTGGTGCGTCCTTCTTACGTGCTGGGCGGCCGCGCGATGGAAATCGTCCACGAGCCGCGTGACCTCGAACGCTACATGCGTGAGGCCGTGAAGGTGAGCAACGATTCTCCGGTGCTGCTCGACCGCTTCCTGAACGACGCGATCGAATGCGACGTGGACTGCATCTCCGATGGCGAAGCCGTGTTTATCGGCGGCGTGATGGAGCACATCGAGCAGGCAGGCGTGCACTCGGGCGACTCGGCGTGCTCGCTGCCGCCGTACTCGCTCTCGAAGGAAACCGTCGCCGAACTGAAGCGTCAAACCGGTGCGATGGCGAAGGCGTTGAACGTGGTCGGCCTGATGAACGTGCAGTTCGCGATCCAGCAGGTTCCGCAGCAAGACGGCTCGAAGAAGGACGTCATTTACGTGCTGGAAGTGAACCCGCGCGCTTCTCGTACCGTACCGTACGTTTCGAAGGCCACCAGCCTGCCGCTCGCGAAGATCGCGGCGCGCGCGATGGTGGGCCAGAAGCTTGCCCAGCAAGGCGTGACGAAGGAAGTCGAGCCGCCGTACTTCAGCGTGAAGGAAGCGGTGTTCCCGTTCATCAAGTTCCCGACCGTCGACCCGGTGCTCGGACCCGAAATGCGTTCGACCGGCGAAGTGATGGGCGTGGGCAAGACCTTCGGCGAGGCGCTCTTCAAGTCGCAGCTCGCGGCCGGTTCGCGCCTGCCGGAGTCGGGCACCGTGTTCATCACGGTGATGGACTCGGACAAGCCGAAGGCGGTCGAGGTGGCGCGCATGCTGCATGAGCTCGGCTACGGTCTCGTCGCGACGCGCGGCACGGCTGCTGCCATCGAAGCGGCCGGCGTGCCGGTGAAGGTGGTCAACAAGGTGAAGGACGGCCGTCCGCACATCGTCGACATGATCAAGAACGGCGAGATCGCACTCGTGTTCACGACCGTCGACGAAACGCGCGCCGCGATCGCCGATTCGCGCTCGATTCGCATGAGCGCGCAGGCGAACAAGGTCACGTACTACACTACGATGTCGGGTGCGCGTGCCGCCGTAGAGGGTCTGCGCTATCTGAAGAACCTGGAAGTCTATGATTTACAAGGCCTCCACGCTCGCCTAAACTAAGGCTTCGAGTGTCTGTCCAATAACGGAACGGGCAGACAAACCAGCTGAATATGTGCCGCGGTTAAGCGGTGTTCCAACAGGGTTTTCAGGCTGCGCCAGATCGCGCTGCCGCCCTCGCGGGATGCACTTAACCGCGGTGATTTTTTATGGCCGCAACGATCGCGCAAGCGCTCGTGGTGCGGCCTCATTTCGGCCTTGACCGGCCATACGAGTTGTTTATGAGCACGATTCCCTTGACCAAGCGCGGCGCGGACCAACTTCGCGAAGAACTCCAGCGCCTGAAATCCGTCGAGCGCCCGGCGGTCATCAATTCCATCGCCGAAGCGCGCGCACAGGGCGACCTGTCCGAAAACGCGGAGTACGACGCGGCAAAGGAGAAGCAGGGCTTCATCGAAGGCCGCATCTCCGAAATCGAGTCGAAGCTGGCGGCGGCGCAAGTCATCGATCCGGCTACGCTCGAAGCGGACGGCCGCATCGTGTTCGGCTCGACGGTCGATCTCGAAGACCTCGAGTCGGGCAAGTCGGTCACTTATCAGATCGTCGGCGACGACGAAGCAGACCTCGAGCATGGCCTCATCTCCGTGAGCTCGCCTATCGCGCGTGCGCTGATCGGCAAGTCGGAAGGCGACGTCGCCGCGGTGCAGGCACCGAGCGGCGTGCGCGAGTACGAAGTCATCGAGGTTCGTTACGTCTGACGGGCGCGCGAACGTGACAACCGTTTCCCCGGCTCCGCACCGCCTGTTCGGGCTCCTCGCCATGTTGTGGGTGGGCAGCCAGCTGACCATCGGCTATGCCGTCGCGCCTGTGCTGTTCGCGTTGCTTGAGCGCATGACGGCCGGCACGGTCGCGGCCCAGCTTTTTCGCATTGAAGGGTGGCTGGGCGCGGTGTGCGGCGTGCTGATGCTCGTGCTCTCGAACCTGCTCGCGCGGCGCGGCGCCTTGCAGTACCGGCGGTTGCGCTGGCTGCTGGTGGGGATGCTCATGTGTGTGCTGGTGGGCTATTTCGCGCTGCAGCCGTTCATGAACGCGCTGCGCGTCGAGGCGATGAACGCCGGCATGGACATTGCGAACTCGCCTTACGCGAGCCGCTTCGGCATGCTGCACGGCGTCTCGAGCCTCTTCTATCTGGTCGAGAGCCTGCTGGGTATCGTGCTGGTATGGCTCCTGCCGTCAGTGCGCGGCGTTGTGCCGCAGGGCCATTCACGCTGAATTGCGTTCGCGCGGTGGGCAGCGCACGCTTTTCGTCCCCTCGGAAACGACAACGCGCCGCCGGCAAGGCCGGGCGGCGCGTAGATAGCTGGTCACCTGGCTTCGCGACTTACTTCGATCCTTGGTGGGCGCGCTTGCTGCTGGTCTGGCGCTTCTTCGCGCGCTTGATGTTGCCGCCTTGCGTGACACGCTCGTTGCCCTTGACCACGACCTTTTGCGCTTTCGGCTTGCGCATGGGATTGTCGGCCGGCTTGACGACCTTGACCACGCGGGGCGCGGCGCCGCGGCGCGCATCGCCCGCGCTCGGCACGTCGCCGGCCGGGCGCTTGACGGTGCCGCGTGCGCCGGCACGGGCCGTCGTGGTCTTGGGGGCGGCTTCCTCGGGCTTCCAGATCACGAGCAGCTTGCCGATATGCTGGATGGGGGCGGCGCTCAACCGGTCGCAGATCTCTTCATAGACTGCGATGCGCTCTTCGCGCTCGTCCCCGAACACGCGGATCTTGATGAGCTGGTGCGCGGCGAGGTGAACCTTGATTTCCTTGAGGACGGCGTCGGTCAACCCTTCCGCGCCGATGAGCACAACCGGTTTGAGCGCATGAGCCGCGGAGCGCAGTTCGGCGCGCTGTTCGGCAGAAAGAGAGAGGGCGGGCATGGGATCTGGCAGACTCGACTAAAATGACGGCCCCGGCGGGCGGCAATCAGCGACATGCATGCAGCATGAGCGGCTCGCCCGGCGGACAGCGCATCGGAACTACGGAAAAACCGTGGGAACGGCCAGGCGCGGGCGAAAGCCGGCGTGACCTCTGCCGGACGGGCCGCGGCGGCCGCACGAATAAAACGCGTATTATCCGCTAAAAGCGCGCAATCACGCAGCAAGAGTTCATTTTTAATGGCAAAGAACCGCTTCAACCAGTCGTGGCTGCACGACCACATCAACGACCCGTACGTGAAAATGGCGCAACGGGAGGGCTATCGTGCCCGCGCTGCCTACAAGCTCAAGGAAATCGACGAGCAGGACAAGCTGATCCGCCCCGGCATGGTGATCGTGGATCTCGGCGCGGCGCCGGGCAGCTGGAGCCAGTACGCGCGCAACAAGCTCGCCTTGGGCACCAAGCGCGACGAGCAGCGCCAGGGCGGCATCGACGGCACGATCATCGCACTCGACCTGCTGCCGATGGAGCCGGTTGCCGACGTCGACTTCATTCAGGGCGACTTCCGCGAAGACGAGGTGCTCGCGCAACTCGAGGAACGCGTGGGCGGACGCCCGGTTGATCTTGTAATTTCGGACATGGCGCCCAATCTCTCGGGGGTGGCATCGGCCGACGCTGCGCGCATCGAGCATGTCTGCGATCTTGCGCTCGAGTTCTCGCAGAATCATTTGAAGCCGGATGGTGCCCTTTTAGTAAAATGTTTTCACGGCAGCGGCTATAGCCAGATCGTCGAGAAATTCAAGCATCAGTTCAAGATCGTGGCCGCCCGCAAACCGAAAGCTTCGCGGGATAAATCGGCCGAAACGTTTATATTGGGTAAACAGCTGAAGCGGCCCCGTTGAGAAGGGGGCATTCTCCCGTGCGCGAGGCTCGTCCGCTACGTGTCCCCGGTGGCTGCAAACGCGGCCGGAAGGCTCGCTGGACAAGGCTCTGAGGCTATTCCCGCGTTAGTGAATCGTTATGGCGGGGCCTGGCGTAGTGGATTAGAATGCTTTGGTGGTGTCGCAAGGCAAATGTAGGCGCCCGTCAATGAGTGAAGGAGTGGTGCTTTGAACAACAACATGTTTTCCAAGGCAGCAGTGTGGCTGGTGATCGCACTGGTGCTGTTTACGGTGTTCAAGCAGTTCGACAAGCCCCGTGTCCAGGAAGGCGTTTCCTATTCGCAGTTCATGGACGACGCGAAGAACGGCAAGGTCAAGAGCGTCGTGGTGCAGGGGCGGAACCTCACGGTCACTCCGGCTGATGGCCAGAAATACCAGATCGTCTCCCCGGGTGACATCTGGATGGTCGGCGACCTGATGAAATACGGCGTGCAGGTGAGCGGCAAGGCCGACGAAGAGCCGAACGCGCTGGTCTCCGCGCTGTACTACCTTGGGCCGACGATCCTCATCATCGTGTTCTGGTTCTACATGATGAGACAGATGCAGGGGGGCGGCAAAGGCGGGGCGTTCTCCTTCGGCAAATCCCGCGCAAGACTGATCGACGAGAACAACAACGCGGTCAACTTCTCCGACGTCGCGGGCTGCGACGAAGCCAAGGAAGAAGTGTCCGAACTCGTCGACTTCCTGCGCGATCCGCAGAAATTCCAGAAGCTCGGTGGCCGCATTCCGCGCGGCGTGCTGCTGGTCGGCCCTCCGGGCACCGGTAAGACGCTGCTCGCGCGCGCCATTGCCGGCGAGGCGAAGGTGCCATTCTTCAGCATCTCGGGTTCGGACTTCGTGGAAATGTTTGTCGGCGTGGGTGCGGCCCGCGTGCGCGACATGTTCGAGCAGGCCAAGAAGCATGCGCCCTGCATCGTGTTCATCGACGAAATCGACGCGGTCGGCCGTCATCGCGGCGCCGGCATGGGCGGCGGCAACGACGAGCGCGAGCAGACGCTGAACCAGATGCTCGTCGAAATGGACGGCTTCGAGGCGAACTCGGGCGTCATCGTGATCGCGGCAACCAACCGTTCCGACGTGCTCGACAAGGCGCTGCTGCGTCCGGGCCGTTTCGACCGTCAGGTCTATGTGGGTCTGCCTGACATCCGTGGCCGCGAGCACATCATGAAGGTGCACCTGCGCAAGGTGCCGATCGCCAACGACGTGGACGCGGCCGTGATCGCGCGCGGCACGCCGGGCTTCTCGGGCGCGGACCTCGCGAACCTCGTGAACGAGGCCGCGCTCTTCGCGGCCCGCCGCGGCAAGCGCATCGTCGAAATGCAGGACTTCGAAGATGCCAAGGACAAGATCTTCATGGGTCCGGAGCGCAAGTCGGCCGTGATCCGCGAAGAAGCTAAGCGCGCGACGGCCTACCACGAGTCGGGCCACGCGGTGATCGCGAAGCTGCTGCCGAAGGCCGATCCGGTGCACAAGGTCACGATCATCCCGCGCGGCCGTGCGCTGGGCGTGACGTGGCAGTTGCCGGAGCACGACAACGAAACGTATTCGAAGGACTATCTGCTCGATCGCCTGGCAATCCTGTTCGGTGGCCGCGTGGCGGAAGAGTTGTTCCTGAATCTCCTCAGCACGGGCGCATCGGACGACTTCAACAAGGCAACGCAGACGGCCCGCGCAATGGTTGCGCGCTTCGGCATGACCGATGCCCTCGGGCCGATGGTCTATGTGGACGACGAGAACGACGCCAGTCCGTTTGGCCGCGGCTTCACGCGCACGATTTCGGAGGCGACGCAGCAGAAGGTCGATGCGGAAATCCGCCACGTGCTCGACGAGCAGTACAACCTCGCGAAGCGTCTCCTGGACGAGAACCGCGACAAGGTCGAGGCGATGACCGCCGCGCTGATGGAGTGGGAAACGATCGACGCCGACCAGATCAACGACATCATGGCGGGCCGTCCGCCGCGCTCGCCCAAGAGCGCGCCGGGTGCCGGCGATGCGCCGTCGTCGGGCGGCAGTTCGAGCGAGGTCAAGCCCGGTAGCGCCACCGCGCCGGCTTGAGCGGGATCCGGTAAAGTTGCGGGCCGATGTGCGGGTCACATCGGCCCGCTTCACATTTCTTCCGACATTTCTTGCCATCGCTTTCGGTTGGCGCAAGCGCTGTTATCGATCTGACGTTTGTTGACGTGCCCAATATGTCCTTGCAGGGTAATCTCCCGATCGAGCCGGCTCCCGAGCCGCTGAAGTGCGGCCGTTTCACGCTGACCTTCGAGCGACCGCTCGTGATGGGCATTCTGAACGCGACGCCAGATTCGTTTTCGGACGGTGGCCGCTATATCGAGCGTGGCGAGGCGCTGCGTCGCGCCGAGCAGATGTTGCTCGACGGCGCCGACATCATCGACATCGGCGGCGAATCGACGCGGCCAGGTGCGCCGCCGGTGCCGCTCGACGAGGAGCTCGAGCGTGTGATTCCGCTCATCGAGCAACTGCGCAGCGCGAGCGTGCCGCTCTCGGTCGACACCTGCAAGCCGGAAGTCATGCGCCACGCGCTTGCCGTCGGCGCCGACCTGATCAACGACATCTGGGGTTTCCGGATACCGGGTGCGATCGATGCTGTGCGCGCGAGCGATTGCGGCCTCTGCGTCATGCACATGCTGGGCGAACCGCAGACGATGCAGCTGGGCGAGCCGGCGTATGTCGACGTCGTGGGCGAAGTTCGCGAGTTTCTCGCGGCGCGCGTGGCCGAGCTGGAGGCGGCGGGTGTCGCGAAGGCGCGTATCAGCGTCGATCCGGGCTTCGGTTTCGGCAAAGCGGTGATCGAGCACAACTATGCGCTGCTCGCGCACTTGTCCGATACGGCGCCACGCGTGGGCGAGGGCCGGGCGCCGTATCCGGTGCTGGCGGGCATGTCGCGCAAGTCGATGCTGGGTGCGCTCGTGAATCGTCCCGCTTCCGAACGTGTCGCCGCCAGCCTGGCCGCCGCGGTGTGCGCAGCCGAGCGGGGGGCGGCAATCATTCGTGTTCACGACGTCGCACAGACCGTGGACGCGTTGAAGGTATGGGCCGCCATGCACGAAGCCGCGCGCCGTCCGGCCCACCGTGTATAACACTGAGCGCGGAACTGAACAGTAGCCGTGCAGAAAGAGGGGAATCGAAGGATGGGACGTCGTTATTTCGGAACGGATGGGGTACGCGGCAAGGTCGGCTCGGCGCCGATCACGCCCGATTTCGTGTTGCGGCTCGGCTACGCGGCGGGCAAGGTGCTCGCCGGCTCGGCAGCGGCTTCGGGTCCGCGTCCGGCTGTGCTGATCGGCAAGGACACGCGCATCTCGGGCTACATGCTGGAGGCGTCGCTCGAGGCCGGGCTCTCGGCGGCGGGCATCGACGTGATGCTGGCCGGCCCCATGACCACGCCCGGCATTGCCTATCTCACGCGCGCGCTGCGGCTTGCGGCGGGTGTCGTGATCAGCGCGTCGCACAATCCCTATTACGACAACGGCATCAAGTTTTTCTCCGCCGACGGCAACAAGCTGCCCGACGAAGTCGAAACGCAGATCGAGGAGCAGCTGGAGTTGCCGCTCGACTGCGCGCCGTCGGCCCAGCTTGGCCGCGCGCGGCGTCTCGATGATGCGCGCGGGCGCTACATCGAGTTTTGCAAGAGCACCTTTCCGCAAGCATTTAGCTTGCGCGGGCTGAAACTCGTCGTGGACTGCGCGAACGGCGCAGCCTACGACATCGCGCCGCACGTGTTCCATGAGCTGGGCGCCGATGTGATTCCGATCGGTGTTTCGCCGAACGGCTTCAACATCAACGACGGCGTCGGCGCGACGGCGCCGGACGCGCTCGTGCGCGCCGTGCGCGCGAATCACGCCGATCTTGGCATCGCGCTGGACGGCGACGCCGACCGCCTGCAGGTGGTGGACTCGCACGGCCGCCTCTTCAACGGCGACGAACTGCTCTACGTGCTCGTGAAGGACCGCATCGCGACGGACGGCGAAGTGGCGGGCGCGGTGGGTACGCTGATGACGAACCTGTCGGTGGAGCAGGCCGTCGAGCGCCTTGGCGTGAAGTTCGTGCGCGCCGCCGTGGGCGACCGCTACGTGCTGGAGCAGTTGCGCGAGCATGGCTGGCAGCTGGGCGCCGAGGGGTCGGGCCACATTCTGTCGCTCGATCGCCATACGACAGGCGACGGCATCGTTTCGGCGCTGCTCGTGCTGGCCGCGATGAAGCGCAGCGGGCAGACGCTCGCGGAGATGCTTGATGGCGTGCAGCTGTTTCCGCAGCGGCTCATCAACGTGCGCATCGCGCAGGGCGCCGACTGGAAGGGCAACGCCACGATCCAGAAGTCGATTGCCGATGCCGAGGCCGAGCTCAAGGGCCGCGGCCGCGTGCTGATCCGCGCCTCGGGCACGGAGCCGGTGCTGCGCGTGATGGTCGAAGCGCGCGAGGAACGCGACGCCAATCACCACGCGGAAGCGATAGCCGAGACGGTCCAGCGCGCCATCGCCTGAGCCGCAATCCCGCCTACATCGTGCGCCGCGGCGGCGGCATCGCCGCGCACGATGATTTTGTCCTCTTTGGAGTTGCATCCAGAGAGGTTTCAATACGCTTTCGATGACAGGTAAATTCGCCAAAACCGTCCGCGCCGCGTCCTCTCGCCGCAGTCTGCAAACCTTTGCGGGGCGTCCTCAAACGCCTGTTGTACGGGCCGCAACGGCCCTGAAGTCACCCTCTTCTCCAGTCAAGTCCTGCCTTTCATCCGGTAATCGTATTGTCACGATCAATTCATGAATCGTCACGGTACTGTCACATAGAGACCCTAAGCTTCGCGGTGTCGTTCATCCGCTCACACACTGGAGGTCTCATGAAATTGATGCAAACCGCGCTCGCTGGCGTTGCTGGCGCGCTCTTCGCGATTGCAGCGCAGGCAGCCGATATCACCGGCGCGGGCAGCACCTTTGCAGCACCGATCTACACGAAATGGGCGGACGCCTATCAAAAGTCGGGCGGCGGCAAGGTGAACTACCAGGGCATCGGCTCCTCGGGCGGTATCAAGCAGATCCTCGCCAAGACCGTTGACTTCGCAGGCTCGGACGCGCCGCTGAAGGACGACGATCTTGCCAAGGATGGTCTGTTCCAGTTTCCCACGGTGGTTGGCGGCGTCGTGCCGGCAATCAACGTGCCGGGCGTGAAGGCCGGCGAAATCACGCTGTCGGGCCCGGTGCTCGGCGACATCTACCTCGGCAAGATCAAGAAGTGGAACGATCCGGCCATCGTCGCGCTGAACCCGAAGGTCAAGCTGCCTGACCTCGACATCGCCGTGGTCCGCCGCGCCGACGGTTCGGGCACGAGCTTCATCTGGACGAACTACCTCTCGAAGGTCAACCCCGACTGGAAGAGCAAGGTCGGCGAAGGCACGACGGTGAACTGGCCGACCGGCACGGGCGGCAAGGGCAACGACGGCGTCGCGGCCTTCGTGCAGCGTCTGCCGGGCGCGATCGGCTACGTCGAGTGGGCGTACGCGAAGCAAAACCACATGGTCTACACTGCCATGAAGAACGAAGCGGGCGCGGTCGTTCAGCCGGACACCGAGACGTTCAAGGCCGCTGCGGCCGGCGCCGACTGGAAGAAGTCGTTCTACCAGATCCTCACGAACGAGCCGGGCAAGGACGCATGGCCGGTCGTGGGCGCGACATTCGTGCTGCTGCACACCGCGCAGGACAAGCCGGATCAGGGCAAGGAAACGCTCAAGTTCTTCGACTGGGCGTTCAAGAACGGCGGCGCTGCTGCGAACGACCTCGACTACATCTCGCTGCCGCAATCGGTGGTGGACGAGATCCAGTCCCAATGGAAGACGAAGGTCAAGGACGCGAGCGGCAAGCCGATCGCTGAATAAGGCGGCGTAACGCCATGCCGGACGGGGCCGACGCGGAAATCGCGCGAGCCCCGTTCGGCCGTTTTGAAAGAGGCCGTTCGTTATCCGGTTGTAAGGCCGGAAGGCGGACGGGCTGCAGTCCCCAGCTGCATGACGGCCGCCAGGCTCGCACCTGACGGCATCTGGAAACAGGTCACCATGTCCGACTTCCCGCTCGTGTCGAATCCGTCCGGCAACGCGGCGCAGCAAAAAGCGCCCAGTCCGGCCGGCGACATCATTTTCGGCGGCCTTGCGCGCCTCGCCGCCATCGTCACGTTACTGCTGCTCGGCGGCATTATCGTGTCGCTCATCATCGCTTCGCTGCCGACGATCCAGAAGTTCGGCTTCGCATTCCTCTGGACTGCCGACTGGGATCCACCCAGCGAGCAGTTCGGCGCGCTCGTGCCCATTTACGGCACGATCGCTACCTCGATCATCGCGCTCATCATTGCCGTGCCCGTGAGCTTCGGTATCGCGCTCTTCCTCACCGAGCTTTCGCCCGCCTGGCTGCGCCGCCCGCTCGGCATCGCCATCGAACTGCTGGCGGCGATCCCGTCGATCGTCTACGGCATGTGGGGTCTGCTCGTGTTCGCGCCGATCTTCGCGCAGTGGTTCGAGAAGCCCATCGGCCAGGTGCTCGGCGGCATTCCGTTCGTCGGGGCCCTGTTCCAGGGCGCGCCCATCGGCATCGGCATTCTGTGCGCCGGCGTGATCCTCGCGATCATGATCATTCCGTACATCGCTTCGGTGATGCGCGACGTGTTCGAAGTCACGCCCGTGCTGCTCAAGGAGTCGGCCTACGGCATCGGCTGCACGACCTGGGAAGTGATGTGGAAGATCGTGCTGCCGTTCACGAAGACCGGCGTGATCGGTGGCGTGATGCTCGGCCTCGGCCGCGCGCTCGGCGAGACCATGGCCGTCACGTTCGTGATCGGTAACACGAACCTGCTCGACAACGTGTCGCTCTTCTCGCCCGGCAACAGCATCACCTCGGCGCTCGCCAACGAGTTCGCCGAGGCGGAACCGGGTCTGCATACCTCCGCTCTGATGGAGCTGGGCCTGATCCTGTTCGTGATCACGTTCATCGTGCTCGCGATCTCGAAGGTCATGCTGCTGCGCCTCGAAAAAGCGGAGGGCGCACGATGAGCGAGCCGCGGATGTTGATTCCCGGCGCCACCTACGGCGCCGAACTGGACAAGATGCGCGGCAAGCTGCAGCACCGCCGCCGCGTGGTCAACGCGATCGCCCTGACGTGCTCGCTCGCCGCCATGGCGTTCGGCATCATCTGGCTCGTGTGGATTCTCTATACGACGCTCTCGCTCGGCGTGGGCGGACTTTCCGTGGCGCTCTTCACGCAGTCCACGCCGCCGCCGAACACCGACGGCGGCGGTCTTGCCAATGCGATCGTCGGCAGCTTGCTGCTGGTCGCGATCGCCACGTTCGTCGGCACGCCGATCGGTATTCTCGCGGGCGTCTATCTCGCCGAATACGGCCAGAAGGGCTGGCTCGCCAGCGTGACGCGTTTCATCAACGACATTCTGCTGTCGGCGCCGTCGATCGTCGTGGGCCTGTTCGTGTACGCGCTCTTCGTGGCGAAGATGGGGCATTTCAGCGGCTGGGCGGGCGCGATCTCGCTCGCACTGCTGCAGATCCCCATCGTGATCCGCACGACGGAGAACATGCTCAAGCTCGTGCCGAACGCGCTGCGCGAGGCGGCTTTCGCGCTCGGCACGCCGAAGTGGAAGATGGTGATGTCGATCACGCTGAAGGCTTCCGTCGCGGGCATCGTGACGGGCGTGCTGCTGGCCGTCGCGCGCATTGCCGGCGAAACCGCGCCGCTGCTCTTCACGGCGCTGTCGAACCAGTTCTTCAGCGTGAACATGAATCAGCCGATGGCGAACCTGCCGGTCACGATCTACAAGTTTGCGATGAGCCCGTTTGCACAGTGGCAGTCGCTTGCCTGGGCCGGTGTCTTCCTGATCACGCTGGGCGTGCTGGGGCTGAATATCCTCGCGCGCGGCATCTTTTCGAAAAAGTAAGGGCGGAGTCATCCGATGAACATGGCAGAAAGTCACATCAACACCGCTGGCCACACCGGTGTGCCGGCAGCAGGTTTCGAACCTGCGGATCCCGCCCAGGGTGCGCGTGAGCAAACGCTCGGCAAGCCGAAGATCGAGGTGAAGGATCTCAACTTCTTCTACGGCAAGTACCACGCGCTGAAGAACATCAACCTGCAGATTCCCGAAGGCAAGGTGACGGCGTTCATCGGCCCGTCGGGCTGCGGCAAGTCCACGCTGCTGCGCACCTTCAACAAGATGTATGCGCTCTATCCGGAGCAGCGCGCGGAAGGCGAGATCCTCATGGACGGCGAGAACCTGCTGACCTACAACAAGGACATCTCGCTTCTGCGCGCGCGTATCGGCATGGTGTTCCAGAAGCCGACCCCGTTCCCGATGTCGATCTACGACAACATCGCGTTCGGCGTGAAGATGTTCGAGACGCTCTCGCGCCCGGAAATGGACGATCGCGTCGAATGGGCGCTCACCAAGGCCGCGCTCTGGAACGAAGTGAAGGATAAGCTGGGCCAGAGCGGCTACGGCCTCTCGGGCGGCCAGCAGCAGCGCCTGTGCATCGCGCGCGGCATTGCGATTCGCCCCGAAGTGCTGCTGCTCGACGAGCCGTGCTCGGCGCTCGACCCGATCTCGACGGGCCGTATCGAAGAGCTGATCGCCGAACTGAAGAGCGACTACACGGTCGTGATCGTCACCCATAACATGCAGCAGGCCGCGCGTTGTTCGGACTACACTGCATATATGTATCTCGGTGAACTGATCGAGTTCGGCGACACCGAGAAGATCTTCATCAAGCCGGTCCGCAAGGAAACGGAAGACTACATCACGGGCCGTTTCGGCTGACCGGGAGAGGGAGCAAAACATGTCCGACAAGCATCTGTCCAGCCAGTTCGACGCCGACCTCAACCTCATTTCGTCGAAGGTTCTCGAAATGGGCGGCCTCGTGGAGTCGCAGATCATCACGGCGATGCAGGCGCTCAACGAGTTCGACGGCGAGGCCGCGGAGCGCGTGATCATCGCGGAAGACCGCCTCAACACGATGGAAGTCGAGATCGACGAGGAGTGCAGCAACATCATCGCGCGCCGCCAGCCGGCTGCACGCGACCTGCGCCTCGTGCTCGCGATCTCGAAGACCATCACGAACCTCGAGCGTGCCGGCGACGAAGCCGAGAAGATCGCGAAGCGCACGAAGCGTTTGCTCGAAGACGGCGCCTCGCGCGGCGTGAACATCGCCGAGATCAAGGTCTCGGGCGAGATGGCCGTCTCGATCCTGCGCCGCGCGCTCGACGCGTTCGCGCGCCTCGACACGGTGGCCGCCGCGCAGATCGTGCGCGACGACAAGGCCATCGACGAGGAATTCCGCGCGTTCGTGCGCAAGCTCGTGACGTACATGATGGAAGACCCGCGCACGATCTCGGTGGGGCTCGACTATCTGTTCATCGCCAAGGCGATCGAGCGGATCGGCGACCACGCGAAGAACATCGCGGAGTTCATCATTTACATCGTGAAGGGCACCGACGTGCGGCACAAGTCGCGCGACGCGCTCGAACGTGAAGCATTGAGCTGATTCAACTGGATAAAAGGTCAAGAGGTGCCGATGCCTAGCAGCATTCTCGTCATCGAAGATGAGCCCGCGATTTCGGAGCTGATTTCCGTGAACCTGCAGCACGCGGGGCATTGCCCGATCCGCGCTTACAACGCGGAGCAGGCGCAGAACCTGATCAGCGACGTGCTGCCCGATCTCATCCTGCTCGACTGGATGTTGCCGGGCAAATCGGGCGTGTCGTTCGCGCGCGATCTGCGCAACAACGAGCGCACAAAACACATTCCGATCATCATGCTGACCGCCCGCGGCGACGAGCAGGACAAGGTGCTCGGCCTCGAAATCGGCGCGGACGACTACGTCACGAAGCCGTTCTCGCCGAAAGAGCTGATGGCGCGCATCAAGGCGGTCCTGCGCCGCCGCGCGCCGCAGCTTACCGAGGACGTTGTCGCGATCAACGGCCTGAAGCTCGATCCGGCCACGCACCGCGTTGCCGCCCACGCGGAAGGCAGCGAAATCAAGCTCGATCTCGGCCCCACCGAGTTCCGGCTGCTGCACTTCTTCATGACGCACCCCGAGCGCGTGCACAGCCGCACGCAGCTGCTCGATCAGGTGTGGGGCGATCACGTGTTCGTCGAAGAGCGCACCGTGGACGTGCACATCAAGCGACTGCGCGCCGCGCTCAAGCCGGCGGGGTGCGATGCTATGATCGAAACGGTGCGCGGCAGCGGCTACCGTCTCGCGAAGAGCGCTTGACGCACAACTTGTTTTAGCCGCGCCGCACGCCGCGGCGCGGATATGTATCGATTGCGTGCGCTCACGCATCGACGCAGCGCGCCCCGGTCCTGGCGTCCCGACCAGACGCCCCCGACCGGGCGTCCCATCGGACTGTCTCTTTCAGACCGCAGGAACATGAACATCATCTGGGCGCGCTCCCTCGTTTCAATCGCTTTGCTTGCGCTCGTGTGCACGGGCATCGGTGCGCTATTCGGCGTCAAGATCGCGCTTGCGCTGGCTGTTGCCGCGCTGCTCGGGCAAATGCTCTTCAGCACGTTTCACAAGCAGCGCCTGTGGCGCCTGCTCGACGCGCCGGTCTACGGCGAAGTCCCCAGCGCTCCCGGTGTCTGGGGCGAAATCTATTACCGCCTGCACAAGCTCGCGAAACGCTGGCATGCCCAGGTGCGCCAGGTGGAGCAGCAGCATTCGCGTTTCATCCAGGCGATCCAGGCCTCGCCCAACGGCGTCGCGATGCTGGACGACCATGACCAGATCGAGTGGTGCAATGCCATTTCCGAGGTGCACTTCGGGCTCGACGCGAAGCGCGACCTGCGCCAGCACATCACGCACCTCGTGCGGCAGCCGGACTTCGTGCGTTACCTGAACTCGAACCACTACGAAGACATGCTGATCATGCGCGGTATGGGCGCAAAGCGGCAGAACGTGATCTCGGTGCAGGTGTTTCCCTACGGCGATAACCGCAAGCTGGTGCTCTCGCAGGACATCACGGAGCTCGAGCGCACCGACGCGATGCGCCGCGACTTCGTCGCGAATGTTTCGCACGAGTTGAAGACGCCGCTCACCGTGCTGTCGGGCTTCCTCGAAACGATGCACGAGCTGCCGCTTTCGGAGAGCGAGCGGGCGCGTTACCTCGAGCTCATGGAACAGCAGGCGGCGCGCATGCGCCACATCGTGACGGACCTGCTGGTGCTCGCGCAGCTCGAAGGCGAAGGGCAGCAGCCCGGCGATCACATGGTCGATATGCGCGCGGTGCTCTGTCATGTGCGCGAGGACGCGGAGAACCTGTCGAGCGGCCATCATCGCATCACGGCCGATTTCGACGACAGTCTCAGCGTGACCGGTTCGGAGACCGAAGTGCTGAGCGCGCTCGGCAATCTTGCGACCAACGCGGTGCGCTATACGCCGGAAGGCGGCACGGTGCATCTGTCCTGGCGCGAGGAGGGCCGTAGCGCCGTGTTTTCGGTGACGGACAGCGGGCTCGGCATTCCGTCCGCGGACATTCCGCGCCTCACCGAGCGCTTCTATCGCGTAGACCGCAGCCGCTCGCGCGACACGGGCGGCACGGGGCTGGGCCTTGCGATCGTCAAGCACGTGCTGCAGCGCCACGATGCGGCGCTCGAGGTCAAAAGCGAGGAAGGGCGCGGCAGCACGTTTACGGTGCGTTTTCCGGTCGGGCGCACGGCGCGGCGTCAGCCGACGCCGGCTTGAGGCGCCGCGCTTTACGGCGTGCTTCGTCCGGGCGATAAAAAGGCCGCGCAATGCGTAATTGCGCGGCCTTTTTGTTTGCGGGGCGCGCCGCATGAAGCGACGCGGCGCATTAACGTTATGGCGTCACGGGCAGAACTTCGCGAGCAGGTTCAACTGCGCATTGCGCACCGACTTGCCCGCGCGGCGGCGCCGGTAGTGGCCATCGCTCTGCATGAGCCACGCCGACTGGTTGTCGCCGAGAAAGGTCGACAGGCCTTCGGCGATCACGCGGCGCTTCAGGCGCCGGTCGTCGATCGGAAAAGCCACTTCGACGCGGCGGAACAGGTTGCGGTCCATCCAGTCGGCGCTCGACAGATAGACGTTTTCCGCGCCGCCGGCATAGAAGTAGTAGATGCGGTGATGCTCGAGGAAGCGCCCGACGATCGAGCGCACCGTGATGTTCTCGGAGAGGCCCGGCACGCCGGGTTTCAGCGAACAGACGCCGCGCACGATCAGATCGATCTTCACGCCGGCCTGCGAGGCCTCGTAAAGCTCGTCGATCACGGAAGGTTCGAGCAGCGCGTTCATCTTCGCGACAATGCGCGCCTTCTTGCCGGCGCGCGCCGCGTGGGCCTCGGCGCGTATGGCCTCGATCAGCTTCGGGTGCAGCGTGAACGGCGACTGCCACAGCTCGTGCAGCGGCAGTTCGCCGCCGATACCGGTCAACTGCTGGAACACGTGATGCACGTCCTCGCAGATCTTCGGCTGGGAAGTCAGGAGACCGAAGTCCGTATAGAGGCGTGCCGTGCGCGGGTGATAATTGCCCGTGCCGAGGTGCACGTAGCGGCGCAGCACCATGCGGCCGTTCTGGGCCACGCGGCGCACGATCAGCATCATTTTTGCGTGGCACTTGTGGCCCACCACGCCGTAGACCACGTGCGCGCCCACGGCTTCGAGCTGCGAGGCCCAATTGATGTTGGTTTCCTCGTCGAAGCGCGCGAGCAGCTCCACCACCACCGTCACTTCCTTGCCGTTGCGCGCGGCCTGCATGAGCGCGTCCATCAGCGGGGAATCGGTGCCGGTGCGGTAGATGGTCTGCTTGATCGCGACCACGTTCGGATCGTTCGCGGCCTGCAGCAGCAGCTCCAGCACGGGCTGGAAGCTTTCGTACGGATGATGCAGCAGCACGTCGCCCTGGTCGATCACGTCGAACAGATTGCTGTTCGCGGCGATGCGTTTCGGAATCGCCGGTACGTGCGGCACGAACTTGAGGTCGGGGCGGTCCACCATCTCGGGCAACTGCATGAGACGCACGAGATTCACGGGGCCGTCGACGTAATAGCAGTCCTTTTCGGTGAGGCCGCTTTCGTCGAGCAGACGCTTCACGAGCTGCACCGGCGTGTCGGCCGACACTTCGAGGCGCACCGCGTTGCCCAGGTGCCGCGCGGGCAGTTCGCCCTGCAGCGCAACGCGCAGATTCGTGATTTCGTCTTCGTCGACGAAGAGCTCGCTGTTGCGCGTGATGCGGAACTGGTTGCAGCTGCGCACGACGAGCCCCGGGAACAGCTCGCCGATGAAGCGCTGCAGCAGCGAGCCGAGCAGCACGAAGCCATGCTGGAAGCCCGAGAGTTCCTGCGGCATGCGCACGAGGCGCGGCAGCGCGCGCGGCGCCTGTACGATGCCCATGACGGCCTGGCGGCCGAAGGCGTCCTTGCCTTCGAGCTCGACGACGAAGTTCAGGCTCTTGTTGAGCACGCGCGGGAACGGGTGCGCGGGGTCGAGCCCGATCGGCGTGAGCACGGGCAGCAATTCGTCGAGGAAGATGCGGCGCGCCCACTCGGTCTGCGCTTCGTTCCAGGCGTCGGTGCCGTGAAAGTAGATGCCTTCCTGCTCGAGGGCCGGCAACACGGTATCGTGCAGCATGCTGTACTGGCGGTGCACGAGCCGCTGCGCGCGCTCGACCACGAGGTCGTACACGTGCTGCAGGGACATACCGTCGGGAGAAAGCGCGCCCGGGTTGTCGCGCATTTGCTCCTGAAGCCCGGCCATACGGACTTCGAAGAATTCGTCGAGATTGCTGCTGGTGATACAGATGAAGCGCAGGCGTTCGAGCAGGGGGACCGCGGGGTCGGCCGCTTGCGCGAGCACGCGCTCGTTGAATCCCAGAATGCCCAGCTCGCGATTGAGTAAGGGGTAGCGGATGGACATCGGCAATGAAAACTGAATGTCAGGTTTGGATTCGAACAGACGCTCGGAAATTCGCACAGTTTGGTGACTTTATCGTGACATTCGCAGTGTCATAAATTTTACGCTGCATTTTCACGAAAAAGACAACCCGGATGGTAATGATGCACAGTGGTTCATGCTCACTAGTTCATCCTTGCTGGCATGAGGAGCGACATTGTGAAAGCGGGTACGCTTAAAATGACACATTTGAACAGCGCGGCCGCTGCCCGAATGGCCGCGCTCGCACGCATGGAGCCCGCCCCCTCGATGGTCACCAACCCGCAACTGCTTGCCGCCGTTGATCTTGGTTCCAACAGTTTTCGTCTGATCGTTGGTCGGGTCGAAGAGACCGAAGCCGGCAGCCAGATCTACCCCGTCGACGCCCTGCGCGAGCCGGTGCGCCTTGCCGCCGGCCTCTCCAGGGACAAGATGCTCGACCGCGCCTCGCAGGTGCGCGGCTGGGACGCTCTCAAGCGCTTCGGCGAACGTCTGCGCGACTTTCATCCCGATCACGTGCGCGCGGTCGCGACCAACACGCTGCGCGTCGCCAAGAACTCGCGCGAGTTTCTTGTCGAGGCCGAAAGCGCGCTCGGCTTCCCGATCGAAGTGATCGCGGGGCGCGAAGAAGCGCGCCTCATTTACGCAGGCGCCGCGCATTCGGTGCCGGCGAGCGCGGGCAAGCGGCTCGTGGTCGATATCGGCGGGGGGTCCACCGAGTTCATCATCGGCGCGCACTACACGCCTATCCGCATGGAGAGCCTCTATATCGGCTGCGTGAGTCACAGCCGCCAGTTCTTCCCGTCGGGCAACGTCGACGAATACACGATGCGCCAGGCCGAACTCGCGGCCACGCGCGAAATCCAGATCATCTCCGGCGACTACCGCAAGACCGGCTGGGAACAGGCGATCGGTTCTTCGGGCACCGCGCGCGCGCTCGCCGAACTCGTCGAGGCAAACGGCTTCAACGACCCGGGCATCACGCACGGCATCACGCGCGGCGGCCTCGAGCGGCTCAAGCGCGCGCTCATCAAGGCCGAGAATGTCAACCGCCTGAAGCTTGTCGCGCTCAAGCCCGACCGCATTCCGGTGCTGGCGGGCGGCCTCTCGATCATGATCGCCGTGTTCGAGGAGCTCGGCATCGACTATGCCGATACCACCGACGCCGCACTGCGCCTTGGCGTTCTCTACGACCTGCTCGGGCGTTCGCAGCACGAGGACATGCGCACGGTCACGGTGGAGGGCTTCATGCGCCGCTATGGCGTCGATCGCGCGCAGGCGGGGCGTATCGGCGAACTGGCCATACGCTTCTACGACCAGCTTGGCGAGTCCGACGAGGAGCGCCTGGAGGAAAGCCGCATGTTCCTCGGCTGGGCCGCGTCGCTGCACGAGATCGGCCTCTCGATTTCGCACAGCGCGTACCACAAGCACTCGGCCTATATCGCCAGCAACGCCGACATGCCGGGTTTCTCGCGCACCGACCAGGCGCGGCTCGCGGCACTCGTGCTCGGTCACGTCGGCAAGCTCGGCAAGCTTTCGCAGACGCGCGACGTGCAATGGCCGCTGCTGTTTTGCCTGCGTCTCGCGACGCTGCTGTGCCGCCGGCGCGCCGACGTCGGGTTGCCCGAGATCGCGGTCGCGCAGGACGGCAGCGGCTATGAAGTGCGCCTGCCCAACGCGTGGGTCCAGAACAATCCGCTCACCGATTACAACCTCGTGCAGGAAGCGGCGGAGTGGGGCAAGATCGGCATGCCGTATCGCGTGGTTTATACGGAGGACTGATCGTTTTCGCGGTATCTGCAATGAGACGCCCGGCCTGCGAGCCGGGCATTGTATTTCTGCTTCCTGCACTGCCGCGTGCGCGGCAGCGTTTGCGCCTAGTGCCCGGCTGTCTCGCCGAGGAAGTGGCGCGCGTAGCGTTCGTTGATTTCCGAAAGACGGAAGAGCGTAAGGAAGTCGGCGCAGTTGAAGTCGGGATCCCAGGCGGGCGCGCCGCAGATCTTCGCGCCGAGGCGCAGATAGCCCTTGACGAGCGGCGGCGGCACGGCCGGAGCGCCTGTGCGCAGTTCCTCGACCGGCAGCGGCGTATGGGGGAACGCGCGATATTCGGGCGCCGTCAGCGCATTCGCGCCGAGCGAGGCGTAGAGGTTGGCGGCGTAGTGGCCGCCGTCGGCCATCGAGACGCTCGCGCAGCCGAGCATCGTTTCGTAGCCGTTGTGCGTCATATAGGCGCCAAGCCCGCCCCACAGCGACATGATGACGCCGCCGCTGCGGTAGTCGGGGTGCACACAGGAGCGACCCACTTCGACCATCTTCGGGCGCAGATGAGCCAGACGCGAGATGTCGAATTCGCTCTCGGCGTAGAGGCGGCCGACGCGCGTGGCTTCGTGCGGCGGCAGCACGCGGTAGGTGCCGACGACCTTGAGCGTGTCGAGATCGCGCACGAGCAGGTGATCGCAGTAGTGGTCGAATGCGTCGACATCGAGGCCGGCCGGGCCCGTGAGACGTGCGCCCATTTCCTCGGCGAACACACGGTAGCGCAGGCGCTGGGCTTCGCGCAGCTCTTCGTCGCTGCGAGCCCAGGCCACCTGCAGGCGATGCTGCGCGGTGACCGTCTCTTCGGCGCGCGGCAGGCGGCGGTTCGTCTCGAACAACGTCGGGGCGAGCGGCAGGATGGGCGTCGGCAGATCTCGCATGGGGCGTCCTGGTCGAGAGGTAACGGAACTTTTCCGGCAAATGTAGTAAGGCGCGGTTACGGTTACATGGCAGTGCAATGACGATTCGGTGACTGCGCGTAAGGTGGGTGTAGGTGGGGAGGGACTGCGCCGGATGCCTGGCAATGCCTGGGCAACCGAAGTGGCTGTTGCCGTCGTAGCGGGCGGCAGGGGCCTGGGTGGCGCGCCCGCGGGGCGGGCGGCTGTGATGGTGCTGCCGACTAGATCAGGTCCGGTGTGATCGCGGCGTGCAGGACGGCCTGCTCGCCGCCGTTGCGCTCGCGGCTGGCGAGCCAGACCACGGCGCCCTTTTTCAGCGCCCAGCTACGCGGATCTTGTCCGCTGGAGAGGAGGCGCGCCGCCACTTCGCCGAGTGTGGGCTGATGGCCGACGATGAGGACCGTGGGTGCGGCGCCCTGCGGCCAGCCTGCTGCGGCGAGCACGGCATCGACGCTCGCGTTGGGCGCGAGTTCGCGCACGACGCGATACTGGTCCGTCAGCGCTTCGGCGGTCTGGATCGTGCGGGTAGCGGGGCTCGCGAGGATGAGGGTGTCGTCGGGCAGACGGGCGCGTAGCCACTTCGCCGTGCTCTGCGCCTGCTTGCGCCCGCGCGTGGTGAGCTGGCGGGCGAGATCGCTGGCAGCAAAGTCTTCGGCTTCGGCGTGGCGCCAGAGGATGAGGTGCATTGGCGTCTCCTGGATCGAGCGGCGTAGGTCAGGTCGATTGCCCGATCCCCGCATCTTGCACGCCCGGGGTGGCTGGAGCAAGGCGCGGCGGCGCAGTTTGACGGGGGAAGGTGGGGCCGTTACAATCTCTGATTCGTCGGAGCGTAGCGCAGCCTGGTAGCGCATCTGATTTGGGATCAGAGGGTCGTAGGTTCGAATCCTATCGCTCCGACCAATAGTTTCAAGCACTTAGCCCATCCTTAACCGGATGGGCTTTTTGCTTTCTGGGTCCGTGTAGGCACTGTGTAGACAAATTCAATCAACCCCGGAAGGGTTGCTGGCGGAGAGATCCTGATTCGTGGCACCACCACGGGGATTCCGCAGGAAGGCTTGCATGGCGGCGCGCAGCCTGCACCGCCTCATAGTGGCGTTGCCAGTCTTCGGGCGTGCCGTCCACGCTCGCGGCTGGCGGGCGCATCAGCACGGCTTCCGCTTCTTCGCGCTCGTTCGTGTATATCACTATGTCCGCTCGCGGCACGTCCGCCGCCAGCACCAGCGGCTGTCTCGCCGGGTTGGCAAAGCGCATGGCGAACCAGCAGGCGATATCGTGGTCGAGTGTCCAGCTATAGCCGGTTCGCGCCAGGCTCACCGACGCGCCGGATGTGCCGCGCCAGATGTGCACTGTTTCGCCCATGAAGTCCGGCAGGGGAAACGCTGCATACCGGAACATTGCCGCCAGGCGGCGGCGCGTCCCGGCAGCGCCAATCAGCCTGGCGTAGTCGTGTTCCCAGACCGCCTCCAGGTACATGCGAAACGCGGGCCGGGGTATCTTTGCATCCCACATTGCCACGGCCACCGCGCCGCGCTTGTCGTTGCTGAGTGCAACGGCCAGTTCCAGGGCCGTGTCAGGGTCGCCAGAGAACGCTGGTTCCACGTACTCCATTGCCCAGGGGTCCGCATACCGCAGCACGACATTCATGGCGTGCTGCCGGAAAATAGGCTTTTCACGTGACATACAGTCCCCTTAGGCACAGATACTTAGGCCTTCATTAATTCATATAATCGGTTTGATAGCCTGAAAATTTATTCCCTTCGAATTCGAAGCAAAATTTCCCGTTCGTGGTAGCTCGATAAACGAGTATTGAACCATCAATGCATATCTTGTTGCTGTCCGCAGAGAAAGTCAGCCTTGGCTTTCCCATTTTCTTTGAATTTCCCATATTGACCGAACCAGTGTAGTAGTCAAATGGCATCGGATAGGCAACTCCAGTTTGGGCATCAATGATCACCAGGCTATCGCCGTAGTACTCGGAAGGACGCCACTCTTTTATCTTCAGAAGAATGTAATGCCCATAAAAATTTGCAACCTGATTGGCAATCGCGCCTTTGATTTCTGATACATGCCTCTCGTCACAAAAATCAATGGGCGAATACATAAAAGAGCACTCGTAATTATGAGAATAAGCGATTTCAACGTGATCGAATGGATGATTGATCGTATTTGTCAATGACTTGGCGTGGCACGTTACAGCGCCAATACCATATACAACAATCAGAAAGAATAGGCGAGTGATTTTCTTCATTCTATGTCAACGTGATTGTGAGATTTCAACAAGAATATCCCGGAGTTTATTTGTGGACGGCATAAATGCGTGATTATTTGCCCCTTCGTAATAGGAGAGTGTCCCGTCCGAGACTCTTCCATCCTTTATATGACAGTTAACAGGGGCGGCAATAGACGCCCACTCTTTGGATGCCGCATATTGAGCATCATCTATCGTTCCGACGCCTTGCTTAATGAACTTGGCCAAAACACCTTTGCCAGCATGAGCAATTAAGAAATCGCTAAACATCCGTTCTTGCATGTCCTCGTCATATTTCTCGTCTCCGGTTAAGCCCAGCTTGATCATTCCCTCCCGGAGAGTCGGGATGATTGTTTGATATTTGCCTGTTGTATAAAATCTCGCGGGATCTGTATAAGAGAGATGCTCCGTTGCAAGAATTTCATTTATTGTTTTTCCAGTAACAGTCCCCTTCGGTCTTGTCATATATGAATGACCTACTGCGCCATGAGGCCCGTTTGTTCCAGTGTTATATGATTCATATCCACCTTCACCGCCGGAGATAATATCCCCGATCTTTCGAATCAATTCATCAAGGCTGCTTCCCGATTTAAAGAAATTTCCCACCAGCCCAATCGGGTGCATGTGCCACACGTCAGGATCAGCCGGGAAACCCTTGACAGTCTTCACCTTGTCCCACCATTGCAGCTTCCTGATACGCTCCATTTCGATTGTCCACGCGGGCTTGCCGAGTTCACCCATCAGCGACAGGAA
>NZ_BAXZ01000011.1 GCF_000684975.1 Paraburkholderia acidipaludis NBRC 101816 | reverse complement strand
CGTGTCCGCGCTGTGGCCGAGCGAAAATACGTCGTTGACGCTCGCGTAGCTGAAGCGGATCTGATTGCGATCGGGGCCGTTGAAGTGCTGGTACAGGCACGCGTAAGGCAGCTTGCCGAAGTACTGCGTCTTCAGGCGGATCGACGGCAGGTTGTACTCGGATAGCAGGACGGCGTCGTAGCGGCTCGCATCGACTTCGAGCGGGTCGCCGTAGACGTGGCCGAATATGTCGTCTTCCCTGAAGAGCGGCACGTGCGGCGGCAGCGCGAGAAGATCCAGACGAATACCGCTGTCCTTGAGCAGTGCACGGCCGGCCAGGTCCATGGTTGCGTCGCCGAAGTTGCGTTTGGCGTAGATCCATAGCACGCGCTGCGAGCGGTCGAGATGCGGCCGTTCGAGCCGCAGTTGCCGATGCGTTTTCAGCAGCAGTTGCTTGTGCAGGTACTTCTTCGCGATCTTGAACCGGCTGTTGCGGCTGAGAAACACGTCCGGTTCGTGCGGCACGCCCGCATACGGAATGACGGTGGAACGGGCCACGACGTCGTCCAGCCAGCGGGCCGGCGAAAACCATGAAGTGTTCGGACGGGACGGCTGCAACACGGGGCCTTGACGTTATCCACGGGAAGCTGCGAAGTTTAACATGGTGCTGGCCGCGGCACGGGTGCCGCCGCGGGGAGCTTTCGGCGCGCGGCGGCCGGCGCTGCGAACTGGGTGAAGATGAAGGCGCGAGTGCACTATGGGTACAATAACGGGTTTCTCATCCGGCTTCCCACGCATACAGTTTGCGGCGTGAGGTACCACTATTATTGATAATCGCAGTGCGCAATGCCGACACCTGTTACGAATGACTCCCGACGCACGGTGCCCGGCGACTGGCTGACTGCGTTCCTGCTGCTGACTTATCCGGCTTTTGCCATGCTGGTGCATGGCGGTGCGAGCGCCATGACGATCGGCGTGGCGGTGCTTTCGATTGCGACGCTGCTTTTGCGGCCCGCCGGCACGCCTTACGGTTATGCGCGTCCCGAAGGACTCGGGCTGTCCGTCTGCATCGCGCTGATCGCGCCGGTTGCAGCCGTGGCGCTTAGCACGCTGTCGCATGGGCATCCGCTGCTCCGTACCTGGGATTCGCCATCGCGGTTTTTGCTGGCCGTTCCGGTTTTCCTTGTGCTGCGCCGCGCGCCGCAGCAGGTTCTCTCGTGGGCGGATCTATCTTTCACGCTCGGCGCCCTGGCGGCGCTGGCGATTGCGCTCGTGATGCCGCGCGACTGGGGTGACGGCCGGGTTGGCAGCGCTTTCCTGAATCCGATTCATTTCGGGGATCTCTCGCTTGCGCTCGGCGTGCTGTCGACGGTTGCGCTGAACTGGTGGCGCAAGGACAAAGCGTTCGTGCGCGTGCTCAAGATCGCCGGGATTTTTGCGGGCCTTGCGGCCTCGCTGGTTTCGGGGGCGCGCGGCGGCTGGCTCGCGATTCCCATCGTGGCCGTGCTGATCCTGTGGGAGCGCGGCCGCGGCAAGTCCGTCCACTGGAAAGTGCTAATGCCGGTTGCCATTGCCGCGCTGCTCGCGCTCGTCTACGGCAGCTCGGGCACGGTGCGCGACCGCATCGACATGATATCGTCCGACCTGACGCAGTACACGCACGGCAACCGGGACACCTCGGTCGGCGTGCGCCTTCAGCTGTATGACGCGGCGTGCGAGCTGATTCGCCAGCATCCGGTGCTGGGCCTCGGCGGCGACGGCTTTCGCGACGCCATGAACTCGCTTGCCCGGCAAGGTGCGCTGACGCCGCTCGCGGCCCAGTTCGGCGAGGGCGAAACGCACAATCAGTTGCTGGCCTATCTCGTCAATTACGGCGTGGTGGGGGGGATCGCGCTGCTCGCCATCTACATCGTGCCCGCGGCCTTTTTCGCGAGCCGGCTCAAATCGGCGTCGGCTACGGCGCGCCGCACGGCGCTGATGGGGCTTGCGTTCGTCGTCATGTTCTTTGTTTTCGGCTTGACGGTGGAGACTTTCGACCTGAAAAGCACGGTGTCCTTCTATGCGGGCATGCTGGCCGTTCTGGCGGCGATAGTCGATCGCATGGATATCCTGTCGGACCCTACATAATTCGAAATGCCATGTTCAGCATCCTGATTCCGACCTGGAACAACCTGCCGTACCTGAAGCTGTGCGTGGACAGCATCCGGCGCCATTCCGCCTTCGAGCACGAAATTCTGGTGCACGTCAACGACGGCAGCGACGGCACGCTCGATTGGGTTCGCGAGCAGGGGATTCGCCATACCTGGAGCCTCGGCAACGTCGGCGTGTGCCTCGCGGTCAACGACGTTGCGCGTCTTGCCACGACCGAGTGGATCCTGTTCATGAACGACGACATGTTCTGCACGCCGGGCTGGGACACGGCCTTCGTCGAAACATTGCGCGGGCTCGGCCAGGTGCCGGCTTATCTGGCGTCGCAGATCATCGAGCCCACCGATACCGGTAACGCCCTCGTGACCGTCGCCAACTTCGGCGCTGGTCCGGACGATTTCAACGAAGCGGGACTGCTGGATTTCGCGGCGAAGATGAACACGGCCGACCGGGACGGCATCGCACTGCAGCCGACCTTGGTGAGCCGCGAACTCTGGCTGCGCGTGGGCGGCTACAGCATCGAGTTCGGACCCGGCATGAGCAGCGACGACGACTTCCTGATGAAGCTCTGGCTGGTCGGCTGCCGGGTGTTTCGCTCGGTTGGCGCGAGCCGCGTCTACCATTTCGGAACCCGTACGACCGGGCGCATTCGCCGCAATCGCGGCGGGCGCGAATTCCTGATGAAGTGGGGCGTCACGCAGCGCGATTTCAAGCGCAACTACCTGAGCCGCACGGCGAGTTCCGCCGCGGCCGCGCTCCCGAACGTGCCGCGCCCCGGTTTCGTCAGCCGCCTCAAGCGGGTGCTCTATGCGTTCGGCCTTTATCCCACCGAGGACCTCGAAGCCTGGGAGCCGAACCTGCCGGCGCAGTTGCAGCATACCGCCTCGTTGACGGAGCGCGGCGAGCCTCGCCGCTGACGGTTGCGCCGGCAACGACGAGCGGCAAGTCGGCTGGCGGGCTGGCGGCAGCGGCAGTGTGTCTCCCGTGCGGCGTGCCGATTGTGTCGATTCTTCGGCGAACTGGAACGGTATTTTAGATGGATAGGGGTTAACCCTCGAATTCGATCCTCCTAGACTGCATACATCGGTCGCATGCACATACCCGTCGCATCGCGGCCGGATCAGTCAAATGGAGGTCGTACCGTGAAGTCCCTGATTCAAGCCGTTGCTGTTGCCGCCGCCCTCGTGGTTCCCGCCGCTTCGTTCGCGCAGTCGAATTCGTCCGCTGGTTCGTCCGCTGGTTCGTCCGTTACGCGCGAGCAGGTTCGTGCCGAAATCGTGCAGCTCGCCCAGGTGGGTTACCGTGTTGGCCACGACGACAACGTCCACTATCCCGAGAACATTCAGGCAGCCGAAGCGCGCGTGGCGTCGCTGAACGGCAGCGGCGGCTACGGCGGCGTGGCCAGCGGCACCTCTCAGGCCGGCGGCTGTGCAGCCGGAGCCGTTAGCCGGTAACGCACTATCGAGCCACCGGGCGCATCGGTGGCCTCTCGCTATGCGCTTCGCGCCGGCTCCAGGTGATTACGCCTTGCCCAGTTCTTCGAGCAGCGCTTTCGCCTGCGTGACGAGGTTGGCCTGCATCGGGTGGAATGAAAAGCGCGGCGCCTTCTCCAGCTTCTCGAAGTTACGCCGGCTGCTGCGCGTATAGGCGGGGTCGTAGTGCTCGACGACGAGCGTTTCGGTGAGCGTCTCGCGCTGTCCTGCTTCGAGCAAGCCGCACCATGACTCGATCCTGTCGCGCCCGTGGAGCGGCACGAGCTTGAGCAACTGCTCGCGGAAGTAGCCGGGTTCGTCCAGCAGATGGCCGTACTCGTTCAGAAGGAGTGCGCAACGTTCCTCGCGCGTCACTTCCACCACGACGCAGGGGGCCGCATGGATGCCCGCGATGAACGCTTCCGGCAGCGTGATCGTGCCGATGCGCCGGCTTTCCGCTTCCACGAACACGGGCTGCGCGGAATCGAACGTGCGCAGCGTTTGCACGAGCACCGTATCGAACGCCTTTTGCGAGGGCTGCGCCCGTTCGGGCAATGCGCCGAGCAGCGAGCCGCGATGTGCCGCGAGCCCTTCCAGATCGAGCGTTTGCGCGCCGGCCGCGCCGAGCGCCTGCAGCAGGCGCGTCTTGCCGCTGCCGGTGGGCCCTGCGAGCACGATGTAGCGGAACCGGTCGGGCAGCGTGCCGAGCGCCTCGATGACGGTATGGCGGTAGGCCTTGTAGCCGCCTTCGAGCTGGCGGGCGCGCCAGCCGATCATGTTGAACATCGCCGTCATCGAGCCCGACCGCTTGCCGCCGCGCCAGCAGTAGATGAGCGGCCGCCAGTTGCGCGGCCGGTCGGCGAAGATCGTGTCGAGATGGTGCGCGATGTTGCGCGCGGCGATGGCCGCACCCACGCGCGTAGCGTCGAACGGCGACGCCTTGTAGAGCGTGCCGACGATCACGCGCTCCTCGTTGCTCATCACAGGCGCGTTGACGGCGCCGGGGACGTGATCTTCGGCGTATTCGAGCGGCGTTCTCACGTCGATGATTTCGTCGAACTCGCCGATTTGCTCGATGGTGACGCGCTGGTGATTCAAACTGCGGGACTCCGTGGGACGTTGGGGCAGCGCGGTGGGGGCGTACGCGCGACGAGCGCAGGTCTAAACGGCCGGTGACATGAGTTCTACATCAGCACGATGTCGTACTGTTCCTGACTCAAATTCGACTCCACCTGCAGCGACACCGGCTTGCCGATGAAATCGATCAGCATGGCCAAATGTTGCGACTCCTCTTCGAGAAACAGGTCGATCACCTGCTGCGAAGCGACCACGCGGAACTCGCGCGGATTGAACTGGCGCGACTCGCGCAGGATCTCGCGCAGCACGTCGTAGCAGACCGTGCGCGAGGTTTTCACCTGGCCTTTGCCGAGGCAGGTGGGGCACGGCTCGCACAGCACGTGTGCCAGCGATTCGCGCGTGCGCTTGCGCGTCATCTCGACGAGCCCCAACTGCGAGAAGCCGTTCACCGTCACGCGCGTGCGGTCGCGCGCCAGTGCCTTCTTCAGCTCGCCCAGCACCTGCTCGCGGTGCTCGAGGTTCTCCATGTCGATGAAGTCGATGATGATCACGCCGCCCAGGTTGCGCAGCCGCAGCTGCCGGGCGATCGTGTGCGCCGCTTCGAGGTTGGTCTTGAAGATCGTGTCGTCGAAGTTGCGTGCGCCGACGTAGCCGCCCGTGTTCACGTCGATCGTCGTCATCGCCTCGGTCTGGTCGATCACGAGGTAGCCGCCCGACTTCAGGTCCACGCGCCTCGACAACGCACGCTGGATCTCGGCTTCGATGTTGTAGAGGTCGAAGAGCGGCCGCTCGCCGGTGTAGTGGTGCAGCTTCGGCGAAACGGCCGGCGTGAATTCCCGCGCGAATTCCGTGAGCTTCTGGAAGGTCTCGCGCGAATCCACCTGCACGCGCGTCGTCTCTTCGTTCACGAAGTCGCGCAGCACGCGCTGCGCGAGGCTCAGGTCCTGATAGAGCAGGCTCGTTGCGGGCAGGCGCTGCGCCTGCGCGACGATGGTCGCCCAGGTCTTGCGCAGGTAGGCGACGTCGGCGGCGAGCTCTTCGCTCGTGGCATCTTCGGCGATGGTGCGGACGATGTAGCCGCCTTTCTCGTCGGCGGGCAGCACGGCGGTCAGGCGCGCGCGCACGGCTTCGCGCTCGGCCTCGCTCTCGATCTTCTGCGAAATGCCGATGTGCGGCTCCTGCGGCAGATACACGAGCGTGCGCCCGGCAATGCTCACCTGTGTCGAGAGGCGCGCGCCCTTCGTGCCGATCGGGTCCTTCACGACCTGCACCATGAGCGTCTGTCCTTCGAAGACGGTCTTTTCGATCGGCTGATGATGAACGGCCTGGTGCGCTTCGCCGGCAATGCGCGGATGCCAGATATCGGCGACGTGAAGGAAGGCGGCGCGCTCGAGGCCGATGTCGATGAAGGCCGACTGCATGCCCGGCAGCACGCGCACGACCTTGCCGAGATAGACGTTGCCGACGCGCCCGCGCGAGAGCGTGCGCTCGACATGAAGCTCCTGTACTGCGCCTTGCTGGACCAGCGCGACGCGCGTCTCCTGGGGAGTGACGTTGATCAGGATTTCTTCGTTCATGATGTTGTTCTAGAAGTCGATGCGCGCCGCGCGCAGCAGCGCGGCTGTTTCGAATAATGGCAAACCCATGATACCCGAATAGGACCCGTCGATTCGCTCGACGAACTCGGCCGCGCGCCCCTGGATGCCATAGGCGCCGGCCTTGCCGAACGGTTCGCCGCTCGCGACATAGCGGGCGATCGCGGCCGCTTCGGCGGGGGCGAAGCGCACGTGCGAGCGCGAGAGCGCGACGGGCAGACAGGTGCCTTCGGCATTGACGACGGCCACCGCCGTGAGCACTTCATGCTCGCGGCCGGCAAGCCGTTCGAGCATCGCGAACGCTTCGGCGGCGTCGTGAGGTTTGCCGAGGATGTGTCCGTCGATCGTGACCGTGGTGTCGGCGGTGAGGATGGGCGCGTGCGCATGCGCGCCGGCCACGAGGCGGGCGCGGGCTGCGTCGGCCTTCGCCGCGCACACGCGCGTCACGTAGTCGGTTGCCGCTTCGCCGGGCAGCACGGCTTCTAGCGCTTCGGCGTCCTCGTCGGGGCGCGGCAGGAGAAGCTCGAAACGCACGCCGAGCTGCGCGAGCAGCTCCTGGCGGCGTGGGCTTTGCGAGGCGAGATAGACGTACGGATAAGTCGCGGTAGAGGACATCGGAGCGTCTCTGGCGGTGGCGAAAACCGGATGGGTCGGGCACCGGCGTCGCGCGGCGGATGCCGCGCAACGGCGGGCTGCGTCAAGACGGCGTGCGGCGGACGGCAACGGCGTGTCATGTCGCAGTGCAATATACCGCCGCCGCAATTACACGCGATGATAGGGGTGATTCTGCGTAATGGTCCAGGCGCGGTAAAGCTGCTCGGCCAGCAGCACCCGCACCATCGCGTGGGGCAGCGTGAGGCTCGAGAGGCGCAGCAGCAGGTCGGCGCGCGCCTTCAGTTGCGGGTCGAGCCCGTCCGCGCCGCCGATCAGGAACGCCACGTCGCGCCCGTCCTGCTGCCACCCGGGCAATGCTTCTGCGAGCTGCATCGTGGTCCAGTCGCGCCCGCGTTCGTCGAGCGCGACAATGCGCGCGCTCTTCGGCAGCGCCGCTTCGATCCGCGTGCGCTCCGCGGCCATCACGCTTTCGGCGGAGCGGCCCGACGAACGCTGCTCGGGCTTCACTTCGCGCAACTCGATGCGCAGCTCGGGCGGCATGCGCTTCGTGTATTCCTCGAAGCCCTCGGCGATCCAGTCCGGCATCTTGTGGCCGACGGCGACGATATGCAGTTTCATCGGGCAGACGCGGCGGGGTTCACTTGCCGGCGCTGCGGCGCGCGGCCGTCTTGCGCGCGGGGGCGCGGGCGGGCGTTGCGGCCGATTTTGCCGCCGGCTTCGCGGCGCTCTTCTTTGCCGCAGGCCGGGCTGCGGACTTTGCGGCGGCTTTCTTCGCGGGCGCCTTTTTCTTGGCGGCGACCGGCGCTTCGTCCTCGATGTCCTCTTCGTCTTCGTCCATCGGCTCGCTCGGGCGCGCGCCCGAGAATCCGGTGTTGTTCGAGAGCTTGATGCGCACCGGCTTGTCGCCCCAGATTTCTTCGAGGTTGTAGTACTGGCGCAGTGCGGGCTGCAGGATGTGGACGATGGCGTCGCCGCAATCGACGAGCACCCATTCGCCAGTGTCCTCGCCTTCCGTGCTGACGATATCGCCGCCGGCTTCCTTGACCTTCTCGCGCACGCTGTTGGCGAGCGCCTTGGTCTGGCGGTTCGAGGTGCCGCTCGCGACGATCACGCGGTCGAACAGCTCGGTCAGATGGCTGGTGTTGAACACCTTGATGTCCTGTGCCTTGACGTCTTCGAGGCCGTCAATGATGACGCGTTGCAGTTTGCGGATGTCCATGTTTACCCGTGGTACAGATGATGTTGAAGAATATAGTCCCACACGGCCGCGGGAACGGGCGCGGCCGTGTGCGTGCCGCTGGCGCCTTCGCGGGCGCCATCCTGGCGTGCCTCGCGGCATGCGCGGATGCGCTGGCGGATTTCGGTGGCCGAAACGTCGTAGGCGAGCTGTTCGTCGATCACGACGTGGCCGTGCGGCGTGGCCGCGAGCGCGGCGGGCGCTGCACGGCGCGCTGCGACTTCTGCGGCCACTTCGCGCGGCAGCGTCGCGAAATCGAAGCCGGGGCGGCTCGCCACGCCCAGGTGAGCAAGCTCGAAGAGCTCGCGCCACGCCTGCCAGGAGTCGAGATGCAGCAATTGATCGGCGCCCATCAGCAGCGTGAGCGAGCAGTCCGCGTTGCCTTCGCGCGCGCGAAAGCGCCGCAGCGTCTCGACCGTGTAGGTGGGGCCGTCGTGCTCGATCTCGTCGGTGTCGACCGTGACCGTGACGCCCGGCAGCACGAGCGAGCCGGCGGCGGCGCGCGTCATCGCGAGCCGGTGGACGGCTGCGCTCACCTCCGGTTTCTGCCACGGCTGGCCGGCCGGCAGCAGAACCAGCTCCGTGAGGTCGAGCAGTTCGGCAAAGCGCCGCGCGAGCGCGAGATGGCCCTCGTGGATCGGGTCGAAGGTGCCGCCGAAGAGACCCACGCGGCGCGCGAGCGGGCGGGGCGGGGAGGCTGGCTTCACAGTGCAGGCATCACGGTGTCAGATCCAGTCGCGCGCCGGCAGGAAGTCGGCGTAGAGCCGCGCCTCGGGCGTGCCCGGCTGCGGCTGCCAGTCGTAGCGCCAGTTCGCCGTGGGCGGCATCGACATCAGGATCGATTCGGTGCGTCCGCCGCTTTGCAGACCGAAATGCGTGCCGCGGTCCCAGACCAGATTGAATTCGACGTAGCGGCCGCGCCGGTACGCCTGGAAATCGCGCTCGGCTTCCCCGTATGGCAGGGTGCGGCGCTTTTCGATGATCGGCAGGTAGGCCGCGAGGAAGGCTTCGCCGACGCTCCTCGTGAGCGCGAACGCTGGCTCGAAGCCGTCCTCGGCGTAGTCGTCGAAGAAGATGCCGCCCACGCCGCGCGCTTCGTTGCGGTGCTTCAGGAAGAAGTAGTCGTCGCACCAGCGCTTGAAGCGCGGGTACAGATCCCCGCCCCACGGGGCGACCGCGTCGCGGCAGACGCGGTGGAAGTGCTGCGCGTCCTCCTCGAAGCCGTAGTACGGCGTGAGGTCCATGCCGCCGCCGAACCAGAATACCGGGGCCTCGCCGGCCTTCGTGGCGAGCAGCATGCGCACGTTCATGTGCACGGTCGGGCAGTACGGATTGCGCGGGTGCAGCACGAGCGAGACGCCCATCGCCTCGAAGCCGCGTCCGTTGAGTTCGGGGCGTGCCGCCGTGGCCGAGGGCGGCAGGGCGTCGCCCGCGACGTCGGAGAAGCCGATGCCGGCGCGCTCGAAGAACCGGCCGCCTTCGAGGATGCGCGTGCAGCCGCCGCCGCGCAGCTTTTCGCCCGGCGCGCGCTGCCAGCGGTCGGTGGCGAACGGCGTACCGTCGAAGGCGCCGAGCGCGTCGGCGATCTGCGTCTGCAGGCCCGAGAGCCACGCGCGAACAGCCGCGCTGTCGGCGCGGCCGGCGCTATCGGGAGTGGCGCGCTCATCTTGTGCGCCGGGGCGGGTCGAATCGGTCATCGGTGAAAAGGCGGGCGGCGTGCCCTGATCGTACGGGCGGCGTCGCGGGTTGGTCGCGGGTTGCTTCCGGGGCCGGCATCGCGCGTTCCTGCGAGCCTGGCGGGGCCGACAGCGGCAGTGTAGCGCCGATCGGGCCGGTGCCGGATCGCGGCACGGCGGTCTCCGTGGTGCCCGCGATACGACGGGGCCGGGTGCGGCCAGCGTACCCCGGGAACTGCGTGCTAAAGCGACGGCGGGAAAGCGGCGGCGCTCGTGCCGGCGCTCTCCCGCGCGGCACGATCCCGGCCGGTTGCGCTTACTGCTTGCGGCCCACCGCGCGGTAGCCGATGTCGTGGCGATACTGCATGCCGTCGAAGGAGATCCGGTTGACGGTCTCGTAGGCCACCGACTGGGCGCTGCGCACCGAATCCGCGAGGCCCACGACGCACAGCACGCGGCCGCCCGAGGTGACGAGCTTGCCGTCCGTGAGCTGCGTGCCCGCGTGGAAAGTCACCGAGTCGGCGGTTTCGGCCGGGATGTCGCTGATGCGGTCGCCCTTGCGCGGCGTATCCGGGTAATTGTGCGCGGCCAGCACGACGCCGAGCGCTGTGCGCCGGTCCCATTCCAGCTCGACCTGGTCGAGCGTGCCGGCAATGGCGTGTTCGAAGACCTTCGGGAAGTCGCCCTTCAGGCGCGCCATGATCGGCTGCGTTTCCGGGTCGCCCATGCGGCAGTTGAATTCGAGCGTCTTCGGGTTGCCCTGCGCGTCGATCATGAGGCCGGCGTAGAGGAAGCCCGTGAAACGGTTGCCTTCCTTCTCCATGCCGGCCACGGTCGGCAGGATGATTTCGCGCATCACGCGCGCGTGCAGCTGCGGCGTGACGATGGGCGCGGGCGAGTAGGCGCCCATGCCGCCCGTGTTCGGGCCCTGGTCGCCGTCCTGCAGGCGCTTGTGGTCCTGGCTCGAAGCGAGCGCCAGCACGTGCTTGCCGTCCACCATGACGATGAAGCTCGCTTCCTCGCCCGCGAGGAATTCCTCGATCACGACGCGCGCGCCGGCGTCGCCGAGCTTGTTGTCGGCGAGCATCGAGTCGATGGCCTGGTGCGCCTCTTCCAGCGTCATCGCCACGACCACGCCCTTGCCCGCGGCGAGGCCGTCGGCCTTGATCACGATCGGCGCCCCGTTTTTGTCGACATAGGCGTGCGCGGCCGTCGCGTCCGAGAAGGTCTCGTAGGCGGCGGTGGGAATGTGGTGGCGCTTCATGAACGCCTTGGCGAAGTCCTTCGAGCTTTCGAGCTGCGCGGCTTCCTTCGTCGGGCCGAACACCTTCAGGCCGCGCGCGCGGAACACATTGACGATGCCGGCCGCGAGCGGCGCTTCCGGCCCGACCACGGTGAACGCGACCTGCTCGCGCTCGGCGAAGTCGGCGAGCGCGTGGATGTCCGTGATGTCGACGTTGGCGAGCCGCTCGTCCTGCGCGGTGCCGCCGTTGCCCGGTGCGACGTAGACGAGCTGCACGCGCGGCGCCTGGGCGAGTTTCCACGCCAGCGCATGTTCGCGGCCGCCAGAACCGACGACGAGTAACTTCATGTGTATCCCCGAAAGACCAGAACCAGAAACAGTTGCGGCCGGCGCTTGGCGTGCCGGCCGTGGAAAACGCGGGCGGGGCGCATGCCCTTGCGCGTCGGCGCGCTGATTACTCCTCGGCGATCGACGCGTTGGTGTACACCTCCTGGACGTCGTCCAGGTTCTCGAGCGCGTCGAGGAGCTTCTGCATTTTCACGGCGTCGTCGCCCGTGAATTCGACTTCCGTCTGCGGCTTCATGGTCACTTCGGCCATTTCCGCCTTGAAGCCCGCGGCTTCGAGCGCGGCCTTCACCTTCGGGAATTCGAACGGCGGGCACACCACCTCGATGCTGCCGTCGTCGTTGGTCACGACGTCGTCGGCGCCGGCTTCGAGCGCGGCGTCCATCAGCTTGTCCTCGGCCGTGCCGGGCGCGAACACGAACTGGCCGACGTGATCGAACATGAACGCCACCGAGCCGTCCGTGCCCATGTTGCCGCCGAACTTCGAGAAGGCATGGCGCACTTCGGCGACGGTGCGGGTGCGGTTGTCGGTCATCGTGTCGACGATGATGGCCGCGCCGCCGATGCCGTAGCCCTCGTAGCGGATTTCCTCGTAGTTCGCGCCGTCCACGCCGCCCACACCGCGCTGGATCGCGCGGTTGATGTTGTCCTTGGGCATGTTGGCGTCGTAGGCCTTGTCGACGGCCAGCCGCAGGCGCGGGTTCGTATCGGCATCGCCGCCGCCCATGCGCGCCGCCACCTGGATTTCCTTGATGAGCCGCGTCCAGACCTTGCCGCGCTTGGCGTCAGCAGCGGCTTTCTTGTGCTTGATGTTGGCCCATTTCGAATGACCCGCCATACCTTTCTCCGTCGCATGCGCCGGCGCGGGCGCGTGCAGTGTGCAATATGCAGTTGTCGATGCGTGTTCGCGGGCGCGGCCCTCGCGCGCAACGCCCGCGCAATACGGTTGCGCGGCGCGCGGCCGGGGTGCCCAGGAGTGTCTTGTCCGCCGGTTAGCCCACCCGTGCGCGGCGCGGCCCCGCGCGAAACCCCGCCGGCGGCGCGTCCCGGCCGGCTTCGTCTCGCCTCGTTCGGCTTTGTCCTGCTTTGTCCGCTTTGTCCTGTTCCGTAGCGCCAGGGCCGATTGGCTCGCGAAAGCGCGGCGAACGCCCCGGATGCCCGTTCAGGTGGATCTGAATTTTATCACGCCGCGACCGTCCGGCCTTGCCCCCGGATGCGGGAAAAGCCGGATTGCGGGGCTGCGTGCGGGTGCGTGAGTGGGGGCGCTGGTGGCGGTGCCGCGCCGTTCCTAGTTCTTCGTGCCGAACAGGCGGTCGCCGGCGTCGCCCAGGCCGGGCACGATGTAGGCGTGTTCGTTGAGGTGCGAGTCGAGCGACGCCACGTAGAGCTTCACGTCCGGGTGGGCCTTCTGGAACACCTCGACGCCTTCGGGCGCCGCCACGAGCGCGAGGAACGAGATGCGCTCGCCCGTCACGCCGCGGCGCTTGAGCACGTCGATGGCGTGCGCCGCCGAATAGCCGGTCGCGACCATCGGGTCGCACAGGATGAAGTTGCGGTCTTCGAGGTCCGGCAGGCGCACGAGGTATTCCACGGGGCGGTGGTCGTCCGCGCGGTACACGCCGATGTGCCCGACACGCGCCGACGGAATCAGCTCCAGCAGCCCGTCGGACATGCCCACGCCCGCGCGCAGCACGGGCACGATGGCGAGCTTCTTGCCCGCGATCACGGGGGCGTCCACCTCCACGAGCGGCGTCTGCACGCGGCGCGTCGTCATGGGCAGCTCGCGCGTGATCTCGTAGCCCATCAGGAGCGTGATTTCGCGCAGCAGCTCACGGAACGTCCGTGTGGACGTGTCCTTGTCGCGCATATGGGTCAGCTTGTGCTGGATCAGCGGGTGGTCGAGGATGAAGAGATTGGGGAAGCGGCTGTCCTGTTTCATGGCGGGCGCGCGAGGCTGCAAGAGGAATCGGGGGAACAGCCGCAAGTATACGGGAACTGCCTTCTTTCGGACACGCGCGGGACGTCCGCCGGGCCTTGCTCTCGCATGCCCGGCATGCGCGGACGGGACAGGCGCGCGGGCCGCGATTCTTCTAGAATCCCGAAAAGGCGGGGCGGCCGCTTGCGGTGGCCGCTTACGCGTTTTTACGCAATTCGCAATTGTCACGTTTTCCGGATCAGGACCGAATCCTATGGACATGGGCATCGCAGGACGCAGCGCGCTGGTATGCGCGGCGAGCAAGGGCCTCGGCCGCGGCTGCGCCGAGGCGCTGGCGGCCGAGGGCGTCAACGTCACGATCGTCGCGCGCACGCGGGAGACGCTGGAGGAAACCGCCGCGCAGATTCGCGCCAGCACGGGCGTCCGCGTGAACGCCGTGGCGTGCGACATCACGACGGCCGAAGGCCGTGCCGCCGCGCTTGCGGCGTGCGGCGAGCCGGACATCCTCGTCAACAACGCGGGCGGTCCGCCGCCGGGCGACTTTCGCAGCTTCACGCACGAGGCCTGGACGGCCGCGCTCGAAGCCAACATGCTTACGCCGATCGCGCTGATCCAGACGACCATCGACGGCATGATCGCGCGCGGTTTCGGGCGCATCGTCAACATCACCAGCTCTTCCGTGAAGGCGCCGATCGACGTGCTCGGTCTCTCCAACGGCGCGCGCTCGGGCCTGACCGGTTTTGTCGCGGGCATCGCGCGCCAGGTGGCGGCCACCGGCGTGACGATCAACAATCTGCTGCCGGGCGCCTTCGACACCGACCGCATCCAGGCAACGATCGTCGCCCAGGCGAAGGCCAGCAACCGCCCGGTGGAGGAAGTGCGCGAGCGCCGCATCGCGACGATTCCCGCGCGCCGCTTCGGCACGCCCGACGAGTTCGGGCGCGCCTGCGCGTTCCTGTGCAGCGTGCACGCGGGCTACATTACCGGACAGAACTGGCTGATCGACGGCGGCGCTTATCCGGGAACATTCTGAGCCGGCAAGTTTCCGGGCGCCCCCCAACCCTCCCAACCCGACTTCAACGCCACACCACCTGAAACGAAGGAGCATCGAAGCCATGCCAACCCGCGTCGCGCTCATCGCGCACGACCACAAGAAGGACGACATCGTCAAACTGGCGGGCGAATACGCCGATGCCCTGCGCCAATGCGACATCATTGCGACGGGGACGACCGGCTCGCGCATCGAGGCGGCGCATGGCCTGAAGGTCGAGCGCATGCTCTCCGGCCCGCACGGCGGCGACCTGCAGATCGGCGCGCAGCTGGCCGAGGGCCGCGTGGACATGGTGATCTTCCTGCGCGACCCCATGACGCCGCAGCCGCACGAGCCCGACATCAACGCGCTCGTGCGCGCATGCGACGTGCACAACGTACCGTGCGCCACCAATATCTCGACGGCGCGCATGGTGCTCGAGGTGCTGCGGCTGCGTCTCGCCGGCGCGGTTTGAGCGCCGTCAGCCCGCCACCGCCTCAACACTCCACAGTGGAGAAGACACAATGAGCAAAGCGATCCGTATCGAGAAGACCGGCGGCCCCGAGGTCATGCAGTGGGTGGACGTCGAAGCGGGCGAGCCGGGCGAGGGCCAGATTCGCCTGAAGCAGACAGCCTGCGGCCTGAACTACATCGACGTGTACTTTCGCACCGGCCTCTATCCGCAGCCGCTGCCCGCGGGGCTCGGCATGGAGGCGGCGGGCGAGGTGAGCGCGGTGGGGCCGGGCGTGAGCGACCTCAAGGTGGGCGACCGCGTGGCTTACGTCGCGCGGCCGCCGGGCGCCTATGCGCAGGAGCGCGTGTTGCGCGCCGACCAGGTGATTCGTCTGCCCGACGCGATCAGCGACGAGGCCGCCGCTTCGATCATGCTGCAGGGCCTGACCGCGCAATATCTGCTGCGCCGCACGTATCGCGTGAAGGCCGGCGACACGATCCTCATTCAGGCCGCGGCGGGCGGTGTGGGCCTCCTCGTGTGCCAGTGGGCGAAGGCGCTCGGCGCGACGGTGATCGGCACCGTAGGCTCCGACGAGAAAGCGCAGATCGCGAAAGCGCATGGTTGCGACTATCCCATCGTCTATACGCGCGAGGACTTCACGGCGCGCGTGCGCGAGATCACGAATGGCGCGGGCGTGCCGGTGGTGTACGACTCGATTGGCAAGGACACCTTCACGAAGTCGCTCGACTGCCTCGCGCCGCTGGGGTTGTTCGTGAGCTTCGGCAACGCGTCGGGGCCGCTGCCGCCGATCGATTCGTCGGAGTTCGCCGGACGCGGGTCGCTTTTCTTCACGCGTCCCACGCTCTTTAGCTATATCGCCAAACGCAGCGACTACGAGTCGATGGCCGCCGAACTGTTCGAGGTCGTGAGCTCGGGCAAGGTGAAAACGTCGATCAATCAGCGCTACGCGCTCAAGGATGTGGGCCAGGCGCACGCCGATCTCGAAGCGCGCCGCACGACCGGCTCGACGATCCTGATTCCCTGAGTTTTCCTGAGCAACCACCGTTAAGCGATTCGCCGACTCGAGGCGCGCTGGCCTGGCCAGCGCGCCTTTTCGTTATGGCGCCATTTCCGCATGTTTACGAGATTTTTATACCACCCCCTCCACCTTTAATCCGTTCTTGACGTGTAAACCCTTACTGTTCCGGGCATCCGTCAATGGAGAACACGACAATGGATGTGCTGTACATCGGGGGGCTAGCGGTATTCGCGGGGCTCACATATGCGTTGATCGCCGGCTGCGAGAAGCTCATGCAGTACCGGCGCGCCGATCAAGGCGCTACGGGAGCTCGTTCATGACCTGGATTCTGTGGTTGTCGGGGGCAGCAACGCTCTTGCTGTTCGTCTATCTGGTCCATGCGCTGCTGCGCGCGGAGGATATCGAATGAACGGCAACAATCTGCTGCAAGCCGGGATTTTCATCGTCGTTCTGCTCGCGCTTGCCGTGCCGGTCGCGGGCTATATCACGCGCGTGCTCGACGGACGCTCGCGTGTCGTGCGGCTCTTCGCACCCGTCGAGAATCTCCTCTACCGCCTGGCCGGTGTCGATCGCGAGTCCGAGATGGACTGGAAGCGTTATGCGCTCGCCACCGTCTCGTTCAACGCGCTCGGTGCGCTGTTCCTCTACGTATTGCTGCGCGTCCAGGGCTGGCTGCCGGGCAATCCGCAACAGTTCGGTCCGATGACGGTGGACGGTGCGTTCAATACGGCAGTCTCGTTCGTCACCAACACGAACTGGCAGGACTACACGCCCGAGCAGACCGTGAGCTATCTCACGCAGATGCTCGGCCTCACCGTGCAGAACTTCCTTTCGGCGGCGACGGGCATCGTGGTCGTGATCGCACTGATCCGTGGTTTCGCGCGCCACTCCATGAAGACGATCGGCAACTTCTGGGTCGACCTCACGCGCACGACGCTCTACGTTCTCGTGCCGATGGCGGCGATCATCGCTGCGCTCCTGATGAGCCAGGGCATGATCCAGAACTTCAAGTCGTATCAGGACGTGCCGACACTGCAGACCACGACCTACGCCGCGCCCAGGCTTGACGCCCAGGGCAACCCGGTGAAGGACGCGCAAGGCAACGCCGTGACGGTCGACACGAAGGTCACGACGCAAACGCTCGCCATGGGCCCGGTGGCTTCGCAGGTCGCCATCAAGATGCTCGGCACCAACGGCGGCGGCTTCTTCAATGCGAACTCGGCGCATCCGTACGAGAACCCCACGCCGTTCTCGAACTTCGTGGAAATGATCGCCATCCTGATCATTCCGGCCGCGCTCTGTCTCGTGTTCGGCAATGTGATCGCCGACCGGCGCCAGGGGATTGCCGTGCTCGCGGTCATGACGATTGCGTTCGCGGTGGCGGTGGGCTTCGAGCTGAACGCCGAGCAGGCCGGCAACCCCATGCTGACCTCGCTGAACGTCGATCAGCACGCGAGCGCGCTGCAGGCCGGCGGCAACATGGAAGGCAAGGAAACGCGCTTCGGCATCGCGCAGACCGGCATCTTCGTCGTGGCGACGACAGCGGCCTCGTGCGGCGCGGTGAACGCGGCGCACGACTCGCTCACGCCGCTCGGCGGCCTGGTTCCGATGCTGCTCATCCAGCTCGGCGAAGTGATCTTCGGCGGCGTTGGCTCGGGGCTCTACGGCATGCTCGTATTCGCGCTGCTCGCGGTGTTCGTGGCGGGTCTCATGATCGGACGTACTCCTGAGTATGTGGGCAAGAAGATCGAGTCCTTCGAGATGAAGATGGTGGCGATCGTCGTGCTGCTCACGCCGATGCTCGTGCTCGTGGGCACCTCGATCGCCGTGCTGACCGACGCGGGCAAGGCGGGCATCGCCAACCCCGGCGCGCACGGCTTCTCGGAAATCCTGTATGCGTTCAGCTCGGCCGCGAACAACAACGGCAGCGCCTTCGCAGGGCTTTCGGTGAACACGCCGTTCTATAACTGGCTGCTCGCCATCGCCATGTGGTTCGGTCGCTTCGGCACCATCGTTCCGGTGCTCGCCATCGCCGGCTCGCTCGCCGGCAAGAAGCGCATAGCCGTTACCGGCGGCACGCTGCCCACGCATGGCCCGCTCTTCGTCGTGCTGCTGCTCGGCACCGTGCTGCTCGTCGGCGCGCTGACCTACGTGCCCGCGCTCGCCCTCGGCCCCGGCGTCGAGCATCTGATCATGATGGGCGTGCACTGAACAGGACTACTTCAAAATGAATCAGCATAGTGCAACACGGTCCATGTTCGATCCGGCGCTCGTGCGTCCGGCCATCGTGGACTCGTTCCGCAAGCTAAAACCGCGCACCCAGTTGCGCAACCCCGTGATGTTCTGCGTGTACGTGGGCAGCATCCTCACGACGATCCTCTGGGTCGCGGCGCTCATGGGGCAGGCCGAAGCGCCCGCGGGCTTCATTCTCGCCGTCGCGCTGTGGCTGTGGTTCACGGTGCTCTTCGCGAACTTCGCCGAAGCGCTCGCCGAAGGCCGTTCGAAGGCGCAGGCCGCATCGCTGCGCCAGGCCAAGCGCGACGTGATGGCGAAGAAGCTCAACGAGCCGCATCCGAAGGCGCCCATCCGCATCATGACCGCTTCGGACCTGCGCCGCGGCGACGTGGTGCTCGTCGAAACCGGCGACACGATCCCGGCCGACGGCGAAGTGATCGAAGGCGTGGCCTCGGTCGATGAGTCGGCGATCACGGGCGAATCCGCGCCGGTGATCCGCGAGTCGGGCGGCGACTTTTCTTCGGTGACGGGCGGTACGCGCGTGCTCTCCGACTGGATCGTCGTGCGCGTCACGGCGAACCCGGGCGAGGCGTTCCTCGACCGCATGATCGCGATGGTGGAAGGCGCGAAGCGTCAGAAGACGCCGAACGAGATTGCCCTCACGATCCTGCTCGTCGCGCTGACCATCGTGCTGCTGCTCGCTACCGCGACGCTGCTGCCGTTCTCGATCTTCTCGGTCGAAGCCGCGAAGATGGGGCACGTCGTGACGATCACCGCGCTCGTCGCGCTGCTCGTGTGCCTGATTCCGACGACGATCGGCGGTCTGCTTTCGGCGATCGGCGTGGCGGGCATGAGCCGCATGATGCAGGCCAACGTGATCGCCACTTCGGGCCGCGCCGTGGAAGCCGCCGGCGACGTGGACGTGCTGCTGCTCGACAAGACCGGCACGATCACGCTCGGCAACCGCCAGGCGTCGGCGTTCGTTGCCGCGCCGGGTGTCCAGGAAGAAGCGCTCGCGGACGCCGCGCAACTCGCTTCGTTGTCCGACGAAACGCCGGAAGGCCGCAGCATCGTCGTGCTCGCGAAGCAGCGCTTCAACATTCGCCAGCGCGACATGGCGACGCTGCATCCGGTGTTCCTCGCGTTCAGCGCGCAGACGCGCATGAGCGGCGTGGACCTCCAGGGCCGCGAGATCCGCAAGGGCGCGGCCGACGCGATCAAGAACTACGTCGAAGCGAACGGCGGCCGTTTCCCGGCCGAAGTCGAGACGGCGGTGGACGACGTCGCGCGCCGCGGCAGCACGCCGCTCGTCGTGGCGCAGCGCGCGGAAGGCGCGAGCGCCCAGGTGCTCGGCGTGATCGAGCTGAAGGACGTGGTGAAGGGCGGCATCAAGGAACGCTTCGCCGAACTGCGCAAGATGGGCATCAAGACCGTGATGGTGACGGGCGACAACCGCCTGACCGCCGCCGCGATCGCCGCCGAAGCCGGTGTGGACGACTTCCTCGCGCAAGCGACGCCGGAAACGAAGCTCGCGACCATTCGCGAACACCAGGCGCAGGGCAAGCTCGTGGCGATGACCGGCGACGGCACCAACGACGCTCCGGCGCTCGCGCAGGCCGACGTCGCGGTGGCGATGAACACCGGCACGCAGGCCGCGAAGGAAGCGGGCAACATGGTCGACCTCGACTCGAACCCGACCAAGCTCATCGAGATCGTCGAGATCGGCAAGCAGATGCTCATGACGCGCGGTTCGCTGACGACGTTTTCGATTGCCAACGACGTCGCGAAGTACTTCGCGATCATCCCGGCAGCGTTCGCGACCACGTATCCGCAACTGCGCGTGCTCGACGTCATGCATCTGACTTCGCCGGCGTCGGCGATCCTTTCGGCGGTGATCTTCAATGCGCTCATCATCGTGATGCTGATTCCGCTGGCGCTCAAGGGCGTGAAGTATCGGCCGCTCGGCGCGGCGTCGCTGTTGCGCCGCAACCTGCTGGTGTACGGCCTCGGCGGCATTCTCCTGCCGTTTCCGTGCATCAAGCTGATCGACATGGTTCTGGCCGCGTTCGGCTGGGTCTGACCGGCACACATGCACATTCGGGAAAGAACATGAAATCGTTGCAGTTTCCACTAATACGCCCTCTCATCGTGATCTTCGCCGTGCTCACGGCACTCACGGGTCTCGCCTATCCGGCCGTGATGACCGCGTTCGGCCAGGCGGTGTTCCACCGCCAGGCCAACGGCAGCCTCGTCGAATCCGACGGCAAGGTCGTGGGCTCCGAGCTGATCGGTCAGCAGTTCGACGCGCCGCAGTACTTCTGGGGCCGCCTCTCGGCCACCTCGCCGAATCCGTACAACGCGACGAGCTCGGGCGGCTCGAACCTCGGCCCGACCAACCCGGCGCTAGCCGACGAAATCAAAGGCCGCATCGCCGCGCTCAAGGCGGCGGGCACCGATGTTTCGCAGCCGATCCCGGCGGACCTCGTGACCTCGTCGGGCAGCGGCCTCGATCCTGAGATTTCGCCTGCCGCGGCGGCGTATCAGATCGAGCGCGTAGCGAAGGCGCGTCACCTGAATCCGTCGGATGTGCAGGCGCTCGTGGATCACTACACGAAGGGCCGCCAGTTCGGCATTCTCGGCGAGCCGCGCGTGAACGTGCTCGAATTGAACCTCGCGCTCGACGGCAAGCAGGTCGGCTGAGCGTCGCGGTCGCCCCAACCGCACGCCGCGGCAAGCGCGGCGTGCGGTTTGCCGTTTTGTTTGCCATTCAGGCGCCGCGGTGAGACGATCAGCATGACTCATCATGGCACACGCGACTCGCGTGGTCAGAAGCGCACAACCCGAACTCCGATCCGCATGAACCGTCCCGATCCCGACGAACTGCTCGACCGACTCCAGCGCGACGAGGAAAAAGCGCGCCGCGGCAAGCTGAAGATCTTCTTCGGCGCGTCGGCGGGCGTGGGCAAGACCTACGCGATGCTGCAGGCCGCGCGCCGGCGCGCGGAAGAGGGTGTCGATGTCGTCGTGGGCATCGTCGAGACGCATGGGCGCAGCGAGACCGCCGCGCTTACGAGCGGGCTCGACGTGCTGCCGCGTTCGCAGATCGTCTATCGCGGCCGCACGCTCGAAGAGTTCGATCTCGATGCCGCGCTCGCGAGGAAGCCGCAGCTCGTGCTTGTCGACGAACTCGCGCATTCGAACGTGCCCGGCGCGCGCCACATGAAGCGCTGGCAGGACGTCTACGAATTGCTCGATGCGGGCATCGACGTTTATACGACGGTCAATGTTCAGCACCTCGAAAGTTTGAACGACGTGGTCGGGCAGATCACCGGCATCCGCGTCTGGGAAACCGTGCCCGACCGCGTGTTCGACCATGCCGACGAAGTGACGCTCGTCGACCTGCCGGCCGAGGAACTGCTCGACCGCATGCGCGACGGCAAGGTCTATATGCCCGCGCAGGCCGAGCGCGCGGTGCGCAACTTCTTCCGCAAGGGCAACCTCATCGCGCTGCGCGAACTCGCGCTGCGCCGCACGGCCGATCGCGTCGACGCGCAGATGCGCGAGTACCGCGCCGACCGCTCGATCCAGCACGTCTGGCAGGCGCGCGAGCGGCTGCTCGTCTGTGTCGGCCCCGGCGCCGAAGCCAACGCGCTCGTGCGCGCGGCGGCGCGCCTCGCGGCGAGCCTGAAGGCCGACTGGATCGCCGTCTATGTCGAAACGCCGAAGCTCCAGCGCTTGCCCGACGCCACGCGCGAACGCACGCTCGGCGCGCTGAAGCTCGCCTCGGAGATGGGCGCGGAAACGGCCACGCTCGCGGGCGAGGACGCGGCCACGACACTCGCGGGCTATGCGCGGCTGCGCAACGTCTCGAAGCTGGTGGCGGGCGCTTCGCTGCGCACCGGTGTCTCGCGCTGGCTGCGCCGGCCGTTTGGCGAGCGTCTCGCGGAAAAAGCCGGCGACGTCGATCTCACGCTCGTGCGTGCGGCGGCGGGCGACACCACGCTCGCGCGCGAGCCCTCCGGCGCCGGCGCGGCGACGCGCGCGGCGAATGCGTGGCGCGACGCCTTCGCGCCGGGCGGCGGCCATCGCTCGCCGCCGCGCGCGTATGCGGCTGCGCTCGTGATCTGTGCCTGCATCACGCTGGTATCGAGCCAGCTGATCGACCGCATCGACCTCGCGAACCTTGTGATGCTCTACCTGCTCGGCGTGATCTTCACGGCGACGCGGCTCGGGCGCGGGCCCGGCGTGCTGCTTTCCTTCGCGAGCGTGGCGGCGTTCGACTTCTTCTTCGTGCCGCCGCGCATGTCGTTTTCGGTGAGCGACACGCAATATCTGCTGACCTTCATGGGTATGCTGCTGACCTCGCTCGTCATCAGCCACCTCACGTCGAGCCTGCGCCGCGAGGCGAGCATCGCCCAGCGCCGCGAGCAGCGCACGGGGGCGATGTACGCGATGGCGCGCGAGCTGGCGGCGGCGCTGACCACCGAGCAGATCGTCGGCATCGGCAGCCGTCATGTGAGCGAGGTGTTCGGCGCGCGCGTGGCGCTCCTGCTGCCCGACAGCGCCGACAAGGTCCAGCAGAAGATCGAGGAGCCCGATCCGCAGATCATGCTCGACGCCGCGAGCCTCGATACCGACGTAGGGCAGTGGGTGTACGACCAGCAGAAGCCCGCCGGCCGCGGCACCGACACGCTGCCGGCCGCGTTGGCGCGCTACCAGCCGCTCAAGGCGCCCATGCGCACGCGCGGCGTGCTCGCGGTCGTCACGCGCGATCCGCACGAATTGCAGGTGCCCGAGCAGCAGCGCATGTTCGACGCGTTCGCCGCCCAGATCGCGCTCGCGCTCGAACGCGTGCACTACGTCGACATCGCGCGCGACGCGCTCGTGAACATGGAGTCGGAGCGGCTGCGCAACTCGCTGCTCTCGGCCATCTCGCACGACCTGCGCACGCCGCTCACGACGATCGTGGGCTTCTCGTCGATGCTCGCGCAGACCTGGGAGGCGACCGGCGCGCCCGAGGATCCCCGTTCGGGAGAACTGATCGAAGCGATTCACGACGAGGCGCTGCGCATGACCGGCATCGTCACGAACCTGCTCGACATGGCGCGCCTGCAGGCCGGCAGCCTGAAGCTGAACCGCCAATGGACGCTGCTCGAAGAGACCGTGGGCGCGGCGCTCGCTGCGTGCCGGCGCGTGCTCGCGCGCCATCCTCTCCAGGTCAGGCTGGAGGAAGGTCTGCCGCTCCTGCAGCTCGACGCCGTGCTGATGGAGCGGCTCTTCTCGAACCTGCTGGAGAATGCGGCGAAGTACACGCCGCCCGACACGCCGCTCGCCATCGGCGCGCGGCGCGTCGACATCGGCGGCGCGCCGTTCGTGCGCGTGACGATCGACGACAGCGGGCCGGGCCTGCCGGCCGGCATGGGCGAGCGCATCTTCGAAAAATTCACGCGCGGCGAGAAGGAATCCGCCAAGCCCGGCATCGGGCTCGGGCTCGCGATCTGCCGCGCGATCGTCGAGGCGCACGGCGGTACAATCGGCGCGGGCAACCGGGTCGACGACGACGGACGCGTGCTCGGCGCCTCGTTCTGGTTCGCGCTGCCCGTCGAGTCGCCGCCGCCGCTGCCCGCGGACACGGAAGAGGGCGAGCCGGCCGCCGCGTCCCCCGCTCCTGCCGAACTCAAACCCGTAGCCGATTCGAAGCCCTCCCATGAGTGATCCGAACATTGCCGTCGTCCTGATCGAGGACGAGAAGCAGATCCGACGTTTCGTGCGCGCGTCGCTGGAAGGCGAGGGGATCGTCGTCCACGATGCCGAGACGGGCAAGCAGGGCCTCGTCGAGGCCGCCACGCGCAAGCCCGACCTCGTGATCGTCGATCTCGGCCTGCCCGATACCGACGGCCTCGACGTGATCCGCGAGCTGCGCGGCTGGAGCGATCTGCCCGTGATCGTGCTTTCGGCGCGCACCCAGGAAAGCGAGAAGGTGGCGGCGCTCGACGCCGGCGCCGACGACTATCTGACCAAGCCGTTCGGCGTCTCGGAACTGCTCGCGCGGATCCGTGCGCATCTGCGCCGGCGCAACCGCGGCGGCGCGAACGAGGCGCCGCAGGTGAGCTTCGGCGAGGTGACCGTCGACCTGGGCCTGCGCCAGGTGACGCGAGCGGGCGCGCCGGTTCATCTGACCCCCATCGAGTACCGCCTGCTCGCTACGCTCGTGCGCGACGCGGGCCGCGTTCTCACGCACCGGCAACTGCTGCGCGAGGTGTGGGGGCCGTCGCACGTGGAGAGCAGCCACTATCTGCGCATCTATATGGCGCATCTGCGCCAGAAGCTCGAGCGCGACCCGGCGCAGCCTGAACATATCGTCACCGAAACGGGCGTGGGTTATCGGCTGGTGGGCGTGCAATGAGCAGGGAAGGACGACCGGCGTTATAATTACAATTCTGTAAGGACGACCTTGCAGTTTTTTATTCCGTTCGGGGACGACCCCATTTTCAACAGGGAGCGTCCCGTATGTCCTGGTTCCTTCTCCTCATTGCCGGCCTGCTCGAAGTGGCATGGGCCGCGGGTCTCAAGTCGTCCGACGGCTTCACGCGGCTGTGGCCGTCCGTATTCACCATCGTCACCGCGCTCGGCAGCTTCGGGCTGCTGGCCATGGCCATGCGGCAATTGCCGCTCGGCACGGCCTACGCCGTGTGGACCGGCATTGGCGCGGTGGGCGCCTTCCTATTCGGCATTGTCGCCATGGGCGAGACGGTTTCCGTCGCGCGTATCGCGAGCGCCGCGCTCATCGTGCTCGGGCTCGTGGGACTCAAGCTGTCGTCGTCGGCCTGAAAGCGGGGCGACTGGCGAGGTATGCGGCGCCGCGCCTGTTGCTTCTGCGGCAAACCGACCTGCGGTGCAGCAAAATGCGTAGCTATAATGGAATGGTCATAGCCCCATAACATTGCTGCGCGCCGCAGGCGCGATGGCTCTCCGTGCCACGCGAGGAGACAAGCCATGCTGGAACCACTTTCGCTTGCCGCGGGCCTGTCGTGGGGCAGCGGCCTGCGCCTCTATCTCACGGTGTTCATGGCCGGGGTGATGGAGCGCCTCGGCCTGATCCATTTGCCCGACACCTTGGCCGTTCTCGGTTCGCCGTGGGTGATCGGCGTCGCCGCCGCGCTCACCATCCTCGAATTCCTCGCTGACAAGATTCCCGCGTTCGATTCGCTCTGGGACGCGCTCCACACCTTCATTCGCATTCCCGCCGGCGCCGTGCTCGCCGCGGGCGCGATGGGGCACGCGGATCCGACCGTGCTCGCGATCGCCGCGCTGGCGGGCGGCACGCTCGCCGGCACCGCGCATCTCGCCAAGGCCGGCACGCGCGCGCTCATCAACCTCTCGCCGGAGCCGGTCTCGAACGTCGTCACGTCGAGCACCGAGGATGGCATTACCTTCGTTGGCCTGTTGCTGGCGTTCTTCGTGCCGCTCCTGTTTCTCGTGCTGCTCGCCGGCTTCCTCGTGCTTGCCGCATGGGCGCTGCCGCGCCTGTGGCGCGGTGTGCAAGGCGGCTTTCGCGGCATGGCGGCGCATATGGTCTCGCGCTTTTCCCTGCGGAGCCGTCACGATTGAGCGGTACTGCTCATTCTTCGTCCTCCGCGAAGCTCCCGCTTAGCGAGGGCGGCCCCGGGTTGCCGCGGCCGCAGGCGCCTCGTCCGGGTGCTACCCCGCAGACGCAGGCGGCTCCCGGCGTCCTCGATATCCTGCGTCTGGCTGCCCGCATGACCGCGCGCGACTGGCGCGCGGGTGAGCTGACGATGCTGCTCCTCGCGCTGGTGCTGGCGGTGGCGGCGCTCGCCAGCGTGGGCTTTCTCGCCGACCGGCTCGATCGCGGGCTCGAACGCGACGCGCGCCGTATGATCGCCGCCGATTTCATCGTCCGCGCCGATCATCCCGTCGATCCGATGTTTCTGCGCGAGGCCCGGTCGCTCGCGCTGCGCACCGCGACCACGGCGATTTTTCCGAGCATGGTGAGCGCCGACGCGGCCAACGGTCAGCCGCTCTCGCGCCTCGCGGCGATCAAGGCGGTATCGCCGGAGTATCCGCTGCGGGGGGCGCTGCGGATCGAGACCGAGCCCGGCATCCCCGATCGCGAGGCCGAGGGCATCCCGCCGCCCGGTACGGTCTGGGTGGACGACGAATTGCTCGACGCGCTCAAGCTGCATATCGGCAGCACCGTGAAGGTGGGCAACCGCAACTTCATCGTGGGTGCGGTCATCACGCGCGAACTGGACCGCGGTTTCTCGTTCGTCAACTTCTCGCCGCGCCTCATGATGCGGGCCGACGAGCTGGCTTCCACAGGCCTCGTCACCTATGGCAGCCGTGTCGTGTACCGGCTGCTCGTCGCGGGCGTCGATCCTGCCGTCGCGCAGTTCGCCGCGTGGGCGCATGCGCGCGCGGACGGCGGCAAGATGCGCGGTGTGGGCCTCGAATCACTGCACGACGGCCAGCCGCAGGTGCGCGAGACGCTGGACCGCGCGCGCCACTTCCTCACGCTCGTCTCGCTGCTCACCGCGCTGCTCGCCGCCGTGGCCATCGCGATGGCCGCACACCGTTACACGCGGCGGCATCTCGACAGTTGCGCCGCCATGCGGTGCCTCGGCGCGAGCCAGCGCACGCTGCGCGTGCTCTTCGTCCTCGAATTTCTCGGCCTTGGCCTGCTGGGCGGGGCCGTCGGCGTCGCGCTGGGCTATGCGGGCCACTACGCGCTGCTGATCTGGCTCGGCAATCTGATCAGTGTCCAGTTGCCGTATCCAGGGCCGTTGCCGGCGCTGGAAGGTGTTGCGGCCGGCCTCGTGCTGCTGCTCGGCTTTGCGTTGCCGCCGCTGTTGCCGCTCACCCGCGTGCCGCCCGTGCGCGTGCTGCGCCGCGAGTGGGGCGAGGCGGGGCGCACCGCGTGGGCCGCCTATGGCGTGGGCATCGTGCTTTTCGCGGGACTCCTCGTGATCGCGGCGGGCGAGCTCAAGCTCGGCGGCATCGTGGCGGGCGGTTTCGCGATCGGGCTCGTCGTTTTCGCGGGCGTCGCGCGGCTCGCGCTGTGGTGCGCGGCGCGCCTCGCGCGCAGCGAGCGCCTCTCCGGCCAAGTGCGCGCCGGCCTCGGCTGGCGGTACGCGCTGGCTTCGCTCGAGCGGCGCCCCGGCGCGAGCGCGCTGCAAATCACCGCGCTTGCCATCGGCCTCATGTGCCTCCTGCTGATTGCGATGACACGCAACGACCTGATCGACGGCTGGCGCAAATCGACCCCGCCCGATGCACCGAACGAATTCCTCATCGACATCCAGCCCGATCAGCACGACGCCGTGGCGGCCTGGCTGAGCGCGCACGGCTTTGCGGATGCCGCGCTCGAGCCGATGGTGCGCGGCCGGCTCATCTCGATCAACGGCAAGCCCGTGGATCCCGAGCACTACAAGAGCGAGGACGCGAAGCGTCTTGTGGACCGCGAGTTCAATCTCTCGTACACGACCCACCTGCCCGACGACAATCGCATTACCGCCGGCAACTGGTACGGCGAAACGAGCGCGCCGCAGCTTTCGATCGAGGCGGGACTCGCGAAGCTGCTGGACGTGAAGCCGGGCGACGTGCTCAAGTTCGACGTGACGGGGCTCGAAGTGACGGCGCCCGTGACGAGCGTGCGCAAGCTCGACTGGGGTTCGTTCAAGGTCAACTTCTTCGTGCTGATGCCGCCCGCGCTGCTGCGCGACTTTCCGGCCACCTACATCACGAGCTTCCATCTGCCGGATACGCGGCGCAGTGTCGTGGATTCTCTCGTGGCGCAGTATCCGAATGTCACGGCCATCGACATCGCCCCGATCCTCGCGCAGATTCAGCGCATGCTCGAGCAGGTGATCGGCGCCGTGCAGTTCCTCTTTCTCTTCACGCTGGCGGCCGGCGTGCTGGTGCTGTGTGCCGCGCTGGCCGGCACGCGCGACGAGCGCATGCGCGAGTCGGCGCTGCTGCGCGCGCTGGGGGCGTCGCATCAGCAGGTGCGCGCGGTGCAGGTGGCGGAATTCGTCGCGGTGGGCGCGCTGGCGGGACTCATGGCGGCCGTCGGTGCCCAGATCGTGGGCTCCCAGCTCGCCACGCACGTGTTCCAGTTCTACCTGCCGTTCGATCCGTGGCTCGTGCCCGCGGGCATCGCGGCGGGCGTGGCCTGTGCGGGCGTGGGCGGCTGGATCAGCCTGCGCCACGTGCTCGCCCGGCCCGCGCTGCAATCGTTGCGCGACGCGTGAGCAGCGGCTTGAGCGTCGCGCCTGCGCCAGAGCGGCGCGCCGCTGTCGCCGCGTCGCTATGCGAAAATCGTCGTTTCGGCCGGCGTATCGCTACGCCGGCATCGCTCTCAACGTTTTTGCATCGATTTTCCGTATGACCGATCCAGCCGACGAAGCGCCGCAGCAGCCTGCGGCCTTCGAACTCGTCGGCGGCGAGGCGCGTGTGCGCGAGCTCGTCGACCGCTTCTACGACCTGATGGACCTCGAAGCCGATTTCGCGGGCATTCGGGCCTTGCATCCACCGACGCTCGACGGCTCGCGCGACAAGCTGTTCTGGTTCTTGTGCGGCTGGCTTGGCGGCCCCGATCACTACATCGAGCGCTTCGGCCATCCGCGTTTGCGCGCGCGGCATCTGCCGTTTGCGATCGCCTCGTCGGAACGTGACCAGTGGCTGCGCTGCATGGCCTGGGCGATGGAGGACGTCGGCTTGCCCGAGCCGCTGCGCGAACGCCTGCTACATTCGTTTTTCGACACGGCCGACTGGATGCGTAACCGCCCGGGTTGACGTCCGGGGGGATGTCATTCGCCGGGGCCATTCCGGCGCGATTGGCCCGGCTTGCCCGCCGGTACAGTCCGGCAGGGCACGCGGCAACTGCATTTCGGCACGCCTCGCGGGCGGCTCATAATGTGGCGCTGGTGCGATAAACAGCTTTGCATGGGACCGCACCAAGCGCTAAAGCGCCAAGTGCGGTCTACAGCTTTGCATGGGACCGCACTAAGCGCTAAAACGCCAAGTGCGGTCGACAGGAGACTTGAAGCATGACTACCCGCGCATTGTTTCGCGAAGATGCCTATCTGACGCACTGCGACGCAACGGTCGTCGCCGTGGGAGAGGACGGCGTGCGTCTGGATCAGACCGTGTTCTATCCGCTCGGCGGCGGCCAGGCCGGCGACACCGGGGCGCTCGTGCTCGGCGACGGCTCGCGCATCGAGATTGCCGACACGCGCAAGGCGAAGTTCGAGGGCGCCACCCCGGACGACGCCCTGCACGTGCCCGCGCCGGGCCAGGAGGCCTTGCTTGCGCGTCTTGCCGCGGGCGAGGCGGTGCGTGCCGAGATCGACTGGGCGCGCCGTCATCGCCACATGCGGCTGCATACGGCGAGCCATCTGATGTGCGCGGTGCTGCCGTATTCCGTAGACGGCTGCAGCATCACGACCGACTATGCGCGCCTCGATTTCGCGACGATCGAGCCGATCGAGCGCGAGAGGGTGGAGGCACGGCTGGCGGAGCTGGTGGCGGGCGCGCATCCGGTCGCGACCGAGTGGATCACCGACGAGGAAATGGCGGCGCGTCCCGAACTCGTGCGCACGATGAGCGTGAAGCCGCCGATGGGCCTCGGGCGCGTGCGGCTGTTGCGTATCGAGAGCGTGGATCTGCAGCCCTGCGGGGGCACGCATGTGCGCAACACGAGCGAGATCGGTGCGCTGCGCGTGGCGAAGCTCGAGAAGAAGAGCGCACGCACGCGGCGTCTCGTGCTGGAGCTCGCATGACGCAAGGCGAGGCCTTGCCCGATGCGCGAGACGTGCTGGACTTCTGGTTCGGCGCGCCGGGGTCGCCCGAATACGGCACGGCGCGCAAGATGTGGTTTCGGAAGAGCGAAGCGTTCGATGCGCGGCTGCGCGAGCGCTTCGGCGTTTTGCTGGATGCAGCGTGCGCGGGCGAGCTCGACGCGTGGGCCGCGACGCCTGAAGGCACGCTCGCGCTCGTAATCGTGCTCGACCAGTTCTCGCGCAACTGCCATCGCGGCACGCCGCGCGCGTTCGCCGCCGACGGCCGTGCCCTTGCCATGGCCCGGCGCCTCGTGGCAAGCGGGGAAGACCGCAGGCTTCCTACGCTCTATCACCGCGTGTTCGCCTATCTGCCGTTCGAGCATGCCGAATCGATGGATGCGCAGCGCGAGTCGCTGCGCCTCTTCGGGGAACTGCGCGGCGAGCTGCGGCACGACCCGCAAGGCAAGAGCTACTACGACTATGCCGCGCGCCACGCAAGCGTTGTCGAGCGCTTCGGACGCTTTCCGCACCGCAATGCGCAACTCGGGCGCGCGTCGAGCGAAGCCGAGCTGGCTTTCCTGCGCGAGCCCGGTTCGTCGTTCTAGCGTTCTACGGAGAGGGGCGCACGGGCTCAGCGCCCGCCGCTCACGTCGATGAGCGCGCCGCTCACGTACGACGCGGCATCGCTCAGCAGCCATACGATCGCTTCGGCCACTTCGTCGGCGCTGCCGGGACGGCCGAGCGGCGTTTGCGCCCCGAGCACGGCCGCGCGCTCGGGGCGTCCGCCGCTCGCGTGGATCTCGGTGTCGATGAGGCCGGGGCGCACCGCGTTCACGCGCACGCCCTGCGGGCCGAGTTCCTTGGCAAGGCCGATCGTCATCGTGTCGATGGCGCCTTTGGAGGCGGCGTAGTCGACGTACTCGCCGGGCGAGCCGAGCCGGGCCGCCGCCGACGACACGTTCACGATGACACCGCCGTCGCCGCCGCGATCCTTCGACATGCGCCGCGCCGCTTCGCGGGCGCACAGGAACGCGCCGTAGACGTTCACGTCGAACACGCGCTTCATGCGCTCGGCGCTCATGTCGGCGAGCGGCGTGGACGGCGCCACGATGCCCGCGTTGTTGACGAGCGCGTCGATGCGCCCGTAGGCGCGCTCGAGCGTCTCGAACATCGCGACCACGTCGGCCTCGTTCGACACGTCGCCGTGCAGCACGCGCGCATGGCCGCCCGCGCGGCCGACTTCGGCAGCGGTTTCGTCGGCGGCCGGTTCGTTATGCTGATAGTTGACGCCCACGGCCCAGCCGCGCGCGCCAAGGAGCCGTGCGGTCGCGCGGCCAATGCCGCGGCTCGCGCCGGTGATCAGGACGACCTTGCTCATCGGTGTGTCCCCATCGTATGCAGGGTTGGAATACGATCGGGTCGGCCTAGACCTTCTCGCGCATATCGGACCACTTGTCCTGCGCGGGCGCGCGGTAGCGTTCCAGCTTCTCGATGAGCACGGCGGGATCGCTGTCCACCTGCAGCAGGTCGAAGTAGGTCTGGCGCATGAAGCCCTCGCGCACCGTATGCTGGAGCAGCGCGATGAGCGGATCGTAGAAGCCGTCGATGTTGAGCACGGCGACCGGCTTGTGGTGATAGCCGAGCTGCGCCCACGTGTAGACCTCGAACAGCTCTTCGAGCGTGCCCGCGCCGCCGGGCATGGCCACGAACGCATCCGCGAGATCGGCCATCATCTTCTTGCGATGATGCATGTCGGGTACGACGTGCAGCTCGGAGAGGCCCTCGTGGCCCACTTCCTTGTTCACGAGCAGCTCGGGTATCACGCCGATCGCGCGGCCGCCTTCGGCCATCACGGTGTCGGCGATCACGCCCATCAGGCCCACCTTGCCGCCGCCATAGACTAGGCCGAGGTCCGCCGCGACGAGCGCCCGGCCGAAGGCGCGGGCCGCTTCGGTGTAAACGGGGCTGGCTCCGTGCGAGGAGCCGCAATAGACACAGACCGCTTTCATTCGCGCACGTCCTTGTTGTCGCGCGCCGCGCCGTCGCGCGGCGGCAGATAGTCGTAGAACTCGCGCTTTTCCAGCTTGCCGGAGACGAGGTCGTCGAAGAGCTGGCGCGCGCGTCCGCGCAGGTACGGCGCCATCAGCGAAACGATCTGCACGCTCACCTGGTGGAGCTCGTCGCGGATCGCTTCCTGGTCGTTGTACTTGCGCGGGTTCATCACGAACTGGTAGGAGAGCCAGTAGGTGGCGATCACGCCGATGTTGGTCGCCGTCACGTCGATCTCGGCGGGCGTGGCCACCATTTCGCCGTCGGCCACGAGCTGCTCGCAGAACTGCTTCGCGAAGTGCACCTTGTGGCTGATGATCTGCTTGAAATGCATCTCCAGCGTGCGGTTGCGCGCAAGCAGGTCGTTCAGGTCGCGGTAGAGGAAGCGGTAGCGCCACGTGAAGTCCACCATGTACTGCAGATAGGCCCACATCTCGTCGATGGTGGCGCGATGGTCCTCGGGAAAGCGCAGACGCTTTTCGATCTCCTGCTCGAACTGGCCGAAGATGCTGTTGATGATGTCGTCTTTGTTGCGGAAGTGGTAGTACAGGTTGCCTGGACTGATTTCCATTTCCTCGGCGATGGTCGTCGTGGTGACGTTCGGCTCGCCGATCTCGTTGAACAGCTTCAACGAGAGTTCGAGTATCCGTTCGCGTGTGCGGCGGGGAGTTTTGGCTTCCATGTCGTCCGGCCCAGAAAGTGCCGGGCTCGCGCGCCGCCGCAGGGTTGCTGCCGCGCGAACCGCCCGGACACGGTTGGTCTTTTTAAGACTATCGAACGATTATAAACCGACGATTCGGCCTGTAAGGAACCGCAACGGGGGCGGGGCGCGGGCGCCGATGCGCCCGGCATCCCAGGGCGGGGTTTACAGCGAGGCGAGCCAGTGCACGAACGGTGGGCCGAAGAGCGGTACGAGGATCAGCCCCCATGTCATCACGCACAGGACGAGCGCCACCGTGACGGCCGCACTGCCGAGATCCTTGGCGCGTTTCGAGAGCTCGTTGCGCTCGAGGCCGATGCGGTCGATGGCGTTTTCGATGCTCGAATTGATGAGCTCGACGATCAGGACGAGCATCACCGAGCCGAGCAGCAGCACGCGGGCCACGGGTTCCACCGGGATGACGAGGCCGATCGGCAGGAGAATGGCCGCGAGCGTGAGCTCCTGGCGGAATGCGCTTTCCTCCTCGATCGCCACGCGAAAGCCCGCAATCGAGTTCTTGAGCGCATGCCAGGCGCGCGTGACGCCGCGATTGCCCTTGTACGGATTGAACGGCGGCGGCGCGAGCGGATCGTCCGGGCCGAGCGGTTCGTGGGGTTCGTGCGGATCGGCGGGCTCGGCCGCGTCGTGGTGCGAGAGCGGCGGTTGGGGCGCCTCGTCCACGGCCGTGTCTGCCGCGTGGTCTGGATGAGCGGACGCGGCGCGCCGCTGCACCGCGACGGCGGCGGGCTGGGCGGATCCCTGCGGTAACGGCGAGCGTGGCGGCATGGCGGTGCGGGCGGGCGCACCAGTATCGCACGCCGCCCGGGTCGTTGCGCCGGACGCATCCGCCGCGGCAACCGCTTTGGGCGCGTTCGTGGGCGGATCCTGCGTGCCCTCGTCGGTGGGCACGCGCGCTATCGAGGGCCGGGTCATGGCGAACCTCCCGGCTTCAGGCCGTGGCGCTCGATTCCTGCATCGTCGTGCGCGGCCGCGGCTTGAGGTGCGAGGCGAACTGCTCGGACGCGGCGCGCCACGAGAAGCGTTCGGCCCATTCGCGCGCCGTCGCGCGGTCGATCTTGAGCGCTTCGAGGCAAGCCTCGCGCAGATCCTCGTTCATCGCGCCCGCATGGCCGTTGCCGAGCACGTCGATCGGGCCCGTCACCGGATAGGCGGCGACCGGCGTGCCGCACGCGAGCGCCTCGAGCAGCACGAGCCCGAAGGTGTCGGTGCGGCTCGGGAACACGAACACGTCGGCGGCGGCATAGACCTTCGCCAGTTCGGGCTGGCTCAGCACGCCGAGGTAGTTCGCCTGCGGGTAGCGCGACTTAAGCTCGGCGAGCGCCGGGCCTTCGCCGCAGACCCATTTCGAGCCCGGCAGATCGAGCTTGAGGAACGCCTCGACGTTCTTCTCCACGGCCACGCGGCCCACATAGAGAAAGATCGGGCGCGCGGTGTTGAGCACCTTCGAATCCATCGGCTCGAAGATGTCGAGATCGACGCCGCGCGTCCACAGCACGACGTTCGTGAAGCCGAACTTCTCCAGGTCGGCCTTTACGACCGGCGTGGGCGCCATCACCGCGAGCGAAGGCTTGTGGAACCAGCGCAGGAAGCGATAGGTGGCCGAAAGCGGAATGCCGAAGCGCGCCTGCACGTACTCGGGAAAGCGCGTGTGATAGGCGGTCGTGTACGGCAGGTCGTGCTCGATGGCGTAGGCGCGCGCGGCGAGGCCGAGCGGGCCTTCGGTGGCGATGTGCAGCGCGTCGGGGCCGAACTCGTCGATGCGCTTGCGCAGATGGCGCTTCGGAAACAGCGAGAGGCGAATTTCGGGGTAAGTCGGGCACGGGATCGTGCGGAATTCCAGCGGCGTAAGCAGGTCGACCTGATGCCCGAGCGCGATCAACTCGCGCGTCGTGTTCTTGAGCGTCCGTACTACGCCGTTGACCTGCGGCTCCCATGCATCGGTCACGATCATTACTTTCATCGGTCCTCGGCCCTCTCGTATTGCGGTGTTGCGGTTGTTCTGGCCCGGCCAGGTCGGTCCGGCTATGGGCACGGGGCGATCCGCGTTCTGGCGGATCGCCGGGCGCGCGTTCAGGCGCTCATGCGCTTACGCGTGCCTTACGCGAGGCGCCTTGCGCCTCGGGGGCCTGCATTACCGTCCAGTAGACGATGCGCAGTTCGCCCTCGACGGTTTCGACGAGCGCCGAGAGGCTTTCCACCCAGTCGCCGTCGTTGCAGTACAGCACGCCGTCGATGTCGCGAATCTCGGCTTTGTGGATGTGGCCGCAGACCACGCCGTCGCAGCCGCGGCGGCGCGCTTCGTCGGTCATCACGCGCTCGAACGACGAGATGAAGTTCACGGCGTTCTTCACCTGGTGCTTGAGGTACTGCGAGAGCGACCAGTACTGGAAGCCCAGCTTCGCGCGGATGCGGTTGAACCAGCGGTTCAGCACGAGGATCAGCGTATACGCCGAGTCGCCGAGGTAGGCGAGCCACTTGGCGTGCTGGATCACGCCGTCGAACAGATCGCCGTGCACGACCCACAGGCGCTTGCCGGCGAGCGTCGTGTGAAATGCTTCGTCGCGCACGTGGATGTCACCGAACGCGAGGTTGCAGAACTGGCGCGCCGCTTCGTCGTGATTGCCCGGGATGTACACGACCTGGGTGCCCTTGCGCGCCTTGCGCAGCACCTTCTGCACCACGTCGTTGTGCGCCTGCGGCCAGTACCAGCCCTTTTTCAACTGCCAGCCGTCGATGATGTCGCCGACGAGGTACAGGTATTCCGACTCGTTGTGACGGAGAAAATCGAGGAGGTAGTTCGCCTGGCAGCCGTTCGATCCGAGGTGGATGTCGGAGAGCCAGATGGTGCGGTAGCGATGCGGGGCGGGATGGTCGTCGTCGTGGGGGCCGGTGGCGGTGTCGCTGGAGAGCGGCGGCGGCGGTGGAGAAAAGGTGGCGCCGCCAGAGCCGGAGTGGAAAGCGGCGGGGTCGGTGGCCGGTCCGGTGGTCTGCCGGAACAGCGTGGTCGCGGTCGGGTTCTGGGCCATGGCTCGCGCTGCGGGTTTGCAATACGCGCATTGCGCCATGCGGGCGTGACGGTGCCGTGACAGTCACAAGATGTTCTTGTTACGCGGTCCTGCGGTGTGGCGAAATGGCCAGAGCTAGCGGGGCACGGCGGCGATGCGCGTGCCCGCGATACGGTCGTGCAGAAATTGGCGGCTGGCGCCGAAGCGTGCGCTCGCGACCCAGAGTGCGAACCAGACGACCTCGAGCAGGAGCGTGCGCGGAATCGAGAGGTTGATGAGCGGATGCAGCGCAAGCGGCGGCAGGAACCAGAGCCAGGCAGCGAGGTAGCGCAGCGTTGCGCGTGGGAGCGAGGGCGGCGTGCCGTGCGGGCCGACCACGCGCAGGCGCCAGGTCTTCATCGGCAGTGTCTGCCCGCCGCGGTGCCAGCAGCCGACGAAGTAGACACCCGCCACGATCGCGATCCAGACCGACAGCAGGTGATGATAAGTGAGGCCGTTGCGCTGGCGCAGGGCGAGGCTGAACGCGAGCCCGGCGATGAAGACCACGCCGAACAGCAGCACGCTTTCGTACAGAAGCGCGGCCAGGCGCCGGCGGATGGACGGAGGCGCCCCGGCGCTCGTGGCGGCGGGGGACGCTTGCATCTCGGCGATGGCGGGTTCGGTCACGGTGGCGCCGGAAATCGGAACAGGGACGGAGACAGGACGCCCCAAGCATACCTGCGAACGCCCCCAGTGCGGCACCCAGGGGAAAGCAGCGGAAGGGGACTTACGAACCTTTGTACGCAGCGGGCGCTTCGGCCGGCGAAACCGGAACGGGCGTGGCCGGTGCGAAGCTCGCGGCCGGCGGGATTGCCGCCGTGGCCGCTGGCGCGTTCATGGCGCCCGGCGCCGAGCCCGGGACCATGCCCGGCGGCGCCGAAGCGGGCGAGTGCGGCTGGTTGCGGCGGTCGCGTTCGTCGACAAGGCGGTCGATGTCGCGGACCTCGCTCTTGGTGCCGCTCGGCGGTGCGCTGACGACCGTGCGGCGCTTGCGCTCGGTCGCGGCAAGCCTGGCCTTCTGCTCGGGCGAAAGCTGCTGATAGTCTTTCCAGGCGCGCTGGCGCGCCTGCGCCGGCAACTCCTTGGACACCTGATAGTTTTCGCGCGCGACGCGCCGCTGCTCGGGGGTCATGCGGACCCACTCGGTCATGCGGTCATGCAATCGCTTTTGCGCATCTGGCGTCAACTTCGGGTAACGACTGGCGATTTTCAGCCATTTCTTGCGGCGCTCGTCGCTGAACTTGTCCCATTCGACGGCGAACGGCGCGAGTGCCGTGCGCTGCGCGTCGGTAAGATTGATCCAGGCGAGCGGACCCTTGCGGCCCGGCAGGGGCGCAAATGCGGTGGCGATCGAGGTTTCTACCGAGGCTCCGCTGGCCGGCGCGCTGGCCGCGACACCGGGCGCGGGCTCGGGGTGAAAGCGCGGATAGGTGGCCACATACGACACGAGTGCCGCGACTACCGATCCGATCGCTACGGCCAGGCCGCGCTTGTAGCTCACCCCGTGCGTCTCCCCGTTAATGCGATCGCGACAGGTAGGCGTTGAAGCCGTGATCGAGATACGCCGTGAGCGGCAGGTCGTCGCTCAGCATGGCGGCGTCGATATCGGCAAGCTCGGCCGTGCGCTGCTGGTCCTCGAAGTACGCGATGGCGAAGAGGCCCGCCACGAGCACGACGAGCGGCCACGCGAGCACGAGGCGCGCGAGCGGCGAGCGGCGGCGCGGTGCGGCAAGACCACCGGGTATTCCAGTGGAAGCGCCAGCAAGAGCGCCGACAGCGGCACCGGCAGGCGCGAGCGCCGGCACGCGCACGAACACCAGCTCGGCCTTCTTGTGGGCGAGCGCGGTACGGCGGGCGGCGGCGAGACGATCCGTAGCGGAGGCGGGCAGGCTGGCGGCACTCTCGTCGAGGGCACGGCGCAGCTCCCGCACGAACTCTAGTTCTTTGTTTTCGAGAGTGGAGCTCATAGCGTGATTCCTTTCGCCTTGAGCGCTTGTGCCAGCGTGTGGGTGGCCCGGGAGCAGTGCGTTTTCACACTGCCTTCGGAGCAGCCCATCGCGGCGGCAGTCTCGGCGACATCCATATCTTCCCAATAACGCATGAGAAACGCCTCCCGTTGACGTGCCGGTAATTTCTGGATTTCTTGATCGATCAGGTTGAGCACCTGTTCCCGTTCCAGCTGCTGCTCGCTGCTTTCTGCGCCCGCGGATCCCTGCTCGGCCTCGAAGGTTTCGAGGGGGTCGAAGTCCTCGTCGTCGGCGTTGCCGAGCGAAGAGAACAGGCTTACCCAAGTATTGCGTACTTTTTGCCGGCGAAAAAAATCATGTGTCGCATTTTGCAGGATGCGCTGAAACAGCAGCGGGAGTTCTGCTGCGGGTCGGTCTCCGTATTTTTCCGCGAGCTTGATCATCGCGTCCTGCACGATGTCGAGCGAGGCGTCGTCGTCCCGCACGGCGTAGACCGTCTGCTTGAACGCGCGTCTCTCGACGCCCGCCAGAAAATCGGCGAGTTCTTTGTCTGATGCCATCCGTTGCGGGGCGCCGCCACCAGAGCGTGCGCGTAATCGTTCGAAAAATGTCGTAAAACTCGCGGATCCTAGCAAATTTTCGCGCTCGCGGGGTAATGGCGCGGCCAAACACCCAGGGTTGCGTCAGCCTTCCGTCAGTCTCGGGTCCTGCACAGGCTGCAAGAATTGCTTGACCAGTGGGGCACGAGCCGCTATCTTCGACGGTTCGCAACATAAGTGACTTGTCTCAATTCGGATGTGGCCCAAGAGGCTCATCTGTCAACTGGACGCGCCGCTTGAACCCGAGCCACAAGCCCGGCAGAGAGCACCCGATCAATTTTTTGCCGAAAATTCGAAAGGTGAATGATGAATATGCCCAGCGCGGAATTCTCCACGTCGGTCCCCCCCGTTTCAAACGAATCTGACCCTCATGGCCAGCAAGGCCAGTCCATCGGCGGAACCGTGCTGATGAAGGCGCTCGCCGACGAGCAGGTCGAATTCATCTGGGGTTATCCCGGCGGCTCGGTACTCTACATCTACGACGAGCTGTACAAGCAGGACAAGATTCAGCACGTGCTCGTGCGCCACGAACAGGCAGCCGTGCATGCGGCCGACGCCTACTCCCGCTCGACCGGCAAGGTCGGCGTGTGTCTCGTGACTTCGGGCCCTGGCGTCACCAATGCGGTGACGGGCATCGCGACGGCCTATATGGATTCGATCCCGATGGTGATCATCAGCGGCCAGGTGCCTACCGCCGCGATTGGTCAGGACGCCTTCCAGGAGTGCGACACGGTCGGCATCACGCGTCCCTGCGTCAAGCACAACTTCCTCGTGAAGGACGTGCGCGACCTCGCCGCCACCGTCAAGAAAGCTTTCTACATTGCGCGCACCGGCCGTCCCGGCCCCGTGCTGATCGACATTCCGAAGGACGTGTCGAAGATGCCGTGCGCCTATGAGCCGATCAAGAACATCGCGCTGCGCTCGTATAACCCGGTCACGAAGGGCCACTCGGGGCAGATCCGCAAGGCGGTTTCGCTGCTGCTGACGGCCAAACGCCCGTATATCTACACCGGCGGCGGCATCATCCTCGCGGATGCGGCGCGCGAACTGAACCAGTTCGCAGACCTGCTCGGCTACCCGGTCACGAACACGCTGATGGGGCTGGGCGGCTATCGCGCGAGCGACCGCAAGTTCCTCGGCATGCTCGGCATGCACGGTACGTTCGAAGCCAACATGGCGATGCAGCACTGCGACGTGCTGATCGCGATCGGCGCGCGCTTCGACGACCGCGTGATCGGCGACCCGGCGCACTTCGCGTCGCGTCCGCGCAAGATCATTCACATCGACATCGACCCGTCTTCGATCAGCAAGCGCGTGAAGGTCGACATTCCTATCGTCGGCGACGTGAAGGAAGTGCTCAAGGAGCTCATCGAGCAGCTTCAGCACGCCGAGCACGGCCCCGATACGGCCGCGCTCGCCGACTGGTGGAAGGACATCGAAGGCTGGCGCGAGAAGAACTGCCTGAAGTTCGATCGCAGCAGCGAGATCATCAAGCCGCAGTACGTGGTGGAAAAGGCGTGGGAGCTCACGGGCGGCAACGCGTTCGTATGTTCGGACGTGGGCCAGCACCAGATGTGGGCCGCGCAGTTCTACCGCTTCAACCAGCCGCGCCGCTGGATCAACTCGGGCGGCCTCGGTACGATGGGCTTCGGCCTGCCGGCGGCGATGGGCGTGAAGATGGCGCACCCGGACGACGACGTGCTGTGCATCACGGGCGAAGGCTCGATCCAGATGTGCATTCAGGAGCTGTCGACCTGCAAGCAGTACGACACGCCCGTGAAGATCATCTCGCTGAACAACCGCTACCTCGGCATGGTCCGCCAGTGGCAGCAGATCGAATACAGCAAGCGCTATTCGCATTCGTACATGGATGCGCTGCCCGACTTCGTGAAGCTCGCCGAAGCATACGGCCACGTCGGCATGCGGATCGAAAAGACCGCTGATGTGGAGCCGGCGCTCAAGGAAGCGCTGCGCCTGAAGGACCGCACGGTGTTCCTCGATTTCCAGACCGACCCTTCCGAAAACGTCTGGCCGATGGTTCAGGCCGGCAAGGGCATCACCGAGATGCTGCTCGGTTCGGAAGACCTGTAACGGTATTTGCACGGCGCCGTGACCATTCCGCGCGGCGCGCGCCCACACAACGGGCGCGCGGGTTCGCGGGAACGCACGGCATCACGCTAACTGGATAAATCGCGGAACCCATCATGAGACACATCATTTCCGTTTTGCTGGAAAACGAGCCGGGCGCGCTCTCGCGCGTGGTCGGACTCTTCTCCGCACGCGGCTACAACATTGAAACCTTGACGGTGGCGCCGACCGAAGACCGTTCGCTGTCGCGCATGACCATCGTTTCCATTGGCTCGGACGACGTGATCGAACAGATCACGAAGCATCTGAACCGCCTGATCGAGGTGGTGAAAGTGGTCGACCTGACCGAGGGCGCCCACATCGAGCGCGAGCTGATGCTGATCAAGGTCAGGGCGGTCGGCAAGGAGCGTGAGGAAATGAAGCGGATGGCGGACATTTTCCGCGGCCGCATCATCGACGTCACCGAAAAGACTTACACGATCGAGCTGACGGGGGCGAGCGACAAGCTCGACGCGTTCATCGAAGCGATCGACGCCACCGCGATTCTCGAAACCGTTCGCACGGGCGGCTCGGGCATCGGGCGCGGGGAGCGCATTCTGAAGGTGTGACGACACCGCGCCATTCGTCGGATTCACCTACTGCAGTACCGGATTTCTCAATTTTTTCGCTTATTTTTGTACTCTCGCCAGGGAACAGACATGAAAGTTTTTTACGACAAGGACGCCGACCTCTCCCTCATCAAAGGCAAGCAGGTCACCATCATCGGTTACGGCTCGCAGGGCCACGCGCACGCGCTGAACCTCAAGGACAGCGGCGTGAACGTGACGGTCGGCCTGCGTAAGGGCGGCGCTTCGTGGAGCAAGGCCGAGAACGCCGGCCTCGCGGTCAAGGAAGTCGCCGAGGCCGTCAAGAACGCCGACGTCGTGATGATGCTCCTGCCCGACGAGCAGATCGCCGACGTGTACGCGAAGGAAGTGCACGCCAACATCAAGAACGGCGCTGCGCTGGCGTTCGCGCACGGCTTCAACGTCCACTACGGCCAGGTGATCCCGCGCGCCGATCTGGACGTCATCATGATCGCCCCGAAGGCGCCGGGCCACACGGTTCGCGGCACCTACTCGCAAGGCGGCGGCGTGCCCCACCTGATCGCTGTCCATCAGGACAAGTCGGGCGCGGCGCGTGACGTCGCCCTGTCGTACGCGGCAGCGAACGGCGGCGGCCGTGCCGGCATCATCGAAACGAACTTCCGCGAAGAAACCGAAACCGATCTGTTCGGCGAGCAAGCCGTGCTGTGCGGCGGTACGGTCGACCTGATCAAGGCTGGCTTCGAAACGCTGGTGGAAGCGGGCTACGCGCCGGAAATGGCGTACTTCGAGTGCCTGCACGAGTTGAAGCTGATCGTCGACCTGATCTACGAAGGCGGCATCGCGAACATGAACTACTCGATCTCGAACAACGCCGAATACGGCGAGTACGTGACGGGTCCGAAGATCGTGACGGCCGAGACGAAGAAGGCAATGAAGCAGGTGCTGACCGACATTCAAACGGGCGAGTACGCGAAGAGCTTCATCATCGAAAACCGCGCTGGCGCCCCGACGCTGCAGTCGCGTCGCCGCCTGACGGCCGAGCACCAGATCGAGCAGGTCGGTGCGAAGCTGCGCGCGATGATGCCGTGGATCGCCGCGAACAAGCTCGTCGACCAGTCGAAGAACTGATCTGACGTTGCCCGGGTGGCCCGGCGGCCAGCGAATATTTCGTAACGCCGCCGCGCTGCCGTCAGTTCCGACAAAAAGCCGCCCAGGTGGGATGAAGCCTGGGCGGCTTTTGCTATCCTACGGTTTTTAAAAAAACACCGAAGCCACCATGAATTACCCTCACCCGATCATCGCCCGCGAAGGCTGGCCGTTCATCGCCATTGCGGCCGTCGTGGCGCTCTTGATCCACGCAGTCGCAGGGTTCGGCCTCGCGTGGCCGTTCTGGCTGATCCTCATTTTCGTCGTGCAGTTCTTCCGCGATCCGCCGCGCCCGATCCCGACCCAGGCCAACGCCGTGTTGTGCCCGGCCGACGGCCGCATCGTCGCCGTCGAAACTGCGCACGACCCGTATGCGAACCGCGAGGCGCTCAAGATCAGCGTGTTCATGAACGTGTTCAACGTGCACTCGCAACGTTCGCCGGTCGATGGGGCCGTTGCGAAGGTCGAGTATTTCCCCGGCGCGTACCTGAACGCGGCCATCGACAAGGCTTCGACGGAAAACGAGCGCAACGCCGTCGTGCTGACGATGGCCGACGGCACCGTCGTCACCTCGGTGCAGATCGCGGGCCTCATCGCGCGCCGCATTCTTTGCTACGTGCGCTCGGGCGAGCCGCTCTCGCGCGGCCAGCGCTATGGCTTCATCCGCTTCGGCTCGCGTGTCGACGTTTATCTGCCCGTGGGCAGCCGTCCGCGCGTGTCGATTGGCGAGAAGGTGTCCGCGTCGTCGACGATCCTCGCTGAACTGCAAACGCAATCGGCCTAAGGAGGGTTGCGATGGCCGGACTCAAACCGCGTCGTCCCCGCAACGGCCCAGGCGGTCCGCTGCCGCGGCCGTTTCGCCGCAACAAGGCATTGCAGGACCCGCCGATGGGCGTCGCCGCCACGCGCCGCGCCGCTCGTCAGCAGTTCCTGAAAAAGCGCGGCATCTACCTGCTGCCCAACGCGTTCACCACGGCCGCGCTGTTTTGCGGCTTCTTCGCCGTGGTGCAGGCAATGAACGTGCGCTTCGAAGTGGCGGCCATCGCGATTTTCGTGGCGATGGTGCTGGACGGCATGGACGGGCGCGTCGCGCGCATGACGCACTCGCAGAGCGCGTTCGGCGAGCAGTTCGACAGCCTTTCGGACATGGTGTCGTTCGGCGTCGCGCCCGCGCTCGTGATGTACGAGTGGGTGCTCAAGGATCTCGGGCGCTGGGGCTGGCTCGCGGCCTTCGTGTACTGCTCCGGCGCGGCGTTGCGGCTTGCGCGTTTCAACACCAACATCGGCGTGGTCGACAAGCGCTTCTTCCAGGGCATGCCCAGCCCGGCGGCCGCGGCGCTGATCGCCGGCTTCGTGTGGCTGTCCACCGACAACCGCGTGCCGGTCAAGCTCGCCTGGCTGCCTTGGGTCGCCTTCGTGCTGACGATCTATGCAGGCGTGACGATGGTGTCGAACGCGCCGTTCTACAGCGGCAAGGCGCTCGACGTGCGGCACCGCGTACCGTTCGCGGCGATCCTGCTCGTGGTGGTGGCGTTCGTGCTCGTCTCGTCCGATCCGCCGCTGATGCTGTTCGGCCTGTTCGTGCTGTACGGCCTCTCGGGCTACGTGTTCTGGGCCTGGCAGGCCGCGCGCGGTCGCGCCAATCCGGCGCGTTCCTCGCCGCGCGACCGGTAGCGCCGGCGCGGTTCACACGATTGGCACGACCGGGCATCGTCCGGCGCATCGTTCAGGATCCGGGGGCCGCTTTTTGCGGCCCCGGTCGCTTCCGGCGCTCGTTGCTACGGCTGGCCCCACCCCCGGGCCTCATCCGATTGCGCTATCGGCCGAATCCGGCTATAGTCGGCGGCATGGCAACGATCTCGTTCCCCCTTCTCTCTCTTCAAGCCGGTGCGCACCTAAGCGCGCTAGCTCTAGCGCGCCTGCCGCGCTGATCTCGCTCGCCCTCCGTAAGCCTCGTTCATTGTCAGCGTCGCCATCGGTGGCGCGAACACCCGAAATCCGTTTTAGACACTGAACAAGTCCCCTGGAGACCCGAAATGGCAGCAGACAAGCTCATCATCTTCGATACGACGTTGCGTGACGGCGAGCAGTCGCCCGGTGCGTCGATGACGAAGGAAGAGAAGATTCGCATCGCGAAGCAGCTCGAGCGCATGAAGGTCGACGTGATCGAGGCGGGCTTCGCGGCCAGCTCGAACGGCGACTTCGACGCGATCCACACGATCGCCGGCATGATCAAGGACAGTACGATCTGCTCGCTCGCCCGCGCCAACGACAAGGACATCCAGCGCGCCGCCGACGCGCTCAAGCCCGCCGACCACTTCCGCATCCACACGTTCATCGCCACTTCGGCGCTGCACATGGAGAAGAAGCTGCGCATGTCGCCCGAGCAGGTGCTCGAGCAGGCCAAGCTGGCGGTGCGCTTCGCGCGCAAGTTCACGAACGACGTGGAATTTTCGCCGGAAGACGGCAGCCGCTCGGATCTCGACTTCCTGTGCCGCGTGCTCGAAGCCGTCATCAACGAAGGCGCCACGACGATCAATATCGCCGATACGGTCGGCTACGGTATTCCCGAACTGTACGGCAACCTCGTGAAGACGCTGCGTGAGCGCATTCCGAACTCGGACAAGGCCGTGTTCTCGGTGCATTGCCATAACGACCTCGGCATGGCCGTGGCGAACTCGCTGGCCGGCGTGCAGATTGGCGGCGCGCGCCAGGTGGAGTGCACGATCAACGGTCTCGGCGAGCGCGCGGGCAATACCTCGCTCGAAGAAATCGTCATGGCCGTGAAGACCCGCAAGGACTACTTCGGCCTCGACCTCGGCCTCGACACCACGCAGATCGTGCCGGCTTCGAAGCTCGTTTCGCAGATCACCGGTTTCGTCGTGCAGCCGAACAAGGCCGTGGTGGGCGCGAACGCGTTCGCGCATGCCTCGGGCATTCACCAGGACGGCGTGCTCAAGGCGCGCGACACCTACGAGATCATGCGCGCGGAAGACGTGGGCTGGAGCGCGAACAAGATCGTGCTCGGCAAGCTCTCGGGCCGCAACGCGTTCAAGCAGCGTCTGCAGGAACTGGGCATTCAGCTCGACAGCGAAGCCGAGCTGAACAGCGCCTTCGCGCGCTTCAAGGAACTGGCTGACCGCAAAGCCGAGATCTTCGACGAAGACATCATCGCGATCGTCACGGAAGAGTCGGCCGAGGCGCAGGAGAAGGAGCACTACAAGTTTCTCTCGCTCGCGCAGCACTCGGAGACCGGCGAGCGTCCGCATGCTCGCGTCGTGTTCTCGGCCGACGGCAAGGAAGTGACGGGCGAGGCGGCCGGTAACGGCCCGGTCGACGCGACGCTCAATGCCATCGAGACCGAAGTGGGCAGCGGCTCCGAACTGCTTCTGTACTCGGTGAATGCGATCACGACCGGTACCCAGGCTCAGGGCGAAGTGACCGTGCGTTTGTCGAAGGCCGGCCGTATCGTGAACGGTGTGGGCACCGATCCGGATATCGTCGCCGCTTCGGCGAAGGCGTATATCTCGGCGCTCAACAAGCTCTACTCGGGCGACAAGCTCAATCCGCAGCGTTCGTAAGCGGCGGCGCGGCCCGTTGCGTCTGCCGCCTCGGGGCGCAAGGCAAACCCCCCGCGCATGAGTGCGCGGGGGGTTTGCTTTTGGGCGAGATATCGCCGCGGATTAGAAGAAACCGCGGCGCTCGTCCGGGTCGTGCAGCGGATCGGGCGTCTTCTGCATGAGCCGAAGAACGCCGTCGTCGTCGAAGTAGAAGCTGTAGAGCATGTACCAGATGTCGTCGTCCAGATACCGGTACGTCCACGTCTGCCGCTTCATCAACGGGTAGTAGGACGTGTCTTCGGGGCGGCCGAAGTTCACGAGCACGTCGGCGCGCGTCCACTTGCCGATCTCGGCGCGATAGAACTCGCTGTTTTGCAGCACCTGGCGCACGTTCACGACCTTGCCGCCCGCGTCGATGTCGGCGGCGACGGTCGTCTCGCCCATCGGCTGGGTTGGCCACATCAGGCGCTTGCCGCCGTTCGGCAGGTCATAGATTTCGCTCGGCGGCCCAAAGCGGGCGATCACGGCCTGCGCGTCGTCGCCCGTATGGAATCGCTGCCAAGGCTGCACGCATCCGGCGAGCGCGAGCGCTCCGAGGCCGGCTGCCAGCGCGCGGGTAAAGCGGTTGAGCATGGAATCTCCCAAAGGCTATGTTCCGAAGAACGCCATTGTTATCAATGCCCTATTTTGACACGCAATGGCGCCTGGGCTTGCGGCATTGACACCCCGCATCCTATGATCCGCGCTTCGTCCGCGCCGGGTATCGCATTGGGCCGCATGGGGGCGGGCGCGACATTGGAGGAAGAGGGGATGAAGGCACGAATCGGTCGAGCGGCGACGGGGCTGCGGGCACAGGTGATCGCGCTTGCGATGACGTTCGGGACTGCGCTTGGGGTCGCGCTTGGGGCTGCGCCTGGGGTCGCACTTGTCGCCGCATCGGCGGGCGCGTCGTCCGCTCAGGCGGCCGAGGCGCAGGATCCGCCAGGCGCGCCGATCCAGCTCGCGTTGATCGAGGGCATGTCGGGACCGTTTGCCGACGCCGGCGCCGCCGTCGAGCGCAGTCTTCGCTTCGGCGTGGAGCGCGTGAACGCGCGCGGCGGCGTGACGCTGCGCGACGGCCGGCATCCGCTCGAGCTGGTCGTGCTCGACAGCAAGGGCAGCGCGGCGACGGCGCTGATCCAGTTGCACGCCGCCGCCGACCGGCACATCGGCTTCGTCCTTCAGGGCAACAGCTCGGCGGTGGCGGCGGCGCTCGTGACAGCCGTCGAGCGCCAGAACGCGCGCGAGCCGGATAACCGCCAGGTCTTCCTCAACTATTCCGCCGACGACCCCGCGCTCACGAACGCGAACTGCAGCTTCTGGCATTTCCGCTTCGACGCTCACGCCGGCATGCGCATGGATGCGCTCGCGGATGTGATCGCCGCCGATCGCTCCATCAGGAGGGTCTATCTGCTGAACCAGGATTACAGCTTTGGTCACGATGTGAGCACGCTCGCGCGCACGGCGCTCACCCGGCGGCGGCCGGACATCGCGATCGTGGGCGACGAATTCCACCCGATCGGCCGCGTCAAGGACTTCACGCCTTACATTGCGAAGATCCGCGCCTCCGGCGCCGACGCCGTCGTCACGGGCAACTGGGGCGACGACCTCACGCTGCTGGTGAAAGCCGCGCGCGAACAGGGGCTCGACGCGAAGTTCTACACGTTCTACGGCAACAGCCTCGGCGCGCCGGCAGCGCTGGGCGACGCGGGCGTGAAGCGCGTGATCGCGGTGGCGGACTGGCATCCGAATGCCGGCGGCAGCGCCTCCGACGCCTGGTATGCCGCATTCCGCGCGCGCTACCCGGCGCCGCGGGACGATTACCCGTTGCTGCGCGTGGAGATGCTGGTCGAGATGCTGGCGCAGGCTATGACCCAGGCCGGCACGGCCGACCCGACCACGGTGGCGAAGGTGCTGGAAGGGCTGCGTTTCATGGGCGACGAAAGCGGCTTCCATCCGATGTGGATGCGGGCCGACGACCATCAGGTGATCCAACCCCTTTATGTGATGCAAATGGACAAGGCGGGCACGCCGGGCGTGCGCTACGACAACGAAGGTTCGGGCTACGGCTTCCGCACGGTGCGGGAATTGGCGCCGCAGCAGACCGTGCCGCCGACGACGTGCCACATGGATCGGCCCTGAGCAGGGCGCCTGGGTTCGCGGCGAATCCGGCCTGTGCTACAATGCGCGCTTCGCCGCAAAAAGATGTGATCCCTGAATGCAGCCCGCGGCGAAGTAAATCCACGGCACGGCCTTTCTTCCGTGACCGCCCGTTAGCTTTAAAGGAAAAGCAAATGTCCGTAGCAGATATCAAGAAGTCCGACATCGTCGCGCAATTCGCGCGCGGCACCGGTGACACGGGTTCGCCCGAAGTTCAGGTGGCCCTCCTCACGTCGCGTATCAACGAACTGACTGGCCACTTCAAGTCGCACGCGAAGGATCACCACAGCCGCCGTGGCCTGCTGCGCATGGTGAGCCGCCGCCGCAAGCTGCTCGACTACCTGAAGGGCAAGGACGCCGATCGTTACCGCGCGCTGATCGAAAAGCTGGGTCTGCGCAAGTAACCGGAAGGTCTTCCAGAAAGATGCCTGTGTCAGTTCCACTGATGCAGGCATTTTGTTTTTGAACGGTCCGCTTCGTGACACCCCGCACCGCTCTCGCGCGAGGCGTGGCGCATGGGCCGGATCGGCAGCACCAGAGTCGCATAAGCGGCTAAAAAACCGCTAAAACAGCAGCATCAGCAGGGCCGGTCCACGGGGCAGAGCTTTGTGTCATTCCAGCGGGTCACGCGCCGGGCGCACGCCTAACCCGCGATTCGCTGGAATGGCATAACACTCCTCTTCCTGCGCGGCACCGGTCCGTGTATTGCCGTGTCGTCTGCCCATGGCAGGCCACGCAGCATAACAACGAGTAAGGAGTGACTAGACCATGACCATGTTCAATAAAGTCGTGAAAGAATTCAAATGGGGCCAGCACAATGTGCGCCTCGAGACGGGTGAAATCGCCCGTCAGGCAAGCGGTGCCGTCATCGTCGACGTCGAAGACACCGTCGTGCTCGCGACCGTCGTCGGCGCGAAGACCGCCAAGCCGGGTCAGGACTTCTTCCCGCTGACCGTCGATTACATCGAAAAGACCTACTCGGCCGGCAAGATCCCGGGCGGTTTCTTCCGCCGCGAAGGCCGTCCGTCGGAAGGCGAAACGCTGATCTCGCGCCTGATCGACCGCCCGCTGCGTCCGCTGTTCCCGGAAGGCTATTACAACGAAGTCCAGGTCGTGATCCACGTCCTGTCGATCAACCCGGAAATCCCGGCTGACATTCCCGCGCTGATCGGCGCGTCGGCCGCGCTGGCGATTTCGGGCCTGCCGTTCAACGGCCCGGTGGGCGCCGCTCGCGTCGCCTACATCAACAACGAGTACGTGTTGAACCCGACGCGCGCCCAGATCAAGGAATCGCGCCTCGACCTCGTCGTGGCCGGCACCGAGCGCGCCGTGCTGATGGTGGAATCGGAAGCGGACCAGTTGCCGGAAGACGTGATGCTCGGCGCCGTGGTGTTCGGCCACGAGCAGATGCAAACGGCCATCGACGCCATCCACGAACTCGTGCGTGACGGCGGCAAGGCCGAGTGGGACTGGCAGCCGGCACCGAAGGACGAGGCGCTGATCGCGCGCGTCACCGACATCGCCTACAACGAACTGCTGGCCGCGTATCAACTGCGCGACAAGCAGCAGCGTTCGACCAAGCTGAAGGAAGTCTATTCGGCAACCTCGAAGAAGCTCGAAGAAGAAGCGGCGGCAGCCGGCACGACCGCGGCCGACAAGGCCACGGTCGGCAACATCCTGTTCGACCTCGAAGCGAAGATCGTCCGTTCGCAGATCCTGAACGGCGAGCCGCGCATCGACGGCCGCGACACGCGCACCGTGCGCCCGATCGAGATCCGCACGGGCGTCCTGCCGCGCACGCACGGCTCGGCCCTCTTCACGCGCGGCGAGACGCAGGCGCTGGTCGTGGCGACGCTCGGCACCAAGGGCGACGAGCAGATCATCGACGCGCTCGAAGGCGAGTACCGCGACCGCTTCATGCTCCACTACAACATGCCCCCGTTCGCGACCGGCGAAACGGGCCGCGTGGGTTCGCCGAAGCGCCGTGAAATCGGCCACGGCCGTCTCGCGAAGCGCGCGCTCGTCGCGTGCCTGCCGAGCGCCGAAGAGTTCGGCTACTCGATCCGTGTGGTCTCGGAAATCACCGAGTCGAACGGTTCGTCGTCGATGGCTTCGGTGTGCGGCGGCTGCCTCGCGCTGATGGACGCCGGCGTGCCGATGAAGGCGCACGTCGCGGGCATTGCGATGGGCCTGATCCTCGAAGGCAACAAGTTTGCCGTGCTGACCGACATCCTTGGCGACGAAGATCACCTCGGCGACATGGACTTCAAGGTGGCGGGTACGGAAGCCGGCGTGACCGCGCTGCAGATGGACATCAAGATCCAGGGCATCACCAAGGAAATCATGCAGGTCGCGCTCGCACAGGCGAAGGAAGGCCGCATGCACATCCTCGGCAAGATGACCTCGGCCGTTTCGGGCGTGAACACGGAATTGTCGGCTTACGCGCCGCGCATGATCACCGTCAAGATCAACCCGGAAAAGATCCGCGACGTGATCGGCAAGGGCGGTTCGGTGATCCGCGCGCTGACGGAAGAAACCGGCACGACGATCGACATCTCCGACGACGGCGTCGTGACCATCGCGAGCACGTCGAGCGAAGGCATGGCCGAAGCGAAGAAGCGCATCGAAAACATCACGGCCGAAGTCGAGGTGGGTCAGATCTACGAAGGTCCGGTCCTCAAGCTGCTGGACTTCGGCGCGATCGTGAACCTGCTGCCGGGCAAGGATGGTCTCCTGCACATCTCCGAGATCGCCAACGAGCGCATCAAGGACATCAACGACTATCTGAAGGAAGGCCAGATCGTGAAGGTCAAGGTCATCCAGACGGACGAGAAGGGCCGCGTGCGCCTGTCGGCCAAGGCGCTGCTGAACGAGGCAGCCGCCAATGGCGGCAACGGCGGCAGTGCACCGCAAGGCGAGCCGCAGCAATAATGCGGTAGCCTGTAACGGCCGGCAGCGCTTTGGCGCGCCGGCCGTTTTTCATGATGGAATGTCTGTATGGCATTGCTCATGCATGGAGCGGGCGCCGCGTGCGCAATGCCATCCAGACTCAGGGGGACGCGAGATGAAGGCTGTCGAGATTACCGAATTTGGTGCGCCGGACGTGCTCAAGCTGACCGAGCGTCCCATGCCCGAGCCGAAGCCGGGCGAAGTGCTGATCAAGGTCGCGGCGGCGGGCGTGAACCGGCCCGACGTGTTCCAGCGCAAGGGTTCCTATGCGCCTCCGCCGGGTGTCTCCGACCTGCCGGGGCTGGAGGTGGCGGGTGAAATCGTCGGCGGGACGATCGACGAGAAGAACAATCCGTTCGGCCTGAAGAGTGGCGACCGCGTATGCGCGCTGATCGCGGGCGGCGGCTACGCCGAATACGCCGTGGCGCCGCTCGGCCAGTGCCTGCCGGTGCCGAAGGGGCTCTCGGACATCGAGGCCGCATCGCTGCCGGAAACCTTCTTCACGGTCTGGACGAACGTGTTCCAGCGCGGCCAGCTTGGCGCGGGCGAGGGTGGCGCGAACGAGACGCTGCTCGTGCAGGGCGGTTCGAGCGGCATCGGCGTGGCGGCGATCCAGATGGCGCATGCGCTCGGTTATCGCGTCTTCGTCACGGCGGGCTCCGACGACAAGTGCCGCGCCTGCGAGCAACTGGGCGCGGAACGGGCGATCAACTATCGCAGCGAAGATTTCGTCGACGTGGTGAAGGCACTCACGAACGATCGCGGCGTGGACGTGATCCTCGACATGGTGGGCGGCGGCTATATGCCGCGCGAGCTGACCGCGCTGGCCGACGGTGGCCGCATTGTCCTGATCGCGACGCTAGGCGGCGCGAAAGCCGAGATCAATCTGCCCGAGATCATGCGTCGGCGACTGACGATTACGGGGTCGACGCTGCGCGCCCGGCCCGTCGATTTCAAGGCGCGGATTGCGCGCGACCTGAAGGAGCGCGTGTGGCCGCTGATCGAGGAGGGCCATATCAAGCCGGTCGTGTTCCGCGTGTTTCCCGCGGCGCAGGCGGCCGAGGCCCATGCGCTCATGGAAAGCAGCGAACATATCGGCAAGATCGTGCTCGATTGGGGCGATCAGGAGCAGCAGGGCTGAATTTCGCCGCCCTTATGGATGACAAAGGGCGCGAACGATGCGTCGCGGTTTGACCCATTTCGATTTCGCGCAGTAAAATTGCGTGTTTTGCGCCCGCTTTTAACAGCAACCGAAACAATGTCGAATCAACGAGCGAAGCTGGTAGTCGGTAACTGGAAGATGCATGGTCGCCTCGCGGTCAACGCGGCGCTGCTCGAAGGTGTTGCGCGTGGCGCCGAGACGCTGCCGCTGGAGGTGCGTGTCGGCGTGTGTGTGCCGCACCCGTATCTCGCGCAGGCTCAGGCGCTGCTTGGCGGCAGCCGGGTAGCCTGGGGGGCGGAGGACATTTCGGCGCACGAGCAGGGCGCGTACACCGGTGAGGTTGCGGCAGGCATGGTCGCCGACTTCGAGGCCGCATATGCGATCGTCGGCCACTCGGAACGGCGCGCCTGTCACGGCGAAAGCTCGGATCTCGTGGCGGCGAAGGCGCAGCGCGCGTTGGCAGCGGGGCTCACGCCCATTGTCTGCGTGGGCGAGACGCTCGAAGAGCGCGAATCGGGCGCGACTGAGAAGGTGGTCGGCGCGCAGCTCGATGCCGTGCTGGCCGTGCTGACGACAGACGAGGCCGCGCGTATCGTTGTGGCGTACGAACCGGTCTGGGCCATCGGCACGGGCCGGAGCGCGACGTCGGAACAGGCGCAGCAGGTGCATGCCTTCTTGCGCGCGCGGCTTGCGGCGAAGAGTGCGCAGGCGGCTGGCGTACTGTTGCTCTACGGCGGCAGCGTGAAGCCGGAGAATGCGGCGGAGCTGTTCCGCCAGACCGACATCGACGGCGGCTTGATCGGCGGCGCTTCGTTGAAGGCAGGAGATTTTCTCGCGATTTGCGCGGCTGCTGCGGCGGGCGCGGATGTCGCGGGTTAAAGGGCTAGGAAGTTGCGCCCGCGCTCTTGAATGAGCGTGCGGGGCGCGTATGCGCAGGCCGTGACCCGGCTTGCGTTCAACCAGGACTCAGGTGAGTGTGATGCTGTATTTGAAAACGTTGATTATCGTCGTTCAGCTTCTGTCGGCGATCGGGGTAATCGGCCTCGTGCTGCTCCAGCATGGCAAGGGCGCGGACATGGGTGCCGCATTCGGTAGCGGCGCGTCGGGCAGCCTGTTTGGCGCAAGCGGTTCCGCGAATTTTCTCTCGCGTACGACCGCGGTTCTCGCCACGGTCTTTTTTGCCTCGACCCTTGCATTAACCTACTTGGGGTCGTATCATGCGAAGCCTTCGGCTGGTGTGTTGGGCGCAGCGGCTCCCGCCCCCGTCGTAGCCTCGGCTCCGGCTGCTGCGTCTGCAAATGCAGCGGTTTCAGCGCCTGTCGCATCCGCTCCGGCAGCAGCGTCGCCGGCAACGGCTAGTGCTCCGGCAGGCTCGGCTCCGGGTAACGATGTGCCGAAATAAATCTGGAAAAACTTGTTTTTGTGCATTGAACAAATCGCTGAGGCAAGTTAGAATTTAAGTCTTGAAGCGATTCGTGGGTTTCAACAAAATTGTCCTCCCGGATTGCATGCAGTGCCGACGTGGTGAAATTGGTAGACACGCTATCTTGAGGGGGTAGTGGCGAAAGCTGTGCGAGTTCGAGTCTCGCCGTCGGCACCAATGTTATTCTACAAAATGCCAGCCACTTGCTTCAGCTCGGGCTGGCATTTTTGCTTCTGACGTCGTGTTCGTTTATTGTTCGCAGCGCGAAGTACGTGAAGTAACCCCGCGGAGCGACATGTTCTGCGGAACCCTGAACCAACCGATAGAGGATAGCCTTGAACCTCGCTGCCTATTACCCTGTCCTGTTGTTCCTCCTCGTAGGTCTTGGTCTGGGCGTAGCGCTGGTCACCATCGGCAAGATCCTCGGCCCCAACCGGCCAGACAGCGAAAAGAACTCACCTTACGAGTGCGGCTTTGAAGCGTTCGAAGACGCGCGGATGAAGTTCGACGTACGCTACTACCTGGTTGCCATCCTTTTCATCATCTTCGATCTCGAAACGGCGTTCCTGTTTCCGTGGGGTGTGGCCCTGCGTGACATCGGCTGGCCGGGTTTCCTGTCGATGATGCTGTTCCTGCTCGAATTCCTGCTGGGCTTCGCCTACATCTGGAAGAAAGGTGGTCTCGACTGGGAGTGACGGGTTAATCGCCGGATAGCGTAAGGGCGGCTCTACAGGCACACTGCGGGCTGTCCGTCTGGAGTGGAAAACACATGAGTATCGAAGGGGTCTTGAAGGAAGGGTTTGTCACCACTACGGCCGACAAACTGATCAACTGGACGCGCACCGGCTCGCTGTGGCCGATGACGTTCGGGCTCGCGTGTTGCGCGGTCGAGATGATGCATGCGGGTGCGGCCCGCTACGACCTCGACCGTTTCGGGGTGGTGTTCCGTCCCAGCCCGCGCCAGTCCGACGTCATGATCGTCGCCGGCACGCTCTGCAACAAGATGGCGCCCGCGCTGCGCAAGGTCTACGACCAGATGGCCGAGCCGCGCTGGGTGATCTCGATGGGGTCGTGCGCCAACGGCGGTGGTTACTACCACTACTCGTACTCGGTCGTGCGCGGCTGCGACCGCATCGTGCCGGTCGACGTCTACGTGCCGGGTTGCCCGCCCACCGCGGAAGCTTTGGTCTACGGGGTGATCCAGCTGCAGGCGAAGATCCGCCGCACCAATACCATCGCACGTCAATAAAGGCCGCGTGCCTCCCACAATATGGCAAGCAAACTCGAGACCCTGAAAGCGAACCTCGAAGCGGCTCTTGGCGCGCGTATCGTCAGCCTCACCGAGGCGCTCGGCGAACTCACGCTGGTCGTGAAAGCGGGCGACTGCCTCGATGTCGCGAAGGATCTGCGCGACAACCCCACGCTGCGCTTCGAGCAGCTCATCGACGTTAGCGGGGTGGACTATCAGACTTACGGCGACGGGGCGTGGGACGGCCCGCGCTTTGCCGCCGTGTCGCAACTGCTCTCGATCACGCATAACTGGCGCCTGCGCCTGCGCGTATTCGCGCCGGACGACGAGGTGCCGATCGTGCCGTCGGTCTTCGAGATCTGGAACTCGGCGAACTGGTACGAGCGCGAGGCGTTCGACCTGTTTGGCATCGTGTTCGACGGCCACCCCGACCTGCGCCGCATCCTTACCGACTACGGCTTCATCGGCCATCCGTTCCGCAAGGACTTCCCGATCTCGGGCTACGTCGAAATGCGTTACGACCCGGAGCAGAAGCGCGTGGTCTATCAGCCGGTGACGATCGAGCCGCGTGAAATCACGCCGCGCGTGATCCGTGAGGATCGGTACGGCGGTCTGAAGAAACAGTAAGAGGGTCGCATGTCAGAGATCAAGAACTACACGCTCAACTTCGGCCCGCAGCACCCGGCAGCACACGGCGTGCTGCGTCTCGTGCTCGAGCTCGACGGAGAAGTGATCCAGCGCGCCGATCCGCACATCGGCCTTCTGCACCGCGGGACCGAAAAGCTCGCTGAAAACAAGACCTTCATTCAGTCGGTGCCGTACATGGACCGACTCGACTACGTGTCGATGATGGTCAACGAGCACGGTTACGTGCTCGCGATCGAAAAGCTGCTCGGCATCGAGCCGCCGGTGCGCGCGAAGTACATCCGCGTGCTGTTCGACGAAGTCACCCGCGTGCTGAACCACCTCATGTGGATCGGCTCGCACGCGCTCGACGTCGGCGCGATGGCGGTGTTTCTCTACGCGTTCCGCGAGCGCGAAGACCTGATGGACGTGTACGAGGCGGTGTCGGGCGCGCGCATGCACGCGGCCTACTACCGTCCGGGCGGCGTCTATCGCGACCTGCCTGACGCGATGCCGCAATACAAGGCGTCGAAGATCCACAACGAGAAGGCGCTCGCGCGCATGAACGAAGCGCGCCAGGGCTCGGTGCTGGACTTCATCGACGACTTCTTCACGCGCTTCCCGGGCTGTGTCGACGAGTACGAAACGCTCCTTACCGACAACCGCATCTGGAAGCAGCGTCTCGTCGGCATCGGCGTGGTGACCCCGGAGCGGGCCATGCAGCTCGGCCTGACGGGTGCGATGCTGCGCGGTTCGGGCATCGAATGGGATCTGCGCAAGAAGCAGCCGTACGAAGTTTATGACCAGATGGATTTCGATATTCCGGTGGGCGTGAACGGCGACTGCTACGACCGCTATCTGGTCCGGGTCGAGGAAATGCGTCAGTCCACCCGCATTGCGAAACAGTGCATTGAGTGGTTGCGCAAGAATCCCGGTCCCGTGATGGTCGACAATCATAAGATTGCGCCGCCTTCGCGCGTGAACATGAAGTCGAACATGGAAGAGCTGATTCACCACTTCAAGCTCTTCACCGAGGGTTTCCATGTGCCCGAGGGCGAGGCCTATGCCGCCGTCGAGCATCCGAAGGGGGAATTCGGCATCTACCTGGTGTCGGATGGCGCAAACAAGCCGTATCGTCTGAAGATCCGTGCGCCGGGTTACGCTCACCTGTCCGCGCTGAACGAAATGGCGCGCGGGCACATGATTGCCGACGCGGTCACGATCATCGGCACGCAGGACATCGTGTTCGGGGAAATCGACCGCTAGGCGGCAAACTGCCGGCGCGCCCGATGGGGAAGGGCGCACGGCGAAATACCGGGAACGCCACGTCTGTCGCAGCGAGCAGGTACACGTAACGCGCGGCGGGTTTGTGTCTGGCGGGAATCGAAACGGTAGGAATTGAAAGAGTCGTGTCTGAAAATGATCTCAGCTGAAGGCCTGAAAGAAATCGATCGCGCGCTGACGAAGTATCCCGCCGATCAGAAACAGTCCGCCGTCATGGCGGCCCTGGCCGTTGCTCAGGAAGAGCATGGCTGGCTGTCGCCCGAGCTCATGCAGTTCGTCGCCGACTACCTCGGCATGCCGCCTGTCGCGGTCCAGGAGGTCGCCACGTTCTACACGATGTTCGAGACGAGGCCGGTCGGCAAGCACAAGATCACGCTCTGCACGAACCTGCCGTGCCAGCTCGGCCCCCATGGCGGCGCCGAAGCGACCGCCGAATACCTGAAGCAAAAGCTTGGCATCGACTTCGGCGAGACCACGTCCGACGGCAAATTCACCCTCAAGGAGGGCGAGTGCATGGGCGCGTGCGGCGACGCACCGGTGCTGCTCGTGAACAACCATCGCATGTGCAGCTTCATGAGCCGCGAGAAGATCGACCAGTTGCTCGAGGAGCTTTCGAAATGACTTCGTTGCACGACCGTCACATCAAACCGCTGATTCTCGCGGGCCTGAACGGCGAGAACTGGCACCTCGAAGACTACGTTGCGCGCGGCGGCTACAAGCAGCTGCGCCGCATTCTCGAAGAGAAGATTCCGCCCGAGCAGGTGATCGCCGACGTGAAGGCCGGTGGTCTGCGCGGCCGCGGCGGCGCGGGCTTTCCGACCGGCCTGAAGTGGAGTTTCATGCCGCGCCAGTTCCCGGGCCAGAAGTACCTGGTCTGCAACTCGGACGAGGGCGAGCCCGGCACGTTCAAGGATCGCGACATCCTGCGCTGGAACCCGCATGCCGTGATCGAGGGGATGGCCATCGGCGCGTATGCGATGGGCATCACCGTGGGCTACAACTACATCCACGGCGAGATCTTCGAGGTCTATCGCCGCTTCGAGGCTGCGCTTGAAGAAGCGCGCCAGGCGGGCTTGCTCGGCGACAATATTCTGGGCACGGACTTCTCGTTCCAGCTGCACGCGCACCACGGTTACGGCGCGTACATCTGCGGCGAGGAAACCGCGCTGCTCGAGTCGCTGGAAGGCAAGAAGGGCCAGCCGCGCTTCAAGCCGCCGTTCCCGGCGAGCTTCGGCGTGTACGGCAAGCCCACCACGATCAACAATACCGAGACGTTCGCGGCGGTGCCGTTCCTGCTGACGGTCGGCCCGCAGACGTACATGGAGCTCGGCAAGCCGAACAACGGCGGCACGAAGATCTTCTCGATCTCGGGCGACGTGGAGCGTCCGGGCAACTACGAGATCCCGCTCGGCACCCCGTTCGCGACGCTCATGGAGCTCGCCGGCGGCATGCGCGGCGGCAAGAAGCTCAAGGCCGTGATTCCGGGCGGCTCGTCGGCGCCGGTCATTCCGGGCGACATCATGATGCAGACCGACATGGACTATGACTCGATCGCCAAGCAGGGCTCGATGCTCGGCTCGGGCGCGGTCATCGTCATGGACGAAACGCGCTGCATGGTGCGCTCGCTGCTGCGCCTCTCGTACTTCTATTACGAAGAGTCGTGCGGCCAGTGCACGCCGTGCCGCGAAGGCACGGGCTGGCTCTATCGTGTGGTTCATCGCATCGAGCACGGCCTTGGCCGCCAGGAAGACCTGGACTTGCTGAACTCGGTGGCGGGCAACATCATGGGCCGTACGATCTGTGCGCTCGGCGATGCGGCGGCCATGCCCGTGCGCGGCATGCTCAAGCATTACTGGGACGAATTCGAATATCACGTGCATAACAAGCGTTGCCTCGTCGGCGGACATGCCGACTCGCACGCGGCGTCGGAGACGGTGGCCGCCTGAAGGTGCCCGACGGCAAAGGCAGGCGAAACGAGAGGCGAGCACGTTGGGCGCGAGCCGCGTAGCAGGATGCAACGGGGCAGACCGCGACAGGCGTGAAAGCGTGATTGAGCGGTAACAGCGCGGTAACAGGTTAGGGACGATTAACCATCATGGTTGAACTTGAAATAGACGGCAAGAAGGTGCATGTGCCCGAGGGCAGCATGGTGATCCAGGCCGCGCAGCGGGTGGACACCTACATCCCGCACTTCTGCTATCACAAGAAGCTGTCGATTGCGGCCAACTGCCGGATGTGTCTTGTCGATGTCGAGAAGATGCCGAAGGCCGTGCCTGCCTGCGCGACCCCGGTGTCCCAGGGCATGGTCGTGCGCACGTCGTCCGAAAAGGCCGTGCAGGGCCAGCAAGCCGTGATGGAGTTCCTGCTGATCAACCACCCGCTCGACTGCCCGATCTGCGACCAGGGCGGCGAATGCCAGCTGCAGGATCTGGCCGTGGGCTACGGCAAGTCGGCTTCGCGCTACAGCGAAGAAAAGCGCGTGGTGTTCCACAAGAACGTGGGCCCGCTCATCTCGATGGAAGAGATGTCGCGCTGCATCCACTGCACGCGCTGCGTGCGCTTTGGCGACGAGATTGCCGGCGTGATGGAGCTCGGCATGCTCGGCCGCGGCGAACACTCGGAAATCACGTCGTTCGTCGGCAAGACGGTGGACTCGGAACTCTCGGGCAACATGATCGACGTGTGCCCGGTCGGCGCGCTCACGAGCAAGCCGTTTCGCTTCTCGGCGCGCACGTGGGAGCTCTCGCGCCGCAAGTCGGTGAGCCCGCACGACTCGACCGGCGCGAACCTCATCGTCCAGGTCAAGAACAACCGCGTGATGCGCGTGCTGCCGTACGAAAACGAAGCGATCAACGAGTGCTGGATCTCGGACAAGGACCGCTTCTCGTATGAAGGCCTGAACAGCGAGGACCGCCTGACCCGCCCGATGATCAAGCAGGGCGGCGAGTGGGTTGAAACCGACTGGCAGACGGCGCTCGATTACGTTGTGAAGGGCATCAACGGCATCAGCGACGAGCACGGCGAGAACATGATCGCCGCGCTGGCCAGCCCGCACAGCACGACGGAAGAACTCTACCTGCTCAAGCAGCTCGCGGACGCGATCGGCACGCCGAACGTCGACTTCCGCCTGCGCCAGAGCGACTTCTCGGCGCCGGTGACGGGCGCGCCGTGGCTCGGCACGAAGATCGCCGATCTGTCGTATGCCGATTCCGCTCTCGTGATCGGCTCGTTCCTGCGCCGCGACCACGCACTCTTCGCTGCGCGCTTGCGTCAGGCCGCGAAGGGCGGTGCCCAGGTCGCGCTGCTGCAGGCTACGGCCGACGGCTCGCTGATTCCGGGCGCGCAACGCATCGTCGCCGCGCCTTCGGCATGGCTCGACGAGCTGGCCGGCATTGCCGCCGCCGCAGCCGAGGCCAAGGGCGTCGCATTGCCGGAAGCCTTCGCGGGCACGCAGGCGAGTGACGGCGCGAAGCAGGTCGCCGCTTCGCTTGCGAGCGGTGAGCGCCGCTTCGTGCTGCTCGGCAATGCCGCCGTCCAGCATCCGGATTTCGCGCGCTTGCACGCCGCGGCGCAGTTCATTGCCGAAACGACCGGCGCGACGCTCGGCTTCCTCACCGAAGCGGGCAACACGGTTGGCGCGTATCTCGTGGGCGCACTGCCGGGCAACGGCGGCCTGAATGCACGCGAAGCATTCGAACAGCCGCGCAAGGGTTATCTGCTGCTCAACGTCGAACCGGAGTTCGACACGGCGAATCCGGCCGTGGCGCGCGCCGCGCTCGGCCAGGCCGAAATGGTCGTGATGTTCTCGCCGTTCAAGACGGGCCTGGAATACGCCGACGTGCTGCTGCCGATCGCGCCGTACACCGAGACCGCCGGCACGTTCGTGAACGCCGAAGGCACGGTGCAGCCGTTCAACGGCGTGGTGCGTCCGCTTGGCGAGACGCGTCCCGCATGGAAGGTGCTGCGCGTGCTGGGCACGCTGCTGGGCGCCCACGGCTTCGAATACGACACGTCGGAAGAAGTGCGCCGCAAGGCACTGGGCGATGGCGATTTCTCGCAGCACCTCTCGAACAAGGCGGGTGCACCGGTCGCGAAGGGCGCCGCGGCGAAGGCAGCAGAAGGCCGCTTCGAGCGCATTTCCGACGTGCCGATTTACCACGCCGACCCGCTCGTGCGCCGCGCCGAGTCGCTGCAGCTCACGACGGCCGCGCGCGTGGCCAACACAGTCGGCCTGCCTGCCGCGCTGTTCGACCAGCTCGGTCTGAGGGAAGGCGATGCGGTGCGCGTGCGTCAGGACGACCTGTCGGTCACGGCGCCGGCTACGCGCGATGCGAATCTTGCGCCGACGGTGGTGCGCGTGTCGGCGGCAACGCCGGCCGGCGCGCAGCTCGGCAGCCTGTTCGGTGAACTGCTGGTGGAGAAGGCCTAAATGAGCTTGTTCGATACGATCAATGCAGGCGGCAGCCAGCTGCTCGGCTTGGCATGGCCCACCGTGTGGGCGCTGGTGCGCATTCTCGTCGTCGCGGTGGTGATCCTGCTGTGCGTGGCGTACCTGATCCTCTGGGAGCGCAAGCTGATCGGCTGGATGCACGTGCGCCTCGGTCCGAACCGCGTGGGCCCTGCCGGTCTCCTGCAGCCGATCGCCGACGTGCTGAAGCTGCTGCTCAAGGAAGTCATCCAGCCCGCGCAGGCCAGCCGCTGGATCTACATGGTCGCGCCGATCATGGTGGTGGTGCCGGCCTTCGCCGTGTGGGCCGTGATCCCGTTCCAGGCGGGCGCGGTGCTCGGCAACATCAACGCGGGCCTGCTCTACGTGATGGCGATCTCGTCGATCGGCGTGTACGGCGTGATTCTCGCAGGCTGGGCGTCGAACTCGAAGTACGCGTTTCTCGGCGCCATGCGTGCCGCGGCGCAGATGGTCTCGTATGAAATCGCGATGGGCTTCGCGCTCGTCGTCGTGCTGATGGTCTCGGGCAGCCTGAACCTCTCGGACATCGTCCAGGGCCAGATGCGCGGCATGTTCGCGAGCTGGGGCATCACGTTCCTCTCGTGGAACTGGCTGCCGCTCCTGCCGATGTTCGTCGTCTACTTCATCTCGGGCCTGGCTGAGACGAACCGCCACCCGTTCGACGTGGTGGAAGGGGAGTCGGAAATCGTCGCGGGCCACATGATCGACTACTCGGGGATGGCGTTCGCGCTGTTCTTCCTCGCCGAGTACATCAACATGATCGTGATCTCGGCGCTGGCTTCGGTGCTGTTCCTCGGCGGCTGGAGCGCGCCGTTCGGTTTCCTCGACTTCATCCCGGGCGTGTTCTGGCTCGTGCTGAAGGTCTTCTGTCTCCTTTCGGTGTTCATCTGGGCGCGCGCGACCTTGCCGCGCTACCGTTATGACCAGATCATGCGTCTGGGCTGGAAAGTGTTCATTCCGGTCTGCGTGGTGTGGCTGATCGTCGTCGGCTTCTGGTACATGTCGCCGTTGAGCATCTGGAAATAAGGGGCGACGCAATGAACGCTATCCAAAACTTCTTCAAGACGTTTTTTCTGACCGAGATTCTCAAAGGTCTCGCGCTGACTGGCCGTTATACCTTTAAGCGCAAGTTCACCGTGCAGTTCCCGGAAGAAAAGACACCCATCTCGCCGCGCTTTCGCGGCCTGCACGCGCTGCGCCGCTATGAAAATGGCGAAGAACGGTGCATCGCGTGCAAGCTATGCGAAGCCGTGTGTCCCGCGCTCGCGATCACGATCGAATCCGAGGTGCGCGAGGACAACACGCGCCGCACGACGCGCTACGACATCGACCTGACGAAGTGCATCTTCTGCGGTTTCTGCGAAGAGAGTTGCCCGGTCGATTCGATCGTCGAAACGCACATTCTCGAGTATCACGGCGAGAAGCGCGGCGATCTGTATTTCACGAAGGAAATGCTGCTGGCTGTCGGCGATCGCTACGAAGCGCAGATCGCAGCAAACAAGGCAGCGGATGCACCGTACCGTTGATTTTCAGTTTGACGCTGCATCGGCCCGCGGTGGGGCCGGCTGCGGGGAAGGGCTGTGCCGGAAAACGGCGCCTTTCCCCAGCCCGAAACACCGCGGCGCGACGCTCCCTGGTCTGGCCGCCAGTCTGCGCCGCGCAACCCGCCTTACGATGGCCCCAACGATGAACCCGTAATCATGGAATTCACGACCGTCCTGTTTTACATCTTCGCGCTGCTGCTGACGTTGTCAGGGCTGAAGGTGATCACGTCGCGCAACCCCGTTGCGTCGGCGCTCTTCCTCGTCCTGGCGTTCTTCAACGCGGCCGCGATCTGGATGCTGCTCGAGGCCGAATTCCTCGCGATCCTGCTGGTGCTCGTCTACGTGGGCGCGGTGATGGTGCTGTTCCTGTTCGTCGTGATGATGCTGGACATCAACGTCGACGTGCTGAGCCGCGACTTCAAGCGCTTCATTCCGGTGGCGACCGTGGTGGGCGCGATCATCGTGATCGAGACCGCGCTGATCCTCTGGCACGGCTACGGCGCCACCACGACGCCGGTGCCCGATACCTCGGCGGCGGCGGCAACGGCGGTCTCGAACACGCACCTGATCGGCAAGATCATCTACACCGACTACATCTTCGCCTTCGAAGTGGCGGGTCTCGTGCTGCTCGTGGCGATCGTCGCGGCGATCGCGCTGACCGTGCGCGAGCCGAAGGACTCGAAGCGCCAGGACGTCGCGAAGCAGGTGAGCGTGCGCCGGCAGGACCGCGTGCGCCTCGTGAAGATGCAGCCGGAGAAGGAAGTGCCGGAAGCGGCGCAGGCAACCGACGGCGCCGCCGCGGGCGATGCCCCGGCCGGTACCAAGGCTTAAGCGCGGAGGAGCGAACCATGTTGACCCTGGCCCATTATCTCGTGCTCGGCGCGATCCTCTTCGCGATCTCGATCGTCGGCATTTTCCTGAATCGGCGCAACGTCATCATCATCCTGATGGCGATCGAGCTGATGCTGTTGGCGGTGAACACGAATTTCGTCGCGTTCTCGCACTATCTGGGTGATATACACGGACAGATTTTCGTGTTCTTCGTGCTAACGGTTGCGGCCGCGGAAGCCGCGATTGGTCTGGCTATTCTTGTGACTCTGTTCCGCAGCCTCGACACGATCAACGTCGAGGATCTCGATCAGCTCAAAGGCTAAGGCAGGCTGCTATGGCAACAACACTCAACGAATCCCTGTTGCTGGCGATTCCGCTGGCACCGCTTGCTGGCTCGCTGATTGCCGGTCTCTTCGGCAAGACCGTGGGCCGCGCGGGTGCGCATACGGTCACCATTCTCGGCGTCGCGATCGCGTTCGTGCTCTCGTGCATCACGCTGCTCGACGTGCTCGGCGGCGCGAGCTTCAACGCGACCGTGTACGAATGGATGTCGGTTGGCGGGTTGAAGTTCGAAGTGGGCTTCCTCGTCGACTCGCTCACGGCGCTCATGATGGTCATCGTGACCTTCGTGTCGCTGATGGTGCACATCTACACCATCGGCTACATGGCGGACGAGGACGGCTACCAGCGCTTCTTCTCGTACATCGCGCTGTTCACGTTCTCGATGCTGATGCTCGTGATGAGCAACAACTTCCTGCAGCTGTTCTTCGGCTGGGAAGCGGTGGGCCTCGTCTCGTACCTGCTGATCGGCTTCTACTTCAAGCGTGAAAGCGCCATCTACGCGAACCTGAAGGCGTTCCTCGTGAACCGCGTGGGCGACTTCGGCTTCCTGCTCGGCATCGGCCTCCTGCTCGCCTACGGCGGTTCGCTGAACTACAGCGACGTGTTCGCGAAGGGTCACGAGCTGTCCACGCTGACGTTCGCGGGCACCGACTGGAATCTGCTCACGGTGGCCTGTATCTGCCTCTTCATCGGCGCAATGGGCAAGTCGGCGCAGTTCCCGCTGCACGTCTGGCTGCCCGACTCGATGGAAGGCCCCACGCCGATCTCCGCGCTGATTCACGCGGCAACGATGGTGACGGCCGGTATCTTCATGGTCGCGCGCATGTCGCCGCTCTTCGAGCTTTCGGACACGGCGCTCTCGTTCATCGTCGTGATCGGCGCCATCACCGCGCTCTTCATGGGCTTCCTCGGCGTCGTCCAGAACGACATCAAGCGTGTGGTCGCGTACTCCACGCTTTCGCAGCTCGGCTACATGACGGTGGCGCTCGGCGTTTCCGCCTATCCGGTCGCGATCTTCCACCTGATGACGCACGCCTTCTTCAAGGCGCTGCTGTTCCTCGGCGCGGGTTCGGTCATCATCGGCATGCATCACGACCAGGACATGCGCAACATGGGCGGCCTGCGCAAGTACATGCCGATCACGTGGATCACCTCGCTGGTCGGTTCGCTCGCGCTGATCGGTACGCCGTTCTTCTCGGGCTTCTATTCGAAGGATTCGATCATCGACGCGGTGAAGGTCTCGCACCTGCCGGGTTCCGGCTTCGCGTACTTCGCGGTGGTCGCGAGCGTGTTCGTGACGGCGTTGTACTCGTTCCGCATGTATTTCCTCGTGTTCCATGGCGCCGAGCGCTTCCGCGGTCCGAAGCATCCCGAGTCGCCGATGGGCATCGAAGCGGCGCAGGCGGCGGCACACGGCGATCATGGCCACGACCACGACGATCACCACGCGCACGAGCCGCACGAGTCGCCGTGGGTGATCTGGGTGCCGCTCGTCCTGCTCGCGATTCCTTCGATCATCTCCGGCGCGTACGCGATCCAGCCGTTGCTTTACGGCGGGTTCTTCTCGCCTGGCGTGGCGTTCCAGAACGTTATCTTCATCGGCCAGAACCATCCGGGACTTGCCGACATGGGGCAGGAATTCCAGGGTTGGGCCGCGATGGGCGCGCATGCGTTCTCCGGCCTGCCGGTGTGGCTCGCGCTCGCGGGCGTGGTGGTGGCGTGGTTCTTCTATATGAAGCGCCCGGATCTGCCGGCCGTCGTGTCGCGCACTTTCTCGCCGGTCTACAAGCTGCTGGCTAACGCGTATTACCTCGACAAGATCAACGAAATCGTCTTCGCTCGCGGAGCGGTCGCGATCGGTCGCGGTCTGTGGAAGGAGGGCGATGTCGTCGTGATCGACGGCGTCGTGAACGGGAGCGCCAAGTTTATCGGCTGGTTTGCAACTGTTATTCGATTCCTGCAATCCGGCTACATTTACCACTACGCATTCGCCATGATCATTGGTATGCTCGGCCTCCTGACCCTGTTTGTAACGCTCGGCGGCAAATAAGGCGAGGGAAACTGAATGCATGCATATCCGATTCTAAGTATTGCGATCTGGCTGCCGATCCTGTTCGGCATCGTAGTTCTTGTAGTGGGCTCCCTGCGGAGCTCGAGCGCGGACCGCTGGCTCGCGCTCATCGGTTCTGTGCTGAGTTTCCTTGTCACGCTTCCGCTCGTTTCGGGCTTCGACACGACCACGGCTGCCCTGCAGTTCGAGGAGAAGTCGGTCTGGATCGAGCGGTTCAATATTAGTTATCACTTGGGCATCGACGGCATCGCGATGTGGTTCGTCGTGCTGACGTCGCTCATGACCGTGATCGTCGTGATCGCGGGCTGGCAGGTTATCCAGAGGAACGTCGCGCAGTACTATGCGGCGTTCCTGATCCTGTCGGGCCTGATGATCGGCGTTTTCTGCGCCGCCGACGGTCTGTTGTTCTACGTGTTCTTCGAAGCCACGCTGATTCCGATGTACATCATCATCGGTATCTGGGGCGGCCCGAATCGCGTGTACGCGGCGTTCAAGTTCTTTCTCTATACGCTGGCCGGCTCGTTGCTGATGCTGGTCGCGCTGCTGTACATGTACCGCGAGACGCACACGTTCGACCTCGCCACGTGGCAGGCCGCGAAGCTCCACATGACGCCGCAGATCCTGCTCTTCATCGCGTTCTTCTTTGCCTTCGCGGTGAAGGTGCCGATGTTCCCGATCCATACGTGGCTGCCGGACGCACACGTGGAGGCGCCCACGGGCGGCTCGGTCGTGCTGGCCGCGATCATGCTGAAGCTCGGCGCGTACGGTTTTCTGCGCTTTTCGCTGCCCATCACGCCCGACGCGAGTCACTATCTCGCGCCGTTCATCATCACGCTGTCACTCATTGCGGTCATCTATATCGGACTGGTCGCAATGGTGCAGGCGGACATGAAGAAGCTGGTGGCGTACTCGTCGATCGCCCACATGGGATTCGTCACGCTCGGCTTCTTTATGTTCGGCCCGTCCCAGCAACTGGCGATGGAAGGCGCGATCATCCAGATGATCTCGCACGGCTTCGTTTCGGGCGCGATGTTCCTTTGCATCGGCGTGCTGTACGACCGCATGCATACGCGCCAGATCTCCGACTACGGCGGCGTCGTCAACACGATGCCGAAGTTCGCCGCGCTCGTGATGCTGTTCGCCATGGCCAACTGCGGCCTGCCGGGCACGTCGGGATTCGTCGGCGAGTTCATGGTGATTCTGGCGGCCGTGCAGTTCAACTTCTGGATCGCGTTCGCGGCAGCGTTCACGCTGATACTCGGCGCGGCCTATACGTTGTGGATGTACAAGCGCGTGTACTTCGGCGCGGTCGTGAACGATCACGTCCGCGAGCTGAAGGACATCGACCGCCGCGAGTACTTCATGCTGGCAGTGCTCGCGCTGCTGACGCTTTTCATGGGCATCTACCCGAAGCCCTTTACCGATGTGATGCACGTTTCAGTGGATAACCTCCTCTCTCACGTCGCAGTGTCGAAGCTGCCGCTGTCACAGTAACACCGAGCGGAGGACTTAAAGATCATGCCAAACGCCCCTATGAACGCACTGCTGCCCGACGCGCTGGTGATGACCGCCATCATCGTCGCGTGGCTCAACGACACGTTCACCGGTCCCTCGGGCCGCAAGACGACGTACTACATCGCGTTGCTGTCCACGCTCGTGGCCGGCATCTGGTTCGCGATGAACGCGTTCGATCCGCACGTGTATTACTACTTCTCGCGCATGTACGTGGTCGACGCGTTCGCCAGCGCGATGAAAGCGGTCGTGTCGCTCGGCTACGCCGTGTCGATCGTCTACTCGCGCAAGTACCTGGAAGACCGGGACCTGTTCCGGGGCGAGTTCTTCCTGCTTGGCATGTTCTCGCTGCTCGGCCAGATCGTCATGATCTCGGGCAACAACTTCCTCACGCTCTATCTCGGCCTCGAGCTGATGTCGCTCTCGCTCTACGCCGTGATCGCGATTCGCCGCGACACCGGCCAGTCGAACGAAGCCGCGATGAAGTACTACGTGCTGGGCGCGCTTGCTTCGGGCTTCCTGCTGTACGGCATCTCGATGCTCTACGGCGCGACCGGCTCGCTCGAACTGAACGAGGTGCTCAAGGCCGTGGCGTCGGGCCACATCAACGACATCGTGCTGCTGTTCGGCGTGGTGTTCGTTGTCGCGGGCGTGGCGTTCAAGATGGGCGCGGTGCCGTTCCACATGTGGGTGCCTGACGTCTATCAGGGCGCGCCAACGGCAATGACCCTGCTCACCGGCGGCGGCCCGAAGGTCGCGGCGTTCGCGTGGGCCGTGCGCTTCCTCGTGATGGGTCTCTTGCCGCTCGCCGTCGACTGGCAGGAAATGCTGATCATCCTCGCCGCGCTTTCGATGATCGTCGGCAACATCACGGGTATCGTCCAGCGCAACGTCAAGCGCATGCTGGCGTACTCGGCGATCTCGAACATGGGCTTCGTGCTGCTCGGCCTGCTGGCCGGCATCGTGGACGGCAAGGCGGGCGGCGCGGCCAGCGCCTACAGCTCGGCCATGTTCTACAGCATCATCTATCTGCTGACGACGCTCGGCGCGTTCGGTATCGTGATGCTGCTCACTCGCCGCGATTTCGAAGCCGAAACGCTCGACGACTTCAAGGGCCTGAATCAGCGCAGCCCGGTGTTCGCGTTCGTCATGCTGCTCATGATGTTCTCGCTCGCCGGCATTCCGCCGACGGTGGGCTTCTACGCGAAGCTCGCCGTGCTCGAAGCGACGATGGACGCCGGCCTGACCTGGCTCGCGATCCTCGCCGTGATCACGTCGCTGTTCGGCGCGTTCTACTACCTGCGTATCGTCAAGCTGATGTACTTCGATGCGCCGACCGACACGGCGCCGATCGAAGGCCACGCGTTCAACCGGGCGCTCCTCACGGTCAACGGGGCGGCCGTGCTGGTGCTCGGCATCCTTCCTGGTCCGCTGATGTCGCTCTGCCTGCGAGCCGTCGCGCATACGCTGCCGTTGTAATGTCGGCAGCGGGCTGGTTCATCGTGCTGTTGGCGCTTGCCGGCGCCAACCTGCCGTTCGTCAATCAACGGCTGTTCGGCGTCGTGTCGCTACGCACCCGGAAAAAGAGTGCGTGGCTGCGCATCGTCGAACTGATCGTGCTGTATTTCGTGGTCGGCGCGTTCGGGTTCCTGCTCGAGGCGCGTGCCGGCAACCGGTTCGACCAGGGCTGGCAGTTCTACGCCATCACGTTCAGCCTGTTCGTGGTGTTCGCGTTCCCCGGCTTCACCTGGCAATATCTCGTCAAGCGCCGCACGGCGTAATCTGCGTCCAGCGCGCCTCGTTTTGTCACGAGGCGCGGGCACTCTCTTTGCATTGCCGCACCTGTGCGCTATCCAGAGGCTCAAAATGGCTGAACATCAGAAACACGAACCGGCACTCGCCGAGACGTGCGTGGAAAGTACGACGCTCTATTCGGGCAACTTCCTGACCCTCAAACGCGACACGGTAGCGTTGCCCGACGGCAAGCACGCGACGCGCGAATTCGTCGTGCACCCGGGCGCGGTGATGGTGATCCCACTCTTCGACGATGGCCGTGTGCTGATGGAGCGTCAATACCGCTATCCGCTCTCGCGCGTGATGACCGAGTTTCCGGCCGGCAAGCTCGACCCGCAGGAAGGGGCGCTGGCCTGCGCGAAACGCGAACTCCAGGAGGAGACGGGCTATACGGCGCGCGAGTATATCTATCTGACCCAGATTCACCCGGTCATCTCGTACTCGACGGAATTCATCGACATCTATCTCGCACGCGGTTTGACCGCGGGCGAGGCGAAACTCGACGAGGGCGAGTTCCTGGAGACATTCACGGCGACCGTGCCGGAACTGCTCGAATGGGTGCGCAACGGAAAGATCACCGACGTCAAGACGATCATCGGCACGTTCTGGCTCGAGAAGGCACTCTCGGGAACCTGGCCGCTGGGCAAGATCGAGCAGGGTTGAGGGCATGAGCGGCGCAAGCTACGCAGCGCTACAATAAATGGTTACGCCGAGAACGGCCTGCCGGAAAATTTACGAACGGTCGTTCATAAATCGTCATTTTGCGCTACACTCGTTGCCAAGCCCCGATTCCCCATGAAGGTTCTCGATTTACAGTGCCCAGACGGCCATCGGTTCGAAGGCTGGTTCGCGTCCGCTGACGACTTCGAGTCGCAGCTCTCCCGCAAGCTGGTCGAATGTCCGCTGTGCGGCGCCAAAGAAGTGAGCCGCCTGCCGTCCGCCCCCCGGCTGAATCTGTCGGGTGTCACCGAGGCAAGCCAGCGGCCCGCCCCGGACGGAGCGGCGCATTGGCAGGCAAAGGCGATGCGTGCACTGCGCGAGGTCCTGGAGAAGACGGAGAACGTGGGCGACCGTTTCGCCGAGGAGGCGCGGCGTATTCACTACAACGAAGCGCCGTCGCGCAACATCCGCGGGGTCGCTTCCGCGGAAGATGCGCAAGCCCTCGCCGAAGAAGGCATCGACGTGATGCCGCTGCCGGTTCCGGCCGCGCTGAAGGACTCGCTGCAGTAGCCATGCGGGTCTTCGCCGCGGCGCGGGTTTGTCGCACCGGCCGCGGCCAGGAGACACTGCGCATGGATCTCGATTATTCCCCCGCCGACGACGCATTCCGCGCCGAAATCCGCGCCTGGCTCGAGGCTAACGTGCCTCAAGCCGCGCGCGAGAAGATTCTCAACCACAAACGTCTGAGTCGCGACGACATCGCGAGCTGGCACAAGCTGCTCGGTCAACGCGGCTGGTCCGCGCCCGCGTGGCCCGTGGAGTACGGCGGCCCGGGCTGGAACACCGCCCGGCGTCATATCTGGGACGAAGAATGCGCACGCATCGGCGCGCCGCCGGTGCTGCCATTCGGCGTGTCGATGGTCGCGCCGGTGATCATGAAGTACGGCAACGAAGCGCAGAAGCGCTACTACCTGCCGCGCATCCTGGCGGGAACCGACTGGTGGTGCCAGGGCTACTCCGAGCCCGGCTCCGGGTCCGACCTCGCTTCGCTGCGCACGCGCGCCGTCCGGGTCCAGGACGATTCGGGCGATCACTACGTCGTGAACGGCCAGAAGACCTGGACCACGCTCGGCCAGCACGCCGACATGATGTTCTGCCTCGTGCGCACCGACCCGGCCGCGAAGAAGCAGGAAGGGATCTCGTTCCTGCTGATCGACATGAAGACGCCAGGCATTACCGTGCGTCCGATCATCATGCTCGACGAAGAGCATGAGGTGAACGAAGTGTTCTTCGAGGACGTGAAGGTCCCCGTCGAAAATCGGGTGGGCGAGGAGAATCGCGGCTGGACCTATGCGAAGTACCTGCTCGGCCACGAGCGCACGGGCATCGCTCGCGTGGGCGCCTCGAAGCGCGAACTCGCATTCCTCAAGAAGCTCGCGCTCAAGCAGAAGAAGAACGGCAAACCGCTGCTCGAAGATCCGCTCTTCGCGGCGCGCGTCGCGGCCGTCGAGATCGAGCTGATGGCGCTGGAGGTGACCGTCGAACGCGTGATCGCGAGCGAAGGCGCCGGACGCGGGCCCGGCCCCGAGGCGTCCATGCTCAAGATCAAGGGCACCGAGGTTCAGCAGGCGCTGACCGAGCTGATGGTCGACGCGGTCGGCCCGCTCGCCGCCCCGTTCGATCCGGCTTTCCTCGAAGGCGAAGATGCCCACGCAGCGGGCGGCGACGACGACGCGGCCCCGCTCGCGGCTTACTACTTCAACTATCGCAAGACGTCGATCTACGGCGGGTCGAACGAAATCCAGAAGAACATCATCTCGCAGATGATCCTGGGGCTTTGAGGAGCGGCGCATGAACTTCAATTTCACCGAAGAGCAACAGCAACTCACCGACGCATTGCGTCGCTATCTCGACAAGAACTACGGTTTCGAAGCGCGCCAGGCGATCGTGAAGACGCCCGAAGGCGTCTCGGCCGATCACTGGAGCGCGTTCGTCGAACTCGGTCTCACGGCGCTGCCGGTGCCGGCGGAGCAGGGCGGCTTCGACGGCACGCCGTTCGACATGCTGGTCGTCATGCAGGAGCTCGGCCGCGCGCTCGTAGTCGAGCCGTATTGGGCGACGGCCGTGGGCGTCGAGGCGCTCAGGCTCGCGGACCACGGAAACCAAGGCGCGCAACCGGAGAACGCGCAGCTGCTCGAACGCGTGGCGTCGGGCGAGGCGCGTCTTGCCGTTGCGTTCCACGAGCCCAATGCGCGCTACGACCTGTTCTCGATCGAGACCACGGCCAAGGAAACCGGCAACGGCTTCGCGCTTTCGGGCGCCAAGTCCGTCGTTCAGCATGGCGCTCAGGCCGACTACTGGATCGTGCCGGCGCGTCTTGGCGGCGAAATCGCACTGTTTGTCGTGGCCCGCGACGCCGGCGGGGTCGCGGTGAGCGATTACCGCACGATCGACAATCAGCGCGCCGCGACGCTGAAGTTCGACGGCACGCCCGCGCGGCGCCTGGGCGATGCTTCGGTGGGCGCGGCAACGCTCGGGCAGATCGCCGACTACGCGACCTTCCTGCTGTGCGCGGAAGCCGTCGGCGCGATGGATGCGCTCAATCATGCGACCGTCGAGTACACGAAAACGCGGCAGCAATTCGGCGTGCCGATCGCGCGTTTTCAGGCCCTCCAGCATCGCATGGCAGAAATGCTGATCCATGCCGAGCAGGCGCGCTCGCTCACGTATCTGGCCGCGGCGCGTTACAGTAGCGAGTCGCCGGAAGAGCGCCGCCGCACGATTTCGGCCGCGAAGGTGCGGGTGGGGCAGGCGGCGCGTTACGTCGGCCAGCAGGCCGTGCAGCTGCACGGCGGCATGGGCGTCACCAACGAGGTCGCCGCGGCGCATCTGTTCAAGCGCCTCACGATCATCGACACGACGCTTGGCGACGTCGATCATCATCTGGAGCGGTTTGCCGCGCTGCCGGGCTTTGCGAAGGCGGCGGCGTGAGCGCCGCGGCAGCAGCGAGGGAAGCAACGATGGGTTTGAGCTACGAAGACCTGGAAGTGGGCAAGACGTATGAAGTCGGCTCGCATACCTTCACGCGCGACGAGATCGTGCATTTCGCGGAGCAGTTCGATCCGCAGCCGTTCCACGTGAGCGAGGCGGGCGGCGATGCGTCGATGTTCGGCGGCCTCGTGGCGAGCGGCTGGCACACGTGTTCGGTCATGATGGGCATGCTCGTGCGCCACTTCCTGCGCGACTCGACTTCGATGGGCTCGCCTGGCGTCGACGAGATTCGCTGGCTCAAGCCGACGCGCGTTGGCGATACGCTGACGATGAAGAACACCATCGTCAGCAAGCGCGTGTCGGAGAGCAAGCCCGATCGCGGTATCGTCGAAACGCGCTGGGACGGCGTCAATCAGCACGGTGAGATCATCGTGACCGTGCGCTCCAAAGGGCTGTTCGGGTTGCGCCATCCCGGCGCGAGCCAAACCGGGAGCGCATCATGAGCGAGAGCGGTGTCGTGCAGATCGCCGATCTTGCCGCGCTGCGTGCGCTCGCGGGCGGCGCGCCGTTCGTGAGCGGCTGGATCGAGGTGGGCGAGCCGCAGGTGCTGGGCTTTGCCGATGCCACCGGCGACCATCAGTGGATTCACGTTGACGCGGAACGTGCCCGCCGCGAGTCGCCGTTCGGCGGTCCGATCGCGCATGGTTTTCTCACGCTTTCGCTGATTCCCGCGCTGCTCGAGCAGACGGTGCAGATGCGCCAGCGCATGGGCGTCAACTACGGGCTCAATCGCGTGCGCTTCACTTCACCGGTGCCCGTGGGGGCGAAGGTGCGGGCGCGTTTTGGCGTGAAGGAGGTGAGCGAGGTTGGCGGCGATGGCGTGCAGGTCACGTGGCACGTGACCGTCGAGCTTGAAGGCAGCGAGCGGCCCGCGTGCGTCGCGGAGTTTCTCACGCGGCATTTTTTCTGAGCGCATCTGCGCGCAATGAATGAAGAAGGGGTGTTCGGCCGCGAAGGCCGGACACCCCTTTTTTGCAGGCTTCGTTGGCGCGCGAGGCTCAGTGCTTCTTGTACTGCGTCGCGCCGAACAGCACCTCGCGTGCTTTATCGTCGGTAATGGGCTTGCGCGCCGAAGCGAGCACTTCGACGCCGCGCTTGACCGCCGGGCGCGCCGCAATGGCTTCGTGCCAGCGCTTCACGTTCGGCAGTGCGTCGAGGTCGATACCCTGGTTTTGCCACGAACGCGTCCACGGGAACGCGGCGATATCGGCGATGGTGTAGTCATTGCCCGCCAGATACTCGGTCTTGCCGAGCTGCGTATCCATCACGTTGTAGAGCCGCTTCGCTTCGTTCGTATAGCGATTGACGGCGTACTCGATCTTCTCCGGCGCGTAGATACGGAAATGGTGCGCCTGGCCGAGCATCGGCCCGAGGCCGCCCATCTGGAACATGACCCACTGCAGCACGTCGTAGCGCGCGGCGAGATCCTCGGGCATGAACTTGCCGGTCTTTGCGGCGAGATAGATGAGGATGGCGCCCGATTCGAACAGCGAAAACGGCTTGCCGTCCTCGCGCGCCGGACCTTCCGTATCGACGATCGCCGGAATCTTGTTGTTCGGGCTGATGGCGAGGAAGTCGGGCTGGAACTGGTCGCCCGCGCCGATATCGACCGGATGCACCCGGTATTCGAGGCCGGTCTCCTCCAGCATGATGTGGACTTTGTGGCCGTTCGGCGTGGCCCAGCTGTAGACGTCGATCATCGTGGCTCCATGGCGCGATAGAAGGGCGGCGGGAGCGCCTTGGGCGCCTCGCCGAATCTCGCGGAAATTAGCATAGTTCGGCAGGCGCTGCTGAGCAGGGACGAGGACGCGGTCTCGCTGGGGCTCGTCGGCCGGTTCTGGCGGCCCGATTTCGGGCTCGTCGCGATTGCCGACGCCGAGGCTTTTCTGAGCGGGAGTCGTCCTGACGTGGCGAAGCTGGTGTTGCGGTTCGAGGCGCAGCCATGCGGGCCGGACCGTTACCGGCTGCGCACGGAAACGTTCGTCTATTGCCCGACGTGGCGCACACGCATGGCGATGACGCCTTACTGGCTGGCGATACGCGCGGCGAGCGGCTGGATCCGGCGGCGTGCGCTGGCGCGCGTGGAGCGCTCGTTCGCGGCGACTAGCTGACCTGTTGCCGTAGACGGCGTCGAGAGGGCGCCTGCCCGGCGCGTGGATCGCAGCCGGGCAGGCAGCGCGCGGTTTCAGGAGCGCGTGACCGGCATCTCGACGCGCGAGGCCGCATCGGCGTCCATATGCTTTGCCAGTTCGAGCTTGGCGATGGCATTGCGGTGGACCTCGTCCGGGCCGTCCGCGAAACGCAGCGTGCGCGCCGAGGCATACGCGTAGGCGAGCGGGAAGTCCCCGCTCACACCCGCCGCGCCGTGCACCTGCATCGCCCAGTCGATGACCTGGCAGGCCATGTTCGGCGCCACCACCTTGATCATCGCGATCTCCCCGCGCGCGCCCTTGTTGCCGACCGTGTCCATCATGTACGCGGTCTTGAGCGTGAGGAGGCGCGCCTGGTCGATCATGCAGCGCGCTTCGGCAATGCGTTCCTGCGTGACCGTCTGCTGGGCCACCGGCTTGCCGAACGCCACACGCGTCAACGCGCGCTTCGCCATCAGTTCGAGGGCGCGCTCGGCAAGGCCGATCAGGCGCATGCAGTGATGGATGCGGCCCGGCCCGAGACGCCCCTGAGCGATCTCGAACCCGCGGCCTTCGCCCAGCAGGATGTTCGAGGCTGGCACACGGACGTTTTCGAGCGCGATCTCCATGTGGCCGTGCGGGGCGTCGTCGTAGCCGAACACCGTAAGTGGGCGGCGCACGGTGATGCCGGCGGTGTCGGCGGGCACGAGGATCATCGACTGCTGCGCGTGGCGCGGCCCCTCGGGATCGGTCTTGCCCATCAGGATGTAGATCGCGCAGCGCGGGTCGCCGGCGCCCGACGACCACCACTTCGTGCCGTTGATCACGTACTCGTCGCCGTCACGTTCGATGCGGGTCTGGATGTTGGTCGCGTCGGACGAGGCGACGTCGGGCTCCGTCATCAGGAACGCCGAGCGAATCTGGCCTTCCAGCAGCGGCTGGAGCCACTGGCGCTTATGCTCCTCGGTGCCGTAGCGCTCGATGGTCTCCATGTTGCCCGTGTCGGGCGCGCTGCAGTTGAACACCTCCGGCGCCCAGTACACGCGGCCCATGATTTCACACAGCGGCGCGTACTCCAGGTTCGTCAGGCCTGCGCCTCGCGTCGAATCGGGCAGGAACAGGTTCCACAGACCCGCCTCGCGCGCCTTGATCTTCAGCTTCTCGACGATCCCGGTCGGCACCCACGCGTTGCCGTTCGCGCGATTGCGCTCGACTTCCGCGTGATAGACGGACTCGTTCGGGTAAATGTGCTCGTCGAAAAACGCGAGCAGTCTCTTGCGCAGTGCCTCAACCTTCGGGGTGTAATCGAAGTTCATCTGTGACCTCGCCTTGAAATGATCTGTCGTGCCGCTATCGTTGCCGTGACGTCAACGGACTTGCTGTGCGTAATGCCATGCGAGTTCCGCCATGGGCCGCGCGCGGCTGCCCGCGTCGGCGGCCTGGGCGCTTGCCGCCGTGCCGTCCACCACGCGTTTCATGATGCCCTGCAGGATCGCGGCGATGCGGAACATGTTGTAGGCCAGGTAGAAGTTCCAGTCGCCGCGAATCTCGAGGCCGGTGCGCTCGCGATAGCGTCGTACGTAGTCCTCTTCGTCCGGAATGCCGAGCGCGGCCCAGTCGAGCCCGCCTATGCCGCGAAACTGCGCCGGATCGACGTGCCAGGCCATGCAGTGATACGAGAAGTCGGCGAGCGGGTCGCCCAGTGTCGAGAGTTCCCAGTCGAGCACGGCGAGCACGCGCGGCTCGGTGGGGTGGAAGATCAGGTTGTCGAGCCGGTAGTCGCCGTGTACGACCGAGACGCGCGAGCCCGTGTCGTCGGGCGTGTGCTGCGGCAGCCACTCGATCAGGCGATGCATCGCTTCGATCGGCTCGGTTTCCGAAGCCTGGTACTGGCGGCTCCAGCGATCGATCTGGCGTGCGAAATAATTGCCGGGCTTGCCGTAATCGCCGAGCCCGATTGCCTCCGGCTTCACGTTATGCAGCGCGGCGATCACGCGATTCATTTCCTCGTAGATCGCCGCGCGTTCCGCGCGCGTCATGCCGGGCAGCGACTGGTCCCACAGCACGCGGCCCTCGACGAACTCCATCACGTAGAACGCGCGGCCGATCACGGCTTCGTCCTCGCACAGCGCGAGCATCTTCGCGACGGGCACGTCGGTGTTGCCGAGCGCCGCCATCACGCGGTATTCGCGCTCGATGGCGTGCGCCGACGGCAGCAGCCTGGCTTTCGGCCCCGGCTTGGCGCGCATCACGTAGGTCCGCGTCGGCGTGACGAGCTTGAACGTGGGATTCGATTGGCCGCCGGCGAACTGCTCGACCGTCAGCGGCCCGGCGAACCCTTCGACGCGCGCGGCAAGCCAGGCGGCGAGCGCCTCGGTGTCGAAGCGCTGGCGTTCCGCGACGGGGCGCGTGCCCTCGAATGCCGAGTAGTCGGGCTGCTTCGGGGTGTCTCCATCCGGGGTGGCTTGCGCCATATTTGTCTCCCTCATGCTATTGGGGCGCGGTGCGCTGGCCCTGCGGGCGGTAGCGCAAAAATTGCGCGTAGAGCATTTCCATCGACGTGTTGCGCACGTCGCGGTGGAGCGGCGACGGCGGCGAGAAATTGAGCAGGCGCACGACCCAGTCGGCGGGTGCCGGGCCGACGTCGAGCGCGTTGATGCAGCCGGTGGCCTGCGCCAGATGTCCGAAGAACGTGCGGCCGCCCGCCGTGATCGCATGCGAAAGGATCGCGCGGTTCACGCCGCCGTGCAGCACGAGCAGCGCGGTATCCCAGGAGGGATCGGCGCGCAGCTTCGCGACTTCGGGCAGCACGCGGTCGAGCAGCTCGCCTACCGTTTCGCCGCCGAGAAAGCGCGTGGTTTCGGGCACGATGCCGTCGAACACGCGCAGGAAGGCGTTTTCCACCTCGTCGGGCGGGATTCCGGCGAGACGTCCGCCGCGTATCTCTTCCCATGCAGGCTGGACTTCGAGCTCGATCTGCTGACCTGTTTCGGCGAGCACGAGCTGTGCCGTCTCGACCGTGCGCCTGAGGCCGCTCACGATGACGCGGTCGAAGCGCAGCGCCTGCGACGCGAACGCCCGGCCGGCGGCCGTTGCCTGAGCGCGGCCGTTTTCGTTGAGCGGCACCGTGTCGGGGTCGATCGCGCGGCCCGAGTCGTCGAAGTAGGTGACGTCGCCGTGCCGCATCAGGAAGATGCGTCGGCGCGTGGGCAACTGGAAATCGCTCATTGACCGGATCGCTTTACTTGTAGACCGGAGCGCGCTTTTCGAGGAACGCCGTGATGCCTTCCAGCCCGTCACGATGATGCAGCGAGGCGACGAAGCTCTCGCGCTCGGCCGCGAGCTGGTCGGCGAGCGGCTGGGTTTCCGCCGCATTGACGAGGCCCTTGATGCGCATGGCCGAGTTCGGCGAGACCTTTGCGAGGTCGTCGGCCCAGGCGAGCGCGGCGTCGAGCGCTCCGTGCGGCTTCGCCAGGCGATTCACGACGCCGAGCTCTGCCAGACGCGCCGCGCCGATCGGCTTGGCCTCCAGCATCAGCTCGGTCGCGAGCGCACGGGGCAGCGCGCGCGCGAGGAACCACGAGCCGCCGCCGTCGGGCGTGAGGCCCACGCGCGAATACGACATGACGAACTTCGCGTCTTCGGCGGCGACCACGAGGTCGGCGGCCAGCGCGAGCGAGAAGCCGGCGCCTGCCGCCGCGCCTTCCACAGCGGCGATAATCGGTTTGCTGCACTGGCGCATCGCCGTGACCCAGTTCGCGAGCGCGTCGATGCTGGCCGCCTGCACCGACGGATCCTTCGCGCGGTTTTCGAGCAGTCGGTTCAGATTGCCGCCCGCGCAGAAGAAATGGTCGGCGCCGGTCAGCACGATCGCGCGCAGCGAGGCATCGCGCTCGGCGGCGTCGAACGCTTCGATGGCGGCGGCGTACATGTCGGGATGCAGCGCATTGCGCGCGCCGGGATTCGACAGCGTCAGGACGAGCGTCGATTCATGGCCTTGCGGCCGGGTGCTGCGAAGTTCGGCGCTCATGCGCGGGCCTCGTGCGGTTCGTTGGTGTTGCCGGATGTCTCAATGTTGAAATGATGGGAAGTCATAGGAAACTTCGCTCCATGATTGTCCTAGAATAGCACGGTCGTACATTTTCACGAAAACAGATCGGCGACGTGTATCGGCAGTCGCCTGGCCCCAAGGAGGAATGAGGATGATCAAGCTGCATGGATTCGCGCTCTCGAACTACTACAACAAGGTCAAGCTCGTACTGCTCGAGCACGATATTCCCTTCGAGGAGGTTTTCAACAGGCTCCCGCTCGACGAGGCCTTGCTTGCGCACTCGCCCGCAGGAAAGGTGCCGTTCGTCGAAACGGAGCATGGCTTTCTGTGCGAATCGGCGGTCATCATCGAGTATCTGAACGCCCGCTACCCCGAGAAGCGGATTTTCTCCGCGGATCTGTGGGAGGCTGCGAAGGAGCGCGAACTGATCACCTTCGTCGAAACGCACCTCGAACTCGAAGCGCGCGAGCTTTACAGCGAAGCGTTCTTCGGCGGCAAGGTGAGCGACGAGGTCAAGGCGACGGCGCAAAAGCGCCTGCGTCGCTATCTCGCGGCCTTCAGGCATCTCGCGAAGTTCACGCCGTATGTGGCGGGCGAGCGGTTCGGCGTGGTCGACGCGGCGGCCTACGTGAGTTTGCCGCTCGTCGCGAGGGCGACGCAGCGGGTCTATGGCGAGGATATGGTGGTCGAGGCCGGCATCGACTGGAAGCCGTACGCGCAACTGGTGGGTGAGCGGCCGTCGGCGCAGCGCGTCAACGCGGATCGCAAGGCGTATATCGACGCGAACTCGTAAAGGCAGTGCAACGGTCGCGCTGCGTACGCGGTGCGCCTCGCGTGCGCAGCGCCTCGCTGCGTCGCGCGATGATCGGGAACGCCATGCCGTTCGCGGATTCATCGCGCGTGGATGCCGTTAGAGTCGCGCGAGCCGTTCGAGCGCGGCCGCGAGCGTGCTTTCCTGCTTTGCGAAGCAAAAGCGCACGACGCCCGATTCGTGCGGTTCGCGATAAAACGCCGACACGGGGATCGCGGCCACGCCGATCTCGGTCGTGAGCCACTTCGAGAACTCGGCTTCGGAAAGGCTGCTGATCGCCGAGTAATCGACGCACTGGAAGTACGTGCCCTCGCACGGCAGCAGCTTGAAGCGCGTGTTCGCGAGGCCCGCGCGGAAGAAGTCGCGCTTCTTCTGATAAAACGCCGGCAGTTCCAGATACGGCTTCGGGTCGCGCAGATACTGCGCCAGCCCTACCTGCATCGGCGTATTCACCGTGAACACGTTGAACTGGTGGACCTTGCGGAATTCCGCGGTGAGCGGCGCGGGAGCGGCGACGTAACCCACTTTCCAGCCGGTCACGTGATACGTCTTGCCGAAGCTCGACACGATGAAGCTGCGTGCCGCCAGTTCAGGATAGCGCGCGACGCTCTCGTGCGGCGCGCCGTCGTAGACCATGTGTTCGTAGACTTCGTCGGAGAGGATCAGCACGCTGGTGCCGCGCACGATGGCTTCGAGCTTGCGCATGTCCTCGGCGCGCCATACGGTGCCCGTCGGGTTGTGCGGCGTGTTGATGAGGATGAGGCGCGTCTTCGGCGTGATGGCGGCGGCCAGGCGGTCGAACGGAATGGCGTAGTCGGGCGCCTCCAGCGTGACGAATACCGGCTTGCCGCCCGCGAGTTCGATCGACGGCAGATAGCTGTCGTAGGTCGGCTCGATCACGATCACTTCGTCGCCGGGATGCACGGCGCACAGGATCGCCGTGAGGATCGCCTGGGTCGCGCCCGCCGTCACCGTGATCTCGCTCGCCGCGTCGTAACGACAGCCGTACACCTGGGCGATCTTGTCGGCGATAGCCTCGCGCAGCGCGGGCACGCCCGCCATCGGCGGGTACTGGTTGTGGCCGCTGCGCATGGCCTGCGCGACGGCATCGACGATGCGCGTGTCGCAGTCGAAGTCGGGAAAGCCCTGGCCCAGATTGACTGCCCCTTTTTCCGCGGCGAGCGCGCTCATCACCGTGAAGATCGTCGTGCCGACGTTCGGCAGACGCGAAGGAAATGAGGGCGTGAGCGGCGTGGAGGACGATTCGTTCGACGGATGCGGTGCGTTCATGGCGCGGGCGGGCAGTGGATTGGGGTTGGACCGGAAAGCCTGATTTTAGGCAAATCGGCGCGGGTTCGCGCGGGCGGCCTGGGGATGCCCTTGCGGATGCCCTGCGGGAACCCGTTTGCTGGCCTCAGGTAGTGGCGGCTCCCGTGCCGTCGAGCCGCGCTTCAAGTCCCGTTTCGGCCACGAAGACGCCGGGCGTTGCCACCCGAAAGCCGAAGTCGCGCGCCATGCGCCGCGCGAGCTTGAGCACGGCGCGATCCTTCGAGACGAGCCATGCAGCGCCGCTTGCGCGCGCGAGTTCGAGAAACTTCTGGTCGTCCCGATCGCGGCATTGCGGCAGGGGTCTCGCATCGTCGGGCAGCGCGGGCGGCACGATTTCACGCGCGAGGCGCGCGACGGCGGCGAGCGCCTCGGCCTTTTCGATGCCGCGTTCCGCGAACTGGGGGTAGTCGAGGACGTACGTGAGCTCGGCGAGGCAGCGTGCGTCGATCACGGCGCCCAGCGCGCCGCTTTCGAGGCCGGCGCGTATCGGCCGCGTATGCGGATCGTCGAACACGAGGATGTCGATCCACACATTCGAATCGAGGACTACGGAGATTGCCTGGGCGCGCGCCTGGGGCGGAAAACCGGTCATTCTGGACATTCGCTACAATCGGGCTTTCGCCTTTGAACATTGCAAGCGTTCTATGATAATCGTTCTGTCGCCGGCCAAATCGCTTGACTATGACACACCGGCGCACGTCGAAACCCATACGATCCCCGACTTCGTCGACGACGCGGCTGAACTGATCGACGGCCTGCGCCGTCTGTCGCCGCAGCAGATCGGCACGCTCATGAGCATTTCCGATCCGCTCGCGCGGCTGAATTTCCAGCGTTACGCCGACTGGTCGAAGCAGTTCAGTCAGTCCAACGCGAAGCAGGCCGTGCTCGCGTTCAACGGCGATGTGTACGAGGGTTTCGACGCCCGCTCGCTCTGCGCCGCCGATCTCGACTACGCGCAGCAGCACGTGCGCGTGCTCTCGGGCCTCTACGGCCTGCTGCGTCCGCTCGATCTGCTGCAGCCGTATCGCCTCGAAATGGGCACGCGTTTCGAGAATGCGCGCGGCAAGGATCTCTATGCCTTCTGGGGCGAGCGCATCACGCACGCGCTGAACGCCCAGTTCGACCACAACGCCGGGCGCACGAAGGGTGCGCGCGTGCTCGTGAACTGCGCGTCGAACGAGTATTTCAAGTCGGTCAAGCCAAAGAAGCTGGCGGCGCCGGTCATTACGCCGGTGTTCGAGGACTGGAAGGGCGGCCGCTACAAGGTCATCAGCTTCCACGCAAAGCGTGCGCGCGGCCTGATGGCGCGCTATGCGGTGGAGCACCGCATTTCCGAGCCTCAGGCGCTCAAGGGCTTCGACGTCGAAGGCTACGCATTCGATGCCGACGCATCCAACGACTTGACCTGGGTATTTCGCCGGCGCATTGCCGAATAAGCGAGAGGAATCGCCATGACACTATCCATTACCAGCCAGTTCGATGCCGGCGCGATCGAAGTCCTGTCGTGCGAGCGTGCCGACGATATTCGCCTGCGTGTGCGATCCGACAATCAGTCGGAGTTCGCGCAGTGGTTCTACTTCCGGCTTTCGGGCGCACGCGGCGAGCGCTGCGTGATGACGTTCGAGAACGCGGCGGCCTGCGCATTTCCCGAGGGATGGCGAGACTACCAGGCGGTGGCGAGCTATGACCGCGTGAACTGGTTTCGCGTGCCGACCTCGTATGACGGCCAGAAGTTCACGATTGATCACACGCCCGATTTCGACCGCGTCTATTACGCGTACTTCGAGCCGTACAGCGAAGAGCGTCATTCGGAGTTCCTCGGCGCGCTGCAGCAACTGCCGCACGCCACGCTGACGGAACTCGGACAGACGCGAGAGGGGCGGCCCATGTCGCTGCTTACGCTCGGCACGGCGGGCGACACCACGCCGGAAGGCAAGCCGAAGAAGACGGTCTGGATCATCGCGCGCCAGCATCCGGGCGAGACGATGGCCGAGTGGTTCGTCGAAGGGCTCGTGAAGCGGCTCGCCGGTTGGGGCGACTGGGTGGGCGACCCCGTGGCGCGCAAGCTCTACGACCGCGCGGTGTTCCATATCGTGCCGAACATGAACCCCGATGGCAGCGTGCACGGCAACCTGCGCACGAATGCGGCCGGGGCGAACCTGAACCGCGAATGGATGGAGCCCGACGCAGGGCGCAGCCCGGAAGTGCTGGTGGTGCGCGAGGCGATCGAGGCCACGGGCGCCGATCTCTTCTTCGACATCCACGGCGACGAGTCGCTGCCGTACGTATTCGTTGCGGGCTCGGAGATGTTGCCGGGTTTCACCGAGCAGCAGCGCATCGAGCAAAAGGCATTCATCGACGCGTTCAAGATCGCGAGCCCCGACTTCCAGGACAAGCACGGCTACGAAGCGAGCCGCTATCGAGAGGACGCGCTCAAGCTCGCGTCGAAATACATCGGCCACCGCTACGGCTGTCTCTCGCTGACGCTGGAGATGCCGTTCAAGGACAACGCCAACTTGCCGGACGAGCGCGTGGGCTGGAATGGCGAGCGGAGCGCTGCGCTTGGCGCGGCCATGTTGCAAGCCATCCTGCATCACGTCGAGACATTCGCATAACGCGCAGGGCAGGCCAGAAAAAGGGGGAAGCGGCGTGGGCCGCTTCCCCCTTTTTTTGTTGATCCGCGCCGGTGAGCGGCTATTGGGCCGTCGTTGTTTTTTTCGAGGTGGTTTTTTTCGAGATGGTCTTTTTCGAAGTGACCTTCTTCGAAGATGAACCCGGTTTGCGGCTCGACTTGTTCGATGCGCCTTTCTTCGAGGTCTTGCCGGTCGACTTCTTCGTCGAGTGCTTGCCATGCCCATGCGCATTGCTGTGCGGCGACCCGCCGGGCTCCGCACGGGCACGCGCCGGCGGCACGGGGTCGTTCCAGCTGAAGGCAAGCATTTGATTGCCCACGTAGCCGCAGCGGAACTTGAGGTCGTAGGGCGAGGCGTTGCTGTCGTGCGGAATCCCGATGCCGTCGACCGTCACGATCGTGTCGACCTTGACGCGCTGCTTACCTTCGTCGAACGAATCGTTCCACGGGGTGACGGTGGCGTGCGCGGTATCGAACGATGAGGGGGGGAACTCGACGTGGTCGAGCGCCGTCGAGGTGCTGGCGACAAAGTTGCCATGCGCGGCGCAGTCGGCGACCAGCGGATCGGCATGCATCTGGTTGATGTAGGTGTTGACCAGGTCGTTGTGCTGATCGAGTTGATCGGCTTTGGCGGGCAGTGCGAAGGCAAGCGTGAGGCTCGCGGCGCATGCTGCCAGTCGGCCGGCCATCGTCAGCAGCCGGCGAGATGCGGAATTGCGGTCCATCTGGTTAGTGTCGAAGCGGGTGGGACGTCAGGCTCCATAAGAGCTTGCGATGCGTGGGCGAGTTCAATTCTGAAACAATTATTTTGCGCCTACGTAAGGCCGCGCCGTTGCCGGGGCGGTGTGACTGCGAGGCCGCTTCATGCCGCGGCGCCATGTGCGATACGAGGACCGGGTGTAGCGCAGGGTCGAGCTGGCTTTGTCGAGGGCCTTCTCAGGTGCGTGGGCCGCCTAGCCGGTATCGCCGCACATCGTAGGTCGTCACCCAGGCGGGTCGATAGACCGCGATCAGTGCCGTAGCCATGCCGGTAAACCAGGCCTCACCGGATGCCAGCAGGAACACGCTGAAGGCATAGCCGAGAGGCACGACGACCATCGAGCCGCCGGTCAGGGCGATATGAGCGCCGAGCGCGAGATACGCGGCACCGGCCACGGCAATCGCCGGGGAGACGAAGCCTTGGCCTACGATAAACATAAGGAGATTGCGCGGTAGCCACGCGATGCAGGCCCGTTGCAGCAGGGCCGAAACGCCAACCGGGAAGGCGCCGAATATGAGAAAGGTAAGCGCGACGCCATCCCAGGGCGTGTCGAAGACGAGCGCCGCGAGTGCGACGACCGCAGCCATCGCAACAAGTGCGAGGTCCCAGTCGAACAGCGTCACGACGAGCGTTGCGCCGAGCAGATGCAGCACGGTGCCGTCCTCGAGCCATGCATTGCTCGCCCACAGCACGGATACGGCTACGACGATCGCGAGCCATACGTGCTGGAGCGTGGCGTCCTGGAGACGCTTGAACGGGTTGTTCCATACCGCGAGCGCGAGCAGGCCCACGGCGGCAATCCACCCACCGATGACGACCCACAGCGGAAGCGGCGTATACAGGAACCCCATGGCTTCATATTACTCGTTGGATGACAAAACGTGTGTGCCGGGTGGCTCTGGCGGATTGTCGTCGGTGCTCTCGCTGTCCGGGCCGGGTTCGCTGCACTGCGCGAATCCGGCTTCTCCCCACGGGCAATCGGGTTCCGCAGCCATTGCCAGCGGTGGGGTGGTGTCGTCTGTCAGCAACGGATACCGAAACGAATCGGCTTCGCGCGGCCGCAGCGGCACTGGGCCATGCTCGCCGTGCACGGGCTTGGGCGCGTGGTCCATCTGGGCACGCAGCACCTCGAGCTGGTTTGCGAGCAGGCCGTTGTAGATCGCTACGGCTGCCGCCCGGTTGGGTGCGCCAAGCTGCTGAAAAATGCTGGTCAGGTGGATCTTGACGGTGCCTTCGCTGATGCCGAGTGCGCGGGCGATCATCTTGTTCGTATTGCCCATGTGGACGCAACGGAGGATCTGCTGCTGACGCGGCGACAGATGGGCCATGGGGCGGCGCGGGCGCGTCGTCGTGTCGCTTCTCGCAGGCTGGTGCGCCGGGGGTGGCGATGGCCATGGCGCGGCGAGCAGGACATCGGCCGGCAGATGGTTGCCGCCAAGCAGGATGAGTTCGAGCAGTTTGACGATCAAGATTGAATCGGTGGTCCGGCGGATGATCCCGCGCGCGCCTTCGGCCAGCAGGTCGCGGACAGCGCCGGGAGGCGTTTCCGCATCCACGATGACCGCAATCGGCAGACTACGGTTGCGGTTCGCGAAATTCCGGAGTTCGCCCGCGCGAATGCCGGCGTGCCAGTCAACCACGAACAGATCCGGTGTGAACCGCTGCATGGCGCGTTCGGCACTGCGCCAGTCGGGCGCATCGTTAAAGCGTGCGCGACGGTCGATTTGTCTAAGCAGGGCCTTGAGCCCCTCGCGCCGTTCGGCATCCGGATTAAATACTGCGAACCGCATGGACAAGCCCTCCTGTTTTTTTGAAGCCCTCTCGAAATGAATGCACAGCGCATTTGCTGAGCACGCCGCTTGGCGAGGAACCACGTCACCATGATGACAAAAAGCTTGCGGCGTGGCGGCCTGTCCAGATGGCATAAGACAAATGGCAAAAAAAAGTCCCGCGCACAGGCGGGACCGAGTAGGAATATGACGTGTCGCTTAGTGGAAATGTGGCTGCACGGGCTCAGCATCTTCTGGCATCTCGGCGTGGACAATCTCGCCGAGCGGGTCTGCATAGAGCGGTACGCCGCAGTCGTCGCAATATTCCGGCTCGAAGCGGCCGGCATGACGGCGAATATCGGTGATGCCCGATTCCTTCAGCAGCGCCACGATTTCCTCTAGCGGGCCGCTGCCGGCACCTTCTTCTGTCGGTTCCTCGTCGATCTCGGTGTCGCCGTTTTCACGCCCGTACAACGGCCAGACGACGCCGTAGAGAACGTCGTTGCTACCGCGGCGCGTAAAGCCGATGCGATATTCGTCGATGCGACGCTCGCCGAAGCCCGCGACGACCGCGCGCAGGTCTTGCGCGCCGCCGCCGATCGTGTCGAGCAGGTAACGGACCGCCGTGCGGATCGTGTGGGGGCGAACGCGTTCGTCCGCGTCGCGGCAGGCCGAGTAGTACGCATCGGGCAGCAGACATTCGAACTCGCAGCCCGGCATCACGACGGCGAGATTGGCGCCACCTTGGGTTGCCCACTGTTCGAGGCACTGGCCGCGCTCGATGCGCGAGCTGTGTTCCTCCTCCTGCCAGCGGAAGAGCGGGGCGCCGACCGGTGCCGCCACAACGGCGAGCAGGAAGCGTGGGTCGGCAAGGATGGGGGACGTCTCCGGCAGCTCGCCGGCGCTGATTTTTGCGGCGGCGCCACCTAGCGCGGCGTGTGAAAGCTGCTGGGCGAGGCGCCAGGTCTCGACGTGATGGCGCGGCAACTGGTCGATGCTGTAAAGGTAGGGGGCCATCGCCACGCGCGTGTCGCTCGCCAGCACGTGCGCCTGAAGATGGTTCCGAAGGGCGTCGGCATTGTCGGCCTTCAGCGGGCCCGACGGGATGACATAGCGTGTCCAGGCGAGCACCGGCGCGGCAATGAGCAGTGCCTCATATTGCGTGCCTTCGTGCTCGACGATGAACGATTCGCTATGCGTTTCGGCCATGTCCGCCAGAGCGCCGTAGGCGTCCGGATGGTTTTGCTGCAGATGATCGAGCGCGGCGTCGAGCGTCGTCTGGTTACCGTTGCGCACGATCTTCGCTAGTAGCGTGTCGAGCTTGGCCTCCCAGAAGCGGTCTTCGGTACGGCTGCCCGAGGCGAACAGGGCGAGCGACAGGCCGACGAGTTTGTCGGCGTCTGGAGGAAGGCGTTTGGCGATTCGCGAGCGCATAAATCTGTGAGTTGAAATGCAGAGAACCTCACATTCTAGTCGGTTCCGTGCGCGCCATCGGTTTGCGCCGCAGCATCACGACAGGCGTATATGCCTATATGGCGTGGAGCGCGGAGAGAGTAGGGCGAGACCAAGGTGGGATCGGCTTCATCCAGATGGCCTGGCCGATCGGCAGGTGCGCTGCGCGTTGCGTAGATAGCCAGGTCAAAAAACT
>NZ_BAXZ01000012.1 GCF_000684975.1 Paraburkholderia acidipaludis NBRC 101816 | reverse complement strand
CCGGACGTCGTGCAGAAGGTGATCGATACGTTCGTCGCACATCGCATCGACGGCGAGCGTTTCATCGACACGTACGACCGCATCGGCATCGCGCCCTTCAAGGAGCGCGTGTACGCCTCGCGCCAGCCGGCGCACGCCTGAACCGCACGCAACGAGGATTGACTTTCATGACGCAGATTATCAAGAACCGCGCGATCGTCGAAGACAGCTGGACCGTGGTGCGTGCCGCTGAAGATGGTGCGCTGCCGGACGTCGTCGCGCTGCCCGCGGGCAAGGTTATCGTGCCGCTCGCGCTGTGGCAGGCCCATCGCGACGCACTGGTTGCCTCGCGCAGCAAGGACGAACTGGGCGTATGGCTCGAACCGGACAGCGAACCGGCTGACATCGCCGCGGACTTCGACAGGCTTGCGTTGATCGCGGTGGATTTTCCGGTGTTCCGCGACGGTCGTGGCTATTCCACGGCGCGCCTACTGCGCGAACGCCATGGCTACAAGGGCGAACTGCGCGCGATTGGCGACGTGCTGCGCGACCAGTTGCGCTTCTACGAGCGCTGCGGTTTCGATGCCTACGCGCTGCGCGCCGACAAGGATCTGCACGACGCGCTCAAGGCGTTCACGGAGTTTACGGTGCAGTATCAGGGCGCGTTCGACGAGCCTTCGCCGCTGTTCCGGCGCCGTTTGGCCCAGCAAGGGGCAGCAGCATGAGCGCCGTCGATAGCGTTGTCACGGCCGACTTGCAGGCGAAGATCGAGCGCCTCGACGCGCTGCTCGATTCGATCGCCGCGCGCCACGCCGACGTGAAGCTCGCGAGCAGCCTCGCGGCCGAAGACATGCTGCTCACGCACGCAATCCTCTCGCGCGGCGTGAAGATCGGCATCTTCTCGCTGAACACGGGCCGCCTGCACGCGGAAACGCTCGGCATGATCGACCGGGTGCGCGAGCGCTACGGCTACGAGATCGAGCAATTCCATCCGCAACAGGACGCCGTGGACGAGTACGTCGCCCAGCATGGTCTGAACGCCTTCTACGAAAGCGTCGATCTGCGCAAGCGCTGCTGCGAGATCCGCAAGGTCGAGCCGTTGAACCGCGCGCTTTCGGGCGTTTCGGCCTGGGTGACGGGACAGCGCCGCGAGCAGTCGGTCACGCGCGCGGAGCTGCATGAGGAAGAGCACGACGGCGCGCGCGACATCGCCAAGTTCAACCCGATCGCGGACTGGACCGAAGCGGAAGTGTGGACCTATCTGCGCGCCTTCGACGTGCCCGTGAACCCGCTGCACGCACGCGGCTATCCGAGCATCGGCTGCGAGCCCTGCACGCGCGCCGTGCGCCCCGGCGAGGACAGCCGGGCGGGCCGCTGGTGGTGGGAGTCGCGCGACACGAAGGAATGCGGCCTGCATATCAGCCCGATTTCGGCGATCCCGGTGGTGGAAGTGCAGGCCACGGGGCACGCGAGTTAAAATTGAAAGCTGGCGCGCCGCAGGCTTGATCCCTGCATGCGCGCTGTCGTAGAGCAAGCAAGTCGCACTGCCCTCGCGATTTTCGGCGGCGGTGTGAATCAACGAAGGATCTCAACATGAGCACGACGCTCGAACCTACCGTGAATGCACCGCTTCAAGTGACCGCGAACCGCATGGACCACCTCGACTGGCTCGAAGCCGAGTCGATCCACATCCTGCGCGAACTGGTTGCCGAGTGCAGCAAGCCGGCGCTGCTGTTCTCGGGCGGCAAGGATTCGGTGGTCGTGCTCGCGCTCGCGCTGAAGGCATTCGGCCTCGGCGCCAACCGCAAGACCTCGCTGCCATTCCCGCTCGTGCACATCGACACGGGCCACAACTACGCCGAAGTGATCGACTTCCGCGACCGCCGCGCGGCCGAAATCGGCGCTGAGCTCGTGGTGGGCCACGTCGAGGATTCGATCAAGCGCGGCACCGTGCGTCTGCGCCGCGAAACGGATTCGCGCAACGCCGCCCAGGCTGTCACGCTGCTCGAAACCATCGAGCAATACGGCTACACGGCGATGATCGGCGGTGCGCGCCGCGACGAAGAGAAGGCCCGCGCGAAGGAGCGCATCTTCTCGTTCCGCGACGAATTCGGCCAGTGGGACCCGAAGGCGCAGCGCCCCGAACTCTGGAGCCTCTACAACGCGCGCCTGCACAAGGGCGAGCACCTGCGCGTGTTCCCGATCTCGAACTGGACCGAGCTCGACGTGTGGCAATACATCGAGCGCGAAAAGCTCGAACTGCCGTCGATCTACTACGCGCACCAGCGCGAGATCGTGCGCCGCAACGGCCTGCTCGTGCCGGTCACGCCGCTCACGCCGATGAAGGAAGGCGAAACGAGCGAATCGGCGCTCGTGCGCTTCCGCACGGTGGGCGACATCAGCTGCACGTGCCCCGTGGAAAGCGATGCCGACACCGTCGAGAAGATCATCGCCGAAACGGCCGTGACCGAAATCACGGAGCGCGGCGCGACGCGCATGGACGATCAGACGTCCGAAGCCGCGATGGAACAGCGCAAGAAGCAAGGTTATTTCTAAGAGCACGTTGAGGACAGAGATTCACTATGAGCACTACGCATCAACCTGAAGACCTCGGCGTGCTGCGCTTCATCACGGCGGGCAGCGTGGACGACGGCAAGAGCACGCTGATCGGCCGCCTGCTGTACGACAGCAAGGCGGTGTTGAGCGACCAGCTCTCGGCGCTCTCGCGTGCGAAGAACAAGCGCACGGTGGGCGACGAGATCGACCTCTCGCTCTTGACCGACGGCCTCGAAGCCGAGCGCGAGCAGGGCATCACGATCGACGTGGCGTACCGCTACTTCGCCACGGCCAAGCGCAAGTTCATCATCGCCGACACGCCGGGCCACGAGCAGTACACGCGCAACATGGTCACGGGCGCCTCGACGGCGCACGCCGCGATCATTCTGATCGACCCCACGCGCGTGACGGTCGAGAACGGCGTGACGCAACTGCTGCCGCAGACCAAGCGCCACAGCGCGATCGTCAAGCTGCTCGGCCTGCAGCACGTGATCGTCGCGATCAACAAGATGGACCTCGTCGACTACAGCGAAGCGGTCTTCAACCAGATTCGCGAGGCCTATGTCGAACTCGCGCGCCAGCTTGGTCTCGAAGACGTGCGCTTCGTGCCGGTTTCGGCGCTCAAGGGCGACAACATCGTTTCCGCGAGCGAGCGCATGCCGTGGTACGCGGACGCGCCGCTGCTCGACGTGCTCGAGGCGCTGCCGGTCGAGCAGGCCACGGGCGACGCGCTGCGCTTCCCGGTGCAATGGGTCGCGCGCCAGGACGGTTCGAGCGCCGACGACTTCCGCGGCTACATGGGCCGCGTCGAGGCAGGCGAAGTGAAAGTCGGCGACGCCATTACGGTGCTGCCGGCAGGCCGCAACGCGACGGTCGCCGAAATCATCGCGCCGGTGCCGGGCGGCACGGCGCAGGTGAATCGCGCGTTCGCGGGTCAGACCGTCACGATTCGCCTCACGGAAGACGTGGACGTCTCGCGCGGCGACACCTTCGTGCCGGCAACGGATGCCGCACAGCCCGCGAAGAAGCTCGAAGCGGACCTCTGCTGGTTCGACGAAGAGCCGCTTTCGACGCAGCGCAAGTATCTGCTCAAGCAGACCACGAGCACGGTGTTCGCGAAGATCGGCGCGGTCAAGCAGGTGCTCGACGTGCATACGCTTTCGCACGCCACCGACCGGCACGACCTCGCGATGAACGACATCGGCCGCGTGGCGCTCACGCTGCAAAAGCCGCTGGTCTGCGATCTGTATGATTCGCATCCCGGCACCGGCGCGTTCGTCCTGATCGACGAAGCCACGCACCACACGGTGGCGGCGGGCATGATCCGCGCGTTCTCGGCCTGAGTGAAGCCCCGTGCCGCGCCGCCCGCGTAGCCGGGCGCGGGGCGCGAGCGGCAACAGGATTCAGGAAAGCATATGGGCAAGGTATATCTGATCGGCGCGGGACCAGGCGCTGCGGACCTCATCACGGTACGCGGCGCGCGCCTGCTCGGCGAGGCGGACGTGGTGCTGCACGACGCGCTCGTCGAGCCGGCCATGCTCGACTATGCGCCGAAGCATGCGAAGTTCATCGCGGTCGGCAAGCGCTGCGGGCAACGCTCGACGGCGCAGCACTTCATCAACAAGCAGCTTGTGGACGCGGCGCGCGAGCATGCCGTGGTCGTGCGCCTGAAGGGCGGCGACCCGATGCTGTTTGGCCGCGCCGACGAGGAAATGCGCGCGCTCGAAGCGGCAGGCATCGACTACGAGATCGTGCCCGGCATCACGGCGGCGCTTGCGGGCGCGGCTGCGCTGCACCGCTCGCTCACGCTGCGCGGCGTAGCGCGCAGCGTCGCGCTCGCAACGCACTCGCGCGCGGCCGACTCCGCCGAAATCCGCGAGCAGGTGAAGGCGGATTCACTGGTGTTCTACATGGGCCGCGACAGCGCGCCCGAGATCGCGCGCGAGCTGATCGAAGCGGGACGCGCGGGCGCGACGCCGGTGGCGATCGTCGAGGCGTGCAGCACGGCGCGCGAACGCACGCTCACGCTGACGCTCGCGGAGTTGGCGGCGGGCCGCGCGCAGGATTGGCTCGATGCAACGCAGCCGAGCCTTCTGATGATCGGCGAAGCGTTTGCCGCGCGGGCCGATCAGCAGGGCGCGACGGATGCCGGGTCGGATGAGGCACACCCTACCGGGCGGCGCGCCGCAGCCTGAAACGAAAAAGGGGGCGCCGGACGGCTCCCCCTTCATTTGAGCGCCATTGGCGCTTTCGCATTCCCTCGCGCCGCTCAGTCGCGCAGCACCCCTAAACAGTACTGCACCACCGCGTCGAGCACGCCATCGTCCTCGCCCACTGCGCCCGCGCAGCGCAACCGCGCGCCGGGATGCGCAGCCTGGCAGCGCGCGACGATTTCCGGCAGGTCGCGGCGCACATGGCCGCCCTGACCGAAGAACACCGGTACGACCGTGATCGTCGCGCAGCCTGCGGCGGCCTGCTCCGCGACCGCGGTGGGCAGGTCCGGCGTCATGAGTTCGAGGAAGGCGAGGCTGACCGGGCCCGCGTCGCCGTGCACCGCGGCGAGCTTCGCGGCGAGCCGAGTGAACGGCTCCTGCCAGCGCGCGTCGCGCGCGCCGTGGCCGAAGAGAATCACGCCATGCTTGCCGTTCATCGCCGTCCCCAAGGTCGGTTCGCTAGTGCCGGTCGACCCATTTGAGGCCCACCAGCCCGAGCACGAGATAAATGAGGCCGGGTGTCGCCGCCGTGAGCGGCGCGGGCCACGTATTCAGCGTGCCCATATGCGAGAACAGCGTGTTCAGCAACTGGAAGCTCATGCCGAGCATGATTCCGCCGAACACCTTCACGCCCACCACGCCCGCGCGCGTATGCAGATACGCGAACGGCAGCGAGAGCACGAGCATCACGAACACCGCGAACGGGTAGAGCAGCTTGCGCCAGAGCGCGATGTTGTAGCGCTGCGCGTCCTGATGGTTTTCGTTCAAGTGCTGGATATAGCGGAACAGATTGAACATCGACATATTGTCCGGCGACACGAGCAGAACCGAAAGGATCTGCGGCGTGAGCTCGGAGCGCAGCGAATATTCGGGCGTCGCGGTCTGCACGGCGCGATAGACCGGATTGAGCGCGTCCACGGGCTGGTTCGTCGGCGGCGGCACGCCGACGAGCTCGGTGTCGGTGACGTCCTTGAGCAGCCAGTGGCCCGGCGACTCATAGCGGCCCGATTGCGCGAGCCGCACGTTCGTGAGCCGGAACTGCGAGTCGAATTCGTAGATGCGCACGTCGGTAATGGTCGCGTCGGGCTGCAGCTTGCCGACGTTCACGAAGCGCGTGACCTGCTCGCCGTCCGCGCGCTGGGTGAGCGTGTCCTTCACCCAGACACCCGACTGGAAGTCGCTGGACACCGCCGAACCGAGCGCTTCGAGACGCACGCGCTCCGAGAGCTGGTCCGTGTACGGGCCGATCACTTCGCCAACCACGTAGGTGATGAAGACGAGCGGCACGCCGATCTTGAGCAGCGACCACAGCGCTTCGCGCGTGGCGAGGCCCGAGACGCGGAAGATCGTGTACTCGGAATTGGCGGCCATCTGCGCGAACACGTAGATCGAGCTGATGAGCGCCGCGACCGGGATGATTTCGTAGAAGCGCGAAGGCGTCTGCAGCGCGACGCGCAGCACGGCATAGCTGAACTTGTAGTTGCCGTGGCCCACCGAATTCAGCTCGTTGATCAGGTCGAAGAAGAAGAACAGACCCGAGAACGCGAACAGGATGAAGATGAAGGTCACGTAGACCTGGCGCGCGAAATACTTTTCGTAGATGCGCATCGCTCAGCTCCCCTGCGACGCGCGCTGGAACGTCGCGCGGGTGAAGAGCGGCCGGTTGCGCACGCGTATCCAGAAGATGAACACGACGAGCGCGAACACGACGATGTGCAGGGCGACGAGGCCGACGGCGAACGACATCTTGCCCTGCTCGATCTGCGACTGCACGACGTTCAGCAGATTCGAATAGGTGAGGTAGATCAGCACGGCCATGACGAGGTTGATGGTGCGCCCACGCCGCGGATTCTGATAGGCGAGCGGAATGGCGAGCAGCATCAGGTTGAGCGCGATGAGCGGCAGGCCGCAGCGCCAGGCGAGTTCGCCGAGATTGTCGTTGGTCGGATGGCGCAGCAGGCCCAGCGTGGAGGTGGTGCTGGCCGTGGGCACCGAGACCACGGGCTGGCTCTGGATCTTCACGCCGTAGCGCTGGAATTCCATGATGCGGAAATCCGGCTGGCCCGGCTGCCCGTCGTAGCGGCGGCCGTTCTCCAGCACGACGAAGCGGTCGCCGCCCTTCATGGTTTCGGTGTGGCCCGTCTTCGAGACGATCACGCTGACCTTGCCGTTGTCCGTGCTCGTGACGAACACGTTTTGCACGTGCGACTGGTCGGCCGTCATGCTCTGGATGAAGAACACGCGGTGCGTGGTGGGCGACTCGCGGAACTGGCCGGGCGCCAGCAGCGACACTTCATCGCGCTGCTGGAAGCGCGCGCGGATCAGCTTGCTCTGCGCATTCGACCACGGCCAGCCGATGAACGCGAAGAACACGATCAGCGCGAAGATAGGCGCCGTGAAGAGGGCGATCGGCTTGATGAGGCGCGTGAGGCTCACCCCGGAGGCAAGCCAGACCACCATTTCGGAGTCCTTGTACCAGCGCGTGAGCACGAACAGGATCGACACGAACAGGGTGACGATGAGCATCACGGCCATGTAGCCGATCACGGTCAGCCCGATCAGGACGAGCACGTCCCGCGGGTCGACCTGGCCCGAGGCGGCAAAACCGACGATGCGGATCATCATCGTCGTCAGCATGATCGTGAGCAGAACCATGAACACGGCGCCGGCCGTGTACGCGAGTTCGCGCTGCAGGGAACGTTCGAAGATCATTCTTGATGAGTGGGGCGGGGAGCCCGTACCGGACGCCGCGTAGCTCGCGCATCCGACCAGGAGCCGCCGCGGGAAAAATAGCGGATAATTGCGGCTTTCATCCTAAGCCCAGATTTTATCCGAGGACAAGCGCGATGGACTTTAGCATAAAAGCCTGTGACTGGAGCAAAGGCGGGGACGGCGCGTCCCTGACCGGCAAGTCGGATTGCATCGTGGTCGGCGTGTTCGAGGCCCAGACCTTGTCCGGCGCCGCGTTCGCGATCGACAACGCCATCGGCGGCACGATCGCGCGCGTCGTCAAGGCCGGCGACATCGACGGCAAGGCCGGTTCCGCGCTGTTTCTGCCGGAAGTGACGGGTATCGGCGCCTCGCGCGTGCTGCTGGTCGGCCTCGGCAAGCAGGACGCCTTCGGCCAGAAGGCCTACGGCGAAGCCGTCAAGGCCGCCTGGCGCGCCATCCTCGGCACGAAAATCGCCCAGATCACGTTCACGCTCGCGCAACTGCCCATCAAGGAGCGTTCGAGCGACTGGGCCGTGCGCGCCGCCATTCTGGCGCTGCGCGGCGAGATCTACCGCTTCACGCAGATGAAGAGCAAGCCGGACACCGCGGCCCGCGCGCTCAAACGCACCGTCTTCAGCGTCGACGCCGGCGACGAGAAGGCCGCCAAGCTCGCCGCGAAGCAGGCCACCGCGATCGCCAACGGCATGGACCTCACGCGCGACCTCGGCAACCTGCCCGGCAACGTTTGTACGCCCACCTACCTCGCCGCCACCGCGAAGAAGCTCGCGCGCGACTGGAAGTTGAAGGTCGAGGTGCTGGGCCAGCGCCAGATCGAGGCGCTCAAGATGGGCTCGTTCCTTTCGGTGACGAAGGGTTCGGTCGAGCCGCCGCAGTTCATCGTGCTGCACTATCAGGGCGCGCCCGCCAAGGCTGCGCCGGTGGTGCTGGTGGGCAAGGGCATCACGTTCGACACGGGCGGCATCTCGCTCAAGCCCGGCGAGGGCATGGACGAAATGAAGTACGACATGTGCGGCGCGGGCTCGGTGCTGGGCACGCTGCGTGCTGTCGCCGAGATGGGCCTGAAGCTCAACGTGATCGGTATCATCCCCACCTGCGAGAACATGCCTGCCGGCAACGCGACCAAGCCGGGCGACATCGTCACGACGATGGCGGGCCTGACCGTGGAGGTGCTCAACACCGACGCCGAAGGGCGCCTGATCCTCTGCGACGCGCTCACCTACGCCGAGCGCTTCAAGCCGGCCGCCGTGGTCGACATCGCGACGCTCACGGGCGCGTGCATCATCGCGCTCGGCCACCACAACAGCGGCCTGTTCTCGACGGACGATGCGCTGGCGGGCGAACTGCTCGACGCCTCGCGCGAAGCGAGCGACCCGGCCTGGCGTCTGCCGCTCGACGAAGAGTACCAGGAGCAGCTGAAGTCGAATTTCGCCGACCTCGCCAATATCGGCGGGCGTCCGGCGGGCAGCGTGACGGCGGCGTGCTTCCTGTCGCGCTTCACGGAAAGCTATCCGTGGGCCCACCTCGACATCGCCGGCACCGCCTGGAAGAGCGGTGCGGCGAAGGGCGCGACGGGCCGCCCGGTGCCGCTTCTCTCGCAGTTCCTGATCGACCGGGCCGCGGACGGTCGCTCTGGCCAATGACGCAAGCGGTAGCGGGCACGGTTCTGGCTCACGCGTGGAGCGGGCGATGACGCGCATCGACTTTCATACGAACGTCGGCGATTCGCTTGCATACGCGTGCCGGCTCGTGCGCAAGGCGTACCTGGCAGGCGAGCAGGCGGTCGTGCTGGCGGAGCCTGCGCGCCTGCGTGCCTTCGACGCGATGCTGTGGACCTTTTCGGCGCTCGACTTCGTGCCGCACTGCATGGCCGAGAGCCCGCTCGCCGCGGGCACGCCTGTCGTGCTGGCAGCGGACCTCGAGCGGGCCCCGCATCACCGCGTGCTGCTCAATCTCGGCGCGGCGGTGCCGGCGCAATTCGCGCGCTTCGAGCGTCTGCTGGAAGTGGTCGGCGATGCGCCGGACGAACTCGCGTCTGGCCGCGAGCGCTATCGCTATTACCGCGATCGCGGCTACGCGCTGAACAACTACAAGCCCGGCGGCTAAGGCCGCGCGGGCTTTCCCGATCGACGGAGGTTCTCATGTCGGACGTTCATGACATCAACGACGCCTCGATTCCGCTCTTGACGGATACCCTCGTGCCCGGCAATCCGCTGCGTGCTGTCACGCCGCTGGCGCAGACCTTCGCAGCGGAGGCCCCGGCGGCCGTACCGGCGCCGGCCGCCGAAGACGGCCTGTTCGCACACGACGCCGACGCGCTCGTCGAGCGCCTGCGCGGGCGCTGCCTGACCTGGCTCACCGGCGAAGGCCGCAACGTGATCGAGGCGCGCTGCAACGCCGCCTTGCAGGAACACACGCATTGGCTCGTGGGCCATGTGTCGCGCGAGATCGGCCTCGCGCTCGAAACGGAGCTCAAGGGCTGGGTGCGGGCCGCTGTGCGCGAGGAACTGGCGGCGCGCTCGGGGGTTCCGCCCGAGTCGGGCGGCGGCTGATCCGCCACGCCCGGGCGCAATGCGAGCGAAGCGAGCCCGCGGGCTTTACTTCAGCGTGAGGATCCAGCGCGCGAGCGTTGCCGCCTGAGCGGGACTGAGCTGCGTGTTGGCGGGCATGGGCACGGTGCCCCACACGCCGTTGCTGCCTTCCATGATCTTGTGCACGAGATAGGTTGGCGCGTCGGGCTTCGACGCGTACTTCGACGCCACGTCGCGCAACGCCGGCCCCATGAAAGCGCGGTTCACCGAATGGCAGCTCATGCAGTTCTGCTGCTGCGCGAGGGCGAGGCCCGTTGGCGCGGGCTGGGCCGCCGGGGCCGCTTGTGCCATTTGAGGTGCTGTTTGCGCGATCTGGGTAGCCGGTTCCGGTTGCCCCGCCAGCCCGTTCTGGGCGCAGGCCGTCCCCGCGGCGAGCGCCAGCGGGAGTGCGGCGGCGAGCGTCGCTGTTATCTTTTTCGCTTGCGACTTCTGGTTCATGCTGGTCTCCGCCAGCGTGAGCGCCGGCTGCTGTAGTGTGGTCGCATTATAAAAGCAAAGGGCGCACGATTTTCCGTGCGCCCTGAATCACACCGCAGATTACGGTTACGGCTGTAATCGTCGATCAGCCCGTCACCGCGCCCTCGTTCGCCGGCCGCGCGAGGGCCGCGTACTTGGCCATCACGCCGCGCGTGTAACGCGGCGCGGGCTGCCGCCAGGCGGCGCGGCGGCGCGCGAGCTCGGCTTCGTCCACGTTCAGCTGCAGGAGCAGCTTGTGAGCGTCGATGGTGATCGAATCGCCTTCCTGCACGAGCGCGATGAGACCGCCTTCGAACGCCTCCGGCGCGACGTGCCCCACCACCATGCCCCAGGTGCCGCCCGAGAAGCGGCCGTCGGTGATGAGGCCGACCGATTCGCCGAGCCCCTTGCCGATGATGGCCGAGGTTGGCGCGAGCATCTCCGGCATGCCCGGCCCGCCCTTCGGACCGAGGTAGCGCAGCACGACCACGTCGCCGGCCTGGATCTTGTCCGCGAGGATGGCTTCCAGCGCGCTCTGTTCATCGTCGAACACGCGGGCCGGGCCGGTGATGACGGGATTCTTCAGGCCCGTGATCTTGGCGACGGCGCCCTCTGTCGCGAGATTGCCCTTGAGGATCGCGAGGTGGCCCGCGTTGTACAGCGCCTGTTCGATGGGGAAGATCACCTTCTGGTCCGCACGCGGCTTCGAGGGTACGTCCTTCAGTTCTTCCGCGATCGTCTTGCCCGTGATGGTCATGCAGTCGCCGTGCAACAGGCCCGCGTCGAGCAGGATCCTGAGCACCTGGGGAATGCCGCCGGCGTCGTGCAGGTCGGTTGCGACATACTGGCCCGAGGGTTTCAGGTCGCAGATCACGGGCACTTTCTTGCGCATGCGCTCGAAGTCGTCGATGGTCCAGTCGATCTCGGCGGCGTGCGCGATGGCGAGGTAGTGCAGCACGGCGTTGGTCGAGCCGCCCGTGGCCATGATGAGCGCCACGGCGTTTTCGATCGACTGCTTCGTGATGATGTCGCGCGGCTTGAGATCCTTCTTGACGGCTTCAACGAGCACGCGTGCCGACTCCGCCGCCGAGTCGACCTTTTCCTGATCGGGGTTGGCCATCGTCGACGAATACAGGAGCGACATGCCGAGCGCCTCGAACGACGAACTCATCGTATTCGCCGTGTACATGCCGCCGCACGATCCCGTGGAGGGACATGCGTTTTTCTCGACCCCTTCGAAGTCCTCTTCGGACATGCGGCCGGCCGTGAACTCGCCGACCGCCTCGAACGCCGAGACGATGGTGAGATCCTTGCCCTTCCAGTGGCCCGGACGGATCGTGCCGCCGTACACATAAATGCCCGGCACGTTCATGCGCGCGAGCGCCATCATGCCGCCCGGCATGTTCTTGTCGCAGCCGCCGATCACCACCACGCCGTCCATCCACTGGCCCTGCACGCAGGTCTCGATGCAGTCGGCGATCACTTCGCGCGAGACGAGCGAGTACTTCATGCCCTCGGTGCCCATCGACATGCCGTCCGAGATCGTCGGCGTGCCGAAGGTCTGCGGATTCGCGTCCGCGCCCTTCACGGCCGCGACGGCGGCATCGGCGAGGCGCTGCAGGCCCGCGTTGCAGGGCGTGATGGTGGAGTGGCCGTTGGCGATGCCGATCATCGGCTTGTCGAAGTCGGCCTTCTCGTAGCCGAGCGCGTAATACATCGAACGGTTCGGCGAACGGGCGACGCCTTGCGTGATGTGCTTCGAACGACGGTTGTAGGGCATGGGGACCTCCTTGGGGCGGTGTCTCGAATGCCGGCTTTAACGGTGGGTTTCTGGTGTCCTCGCGAGGACGCGCCGGCCTGTCTGCAGCAGATTGCAGTTTCGCGAGCCGAATGTCCAATATATTATTCAAGCCTGATTGAGTCGAAAAAAGTATCAATGACCAGCCCGAATCTTCCCGATCTGCGCCAGTTGCGCTATTTCGTGGCCGTCGCCGAGGAGCAGCACTTCGGCCGCGCGGCGGCGCGCCTTTCGATGACGCAGCCGCCGCTTTCGCAGGCGATCCGGGCGCTGGAGGACGTGCTGGGCGTGGAGCTGTTCGCACGCACACGCCGCTCGGTCGAGTTGACGGCCGTGGGCGCCGACCTGCTGCCCGAGGTGCGCCGCCTTCTTGCGGCCGCCGAGGCGCTGCGCCCGCTCGCGCAGAGCCTCGCGCGCGGCGAGGCGGGCACGCTGGCGCTCTCGTTCGTCTCCACGGCCGACTATGGCCTCCTGCCGCTGCTGCTGCGCGACTTCGGCGCCCGCTATCCGCGCGTGCGCCTGCAACTGGCCGAGGCAACGAGCGACGTGCAGGTGGAAGAGCTGGTGGCGGGGCGCATCGACGCGGGCCTCGTGATCGGGCCCCTGCCGCCGCGCTACGCGGCGCAGCTGGCCTACCTGCCGGTGGCGCGCGAGCCGCTCGTGGCCGCCATGCCGGGCGCCTTGTCGGCACGCACGGGCGGTCCGGCCGCCGACGACTGGAGCGACGCGCCCGTGAGCCTGCGCGACCTCGCCGAAGTGCCGCTGGTCGTGTTTCCGCGCCAACTGGCGCCTGGCTTCTACGATGCGATCATGGACTGCTACGGCGCGGCCGCGCTGGCGCCGCGCGTGGGCCAGGAGGCGATCCAGATGCAGACGATCGTGAGTCTCGTTTCGGCGGGCATGGGCATCGCGCTCGTGCCGCGCTCGCTGCGGCATCTGCGGCGCACGGGTGTGGCTTACCGGCCGCTTGCCGGCGAGGGGCGCAGCATCGAAACGGGACTCGCGTGGCGATCGGGGGACGTGAGCCCGGTGCTGGCGGCCTTCATCGACATCGTGCGCGCCCACGCGGCGAACGTGGAGGCGCCTTTCCACGCCTGAGCGGCCGCCGCGCGGCGTGTCCCCGCGGTCTCGTTCACGTTCGCGTGCCAGAATGCGCGTCGCGGCGCCCGCGTCGGCGATAATGTTGCGCCGCGAACCCTGCCGGCCGCGAGGCGTCCAACGCTCGCGTGGCCGCCCCCGCCCACCGGATATCTTTTTATCGCCGAAACGGAAGAACTGATCTCACGATGCTCATTCACCCGAACCTCGACCCCGTCGCCATTCACCTGGGGCCGCTCGCCGTGCGCTGGTACGGCCTCATGTACCTCGTCGGCTTCATTCTCGCGATCGTGATCGGCCGTCTGCGCCTGCGCCTGCCCTACGTGGCCGCGCAGGGCTGGACCGCCAAAGACATCGACGACATGCTGTTCTACGGCGTGCTGGGCACGATCCTGGGCGGCCGTCTTGGCTACGTGCTGTTCTACAAGGCGGACTGGTACTTCGCGCATCCGCTCGACATCTTCAAGGTGTGGGAAGGCGGCATGTCGTTTCACGGCGGCTTTCTCGGCGTGACCTTCGCGATGGTCCTGTTCGCGTGGCAGCGCGGCCGCACGTGGCTGCAAGTTACCGACTTCGTCGCGCCGATGGTGCCCACGGGGCTCGCCGCGGGACGCCTTGGCAACTTCATCAACGGCGAGCTGTGGGGCCGTGTGACGTCGCCCGACGCGCCCTGGGCCATGATGTTCCCGAGCGCCTCCAGCGAGGACGCGGGATGGCTCGCGGCGCATCCGCAGCAGGCCGCCGCGTGGCATCTCAACGAAGTCTTCGCGCAATACCACATGCTGCCGCGCCATCCTTCGGAGCTCTACGAGATCGCGCTCGAAGGCATCGCGCTCTTCCTCGTGCTGATCTTTTTCTCGCGCAAGGAGCGTCCGGTGGGGGCGATCTCGGCAGTGTTCCTGATCGGCTATGGCCTCGCGCGCTTCACCGTGGAATTCGCGCGCGAGCCCGACGACTTCCTCGGCCTGCTCGCGCTCGGTCTTTCGATGGGGCAGTGGCTTTCGCTGCCGATGATCATCGCGGGCGTGATCATGATGATCTGGGCCTACCGTCGCGCGGCGGGCCGCAAGGGCACGCAGACCGCCAATGCGAAAAGCTGAGCGAGCCGGCTCGCTACCATGAAAAAGCCCGGTCATCGCGACCGGGCTTTTTCGTTGCGTGCGCACCGAGTATTGCGGCGCGCTTCGCCGTCACTTCATCTGCACCGACCCTGACACGGTGACGGTCACGGTCGACGTGCCGCCCTCGAGCGGCACCGGCGGCGCGGCCTTCGCATCGGCCGACATCGCGCGCGCGGCCATCATCATCATCGGGCGCGGCGGCACGCCCGCATGGCCCACGTTGACCTCGCGGATCGTATAGCTGCCGTAGCCGAACGCGCGCGCGGCCGCCGTGGCCTGCTCGCGGAACGAGGCAATCGCTTCGCCCGAGAGCTTCTGTTCGGCGGCGCGTTGCGCTTCGGGCGAGAGCGAGAACTGCACGTTGCCCACCTGCATGATCGACGAGATGTCGCCCGCGAGCTTCGAGGCGGCCGCGAAATCGTGCGATTCGATCACGACCTCGGTGCGCCCGCGCCATGCGGAAATGCGGCCGTCGCGGTCGGTGGACGGAAAGATCGAGAACTGGCCGGAGCGCGCGCTCACGCCTGCCACGCCCTTGGCCTTCTGCAATGCGGCGTCGGCGCGCTGGTTGAGGGTCGTGGTCAGTGAGGCGGGGTCGCTGGCTTCCTGCTCGTAGAACAGCGTGATCGTGACGACGTCCTGCGGGACTTCGTCACTGGCCTGCGCGGACAGCGACAGCACGCCGGCCGGCTGGTAGCGCGCGTCGCTCTGCGCGAACGCGGCGCCGGGCGCGAGCGTGAGCGCGATGGGCGCGGCCACGGCGAGTGCGGCGGCGAGTGTCACGACGGCTTTTCTCTTCATTGTTGGCTCTCCTTGCAGAACGGGTTCGCAACCGGGGCGCGCGCGAATTCATGCTGCCATGCTGCGCTTTGCGCAGGATTGTGCGGCACGTGCGCCGCGCGCGCGGTTTGCGTGCCCATTAGTCGGGCGCCGCGGCGCGCGGGTTCCCTTCAGGTGTAAGGATTTTTAAATCTTTAACGCCGGCGGTTCGCCGATGCAATCATTGCGATCCCATCAGGCGCTTCGTGATGAAGTTCCACTCGGCAAGCGTGACGGGCGTGATCGAAAGACGATTGCCTTTCGCCAGCACGCGCATGTCGGCAAGTGCTTCGTGCTCGCGCAGCGCGGCGAGCGGGATCAGCGGGCACTTCTTCCTGAACACGACGTCGACGAGCATCCAGCGCGGATTCTCCTGCGTCGATTTCGCGTCGTAGTAAGGGCTTTTTGCATCGAACTGCGTGGGATCGGGATAGGCCGTCGACGAGACTTCGGCAAGACCCGCGATGCCGGGCTCGGGGCAGCTCGAATGATAGAAGAGCACGCCGTCGCCAATCTGCATCGTGTCGCGCATGAAATTGCGCGCCTGATAGTTGCGCACGCCGGTCCACGGCAGCGTGCGATGCGCTGCGTGGGCGAGATCGTCGATGCTTGCTTCGTCGGGTTCGGACTTCATCAGCCAGTAGCGCATGAGTCGGAGATCACGAAGAAAGAGAAGGGGAGCCGCAAAGAAAAACGGCATCGGACACAAGTCCGATGCCGTTCGAATAGGTCCCCGCCATAGCCGCTAGGCCGGCATCCTGAACCGAGGGTTCAGAATTGGTCGCAGTTAGCAGCACTTCGGGTACATCAGACAGAGTGACGCGCACGCCCGTGCTACAAATTTCCGCAACCGTGCACATGGCATTGGTTCAAGGAATATATGACCTTGGCGAACCAGGCAGGGAAGCTGACTAAACCTTTTAAAACGTGTTGCTCTTAAAAGCTGCTGGCAACCGATAGCTCAGGCACAGACGTTATTGCACGTTGTGCTGCTCAATCACTGCGCCGAGCTGTTCATTCATTTGGCGCATTGTACGACGGATTTCTTCCGCTGGGAATGCTTCGCCATGCCGCACGCTGCTCTGCAGGCGCAGCAGTTCCGAGGCGATCGAGAGCGCCGCCATCACGGCGATGCGATCGGTGCCGCGCACGTTGCTGTGCGTGCGGATCTTCGACATTTCCGAGTCGACGCGCGCCACCGCTTCGAGCAGCGCCGCTTCGGTTTCCGGCGAACAGGCGAGGCGATAGGCCTGGCCGAGGATCGTCGCTTCGATCTGTTTGGTCGTCATGCATTTTCTCCGTGGCGGGTCGTGTTGCTATCGTCGCTGGCGGGGGAAGACGGTTCGAGCAGATCGAGCTGGTTGTCGGGCTCGGCATGCGCGCGCGCGCGCGGCAGCTTTTCGAGGATCGCGTTCAGGCGTACCTGCGCATCGTCGATCTTCGCAGAGAGGGCATCGCGCTCCGCTTGCAGCGCATTGCGCTCTTCGCGGATCTGATCGAGTTCTGCCTGGGTCGCTTCGCACTGCGCGCGTGCCTGCGCGAGTTGCTCTTCGAGCGCGAGGCGTGCTTCATGGTGGCGCTGATTGATCTCGATCAGCCGCCCGATATTCTGTGAGAGTGTTTCGAGTTCGTTGAGCATGTGCTGCGTCCTCTAAAGACAGGCATTCTAGCGCGGATTAACGGCTATTCCGACAATTGTGTCGTTTCCAGACGTAACAGCACTGCTTCGTGCCGGTAACGGCAGCGAGCGCGCCCGGCGGGAATGCGTTTTGCCTGTGCGAGACGGGCCGTGCGTCGGTTCACGCATTCGGCTCGCGCCGGCCTCGCATTCGGCTGTTTCATCGGCCCATTTCTTGACGCTCCCGCAGGTGCCTCCTACACTTGCGGCACTCTGGCACCGTATGCCGTCCGAGCGCGAAACCAGAGGGAAAACCCGGGTAAACAGGGCGGTGACCTTCGCCACGAACCCGCGCCATCCAGTGCGCCGCCGGCACACGATCACGACGACCCGACCCATGAATTCGCCTGCCCGCATGACACACCATGCCGCGCCGTTGCGCCCGTCGATGAGCGCGGGCCGGGCGTGCGCGATCTGGGGCGCGCTGGCGTTCGCGGCGCTCGTGGTGTTCGCGGCGTCGCTCGCGACCGGCAGCGTGACGGTGACGCTTCGCGAGGCGCTGGCCGCGCTGTCCCCCATGCATGCGGGCGCTGCCGACATGACGACGGAAATCGTCCGCACGCTGCGCCTGCCGCGCGCGCTGAGCGGCTTTGCGTGCGGCGCGCTGCTCGCGCTGGCCGGCGCATTGCTTCAGGTGCTGTTGCGCAACCCGCTCGCCGAACCGTACGTGCTCGGCGTGTCGGGCGGCGCGGCCGCGTTTGCGCTCGTCGCGATGATCGCGGGCGCCGCCTGGTGGGCCGTGCAGACGAGCGCTTGCGCCGGGGCATTTGTTTCGATCCTGCTCGTGTTGGGTCTCGCGCGCGGCGCGCTGTGGCGCGGCGAGCCGCAGGACAGTTCGCCGCGCCTCTTGCTGACCGGCGCGGTGACGGCGGCAGGCTGGGGCGCGCTGATTACGCTGCTGCTCACGCTCGCGCCCGACACGCGGCTGCGCAGCATGCTCTTCTGGCTCACCGGCGATCTGAACGGCGCGGGCATGCCGTGGGCCGCGCTCGCCGCGCTCGCTTTGGTGCTTGCCGTGACGGCGCCCATGGCGCCGCAACTGAATGTGCTGCTGCGTGGGGACGCGGCCGCGCAGGCGCTCGGCGTGCCGGTGCTGCGCCTGCGTCTTGCCGTCTATCTCGCCGCCTCCCTCGCCGCCGCGGCCGCGGTCACGACGGGCGGCACGATCGGTTTCGTCGGGCTCGTCGTGCCGCATATGCTGCGTCTCGCGTTTGGCAACGACCAGCGCATGCTGATGCCGGCCGCCGCGCTCGCGGGCGGCCTCGCGGTGATGGCCGCCGACCTCGCGGCGCGCACGCTGGCCGCGCCCGCGCAATTGCCGGTGGGTGTCGTGACCGCGCTCGCCGGCGTGCCCGTGTTCCTCTGGATGCTGCTGCGGCGGCGCGCGCGATGAGCGATGCGTTGCGTCCGGCCCCGCTCGTTGCGGCTCACGCGCTCACGTTGCGCGCGGGCGCGCGTACGCTCGTCGAGTCGCTCACGCAGGACTTTCGCGCGGGCGAGCTCTGGTGTATCGCGGGTGCGAACGGCGCGGGCAAGACCACGCTGATCGGCGCGCTGGCGGGTCTTTATGCGGGCGCGGCAGGGCATGTCGAGGTCGAGGGGCGTGCGCTTGCCGCCTGGCCGGCCGCGCAGCTTGCGCGGCGCCGCGCACTGATGCCGCAGGACACGCGCGACGCCTTCAGCGCGAGCGTGCTCGACATCGTGCTGCTCAACCGCTATCCGCATCTCGCCGGTTGGGGCTGGGAACGCGACGAGGATCGCGCGGCCGCGCAGGCTGCGCTTGCGATGCTCGGCCTCGAATCGCTCGCCGCGCGCGACGTGCTTTCGCTTTCGGGCGGCGAGCGGCAGCGCGTAGGTCTTGCCGCCGTGCTGTGCCAGGAAGCGCCGCTCCTGCTGCTCGACGAGCCGCTCGCGCATCTGGACCTGCATCATCAGATCGCGTGCCTCGACGCGTTGGCGCTCTGGGTGAGCACGGCGCCGCGTGCGATCATATTTTCCTGTCACGATCTCAATCTGGCGCGCCGCTATGCGACGCACGCGCTGTTGCTCGACGGGCGCGGCGGCTTCCACGCAGGGCCGGTGCGCGACGTGTTGACGCCCGAACGCGCGAGCGCGGCATTCGGCCACCCGCTCGTGCTGATACGCGATGGCCTGCACGAAGCGCTGGTGCCTACATTCTCGGGCAAGCTTGCACCGTCGCCTGAAAACGATGTCTGAATGCGCATTGCCCGATCCCGAACTCTCTGAATTGAACCGAAGATGAAGTCGCCCCTATCCGATCTGCTCGCCGTCGAACCGCTGGACCTCTCGCTGCGCGACGAGTTGCAGCACCTCATCGATACCCGGACCAAACCGCCCGGCAGCCTCGGGCGCCTCGAAGCGCTGGCGCGCCAGCTCGGCATGATTCAGCGCAGCACGCGGCCCACGGTCGAGCGGCCCGCGATGATCGTCTTCGCCGGCGACCACGGGATTGCAAACGAAGGCGTGAGCCCGTATCCGCAGGCCGTGACCGCGCAGATGGTGGCGAACTTCCTGGCGGGCGGTGCGGCGATCAACGCGTTCAGCGGCGTGGCGGGCCTCGAGCTGGAAGTCGTCGACGCGGGCGTCGCCACGCCTTTGCCGTCTTCTTCTTCGCTCGTGACGGTGCCCATCGCGCGCGGCACGCGCAACTTCGCGCACGAGCCGGCGATGACGCGCGACCAGGCCATCGCCGCGCTCGAAGCGGGCGCGGCGCGCGTGCGTCATCACGCGGCGCTCGGCACGAACGTGATCGGCTTCGGCGAGATGGGCATCGCGAACACGTCCTCGGCCGCGTGCCTGATGAGCCGTCTGTGCAACGTGCCGATCGACGAATGCGTGGGCCGCGGCACGGGCCTCGACAACGCGGGCCTCGCGAGAAAGCGCAACGTGCTGGCGGCTGCGCTCGCGCGGCATCCGAACGCGCGCGAACCGCTCGACGTGCTCGCGACCTTCGGCGGCTTCGAGATCGCGATGATGGCGGGCGCCTGCCTCGAGGCGGCGCGCTCGCGCATGGCGATACTCGTGGACGGCTTCATCGCGACTTCGGCGCTGCTCGTGGCCGATGCGCTCGCGCCCGAAGTGCGCGGCTACTGCGTTTTCGCCCATGCGTCGAACGAGGCGGGGCATCGCCGCATGCTCGATCACTTCGGCGCGCGCGAACTGCTGTCGCTCGATTTGCGGCTAGGCGAGGGCACGGGCGCGGCACTCGCGGTGCCGCTCCTGCGCGCGGCCTGCGCGTTTCTGAACGAGATGGCGAGCTTCGAGTCGGCGGGTGTCGCCAATCGCGGCGAGCGCGGCGCGTGATGCGTGGGCCACGCGTGACGTTCGTGCCAAGTGCGTGTCGGCTCAAGGCCGTCCCATGAATCCGCTCGCCGAACTGCGCTACTTTTTCACGGCGCTCGGCTACTTCACGCGCGTGCCGGTGCCTCGCTGGGTCGGCTTCGAGCCGGCCTGGCTCAACGCGGCGGCGCGTTACTTTCCGCTCGTGGGCGTGCTCGTGGGCGCGCTCGCCGCGCTCGTCTATCTCGTTGCGCTGCATGTGTTTCCGCCCGGCGTGGCCGTGCTGCTTTCGATGGCCGCAACGCTCCTTGTCACCGGTGCGTTTCACGAGGATGGGCTGGCCGACTGTTGCGACGCGTTCGGCGGCGGATACCAGCGCGAGGACGTGCTGCGCATCATGCACGACTCGCGCATCGGCGCGTTCGGCGCCATCGCGCTCGTCGTGGCGCTCGCGCTGAAGTGGCAGACGCTTGCTGCGTTGCCGCCAGCGCGCGCCGCGACGCTCATGATCGCGGCACACGCGGCAAGCCGCGCCTGCGCGATCAGCTATCTCGTCACGCTCGACTACGTGCGTGCCGAAGGCAAGGCCAAACCCGTCGCGCAGCGCATGAGCGCTGCCGCGCTGCTGTGCGCCTGCGTGTTTGGCCTGCCGTGGCTCTTCTGGCCCGACTGGCCCAACTGGCGTGGGGGCCTCGCGACGCTCGTGCTCCTCGCGGTATTGCGTTATGGGCTGGGGCGCTATTTCGTGAAGCGCATCGGCGGCTATACCGGCGATTGTCTTGGCTTCGCCCAGCAGGTGTTCGAGCTGGCGATCTATCTGATGGGGCTTGCGTGGACCTCGTTCTGATCCGCCATCCGGCGGTGGCCGTGGAGGCGGGCGTGTGCTACGGCGCAAGCGATGTAGCGCTCGCGGGCGACGTGGCGCAGGAGGCGGCAGCGCTGGCACGCCGGCTCGAGGCGCTCGGCGCACGCGCGCCTGCCCGTATCGAATCGAGTCCGCTGGCACGCTGCGCACGCGTTGCGAATGCGCTGGGGACGACGCATGGTGTTGCGCCCGGGATCGACACGCGGCTCGCGGAGATGGATTTCGGCGCGTGGGAGCTGCAGCGCTGGGATGCGATCGCGCGCGAGCAGATCGACGCCTGGGCCGTTGACTTCGAGCACGCGCGCCCTCACGGCGGCGAGAGTGTCGCGCAGTTCGAGGCGCGCGTGCGCGCATGGTTCGAGGGGGCCGGCGTAGCGGCGCCCGGCACATCGGCATCGGACGAGGTGGCCTGGGTCGTGACGCATGCGGGGGTGATCCGCGCCATGACGGCATGTGCGCTCGGGCTCTCGTTGTCGCGCTGCGTGCGCTGGCCGCTGGAGTACGGCGCGCTCGTCTGGCTGCGCAGAGAAGCGCGCGGCGGTCCGTGGCTCCTGGTCCGCTGGAACGCTTGAGCAACTGATTCGGATCACGAATCAATGAGCCGGGGCGGCGTCGCGCGTGCGGGCGAGATCCAGATCCTTGCAGAGTTCCGCGGCGCCTTGCGCGATGCGCGGGGCGGGCCGCGTGAGCAGGTCGCCGTCGATGGCGAAGAGATTGCCGTGCGCCACCGCCGTCAACGCGGGCCACGCGCGCCAGCGGTCGAGCCCGGGGAGCGGCTTGTCCGGCGCCGTCGCGCCTTGGGACGACGTGACGATCGCATCGGGATTCGCGGCGAGGACGGCTTCCGTCGAGACGGTCGGCACGAGCGGCTGGAGCGCCGCGAACACGTTGCGTCCGCCGCATAACGCGATCACGTCGCTGATCATGTGTTCGCCGTTGAGCGTCATCAGCGGCTGATCCCAGACCTGGAAGAACACGCTGACCGGTGTGCGCCCCGCGTAGCGCTCGCGCAGTTGCGCGATGTCGTGGCGATACGCGCCGGCGGCGCGCTGCGCGGCGCTCGACGTATCGAGCAGGACGCCCAGGCGCGTGAGCGAGGTCGCGACATCGTCGAGGCGGCGCGGTTCGCTGAAGAACAGCGGGATGTTTAGTTCGCGCAGCCGGTCGAGTTGCTGCTGGGCGTTGCCGTGCCGCCAGACCACGATCAGGTCGGGTTTGAGCGCGACGATGCGTTCGAGGTCGAGCGCGCGGTTATCGCCCACGCGCGGGATGTTTTGCGCAGCCGGCGGGTAATCGCTGTAGCTCACGGCGCCCACGAGCTTGTCGCCGCCGCCCGCGGCGTAGATCAGTTCGGTGATGTGCGGCGAGAGGCTGATGACGCGCTGCGCGGGCGCGGCCAGCGTGACGGTGTTGCCGGCGTCGTCCACGGCGCTCACGGCGGCGTGCGCCGCAGGCGCGCCAAGCCACGCTTGCGCGCAGAACACGAGGGTAGCGAGCACGCGTGCGTTCATGAGGCGCTTTCGTTTTGTGTGCCTTGTCTGCCGCGCTGTGCATCGCGCTGTGCATCGACCTCGCGCACGGCTTCGCGCAGCGCGGTTTCCAGGCGCCGCCATTCGTCTTCCGATGCGGGCAGGCCGAAGCGCAGGCTGGCCGGCGCTTCGAAGCGGCGTGTCCAGACGGCACGCCGCGCGAGCGCGTCCTGGAGCGCGTGGGCGCGGGCGTCGGCGACCCAGACGAAGAGCGGCGTGGTGTGCGGGGTAAAACCGTGCGCGCGCAGGAGCGCATCGAGCCGCGCGCTTTCTTGTGCAAGCTGCGCGCGCATCGCGGTCTGCCATGCCGTGTCGCGAAAGGCGTGCGTGACGGCGTGCCGCGCGGGGCCGTTCACCGTCCACGCGCCGAGGCTCGCGCGCAATGCCTCCAGCAGCGGCGGCCGGGCGAGCGCGAACCCGCAGCGCGCGCCTGCCAGCCCGAAGAATTTCCCGGGCGAGCGGAGCACGGCGAGTCCTTCGCGCGCGACTTCACCCGCGAGCGAGGCGCAGTGGGCAGCAGTGAAGGCATCGGCGAACGCTTCGTCCACGATCAGCGTGCCGCCGCGCGCGGCCAGTTGCGCGTGCCAGCGCAGCAGCGCAGCTGTGTCGAGATGCTCCGCCGTCGGATTGTTCGGATTCACGACGACCGCATGCGTGACGCTCTCGGGCAGCGTGTTGCGCGCGACGTCGAGCGCGACGATTTCGTGCCCCGCCTCGACGAACGCGGGCGCGTACTCGCCGTAGGTGAGCGGCGCGATGGCCACGCGCGCACGCGGCAGCAGCGCGGGCAGCGCGCGGATGGCGGCCTGGCTGCCCGCTACGGGCAGCACGTGCCGCTCGTCCGGGGCACCGTAGTAGCGGGCGGCGCAGGCGGCGAAGCCGTCGCCGTCCTCGGGCAGGCGGCGCCAGGCGCTGGCCGGGACCGGCGGCACCGGATAGCCGTGCGGATTGATGCCGGTGGACAGATCGATCCACGCCTCCCAGGCGATGCCGTAGCGGCGCGCGGCTTCGTGCAGGTTGCCGCCGTGCGCGACGGGGCGGGGCGGCGCGTCGATGCGCTCAGACATGGCTCGCCACGCTCACGAAAGCCAGGGCGATCAGCACGGCGAGCCACAGGATCGTCGCGCGTTCGACGAGACGCAGCGCGGCGTCCACGTCCTGCGCGCGCGGCGGCGTGCCCGCGCCGAGCGTCGGCCGCTGCTCGATCGCGCCGTGATAGACGGCCGCGCCGCCCAGCAGCACGTTCAGCGCGCCCGCGCCCGCGGCCATCACCGGTCCGGCGTTCGGGCTGTCCCAGCGGCGCGCCTGCTCGCGCCAGCAGCGCAGCGCCACGCGCGTGTCGCCGAGCAGCGCGTAGCTCGCGGCCGTGAGGCGCGCGGGAATCCAGTTGAGCACGTCGTCGATGCGCGCCGCCGCCCAGCCGAAGCGCAGATAGCGCGGCGTGCGGTAGCCCCACATCGCATCGAGCGTATTGGCGAGCCGAAACGCGAGCGCGCCCGGCCCGCCCGCGACGGCGAACCAGAACAGCGCGCCGAAGATGGCGTCGTTGCCGTTCTCCAGCGCCGATTCGACGGCCGCGCGGGCGAGGGCGGTGGTGTCGGCCCGGGCGGTGTCGCGCGAGACGATGCGCGACGTGAGTTCGCGCGCGCGCGCCAGGTCGCGTTGCGCGAGCGCGGCGCCGATCGGCGCGATGTGGTCGGCGAGACTGCGCGCGCCCAGTGCGAACCACAGCAGCGCGACATGCAGCGCCGCGGCGAGCGGCCACGGCAGGATGGCCACGAGCAATGCGGCGGCGAGGACGGGCGGCGCCACGGCGGCGAGCCAGGCGAGGAGACCGAGCGGGCGGCCGCGCCGTCCGGTGTTCAGACGCTCTTCGAGGCGGTTCGCGAGCTTGCCGAACGCAATGAGCGGATGGGCGCGGCGCGGCTCGCCGAGCCAGTGGTCGACGACGACGCCAGCAACGGCGAGCGCGGCGGTGACGGGCAGGGTCAGCATGAAAGCGGCATCAGGATGTCTTCAAGCGGTCTTCAAGGCGTCTTGAGCGCGAGCGGCAGGCCGGCGGCGACGAACGTGGCGCGGTCGGCAAGTGCGGCGATGCGCTGGTTCAGGCGGCCGAGTTCGTCGACGAAAAGCCGCGTGGCCGCGCCGAGCGGCACCACGCCCATGCCGATCTCGTTGCTCACGACCAGCACCGTGCCCTGCGCGCGTTCGCAGGCGGCGGCGAAGGCGTCGATGCGCTCGGCCCAGTCGTCGCGCGGCGCTTGCGCATCCGGCGGGCAGAGCAGGTTGGCGAGCCAGAGCGTGAGGCAGTCGATCAGCACGCACCGGCCCGGCGCGGCAGCGGCTTCGAGCGCGCCGGCCAGATCGAGCGGCGCCTCGACGAGCCCCCATTCCACGGGCCGGCGCGCGCGATGATGCTCGACGCGCTGCGCGAACTCGCCGTCCCCTATGCGCGCGGTGGCGATATAGGTGACGGCCAGGCCGCTCTCGCGGGCGAGGCATTCGGCATACGCGCTCTTGCCCGAGCGTGCGCCGCCGACGATGAAGGTGAGGTCGCGCGAAATCATCGCGTGATTGTACCGGCTTGTTCCCGCCTCACTCACGGCCTGAACGCCTCGCCGTGCGCGCGATGGGATAATGCGCGCTCGCCCGCCAGAGAGCTTTTTCGAACGATGACCGCACTGATTCCCGCCGTGCCGCGCGGCACGCTGATGATCCAGGGCACGACCTCCGACGCCGGCAAGAGCACGCTCGTTGCGGGGCTGTGCCGGCTCGCGCGGCGCGCGGGGGTGCGCGTGGCGCCGTTCAAGCCGCAGAACATGGCGCTCAACAGCGCGGTGACCGTCGACGGCGGCGAGATCGGGCGCGCGCAGGCGCTGCAGGCGCTCGCCGCCGGCATCGACGCCCACACGGACCTCAACCCCGTGCTGCTCAAGCCGAACAGCGACCTCGGCTCGCAGGTCATCATCCACGGCAAGGTGCGCATGAACCTCAACGCGCGCGCTTATCAGGACTACAAACCGCTCGCGCGCGAGGCCGTGCTCGAATCGTATGCGCGGCTGCGCGCCCGCTACGACACGGTGTTCGTGGAAGGGGCAGGCAGCCCCGCCGAAGTGAACCTGCGCGCCAACGACATCGCCAACATGGGCTTTGCCGAGGCCGTGAACTGCCCGGTGCTGCTTGTCGCGGACATCGACCGCGGCGGCGTGTTCGCGCATCTGATCGGCACGCTCGCGTGCCTTTCGGAGAGCGAACGGATGCGCGTGAAGGGCTTCGTCATCAACCGCTTTCGCGGCGATCCCGCGTTGCTCGCGCCCGGCCTCGAATGGCTCGAAGCGCAGACGGGCAAGCCCGTGCTGGGCGTCGTGCCGTATCTGCACGGCCTCACGCTCGACGCGGAGGACATGCTGCCGACCGCCCCGCATAGCCACGCCGATGCCGCGGGCGCGACGCTGCGCGTGGTGGTCCCGGCGCTGCCGCACATCAGCAACCACACGGATTTCGACGCGCTGCGCGCGCATCCCCAGGTCGAATTCAGCTACGTGCGCACGAACAGCGCGCCGCCGCCGGCCGATCTCGTGATCCTGCCGGGCTCGAAGAACGTCCGCGACGACCTGGCGTGGCTGCGCGCGCAGGGCTGGGAAGCGGCGCTCGCGAGGCATCTGCGTTACGGCGGGCGGGTGATCGGCATCTGTGGCGGCATGCAGATGCTGGGCCGCGCGATTGCCGACCCGCATGGCGTGGAGGGCGAGCCCGGGGCGGTGGCGGGCTTCGGCTGGCTCGACTACGAAACGGAACTCACGCGCGAGAAGACGCTGAAGAACGTGACGGGCGCGCTCGCGCTGGACGGTGCGGCGGCCGTGAAGGGCTACGAGATCCACATGGGCGAGACGCGCGGCCCGGCGCTCGATCGGCCCGCGCTGCGGCTCGATGCCGACGGGCATGCGCGGCCCGATGGCGCGCAGTCGGCGGACGGCCAGATTCTCGCCACCTACGTGCACGGCCTCTTCGACACGCCCGAGGCCTGCGCCGCGCTGCTGCGCTGGGCCGGGCTGGCGGCGGCGCGCCCGGTGGACTATCCGGCGCTGCGCGAGGCGTCGCTGGAGCGTCTTGCCGATACGCTGGCCGGCAGTCTCGATCTGGAACGCGTGTTCGCGGCGATCGGGTAAGCCGGCACGGGGTCAGCGCCGCGTCAGTACAGCACCATTTGCGTGCAGCGGAAGAGGGCGATGGTCTTGCCGTCCGGCCCGCTCACCGTCGCGTCCCAGACCTGGGTGCTGCGGCCCAGGTGGACGCCCGTCGCCACGGCTGTCAGCGTGCCTTCGCGCGCGGTGCCGAGGAAGTTGCTCTTGAGCTCGATGGTCGTGAAGTTCTTCGCCGTGGGCGGCAGGTGGGCGAAGCAGGCATAGCCGCAGGCCGTGTCCGCGAGGCCGATCACCGTGGCCGCGTGCAGGAAGCCGTTGGGCGCCAGCAGATTGCTGCGCACGTCGAGTTCGGCGCGCAGCAAGCCCTGCTCGATGGCCACGGCGCGAAAGCCGAGCAGCTCGGGCAGGCGGCCGCGCTGGCGTTCGTGCAGGGCTTCGGGGGTGACGTCGGGACGCAGCGTGCTCATGGGAAACGTTTCCTCTCACGGAAGATCGACAACGAGGGTCAAGGGGCGCGACCGTACGCCCGGGGCTTCGGCGCCGCCGGATTTGCCGATATTATCGGACGGTTGGCGGAAATCGCCGTAAATGGCGTCGCAACATATCGGCAATCCGGCTGGCCCGCGTGCCAGCCATCCTGACGGGAGTATTCATGACGGTAATCGTGGTGGCGAATCCCAAGGGCGGCGTCGGCAAGAGCACGCTGTCCACCAATCTGGCCGGCTATTTTGCCGCGCAGGGCGAGTGGGTGGCGCTCGCCGACCTCGACCGGCAGCAGTCCGCCCATGCCTGGCTCGACCTGCGGCCCGCGACGCTGCCGCCCATCGAGAGCTGGAACGTCGATCTGGACGATCCGCAGAAGCCGCCGAAGGGCCTGGAGCGCGCGATCATCGACACGCCGGCCGGCCTACACGGCAACCGGCTCGCGGCGATCGTGGCGCTGGCGGACAAGGTGATCGTGCCGCTGCAGCCCTCGATGTTCGACATCCTCGCCACCCAGGACTTCCTCGACCGCCTCGCGAAGGAAAAGGCGGTGCGCAAGGGCTCGATCGAGGTGGGCGTGGTGGGGATGCGCGTGGACGCGCGCACGCGTTCGGCGGATCAGCTACAGCGTTTCGTGGAGGGCTTGAAGCTGCCGGTCCTCGGCTATCTGCGCGATACGCAGAACTATGTGCAGCTTGCCGCGCACGGCCTCACGCTATGGGATGTCGCGAAAAGCCGGGTGGAAAAGGACCTGGAGCAGTGGCAGTCGATTCTTGCCTGGGTGAACAAGAAAAACGGCCAGAAAGTGAGCGATCACTAGCTTTAAGATGGAGAGAGTCCTGCGGCACGGCTGCGTGCCGCAGGGCGAAAGGAATCTCAGGTCCAGCTCTGCGTCGGCACGTGGTCGCGGCTGCCCTTGATGCGGTTGTTCTCGTCCACGAACACCAGGTCCGGCTTCCAGCCGGCCTTCAGTTCTTCCTCATCCACGTTCGCGAAGGCCGCGATGATCACGAGGTCGCCCAACTGCGCGCGGCGCGCCGCCGAGCCGTTCAGCGAAATCATGCCGCTGCCGCGCTCGCCCTTGATCGCGTAGGTCGAGAAGCGCTCGCCGTTGTTGATGTTCCAGATGTCGATGCGCTCGTTTTCGACGATGTTCGCGGCTTCGAGCAGATTCTCGTCGATGGCGCACGATCCTTCGTAGTGCAGCTCGCAGTGCGTGACGGCGGCGCGATGGATCTTCGACTTGAGCATATGGCGTTGCATGGTGCGTCTCCTCATGCGAGCGGGCGCGGCCCGCCGCAGGTCAGGCAGGGGCGGCCGGCAGCGCGGCCGCCGCGTGGAACGTGGGCGGAGCCCGGGATCAGATTTCGAGGTTGTCGATCAGGCGCGTGGCGCCGAGCTTTGCCGCGGCGAGCACGACGAGCGGCGCATCGGTATCTTGAGCCGTGGGCGGCAGCAGGTCGATGCGCTTGCGGATCGCGATGTAATCGGGCTTCCAGCCGCGCGCGGCGAGCGTCGCCATGGCGTCGAGCTCGAGCTGCTGAAAGTCGCGGCGGCCCGAGAGCACCGACTCGCGGATCGCGCGCAGCACGCCCGCGAGCTGCGGCGCCTCGGCGCGCTCGGTCGGCGTGAGGTAGCGGTTGCGCGAGCTGAGCGCGAGGCCGTCGGTGTCGCGGATCGTCTCGGCGGCGATGATCTCGGTCGGCAGCGCGAACTGGTGGCACATCGCGCGCACGATCATCAACTGCTGGTAGTCCTTCTTGCCGAACACGGCCACGCGCGGCTGCACGCACGACATCAGCTTCATCACGACCGTGCAAACGCCTTCGAAGAAGCCCGGGCGGAACTCGCCTTCGAGAATGTCGCCAAGGTTGTGCGGCGGATGCACGCGGTATTCCTGCGGCTGTGGGTACATGTCGGCCTCGGTCGGCGCGAACAGCACGTATACGCCTTCCTTCTGCAGCTTCTCGATGTCGTCCTGGAGCGTGCGCGGGTATTTGTCGAAGTCCTCGTTCGGACCGAACTGCAGGCGGTTGACGAAGATGCTCGCCACGACCGGATCGCCGTGCTGGCGCGCAAGCCGCATCAGCGACAGATGGCCTTCGTGAAGATTGCCCATGGTCGGCACGAAGGCGGTGCGGTTTTGGCCGCGCAGCTGGTCGCGCAGTTCCTGAATCGAGCTGATGACTTTCATGGTCGGATGCGTTGTGCCTCGCACGGGGCAAGACGGGGTTGCAGCCACCGGCAGCCGATGGCGGCGGGCCGGTTACGGAACGCCGTTTAGGCGGCGGCGTGTGCCCGGCCGAAAGGGGGCCGGGCAAGCGCGGGCGATTGTAGAGGATTTGTGCCTGCAGCGCAGCCGCCCTGGAAGGGGGGCTTTCCCGCAGGGCGCCGCGGCTTGACAGCGGGAAAATTAGGGTCGGCTAAAAGAAAACCGGGCTCAGGCCGGCAGGTAGGCGAGGCGCACGTAGATCGGCGCGAACGGTTCGGCCTGAGTGATCTCGATCAGCGACTCGCGCGAGAGTTCGAGCATGGCGATGAAGTTCACGACCACCACCGGCACGCCGCGCGTGACGTCGAACAGCTCCGAGAACTCCATGAAGCGCGCGTTCTGCAGCTTGCGCAGGATCACGCTCATGTGCTCGCGTACGGAGAGTTCCTCGCGCGAGATCTTGTGGTGCTGCACGAGCTTCGCGCGCTTGATGACGTCGGCCCAGGCGGCGCGCAGGTCGTTGCTGTCCACGTCGGGAAAGCGCGGCGTGATGCTCTGCTCGATGTAGACCTCCGCGCGCAGGAAGTCGCGCCCGAGCTGCGGCAGCCGGTCGATGCGCTGGGCGGCGAGCTTCATCTGCTCGTACTCCAGCAGCCGGCGCACGAGTTCGGCGCGCGGGTCTTCGGCTTCCTCGCCGGTGTCGGCCTTCTTGACCGGCAGCAGCATGCGCGACTTGATCTCGATGAGCATGGCGGCCATCAGCAGATACTCGGACGCCAGTTCCAGATTGGTCTTGCGCAACTGCTCGACGTAGCCGAGGTACTGCGTCGTGACCTCCGCCATCGGGATGTCGAGAACGTTGAAGTTCTGCTTGCGGATCAGGTAGAGCAGCAGGTCCAGCGGTCCTTCGAAGGTTTCGAGGAAAACTTCGAGGGCATCCGGCGGGATGTACAAGTCCTGCGGCAGTTTGAAGAGCGGCTCGCCGTACAGGCGCGCGAACGCGACGCCGTCGACCGTGTCGGGCGTCGAGTCGGTTGAGGGGGCGGTCAGCGCGTCATTGGCCGCGCCGGTGGGCGCGGACCCGGCGCCGTGGTGCGGCTCGGGTGCGCCGGCCCCGTCGGCCTCGGCCATCAGAAGTTCTGGTAGTAGACGTACGACGTCTGCTTGACGCGCGAGGCCTGCTGGCGCTCGCGTTCGTCGAGATCGACCGGCTGCTTGTCCCACAGGAGCGCGCGGCCCTTGCGTTGCTGGTCCTCGAGCTGCGGCTTCTGCTGCTTGAGCTGGGTCAGGAACTGCGTGATGTCCGACTGATACATGGTCGACGTCCGTCAAAAAAGGCGGCTCGCATCGGTGCAGGGCCGCCGTTGTTCGTGTCGGCCGCAATTTTACCGCAAGCGTGCGGCGCGGAACATCCGGGCGGGCGGTCCAGGCAGGCGGCGTGACGGTGTCGTAACAAGGTGTCAGAACAAACTCGCCGCGCCACGCGCTGGGGTAATCCCGTGCCGATGTGTTCAAATAACGCGTTTGCGCCCCGCGCGGAGCCGCGATCAGGCCGGCATCGGGCCGGCGATCGGGGGCAACCCGGCGGCGCGCGGCAACGCAAGCGTGGCTACGAGGCGTGGCAGTCTGCTCTATAAAAGGCCGGAGGTCTCGTTTGGCGGGATGGATGATCGAAGCGTGGCGCGCACGGCGGCGTCTCCCGGTGGAGGCGCGGCCCACGCACGCCGCCGCCGGGCATTTCCCGGTGCGCTTCCTCGTCCACCCGTCCTTTCGTCTCTGCGCGTGGCTCGCCGCCGGCCTGATCGCCGCCGTCCTGCTCCCGGCCGAGCCCGCGCAAGCCGCGCTGACCGACCTGCTGCCCTGGTCGCACAAGCCCACTGTCTACGACGTCAAGATCGACGCCTCGCCGCGCGAGCTGCGCAAGCTGCTCGAGGCGCACCTGGACATCGCGCGGTTTTCGACCCGCAAGGACGTGAGCGACGACCAGTTCGGCTTTCTCGTCACCGCCACGCCCCAGCAGGTGCGCGATCTCGCCTCTACCGACGGCTACTTTTCGCCGGTCGTGCGCACGGACGTGCGCACCGTGAACGGCAAGCGGACGGTGCACGTGAGCGTGGACCCGGGGCCGCGCACGACGATCTCGTCGGTCGAGCTGACGTTCCGCGGCCCGGTGCTGACCGAGGACAAGCGCCAGGAAAACGCCGCGCGCTTCGCGTTCTCGCTGCACGACGGCGACCCGTTCACGCAGTCGGGCTGGAACGACGCCAAGAATGCCGCGCTCAAGGCCCTGCAGTCGAAGCGCTACATCGGCGCGAAGATCGTGCATTCCGAGGCGCGCATCGACCCGCTCGCGCACGACGCGAAGCTCTCCGTCCTGTTCGACAGCGGGCCCACCTTCACGATGGGCCAGCTCGACGTCTCGGGGCCGAGCCGCTATCCGGCCTACATCGTCGGCAACGTCAATCCGATCGCGCCGGGCGAGATCTACGACGTGAACCGCATCACGGAACTGCAGCGGCAACTGCAGAACACGCCCTATTACGCGAGCGTCGCGATCGACGTGGACGACAACACCCAGAAGCCGCTCGATACACCCGTGCACGTGAAGGTGAGCGAGTATCCGTACAACAGCTTCCGCGGCGGGGTGGGCTACTCGACCGACACCGGCGCGCACGTGCAGGGCTCGTACACCTATCTCGACACCTTCGGCGCGGCGTGGCCCCTTCAGCTCCAGGGGCGGATCGACCAGATCCAGCAGTACGGCCAGATCCAGCTTTCGATGCCGCCCGGCTACCGCGCGTGGACCAATAGCGCGCTCGCGTCCTACACGACGACCGACGTGTCCGATACGCGCATCTATAGCCTGCGCGCCGGGCTGCAGCGCACGCGCACCTCGCAGAACATCGACTTCGCCTATTCGCTGTTCTACGTCCAGGACCGGCTCGACCAGAACGCGGCGGCGCCCACCATCGCCCGGGCGCTCATGCCGCAGTGGTCTTGGACGCGCCGCAACGTCGACGATCCGCTCTTTCCGCGCTCGGGCAACGTGATTCGCGTCGAGGCCGGCTTTGCCGTGAAGGACGTGCTTTCCGACGCCACCTTCGGCCGCGCCTACATGCGCGGCCAGCAATACCTGCCGATCGGCCGCACCGACCTCGTGCTGTTCCGCGCCGAGCTGGGCGGGGTGTTCACGGGCGCGAGCTCGACCGACGTGCCGGCCTCGCTGTTGTTCCGCGCGGGCGGCTCGAACTCGGTGCGCGGCTATGCCTTCGACAGTCTCGGCAACAATGTCGACGGCTCGATCCTGCCGACCAAATACCTCGTGACGGGGTCGTCCGAGTACCAGCACTGGTTCACCCGCGACTGGGGCGCCGCGGCGTTCTTCGACATCGGCACCGCCACCGACACCTGGGGCGAAAAGGTCTTTTATCCGGGCGCCGGCGTGGGCGCGCGCTGGCGCAGCCCGGTGGGCCCGGTCAACCTCGACGTCGCCTACGGGTTTCGCACCCGCAGCGTGCGGCCTTACCTGACGCTCGGGATCGCTTTCTGATGACGACGCCCGCCACGCTCCGCTTCGTTTTGCCGCCGCTGCCGGGCGCCGGGGAGGCTGTCGCATGAGCGCGCGCCTGCTCGCACGCTGGTTCGGGCCGACGGCCGCGGCGCACCACGCGCTCGCCGCGGGCGGCGGGGCGCCGCCCGAAGGACCGCCGCCAGGCGGTCCCAGGGAGCCTGGAGACCCTTCCGGTACGGGCGGCGCGGCCGGCGGCGGCGCTGAGCCGCCCGCGCCGCCGCCGCGGCGCAAGCACCACCTGTGGAGAGCCTTGGCGTGGGCGATCGCGGTGCCGGTGCTGATCGTCTCGCTGGTGGGGGGATTGCTCTACGGCGCGGCGACGACCGAGCGCGGCACGGCTTACGTCTGGCGCGCGGCCGTGAAGCTGCTGGGCGGCCAGCTAGGCGGCACGCTCGAAGGCGGCACGATCGCGACGGGCTTGCGCCTGCGCGATGTGAGCTGGCACGGCGCGGACGGCACGACGCTCTCCGTCGACCGGGCCGGCGGCCAGTGGACCCTCTCCGGCAAGCCGTGGCACTTCGTCCTGAGCTATCTGCACATCGGCGACGTGGATCTGCGCATCGTGCCTTCCACGGAACCTTCGGCGCCGATGACGCTGCCGAAGGACCTGCGGCTGCCGCTCGCGGTGGAGATCGACGATCTGCGCGTGGCGAAGCTCACGCTGCACGAAGGCGCGACGACCACCGAATTCTCGCACTTCGTGTTCCATGCGCGCAGCGACGGGCGTCATCACGAAGCCGCCGTCGAGCAGCTCGACACGCCTTACGGGGCGGTGAGCGCCGAGGCGAAGCTCGACGGCGTGCGGCCGTTCGCGCTCTCGGGCGACTTCGGCTATTCGGGCAAGGTGAACGACGAGGCCGTGCAGGTGAGCGGCCGCGTGGGCGGTTCGCTCGAGGCGCTCACCGCCGACCTCGACGCGAGCGGCATGAAGCTGGCCGGGCGCGCGCACGTCGAGGCGATGCCGTTCGCCCCTGTGCCGCTCAAGCGCGCGACGCTCGCGTTCGATCACGTGAACCCGCAGGCCTTCGCGCCCGGCGCGCCGTTCGCCGATCTCGCGCTGCGCGCCGACCTGCAGCCGGTCGCGAGCCCTGCCGTTGCCGGGGCAACCGCATCCGCTGCTTCGGCGGCTTCCGTCCCCCGCCCGGAAACGAAATCCGCGCAAGCGAAATCCGGCGCCGCGGGTTTCACCGTCGCGGGCAGCGTATCGATCGTCAATGCGAAGCCGGGCTCGATCGACGCGCATCTGCTGCCGCTCGTGGACGCCCGCACCGACGTCGTCCTCGACGCCCACACGCAGCGCCTCTCCAATCTCGCCGTGCGGCTGGTAAAAGACGCGACGGTGACGGGCGGCGGCACGCTCAGCGGGCGCAACGGCCGCTTCGATCTCAAGGTGGCCGGCCTCGACCTGAATGCGATCGAAGCGAGCGTGCGCCCGACGCGGCTCGCCGGCCCGATCACCGTGCGCCTGGCCGACGACGTGCAAAGCGTCACGCTCGACCTCGCCGACCCGAAAGCCGCGCTGCGTGCCCAGGGCAAGGTGACGTTCGACCCGGCGCGCCTTTCGTTGAGCGACGTGCGCGTGAGTTCGGGCGGGGGGCATCTCGACCTTTCCGGCGAGATCAAGCACGACGCGCATTCGAGCTATGCGCTCAAGGCCGCGCTCTCCAACTTCGATCCGCTCTCGCTCACCTCGCAGGCCCCGTCCTCCCATACCTCGGCGAAGGCCGAGGCGGGTGCGCCGCGCGGCAAGAGCAAGAGCAACGCGCCGGCCGCGCCGCCCGCGCGCCGCATCGAGGCGCGCGTGAACGGCACGCTCAACGCGAGCGGCGCGCTCGCGCCCACGTTCACGACGAAGGCCGCGTTCAAGCTCGGCCAGAGCGTCTACGACGACCTGCCGCTCACGGGCGAGGGCGTCGTCCAGCTGGCGGGCTCGCGCATCCTGCCGAGCCGCGCGACGCTTTCGGTGGCGGGCAACAATGTGGCGCTGCAGGGCAGCTTCGGCGCGGCCGGCGAGCACCTGCGTTTCACGGTGGATGCGCCGCAGCTCGATCGTCTCGGCTTCGGCGTGGCGGGACAGGTCGCGGCGAGCGGCGACCTCACGGGCACCTTCGCGCATCCCAATGTCGCGCTCGACTACAAGGCCGACGGCGTCGTGTTCGGCGAGAACCGCGTCGGCCATGCGCAAGGCCATGCCGACGTGCGCGATGGCGCGAACGGCGCGCTCGCCTTCAGCGCCGACGCGAGCGACATCGCCGCCGCAGGTGTCGAAATCGCCACGCTCTCGGCCCATCTTGCCGGCACGCGCGCGCAGCACACGCTCACGGCGAGCGCGAAGGGCAAGCTGCAAGGCCAGCCGCTCGACATGCAAGTGGCGGCCAACGGCAAGCTCTCCGATACGCGCGACGGCACGCGCTGGGACGGCACCGTCACGCAGTTGCAGAACCGCGGCTTGCCCGACCTCAATCTGGAAAGGCCGCTCACGATCAGCGCGGGGGCCGGCAAGGTGACGCTCGGCGCGACGCGTCTTGCGATGGAGGGCGCGCTGCTCGACCTCAAGTCGTTCGATCTCGACCACGGCCGCATCCGCTCGGCGGGCTCGCTCACGGGGGTTTCGCTCGCGCGCATGCTGCAGATTCAGCAGAAGATCACCGGCACGGCGTCCAATCTCAAGACCGACCTGATCTTCGACGGCGACTGGGACTTCTCGGTCGGCCCGACGGCGACAGGCTACGTTCAGATCAAGCGCCGTTCGGGCGACGTCACGGTCGAGATCGGGCGCGGCGTCGCCTCGCTCGGCGTCGGCGACCTCAACGCGCGCGCCGGGTTTTCCGGCGGCAGCCGGCTCGACCTGACGGCGCATGCCCAGGCAAGCCGCATCGGCGCGCTCGACGTCGATGCGCACGCCACGCTCGCGCCGCGCGACGGCGTTCTCACGCTCGACGACGAGTCCGTGCTGAGCGGCACGATCAAGGCGAACGTGCCGTCGCTGAAGACCACGGGCGGCCTCTTCGGGCCGAACTACGTGCTCGACGGCCGCCTTGCCCTGCAGCTCGCGCTGGCCGGCACGGTCGCGCGGCCGAACGTGTCGGGCTCGCTGACCGGCGACGAGCTTTCCGCCACGCTCGTCGATCAGGGCATCCAGCTCAAGGACGGCGTGGTCCGCGTGATGCTGTCGCAAAACCTCGTGGACTTCCAGCAGGTGGAGTTCCACGGCGCGAGCGGCACGCTGCGCGCGACGGGCCGCGTGGGCCTCGACAACGCGGAGCCCGATCTCAAGGCGAGCATCGTCGCCGACAAGCTCGAGCTCTTCGCCTCGCCGGACCGGCAGCTCTCGCTTTCGGGCAGCGCGGACATCGCGAACGGGGGGCACCTGGGCGCCATGCAGATCAACGGCAAGTTCACGGTCGATCATGCGCTCTTCGACATGCCCGAGTCGGCGGCGCCCGAACTCGGCGACGACGTCGTGATCGTGCGTCCGGACGGCACGACACGCGGCGGCACGCCACCGCCCGAGGAGCAGGCCCAGCAGGCGGCCAGCAAGCCGGCGCCGCGCTTCTCGCCGCGCGCGAACATCGAAATCGATCTGGGCCGCAACTTCCGCTTCAAGGGGCAGGGCGCGGATCTTGGGCTCGCCGGCTCGATCACGGTGGTGAGCGCGCCGGCCGTGCCGCTGCGCGCGGTGGGCAACGTGCGCGTGACGGAAGGGTCCAGCTACACGGCCTTCGGGACCAGGCTCAACATCGAGAACGGCTTCTTCACGTTCAACGGGCCGGTGGCGAATCCCGGCATCAACATTCTCGCGATGCGCCGCAACCAGGAGGTCGAGGCGGGCGTGCAGGTCACGGGCACGGTGGAGGCGCCGGTGGCGAAGCTCGTTTCCGAGCCCAACGTGCCCGACAACGAAAAGCTGTCCTGGCTGCTGTTCGGCCACGGCACCGACCAGGGCAACGACCTCGGCCAGCAGAATTCGATGACGACGGCGCTCGCGCTGCTCGGCAGCGCGAGCGGCAAGCGGATTGCGGAGTCGGTGGGGCTCGACGAATTCACGATCGGGCGCAGCGACGTGGGCCTCACCGACCCGGAAGTGGTGAAGATCGCCAAGGCCCTCAACACATGGCTCGTGATCGGCTACGAGCAAGGGCTGCAGTCGGCCTCGAACGCGATCAAGGCGACCGTCAACTTCTCGCGCTACTGGTCGGTGGCCGCATATGGCGGCACGTTCTATGGCGCCGACGTGCTCTACACGCGGCGCTTCGACCGGGTCAAGTGGTAAGGCGCTTCGCGGCGCGTAGACGGCTTGCAACCCCATTATCGGGCAGTTAAGTGCGCGCCGCACGCTAGTTTGTGCTCGAGATGCAGCAGTCAGTCTTCTGGAGGAAATGCCTGCCCTCCCCAGAGGAAGGCTTCCCATAATTTCGTCCCACTTGCAATGGGCGTTGGGAAGGCCTTAGGCCGTCTTGGACAAGTACTTTGTCGATAGCCTGCATCATTGCTATAAATTCGGCATCGGTTTCTGGGTACATTGGCCAAGCAAACGTCGTTATCTTTCCTCCAGTCGGCTCATATCTATGGTGTAGGTCGTGACTGTTCCTAACCCTAGGGGAGCGTCTACGGCTTATAACTTTTTAGGGTATCTCAAAGCAGGACGATTCCATGCAAGACGCTAATATCCTGCGACAACGATTTGCAACGGATGCGGACGAGATCGCGAGATCTCTGATCAAAGCTCTTGACCTTACCCACAGTGGCAAAATCGAGCATCTGGCTGAACCATTGACCCGCTGGCTCGACTTCCGGCTTCGCATAATCGACCCGCGACCACGCAGAGTACATCTTTCCGACTGCTTTCCTAAGACGTTAGACATCCAAACTGGCCAAGCCTTGCGCTCGATGGTTGAGGCGATTAAACGAGGCGACGACATCAATCACTTTCAAAGCAAAAGCCTTATTTACTCGGACCCAAGTGGAACCCGACGCGGAGGCAGGACTGACCTCTTGTGGGGAGACTGGGGAATACATCATCTACATATTGCCGAGCAACCTTCTAATCACGTTCCTGGTTTTGCCACGCGCTCGGATCACCTACTTTTTCTTCTCGCGTTTCGCGACGATGTCCTGTTCATCGATGTGAGAACGCACGCCGAAGGTTCGACACTTTTTTCTGACCAAGAGCTAGTTCAAGTAGTGGCAAGAAATTGGCTTGAAGTAATGCAACCCTTTGAACTGAAGAACGTCCTCGCCGGAGGTTTTGCCCCAACCAGTGAGGAGCGGATGCAATTGAGAAGGTCGGGTATCGCAACTCCGCTTGAGATAGACGGAAAAGTCTATATTGGCCCAGGTTTAGGTATAACTTCCGCTTCAACACCTGCCAAAGTTACCTTAGCCAAAGATCGAGTAATACGGAACATCGTTCGTCTGGCTGAACTCGTTGCCGAGCCATCAGGGCAGTTCCAACAAGCGATACCGGAATCGATCCGTGATCGCGCTCAATTCTCTTTGGCGCTCATGCCCCTGGGCATCGGACTCTTCGAAGAGGAAACCAAGCATGGCTGGATCTTTCCAGAGATGAAATTCGACGGAACTGACAGCCTCCTTGCCGAACTATCCGATAGCTTCACGCCCCCTTGGATAAAGAAGGCGATGATGGAGGCTCAACAAAGAGGAGTGTGAAACCTAATAGGCTGCATGGCGGTTACATGGGCTATTGAACCGTGCCCCGGATAACCGCCATGCCTCGTCATTTCAGACGGCCGGTGGCTAATATGGCTGTGCCGAACTGTTTGCAGCATAAGCCTCTGCGGGCACCAGCGATTCGTGGTTTCGCCGTGGTCGAAGTCGTCTGGGGCGTAGTTTGTCCAACTCGTCAGCCTCTGACTGCAGCAGGTCGTAAAAATCTTCTGCACGTACGCTTTTTGCATCTGAAGCTCTGATACGTACCAAAGGTAGCCCGGCAAGCTGAAAAAGCTGGTTTTTGAGTTGATCTCTCTCGGCGGCTTCGTCGCTGTCGTGATGTACTGAGTCAAGCTCGATCCCAGCCACAGGATCTTCGTCCTCGGTACAGAGCAGCACATCCACCTGTGCAGCCCATGCATAGTTGCGAACCCGAAAAGGAAGGCGAACTTCCAGCTTATCGATATCGATGAAATTGCGAAGAGGCAAATTCGGATACGCACGCATGGAGGGAAAGTATTGCCTAACCGCCTGCAGGAACTCCCATTCCTGGTTGCTTGCGCAAAGATTTTTTCTGAAGTCAAAGGCATCCGCCATCGACCAGATTCCAAGCGTGAACTGGCTTACGATAGCAACGCGCTTCATTTCTACTATCGAATCGTGATTACCCTGCTTAGCCACAACGTCCGCTTCATTTTCGGGCTTAGCAGGGGTTCTTAACCTGTTCGATTCGTCGAAAATCGGCAGGCGCGGAGCGGGTAACACTGCGGCAGGGTCTACCGTGCGTAAAGCTGCGTCGATTCTCAGATTGATGGCTTCGAGAAGATCGTTGTCGATGAAAATAAGGCTTCCACCTCGGACCATATGCCATAGTTGCACGACGGTTGTAGCCTCAAGTGTGTTCGCAGCGAATTCTCTTCGGAGCACTGCGGGCAAGATCTTTTGCGTCAGGCTGAGCATCTTGGGATCGGACGGTTGCTTAATCCGATACTCCACATAAGCAGCCAGGAATCCGGAAACATCGCAGGATTCGAGTTGCTCACGCATGGTTTCGAATGAGGTGCTCATGCTGCACCTCCGAGGCGCACAAAACGCAGATATACGGCGTGACCATATGCCCACGGCCAAGCGTCAGGGATCTCCGCGAGAAGGCCCTTCGTCGGTATGAGATGTGGCACAACCGCCGCATACATTTTCAAGTCGAGCTCTTCAACCTTGGCCATGAGCTCCATGGCCTCGTTGGCATGCAACAGATACGGGAGTTCTTCCGCCGTGAATGTCCCGGTCGACGCCCACTTCTGAAGATTCAACCCCGCACCAAAATCATCTACCGCTTCGTGTAGCGTCTCGGCGATTTCTTGGTCGAGATCGCGAGGACGCGAATAGCGTACGCCGCAGACACGAGGCATCAGAGCTCGTAATAGGGCATCGTCTTCCACTAGCGCCATCTCGGACAAGTTGGGTTTTGCGAAAACGTGATTGATCTGCTCGATGTTCAGGTTTTTCAGCATTCCCCAGACAAATCCGATAGGCAGCTTATCGCTCATCGGGATGGCTTCGTCTGCGAATTTCTCGCAGTACGCTTCCCATGTCAGACCTGCTGATTGCAGCTTGTGCAGAATGAAGTGAAGGTCTACTCGATACTCTTCGGGAGGACGGCTCAGGTATTCCACCGACTTGGTCTGTTCGTGGTATTTGAATCCGTGTCCCTGAATACGCTTTGCCTGACGGTAGCGACGCAACAACTGTTCGCATTCAGAGATGCCAATTTGCTCAACAGTTCGGCCAGGAACATAGTCTCGCGGCTTCAATGTTTCGAGGGACCATGTATAACGAATCCCATTGGCATACCAAGTTCCAACGCCTTCTGTCGGAACGGTCACCTTCAACGCCGGAAGATTTCGTGTTGCGTCGTCACGCAAGGAAAGCTCCAGTTGATGCCAACAGGTGATTTCATTCCCACGGGCAATCTCGTATGCACTTCGGGGGTCATCCTCGTTGTCCTCGCGCATCAACACGAGCTCTGAGTTCACGACATCATTAAGGCCAACCGCCAAGGGAGAGTTGGTCGGCTCGTTCGAGCGCGCGCACAGCTTGAGCACCGAATAACCGTCAAGGACCGCTTTGCCGTTTTCTTCCAGGTGCCTCCGAAGCTTTTCGAAAGCGGCAGGAGCGCCGGAAAGCCATCCATCTCGATTATGTGCGTAAGTGATCGTCCCCAAGGGCCACAATTCAGGCGATTTGTCCGGCTCACTGGCCGGGACTGGCGCCATAAGCTGCACTGAATGCTCCGCGAAGCTCAGTTGAAGGATGCCGAGCGGAAGCTGCCCGCGTGCCAAAAGACGATCCGCCCATTCCCGGAGTTCCTCTGCGAGGCTCGACCAAGAGTCGAACGTCTGTTCGTCATACCGGTCTTTATCCAGCGCCATAAACCTGAGCAACGGCTGGCTTTTGTCTTCAGCGGCGTACCAGCTTCTGGCACCGTGAACGCGGGATGCGGCCTGTAAAGCACTCATGTGCTTGATGCGAACTCCGTACCGTTGCAGCGCTTGGCTCAGGTGCTTCGCCAGCACCTTCGGGTCGTCCGGAATTGGTTGCAACTGGGCAATGATTTCCAGCGCAGAACTCAGCGTAAAGTTCGGCGCCATTGACCGGATATAGGCCCAGAAAGCAGTTACCTGAGATTCGTTCGAGGGGGATTGCGGCGCATTGGCCGACTTGGAGGCAGTCATATGAGCTCCATACGGAAAGCACGGCTATGAACGGCACGCGTTATTCGGCTTTCCGGGAGTTCATCCTTGCCGGGTGACACTCGAAGGTACTGCAGTGCTGGTTTTGCCAGGCCGGACAGGTGTCCGGTGCGTGCGCTGACGGGAGCAACTCACCCACAGTTCGGCTGAACTGCAAGCATAGCTTATGCAAGGATATGCTCGAATGTCAAGCGACTGGAGTTACGAAGCTTAGGGGTAACTGCCCGAGAGGTTAGGTCGAGCCAGCTTCAGTTTTGGCTTGGTAGGTTAAGGGGTAACTGCCCGATAATGGGGGCTTGCAAAGCAAAACGCCCCAGGCAACGTGCCTGGGGCGTTTCGTCTTCTGTCGCGCCGAACCACGAAAAGCGCGAAACCGCTATCGCATCTTTATCGCATCCTTACCGCACGCGCATGCCGGGCTTCGCGCCGCTATGCGGCTCGAGGATGTAAAGCCCCGGCTCGGCCTTCTCGTCGGCGGACGAAGCCGCGAGCACCATGCCTTCCGAAAGCCCGAACTTCATCTTGCGCGGCGCGAGGTTCGCGACCATCACCGTGAGCTTGCCCTTGAGGTCTTCCGGCTGGTACGCCGAGCGGATGCCCGAGAACACGTTGCGCGTCTTGCCTTCGCCCACGTCGAGCGTGAGCTGCAGCAGCTTGTCCGAGCCTTCCACCACATTGCAGTCGACGATCAGCGCCACGCGCAGGTCGATCTTCGCGAAGTCGTCGATCGAAATGGTGTCTGGCGTTTCGCTTTCCGTGGATGCCTTCTTCGCTTCCTTGGCCTTCTTGCCGGCATCGGCCGAAGCGGCAGGGGCCTCGGTGGCCTGCAGCGAATTGCGGTTGGCCGCGAGCAGCGCGTCGATCTGCTTCGGATCGACGCGCGTCATCAGGTGCTTGTACGCGTTGATCGGCTGTGCCGACATGAGCGGCTTCGCGGCGTCCGCCCACGTGAGCGGCGCGATCGAGAGGAAGCTTTCCACGTTTTCGGCGAGGGTCGGCAGCACGGGCTTGAGCGCGAGCGACAGCAGGCGGAACGCTTCGAGGCTCACGCTGCAGGTTTCGTGCAGCGCCACGGCGTTGGCCGGATCCTTCGCCTGCTCCCACGGCTTGGCCGTATCGACGTAGCCGTTCACCGCGTCGGCAAGCTCCATCGTGTGACGCAGCGCACGGCCGTATTCGCGCGCCTCGTAGTGCGCGGCGATCTGCGGGATCGCTTCGCGCAGCTGCACGAGGAGCGGATGCTGCATGGCGCTGTCCTGCACGCGGCCCTCGAAGCGCTTGATGAGGAAGCCCGCCGCGCGGCTCGCGATGTTGATGTACTTGCCGACGAGGTCGCTGTTCACGCGGGCCTGGAAGTCCTCGAGATTCAGGTCGAGGTCTTCCATCGTGCTGTTGAGCTTCGCGGCGAAGTAGTAGCGCAGCCATTCGGGGTTCAGGCCCGTCGTGATGTAGCTCTCGGCCGTGATGAAGGTGCCGCGCGACTTCGACATCTTCGCGCCGTCCACCGTGAGGAAGCCGTGCGCGAATACGTTGGTCGGCGTGCGATGGCCCGAGAACTGCAGCATGGCCGGCCAGAACAGCGTGTGGAAGTACAGGATGTCCTTGCCGATGAAGTGGTACTGCTCGGTCTTCGAGCCGGGCTTGACCCACGCGCCGAAGTCGATGCCGCGCTTTTCGCACAGGTTCTTGAAGCTCGCGTAATAGCCGACCGGCGCGTCGAGCCACACGTAGAAGTACTTGCCGGGCGCGCCCGGAATCTCGAAGCCGAAGTACGGCGCGTCGCGCGAGATGTCCCAGTCGGCGAGCTTCGATTCGCCCGCATCGCCCAGCCATTCGCGCATCTTGTTCGTGGCTTCGGGCTGCGCCAGGCCGCTCACCCAGCCGCGCAGGAAGTCTTCGCAGCGCGGGTCGGAGAGGCGGAAGAAGTAGTGCGTTGAGGTCTTGCGCACGGGCGTCGCGCCCGAGACCACCGAGTACGGATTCTTCAGGTCGGTGGGCGCATAGGTCGAGCCGCACACTTCGCAGCTGTCGCCGTACTGGTCCTTCGCGCCGCACTTCGGGCACTCGCCCTTGATGAAGCGGTCCGGCAGGAACATGTTCTTGACCGGATCGTAGGCCTGCTCGATGTCGCGCGTTTCGATGAAACCCGCTTCCTTGAGCGCCAGATAGACGGATTCGGAGAGCACGCGGTTCTCTTCGGAATCGGTCGAGTAGTAGTTGTCGAACGAAACGCCGAAGCTGTCGAAGTCGCGCTTGTGCTCCTGCCACACGCGCGCGATCAGCTGCTGCGGCGTGAGACCTTCCGTTTCGGCGCGCAGCATGACCGGCGTGCCGTGCGTGTCGTCGGCACCGACGTAATAGATCTCGTGGCCGTGCATTCGCAGCGTGCGAACCCAGATGTCCGTCTGGATGTACTCGACCAGATGGCCGATGTGGATTTGCCCGTTGGCATAGGGCAGGGCAGACGTGACGAGAATCTGGCGGCGGCCGCTGGGTGTGGCAGGCGCGCCGGCGGCACTGAGGTCGGTGGCGGGTGCTGACATATTGGGGAAGTTCCGGTGTTGCGGGAGGTGGAAAGCGCGATTTTAGCAGGGCGGGCCGTATAGACGGGCGGGGCGGGAAGCGGCGCACGGAGGCGGGGTGGCACACGGGCTGCATGCCGTGTCGCGATTTCGACCCCAGATGCTGGCAGTGTGCCGGCTCGGCCGGTCTATGCTGCAATGCACAATATGCGGGCAAAAAGCGGACAAAAAGCGGGCAAAAAAAACCGGGGCGGAATGGCCCCGGAGCAACAACGACAAGAGGAGAATGGACGCGGCGGCAACGTCAGCCGCGTACCGTAAAGAGAGACAGCGGGGTTCGGGCAGAGTTCGAAAAAATTTTCGATTAAAAATCCTCGGCTCTTTGCCGCAAGCCCGCCTGCCCTTAGCCCCCCTGGTGTTGCGCCGTCGCGCGCAGATACATTTCCACGCGGCGGTTCGCGGCACGGCCGGCCTCGGTGCTGTTGTCCGCGATCGGCTGGGTGTCGCCGCGGCCCTCGGCCGACATGCGCTGCATCTGGATGCCGCGCCCTGCGAGGTAGTTCACCACGCTCTGCGCGCGGTTGACCGAGAGGGTCTGGTTATATGCGGGCTGGCCCGTGCTGTCGGTATGGCCCACCACCTGGACCACCACTTCCGGATTCTGCTGCAGCGTCTGCGCGACCTGGTCGAGCACCGGCGCGAACGACGGCTTGATCGCGTAGCTGTTCGTGTCGAAAGTCACGTTGCTCGGGATGTTGAGCTTGAGCGAGCCGTCCGGCTGCTCGGTGATCTGCGTGCCCGTGCCCTTGGTCGCGCCCGTGAGCTTGTTGTGGATCGCGGTCCAGTTGTAGCCGGCCACCCCGCCCACCAGCGCGCCCGCGCCGGCGCCGATCGCCGCGCCCTTGCCGCCGCCGAAGATCGCGCCGATCGCCGCGCCCGTGCCGGCGCCGATGCCGGTGCCGACGGCCGTGTTGGTGCCCTGCTGCGTGGCGCAGCCGGCGACGAGCGCGCCGGCCACGGCGAAGACGGACAGGCGGGTCATGATTCTTGTGTTCATTTTCTTTCCTTTTTGGAATGGAACAGGATGGCTGCCGCGCGCCGCCCACAGCCCCCGACAGCGGTCAGGGTCTTCGGGCGGCCCACGGCGTCAGCTACTACAATGACGGCTTGAAGGCTGGTATTGCGAGCTTTGTCCACCGAATGGGCGACGCCAGCGGGCGATAACAATAGCTGTTGCCGCGAAGCGTGCCTCGCCGCCGTGAAATCCGCAATCCAGCTTAACAATTTCTTTCTTTTTCCGGCGCCAGAGCGATCATCGGATTCGCGCCCGGCGCCGGGGTTCCCCACGGAGTATCAATGAGCATAGATCGGGCTTTGGTCGACGCCGCGCTGGCGGCCCTCACGGATCCGAACACGGGCCGGCCGTATGCGGCAGGCAAGGGCGTGCGCAACGTGGCGGTCGAGGGCCATGCCGTGAGCGTCGAGATCGTGCTCGGCTATCCGGCGAAGAGCCAGTTCGAGGCGGTCCGCGCCCAGGTCGAAGCGGCGCTCGCCGCGGTGTCGGGCGTGCGGACGAGCCGTGTCGCGGTGAAGAGCGAGATCGTTTCTCATACCGTTCAGCGCGGCGTGAAGCTGCTGCCGAACGTGAAGAACATCGTCGCCGTCGCTTCGGGCAAGGGCGGCGTCGGCAAGAGCACGACGGCCGTGAACCTCGCGCTCGCGCTCGCGGCCGAAGGCGCCGCGGTGGGCGTGCTCGACGCGGATATCTACGGCCCCTCGCTGCCGATGATGCTCGGCATAGCGGGCCGGCCGGAGTCGCCCGACGGCCAGTCGATGAATCCGCTCGAAGGCCACGGCCTGCAGGCGAACTCGATCGGCTTTCTCGTCGAGCAGGACAATCCGATGGTCTGGCGCGGCCCGATGGCCACCTCCGCGCTCGAACAGCTGCTGCGGCAGACGAACTGGCGCGAGCTCGACTATCTCGTGGTCGACATGCCGCCCGGCACCGGTGACATCCAGCTCACGCTCGCGCAGCGCGTGCCGGTGACGGGCGCCGTGATCGTCACGACGCCGCAGGACATCGCGCTCATCGACGCGAAGAAGGGCCTCAAGATGTTCGAGAAGGTGGGCATTCCGATCCTCGGCATCGTCGAGAACATGGCCGTGCACGTCTGCTCGAACTGCGGCCATGCCGAGCACATTTTCGGCGCGGGTGGCGGCGAGCGCATGGCGCAGGAGTACGGCGTGGAAGTGCTCGGCAGTCTGCCGCTCGACATCGCGATCCGCGAGCAGGCCGACTCGGGCCGCCCCACCGTGGCCGCCGATCCTTCAGGCCGCGTGGCGGAAATCTACCGCGCGATTGCGCGGCGCGTCGCGATCCAGATCGCCGAACGCGCGCGCGACATGACCTCGAAGTTTCCCGGCATCGTCGTGCAAAACACCTGAGCGCCGCACCGGCCGGGCCCGCGCGGCGCGGCTCGCATGGTGCGGCCCCGCACGCGCGCAGACGTCCGGGTGCGCGGTATCATGTGGGCTTCGTCGGGTCCGGTTCGATGGCTGCAGGGGCAGCACGCGGCCCTAGAGGATCGCATGGGTAAAGGGAACGAGACGCAAGCAAGGTATGGCTACGTCGTGCTGGCAGTTGCCGGGTGCATGCTGCTCGGCGGCTGCACGGGTTTCATGGGGCAGCAGGACAAGCGCGCCGCCGCGCAGTTGCTGCCCACCATGGGCAATCAGGTGCGCGGCTCCGTGTCGTTCATCGAGCGGGCGGACGGCGTTCAGGTCTCCTACAACCTGATGGGTCTGCCGCCCGATAGCGATCACGCATTGCAGGTTCACGAGCGCGGCGACTGCAACGCCGCCGATGCCTCGAGCGCCGGCGTCGTCTTCGCGCCGGCCGCCGACCGGCTCAAAGCCGGGGCACGCGTGGAAGGCGATCTTGGCAACATCCATGCCGATTCGAACGGCGTCGCCACCGGCTTCATCGTCGCGCCCGACGTGTCGCTCGACGGCGTGCGATCGGTGGTGCAGCGCGCCGTGCTTCTCCATCGCGACGCCATCGACCCCTATGCCTACCCGCAGCGCGGCACCGGCCCGGCGCTCGCGTGCGGCGTGATCCACTCCCAGTGACGAAGCGCGCACGCGTTTTCTGCGTGCGTTCGGGCGAATTTCTTGCATATCGCTTTCACGGTGCGCGGCGCGGGATCCCGCCGGTTGCGCCGGTAACACCGCCTGGCTTATGCCTCACAGGCGCCTCGCACGCGCTTTCCGGCACGTCGATCCACATCGCGTAAAATAAGCGCCTTTCGCAGGTGGCGGCGCTCTGCACCTGCAGGCACCCGCGGGCTCCGCCTGCTCCCGGGCGTATTTCCCGCCCCTTTCGTCATACACCTGGCACGCAGCGACTTATATGGCAATCAAATCCGACAAGTGGATCCGGCGCATGGCCGAAGAGCACAAGATGATCGAGCCGTTCGTGCGCGACCAGATCCGCACGTCGGAGGATGGCCGCAAGATCGTGAGCTACGGCACTTCGAGCTACGGCTACGACATCCGCTGCGCCGACGAATTCAAGATCTTCACGAACATCAACTCGACCATCGTCGACCCGAAAAACTTCGACGAAAAGTCGTTCGTGGACTTCAAGGGCGACGTCTGCATCATCCCGCCGAACTCGTTCGCGCTCGCGCGCACGGTGGAGTACTTCCGCATTCCGCGCACGGTGCTGACGGTGTGCCTCGGCAAGTCCACCTATGCGCGCTGCGGGATCATCGTGAACGTCACGCCGTTCGAGCCGGAATGGGAAGGGTACGTCACGCTCGAATTCTCAAATACGACACCTTTGCCTGCGAAAATCTACGCGAACGAGGGCGTCGCGCAGGTGCTCTTCTTCGAAAGCGACGAGGTCTGCGAAGTGTCTTACGCGGACCGCGGCGGCAAGTACCAGGGGCAGCACGGCGTCACGCTGCCGAAGACCTGATCCGGCTTCCCGGCGGCGCGGGCTTACAAAGCTCACCGCCCCATTCGACTACGGGGACCGCTGCGCAACACATGCAGCGGTCGTTTCTTTTGGAGATTCGCCCATGAAGTTTCGCTTTCCCGTCGTCATCATCGACGAAGATTTTCGCTCCGAGAACATCTCGGGTTCCGGCATCCGGGCGCTCGCCGAAGCCATCGAGAAGGAGGGCGCGGAGGTTCTCGGGCTGACGAGCTACGGCGACCTCACGTCGTTCGCGCAGCAGTCGAGCCGCGCCGCATGCTTCATTCTCTCGATCGACGACGACGAACTGCTGACGTACGTCGAAGGCAGCGACGAGGAAGCGCCGGAGCACGCGCCCGCGATCATCGCGCTGCGCGCGTTCATGGAGGCGGTGCGCAAGCGCAACGCGGACATCCCCATCTTCCTGTACGGCGAAACGCGCACCTCGCGGCACCTGCCCAACGACATCCTGCGCGAGCTGCACGGCTTCATCCACATGTTCGAGGACACGCCGGAGTTCGTGGCGCGCCACGTGATTCGCGAAGCGCGCGTATACCTCGACGCGCTCGCGCCGCCGTTCTTCAAGGAACTGGTGCAGTACGCGGACGAAGGCTCGTACTCGTGGCACTGCCCGGGTCACTCGGGCGGCGTGGCGTTCCTGAAGAACCCGCTCGGCCAGATGTTCCACCAGTTCTTCGGCGAGAACATGCTGCGCGCCGACGTTTGCAACGCGGTCGAGGAACTCGGCCAGCTTCTGGACCACACCGGCCCGGTCGCGGCTTCGGAGCGCAACGCGGCGCGCATCTTCAGCGCCGACCACGTGTTCTTCGTGACCAACGGCACGTCCACCTCGAACAAGATCGTCTGGCACGCAACGGTCGCGCCGGGCGACATCGTGCTGGTGGACCGCAACTGCCACAAGTCGATCCTGCATTCGATCATGATGACGGGCGCGATTCCCGTGTTCCTCACGCCCACGCGCAACAACTTCGGCATCATCGGCCCGATTTCGCGCGACGAGTTCAAGCTGGAGAACATCCGCAAGAAGATCGAGGCCAACCCGTTCGCGCGCGAGGCGCTCGCGAAGAACCCGAACGCGAAGCCGCGCATCCTCACGATCACGCAGAGCACCTACGACGGCGTGATCTACAACGTCGAGATGATCAAGGACCTGCTGGGCGACCTGCTCGACACGCTGCACTTCGACGAAGCCTGGCTGCCGCACGCCGAGTTCCACGAGTTCTACCAGGACATGCACGCCATTGGCGCGGGCCGTCCGCGCACGGGCGCGCTCGTGTTCGCCACGCACTCCACGCACAAGCTGCTCGCCGGCATCTCGCAGGCTTCGCAGATCGTCGTGCAGGACTCGGAGAACAGCACGTTCGACCGCCATCGCTTCAATGAAGCCTATTTGATGCACACGTCCACGAGCCCGCAGTACGCGATCATCGCGTCGTGCGACGTGGCCGCCGCGATGATGGAAGCGCCGGGCGGCACGGCGCTCGTGGAAGAGTCGATCGCGGAAGCGCTCGATTTCCGCCGCGCCATGCGCAAGGTCGACGCCGAATACGGCGACGACTGGTTCTTCCAGGTCTGGGGCCCGGACGAACTGGCCGAAGAAGGCATCGGCTCGCGCGAGGACTGGATGCTGCGCCCGAATGACCACTGGCATGGTTTCGGCGCGCTGGCGGAAGGCTTCAACATGCTCGACCCGATCAAGGCGACCATCGTCACGCCGGGTCTGGACGTGGACGGCGATTTCGGCGAGACCGGCATTCCGGCCGCGATCGTGACGAAGTACCTGGCCGAGCACGGCATCATCGTGGAAAAGACGGGGCTCTACTCGTTCTTCATCATGTTCACGATCGGCATCACGAAGGGCCGCTGGAACTCGATGGTGACCGAACTCCAGCAGTTCAAGGACGACTACGACAACAACCAGCCGCTCTGGCGCGTGCTGCCCAAGTTCGTGGCCCAGCATCCGATGTACGAGCGCATTGGCCTGCGCGACCTGTGCCAGCAGATCCACAGCGTCTATCGCGCCAACGACATCGCGCGCCTCACGACCGAGATGTATCTCTCGGACATGGAGCCGGCCATGAAGCCGTCCGACGCGTTCGCGAAGCTCGCGCACCGCGAGGTGGACCGCGTGGCTATCGACGAGCTCGAAGGCCGCGTTACGTCGATCCTGCTCACGCCGTACCCGCCGGGCATTCCGCTGCTGATTCCGGGCGAGCGCTTCAACAAGACGATCGTGAACTACCTGAAGTTCGCGCGCGAATTCAACGAGCGCTTCCCGGGCTTCCACACGGACATCCACGGGCTGGTGGGCGAGATGATCAACGGACGCATCGAGTACTTCGTCGATTGCGTGCGCGACTGAGCCCGATGAAGAGCGGTAACACGATGCGCGTTCGGCCGCGTCGGCCACATTGGCCACATGGGTTATGGGGCGCGGCGTCGCTGCTGGCGGCGTGGCTCCTGCTGGCGGGGCCGGCGCATGCGGAAGTGGCGGCGGCCGATCCGATCGATGCCGGGATGCGCGCGTGTCTTGCGCGCGCGGACCGTTCGTCGACGGCCGGGCAGGTGCAGTGCATGGACGACGCGCGCACTGCCTGGCACAGCGCGGCCGACAACGCGCTCAACGCATTGATCGCGAAGGTGCCGCCTGCGCAGCAAAAAGGCTGGCAACTGAGCCAGCAGCGCTGGGCGACGTGGCGCGACGCCGAGGACACGATGCTCGCGGCCGCGTTCGCGACCACGAGCGGTTCGTCCTATCAGCTCTACGAAGCGGATATGCGCCTGCAGCCCGTGCGCGACCGCGCGCTCTCGCTGCGGCGTGAAGCCGCGGCCGCCGGGCCGCAGGACGCGCCGGGCAAATGGGTGTGCTCGGCGGATGCGCACTGCGAGCACGTCAGCTACGACCTCAATCGCTATTACCGCAAGCTCTATGCGCGCATGCCGGCGCATGCGCATCCTGTCCTCGCGCGCGCGCAGGCCGCATGGCGCGCGTACCGCGACGCTACGATGCCGCTCATTGACGAGCACGCGCAGCTCGATCTGCTGGGGGCGCGCCTTGCCACGCTCAAGCGGCTCTCGGAGACGGTGAACAACCGCTGATGCCCGACCGAGGCCCGCGTCAGTCGACGATGAAATCCTCGGGCAGGCGCGTGGGCAGCGTCGTCGGCTCGCCGAGCAGGTCGTGCAGCGCGGCCTCGATATAGACGGACATCGCCGTGAGCGCGAGGTCGTTGTCCTCGGTGCCGAACGGATCCTCGATTTGCGAGGCGATGGCCTCGTGCGCCATGAAGGTGTACGCAACGAACACCGCGAAGATCGGCGTAAGCGCGCCGATGCTGTCCACGAGGCCGAACGGCAGCAGCGCGCAGAAAAAGTACACCGTGCGGTGGATCATCACCGTGTAGGCGAACGGCAGCGGCGTCGAGGCAATGCGCTCGCAGCCGCCAATCACATCCGAAAGCCCATTCAGATTGCGCTCGAACGCGAGCACCGCGAAGCCGTCGAGGCGGCCTTCGCGCGCCTCGTTGCGCACCCATTCCGAGGCGCAAAGGAGCAGCGTCATGGGCCTGAAGCGCGAGGCCAGCACGCGTGCGAGCAGCGCGGGCGGGAGCCGCTGCGCGAGGTCCGTTTGCGGGTCGGTGTGGCGTAGTTGATGGCGCAGCGCGTGCGGCAGCGCGCAGAGGATCGCGACGAGCTCGCGGACGCGGGCGGTGCCGTCGTCGTCACCATTCTCGCTATTATTCGGCAGGGTCAGCGCTTCGCGCGTGAGCGAGCGCGTTTCGTTGAGCAGTTGCCCCCAGAGCTTGCGCCCTTCCCAGTAGCGGTCGTAGCTCGCGTTGTTGCGAAAGCCGAGGAACACCGCGAGCGCGATGCCGATCAGCGAGAACGGCACCGTGCTCAGATTGACGGTGACCTTGAGAATGTGATCGTGCGACGCCACGGCGACGAACGACAGGCACAGCACGATAAAGAGCCGCGGCAGCAGTTGCGGCAGCACGGAGCCGCGCCACGCGAGCAGCATCCAGAACCAGTTGAGGCGAGGGCGGACGATCATCGGCGAACGAGGGACGGGGCGGGGCGTGGGGCGCATAAAGCGCGCCCCGCAACGTTGATGGAGTTACCTGAGCGCGGTGCGTGCTGCCGCAATGGCCGCACGCACCTGTTCGGGCGCCGTGCCGCCCGCATGGTTGCGCGCCGAGACCGAGCCCTCGAGCGTCAGCACTTCGAACACGTCCTCGCCCAGCAGATGCGAGACCGCCGGCAGCTCGCGGCGCATGTCGTCGAGCGTGAGGTCGGCGAGGTCGCAGTTGCGGTCCACGCAGATGCGCACGGCGTGCGCCACGGCTTCGTGCGCGTCGCGGAACGGCAGGCCCTTCTTCACGAGGTAGTCGGCCAGGTCCGTGGCCGTGGAGAAGCCTTGCAGCGCCGCGGCGCGCATGGCTTGCTCCTTGACCGTGATGCCCGCGACCATCTCCGCGAAAATGCGCAGCGTGTCGGCCACCGTGTCGACCGTGTCGAACAGCGGCTCCTTGTCTTCCTGGTTGTCCTTGTTGTACGCGAGCGGCTGGCCCTTCATCAGCGTGAGCAGGCCCATCAGATGGCCGTTCACGCGGCCGGTCTTGCCGCGCGCCAGTTCGGGCACGTCCGGGTTCTTCTTCTGCGGCATGATCGACGAGCCCGTGCAGAAGCGGTCGGCCAGGTCGATGAAGCCCACGCGCGGGCTCATCCACAGCACGAGCTCTTCCGAGAAGCGCGAAACGTGCGTCATGACGAGCGCCGCGGCGGCCGTGAATTCGATCGCGAAGTCGCGGTCGGAAACGGCGTCGAGCGAGTTCGCGCAGATGCCGTCGAAGCCCAGCGTCTTCGCGACCGCATGACGGTCGATGGGGTAGCTCGTTCCCGCGAGCGCCGCTGCGCCCAGCGGCAGGCGGTTCACGCGCTTGCGGCAGTCGGCCATGCGCTCGGCGTCGCGCGTGAACATTTCCACGTAGGCGAGCAGGTGATGGCCGAACGTGACGGGCTGCGCCACCTGCAGGTGGGTGAAGCCCGGCATGATCGTGCCGGCGTGCTGGTCGGCGAGGTCGAGCAGCGCGCGGCGCAGGTCGCCGAGCAGGCCGCCGATGCGGTCGATCTCGCCGCGCAGCCACAGGCGGATGTCGGTCGCGACCTGGTCGTTGCGCGAGCGGCCCGTGTGCAGGCGCTTGCCCGCGTCGCCGATCAGGGCGGTGAGGCGCGCCTCGATGTTCAGATGCACGTCTTCGAGGTCGAGCTGCCATTCGAACTCGCCGCGCTCGATCTCGCCCTTGATCTGCGCCATGCCTTGCTGGATGGCCGCGAGGTCGTCGGCGGAGATGATCTTCTGCGCGGCCAGCATCGACGCATGCGCGAGCGAGCCCTCGATGTCCACGAGCCCGAGGCGTTTGTCGAAGAAGACCGACGACGTGTAGCGTTTGACCAGCTCCGACATGGGTTCGGAGAAGCGAGCCGACCAGGCTTCGCCTTTTTTGTGCAGTTGGGACGTCATGGTGATGGGCGCAAACGACGTGAGAAGGAGGTGGGAAGGCTGCCCGCGCGGCGGCCGCCTCGCGTGAAGGCGGCGCGTGACGCGAAAGAGCCTGATTTTACCATCGACGGACACGGCGGCCCCCGCCGCCGGGCCGCTCAGAGCCGCACCAGCACCACCAGCTTCAGGTCTTCGCGGTGCGCGGGCTTGAACGTGATCTGGTCGTAGGCGATGCGGCCGTGCCGCGGGTGATTGAACTCGCGCCGGCCGCCCTCGCGCTCGAACACGTCCTGCGAGGCCCAGAAGCGCGCGAACGCGTCGCTCGACGCCGTCAGCGAATCGATCAGCGCGCGCGTGGGCGCGTCGTTCAGGTGGCGGATCGAGTCGGCGCGGAACTCGGCGGCCAGGCGCCGCGCGCGCGTTTCCCAGTCGACGATCAGCTCGCGCCCGAGCGGCTCCGTGAACGTGAAACGCAGCAGGTTGCGGTCGTGCGCGCCGTCCAGCCAGCCCGTGAACAGGTCCGTCGCGCGCGCGTTCCAGGCGAGCGCCGTCCACTGGCGGTCGAGCACGTAGGCGGGCGCATTCACGAGCTGCACCGTTTGCAGCAGCGTGGCGGGGGCGTCGGCGGCGCCCGCCACGTCGGGCTCGGCGGGGTCGCGCTGGGCGGCCAGCTCGAACAGATAGGCGCGTTCGGCGCGCGAGAGCTGGAGCGCGACGGCGATGCGCGCGAGCGCGTCCGCCGAGGCCGAAACGGGCCGGCCCTGCTCGATCCACGTGTACCAGGTCGGGCTCACGCCGCAGAGCTGGGCGACCTCCTCGCGCCGCAGGCCGGGCGTGCGGCGGCGCGGGCCGGGCGGCAGGCCCACGGCCTGCGGGGAAAGCCGCTCGCGATGGGCGCGGATGAAGTCGCCCAGCGCCTGCGCGGGCGTGGTGTCGAGAATGCGGACGGAGCCGGAGTCGGGGGTGTCTGCGGGTGTGTCGGGCTTCATGAGCGTGGGACGGGTGCTGGTGATACCAGAATATCTGCTTAACTTGTACTGGTACCAAACGGGCTCTATTGTAGCGGCAGCACGAACCGGAAAAGGAGCATTCGATGAAGCATCACGATCAGGTGGCAGACGCCTTCGGCTCGACGGCCGCCGCCTACCTCACGAGCCAGGTCCACGCGAGCGGGGCGGATCTGCAAAGTCTTGCCGCGACGTTCGCTGCCACCGGCGGCCACGCGACGGTGCTGGACATGGGCTGCGGCGCGGGCCACGCGAGCTTCGCGGTGGCGCCGCACGTGCGCGAAGTGGTGGCGTACGACATCGCGCCGCAGATGCTGGCGACCGTCGAGGCCGCGGCGAAGGAGCGGGGCCTCTCCACGATCCGCACGCAGCAGGGCGCGGCCGAGACGCTGCCGTTTTCGGAAGGCGCGTTCGACTGGGCCGTGAGCCGCATGAGCGCGCACCATTGGCGCGACGTGCCGAAGGCGCTCGCCGAGGTGCATCGCGTGCTCAAGCCGGGCGGCCGCCTGAAGTTCATCGACATCGCGGGCATCGACGATCCGCTTTACGACACGCATATCCAGGCGGTCGAGATTCTGCGCGACGCCTCGCATATCCGCGACTATCGCGCCGACGAATGGATCGCCATGCTCGACGCCGCCGGCTTCGATGCGCAGGTGAGCGAGCGCTGGCGCATCGGCATCGACTTCGATTCGTGGGTGGCGCGCATGCGCACGCCGGCCGAGCGCGTCACGGCCATCCGCTCGATGTGGAAAAGCGCACCGGATGAAGTGCGGCAATATTTCGATGTGCAGAGCGATGGCTCGTTCAAGCTCGATGCGCTGATGATCGAGGCGAAGCGGCGCGGCTGAGCCGCATGAAAAAACGGCGTCGCGCCCCTGAGGGCACGACGCCGTTTGCACATGAGCGCGGCGCGAAGATTTAACCCGTATTGCGCAACCCCGCCGCAATCCCGTTGATGGTCAGATGAATGCCGCGCCGCACGCGCGGGCTCGGGTCGCCGGCGCGATAACGCTTGATCAGCTCGACCTGCAAGTGATTGAGCGGATCGAGATACGGGAAGCGGTTCTTGATCGAGCGCGCGAGCAGCGGGTTGTCGGCAAGGCGCTCGCCCGAGCCCGTGATCTCGCCCAGCACCTTCGTCGTGCGCTCCCATTCGGCCACGATGCGCTCGAACACATGCTTGCGCAGCTTCTTGTCGGCGACGAGCTGGGCATAGCGCGAGGCCACCGCGAGGTCGGTCTTGGCGAGCGTCATGTCCATGTTCGAAAGCAGGTTCGAGAAGAACGGCCAGCTCTTGTACATCTTCCTGAAGAGCGCGAGGCGCCGCGTGCGCTCGGCCTCGCTGCCCGCTTCGTCGAGGTACGCGGCCACCGCGCTGCCGAAGCCGTACCAGCCCGTGAGCAGCAGGCGGCACTGGCCCCACGAGAAACCCCAGGGAATCGCGCGCAGATCGTCGATCTTGCGGTTCTTCGGGTCCTGCAGCTTGCGCGAGGCCGGCCGGCTGCCGATGTTCAGCTCGGCGATCTCGGTGATCGGCGTCGAGGCGAAGAAGTAGTCGGTGAAGCCCGGCGTCTCGTAGACGAGCGAGCGGTACGCGGCCATCGCCGCGTCCGAGAGTCCCTGCATCGTTTCTTCGAAGTCGGCCAGCTGCTGCGGCGAGTTGCCCGCGTGGTCCTGCGGCAGCAGCGTGGCTTCGAGCGTCGCGGCGACCACGGTTTCCAGGTTGCGCCGGCCGATCTCCGGGTTGCCGAACTTGCTCGCGATCACCTCGCCCTGCTCGGTGAGGCGGATCTGTCCTTCCACGGTGCCCGGCGGCTGCGAGAGGATGGCGTTGTAGGTCGGGCCGCCGCCGCGGCCCACCGTGCCGCCGCGGCCGTGGAAGAGGCGCAGCGTGATGCCGCGCTCGCGGCACAGCGCCACGAGCGCGAGCTCGGCGCGATAGAGCTCCCAGTTCGAGGTGAGGAAGCCGCCGTCCTTGTTGCTGTCCGAGTAGCCGAGCATGATTTCCTGCTCGTTGCCCTGATGCTCGACGATACCGTCGATGCCCGGCAGCGCGAACAGGTCGCGCATGATGTTCGGCGCATGGCGCAAGTCGGGAATCGTCTCGAAGAGCGGGATCACCATGAGGCCGGCCTTTGCCGGGTCGTCCGCGTGGCCGAGGCGTCCCTTGAAGAGCCCCGTCTCTTTCTGCAGCAGCATCACTTCGAGCAGGTCGGAAACCGTTTCGGTGTGCGAGATGATGTAGTTGCGCACCGAGCGTGCGCCGAACTTCTCGCGCGTCACGCGCGCCATCTCCAACACGCCGAGCTCGCTCTTGACCAGGTCGGAGTACTCCAGATACGGCGTGCGCAGCATGCGCGGGTCCGCGAGCTGGGCGAGCAGAACGATCTGCTTGTCTTCCTCGGTGAGCGCCGCGTAGTCGGCTTCCACGCCCGCGCGCGCGAGCAGTTCGGCGATCACCGCCTCGTGGATGTCCGAGCTCTGGCGCAGGTCGATGCTCGCGAGGTGAAAGCCGAACACTTCCACGGCGCGCAGGAGCGGCGCGAGGCGCGGCGTGGCGAGCGAGGCGCCGTGATGCTCGGCGAGCGAGTCCATGAGGACGTGCAGGTCGCGCGAGAATTCGGCGGCGTCGGCATAGGGCTGCGCGCGCACCGGCGCGGCGCCGCGGTCGGCGCGGCCCGCGCGGCGCACCGTGACGACGCCTTCGCCCAGACGCACGCGCGCGCTCGCGGCAAGGCGCGTGTACACGCCGATCAGCGCGCGGCGGTACGGTTCGTCCACGCGGTGCGGCGAGGTGTCGGGCGAGGCCTCGGCCAGCGCCTTCAGTTCCTCGCTGCCGCCCGAGAGCAGGTTCGACACCGAAAGCTCGGCGCCGAGCTTGTGCACTTCTTCCAGGTAATGCTCGAAGATCACGATGGCCTGGCGCTCGATGGCGGCTTCGAGGGTTTCCGCGGTGACGTTCGGGTTGCCGTCGCGGTCGCCGCCGATCCAGCTGCCCATCTGGAGGAACGCGGGCAGGCGCGCCGCCAGGCCGTGCTCCTTGAGCACCGTTTCGATCTCGCCGTAGAGCGCGGGGATCTCGGTGAGGAAAGTCGTGTGGTAGTACGAAAGCGCGTTCTCGATTTCGTCGGCGACCGTGAGGCGCGAGTCGCGCAGCATGCGGGTCTGCCAGAGCGAGGTCACGCGCGCGCCCAGCAGCGCTTCGTTCTGCGCGCGCTCGCGCTGCGTGAGCGGCTGGTCGCGCTCGGCGAGCAGGCGCGCGATGTCGTGCTGCGCGTCGAGAATGCTCTTGCGCTGCACTTCGGTGGGGTGCGCCGTGAGCACGGGCACGATCAGCGCCTCGTTGAAGAACTGCTGCAGCACGGGCGTTGCGGCCGCGCCGGCTTGCGCGAGGCGTTCGAGCGAGTGCGAGATGGTGCCCGACTGCGGCACCGAGCCGGCCAGATCGTGAATGCGGTGACGGCGGTTGCGGTGACGGTCCTCGGCGATGTTCGCAAGGTGCGAGAAATAGCTGAACGCGCGTACCACGCTCACGGTCTGCTCGGGCGAGAGCGCGCGCAGCTGCTTTTCGAGCGCGAGCGCGGCGGCGTTGTCGTCCTCGCGGCGAAAGCGCACGGCGGTCTGACGGATCGTTTCCACGACATCGAACACGGCGTCGCCTTCCTGCTCGCGCAGCACGTCGCCGAGCAGGCGGCCGAGGAAGCGGATGTCGTCGAAGAGCGGCTGGTCCTTGTCGTCGCGCGTGCGCGCGTTGCGCGCCGGGGCCTTCGCCGCGCCGGCGGCGGTCTTTACGGCCGGGGTCTTCGGAGTCTTCGGCGCCGCTTTCGCGTTCACCGCTTTCTTCGTGGTGCTCGCCGTGCCGGCCGTTGCCGCTTTCGCAGCCTTCGCGGCTTTCGAGGTTTTGGCCGGCCTGGCGGTTTGCGTGGCCGTCGTGTCCGAGGCCGATGAAGAAGCGTTCTGCGATGCGTTGTTGCGGCGCTCTGCGCGCGCCGATCCGGAAGACTTCACGATGGGTTCCTTAAGGCTTGCCAGGGGATGAGTCGGTTGATCCAAAGACTACCTGATACATGAGCCGCGGCGCCTCGCCGGGCTCGCTACTGCGGGTGCAACCTGGAACGGGGGGTGGGTGTAACCCGGCGCCACGCCCGCAAAGCCCTAAGGGGCCTGCCGGAAAAAGGGCGCGTGCTAACATTGCCTGTTATCCGATTCTGTTTTTCGATCCCGTCATTCGATGTCCTTGCCATGAACTCCGAGACCTTATCCGCGCCCATGCCGGCCACACCGCGCACGCTGGTGATCGCTTCGCGGGAGAGCCGCCTTGCGATGTGGCAGGCCGAACATGTGCAAGCTGCGCTGCACAAATTATATCCATCCTGCGACGTGAAAATCGTTGGAATGACGACACGCGGCGATCAAATTCTCGACCGCACGCTCTCGAAGGTGGGCGGCAAGGGGCTCTTCGTGAAGGAGCTCGAGCAGGCGCTGGCCGAAGGGCGCGCCGATCTTGCCGTGCACTCGCTCAAGGACGTGCCCATGGAGCTGCCCGAAGGCTTCGTGCTCACGGCCGTCATGGAGCGCGAGGATCCGCGCGACGCGTTCGTTTCGAACCACTACGGTTCGCTCGCGGAGCTGCTGGCGGGCAGCGTGGTGGGCACGTCGAGCCTGCGGCGCGAAGCCATGATCCGCGCGCATTATCCGCATCTGGACGTGAAGCCCTTGCGCGGCAACCTCGATACGCGCCTCGCCAAGCTCGACCGTGGCGACTATGCGGCCATCATCCTCGCGGCGGCGGGCCTCAAGCGCCTCGGCCTCGGTGCGCGCATCCGCGCCCTCATCGAGCCCGAGGACAGCCTGCCGGCGGCGGGCCAGGGGGCGCTCGGCATCGAGATCCGCGCCGATCGCGCCGACATCGCCGCCTGGCTCGCGCCGCTGCACGACGAGGCGACCGCGAAGGCCGTCGAGGCCGAGCGCATGGTGTCGCGCGCGCTGGGCGGCAGCTGCTCGGTGCCGCTCGCGGCCTATGCGCAGTGGCATGACGGCGCGTTGCGGCTGCGCGGCACCATCGCCACGCCCGACGCAAGCCGCGTGCTGGCCGCCGAGGGCGCCTCGCGGGCCGCGAGCGTGGACGAAGCCCTCGCGCTGGGCCGCGACGTTGCCGATGCGCTGATCGCGCAGGGCGCGCTCGATATCGTGCGCGCGCTCGCCGACGCCCCGAACACGCCGCCGGGCGCCGGCCCGGCAGACCCGCAATGACCGGCGCCGCGAACCCCGGCGCCGGCCGCCCGCGCCAACCCGACGAATGGGGCGGCCCGAGCGATCGCGCGCCCACGCCGCCTGTGCCATTCACGGCCGTCATTACCCGTCCGGCCGGTCAGTCCGCGGCGCTGTCGGCGCAGTTGGTCGCGCGCGGCATCCGCACGCTCGAATTTCCGCTGATCTCGATCGAGCCGGTTCGCGACGACGCTCCGCTGCGCGCGGCGCTCGCGGCCCTCGACCGCTATGCGCTCGTCGTGTTCGTCTCGCCGAACGCCGTCGATTGCGCGTTCGCCGCCTATGCCTCGATCTCGTCGATCTGGCCGCATGCGCTGCCGGTGGCCGTGGTGGGGCCGGCCAGCGTGGCGGCGCTCGCGCGCCATGGCGTCGCGGCGCCCGGGCATCGCGTGATCAGCCCCGCGGGCGCGGGCGACGAAGAGCCCGCGCGCTTCGACTCCGAATCGCTCTATGCGGCGCTCGAAGCGCAGATGGGCGCCGATGCGTTCGCGGGCCGGCGCGTGCTGATCGTGCGCGGCGACGGCGGCCGCGAGTGGCTGGCCGACCGCCTGCGCGAAGCGGGCGCCGAAGTGGAGGCTGTCGCGGCCTACCGGCGCGTCGTGCCCGAGCCGTCCATCGCCGCCTGGGCGCAGGTGCACGCGCTGCTGGCGGGCGTGCCGCATGCCTGGCTCGTGACGAGCTCCGAGGGCGCGCGCAATCTCGCCGAACTCGCGCGCGAGCATCTCACGGCCGGCGAGATCGTCGAGCTGTACCACGCGCCGCTCGTCGCGCCGCATCCGCGCATCGCTGACACGGCCCGCGGAATGGGTTTTGATAGGATTACGGTGTCCGGCGCCGGTGACGACCGCATCGTCGAGACGCTGCTTGGCCTTGCTTCTTCCGTTGTACAACCGGTTCAGAACAGTCCGGCCCAGGCGCCGGCACAACCACGCATGACTGATTCGAACGATTCCAGCAACGTTACCCATCAGGGCAGCGCGTCCGCAGGCGCGTTGTCCACGCCCGCACGGCCCGTCTGGTCCGCCGCGCCGGTTTCGGCAAGCGGCGGGCGGCGCGGCGGCAGCTCCGCACTGCTGTGGCTCGTGCTCGTGCTGGTGGCGGGCGGGGCCGGCGCGGGCGGCTACGCGCTGAACCGCAAGCTCGACCGCGTCGATCAGCAGCTCGTGCAGCGCCAGCAGGCCGCCGACCAGCAGACCGCCGCGCTGCGCGCGCAGGCCAACGCGGCGATCGCGGGCGCGCAGCAGCTCGACAAACAGATCGCGCAGCTCGAAGGCAAGATCGCCGATGCGCAGACTTCGCAGCAGGCGCTCGCGCAGCAGTATGCGGACCTCGCGAAGAACCGCGACGACTGGACGCTCGCCGAAGTCGGCCAGATGCTTTCGAGCGCGAGCGAGCAGCTCCAGCTCACGGGCAACACGCAGCTCGCGCTCTTCGCGCTGCAGAGCGCCGACACGCGCCTCGCCGCCTCCGACAGCCCGCAGGCGCTCGCGGTGCGCAAGGCCATCGCGCAGGACATCGACAAGCTGAAGGCCGCGCCCTCCACCGACCTCGCGGGGCTGGCGATCAAGCTCGACACCGCGCTCGCCCAGATCGACACGCTGCCGCTCGCGGGCGAGGCGATCGTCGCGCACACGAAGCCGGAGGCCGCCGCGCCCGCCGATATCGCGCAGATCGCCGCCGCCAACGACGAACCCCGCTGGAAGGCGTGGCTCCAGACGTTCGGCGCGGGCATCGGCCAGCAGATCGCGAGTCTCGTGCAGGTGCGCCGCATCGACAATGCCGACGCCATGCTGGTGTCGCCCGACCAGGGCTACTTCGTGCGCGAGAACGTGAAGCTGCGGCTGCTCTCGGCGCGCCTTTCGCTGCTCTCGCGCAACGAGGAGACGCTCAAGTCCGACCTCGCCGCCGCCGACGCGGCGCTCGGGCGCTACTTCGACAACGCCTCGAAGCAGACCCAGGCCGTGCGCGATCTCGTGAAGGAGGTGAGTGTTGGCTCGGCCGCGGTGGCGGTGCCGAACATCGACACGAGCCTGCAGGCGGTCGAGCAGTACCGGAGCCGGGGGTAAGACATGGGTATCCGTGGACTCCTGTGGCTCGCCGTCCTGTTCGTGATCGCCGTCGCGCTCGCGACGGTGGGGCGCTTCGACGCCGGGCAGGTGCTGTTCGTCTATCCGCCGTATCGCGTGGACGTCTCCCTGAATCTCTTCATCGTCGGCGTGATCGTGGCTTTCCTGCTGCTCTACGCGATCCTGCGCTTCGCGCGCAACATCGTGACGATGCCGCGGCGCGTCGCCGCCTATCGCGCGCGCATGCGCACGGAGAAGGCGAATTCGGCGCTGCGCGACGCCGTCGGCAATCTCTATGCGGGCCGCTTCTCGCGCGCCGAGAAGGCTGCGCGCGACTCGCTTGCGGAGGAGAAGAACAAGGGCGCCGCGGGCCTCATCGCCGCGCTCGCCGCGCATCGGCTGCACGAATACGCGCGCCGCGACGAGTGGCTCGCGCAGGTCGAGGATGCCGATCTGCAGGAAGCGCGCCTCATGGCGACCGCCGACATGCGCGCCGACGGCCGCGATGCCGACGGCGCGCTCGCCGCGCTCACCGAAATGCGCTCGCAGGGCGGCCGGCGCATTCACGCGCAGCAGATCGCGCTGCGCGCGCAGCAGCAGCTGAAGAACTGGAGCGAAGTGCTCAAGCTCGTGAAGACGCTGGAAAAGCGCGAGGCGCTGCATCCGGCCGTGGCCGTGCGGCTACGGCAGCTCGCGGCGGAGAATCTGTTGCGCGATCGCCGTCACAACGCCGAGGCGCTGCTCGAACTGTGGCAGACGCTCTCGCCCGTCGAGCGTCATTCGCCGCGTCTGGCCGATTGCGCGGCCGAACTGCTGATCGCGCTCGACCGCCAGAACGATGCGCGCAAGATCGTCGAGGAAGCGCTCGCGCAGAACTGGGACGCGCGCCTCTTGCGCCGTTATCCGGACACCTCGGGCGCCGACGCGCTGCCGCTGATCCAGAAGGCGGAAGCCTGGCGCAAGGATCGTCCCGAAGACGGCGACCTGCTGTTCGCGCTCGGCCGTCTGTGCCTGAAGCAGCAGCTCTGGGGCAAGGCGCAATCGTTCCTCGAAGCGGCGCTCAAGTCGGCCGACGCGACCGACAACGAGCCGCTCAAGATCCGCTCGCATCGCGCGCTCGCGCGCCTGCACGAGCAGCTTGGCGACAGCGGCAAGGCCGCGAGCCACTACCGCGAGAGTGCGCTGTCGATGAATATTGTCTAGGCGCGTTTCCGGCGCGGCTCACGCTGCGACAGAAACAGAAATGAGAAATGAGAAATGGCCGCTTTTTAGCGGCCATTTCTGTTTGGGCGGGCGGAAAACGCGCCGCGCCAGTGAATCAGCGGTTCACGAGCTTCGCAGGCGCGGCAAGCGCGAGCAGGCCGCCCAGGATCATGAAAGCGGCGAGCATGACCATGCCCGAGTCGTTGGCGGCGGTGGCCTGCTTGAGCCACCCCACGGCATACGGGCTCAGAAAGCCCGCCAGATTGCCGATCGAGTTGATGAGCGCGATGCCGGCCGCCGCGCCCGTGCCGGCGAGCCACGCCGTGGGCAGGCTCCAGAACAGCGGCAGCGTGGTGAGGATGCCGATGGTCGCGAGCGTGAGCGCGGTCATGGCGAGCGTGGTGTCGTGCGCCCATGTCACCGAAAGCACGAGGCCGAGCGCGCCCGCGGCCGCCGGAATCGCGATGTGCCAGCGGCGCTCGCGCGTGCGGTCGGCACTCCTTGCCACCAGCACCATGCCGATCACCGCCGCCGCGAACGGAATCGCGGCAAGGAGGCCGATCGCAAGCGGATCCTTCACGCCCGTCGCCTTGATGATGGTGGGCAGCCAGAAGCTCACGCCGTAAAGGCCCATCACGAACGAGAAGTAGGTGAGGCTCATCACGAGCACGCGCGGATTCGTGAGCACGGTCGAGAGGGGCAGGTCTTCCTTGGTGGCCTCCTCGGCCGCGATATTGCGTTCGAGCAGCGCGCGCTCTTCGTCGGTGAGCCACTTTGCCTTGCCGATGCGGTCGTCGAGCACGAAAAACACCAGCACGCCCACCAGAATCGACGGCGCCCCTTCGAGCAGGAACAGCCATTGCCAGCCCTGCCAGCCGTTCAGTCCGTCGAAGGAGCGGAGGATCCCGCCCGAGACCGGGCCGCCCACCACGCCCGAGATCGCGATGGCCGTCATGAACCATGTCGTCATGCGGCCGCGCCGGTGCGCCGGATACCAGTAGGTGAGATACAGGATGATGCCGGGGAAGAAGCCCGCCTCGCACAGGCCCAGCAAAAAGCGCATCACGTAGAACATCGCCGGCGTGGAGATGAACATGGTCAGGATCGAGACGATGCCCCATGTCACCATGATCCGCGCGATCCAGACGCGCGCGCCCACCCGATGCAAGATGATATTACTTGGCACTTCGAACAAAAAGTAGCCGATGAAGAAGATGCCCGCGCCGAAGCCGTAGACCGCATCGGAGAGGTTGAGCGCCGAGCTCATCTGCAGCTTGGCGAAGCCGACGTTCACGCGGTCCAGATAGGCGACCACGTAGCAGAGCATCAGGAGCGGGATGAGGCGCCACGCGACCTTGCGGTAGGTGGCCTCCTCGAAAGCGGAGGGCGGCACGCTGGCGTCCGCCTGCGGCAGGTGATTCGCTGGAGTGGTCATGATGTGTTCTCGCGTTGTGTTCCCGCGCTGTGTTCCCGCTATACGCAGCGGCCGCCGTCCACTTCGATACAGGTGCCGGTGATGAACGCGGCTTCGTCGGAGGCGAGGTACAGGCAGGCGTTCGCGACATCCTGGGGCGTCGAGAAGCGGCCGAGCGGAATGCTGGCGACGAAGCGCTGGCGGTTCTCCGGCGTGTCCGCGACGCCCATGAATTCGGCGGTGAGGCCCGTGTTGCCGATCACCGGGTTCACGCAGTTCACGCGGATCCCGTCCGGGCCGAGCTCGGCCGCGAGCGTCTTGCTCGCGACGATCATCGCGCCCTTGCTGCCGTTGTACCAGACGAGCCCGGGACGCGGCCGCACGCCGGCCGTCGACGCGATATTGACGAACACGCCGCCGCCGTGCGCGCGAAAGTGCGGCACGAAGGCCCGGACGCTCCAGTAGAGACCTTTCACGTTGACGGCATAGACACGGTCGAATTCGGCTTCGGTCACTTCGAGCACGGGCTTGTTGCGGTGGGTCGTGCCGGCGTTGTTGACGACCACCTGCACGCTGCCGAAGTCTTCGAGCGCCGCGTCGTGCAGGGCGTGCCAGTCGGCCTCGCGCGTCACGTCGCCCGCCACGGCGATCGCCTTGCCGCCCGCGATGGCGATCTCGCTCGCCACGCGCTGCGCCGCCGCGGCATTCAGGTCGTTGACGACGACGTTCGCGCCTTCGCGCGCATAGGTCTTCGCGATGCCTTCGCCGAAGCCCGAGCCGGCGCCCGTGACGACGGCCGTCTTGCCTTTGAGTCGCATGGTGTCTCCGTGTTGTTGTCGATGGGTATCGATGGTTCAGCCGTGGCGAATGGCGATCGTCTTGAGCACCGTGAAGCCGTAAAGCGCCTCGAAGCCTTTCTCGCGGCCGTGGCCCGACTGCCCGCTGCCGCCGAACGGCAACTCCACGCCGCCGCCCGCGCCGTAGTTGTTGACGAACACCTGTCCCGCGCGCACGCGGCGCGCGATGCGCAGCTGGCGCGCGCCGTCGCGTGTCCAGATGCCGGCCACGAGCCCGTAGGGCGTGCTATTGGCGAGTGCGACGGCTTGGGCTTCGTCGTCGAACGGCATGGCGGCGAGAACCGGGCCGAAGACCTCTTCCTGGGCGAGCCGGCTTTGCGGCGGCACGTCGCGCAGCAGGGCGGGCGCTTCGTAGAAGCCTTGCGCGGGCGCTTCGGGCACGATGCGCCCGCGCGCCGCCGTGGCGATGCCCTCGTGCGCCGCTTCGTCGAGGAAAGCGCGCACGCGCTGGCGCTGCTTCTCGCTGATGAGCGGCCCGCACTCGAGATCGGCCGATGCGGGCCCCACGCGCAGCGCTTCGAATGCCGCGGAGAGCCGTTCGAGCAGCGGTTCGTAGGCCGCGCGCTCGATCAGCACACGGCTGCCCGCCGAACAGGTCTGCCCGGCGTTCTGCACGATCGCACCGACGAGAAAGGGCAGCGCCGCGTCGAAGTCGGCGTCGGCGAAAACGATCTGCGGGGATTTGCCGCCTAGTTCGAGCGTGGCCGGCACGTGGTTTTCGTTAGCCATCCGCGCGACGAGCTTGCCCGTTTGCGGCGAGCCCGTGAACGAGAGGTGATCGATGCCCGCATGCGCGGCGAGGGCCGCCCCCGCTTCATGGCCGTAGCCCGTCACGATGTTCAGCGCGCCCGGCGGCAGGCCCGCTTCGTGCGCGAGCGCGGCGACGCGCAGGACCGAGAGGCAGGCGTCTTCGGCGGGCTTCACGACGCAGGCGTTGCCCGCCGCGAGCGCGGCGCCCACGCTGCGGCCAAAGATCTGCATGGGGTAGTTCCAGGGGACGATGTGGCCCGTCACGCCGTGCGGCTCGCGCAGGGTCAGCACCGTATAGCCTGCCTGGTACGGCAGCGTTTCGCCGTGAAGCTTGTCGGCGGCGCCCGCGTAGAACTCGAAATAGCGGGCGAGCGCGGCGGCGTCGGCGCGCGCCTGCTTGAGCGGCTTGCCGGTGTCGCGCGATTCGAGGTGCGCGAGCGTTTCCTGATGTTGCGCGACGAGCGCCGAGAGGCGGGCGAGCGCGCGGCCGCGCTCGGCGGCGGAGAGCGCGCCCCATGCGCCGTCGAACGCACGACGGGCGGCGCTCACGGCGGCATCGACGTCGGCCGCATTGCCGCGCGCGATCCGCGCGAACGTCTCGCCGTCGGAGGGATCGATCACGGCGATCGTCTCGCCGCTTGCCGGCGCGCGCCATGCGCCGTCGATGAAGTGCTTCGCTTCGTCCATGCCTGCGCCTCGCTGAAAAGGAAAACGCAAAACGGGAAACGTTGCTGGGCCCGGCCGCCGTGCTATCGGAGCGCAGGCGGCGCCAGCCGGACCATTATCGCGCTATTCGCAGCGCGCTTCATAGTCTTCCTCAGTGCGCCGTCGCGGGGCGTTGCGGGGGCCGCCGCCCTCGATTGGCTATAATGACGCCATCCTCTAACGTCCGGTTTCCGCGCCGGCGCGCCCTGCCAGCAAGGCGCGCACGAACCAGTTTGCGCGCGGAGTCGCCGGTTTTCCCTCTGAACCGAGAGTGCCCATGAGCTTCGCAAACGTCCCCGCCGGCAAGGATCTGCCGCAAGACTTCAACGTGATCATCGAGATTCCCGCGCAAAGCGACCCGGTGAAGTACGAAGCCGACAAGGATCTGGGCCTGCTCGTCGTCGACCGTTTTGTCGGCACGGGCATGCGCTACCCGGTGAACTACGGCTTCATCCCGCAAACGCTCTCCGGCGACGGCGACCCCGTCGACGTGCTCGTGATCACGCCGTTCCCGCTGCTCGCGGGCTCGGTGGTGCGCTCGCGCGCGCTCGGCATGCTGCAGATGACCGACGAGTCGGGCGTCGACGCCAAGCTGATCGCCGTGCCGCACGACAAGGTCTGCCCGATGACGGCCAACATCAAGTCGATCGAAGACGTGCCGCAATACCTGATGGACCAGATCAAGCACTTCTTCGAGCAGTACAAGGCGCTCGAAAAGGGCAAGTGGGTCAAGGTGGAAGGCTGGGCCGGCATCGAAGCCGCGCACAAGGAAATCACCGAAGGCGTTGCGAACTTCAAGAAGTAAGCTGCGCATCGTGCCGTTCTTCGCGGGCGCCGGCGTGCGGGAACGGGGCTGCAGTCGACGCCGCACGGGCTATATGGGCCGTGCGGCTTTTTTCATGGCGTGCTGGCCGGGGTGAATGCTTCGTCTGCTTCGGCTTTCGTATCGGCAAGCTCCACCACCGGCAACACCGATTCGAGCGTGCGCTCACCCGCCGCAAGCGCGCGCTTCTCGCGCGGCGTGAGCCGCTTCACCCAGTATTCGGCGCTCGATGCCTCGGCGCGGCCGGCCAGCTCGAACGAAGCCAGCACGCGCACCGGCTTGCGCGAGCGCGTGTAGCGCGCGCCCGTGCCGCTCGCGTGCTGCGCGAACCGCGCGGCAACATCGGTGGCGATACCGGTGTAGACGCTGCCATCGGCGCATTCGAGCAGATAGAGGAACCACGGCGCGGCGCGTGTCTTCGCGGGAGAGCGTGTCATGAGCGAAACGGATTGTGCTCGTTCAACTCGTGCACATAAGCATGAATGTGGTTCGTCTCGCTCGCCAGAAAGCGCGCGACTGCATCGGCAAAGGCAGGATGCGCGAGCCAGTGCGCCGAGCGCGTGACGGTGGGCATGAATCCGCGCGCCATCTTGTGCTCGCCCTGCGCGCCGCCCTCGAACACAGCCAGCCCTTCCTCGATGCAGAACTCCAGCGGTTGATAATAGGCCGTCTCGAAGTGCAGGCAGGGCACATGTTCGAGCGCGCCCCAGTAGCGGCCGTACAGGGTGCCGCCGTCGCCGTTCGTGTCCCGCTGATAGACCACCAGCGAACTCGCGATCGGCTTGCCCTCGTACTCGGCGATCACGAGCAGGAGGTTCTCCGGCATCGACTCGCCGATCATGCGGAAGAAGTCGAGGTTCAGATAGGGCGTCGAGAAATGCTCGCGGTAGGTCTGCCGGTAGCAGCGGCTGAAGAAGCGCCAGTCCTCGTCGCGAATGTCCTCGCCGCGCACGCGCCTCAGCGTCACGCCGGCGTCGCGCACCTTGCGCCGCTCCGCGCGGATGTTCTTGCGCTTCTTCTGCTCGAGCGTGGCGAGGAATTCGTCGAAGTCGCGATAGCCCGGGTTGAGCCAGTGAAACTGCACGCCTTCGCGCTCCATCATGCCTAGATCGGTCAGCGCGCTCGCGTCCTCGGTCGTGGGGAAGAGCACGTGCAGCGAGGAGACGTCCGCCTGCTCGGCAAAGGCCAGCAGCGTGGCGGCGAGGTGGCGCCGCGCGGTTTCGTCGGCGGCGATCAGGCGCGTGCCCTGCACCGGCGTGAACGGCACCGCGCAGAGCAGCTTCGGGTAGTACTCGACCCCGTTGCGCTTGTACGCGTCGGCCCAGGCCCAGTCGAACACGTATTCGCCGTACGAGTGGCCCTTCAGATAGACGGGCGCGGCCGCGGCGAGGCGGCCCGTGCGCTCGTCGGTCAGCGTCACGAACTGCGGCGCCCAGCCGGCCTCGGGCGTCGCGCAGCGCGCGGCGTGCAGGGCCGAGAGGAATTCGTGGCGCAAAAAGGGCGTAGGCTGCGCCTGGCGCGCGAGCAGCGCGTTCCATTCGCCCGCATCCACCTCGGCCGGTGAGCCGAGGATGCCCGTGCGATAATCGAAATGTTCCTTGTTCAACGTGCGTGCCTGTCCGATAAGGCTTGCGCAGCGCCGGGACTTCATGCGGCGCCGCTGCGGCAAACGGTCATGGTAAAGCAAACGCCCCGAACGGGTGAGGGCCGTCGCGCCGCGTTTGCGTGGGTGTTCGAGCCGGCGCTCAGGTCCGCAATCGACACAGGCCGCCCGCGCGTGCCTCCAGGGTTATCGAAATGAAAGAGCGCTTCTTCAATCTCTACACGCACGGTTTCGCGCGCGTGGCCGTGGGCGTGCCGCGCTGCCGCGTGGCCGATCCGGCGTTCAACGCGGGCGAAACGCTCGCGCTCGCGCGCGAGGCCGCCGAAAAGGGTGCCGCGCTCGTGGCGTTTCCCGAGCTGGGCATTTCCGCCTACACCTGCGACGACCTCTTTCACCAGAAGGCGCTGCTCGACGCGTGCGAGCGCGCGCTCGAAACGCTCGTCGAGGCCTCGGCCGCGCTGCCGCTCGCGATGATCGTCGGCATGCCGGTGCGCGCGGGCCAGACGCTCTTCAACTGCGCCGTGGTGGTGGCCGGCGGGCGCGTTGCGGGCGTCGTGCCGAAGAGTTATCTGCCGAACTACGGCGAATTCTACGAGCCGCGCCAGTTCAGCGCCGCCGATTGCGCGCGCACCGATACGGTGCGGCTCGCCGGCGAGGACGTGCCGTTCGGCGCGTCGCTGCTGTTCGACGTGCCGGCCGTGCCGGGCCTGCGCTTTCATGTCGAGATCTGCGAGGACGTGTGGGTGCCGATTCCGCCGTCGTCGTTCGCGGCGCTCGCGGGCGCTTCGGTGCTCGTGAATCTTTCGGCGTCGAACGTGGTGGTGGGCAAGGCGGGCTACCGGCATCAGCTTGTTTCGCAGCAGTCGGCCCGCTGCCTCGCCGCGTATCTGTACACGTCGGCGGGCAAGGGCGAGTCGACGACCGACATGGCCTGGGACGGCCAGGCGCTCGTCTACGAGAACGGCGAGCTGCTCGCCCAGTCGGAACGTTTTCTCGACGATTCTCACCTCATCGTTGCCGATGTCGATCTCGAACGGCTCGCGCAGGAGCGTATCCGCCAGACCACGTTCGGCGACTCGATTCGCCGCCATCACGACGAGATCGGAAAGTTTCGCGTGATCCGCTGCGAGGTGCCGCAACAAGGCGCCTGGCAGGCGCCGGCGCTGCCGCTCGTGCGCCGTGTGGAACGTTTCCCGTATGTGCCGGCCGACCCGAAGCGCCGCGACGAACGCTGCAACGAGGTCTACAACATCCAGGTGCAGGCGCTCGTGCAGCGGCTTTCGCAGAGCGGCATCAAGAAGGTGGTGATCGGCGTGTCGGGCGGGCTGGACTCCACGCATGCGCTGCTCGTCTGCGCCAAGGCCATGGACCGGCTAGGCCTGCCGCGCGCGAATATCCTCGCGTACACGATGCCGGGCTTCGCGACGAGCGAGCGCACGCTGCGCCAGGCACGCCAGCTGATGGAGCTGGTGGGCAGCACCGCCGCGGAGATCGACATCCGCAAGAGCTGCATGCAGATGCTCGAAGACCTCGGCCATCCGTACTCCGCAGGCAAGGAAAGCTACGACATCACCTTCGAGAATGTGCAGGCCGGCGAGCGCACGAATCATCTGTTCCGGCTCGCGAACTTCAATCACGCCATCGTGATCGGCACGGGCGATCTGTCCGAACTGGCGCTCGGCTGGTGCACGTATGGCGTGGGCGATCACATGTCGCACTACAACGTGAATGCGAGCGTGCCCAAGACGCTGATCACGCACCTCGTGCGCTGGGTTGCGGAGACGGGGCAGATAGGCGAAAGCGGCTCGGACGTGCTCGAAGCGATCCTCGACACCGACATCAGCCCCGAGCTGATTCCCGGCAAGGCGAACGGCGCGCCCGAGCAGAAGACCGAGAGCGTGATCGGGCCGTACGAGCTGCAGGACTTCAACCTTTACTACACGCTGCGCTTCGGTTTTACGCCGGCGAAGGTCGCGTTCCTCGCGCAGCACGCGTGGGGCGACCGGGAGCAGGGCGCGTGGCCCGAGAACGCGAAGGTCGCGCGCAATCAGTACGATCTCGCGGCCATCAAGCGCAATCTGCGTATTTTTCTCGACCGCTTCTTCCGCCAGAGCCAGTTCAAGCGCACCTGCATCCCGAACGCGCCGAAGGTGGGCTCGGGCGGTTCGCTCTCGCCGCGCGGCGACTGGCGCGCGCCGAGCGATTCCGAGTCCGTGGTCTGGCTGGCGGATCTCGAACGCGTGCCCGACACGGCGCCGGCGCCGTGAGTGCCGCGCGCGCAGCGTAGAATTCCCAGCAACACCGACGATTTTTCTACCGATACGACAACCCGATCCGAGACGAGGTCCGCCATGAAACGCATTACTGCCGTCATCAAACCGTTCAAGCTCGACGAAGTGCGCGAGGCGCTGGCCGAAGTCGGCCTGACGGGCCTGACCGTCACCGAGGTCAAGGGCTTCGGCCGCCAGAAGGGCCACACCGAGCTGTATCGCGGTGCCGAATACGTGGTCGATTTCCTGCCGAAGGTGAAGATCGAAGTGGTGGTCGCGAACGACCAGGCCGACCAGGTGATCGACGCGATCATCGGCGCGGCGCGCACGGGCAAGATCGGCGACGGCAAGATTTTCGTCACCGACGTCGAGCGCGTGATCCGCATTCGCACGGGCGAGGAGAACGAAGCGGCAGTTTGAGCTTCGACTCGCACGGGCCGCCGGCGCGGCCCGTGCGTCGTTATGTGCCGCACGCCGGCGTAAATACGCCGGCACAAAAAAAATGGTGCGGATCCTTTCGGATACCGCACCAATACGCGCCTCTCGCAGCAGCGTGAAAACGTTGATGTTGCTGTTCTTTGCGCACCCGTTCGATCGGAACGCGTGCCGTCATCCATTCCTTCCGTTATCTATCCCCAAGGGCTCTACCTAAGCACTGCGAAAAGTGTCCGCGCGCATATCTGCATGTAAATTGCAGCGGACGAAAGTCGCAGTCGCGGAAGGGGGCTCGATTGGGGATCAGGCGTTTGCCGGGCGGTTGCCCTGCGCCTGAACGACACGTCTTGCTGGTCTCCTGACTGATGTTCCCGGTTCTTCTTTGAAGTGAAACTACTTTTTAGCCGTGTTGTTTTGCTACTTTGGTTACTAATTTAGCAAAAAAGCGCAGGCGTGGCGACCGAAATTATCGGCGTGATCGCGCGCGATGCTCGAAACGCTGGAGGAACGAAGCGTAGTGCCTTGTCAGACAAGGGATTCTCGGCGCTTGCGAAGCGGCGCTCAGGATTGCCACAATTGACGCATCGGGCCACCGGTAGTAATGCGAAACGGCTCGTGAGACGTCGAAAATGTGGGATGCCAAGCCTGGCGGAAGGAAAAAAGAAAAGGCGCTGAAAGCGCCTTGAAGTACTACTTTGACTACATCGGGCCGGCCTACTTGAGGCTGCCCGAAATGAACTGCCGCAGGCGTTCGCTCTTCGGATTGCCGAACACTTCGGACGGATGGCCCTCTTCCTCGACACGCCCCTGGTGCAGGAACATCACGTGATTCGAGACGTTGCGCGCGAAACCCATCTCGTGCGTGACGACGATCATCGTGCGGCCTTCCTCGGCGAGCTTCTGCATCACCTTCAGCACTTCGCCCACGAGTTCGGGATCGAGCGCCGAGGTAGGTTCGTCGAACAGCATGACGTCCGGTTGCATGGCGAGCGCGCGCGCAATCGCCACGCGCTGCTGCTGGCCGCCCGAAAGATGCGACGGATACTGCTTTTCCACGCGCGGCGCGAGACCCACCTTTTCGAGGTATTCCCGCGCGCGCTCCTCGGCCTGGCGGCGCGGAACGCCCAGCACGTGCACGGGCGCTTCCACGACGTTCTCCAGCACCGTCATGTGGGCCCACAGATTGAAGTGCTGGAACACCATCGCGAGCTTCGTGCGCACGCGCTGCAACTGCTTCGGGTCGGCCGCCTGCAGCGCGCCCGTCCGCCCGTTCTGGCGTGTGAGGACTTCTTCGCCGTCCACGATGATGCGGCCCGCGTTGGGCTGCTCGAGAAAATTAATGCAGCGCAGCATCGTGCTCTTGCCGGAGCCGGACGAGCCGATCACGCTGATCACGTCGCCGGCGTTGGCCTGCAGCGAAACGCCTTTGAGCACTTCATGGTCGCCGTACTGCTTGTGCAGGCCATCGACGAACAGCTTTTGCTTCTGGGAATTCATCAAAATCCTCGGTGCGGGCTCACTTGCCAAGCGGTCGCAGGTACGCGAGCCAGCGGCGCTCGGCCTGGCGGAACAGCCACACGAGCGTGAACGAAATGGTCAGGTACAAGAGCGCGGCGATGCCGAACGCGGTAAACGTTTGATAGGTCGCCGAATTGACGTCGCGCGCGATCTTCAGGATGTCCGGCACCGTGGCCGTGAACGCCACGGTGGTCGCGTGCAGCATCAGGATGACTTCGTTGCTGTAATAAGGCAGCGCGCGGCGCAGGGCCGAAGGCAGGATCACGCGCCGGTACAGCGTGAACTGCGACATGCCGTAGGCGCGCGCCGCTTCGATTTCGCCGTAGGGCGTGGCCTTGATCGCGCCGGCGAAGATCTCGGTGGTGTACGCGCAGGTGTTGAGCGTGAACGCGAGCAGCGTGCAGTTCATGCCGCTGCGGAAAAACGCGGCGGTGAGCTCGTGGTTGCGGACGATCTCGAGGCTGTAGAGGCCCGTGTAGCAGAGCAGCAGCTGCACGTAGAGCGGCGTGCCGCGGAAGATGTACGTGTAGAGCCACACGAGCCCCGAGAGCCACTTCTTCTTCGAAACGCGCGCGACGGCCAGCGGCACCGAGAGGCAGAAGCCGAGGCCGATCGACACCACGAGCAGCCACAGCGTGATGGCGACGCCCGTGAAGTGATAGCCGTCGGTGTAGAGGTAGTTGCGCCAGTACTGCTGGATCAGCTGGATCAGGTCTTGCATGTTCTTGGCCTTGTTGTTCCGGATCCGCTCAGAGGTCCGCCTTGCGCACGCCCGTGGAATAGCGGCGGTCCAGGTACATCAGCACGAAGTTCGAGACGGTCGTGATGACGAGATAGATCGCGCCCGCAAGCAGCGCGAAGAAGAAAAAGCGCAGCGTGCCCTTGCCGGCGTCCTGGCTCGCCTTGACGACGTCGGCAAGACCGATGATCGAAACGAGCGCCGTCGACTTCACCAGCACCTGCCAGTTATTGCCGATGCCCGGCAGCGCGAAACGCATCATCTGCGGGAACATGATGCGGCGAAACACCTGCCAGTTCGTCATGCCGTAGGCGTGGCCCGCTTCAAGCTGGCCGCGCGGCACGGCGAGGAAGGCGCCGCGGAAGGTCTCCGTGAAGTACGCGCCGTAGATGAAGCCCAGCACGATCACGCCCGCAATGAACGGGTCGATGTCGATCTGATCCCAGCCGAGCAGGTCGGTGAGGTCGTTCAGCCAGATCTGCAGGCTGTAGAAAAGCAGCAGCATCAGCACGAGGTCGGGCACGCCGCGGATCAGTGTGGTGTAGACGGTGCCCGCGCCGCTGGCAATGCGGTTCTTCGAGAGTTTCGCCGCCGCGCCAATGAGCCCGAGCAGGAACGACAGCACGAGCGACAGCACCGAGAGTTTGACGGTCTGCCAGGTGCCGGCGAGGATCAGCGGGCCGTAGCCTTGAAGCAACATAGAGGGGTCCTTGACGAGGCTCGTCACGAAGGCTGTCACTGTATACGAAGCCCGGAAGCGGTCCATCGGGTCCGGTCCCGGGCACTGCCGTTCTACGGCGTTCGGTGCTTACTTGCCTTTGTAGATATCGAAATCGAAGTACTGCTTCGCAATCCGGTCGTATGTGCCGTCCTGGTGGATCGACGCCAGCGCGGCATTGAATTTCGCCTTCAGGTCGGTGTCTTCCTTGCGCAGGCCGATCGCGGTGCCGTCGCCGATCGTTTTCGGGTCTTCCACCGCCGGGCCCGCCCAGGCGTAGCCCTTGCCGCGCGGGGTCTTCAGGAACCCGAAGTCCGCCTCTACCTCGTCTTGCAGCGTCGCGTCGAGTCGGCCCGACATCAGGTCCTGGTAGACCTCGTCCTGGTTCTGGTACGAGACCACGTTCACGCCTTTGCCGGCCCAGTGGGCTTTCGCATAGGCTTCCTGGGTCGAGCCCTGCTCGACACCGACGGTCTTGCCCTTGAGCGATTCCGGCGTGGGCAGGAGCGGCGCGCCGGCCTTCGCGAGCATGCGCGCGGGGGCGTCGAACATCTTGTCGGAAAAGTCGATCTGCTGGCGGCGCTGGTCGGTGACGCTCAGCGACGACACGATCGCGTCGAACTTGCGGGCTTTCAGCGCGGGGATGATGCCGTCGAGATCGTTCTCGACCCAGACGCACTTGACGTTCATGCGCGCGCACAGCGCGCGGGTCAGATCCACGTCGAAGCCGACGATCCGGCCGTTGGGCGCCTTCGACTCGAATGGCGGGTAACTGGCGTCCACGCCGATGCGCACGGTCTTCCAATCCCTGGCGGCGGCGCTGCCCGCCACGAGGGCGAGTGCGACGCACACTGCGAACTTCTTCATCTCTCTCCTGATACGGACGGCGCGGGCATGCCTTGTGGCGGACCTCTCGGGGTTGTACCTCGGGGCGGACCTGCAAGGCGCTGCCGGCGCGCGGCCGGCCGGCTCGTGGCCGGTTGCCGCCATTTCAGGCGGCCAAAAATGCGGGGGCGGGCGGGTGGCGCCGGACGCTCGGGACTAGCCGATCGGGCTGCTCGCGCGGCACGGGCCGCTGTGCGGACAACGCACTGGCCGAAAAGCGCGGTATTTTACCCGAAGCCGCAGGGGGCGCCAGCCAAACCCAGCCAGACCGAACCAGGCGGGCCGGGCCGCGGCTGGTTCCGCCCCGTCGTGGCGGGATGCCAGCGCGGCGCCCCATTGACGTTGCTGGCGAAACGATCCGGTGCGCGGGCGCGGATTGTCGTGCGTGCAGGCGACCCTTACATTCGGGTATCGAAACGCCACACGGAGATTCTCATGCTGACCATCCGCCATGCCGACGAACGCGGCCACGCCAACCACGGCTGGCTCGACTCGTTCCACAGCTTTTCGTTTGCCGACTACCACGACGAGGAGCACGTCCACTACGGCGCGCTCAGGGTGCTCAATGACGACCGCATCGCGGGCGGCCAGGGATTCGGCGCGCACGGCCACCGCGACATGGAGATCGTCACCTACGTGCTCGAAGGCGCGCTCGCGCACCGCGACAGCATGGGCAACGGCTCGACGATCCGCCCGGGCGACGTGCAGCGCATGAGCGCGGGCACCGGCGTGATGCACAGCGAGTTCAACGGCTCGCGCGAGGACGAGGTCCATTTGCTGCAGATCTGGCTGCTGCCCCGCGAGCGCGGCGGCGCGCCGGGCTACGAGGAAAAGCGCTTTTCCGATGACGACAAGCGCGGCCGCCTGCGTGTGATGGCGTCGCCCGACGGGCGCGACGGCTCGGTGACGGTGCAGGCCGACGCTTCGATCTACGCGGGGCTGATCGATGGCGCCGAGCGCGCGCAGTACCCCGTGCCTGCCGGAAGGCGCGTGTACGTGCACGTCGCGCGCGGCGCGCTGGACGTGAACGGCGAACGCCTCGGCGCGGGTGACGCGGCCATGATCGAGGTCGAGGAGGCCGTGACGCTCGCGAACGGCGAGAAGGCCGAGGTGCTGCTGTTCGACGTGGCCTGATAGCGGGGCCGCCGCTCGTATCGGCCGCACGGGCATAGCAGGCAAAAAAGCGCCGCGGGTTGCCCCGCGGCGCTTCGTTTTTTTGATGCCCTGGCCGGTGGTTGCCCGGGCCCGGTTCAGGGTCGGTTTCCGACCCCAAATCGGCCCCGGCGGCATAACCGCCGCTCAGGGAAAGGCGCTTACTGCCCGGCCGGCGCCGATGCTGCGCCGTGGTGCTGCCAGTGCTGGCGCATCTTCTCGCGGAACTGCTCCATCTTTGCGAAATGCTCCTTGAGCGCCGTGCTGACGGTGGTCTTCTGCTGGTCGTTCAGGCCGTTATAGAACGCGAGCCAGGCCTGGGCGCCCTGTTCGCGCAGCTGCGCGCTTTGCTGCTCGGCCTGCTGATGCGCGGCGTGCAGCGCGTTCATGTCGAGGATCGGCTGATTCTTCATCGACTCGAACTGCTGCTTGAGCTGCTCGTGAATCTTGCGCATCTGCTCGTGGTTCTGCTTCATCGTGTCGAGCGCGGCTTGCCACTGCTTTTCCTGATCGGCGTTCAGGTTCAGCTTGTCGTGCAGCTTCTTGAGGCCCATCATGAAGCCGCCGTCGTGCATGTGATGCATGCCGGGGCCGCCGGCGCCATCGGGGCCGCCCGGGGGCGGCGTCTGGGCCTGGGCGACGCCCGCGGTGAGAGCGAGCGAGGCGGCGGCGATCGCGAGAAAGCGCGAGGTCTTCTTGTACATGGTGATGCTCCTGACAAATCCGTGAAGGGTTTTATCCGGTGAGGCGCGGCGCTCCCTGCAAAGTGCTATTGCCGCATCCGGTGACCCTAGCGTATCGGGCGCCTCTGCCTCGCGTGTTACTTGGCGGGTCCGTGTCATTACGCGACATTACTCGCGCCTTTCGTCGTAACACCCCGTAACCCAAAGTGCCTTATCGTAAGAAAAGGGCTTCTGCGCGCGCGTTAAACTTCGTCCCATGGCTACTCAAATCCTTGTCGTCGACGACGACCTCGAATTACGCGACCTGCTGCGCGACTATCTGGCGCGCCAGGGAATGGAAGTGTCGGTGCTGCACGACGCCGGCTCGCTGGAGCGGCGCCTCGAGCGCGAGCGCCCCGACCTGATCGTGCTCGACCTCATGATGCCGGGCGTCGACGGGCTGACGGCGCTGCGCAAGCTGCGCGCGTCCGGCGACGACATTCCGGTCATCATGCTCACGGCGCGCGCGGACGACGTGGACCGCATCGTCGGCCTCGAACTCGGCGCCGACGACTATCTCGGCAAGCCGTTCAATCCGCGCGAGCTGCTCGCGCGCGTGCAGGCCGTGCTGCGCCGGCGCCGCACGGTGCCGTCGGCGGCGGCGCCGGAGCAGCGCGAACCGTTCACGTTCGGCCGCTTCACGCTCGATTTCCAGTCGCGCACGCTGCAGCAGGAAGGCAAGCCCATCATGCTGTCGGGCAGCGAATTCGCGCTCCTGAAGATCTTCGTCAATCACCCCATGCGCACGCTCACGCGCGAGCGCCTGCTCGAGCTGCTGCACGGTCCCGAGTACGACGGCACCGACCGCGGCATCGACGTTCAGGTGTGGCGTCTGCGGCGCATTCTCGAAACCGATCCCTCCACGCCGCGTTTCATCCAGACGGTGCGCGGCCGCGGTTACGTGTTCGTGCCGGACGGCGAGCAGGCGAGCCATGCGACGCCCGGTTGATTCGCTGTTCGGGCGGCTCGCGCTGCTCTTCGTCGGCGTTCTCCTGCTCTCCCATGTGGCGTGGTTCGCGCTGATGCGCCTCGACCGCAACCAGATGCAGACGCGTTATGCGGTGGAGGAGGCGGCCTTTCTCGTCGATGCCGTGCGCCAGCACGTCGCGCGCGAGCCCGACCAGCCGCTGCCTTCGCGCGTGCAGCTGGTCGATCCGGCGAGCAGCGCGGTGCCGCCGGACAACGCCGGCATTCCCGAACCGCTGCGCCGTTTCCTCGACGAAGTGCGCGAGCGCATGCCGCCGGGCACCGACGTGCGCGTCGGCCCGCCCGGCCATCCGCCCACGCTCTGGGTGCGCGGCCCGCAGGATGCGCGCTGGATCGTCGTGCCGGTGCAGCCGCTGCGGATCATGCGGCCCGCGATCGACCGCATGATCCCGTGGCTGGTCATTATTTTCTCGGCGGCCGTGATCGCGGCGCTGGTGGCCGCCTGGACGCTGCAAAAACCGCTGCGTCTGCTGGCGCAGGCCGTGGCGCGCTTCGGGCGCGGCGAGCCGGTCCCGCCGCTGCGCGAGCGGGGTCCGCGCGAGCTGCGTCTGCTCACGCACGGCTTCAACCAGATGGTGAAGGAAGTGGAGCGCACCGAGCACGACCGCGCCGTGATGCTGGCCGGCGTCGCCCACGATCTGAAGACGCCGCTTGCGCGCCTGCGCCTGCGCGCCGAGATGATGGACGAGGCCAAGACGCGCGACGGCGTGGTGCGCGACGTGGAGTCGATGGCGCATATCGTCGACCAGTTCCTCGTGTTCGCGCACGACGGCGCGGACCGCAGCGAGCCCGTGGAGGTTGACGAGCAGTGCGAGCGCATCGTGCGCAATTACCGCACGGCGGGCACGGGCGAGAGCGCGTCCATCCAGATGCGGCTCGCCGCCGGCAGCGACTTCCGCCTGCCTGCCGCCACGCTCGACCGGGTGGTGTCGAATCTGCTCGATAACGCGCATGCCTATGGCGCGCCGCCGGTCGTAATCGAAACCGCGCTCGGGCCGGACGGTTACACGCTGACGGTGCGCGATCATGGCAGCGGCATCGCGGCCCCGGATCTCACGCGCGCGAGCCGGCCGTTCGTGCGGCTCGACCCGGCGCGGGGCGGCAACGGCCATAGCGGCCTTGGCCTCGCGATCGTCGAGCGTCTCGTGCGGCGTGCGGGCGGAGAATTGCAGATCGGCAACGGCGAAGGCGGCGGCCTTGCCGTGCAGATGACCTTTCCCGAGGAAGTGGTGCAGCGCACCGTCGCCGAGGCAGCGCACGCCTGGTGAGCGCGCTGTGGCCTGGGGTGGCCCCGGAGTGGCCAGGTGCTGACGATTACGCGGAGAAGAGCGTGTCGAGTGCCGCCGCCGCTTCGCTGTCGACGGTGTTGTAGGTCACAGTGCCGGCCTCGAAGATGTAGTGCGTCGTGTATCTGCCGAGACGCGCGAGTATTTCCTCCTGAATCAGCTCGGGCGCGGCGTCGAGCTTCAGATACCACGCGGTCGAGGACAGGCGCGTCTGGAACGCGCCGTACTCGACCATCAGCTGGTCGAACGCGTGAGCATCCTGATCGCGGCAGACGATGACCAGATTTCCCTTCATGCGATTACCTCCAGATTGAGCGGAACGGCGCGGTGCTGTGCGCTTTCCTGAGCCAGAGCCTGCCGTGAGGGCGAACAGGCTCGCATGGCGCGCCGCCGGATGCGGCGCGGGCGTTCATTCGATGATACCGCGTTGTTTCCCCGTCAGTTTCCCGTCGGTTTCCCGTCACCTGGGCGGGCTCCGCAGCGAGGCGCGGGCCGACGTGCCGGCTACCAGGTCTCGGCAGTGGCGCGCGGCGGCGTGGCGCCGTCGGCGGGCATGGCTTCGCAGCGGTCGCGGCCGCCCGCTTTCGCCATGTAGAGCGCGAGGTCGGCGCGGCTCATCAGCCGCTCCGGCAGATCCTGGGTCACCGCCAGTTCCGTGATGCCGATGCTCACGCTCAGGTTCGACTCGGCCGGCAACTCCGGGCAGGCGCTCGTCTTCACCTTCTGGCGCAGCCGCTCGATCACCTCGCGGCCGGTCGAGAGCGAGGTTGCGGGCAGCAGAATGCCGAACTCTTCGCCGCCAAGGCGTCCCACGGCGTCGTCGGAGCGCAGTCCGGTCCGGCAGGTTTCCACGAAATGCTTGAGAGCCCGGTCGCCGGCGGGGTGGCCGAAGCTGTCGTTGATCTGCTTGAAGTGGTCGAGGTCGGCGATCGCCATGCACAGGGTCGTGCCGCTTGCGTAGGCGCGCTCGATTTCGCGGCGCAGCAGATCGAGGAAATAGCGGCGCGACAGCGCGCCCGTGAGCGCGTCCACGCGCGCCTCCGCCGCAAGCATCGCATTGGCCGACTGCAACTGTTCGGCGAGGTCGCGGCTCGCGCGGTGCAGCCGCCGCTCGCGCACCCACGACACGGAGATCACGGCCGCGAGCGCCGACGTGCCCGCGAGCGTCAGGAAGATCAGGATCTGGTCGCGGCGGCGGTTCGCAAGCAGTTCGGGCCAGGCGTTCAGCGGATCGACGAGATGCGCCGAGAGCCCGGAATTGAGGCCGCCGCGCCATTCATAGAGGGCGGGCGCCGGCCGGCCGGGCAGCTCGACCATCTCGGCGGCCTGGGCGCGCGGCATCCAGGGCGCCTCGCCCAGCACGTCCCGCTCGGCCGAACGCAGCGCGACTTCGGAGAAGCGCTCGCGCAGATAGGTGTTCACCCGGTCGACGGCATTCATTTCCTCGACGTGCGAGCCCGGCAGCACGAGGCCCTCCAGCGCGCTGTCGTGCGCCATGATGACGACGCCGTTGTTGTCCGAAACGAACGTGCCCGGCCGCGTGACCCAGTGCCGTAGCCGCGAGATGCTGACCTTGGCCACCACGGCGCCGACCAGCAGGCCGTCGTCGTAGGCGGGCGCGGCGACGAAGATGCCGGGCTCGCCGCTCGACATGCCGACACCATAGGTTTCCGTGAAGGCGCCGAGCAGGGTTTCGCTCAGGTAGGCGCGGGCGTGCATGTCCACGCCCACATAGGAGAGCTTGTCGAGCGCATTGCTCGACGCGATGCAGATGCCGTTGGCATTGACGAGCCAGATGGCGTCGAGACCGGAGAAACCCTGGGCTTCGTGCAGAAAGCGGTCCACGGCGAGGAGCGCGGGCGTGCTCTGCAGTTCGGTGCGCCGCACCAGTTCCGTCGACTGCGGCGTCGCGGCGTATCGCGCGGACTCGGCCAGCGCCTTCTCGACGACTTGCGTCTGCGCCATCGTGGCCGGAATGGCGCGCGTCATCGAAAGGTCGCTCGCGATCACCTCGGCCATGCTGTCCACGACCGAGCGCGACACCTGCCGTTGCATGGCGAGCGCCGTATCGAGCTCCTGGCGGACCATGCGGTCGGCAAGCAGACCCGCCACGATCCAGCAGAGAATCGCCACTGCCATGACCCCGAGGGGGCCGGCTGTCTGACGCAAGAGTCTCCGGTTCATCGGCCTTGGGAGTCGTGGATGGGCGTGGTTCGGCGGTAGGCGGCGCGGCCGGCGGGCGCGGCGGCTTCAGGGCGGCGGTACCCGCCTCGCATCCGCCGTCACGCCGCGATTTTACCGCTCGAATCGCGCCTGCGATCCTCCGTTGAGCGGGCCTGACCGCACTTCGGCTGCACTTTTTGCCATGGTTTTGCGGCGGCCTGTCTGCGGCGGGGGCTTCGCGCGGGTCCGCCTCGTGTGCCTGCGGCGCGTTCGCGACCATTGGGCGGACCGAAGCGCCGGGGCGGCTAGCCAGTTCCGGCGCGGGGCGGCCAATGCGTTGTTGTTCACGAAGGCGAGGTTGTATCTGTCACAAAGGTTGTGTAGTGTCGTTCCCTTCAAATCAGGGCAAGCCTGCAAAGATTGCTGTCATGGCGCAGATGCCGGGGATCGCCGGCAGCTGCGCGCAGTGTGTGCGGCGGTGCCCACGCCGCACGCTTGATCAACGCCAACGAGTATTTGTGCCCATGCGCCTTGCCTTCCTCGATTTGTCACAGCCGGGCGATGCGCCCGGCGTCGATGCGAATTGCATTACGCTCTGCCAGGGAGACGCCTGAATGGACTTCGGCTTCAACCTGAACCGCACGGCCAACGCCTCGGCGTGGCGCGTGCTGCCCAATCGCTGGGACTTCGTCGCGTTTCCGCTCATCATCTGCCTGATCGCGATGGCGGCCATCGGCTTCCATCAGACGCTTGCGCCGATGTCGACGCTCAAGACCCAGGTGATCTCCACCGATCCGCGCATGCTGCCCGAGTACGCGATGCGCACCACGCTGCGCATGCTCGCGGCCATGGTGGCCTCGCTCGTCTTCACGCTCGTCTACGGCACGCTCGCGGCCAAGAGCCGCCGCGCGGGCCAGGTGCTCGTGCCGATTCTCGACATCCTGCAGTCGGTGCCGGTGCTGGGCTACATCTCGTTTACCGTGACGTTCTTCCTCTCGCTGTTCCCGGGCCGCGTGCTGGGCGCCGAGCTGGCCGCGATCTTCGCCATCTGGACGAGCCAGGCGTGGAACATGACGTTCAGCTTCTACCAGTCGCTGCGCACGGTGCCGCGCGATCTGGATGAAGTCTCGAAGGGCTTCCACCTCACGGGCTGGCAGCGCTTCTGGAAACTGGAAGTGCCGTTCTCGATGCCGGGCCTCATCTGGAACATGATGATGTCGATGTCGGGCGGGTGGTTCTTCGTGGTGGCTTCGGAAGCGATCACGGTGGGCAACAACACGATCACGCTGCCGGGCATCGGCGCGTATCTGTCCCAGGCCATCTCGGACAAGAATCTCGGCGCGGTGGGCTGGGTGATTCTCGCGATGACGGTCGTGATCGTCGCTTACGACCAGTTGCTGTTCCGTCCGCTCGTCTCCTGGGCCGACAAGTTCCGCATGGAAACGACGAGCTCGGGCGATGCGCCGGGATCCTGGCTGCTCGATCTCGGACGCCGTACCCACCTGATCCAGCAGATGCTCATGCCGGTGGGCTGGTTCTTCACGACGGCGGCGCGCGTGCCGCTCAGGCTGCCGTCTTTCCCCGTGATCGAACGCGCCATGCCGGCGGCGCCGGGCAAGGGCACGCTGCGTTCGCGCGTCGGCGACGTGGTGTGGGCGATCCTCGTGCTCGCGCTCACGGTGTACGTGGTGTGGCGCGTCGTGGCCTATGTGCGCACCGGCGTGACGCTCGACGAGGTGGGCCACGTGCTCGTGCTCGGGCTCATCACGCTCGTGCGCGTCCTGCTGCTGATCGTGATCGCTTCGGTCATCTGGGTGCCGATCGGCGTGCTGATCGGCCTGCGCCCCGCGCTCGCCGAGAAGGTCCAGCCGCTCGCGCAGTTCCTGGCCGCGTTCCCCGCGAACCTGCTGTTCCCGGTGTTCGTGATCGTCATCGTGAAGTTTCACCTGAACCCGGACATCTGGCTCTCGCCGCTGATCGTGCTCGGTACGCAGTGGTATATCCTCTTCAACGTGATTGCCGGCGCGAGCGCCTATCCGAACGACTACCGCGAAGCCGCGACGAACTTTCGCATTCGCGGCTGGCAGTGGTGGCGCAAGGTCATGCTGCCGGGCATCTTCCCGTACTACATCACGGGCGCGATCACGGCGTCGGGCGGCGCGTGGAACGCGAGCATCGTTTCGGAATTCGTGCAGTGGGGCGACACGAAGGTGCAGGCGCATGGCCTCGGCGCCTATATCGCGCAGACCACGGCCGCCGGCGACTTTCCGAAGATCATTCTGGGCATCGCGGTGATGTCCCTGTTCGTGACGCTGTTCAACCGCCTGCTCTGGCGCCCGCTGTACGCTCACGCCGAAGCCAGGCTGCGGCTGGACTGAGACCGATTGAGAAACGAAGGCAAACGCGATGCAAAATCCCAAGACTATGAGTGCCGCAAACAGCGATGTCGAGACGCCGGCTCCGCCGCGGCTCGGCGAGGAAATCCTGCGCGTGCAGGACGTGTGCCGGGGCTTCAGCAAGGCCCAGGGCGAGCTGCTCGTGCTCGACGACGCGAATCTCTCGCTGCGTGAAGGCGAAATTGTCGGGCTGCTGGGCCGTTCGGGCTCGGGCAAGTCCACGCTCCTGCGCATCATCGCCGGCCTGATCTCGCCGACTTCCGGCGAGGTCACCTGGCGCGGCAAGCCGCTCGACGGCCCGGCCGAAGGCGTCGCGATGGTGTTCCAGACCTTCGCGCTGTTCCCGTGGCTCACGGTGCTGCAGAACGTGGAAGCGGGCCTCGAAGCGCAAGGCGTGGGCGCACAGGAGCGCCGCGAGCGCGCACTGGCCGCCATCGACCTGATCGGTCTGGACGGCTTCGAGAATGCCTACCCGCGCGAGCTCTCGGGCGGCATGCGCCAGCGCGTGGGCTTCGCGCGCGCGCTCGTGGTCGACCCGATGCTGATGCTGATGGACGAGCCGTTTTCCGCGCTCGACGTGCTGACCGCCGAAACGCTGCGTACCGACCTGCTCGACCTGTGGACCCAGGGTCGCCTGCCGATCAAATCGGTGCTGATCGTCACGCACAACATCGAGGAAGCGGTGTTCATGTGCGACCGCATTCTCGTGCTTTCGTCGAACCCGGGGCGCGTCGTGGCCGAGATCGAGGTGCCGTTCAAGCACCCGCGCAACCGTCTCGACCCGGCGTTCCGCAAGCTGGTGGACGACATCTACGCGAAGATGACCGCGCGCCAGATCGGCGAGACCACGAAGAAGGGGCTGGAGCTCGGCAGCTGGCTGCCGCGCGTGTCCACCAACCTGATGGCGGGTTTGATCGAAACGCTGGCGATGGCGCCGTACCACGGCCGCGCCGACATGCCGGAAATCGCGCGCACGCTGCATCTGGAAGTGGACGACCTGTTCCCGATCGCCGAAATGCTGCAGAACCTCGGCTTTGCCGACGTGCGCGAGGGCGACGTGCTGCTCACGCCGCCGGGGCGCGTGTTCGCCGAGTTCGGCACGCAGGAGCGCAAGATGATGTTCGCGGAGCACCTGCTGCGCCACGTGCCGCTCGCGGCGCGGATCAAGAAGGTGCTCAACGAGCGTCCGGGACACCGCGCGCCGCGCGTGCGCTTCGAGCAGGAGCTGGAGGATTTCCTCTCCGACGGCGCCGCCGAAGAAACGCTCGATACGGTGATCGACTGGGGCCGTTACGGCGAGATCTTCTCGTACAACGACCAGTCGGAGATCTTCAGCCTCGAGGACGTCGAGTCCTGAACGCCGGCAGTGCCCGCCAGCAAAAACGGTCGCCCAAGGCGACCGTTTTTTCTGCAGCTTTTGACACGCTTACTGCAGCGTGCCCCAGCGCTCGACCGCCGGCTCGGCCGACGCCCACTTCCAGCCGCCGGCGTCGCGGCAGGTGCTCGCGGTGTACCACTGCTCGGGGGCGTCCGCGGCCTCGCCGTCCTGCACCGAGAACACGAATTCCTTGCACAGCGCGAGCGCCGACGAGAACGCCCGCGTCACGCGCACCTGCCCGTGGCCGTTCTCGACCGGCAGCTGGTGCTTGACGCGCCAGATGTCCATGCCGCCCACGGGCAGCCGGCCGGCGGTTTGGGCGATCATGTCCTGCTGATCGGCGTGCATGTTCTTCATGAAGCGGTTCACGGCCTCGTCCGTGGCGGCCTGAACCGCGATGCCCACGCCGACGCCGACGGCCGGGTTGGCCGTGACGATGCCCGTTGCGGCGGCCGCGGCCGCGCCGCTGGCGGCGCCGATCGAGGCGCAGCCGCTCGCGGCCAGTGCCGCGCCGGCGCACAAGGCGGCGAGCGCGAGGAAACGCGCACCGGGGCGTAGAAGCGGACCCGCGAGCGGCGCGCCGGGCGCGGATGCGGCTGCGGCGGTGCGCGCGGTCATTGCAGCGCACCCCAGCGGTCGGTGGCAGGCTCGGCGGAGGCCCACTTCCAGGCGCCGCCGTCGCGGCAGACGGCGGCCACGTAGAACGCGCTCGTGGCGGCGGCGTCCTTCGTCGCGTCGTGATCGACCGAGAACACGATTTCCTTGCAGTCCAGCGCGCCGCTGCTGATCACGCGGCTCACGGTCACGCGGCCATGCTCGTCGTCCTCGATCGGGAACGAGTGCGTGATGGACCACGGGGCGACGCCGCCCACGTCGAGCGGCCCGGCAACCTTCGCGATGCTGTCCTGGGTGTTGCGGTGGACGACCCGTTCGGAGTACTGCACGCCGGCCTTCGCGGCGGCCACGAAACCAAGGCCGATACCCGTCGCGACCGCGGCGTTGTTCGTGACCTTCGAGGCGATCGCGGCGCCGCCGATACCGGCGCCCGTCTGCGCCCCTTCGGAATAGAGCGAGCTGCATGCCCCGCAGGCGAGGCTCAGCGCGGCAAGCAGTGCGAGCGAGGCCGCGCGTCGCGGCGAAAAGGAAGGGGGAGCGGATTCAACCGAGGATGTGAGCCGTTGCGCGGCGCGTCGTTCTTGCATGTTCTATCCCTGCCTTGCGCCAGCGGCCTGCAGGACGGCCTGCAAACGGCATGCGGCGCGCTTTTGTGCTGTCGCGAATTGTGCAGGACGCTACCGGGGAAGGGGATAGGGAAAGTGCAAAAGTTTGCAAAATATGCTGCGATGCAAGTGCGGATCTGCTTGGCGCCGCGGCTTAGCCGGGCTCGCGCTCGCTCGTCTCGCCGCCTTCGTCGCTGTCTTCGGCGCCGTAGCTGCCGAGCCGGTTGTAGAGCGTCTTGAGGCTCACGCCCAGCGTGCGCGCGGCGAGCCGTTTGTCGCCGCCGCAGTACTTGAGCGTGCCGAGGATGATCTGTTTCTGCGCGTCGGCGAGCGGCGTGCCGATCCACACGCTCATCGCGTCGCCCTGGGTGACGGGCTTTTTCACGCGCGGCACGAGTTGCGGATGCGTGATCTCCACCACTTTCTCCGCGAGGATGAACGCGCGATAGACCGCGTTCTTCAGCTCGCGCACGTTGCCGGGCCACGACCAGTTGCGCACCGCGTCGAGCGCGCGCTTGCTGAAGGTCTTTTGCGTGCGCTCCTGTTCGTTGAGTTCCGCGAGAAAGTGCTGCGCGAGCAGTTCGCGGTCGCGCTCGCGTTCGCGCAGCGGCGGCGTGCGCAGCGGAAATACGGCGAGGCGGTACATCAGGTCCTCGCGCAGGCAGCCTTCCTTCACGGCGACGACAGGGTCGCGGTTGGTCGCGGCGATGATGCGCACGTCGCCGCGGATGGCGGCACTGCCGCCCACCGGGAGATATTCACCGGTTTCGAGCGCGCGCAGGAGCTTCACCTGATGCAGGAGCGACATCTCGGTGATTTCGTCGAGGAACAGCGTGCCGCCGCGCGCGTGTTCGAAGTGGCCGTCGCGTGCCTGCACGGCGCCCGTGAAGCTGCCCTTCTCGTGGCCGAAGAGCTCGGCTTCGATCAGTTCGTCGGGGATCGCGCCGCAGTTGACCGCGATGAACGGGCCGTCGTGCCGCGCGCCGCGCTCGTGTATCGTGCGCGCGACGAGTTCCTTGCCGGTGCCCGATTCGCCGACGATCAGCGCCGTGGCGTCGGTGACGGCCACGCGCTCGATCTGCGCATAGAGGTCCAGCATCACCTCCGACGATCCGAAGAGCAGGCCATAGGATTGCAGGCCTGCGGCGCGCGCACCGGCGCTTCCGGTTTCGTTGCCGGCGTTTTTGCCGGCGCCGCTGCCGGCGCTGTTGCCAGATTTGTCGCCGGGGGTGTCACGCCTCGTGGCGGGCGAGCCCGGTTCGGTTGATGCCATAGGGTAATCGTCCTGCAAAGGGTTTCGGTCGTTACGCTGCCGCGCGCCGACGGCCACTTTGTTTCTATCTCGTAAACATTTAACCACTGTCGCATGTTGCACGGCAATGGAGCGGCCAGGTGGCCGCCGCCGCCGCTCGCCGCGCGGGACGGACAGACGGCATGAATCCTGCTGCGGAACTCGTGGCGTCTGCGGGAATCGAGAACATCAGGGAGGGCGGCTGCGTTGGCGCGAAGTGCGAACTTTACCGGCTCATCCCGTGCAAAGAGATTGGACCGACGAAACTGGGAGGACGCAAGATGTCGAGGAACAGGACGAATCTGGCCAGCGCGCTGATTGCCGTCGGGGCGATCGGTGCAACGGCGGGGATGCTGGCCTGGCGCTGGTCGCAGCGCCATCGGGCGCAGCGTTTCACTTACCACCGCGAACTGAATCGCTGGGAAGGAGAAGGCGGTTCGCTTGCGTCGGCGGTGGACGGCGCGGTCGAGGCCGGCGCGTCGGCGAATGAAGCGACCCTGGGCGCCGCTTCGGCGCCGTCGGCGAACGGCGCCGCGGGTACGCCCTGGCCGTTTCCTCACGGCAACGCCTGAAGGGGCATCCCGTCAGGCCAGAAAGACTCGAGGTAGGCGCGCGCTGAGGCCCTGCGTGCGCCTCTATCTCGAATATGTCTATAATGGTCATATCTACAACAATCGGTTCCGGGATCGCCGAATGACGGCGAGATTGTTGCGTCAATGCGGTTAAACCGCGCCTGCAGCCTCTTCGGCGCGTATTCCGCCGCTTCGTACTCCACTGTGCAGCACCGCCGTAGGCGCCGTCAGGCGCCGGTTGCCGTTGCCCGGCGCCGGGTGCGGGGGCGACGGCCGAGTGGGGTCATTCAACTTTCACGACTGACGAGACGCGATGCCACATGTATTGATTGTCGACGACGATGCAGAAACCCGCGAGGCGCTCGCCGTCGTCGTGGGAGAGGACGGACTCACCACGGCTCAGGCCGGCGACCTGCGCGAAGCCCGCATCCAGCTCGTGCGGCAGATGCCCGACGTCGTTTTCACCGACCTGAAGCTGCCCGACGGCAGCGGTACGGACCTCTTTCAGGATCTCGACCCGCGTTCGGGCGTGGAGCTTGTCGTCATCACGGGCCACGCAACCGTCGAGACCGCCGTCGACGCGCTCAAGGCGGGCGCGATCGACTACCTCGTCAAGCCGATCAACCTGCAGCGCGTGAAGGCGATCCTGAACCGCCTGCCGCGCGCGGGCGACCTCAAGGCAGAGATCGGCACCTTGCGCGGCGAGCTGCGCCGCATGGGGCGCTTCGGCCTCATGCTCGGCAATTCCGCGGTCATGCAGGACGTCTACGACCAGATCGGCCGTGTCGCGCCCACGCCCGCTTCGGTGATGCTCGTGGGCGAATCGGGCACCGGCAAGGAAGTCGCCGCGCAGACCATTCATCAGCTGAGCCTGCGGCGCAAGCACGAATTCCTCGCCGTGAACTGCGGCGCGATCTCGCCCAACCTGATCGAATCGGAGATGTTCGGCCACGAGCGCGGCTCGTTCACGGGTGCGGATCGCCAGCACAAGGGCTACTTCGAGCGCGCGAACGGCGGCACGCTGTTCCTCGACGAAATCACCGAAATGCCGATCGAGCTGCAGGTGAAGCTGCTGCGCGTGCTGGAGACGGGCATGTTCATGCGCGTGGGCACGACGAAGGAGATCGAGACCGACGTGCGCCTCATCGCCGCGACGAACCGCGATCCCGAAGAGGCCGTGGCCGAAGGCAAGCTGCGGCTCGACCTCTATCACCGGCTCAACGTGTTCCCGATCAGCCTGCCGCCGCTGCGCGAGCGCGGCAAGGACGTGGAACTGCTCGCCCAGTCTTTTCTCGACGAACTCAACGAGCGGCACGGCACGAAGAAGCAGTTCCCGCCGGCGGTGCGCGAGACGCTTGCGACCTACCCGTGGCCCGGTAATGTGCGCGAGCTGAAAAACTACGTGCAGCGCGCGCACATCATGTCCGGCGCGGACGGCGAACTCACGGCGGCCGTGCCGTTGCAGATCTCGCTGTCGAAGCCGATGGCCGGCACGGCGGTGACGATCCCGTTCGGCACGTCGCTCGCCGACGCCGACCGTCAGCTGATCCTCGCCACGCTCGAGCAATGCGGCGGCGTGAAGACGCGCGCCGCCGAGATTCTGGGCATCAGCCTGAAGACGCTCTATAACCGCCTCGTCGAATACGGCAACGAGCCGGCCGGCAAGGGCGGCGTGGAAGCGGAGCCGCGTGCGCGCGCGGCGGGCGGCGCGGGCGTCTGAGGCGAGGCCTTGCGACCGGCTCCGGCGGCCGGGTTTTGTGCGCGGTATGTCTCTTGCAAACGCTTGGGACAGTGCCCCCGAGGAGTCAGCCATGCCGTTTTGCCGAGCCGCCGATCACTTCCGCGTCCAGCCTTCGATGGCTCACACGCCGCAACCCGACGATCCGCCGCCGGGTGAACCCGACAGTCCCGACGTGCCGCCCGTCGGCGATCCGCCGCCGGAGCCCGGCGAAGTCCCGCGCTCGGCCGGCCGCCGTCCCCGACCGCCGGCCCGGGCCGGCCGCGCGGCCTCGATGCGCTGGGCCCGCTGGGCCTGCTGGATCGCCCGCGCGGGCTGAATGGCTGCGCGACGGCCCGCCCAGGACGTTTATGTACGACTTACAAGCGCTGCACCATTTTTACCGGCATTTTCACGCGGCGACCCCTAGACTGTAAGAGCGCCACCTCCATGTGGCGGCCTTCCGCTGGAGGCTTCGAGATGAGACACCCTGCATTGCGCCGCTCCGCACGTCACCCGGGCAAGCGTGGCCCGCGTGACGGAGAACAGAAGGGCAGCAATCCGCCACCGATGGCCGTGCCCGACCCGGCTGGCCAGAACCGCCCCGCGCCGGGCATTCCGCCGGACGGCGAGCACAATCAGGGCGGCTCGCGGGCCGAGGGTCTCGAGTACCAGCGCGATCTCGGCTCGGAACAGGACGCCTGAGCGCCCGGCTCCGGCCAGGCTCCATCGCACGCTATCGAATGTTTGAACGGGCGCGAATATCGCGCGGAGTGCGCTCGCGCGTGCGCCGGGCCGCGCCTTGTCGCAGCTTGTCGAATATGTCCTGCCGCGCAGGCGGCACGAAATTTGCATTCATTTGAAAAGCAGAGTCTTTGAATAACGAAACAGGAGGATTGCCGCAATGGGCAGACTGATCGTGGTATCGAACCGCGTCGCGCCGACACAGGAAGGACGACCCGCAGCAGGAGGCCTTGCCGTGGGCGTGCTGGATGCGCTCAAGGAAACGGGCGGCGTATGGTTCGGCTGGAGCGGCGAAACCGTTGCGGAGCCGTCGTCTCCGGTCATCGAGCAGCAGGGCAGCGTCACCTACGCGACGGTTGGCCTCACGCGGCGCGATTATGACCAGTACTACAAGGGTTTCTCGAACACGACGCTCTGGCCCACCTTCCACTACCGCAACGACCTTGCGCGCTACGAGCGCCAGGAATACGCCGGCTATCTGCGCGTGAACGTGACGCTCGCACGCCAGCTCCAGCCGCTGATCGAGCCCGACGACATCATCTGGATCCACGACTATCACCTGATCCCCTTCGCGCGCTGCCTGCGCGACCTCGGCGTGAAGAATCCGATCGGCTTCTTCCTGCACATTCCGCTGCCGGTGCCGGAGGTGATGCGCTCGGTGCCGCCGCACGAAGAACTGATGAAGTTCATGTGCCACTACGACGTGGTGGGCTTCCAGACCGACGCGGACCGCCAGGCCTTTCTCGACTACATCGAGCGCGGCGGCCATGGCAGCGCGAGCGAGGACGGCATGGTGCACGCCTGGGAGCGCTTCCTGAAGGTGGGCGCCTATCCGATCGGCATCTACCCCGATGCGATCGCGGAGGCCGCCGGGCAGTTCACCGATCGCAAGTCCGTGCGCAGCTTGCGCGACGCCATGCGTGGCCGCAGGCTGATCATGAGCGTGGACCGGCTCGACTATTCGAAGGGTCTCGCCGAGCGCTTCCAGGCGTTCGAGCGCCTGCTGCAGAACGGGCCGGGCTGGCACGGCCGCGTTTCGCTGCTGCAGATCGCGCCGCCGACACGCTCCGACGTGCAGACCTACCAGACGATCCGCCGCAACCTCGAAGGCGAGGCGGGCCGCATCAACGGCCGGTTTGCGCAGCTCGACTGGACGCCGATCCAGTACCTGAACCGCAAATACGAGCGCAATCTGCTGATGGGCCTGTTCCGGCTCGCGCACGTGGGCTTCGTGGCGCCGCTGCGCGACGGCATGAATCTCGTTGCGAAGGAGTACGTGGCATCGCAGAACCCGGACGATCCGGGCGTGCTGGTGCTCTCGCAGTTCGCGGGCGCGGCCGAGCAGATGCCCGGCGCGCTCGTCGTGAATCCTTACGATCTGAACCAGACCGCGGAGGCGCTCGAGCGGGCCCTCTCGATGCCGCTTGCCGAACGGCGTTCGCGCTACGAGGACATGATGGCGGGGCTGCGCCTGAACAATCTTTCGGTATGGCGCGACTCGTTCCTTGCCGATCTGCGCAGCGTGGCGACCGCGGCTTCCGTGACGGCGAAGGCGCGCGGCGCGGTGCCCGCCCCTTCGCCCGAGAAGGCGAAGGCTGGCTGACGCTTGCTGCGCGCGCCTTGTCGGGCGCGCACGGTCCCACCCACGCGGCGGCCTTCGAGCCGCCGCGTTGCGTTGCAGCAGTCCTTCGGCAGTCCGTCGCCAGTCCCTGGGCTAGGCCTGCTGCTGGCCCGCTTCTCCATAGGGCTCGGGCGAGCGGGTCGGATCGAAGTCCGCCCAGTGCCCGCCCTGCCAGTGGCCGGAGGCGCGCTCGATGTCGGTGGCGCCGGCTTCGCCGAGCACCTCGGCGGCGATCGCCTGGTTTTCGGCGCACACGTGCACCGCGAGCAGCACGCCCGAATTGCGCGTTTCGCGCAGCACCCGTTCATGATGCTCGTCGACGTGCGGCCGGCTCGCGCTGATGCCGATGCGCGAGCCGACCCACGCACCCACACCCGCCGCGATCACGACGATCGGAAACGACGCCGACATCCCGCCGAAGATCACGACGCCCACCACGGCACCGGCGACCGCGCCGGCCGTGAGGTTGCGCGCGAGATGCGGCGACATGGGAAGGGCGGCGTGAGGCGCTGCGGCGTGCGCCGCGTGACGGGCATGCTGCCCGCGCGGATTGACGAAGAAAAGGTTGACGTCTTCCTCGACGAAGCCGCGCGCGAACAGCTTTTCGGCGACGGCCTCGGCGGCGGGGAAGGTGGTGAAGCGTCCAGCGACGATCAGTGACATGGCAATCCCCCTTTTGACCTCGCGCGAGGCGCCGTGAAGGGACGAAAGACGCGGCAAGGCGCGGAGCGTGCGCGAACCGGGGGCTGCTCAGTACGACTGATCAGGCTCGGCCGGCGACGCGCGCTGAGCGCGGCGCCGCCAGGAAATGGGTCAGCGGCCGCGCGGCGGAGTGCGACGAGGTATGTACTGGGTAGTGTAGTCAGGCGTGCGCGGCGCGGGGCCCGTGTGCGGGAATTTACTCCGGCGTCCCTGCCGCGTTGCCCGGCACGAGCCGCAGCATGCTGACCACGGCGGCGAGCGCCGCGAACCCCGTCGCCACATAGAGCGCGATCGTGGGTCCGTGCTGCGGCGCCACACCGAAGATCAGCGCGACCAATGCCGCGCCCAGCGTCTGGCCCGTGAGGCGGGCCGTCCCCAGCATGCCGCTTGCGCCGCCCGAGCGTTCGCGCGGGGCCGACGCAAGCATCTGCCGGTTGTTCGGCGACTGGAACGTGCCGAAGCCCGCGCCGCACAGCGCCATGCGCCAGCCGATGTCGAACGCGGAAGGATGCGCGCCGAGCGTGGCGAGCAGCAGGAGCCCCAGCGCGAACAGCGCGAGCCCGATGCCGCCGAGCATGCCCGCGGGGTGGCGGTCGGAGAGCCAGCCGGCGAGCGGCGCGGCGCCGACGATCACGAGCGGCCAGGGTGTCATGAGCAGGCCGGTCGCGACCTGGGTGAAGCCGAAGGCGTCCTGCAGCAGAAAGGGCAGCGCGACGAACGCGAGCATCTGCGCGCAGAACGAGCAGACGGAGGTGCCGACCGAAAGCGCGAACACGGGAATTCGCAGCAGGTCGACGGGCAAGAGCGGCGCCGGCTGGGTCAGCTGGCGGCGCACGAAGAACCAGCCGATCACGAGCGCCGCGGCGAATTCGGCGCCGATCCACGCGCGGCGCTCGCCGTGACCGAGGCCGTCGACGGCGAAGATCAGGAGGCCGAACACCAGCGCGTTGAGCACGGCGCTCCCGTAGTCGTAGGGGGCCGGATGCGGCCGGTTGACGGGCAGCGCGCGCAGGGCGAGCACGTAGGCGGCGACGCCGATCGGCACGTTGATCGCGAAGAGCCAGGGCCACGAGGCGACCGAGAGCACGCCCGACGCGATGGTCGGTCCCACCGCCGACGCGACCGCCACCACCATCGCGTTGATCGACACGCCGCGGCCGAGCTGGTTGCGCGGATAGATCATGCGCACGAGCGCGGTGTTGACGCTCATGATGCCGGCGCCGCCCAGGCCCTGCACCATGCGCGCGACCGCGAGCAAGGGCAGCGAGGTGGAGAGCGCGCAGCCGAGCGACGCGATGGTGAAGAGCCCGAGCCCCCATAGATACACGCGCCGGTAGCCGATGCGGTCGCCGAGCGAGGCGAGCGGCAGCAGCGAGATCGTCACCGCGAGCTGGTAGGCGTTGACGATCCAGATCGAGCTCGCTTCGCTCGCGTGGAGATGGCGCGCGATCGTCGGCAGCGCGACGTTGGCGATCGCGCTGTCGAGCACGGCGAGCGTGATGCCGAGCGCCACCACGACGATGGCGTGATAGCGCTGCGGGAAAGGCAGGCCGGCTTCCGCCTCGGCGGCGGGATCGGCGTTCGGATGGGGCAGCGTGGATGTGGTGGTGGGCATCGATTGGCGGGCGCGCGCAAGGGCGGTCGGCATGGCTCGCGGGCGCGCACGCATCGCGCCTGGCGGCGCAGGCATGGGCCGCGCCGTCTGGGCTGCCGGCGACGCTTGCGCACGCGCGGTTATTTCAGTTCGTAGAGCCCGACGTAGGTCGTCGAATCGATTTCGTTCAGGTGCGTCATGAAGCGCGCCACCGCATTGGTCGTGTCGGGCGTGACCGGAAGTTCCGGCACCTTCAGCGCATGCACGCGGAAGATGTAGCGATGCGGCTTGTCTCCGCGCGGGGGCGCCGCGCCGCCGAAGCCGACCGTGCCGTAGTCGTTGCGCAGCTGCAGGGCCCCGCCCGGCAGCAGGCTGCCGTCGGCCTTGCCGGCATTGCGGGCGAGCGCGCGCACGTCGACCGGAATGTTGACGACGACCCAGTGCCAGAAGCCGCTGCCCGTGGGGGCGTCGGGATCGTAGAGGGTCAGCGCGAAGCTCTGCGTGTCGTCGGGCGGCGCATCCCATTGCAGCGCGGGAGAAACGTTGTCGCCGTCCACGCCGAAGGCCCGTTCGTCGAATTCCTGCGCCTTCGGCATGAAGCCGTTGTTCGGGAAGTCGTCGGACCAGAGTCGGAATTCAGCCATGGGTTGTCTCCTTCTCGTGCGTTCTTGCCGGCTCGCGCCTTGCATGGGGCCGCGCACGGCTTGTCGATCGAGTTTAGCACCGCGCACGACACTTACGCGCGGGCTTCGAACCACCTCGAGGCGGGGTCCCGGAGCCAGGCGTCGAGGCGCTCGACGACGGCCTGCGGGTCGTGGCCGGCGCCGCGCAGCGCACATTCCCAGATCACCGCGACGCGCCAGCCCTGCGCCGCAAGCGCGGCGAGCGCCTTCGCGTCGTTGGCGCGGTTGCGCGCGATCTTCTCGCGCCAGAACTCGGGGCGCGTCTGCGGCCACTTGAAGAGCGCGCAGCCGTGGCCGTGCCAGAAGCAGCCGTGCACGAACACGGCGGCGCGGTAGCGCGGCAGCACGATATCGGGGCGGCCCGGCAGCTCGCGCACGTCCAGCCGGAAGCGGAAACCGCGCCGGTGCAGCAGGCTGCGGATCACGCGCTCGGGCCGGGTGTTGCGCCCGCGAATGCCGGACATCATCCGGCTGCGGGTGGCGGGATCGACGACATCGACCATGGTTGCCGTCCGCTATCGTGTCTTCGCTCGCGCCGTCAGGCCGCCTCGGCTGCCGGTTGCGTGCGCACTGACCGGGCTGTCCGGCTGCGCACGGCGGGTGCCTCGGTCGTGCCGGCGGTTCTGGCCTTCGCGCGCGGCTGCGCCTTCGGCTGGGCTTGCTCGGCTGCCGTTGCGGCGCGGGCCTGCGCGTGCGCTTTGGCGCCGGCGGTGGCCAGCAGGGCGTCGAGATGCGGCATCATCGTGCGCGCCACTTCGCGCATCACCGGCATCACCACGCTGTTGCCGAACTGGCGATAGGCCTGGGTGTCGCTCACGGGAATGCGGAAGGTGTCGGGAAAGCCCATCAGCCGCGCGCACTCGCGCGGCGTGAGGCGGCGCGGGCGTAGTCCTTCGCCCTGGTGAACGAGGATCTCGCTGCCGTCCTTGTGATAGCGCGCCGAAAGCGTGCGCGTCACGCTTTCCGGAAACGCGAGGCCGTAGCCGAACCCATTGCCGGCGGCGCGGTGCTTCTCCGCATATTGCTGGAGGTATTGCCAGAGGCCGGGCGTAAGCGTGTATCGGGGCTGCACGCGGCGCGCGGCGTGGTCGAAGAAGCGCTCGCCGTCCCACGGCAGGACAGGTTCGCTGCCGTCCGTGCGATGCAGGATCGAGGCGAGGCGCGGCCCCTCTTCGGGCAGCGCGAGCGCGTCCCACGAGAACGGCGCGGGCTCGCGGAAGCCGGCGATGATGATGCGTTCGCGGTGCTGCGGCGTGAAATGGCGGCCGTCGACGACGCGATAGTGCACGTCGTAGCCGAGTTCGTCGCGCAGCACCTGGAGGATCACGTCGAACGTGCGGCCGCGGTCGTGCGAGAGCAGGTTCTTGACGTTCTCGAGCAGGAAGGCGGCGGGACGCCTGGCGGCGATGATGCGCGCGACGTCGAAGAAGAGCGTGCCCTGGGTCGTGCACTCGAAGCCATGCGGCCGGCCGAGCGCGTTCTTCTTGCTCACGCCCGCGATCGAGAACGGCTGGCACGGAAAGCCGGCGAGCAGGACGTCGTGGTCGGGGACGGCCCCGGCGTCGCAGGTCGTGATGTCGCCGACGAAGGCGTGGTGCCCGTCGTGGTCCTGCGTGTAGTTCTCCAGATAGGTCTTCTTCGAGAACGGGTTCCACTCGCTCGTGAACACGCATTCGCCGCCGTGCGCCTCGAAGCCCATGCGTATGCCGCCAATGCCCGCGAACAGGTCGACGAAGCGAAACCGCGCGCCGGCCGCCGGGCTATCGGCGCCGCCGCGCAGAAGCTCGCGCAGGGCGGCTTCGAGCGTGGCCGGGCAGGGCGTCTCGCCTTTTTCCCAGCGGCGCACGGTTTTGACGTCCTTGCCGACATGGGTGGCAATCTGCTGCTGGGTGTAACGCTGGCGTGCCTGCCGGAGCAGGTCTCGCGGATGGGCCGTGGGCACGGAGTCCTCTCTGGGTATTTTTGCGGACATTATGACCGAGAGGCCTTGCGCGGCGCCAGGATTTCCGTGGCGCGGGACGAGGTGGGGCCCTGCCGGCACGGTCGCGCGGACGGGGAATGAGGTGGTGACCGGCCTTGGGCCGTCGCAGCGGCTGCGCGCGTTTTAGCAGCGCGCGGACCCGGCGGCGCTGCGATGGTGTGCCGAAGCGTCCGCGCTGCTGCGCGTGTCGTGCGCGTCGAGCAAATGCAACAGGCTGTCGATCTCGCCCAGTTGGCCTTTGTTCACGTGGCCAGTGTCGAGCAGGCGGTGCAGGCGCTGGCGCCAGTAGGGCGAGGGCAGGATCGGGCCGGCCAGATCGCCCGAGAGCGACAAGGGCATCACGCGGCGGATGTGCGCAATATCCTGGTCGATGAGATTCGACATCAGGTAGCCGGCGGGGATGGGACGGATGGAGTCCATGAAGGACTTAACGGCACGGGAAGCCGCGGCTTTAGGGCTGTGCGGCTACTGGTTTACCCGGATCGGCAGCGCAATGCGGACCCTGCCCGCGGTGCGCGCCCGTCGGCTAGTGCAGCACCAGCATTGCCAGCGACGAGAAAACGACTGTCGCGAGGAAACCCATCAGCGCGAAAACGTATGAAGAGGTCATGCCGTCCACCCTCCGTTCTGACAGAACGAATCGTAGGCGATGGACGTCGCCGTGAAAGTTAACAATTGACAAGCGGGGCGCGGCGGGCTGCAAAGCCTCGTCCCGCCTGCTCACTCGGCTTGCGGCGCCGCGCCGGCGGCAGGTTGCGCGGCGCCTTCGAGGAACCGGCGCGTCGCTTCGAACGACTGCAGCATCGGGTCGGGCCAGGGCGTTTGCAGCATGACGGCCTGATGGTTCGCGAAAGCCGAAGTGAGCAGCTTCGCGAGCTCCGGTGAATTCAGATGGCGCAGCACCACGCTCAATGCAATGGCGGCGGCCTGACTCGCGCCGGCGGTCTGGAGTTCGGAAGCGGTAAGGGCGGCGACCTGCTTGTTGATGTCCATGGGGATGTCTTGCTGGGAGGGTTGAGCGTGCGGCGCTTTCCGGTGCAAACCGGAACGGTCGGGGCCTGGGATCTCGGGCGGGCTGCGGGGGTGTCCCGCGCCGGAACTGGGTGGCTGGTCCCCCTGGCAGGAATCGAACCTGCATCTAGCGCTTAGGAGGCACTTGTTCTATCCATTGAACTACAGGGAGGCATGCGGCACGCAGGCCTGCGGGCTTCGCGTGATCGCCATGTTTCCCAAGTCACCCGTCATGGCGCGAAGCGATTCGCGAGTTTCGCACTTCTGGCGAATCGCGATGCAGGACGTGGAGTATAGCAAACGCCTTCCGGCGCGAAAATGACTACGCGGGAAGCTGCCGTGACCCTGCTGTGATCCCGCCATGACGCGCAGCGCGCTACGGCGGCGAGCCCGGAACTCAGAATTCGACGACCGCGAATTCCGCCTTGCCCACGTCGCACAGCGGGCAGCGCCAGTCCCCGGGGATATCCGCGAAACGCGTGCCTGCCGCGATGCCTTCGTCGGGCAGCCCCTCTTCCTCGTTGTAGATCCAGCCGCAGATCAGGCAGATCCAGCTCTTGTATTCGATCACTTCGCTCACCACAACACCTTTCATCTGTTCCATGCGTTGCCCGCTTTCCCGCCCCATTTTGGGGCGGCGGGCGACCCGCGATGTTACCGGAAAATTGCGCCGCTTCCGCCGAGTGCCTTTGCCGCAGGGGGGCTCACCGCACGCCGTCGAGCGCAGCGACGCGCAGATCGTGTGCCTTCACGGATGCGTTGTATGCTGGGCCTCCGGCGTTCTGCAGCCGCCCGCGGATGCGGCATGGCGCGCGGCACGCCGGGCTGGGTTTCCCATTCCCGAGGAGAACAACGATGGTCAGAAACAGCTTGCTCGCCGCCGTGGCGTTCACGGCCCTGCTGGCGGTGACGGGCGTCGCGCGTGCCGAAGGCGTCTACTTCGTCGAACCGAAGGACGGCGCGACGGTTACCAATCCGGTGCACGTGGTATTCGGCATCGACGGCATGACGGTCGCGCCCGCCGGCACGGTGACGCCGGGCACCGGCCACCATCACCTGCTGATCGACAGCGGGCCGTTGCCGCAAGGCCAGATCGTGCCGGTGAGCGATAAATCGATCCACTACGGCAAAGGGCAGACCGAAACGGATATCACGCTGCCGCCCGGCGACCACACGCTCACCGCGCAGTTCGCGGACGGCGCGCACCATTCGTACGGTCCCGAGTGGAGCCAGACCATTACGGTTCACGTGAAGTAAGGCCGGCGCGACCGCGCGCGGTGGCGGCGAAAGCGCCGCCGCGCCGGACCGGTACAATGCGCGCTTCAGGTCCAACGCAGGCATCGTTTTCCAGTCATGTCGCTTTACACCCTCACCGGCGCGCAACTCGCGTTCGGCCACGTCGCGCTGCTCGACCATGCGGACTTCTCGCTCGAAACCGGCGAACGCGTCGGGCTGATCGGCCGCAACGGCGCGGGCAAGTCGTCGCTCTTGAAGATCGTCGCCGAGCTGGCGAAACCCGACGACGGCCTCATCACGCGCCAGCAGCATCTTTCGACCGTCTACGTGCCGCAGGAGCCCGAGTTCGACGCCGACGCCCCGGTATTCGACGCGGTTGCCTCCGGGCTCGAAGGCGTGCGCGCGCTGCTCGACGAATACGACACCGTCGCGCACAAGCTGGCGGACACGCCCGAAGGCGCGGAGCACGATGCGCTGCTCGCGCGCATGAACACGCTGCAGTCCTCGCTCGACGCCGCCGATGCCTGGAACTGGCGCACGCGCGTGTCGACCACGCTCGCGCAGATCGGGCTCGACGGCGAAGCGCGGGTGGGCGCGCTCTCGGGCGGTATGCAAAAGCGCGTGGCGCTGGCGCGTGCGCTCGTCGTGCAGCCCGACGTGCTGCTGCTCGACGAACCGACCAACCACCTCGACTTCGACGGCATCCGCTGGCTCGAGGAACTGCTCGTCGCGCAGCGTTCGAGCCTGCTCTTCATCACCCACGACCGCGCGTTCCTCGACCGCGTGGCCACGCGCATCGTCGAGCTCGACCGCGGCAAGCTGCTCTCGTATCCGGGCAACTTTTCGCAGTATCAGGAGCGCAAGGCTCAGCAACTGGAAGTGGAGCGCGTGGAGAACGAGAAGTTCGACAAGCTGCTCGCGCAGGAAGAGGTGTGGATCCGCAAGGGCGTCGAAGCGCGCCGCACGCGCAGCGTCGGGCGCATTGCGCGGCTCGTGCAGATGCGCAACGAACGCGCCGAGCGCCGCAACGTGCAGGGCAACGTGAGGCTCGATGTGGCGCAGGGCGAGAAGTCCGGCAAGATCGTCGCCGAACTCACGGACGTGACGAAGCGCTATGGCGATCGCACGATCGTCGACCGCTTTTCGGCCACGGTCATGCGCGGCGACAAGATCGGCTTTGTCGGCCCGAACGGCGCGGGCAAGACCACGCTGCTCAAGCTCATTCTCGGCGAGCTGAAGCCGGACGAGGGCACGGTGCGCGTGGGCACGAATCTGCAGGTCGCGTACTTCGACCAGATGCGCGCGCAGCTCGACCTGGAGAAGAGTCTTGCCGACACGATCAGCCCCGGCAGCGACTGGGTCGAGATCAACGGCGCGAAGAAGCACGTGATGAGCTATTTGGGCGACTTCCTGTTCGCGCCCGAGCGCGCGCGTTCGCCCGTGAAATCGCTTTCGGGCGGCGAGCGCAACCGCCTGCTGCTCGCGCGTCTTTTCGCGCGGCCCGCGAACGTGCTGGTGCTCGACGAGCCGACCAACGACCTCGATATTCCGACGCTCGAACTGCTCGAAGAACTGCTGGCCGATTACGACGGCACCGTGCTGCTCGTGAGCCACGACCGCGCATTTCTCGACAACGTGGTGACCTCCGTGTTCGCGGCCGAGGGCGGCGGCCAGTGGCGCGAATACGTGGGCGGTTTCACCGACTGGCAGACGCAGAGTGCGCGCGCGCAGCAGCTGGCCGAGGCGCGCGCGCCGCAGGCCGCCGCGCCGGCCGCCGCCGCCGCGCCGAAGGAAAGCGCGACGGGGCGCAACGCGCAACGCTCGGTCAAGCTGTCGTTCAAGGAGCAGCGCGAACTGGAGGAACTGCCCAAGCGGATCGAGGCGCTGGAGACGGAGCAGAAGACCATCGGCGCGCAGATCGAAGAAGGGTCGATTTTCGCGAAGGACGCGCAGGAGGGCGTGCGGCTTACCGAACGCTATGCGCAGATCGACGAGGAATTGCTTGCGGCGCTGGAGCGGTGGGAAGAGCTGGAGAGCAAGCGGAAGTGAGGTGATGCGGGAGAGGGCGGCCTGATGAGGGCCGCTTCGTTTATTCGCCGATAAGCCGCATCAGATCGCGCTCGAGTACCGGGAGATGTTGTTTCACCGTGCTCCGGATTATCTCGACGTCCACTGCGAAATAGCCGTGTGAGATCTGATTGCGCATCGCGTACAGCGTCGAGGGCCATCGGCGTGTCCTGGAGCGATTGTGCCGAGCGGCTTCGGCGCGGTGCGCGCACAAGGCTTCGGATGGTTTCATGGTGACTCCACGTTTCCCGGGCGGCGGCTGGCGCCGTTCCACGAGCCATCGATTCTACGCGAGTCCCGCGTCCGCCAACCCCTCGGCCGAACGGCTGACCCCCGCGCAAATTGCCGCGCCGCCCCAAATCAGTACAATACCTCGCGAATCCCGTCCGCCGCGCCGCTGCCCGCGCGGTGGGCATGCCAGTTCATCCCGTTGTTTCGTTTCGCTTTTTTTGAAAACTCAACGCGTTGTCCACGCAGATGTCCACAGGACCTGTGGACAACCGCGCGGCAACCCGACGGACCACCATGTCTACGAAGAAGTCAAACGCTACCTATAGCGAAGCGTCGATCAAGGTGCTCAAGGGCCTCGAGCCGGTCCGGCAGCGGCCGGGCATGTACACCCGCACCGAAAACCCGCTGCACATCATCCAGGAAGTCATCGACAACGCTTCGGACGAAGCCCTCGGCGGCTTCGGCCGCCGCATCACGGTGACGCTGCACGCGGACCAGTCCGTCTCCGTCGAGGACGACGGCCGCGGCATTCCGTTCGGCCTGCACCCCGAAGAGAAGGTGCCCGTCGTCGAAATCGTCTATACCCGCCTGCACGCGGGCGGCAAGTTCGACAAGGCCGCCGGCGGCGCCTACACGTTCTCGGGCGGCCTGCACGGCGTGGGCGTCTCGGTCACGAACGCGCTTTCCACGCGCCTCGACGTGACCGTGTGGCGCGACGGCAAGGTCGCCGAGATCGGCTTCGCCAACGGCGACGTCGTCAGGCCGCTCGCCGTGCGCAATGCCGCGCGCGACGAGAAGAAGACCGGCACGCGCGTCACCGCCTCGCCCGATCCGAAGTACTTCGACTCGCCCAATCTGCCGTTCGGCGAACTGCAGCGCCTCTTGCGCTCGAAGGCCGTGCTGCTGCCCGGCGTGGAGGTCGAGCTCGTCAACGAGAAGACGGGCGAGCGCCAGAGCTGGAAGTACGAAGACGGCCTGCGCGGCTATCTGCTCGAAGGCATGGGCGGCAGCGAGCTGCTGATCCCGCTCTTCGAAGGCGAACGATACGCCGACGCACGCACGGCCGACGACACCTTCGCCGAAGGCGAGGGCGCCGCCTGGGTCGTCGCATGGACCGAGGAAGGGCCGCTCACGCGCGAGTCGTATGTGAACCTCATCCCCACGCCGGCGGGCGGCACGCACGAAAGCGGCTTGCGCGACGGTCTGTTCCAGGCCGTGAAAAGCTTCGTCGAACTGCACAATCTTCAGCCCAAAGGCGTGAAGCTGCTGCCCGAAGACGTGTTTGCGCGCGTCTCGTTCGTGCTCTCGGCGAAGGTGCTCGATCCGCAGTTCCAGGGGCAGATCAAGGAGCGCCTGAACAGCCGCGATGCCGTCAAGCTCGTCTCGTCGTTCTCGCGTCCCGCGCTGGAGTTGTGGCTCAACCAGCACGTCGAGCACGGCAAGAAGCTCGCCGACCTCGTCATCAAGCAGGCTCAGGCGCGCACGCGTGCGGGCCAGAAGGTGGAAAAACGCAAGAGTTCGGGCGTGGCCGTGCTGCCCGGCAAGCTCACCGACTGCGAATCGACCGATATCGCGCGCAACGAACTCTTCCTCGTGGAGGGCGATTCGGCGGGCGGTTCCGCGAAGATGGGGCGCGACAAGGAATATCAGGCCATCCTGCCGTTGCGGGGCAAGGTGCTGAACACGTGGGAAACCGAGCGCGACCGTCTTTTTGCCAACAATGAAGTGCACGACATTTCTGTTGCGATCGGCGTCGATCCGCACAGTCCCGACGAAACCGTCGATCTCGCGAACCTGCGTTACGGCAAGATCTGCATCCTCTCGGACGCGGACGTGGATGGTTCGCACATCCAGGTGTTGCTGCTCACGCTCTTCTTCAAGCACTTCCCGCAGTTGATCGAGCGCGGCCACGTGTGCGTGGCGCGCCCGCCGTTGTTTCGCGTGGACGCGCCCGCGCGCGGCAAGAAGCCCGCGCAGAAGCTCTACGCGCTCGACGAAGGCGAGCTCGAAGCGATCCTCGACAAGCTGCGCAAGGACGGCGTGCGCGAAACGCAATGGACCATCAGCCGCTTCAAGGGTCTCGGTGAAATGAGCGCCGAGCAGCTCTGGGACACGACCATGAACCCGGACACGCGGCGCCTTTCGCCGGTGGCGCTCGGCGACCTCGACTACGAGGCCACCGTCGCGCGCATGACGATGCTGATGGGCAAGGGCGAAGCGGCGTCGCGCCGCTCGTGGCTCGAAGAGAAGGGCAACGAAGTCGAAGCGGACATTTGACGTTCCCACGCCCCCCGCACACGAATACGGATTGATTGAACATGGACGATCTTTTTGCTGAAGTGACCGGCGGCGCCGAAGGCGACACGCTCACGCTCGGCCACTACGCGGAGCGCGCGTACCTCGACTACGCGGTGAGCGTGGTGAAGGGCCGCGCGCTGCCCGACGTCTGCGACGGCCAGAAACCGGTGCAGCGGCGCATTCTCTTCGCGATGAACGAGATGGGACTCGGCGACAACGCCAAGCCCGTGAAGTCGGCGCGCGTGGTGGGCGATGTGCTGGGCAAGTACCATCCGCACGGCGACCAGTCGGCGTACGACGCGCTCGTGCGCCTCGCGCAAGACTTCTCGATGCGCTATCCGCTCATCGACGGCCAGGGCAACTTCGGCTCGCGCGACGGCGACGGCGCCGCGGCGATGCGATACACCGAAGCGCGTCTCACGCCTATCGCGAAGCTGCTGCTCGACGAAATCGACATGGGCACCGTCGATTTCATGCCGAACTACGACGGCTCGTTCCAGGAGCCGAAGACGCTGCCCGCGCGCCTGCCCATGCTGCTGCTGAACGGCGCTTCGGGCATCGCGGTGGGTCTCGCCACGGAAATCCCGTCGCACAACCTGCGCGAAGTCGCGGCCGCGGCGGTGGCGATGATTCGCAATCCGAAGATCACGCACGCGGAACTGATGGAAAAGCTGCCGGGGCCGGACTTCCCGGGCGGCGGCCAGATCATCTCCAGCGAGGCCGAAATCGCGGCAGCCTACGAGATGGGCCGCGGCAGCCTGAAGGTGCGCGCGCGCTGGAAGATCGAGGATCTCGCGCGCGGCCAGTGGCAGCTCGTGGTCACGGAACTGCCGCCGAACACATCGAGCCAGAAGGTGCTGGAAGAGATCGAGGAGCTGACCAATCCGAAGCTCAAGCTCGGCAAGAAGACGCTCACGCCCGAGCAGTTGCAGAGCAAGCAGTCCATGCTCGCGCTGCTCGACGCCGTGCGCGACGAGTCGGGCAAGGACGCGCCCGTGCGCATCGTGTTCGAGCCGAAGACGAGCCGCATCGACCAGGCCGAGTTCGTGAATTCGCTGCTTGCCAACACGAGCCTCGAATCGAACGCCTCGCTGAATCTCGTGATGATCGGCGCCGATGGGCGCCCGCGCCAGAAGGGCGTGAGCGAGATCCTGGGCGAGTGGATCGGCTTCCGCTTCGCCACCGTCACGCGCCGCACGCAGCACCGCCTGACGAAGGTCGACGACCGCATCCATATCCTCGAAGGGCGGATGATCGTCTTCCTCAATATCGACGAGGTCATTCGCATCATCCGCGAGTCGGACGAGCCGAAGAGCGCGCTCATGAGCGCGTTCGGGCTTTCCGAGCGCCAGGCGGAAGACATTCTCGAAATCCGTCTGCGTCAGTTGGCGCGGCTCGAGAAGATCAAGATCGAGAAGGAGCTCGAAGAGTTGCGCGACGAGAAGGCGAAGCTCGAAGAGCTGCTCGCGAACGAGTCGTCGATGAAGCGCCTCATCGTGAAGGAGATCGAAGGCGACGCGAAGCAGTACGGCGACGACCGCCGCACACTGATCCAGCAGGAAAAGCGCGCGACGTTCGAAGTGCGCGTCGTGGACGAGCCCGTTACCGTGGTCGTCTCGCAGAAGGGCTGGGTGCGTGCGCTCAAGGGCCATGGCCTCGATCCGCAGAGCTTCACGTTCAAGGCCGGCGACGGCCTCTACGCCACTTTCCTGTGCCGCACGCCCGACACGCTGATCGCGTGGGGCAGCAACGGCCGCGTCTATTCGGTCGCGGTTGCGCAACTGCCGGGCGGGCGCGGCGACGGTGTGCCGGTGACGTCGCTCATCGAGCTCGAAGCGGGCACGCATCTGCTGCACTACTTCGCCGCGAACGCGGAGCAGCAACTGCTGCTGGCGTCGAGCAACGGCTTCGGCTTCATCGCGAAGATCGGCGACATGGTGAGCCGCGTGAAGGCGGGCAAGGCGTTCATGACCATCGACGAGGGCGCCTTGCCGCTCGCGCCGATGCCGATGCTGCCGGGCGCGATCCAGGTGGCGTGTCTTTCGTCGGGCGGGCGTCTGCTCGTGTTCGGCCTCGACGAGATGAAAACGCTTTCCGCCGGCGGCCGCGGTGTCATCCTGATGCAGCTTGACGATAATGAAAAGCTCACGCAGGCGCTCGCCATCAGCGCGGCGGGCGTGGTGCTGATCGGCGCGGGCCGCGGCGGCAAACCGGGCGAAGACCTGATGGCGGGCGCGGTGCTCGCGCCGCAGATCGGCAAGCGTGCCCGCAAGGGCCGCACGCCGGATTCGAAGCTCAAGCAGGTCGTGGCGTTGCGTCCGGTGTTGCCGCAGTAAGGCGCGGGGCGCGAATGTCTTCAAAAGCAGTCACAAAGGCGCGCACGTCCGGTGCGCGCCTTTGTGCCGCATGGAATAATCGCGCGCAGGCTGGCATTGCGGGCATGCGTCTTGCGCTGCGCCGCCTCTCCACACATACAGGAATCTGAAGCATGGGCCACGCGATCGAAGTCGCGCTTTTCTTGCATTTGCTGGCTGTCGCCGTCTGGGTGGGCGGCATGGTGTTCGCGCACTTCTGCTTGCGACCGGCGCTCGAAGATCTTTCGCCACAGCTGCGGCTGCCGCTCTGGGAGTCGGTGTTCGGCCGCTTCTTCAACTGGGTGGCGGGCGCGGTGCTCGTCATTCTGGTCACGGGCGGTTTTCTGCTCATGCAGTTCGGCGGTGGCCACGCCACCTGGCAACTGCATACGATGGCAGGGTTGGGCGTGCTGATGATGCTGATTTACGGGCACCTGCGCTTTGCGGTCTTTCCGCGCATTCGCCGCGCCGTGCAGTCGCAGCGCTGGCCCGACGGCGCGCGCGCCGTGGGCACCGTGCGCCGACTCGTGCTCGTCAATCTCGTGCTTGGCGTCGTTACGATCGGCGTTGCCGTGATGTCGCGCGGGTTCTGAAACCGGTCGGCGTTACCTGGTCAAAGCCTCTCGGCCAACGCATGGCGCTGCATGCAGCGCTCCATCGCGTCGAAGAACGCCGCCTCGGCCGCATTCATCTTGCGCTCGCGATGCCACAGCAGGTGGATATCGACGTCCGCGAGCCCTTCCTCGGGCGGCAGCCGCCACAGCCGCTGCCGCGCCAGATCGTCCCGCACCGCGTGCTCGGGCAGGCAGCCGATGCCGTAGCCCGCATAAATGAGCCGCCGCACCTCGTCGAGACTCGGCGAAGACGCCACGATGCGCCCCGTGAAGCCGCGCTGGTCGCGAAACACCGTGAGCGGCGAGAGGCTGTCGCCGATCTGGTCGCTCGTGAACGACACGAAGTTTTCCGCGAGCAGATCTTCCATCGTCAGTTGGGACAGGCCGAAGAGCCGGTGATGGCGCCCGCAGAAAATGGCGTAGCGTTGCCGCAGGAATAGCCGCCGCTCCAGTTTCTCCACGGGCGTGCGGCACAGGCTCAGGCCCGCCGTCGCTGTCTTCTGCAGTACCGACGAAATGATGTCCGACGAGCGCATGACTTCGATCTGCAGGTCGATGCGCGGATAGGCGACGTGAAATTCCGCGAGGAACTCGTCATAGACGCGCGATTCGATGCGGCTCACCGTGAGGAGCCGGATCGTGCCCGTGATGTCGGCGGTCCGTTCGTCGAGCTCGGTTTCGAGGCGCGAGATGTTGCCGTAGATATCGCTCGCGATGCGATAGACCTCCTCGCCGGCCTGGGTCGGCATGAACTGCGCGCCGCGCCGTTCGATCAACTTGCGCTCCAGGGTGTCTTCGAGGCGCTTGAGCGCCTGGCTCACGGCGGGCTGCGTCACGAAAAGACGCGCCGCGGCGCGGCTCAGGCTGCGCTCCTGCATGATCACGAGGTAGGTGCGCAGCAGGTTCCAGTCGAGCCGGTCGTTGAGAAATCGGGTCGGTTCTGCTCGCATGGCGGCGGCTCTCCATCGTAGGTATTAGCCAGATTTATGAGCGAAATAATAACGCGAAATTTGACTAATGTTTTGTGGCCGGCGATAAACCTTGCACGCACCTATCGCGTGAGACGCCATACGGCACACGAGGAGACGCTCCATGAGCCCAACCCAACCGGCGGACGCCACCCGCCAGCCCGTGCGCGCCGCCGCCGCGGCGTTTATCGGCACCATGATCGAGTGGTACGACTTCTACATCTACGCCACCGCCGCCGCGCTCGTGTTCGGCGAACTCTACTTCCCTTCCGAGGACCGCTTCGTCAGCACGATGGCTTCGTTCGCCACGTTCGCCGTCGGCTTTTTCGCCCGACCGCTGGGCGGGCTGATCTTCGGCCACCTGGGCGACCGCATCGGCCGCAAGAAGGCGCTCATGACCACCCTCATGATGATGGGCGTCGCGACCGTCTGCGTCGGCCTGCTGCCTTCGTATGCGAGCGTCGGCATGCTTGCGCCGGTGCTGCTCATCGTGCTGCGCGTCGTGCAGGGCATCGCGGTGGGCGGCGAGTGGGGCGGCGCCGTGCTGATGGCGGGCGAGCATGCGCCGCAAGGCCGCCGCACGTTCTTCGCCTCGTTCGCGCAACTCGGTTCGCCCGCGGGCCTGATCCTCTCGCTGCTCGCGTTTCGCGCCGTCACCTCGCTCGACAAGGCCGCGTTCCTCTCATGGGGCTGGCGTCTGCCGTTCCTCGTTTCGTCCGTGCTGCTGGTGGTCGGCATCGTGATCCGTCTGGGCGTGAACGAGTCGCCCGAGTTCGCACAACTGAAGGACCAGCGCCGCACGGTCAAGCTGCCGGTCGCCGAAGTGTTCCGTTCCGCGTGGGGGCTCGTGCTGCTCTGCATCGGCGCGAACACCATCGGCATTGCGGGCGTGTACTTTACGAACACCTTCATGATCGCGTACACGACGCAGTACGTCGGCATCACGCGTTCGATGATCCTCGACTGCCTCTTCGTCGTCGCGATCATCCAGTTTCTTTCGCAGCCCGTTGCCGCGTGGCTCGCGGAACGCATGGGCGGCGCGCGCTTCCTGAAGTGGGCGGCCATGGCGGCGATGCTCTCGCCGTACCCGATGTTCGCGCTCGTGGAAAGCGGCCGGGTCGTGCCGATGGTGATCGGCATCGCGCTCGCCGTGGTCTGCATGGCCAGCTTCTATTCGGTGATCGCGGGCTTCGTCTCCGGCGTGTTCCCCACGCGCGTGCGCTACTCCGCGATCTCGCTTTCGTACCAGGTGTGCGGGGCGGTGGCGGGCGGGCTCACGCCGCTCGTCGGCACGTGGCTCGCGCATCGCTATGCGGGGCAGTGGTGGCCGCTCGCCGTGTTCTATACGTGTCTCGCGGGCGTGTCGTTCCTGTGCATTGTCGCGCTCGACGCGCGCCGCGCAGCGCAGGCGCACGACGGGGCGGCCGCAGGCGCGGTGAGCTCGCGCTGACGAATCGATATGTTCGACCAGTAGGGATGTCATGATGAAAGAGCAGTTGCAGGTTGATGGCGCGCGCCTGTGGGCGAGCCTAATGGAGATGGCGAAGATCGGCGCGACGCAGGGCGGCGGGGTGCGCCGCCTCGCGCTGACCGACGAGGACCGGCGCGGCCGCGAGCTGTTCGCGCGGTGGTGCCGCGAGGCGGGAATGAATGTGTGGACCGACGAGGTGGGCAACCTCTTTGCGCGCCGCGACGGCACGGACCCGAGCGCGGCACCCGTGCTGATGGGCAGTCATCTCGACACGCAGCCCGAAGGCGGCCGCTTCGACGGCGTTTATGGCGTGCTGGCCGCGCTCGAAGTGGTGCGCGCGTTGAACGACGCCGGCGCCACGACGCAAAAGCCCATCGCGATCTGTTCGTGGACCAACGAGGAAGGGGCGCGCTTCACGCCGGCGATGCTCGGCTCGGCGGTGTTTGCGGGCGCGATGCCGCTAACCGATGCTCTGGCGCGCGAAGACGCCGACGGCGTGACGCTGGGCGAGGCCCTCGACGCGTGCGGTGCACGCGGCACGCGCGCGGCGACGGGGGTTCCGGTCGACGCGTACTTCGAGGCGCACATCGAGCAGGGACCGGTCCTTGAAGCCAACGGCACGACCATCGGCGTGGTGACGGGCGGCCAGGCGATCCGCTGGTTCGACGTGACGGTGACTGGCGTGGCCGCGCATGCGGGCACGACGCCGATGCGCTATCGCAAGGACGCGTTCTTCGGCGCGGCGCAGATGGCGCTCGAAATCGAGCGCGTGATGGCGCGCTACGCGCCGCTCGGTCTCGTGACGATCGGGCAGGTGCAGATTGCGAACTCGTCGCGCAACACGATTGCGGCGAATCTCACGTTCACCGTCGATATTCGCCACCCCGACGACGCGCAGTTCGACGCCATGGAGTGCGACCTGCGCGCGGCGTGCGCGACGGCGGCCGCGGCGCGCGGGCTCGACGTGGCGATCGCGCACTGCTGGACGAGCCCGGCCACGCCGTTCGACGCCGAATGCGTGGGGCTCGTCGCGCAGGCGGTGACGGCGCTCGGGCTTTCGAACGAGCATATCGTGAGCGGCGCGGGCCACGACGCAATCCATCTCGCGCGCTATTGCCCGACTGCGATGGTGTTCATTCCGTGCGTGGGCGGGCTTTCGCACAACGAGGCCGAGGACGCGCTGCCCGCAGACGTCACGGCGGGCGCGAACGTGTTGCTCAATGCGGTGGCGGCGCGCGCCGGCGTGCAGGCGCGCGTGCACGCCGAGGTATGAGAAAGGAGTCCTGATAATGCTGACCTGGTTTCACCCCGAACAACTGCTGCACCACCCGCGCACGTATCTCTCGCGCGGCCAGATGCGCGAGCCGCAGGAAGTGCCCGAGCGCGCGGCGCGGCTCGTGGCGGCGGCGCATTCGCTCGGCTTCGAAGTGCGCGAGCCGGTCGACGCCGGCACGGCGCCCATCGCGGCCGTGCACGACATGAACTACCTGCGCTTCCTCGAAGAGGCGCACGGCGAATGGAAGCGCATGCCCGAGGACTGGGGCGACGAAGTGATGTCGAACATCTACGTGCGCGATCCGAATCCGCTGCGTGGCGTGCTTGCACAGGCGGCGCGCTATCTCGCGGACGGCAGCTGCCCGGTGGGCGCGAACACATGGCGCTCGGCGTACTGGTCGGCGCAGAGCGCGCTCGCGGCGGCGGCCACGGTCAAGGACGGCGCGCGCGCGAGCTATGCGCTCAGCCGTCCGCCCGGCCATCATGCGCGCGCCGACGCGGCGGGCGGCTTCTGCTACCTGAACAACGCGGCCATTGCCGCGCAGTCGCTGCGGGAACGCTTCGGCCGTGTGGCGATCCTCGACACGGACATGCATCACGGCCAGGGCGTGCAGGAGATCTTCTACGGCCGCGGCGACGTGCTGTACGTCTCGATCCACGGCGACCCGACGAACTTCTATCCGGTGGTGGCCGGTTACGAGGACGAGCGCGGCGCGGGGGAGGGCGAGGGCTACAACGTCAATCTGCCGATGCCGCACGGCGCCTCAGAAGACGCGTTTTTCGAGCGCGTGGAGGCGGCGTTGCGTGTGTTGAAGCGCTTCGAGCCCGACGCAATCGTGCTTGCGTTGGGCTTCGATATCTACAAGGACGATCCGCAGTCGAAGGTGGCCGTGAGCACCGAAGGCTTCGGGCGGCTTGGCGCGGCGATCGGCGCGCTCGACCAGCCGTGCGTGATCGTGCAGGAAGGGGGCTATCACCTCGCGAGCCTCGAAGACAACGCGCGGGCGTTCTTCGGCGGCTTTACGCACGCGCAAGCGCGCTGACGCAGCACACTGAGCGGCGCAACGGCCGCGCGCCGCCCTTAGCGCGGCTGCGACGCGTCGCTCACGTGTTCGCCGTGTTCGGCGGCCCCGGCGGTATGGGCCATGCCGCACACGCCGAAGCGCTCGATCAGCGCCGGCACGCCCTCCACCGGCACGGGGCGCGAGAACAGGAAGCCTTGCGCCTCGATCGGACCGAGCGCCGCGAGCCACGCGATCTGCTCCTCGGTCTCCGTGCCTTCCACGACCACCGTGAGGCCGAGCGAACGTGCGAGATTCACGATTGCCGAGACCATCACGCACACGCTGCGGTCGGCGGGAATCGCCTGGACGAACGAGCGGTCCACCTTGAGCGTATCCACGGCGAAGCGGTTCAGGTAGGAGAGCGAAGAGTAGCCCGTGCCGAAGTCGTCGAGCGCCACGCGCACGCCAAGGCGCTTGAGCGCGAAGATTTTTTCGGAGACGAGCTCGGGGTACTCCATCATCGCGGTCTCGGTGATCTCCAGTTCGAGGCGATGGGCCGCGATGCCCGTTTCCTCGATCGCGTGCGCGACCGTCTCGTAGAGGTCGCCGCGCCAGAACTGCACGGCCGAAATGTTGACGGCCAGCGAGAGGGTTTCGTACCCCTGCTGCTGCCACTGCGCGAGCTGCGCGCAGGCCGTGCGGATCACGAAGTCGCCCACCGGCACGATGAGGCCGGTCGATTCGGCCACCGGAATGAATTCGCTCGCCGGAATCAGGCCGTACTGCGGATGGTTCCAGCGCACGAGCGCCTCGAAGCCCGTAATGCAGCGGCGCCGCAAATCGATCTTCGGCTGATAGGCGAGGAACAGCTGCCCTTCGGACAGCGCCACGCGCAACTGCTGTTCCCATTTCATCAGATGGTCGGCGCGGTGCGCGAGCTGCGGCGAGTAGAAGCGGAAGCAGTTGCGGCCCGCTTCCTTCGCGGCGTACATCGCAAGGTCGGCTTTCTTCAGCAGGTCGATCTCGCTTTCGTGTGCTACCGCGAAGAGCGCGATGCCCGTGCTCGCGTGCAGCACGAACGCGCTGCCGCGCACGTCGAACGGATGCGTGAACGCCAGGTTGGTGGCCTCCGCGAGCGAGATCGCCCGCTTTTCGATGTCGTCGCCCTTCACGATGACCACGAACTCGTCGCCGCCGATGCGTGCCAGCGTGCCGCCCGCGCCTACGGCGTCGGCGAGGCGCGCCGCGCTCATCTGCAGCACGATGTCGCCGGCGTTGTGGCCGAGCGTGTCGTTGACGGTCTTGAAGTTGTCGAGGTCGATGAAGAGGATCGCGAGACGCCCGAGGTTGCCGGGCTGCGAGACTTCGTGGCGCAGCCGCTGCAGCGTCGCGTAGCGGTTGGGCAGACCTGTTAGCAGGTCGTACTGCACGAGTTGCGACATCTCGCGCTCGCGCCCCAGCAGCTTGCCGATCAGCCCCGTCGCGACGGCGAAGAACGACAGCATGGCGAGCGAGATGAACGTCGCCATCATCAGGTAGACGTCGCGCGTGTGGTTGTAGTCGGCAAATTGCTCGGCCTGCGAGAGCCCCACGAGCACGCCGAGCGGATAGCCGTCGATGTGACGGTACGAAACGATGCGCGCGACGTGGTCGATCGGATCGACATAGGTGCCCGAGACGTGCTCGGCGATCGGATAGACGCCGCTGGCCGAGAAGGCGCCGCTCGCGCGTTCCGCGCTGCCGGTGCGGCGCGCGAGCACGGCGCCCGTGTCCGAGATCACGGCGATCACACCGTCGCGGCCAATGGCCGCGTTGTTGTAGAAGTCGCTCGTGAAGTAGCTGGGGTCTTCCGAAACCACCACGACGCCCGCGAAAGAACCGTCGGGATGATTGAGGCGGCGCGTCATCTGCAGCGTCCAGCGTCCCGACACGCGGCCGAGCACGGGCTTGCTGATGTAGAGCTGGTCGTCGTTCTCGTGCTCGTGCACGCGGAAGTGGGCGCGGTCGGAGAGGTTGATGGGCTTCGGATGCGGATCGTTGGTGTTGGCGACGAGCTTGCCGTGCTCGTCGATGATCGACACCTGCACGAGCGAGTCGCTCTGCACGACGCCTTTTTCGACCGTGGTCGCGAGATCGAAAGTCGCGGGCGACTTCTCGTACTCGTACTTCACGAAGCGCGTGATCTGGTCGACCTGGTGGATCGACTTGACGGTGTGCTGCTCGAGCCCTGCCGAAAGGATGGCCGCCGAGGCGGTTGCCTCGCGCACGGTCGCTTCCTTTTCGACCGAGAGGCGCATGAAGATCACGGCCCACAGCAGGAGCAGCACGAGCACGCCGAGGAGCGGAATGGCCAGCAGCGTGCGCGGGCGCGTGAAGGCCGGGCCGGGCGTACCGCGCTGGCTCGGGTCGCGGGAGAACGGTCGCCGGGCGGTGCTCATCGCGCCCGCCGCCCGCATGATTCGCCATGCCGCGGATGCGGCGGCCGGGACGGCAACGAGGCGCTCGGTTTCATGGGCGGCATGCTATGCGGGACGGCTGAGAGAGTGGCGCGCGGGATGCACGCGGAAATAGACACAGCAGGGCCTTTCGGCACCCGATATTCCGATATTAATGGTTGGGCAATGTTTAAGGAAGCACAGCCTCCCCGGGTATACACGAATCGTGTTACCGGGCGCGCACATTGCCTATTCGGTGAGCATAGATGCGAGGCCGCGCATAGATTTTGCGCTGCGCGCGGCCGAAGGAGGTCGTGCCGCCCGGGTGGGCGATCAGGGGAGGAGGCAGGTGCCGTCGATGACGGTCACCGATGCGCCGCCGATCCAGATTCGGCCGGCGGCATCGTCATAGTCGACCGAGACGCGGCCGTCGCGCCCCATCGCGGTGCCCTGGCGCACCGTATAGCGCATGCCGGGGCGCAGGTTCTGCTGCTGCAACAGCAGGGCGATCGCGGCATTGGCGCTCCCCGTGACGGGGTCTTCGCCCTTGCCGAGGCCCGTCATCAGGCAGCGGACCTCGAACGTGGCGGGGTCGCCCGCCGCGTGCGGGCCGTAGGCCGCGATGCCGCGTGCGCCCACGCTCTCGGCTATCGTCGTGAACGCCTGCAGATCGGGGTCGAGGGCGAGCACGGCTTCGGCCGAGGTGAAGCGCGCGACGAGCCATGGCGCGCCGTTGTCGGCGGCGCTGGGGGCTGCCCCAAAATCGATGGTGTCCGAGCGCAGTGCGGCGCGCAGCGCGTCGTAGCGGTCCGCGGGCAGCGGCGTCACGCGCGCGGGCGGGGCGGCGAAGGCCCAGCGGCTCGGCGTGCCGTGATCGGGGTGATCGCCGCGGCCTTGTTCGGCCAGTTCGACGAGACCGGCGCCGCATTGCTGCACGAGGCGGCCGGGCGTTTTCGGCCGATAGCCGCTATCGAGCAAGGCATGCGCCGTGCCTAGCGTCGGGTGCCCGGCGAACGGCAACTCGCCGCGCGTCGTGAAGATGCGCACGCGATAGTCGGCGCGCGCATCGGTCGGCGCGAGCAGGAAACTCGTTTCGGAGAGGTTGGTCCAGCGCGCGATGGCCTGCATCTGCGCGGTATCGAGGCCGTCGGCGTCGAACACGACGGCGAGCGGGTTGCCCTTGAACGGCACCGACGTGAACACGTCGACCTGTTTGAAGCGGACGCTGCGTTGGGACATGGCGGGGAGTCTCGGTGGAAGGGGAAGCACGCGCAGGCCGCCTCGGGCAAGGCGGCCTGCGCGTTGGGGCGGGTTGCCGGCGGCATGCCGCCGCGGGCGGCCGAAGCGGCTGAAGCGGCCGCGTGCTTATTCGACTTCGGCGATCAGCTCGATTTCGACGCAAGCGCCGAGCGGGATCTGCGCCACGCCAAATGCCGAACGAGCGTGCTTGCCCTTCTCGCCGAAGACGTCGGCGATCAGTTCCGAGGCGCCGTTCGTGACGATGTGCTGCTCGGTGAAGGTGAGCGTCGAGTTCACGAGGCTCATCAGCTTGACGATGCGCTTGACCTTGTTGAGGTCGCCCGTGTGGGTGTGCAGCGTGGCCAGCAGGTCGATGGCGATGGCGCGCGCGGCGGCCTTGCCTTCCTCGGTGCCGAGCGTGTCGCCGAGCTTGCCGGCCCATACCTTGCCGTCCTTTTTGGCGATGTGGCCGGACAGGTACACGGTGTTGCCGCTTTGCGCGCTCATCACGTAAGCGGCGGCGGGCGCGCCTGCCTGCGGCAGTTCGATGCCTAGCTGTTCGAGACGGTCGTAAATGTTGATGTCAGCCATGATCAGGAGTCCTCGTGGGAGAGAAAAACAACGGAAATCGGATGTGCCTCGCCGTCAGCCGCGCGCGCGAATCAGCGCGCCGAGTTTCGCGACGCCTTCGTCGATCTTCGCGGGCGGCACGGTGACGAACGACAGACGCAGCATAGTGTGCCGCGCTTCGCTTGCAAAGAACGGCGCGCCGGGCACGAAGGCCACGTTCTGCGCGATCGCGTCTTCGAGCAGCTTCATGCTGTCGATGTGCGCGGGCAGGTTGACCCAGATGAACATGCCGCCCTCGGGGCGGTTCCAGCTCACGCCCTCGGGCATGTAGCGCGTCAGCGCCGCGAGCATCGCCTCGCACTGGCTGCGATAGAGCGTGCGGATGGTCGGCACGTGCGTGTCGAGAAAGCCGTCTTTCACGACCTCGTGGACGATGCGCTGCGTGAAGCTCGGCGTGTGCAGGTCGCTTGCCTGCTTGGCCTGCACCAGCTTGAAGTGCAGCGCTTCGGGCGCGATGACGTAGCCCACGCGCAGGCCCGGCGCGAGCACCTTCGAGAACGAGCCCAGATACACGATGTGCTCGGGGGCCATCGAGAGCAGCGTCGGCAGCGGCTCGCCCGCGTAGTCGAGCGCGCCGTAGGGATCGTCTTCGACAACCGGGAACGGTGCGCGCTGCGCATACGCGGCGAGCGCCTCGCGGCGCGCGAGCGGCAGGCGGCGGCCGGTCGGGTTCTGGAAGCTGGGGATCGCGTAGAGCAGGCGAGCGCCGGCCGTCAGTGCGGGCGTGAGCGCTTCGGGCACGAGACCGAGGTCGTCGGTGGGCACCTGCACGTAGCGCGGCTCGTAAAGCGAGAAGGACTGCAGCGCGCCGAGGTAGGTGGGCGTTTCGACCAGCACCGGGCTGCCCGGCGAGACGAGCACCTTGCCGAGCAGGTCCAGCGCCTGCTGCGAGCCCGTGGTGATGAGCACCTGCGAAGGACGGATCTTCGCGCCGCCTGCCGAATGGCGCTCGGCCACCCATTCGCGCAGCGGCAGGTAGCCCTCGGTCGCGCTGTACTGGAGCGCGCCGGCCGGGTTGTCGCGCAGGATGCGGTCGGACGCGGCGCGCATGGCCTCGGCGGGGAAGGTGGCCGGCGAGGGCAGGCCGCCCGCGAAGGAGATGACCTCGGGGCGTTCGGTGACCTTCAGGATTTCGCGAATGGCCGAGCTGGTCAGCTTGATGGCGCGCTCGGACAGTTGCCAGGCGCGGGCCGGTTGAAGTTCGCTGTGGTCCATGAAGTCTCCTTTTTTCAGGTGAACGGATGAAACGCCAGGTTGGGCGCGGCGCCACACCGCGCCGCCGGAAGGTTTTCGATTATGACGCGACGCGTCTCGCAAGACGGCCGTTACACGGCCCGTGCCGGCTGCGGCGCGGTCTGGATCGAGGCGCGGCGGCCGAGCATCACGGTGAGGATCACGGCCGCCGCGTAGAACCACGCGGACGCCGCAACGTGTTCGCCGAACAGCAGCGCCGAGAACGCCATCGTGAAGAAGATCTGCAGCAGCTGCACCTGGCCCACGCGCGCGGTGCCGCCCATGGCGAGGCCCGCGTACCAGGCGAAGAAGCCGATGAACTGCGAGAACAGCGTGACATAGCCGAACGCGAGCCAGGTCTTGAGCGCGACGGGGCCGGGGTGCGCGAGATGGTGCTCCCACGCGAGCCAGCCGACCGGCAGCGCGAGAAACGGCGCCGAGAGCACGAGCGCCCAGCAGATCACCTGCCAGCCGCCGAGCTGCCGCGCGAGGCGCGCGCCTTCGGCATAGCCGAGCGCGCCGATGCCGACCGCGACGAGCATCCACGCGTCGCCGGCATGGAGCGAGCCGCCGCCCGCCTGCAGCGCGAACGCGATGACGAGTGCGCTGCCGGCGAGCGCGCTGGCCCAGAACGCCTTCGAGGGCCGCTCGTGCGAGAGCCAGGCCGCATAAATGGCGACGGCGAGCGGCTGCAGGCCGTTGACGATCGCGCCGTGCGAGGCCGGCACGCTCTTCATGGCCCACGCGGAGAACACGGGGTAGGCCACGATCACGCCGAGCGAGACCACGGCGAGGCTCTTCACCTGCGGCCAGGTGGGCCGCTGTTCGCGGCGCCAGGCAAGCAGGGCGGCGGCCGGTATCGAGGCGGCCAGCGCGCGGCCGAGGCCGTTGAGCAGCGGGTGGAATTCGAGGACGACGATGCGCGTCATCGGCAGCGTGAGGCTGAAGATCACGACGCCGACGAGGCCGAGCAGCATGCCCTGGGTTTCGCGTGCTTTCATCATGGGTGTTCGGTATGCAGGGCCGCCGGGCGGGCGCAGGCCACAGGCTGGCGGCCCGACGGGGTTTCGACCGGATCCTTACCGGTACGCACGTCGATAAATGTACCGGTATGGACGCTGACAGTAACGGTACAATCGATCCGATAGTGTTCGGTACAGTTTGGAGCCGCCATGTCCTCCGTTCCGCTCGACCAGATTCCGGCGCCGCACGACGCGGCCACGCTCACCCTCGTTGACCAGCTCGTGCAGTGGGGCCGCCGCCGCATCGAGGAGCGCGTGTTCCGTCCCGGTATGCGCATGCCGTCGATCCGCAAGCTCGCGCTCGACAAGGGCGTGTCGCGCTTCACGGTCGTCGAGGCCTACGAGCGCCTCGTCGCGCAGGGCTACCTCGATTCGCGGCGCGGCTCGGGCTTCTACGTGCGCGAGCGGCTCGCCACGGTCGCCTCGGTCGAGCGGCGCGGCGGCGCCGGCACCGGCGCGGCCGAACCGGTAGCGCCGCCGCCTCCGCCCACGCTCGACGTGGTCTGGCTGCTGCGCAACATGCTGCACTCCTCGACGAATCCCGAGAAAAAGCCCGGACTCGGCTATCTGCCCGCGCGCTGGCTGGAAGGCGACCTGATTACGGGGGCGCTGCGCTCGCTCGGGCGCCAGAGCGGCACGCAGATGCTCGGCTTCGGCTCGCCGCAGGGTTTCCTGCCGCTGCGCCAGCAGTTGCAGACGCGCTTGGCCGAACTCGAGATCGGCGCCTCGCCCGACCAGATCGTGCTGGTTTCCGGCGTCACCCAGGCCATCGACCTGCTCGCGCGCCTCTACGTGGAGGCCGGCGACACCGTGGTGGTGGGCGATCCGGCCTGGTTCCAGATGTTCGGGCGCTTCGCCTCGCAGGGCGCGCGGCTCGTGGGCATGCCGTACACCCCCGAAGGGCCGGACCTGGACGCGCTGGAGGCGCTGGTCGAGACGTGGCGGCCGAAGATGCTCGTCATCAACTCCGTGCTGCAGAACCCCACCGGCACGTCGCTCACGGCCGCGCAGGCGTTTCGCATCCTGCGCCTGGCCGAGCAGTACGACTTCATTGTTGTCGAAGATGATATTTACGGCGATCTTTGTCCGCCGGGCTATCCCGCCACGCGTCTCGCGAGCCTCGACCAGCTGCGCCGCGTGATCTACCTCGGCAGCTTTTCGAAGACGCTCGCGCCCAATCTGCGGGTGGGCTTCATCGCGTCGCGGCTCGACGTCACCCAGGCGGTGACCGACCAGAAGATGCTCGTCGGCATGACGAGCCCGGAACTGAACGAGCGCGTGGTCTACCGGGTGCTGACCGAAGGCCATTACCGGCGCCATGTGGAGCGCTTGCGCGCGCGCCTCGACGGCGTGCGCGACAAGGCCGCGCGGATGCTGGAGCGCGCAGGCATGCGCCTCTTCGTGGCGCCGGGAGCCGGCATGTTTCTCTGGGCCGATACCGGCGTCGACGCCGACGCGCTTTCCGCCGCCGGCCACGAGGCGGGCTTTTTGCTCGCGCCGGGGAGCCTCTTCTCGCCGCACCAGTCGCCCACCACATGGATGCGCTTTAACGTGGCGAACTGCGGAGACCCGGCGCTGTCCGCGTTTCTCGCGAGCTATCTGGACGGCGTGGCGCGCCGCGGCGCAGGCACCAGTACAGGCACCGGCCCTTGAAAACCGGCCGGACCGTCCCCATCTGGGCGGTCGGCGCGTCGCAGGCGGCGCGAAAGCCATCTAATCTGCACTGCAACGAAACAACGAACGAGGACTTATGGCCCAGGAAACGATGAGCTTCCAGGCGGAAGTGAAGCAGCTTCTGCATCTGATGATCCATTCGCTGTACAGCAACAAGGAAATCTTCCTGCGCGAACTGATCTCCAACGCGTCGGATGCAGCGGACAAGCTGCGTTTCGAGGCGATCGAAAACAGCGCGCTCTACGAAAACGATCCGAACCTGCGCATACGCGTGGGGTTTGACAAGGCCGCGCGCACGATCACGATCGACGACAACGGCATCGGCATGAGCCACGACGAAGCCGTGTCGAACCTCGGCACGATCGCGCGTTCGGGCACGAAAGAGTTCTTCGGCAAGCTCTCGGGCGACCAGCAGAAGGACGCGGCGCTGATCGGCCAGTTCGGCGTGGGCTTTTATTCGGGCTTCATCGTCGCGGACAAGATCACCGTGGAAACCCGCCGCGCCGGTCTGCCCGCGAGCGAAGGCGTGCGCTGGGAAAGCGCGGGCGAGGGCGACTTCTCGGTCGAGACGATCGAGCGCGCCCAGCGCGGCACGACGATCACGCTGCATCTGCGCGAGGGCGAGGACGAATTGCTCTCCGCGTGGAAGCTCAAGTCGATCATCCAGAAGTATTCGGATCACGTCGGCCTGCCCATCGAGATGAAGAAGGAAGAATGGGACGCCGAAAAGAGCGAGATGGTCACGAAGGACGAGTACGAGACCATCAACCAGGCGAGCGCGCTGTGGACGCGCGCGAAGAGCGACATCGGCGACGAGCAGTATCAGCAGTTCTATCAGCATCTCGCGCACGATCACGAGAACCCGCTCGCGTGGACGCATAACCGCGTGGAAGGCCGCAGCGAGTACACGCAGCTGCTCTACGTGCCCGCGCACGCGCCGTTCGACATGTGGAACCGCGACCACAAGAGCGGCCTGAAGCTCTATGTGAAGCGCGTTTTCATCATGGACGACGCCGAGCAGTTGCTGCCGAACTACCTGCGCTTCGTGAAGGGGGTGGTCGATTCGAGCGATTTGCCGCTCAACGTCTCGCGTGAAATCCTGCAGGAAAGCCGCGACGTCAAGGCGATTCGCGACGGTGTGACCAAGCGCGTGCTGTCGATGCTCGAGGAGCTGGCTTCTGCACAAACCGACGCCGAAGCGAAGGAAGAGGACAAGGCGAAGTACAAGACGTTCTGGACCGAGTTCGGCCAGGTGCTCAAGGAAGGCATCGGCGAGGATCATGCCAATCGGGAACGCGTGGCGAAGCTCGCGCGTTTCGCCTCCACGCACAACGACACGGCCGAGCAGAACGTCTCGCTGGCCGATTACGTTGCGCGCATGAAGCCCGAGCAGACGAAGATCTACTACGTCACGGCGGATACGTGGCAAGCGGCGAAGAACAGTCCGCACCTCGAAGTGTTCCGCAAGAAGGGCGTGGAAGTGCTGCTCCTCACCGACCGCGTGGACGAATGGGCGCTCTCGTTCCTCACCGAGTTCGAAGGCAAGCCGCTCGCGAGCGTGGCGCGCGGCGACCTCGACCTGGGCGCGCTCAACGACGAGGAAAAGCAGCAGCAGGAGAAGGTGGGCGAGGAACTCAAGCCGCTCGTCGAAAAGATGAAGGAAGCGCTCAAGGACAAGGCGAAGGACGTGCGCCTCACGTTCCGCCTCACCGACTCGCCCTCGTGCCTCGTGGCCGACGAAGGCGAGATGAGCGGCTACCTGCAGCGCATGCTGAAGGCGGCGGGCCAGAATGCGCCCGAGTTCCATCCGATTCTCGAAGTGAACCCGGAACATCCGCTCGTGAAGGCGCTTTCGGCAGACCGCGCCGACTTCGCCGACTGGTGCCATCTGCTCTTCGATCAGGCGCTGCTGGCCGAAGGCGGTGCGCTGGAAGATCCGGCGAGCTTCGTCAAGCGCACGAACGCGCTGCTGCTCGCACGGTGATGGGGCGTTGACGGGGCGTTGTTGGGGCGTTGATGGGCGCGCCGCCAGGCCGGCGGCCTGCCCGGCGTAAGCCCTCCTTCGAAACCCCTCGCGGCATGGTTTGCCCCGAGGGGTTTTCTTTTGCGCGCGTGCGGGCGCCGCGCCTGGGGCGGGGCCTATAATGCGCGCCATGTCCATCCGATTCGATGCCGCCGACGCGCGCTGGCGCGTCGCGCCCTTGCCGGCCTTCAGTCCCGCTCAGAAAGACTGGCTTACCCGCGGCGGTTCGCTGACCGCGCATCTGCGCACATTGGGCCAGGTGGAGGTGCGAGTGACACGCGAGGCCGTTGACCTGCCCTGGCCCGACGAGCGCGCGGCGCTCGGGCTCGCGCCGCGCGAGCGGGCGTGGGTGCGCGAGATCGCGCTCGTCGTGGACGGCGTGCCGTTCGTGGCCGCGCACAGCGCAACGCCGCTGGCTGCGAGCCACGGCGTCTGGCAGGCCATGCGCAGCTTGCGCACGCGGCCGCTCGCAGAACTGCTTTACAGCGATAGCGGCGTGGCGCGCTCGGCGCTCGTGAGCCGACGCGTCAATGCGCGGCATCCGTTGCATGCGCTCGCGGCGCGGCAGACAGCGGGGCATGCGCCGCACGCATTCTTTGCCCGGCGTTCAGTGTTCGAGCGGCATGGCGCGCCTTTGCTCGTGACGGAATGCATGCTGCCGGCGCTGTGGCTGCACCTTGGCGGCGTAGTTGCGGGCGGCACGCGTGCCGTCCATCTGGGGCGCGAGCGCGGCCCGCTCGACCATACCGCTTCGCGTGCGCATGCCGCGCAACGCGAGCATCCTATGTCGCGCTGAGCTTGCGCGCGGCCTTTTGCCCATGACGTTCAAGCGCTCTTTCCCCCCCGTCGTCGATGACGAGACGCGCGTGCTGATCCTCGGTAGCCTGCCGGGCGAAGCGTCGCTCGCGCAGCAGCAGTATTACGCGCACAAGCAGAACCGCTTCTGGCATTTGATCGGCGACGTGATCGGCGAGGACCTGCGGGCGATGGAATACCCTCAGCGGCTCGAGGCGCTGCTCGCGCATCGCATCGGCTTGTGGGATGTCATTGCAGAGGCGCGCCGCGAAGGCAGCCTCGACAGCCGGATTCGCGACCATGCCGCGAACGATGTGGCGGCGCTCGTGACCTTGCTGCCGAATCTCGCGGCGGTAGCGTTCAACGGCGGCACGGCGGCCAGGCTCGGCATGCTGGCGCTGGCGGACAGCGGCAGGCCGCTCGATTTCGTCAGGCTGCCTTCGAGCAGCCCTGCCTATGCGGCTGTGCCTTACGCCGAGAAGCTGCACGCGTGGGAAGGATTGCGCAAGTGGCTCTTGCAGGAGCGCGCTTAGGTCTGCATTTCGGACCGCTCTCGGTACTGCGCTTGGTACTGCGCTTGGTACTGCGCGATCAGGCGGCGAATACGACTTCGATATGCCCTTCGGCTTCCGAATGGCGGTCCGGGCCAACGACGATGCGCACGTCGCGCCCGAGCTTCGCGAGACATTCCAGCATCTTCGTTTCGCTCACGCCGCGAAACTGCCCGCGCAGCATGTTCGAAAGTTTGGGTTGCGTCATGCCCAGCACTTTGGCCGCCTGCTGCTGAGTCCATTTCCGTGCCTGGATGATCTCCCGAATTTTTGTGGCGAGCTGCGCCTTGACGAGCATTTCGTCGGCATTGGGGATATCCAGGTCGGCATAGACATTGTCGCTGCCGCGTTCGATCTCGATCATTTCACTTCTCCTTTCGCATGCGCTTCGGCCGCCTTGATACGCTCGCGAACCAGGTCCATGTCGGGCTTGGGTGTCACGATGCCATAGCGAGATTTTTTCTGGAAACAGTGCAGCACGTACACGGCATTGCCGAGCTTCACCGTGTAGACCGCGCGGTACGTGCCGCTCTCCGCCGATTCGACGACTTCTAGCACGCCCGCCGATCCAAAGCCCTTCAATGGCCTGGCCCGCTCGTGCTTTCGTCCCGTCTGGGCCAGATGCAATGCATAGCCGAACGTGTCTTGTATCGTGTCGGGCATCGCTTTCAAGTCCTTGCGCGCGGTGCCGACCCAGTAGAGGGGTTTGGTGTCGTGTTCCATTGGCGAATTTATATCTATTTGGGTATATTTGCAAGGGATATGTGCAAACGACATGACTCGGCGCAGGGGAGACGTGCAGACGGTGGGGAGACGACTATGAAGTCGTCAGGAATGCTTGTTTTTATGGATGCCGAGCCCGGCGGCGCCGTGCTTCGTATTTTTCTTTTAGTCGAAGCAGGCGGGAAGTCGGCCAAGGGATATATGACGTTTCGCCGAGTCTGCTATTTGCGAGGCTTGCAGCGCCGCGTTAGCATGCCAAGGCAACGTCGCTGCACGCACAACTATCGTCGGGGGGAGAAGAGACGACAATGAACGGAAAACGCCAGCTTCTAACTGCTGTGCTAGCAGCATTCGCGCTTATGCTCGGCGCTTGCGCGTCTGAAGAGGCATCGTCGACGGGTCCTCACCATTGGCTCACGCCCGAGCAAGTGACGCAGCGCTGCCTTGCCTACGTCGCCACGCCTGGCTTTGCCGCGCCTGCCGAAACCACATTGAGCGCACCGCAATGGCGGCGCTACGTCGCCTGCAAAATCGAAAGCAACCTGCGCGCGCGAAGCAGCAAGCTGACCGGCGACCCGGTCGCGGTCGTCACGATCCGCGTCGCACCGGACGGCGCGATTACTTCGGTGACGCTGGCAGGCACGAGCGGTAGCGACGAGTGGGATCAAGCCGCCCGTCGCGCGATCGACGCCGTCCTGCCTCTGCCGGCCGTGCCGCCCTCCCTGCGTGTCTCGCGAATCGACATGCATTTCCGGCCCGCGAAGATCGACCCCATTGCGCTGAAAGACGGGGCCTCTGCAAGCGACGGAGCGGGCGCGGGCACGGGGCTCACCGGCGAAAGCCACTGGAGCGTGCAGCATTGCAACACGGTTGGCGGTGCGACGGCGTGCAACTGAGCGGATAGGCCACCCGCGCCGTCGATGCCGGATTGCGGCGGATTGTGCCGGTACGAGCCGCGACGAATGCTATGCTCTGGTCCGCCCGCTAATTTGCCTATTCAGCAAGAAGAATTTTCATGACGACTTTGATCAAACGCGCCTCGGCCGAAGCGCGCGCATTTCGCACCGACCACAACGCCGATTTCGCAGCCGCGCCGCGCGCGAAGGTCGACAAGGCCGCGAAGACCGCCGCTCGTGCCCGCCGCGCCGCCGAAGACCTCGAACACGCGCCGCTCATCGAAGCGCCGCGCAAGCCGCGTTTCGCGCCGGTGACGTTCTCGGAAGAGGGCGGCGTGCGCTATCTGCACTTCGGCACCGAGTGGGTGCAGGGCGCGATGCGCCTGAAGAAGCCGCATCACATCGAGCTCGAATACGCGCAGCAGATGATGGCGTGGCTGCTGTTCCTCGCGACGCCGAAGCGCATCGTGCAGCTCGGCCTTGGCGCCGCGGCGCTCACGAAGTTCGCGCATCAGTATCTGCGTCCCGCGAAGGTCGAGGCGATCGAGCTGAATCCTGCCGTGGTGGTGGCCGCGCGCACGATGTTCGAGCTGCCGCCCGACGACGCGCGCCTCGCCGTGCGCGAGCTCGACGCGTGGGACTTCGTGAACGACCGCGCGAACCATGGCACGATCGGCGCGCTGCAGATCGACGTCTACGACGCCACGGCGCGCGGCCCGGTGCTCGACAGCGTCGCGTTCTATCGCTCCGCGCGCGCGTGCCTCACGGATGCGGGCATCGCGACGGTCAACCTGTTCGGCGATCACCCGAGCTTCGTGCGCAACATGAAGCGTTTGAACGAAGCGTTCGAGGGCCGCGTGATCGCGCTGCCCGAGGTGCACGATGGCAATCGCATCGCCGTTGCCTTCTCGGGGCCGGCGCTCGAGGTCACGTGGGCGGCGCTCGACAAGCGTGCGCGCCTGCTGGAAACCCGCCTTGGCCTGCCCGCCCATCAGTGGGTGAAGGCGCTGCGCGAAGCGAGCGGTCAGCAGGGCGTGACGTTTTCGATCTGAGGGCGCGAGCCGAGAGTCGCCCAGGGCCGGTCGCTGACCGGCCTTTTTCATTGCGCCGAGGCGCGAGGCTTGTTGGCCAAATGTAATTGGTAGTGCGCGCTTGCAGGCCAGGTTCCCGAAGGTCTCGATTCAAGATATCCTCTCTTCGAATTCGCGCGGCGGTCCAAAGAAAATTGCAGACTCCGCGCTAGAACAACATATCGGGGCGGGTACCCAATGGGCGTCGAGAGGCCAGAAACGCAGACAACCGCGCAGATAGCGCGGCAAGCGGACAAACAGAACCGGCATCGCCGGGTTCTCGCGAAGTCCGTTCTCGCGACGGCGACGGTCGCCGTCATCCTCACCACGGGCGTTTTCTACACGTCCGGGATTTCCTCCTTTGCGGCAGGGTCCGGCGACGACGTGAGCGATGCCGATCGCAAGGCTCGCATCGACGCCTTCAACGCGCTCAAATATCTGCCACTGGCGCAGGTGGATACGAAAGACATTCCGGCTGCCCTCGGCTCGATGCACCTGAGTCCGGCCGATCGGGCAACGATCGCCGCGGCGATGGCACCTGCGAGCGCGCCGTTGCCCGCGCTTGCTCATGCCGCATCGGCGTCGCCGCTCTCGGCAAGCGAGCGCTCGCCGGCGAACGCCGCCGTTGCACCCGCAACCGCACCCAACACGGCCCGCGTCGCGAAGCCCTCGCCCGCACCGGCCGGTGCCGTTGGCGAGAGGACACGCCTGACGCTCGCATGGGTACGGCTTTGGGACTCGGATGTCGAAGACGGCGATGTCGTTCGCATCGACAGCGCCGGCTATTCGCGAACAGTCACACTAACTAACCGCGGACTGACTTTCGCGGTTCCGGTGCCGGCAAACGGCCAGATCCGGATCACGGGCGTGCGTGACGGCGATGGCGGGGGGATCACGGTGGGCCTGGCTTCCGGCGCCGCGCAGGCGGTCCTGCCGGTCATGAGCGTAGGTCAGGTGCTGACCTTGAATGTCAGGACGAACTGATGCGCTGGCTCAATTCTCTCGCGACGCGCTTCGCCCCGCTGGCTTTCGTTGTCATGGCGTGCGTGGCGCTCGCCCAGTTCCTGTTGCAGCACAGTCCCGACGCCGCGCCGCTCGAGCGCTACGGACACGAAGCGGCGGATTTTCTGCATGGTCATGCATGGACCCTGCTAGGGATTGCGATCGTTTTCTGGCTGCTCGCTTTCGCGGGCTTATTTCACGACCGGCATCGGAAGCGCCATCCCGATGCCAAGGCAGACGGGTGGGTAATGGACGCACTTGACAGGCTCACAAATCGGAGCGCGCTCGAGCAGAAGCTCGCACAGGAGCCCGAGCCACAGATCATCGACGCGGAGAAGCTGGCCGACGCCCTGAAAAGCAAGGTCATCGGCCAGGACGCGGTCTGCAGCGACATGGCAGCCCAGATTCGCCGTCGCCTCGCCCTCAGGCAGCGCAACAAGCCTATCGGTGTTTTCATGCTGGCGGGGCCGCCGGGCACGGGCAAAACCTATCTGGCGAAGTGCCTTGCGGCGGAGCTGGGCCGCTCTCTGCTGCACTTCGACATGACCCAGTTTTCGGGCGGAGCGCATGCGGCGACGCAGCTCTTCGGCGCATCGAAGGGCTACGTGGGCTCGAATACTTACGGCAAGCTCACGGCCGCGTTGCGCGACACGCCCGATGCCGTGGTGCTGCTCGATGAAATCGAAAAGGCGCACCCCGAGATTCACAAGAACTTTCTCACGGCCTGGAACGACGGCTTCATTACCGAAGCGTCCGACGGCAAGCAGATTTCGACCACGCGCGCGATCTTCGTCCTGACCACGAACGCGGCAACGGACGATCTGCAGGCTTTGAGCGCTACCTATGCCAACGACGCGGACGAGCTGCGGCGGGCTTCCACGAATGCGCTGCGCGAAGCGGGCTTCGCGCCCGAGGTACTCAATCGTATCGACCGCATCTTCGTCTTCAAGTCGCTTTCCGGTCTCGACATCGCACGCGTCGCGGCGCTCGAAATCGAAGCGATGATCAAGAGCTACGGACTCGACGTCGCGAACGAAGGCATCGATCCGGACATCCTGATCGACATGATGCGACGCCAGCAGCGCATCGGCGTCGGGGCTTCGTCGCGGGATCTGGTGCGCGCCGTGGAAGAGTCGCTCGCCGATACGCTCATCGACGCCAAACAGCACGGCTTCGCCCGGGTGCGGCTCGTGTCGGATGCGGGCGCCGTCGTTGCCAGGCCGGAAGCATGAGCGCAGACGTGCAGGGCGCCACCGATCGCAAGTCCGATTCCCTGTGGGCGCGGGCGCCATTGTGGCGTGCCTGTTTGTCGGTCGCCGTACTGCTCTCGGCCGGGGTCGTGTGCTTTCCGCCCAGCTGGCGCACGGTAGACAACACGCCGCTGCCCGCGCTGCCTGAGTCGATTGCTTACCACGCGCCGCCGGCCCCCGTCGTGCCGCCGGCCGAGTCCATTGCGCGGACGGCCACGGCCGCAACGCCCCAGCCTGCGGCGACGCAGGGCGCGTCGGCGGCCATCGTGGCGCGCGCGGAGGCCAAGGGGCGGCAAGCGAAAGCGGCCATGACGACGGCCGATTCGAACATGCCCGCGAAGGCACTCCCCAAGGCATCCGCGCAGGCACCCGTGAACGCGCAGATTTCTATGGCTGTGCCGACCGCCACGACCAGCAGCGATGCGTCGGGTCTGAACAGCGCCTTTGTCGGGCGGACCTATCGCCAGTCGATAGCGGTTGCCGGCTACGAAGTGCCGCTTCCGCCGGGGCAGTGGGCCATGCTGGCAAACAGCAGTATCAAGGCGCGCGGCGGCTCGGGCATTGCCTATTTCCTGGGCCGCATCGAGCACCGCAGACTCGTGGGTGCGGTGCGCGTATTCGCCGTGCACAGCAACGACCAGCCCGGGACCGGTTTTCCCGCGGCGTCGGGGTGTGTGAGCGGCAATCATGACGTGAACTACCTCTCCCTCGATTCGGTCACGCCGTTCGGACATCAGGCCTGCTGGCTGATCAACAATTACTTCACGCCGCCATGGCAGCAGTGGGCCGATCGCGCGACCAGGATGTCGGCGCTGGATCGTGCCGCAGCGGGCGATCTCGCGGCAAAAGGCGTGGACTATCCGCAGGATCTGGTTGACGTTCGATTTACCCGTGCGGAGACCTGGGGGCTGCTCGAAGTGTCTTATCTGTTCGATCCCGAACTGGATGGCGTCACGTCGGGCACCGCACTGTCCGTGCGCGATTCGGAGTGGCATGGACCGAATGCCGATCGGTTTCCCGACAAGCTCGCCTATATCGCGAAAATGCGCGACTGGGGCGAGGGCTTCTGGCCGAAGTTCCAGGCGGCATTCGATACCGGGATGCCGCCGTCCTTCTCGTCGGGCTCCGACGGGCGCAAGGAATTCAGCGCGATGCCTGGGAGCGGTCCCGCCGCCCCATGACGCCCTCCCGGATTGGGATCCCCCCGGCTTGACCCGGCGCACGGCGCTCTATACTCTCTTTGTCGTTTTCGGGGACCTGGCCGGCTACCGGCCTGCCGGGCCAGGGGTCGCCACGGGGGCGGCTCGCGCGACACCATAAAAGAGGAGACGTCATGGCTCACGACGCCGACGCCGGCAAGAGCAGCAGGCACTGGCTCTGGCTGTTGCTGCTGCCCTGGATCGCCATGATCTGGGTGCCGTCGTACAACAAGGTCGAGCCCACGCTGTGGGATTTCCCGTTCTTCTACTGGTACCAGCTGGCCTGGGTTCTGATCAGCGCCTGCATTACGGCGCTCGTCTATCACAAGACGAAGAACCGGACGAAGAACCGCAGCAAAGGCGAAACGGGAGGCGCGCGATGAACCTGACCGCGACCTTCGTTTTCGTCCTGTTTTTCATTGGCGTCACCATACTCGGCTTCGTCGCCGCGCATTGGCGTAAAGGCGATCTCGCCCATCTCGACGAGTGGGGTCTCGGCGGCCGCCGCTTCGGCACCGTCGTCACGTGGTTCCTGCTGGGCGGCGATCTCTATACCGCCTACACTTTCGTCGCCGTTCCCGCGCTCGTGTTCGGCGCGGGCGCAACCGGCTTCTTCGCGCTGCCTTACACGATCCTCATCTATCCGTTCGCGTTCGTCGTGTTCCCGAAGCTCTGGGCCATCGCGAAGCGTCATCGTTATGTCACATCGGCGGACTTCGTGAGCGCGCGCTACGGCAGCCGCACGCTCGCGCTCGCCGTCGCCGTGACGGGCATTGTCGCGACCATGCCGTACATCGCGCTGCAGCTCGTGGGGATCGAGGTGGTGATCGGCGCGCTCGGCTTCGATACGACCGGTTTTGTTGGCGACCTGCCGCTCATCATCGCGTTCGCGATCCTCGCCGCGTACACCTACACTTCGGGCCTGCGCGCGCCGGCGATGATCGCCGTCGTGAAGGATCTGCTCATCTACATCACGATCGCCGCCGCGATCATCGTGATTCCCGCGCAGATGGGCGGCTTCAGCCACATCTTCGGCGCGGTGCCGCCCGCGAAGCTGCTGCTCAAGGCCCCCGATGCGTCGAGCCTGAACGGCTACAGCGCCTACGCCACGCTCGCGGTCGGTTCGGCACTCGCGCTGTTCCTCTATCCGCACTCGATCACGGCCGTGCTTTCGTCGTCGTCGGGCAATACGATCCGCCGCAACATGGCGATGCTGCCCGCGTACTCGCTCGTGCTCGGCCTGCTCGCGCTGCTCGGTTTCATGGCGCTCGCCTCGGGCGTGAAGGACATGCCGGAGTACGCGCCGTACTTCAAGGCTTTCGGCCCGAACTTCGCGGTGCCGGCGCTGTTCCTGCACTTCTTCCCGCCGTGGTTCGTGGGCGTGGCGTTCGCCGCCATCGGCATCGGCGCGCTCGTGCCCGCCGCGATCATGTCGATTGCCGCCGCGAACCTGTACACGCGCAACATCCACAAGGAGTTCATCAACCGCAACATGACCAACGAGCAGGAGACCAACATCGCCAAGATGGTCTCGCTGATCGTGAAGGTGGGCGCGGTGGCGTTCATCCTCGGGTTGCCGCTCACGTATGCGATCCAGCTGCAGCTTCTCGGCGGCATCTGGATCATCCAGACGCTGCCGGCCATCGTGCTCGGTCTCTATACGCGCATGCTCGACTGGCGCGGCCTCCTGCTCGGCTGGCTGGCCGGCATTGCCACCGGCACCTGGATGGCGGTTTCGCTGCACCTCAAGGGCTCGATCTTCGTCGTGCATCTGTTCGGCATGGCCGTGCCGGGCTACGCGGCCGTCTGGTCGCTGATCGTGAACCTCGTCGTGGCTGTCATCGTCTCGGCGCTCGTGCATGTGCTCGGCGTGCGCAAGGGCGAGGACCGCACGCGGCCGGAGGACTATCTCGACGTCGTGGAGAACTGAGCCATGTTTTCGCGCGCACCATGGCCCGCTCCGAACCCGAAACTGCCGTGATCGGCGCCACGCCGCCGCGCCGCGGCCGTTCGCGGCTCGCGCGGTTGTGGCGCTCGCTGGCCTCGCCGTACTACCGCTACCGCAATGCGCGCATGATCCATAGCGTGCGCGTGGGTCTCGCGATGCTGGCCTCGATACTCGCGACCACCGGTATCGACATTCCGCACGGCATCTGGTCGTCCGTGACCGTGCTCGTGGTGATCGGCGGGCTGCAGCATCACGGCAACATCCGCAAGAAGGCGGCCGAGCGCTCGCTCGGCACGCTGCTCGGCGCCGGCATCGGCCTCGCGCTGATCGTCGTGCAGGCCTTCACGCATTCGCTCTGGCTCACCTGCGCGCTCATGTCGATCGTCGCGGGCGTCTGCGCGTGGCACGCCATCGGCAAGCCGGGCTACGTCGCGCTCCTCACCGCGATTACGATGTGCATCGTCGCGGGCCACGGCGACAACCTGATCGACACAGGCCTCTGGCGCACGCTGAACGTGATGGTGGGCATCGTGATCGCGCTGGCGTTTTCGTTCGCCTTGCCGTTGCATGCCACTTACTCATGGCGCTACCGGCTCGCCGACAACCTGCGCGAGTGCGCCCGCCTTTACGCGCAGGTGGTGCACGGCGAGCACGCGGATCCCGACGAGACGGTGCGCACGTTCATGCGCCTGACCGGTCGGCTCGTGCAGCTGCGGGCGCTGATGCCGTCGGTGGCGAAGGAGATCGACGTGCCGGTCGCCCGGCTCGAGCAGATCCAGCGGCTGCACCGCTCGCTCTTGAGCGCGCTCGAAATGATGGCGACGGGGATGGAGCGCTGCGAGCAGCAGAGCGTGCGCGCGGCGTTTGCCGAAGGCGGGGCCGGCGTGCGGCGCGCGCTGCTGGCGACGGCGCGGGCTTTGCGCTTCGGCGGCGGGCGCCACCCGGAGGCGGCCGCGCGGGCGCTGCGCGCGGAGCCGGTCGTCGCGGCAGCGGGACGTGCGGACGACGAAGGTGACGAGCCTGCCCCGCTATCGCTTGTGGCGGCCCCGCTTGCGCCGGAATTACAGGGTCCGTACTGGCTCGGCCAGCGGGTGGAGGAGCAGGTCGAGGCGCTGCGCGCGCTGCTGCTCGAGATGGAGCCGCGCTGGAATATCGAGCACGCCTCGGTGCACCGCATGGTGTGAGGCGCGCTTCGTTGCCGACTTCGGGGAAACCCCGCGGAAAACAGCGCCAGGCGCCGCCGGCGTTCGTCAGGCGGCGGGCGCCCCCTGCGGCGGCGCGCTGACCATCCAGGGCACGCCGAAGCGGTCGGTCAGCATGCCGAAGCCGGGCGACCAGAAGGTCTTCTGGAACGGCATCGTTACCTGGCCGCCCTTGGCGAGCGCGTTGAAGTAGCGTTCGGCCGTGGCGGCGTCGGGCGCGGTCAGCGAAACGCTGAAGCCCTGAAATTTTTCTTGCCCGGTCATGCAGCCGCCGTCGGACATCATGAGCTGCGCATCGCCGATCTGCAGCGTCGCGTGCATGACCTTGTCGGCCAGTTCGGGCGGCAGCGGCCGCGCCGGATCGGGGGGCGCTTCCTTGAAGCGCATCTTGAACAGTTCCTTCGCGCCAAGCGCTTCGCCATAGAACGCGATCGCCTCGTCGCAGGCGCCGTTGTAGGAGAGGTAGGGCTGGATTTGCATCGTCGGTTTCCTTGCGCAGGGAGGACTGGCCGGCCGGACCCGGGCCGGGGTTGGGGCCGGATAGGGCGGCCCGGTGAGCCGCTGCCCTGATTCTAGGAGCGCGCGGGCGAGGCGGCGTCCCTGGGTGTCGCCAGGGTTTGCGAGAGCGCGGGCAGGACCGGATTTTGCGCAGGGCAGCACCACACGAGGGCGCGGCCCTGCGCGAGGCGCGTCAGTGCGCGCGCAGCTCTTCGATCAGCTTTTCGAGCTTCACGGCGTCGGCGGCGAACGCGCGGATGCCTTCGGCGAGCTTCTCGGTCGCCATGGCTTCGTCGTTCACGAGGAAGCGGAACGAGGACTCGTCCACCGGCACGCGCGCGATCTGCTGGTCCTTGAACGCTTCGGGCGAAAGCTTGCGCTCGATCTTCTCCGTGCTGTCGTGCAGCTTCTGCAGCAGGTCGGGGCTGATCGTGAGCAGGTCGCAGCCCGCGAGTTCGACGATCTGGCTCGTGGTGCGGAAGCTCGCGCCCATCACCTCGGTCTTGTAGCCGAACTTCTTGTAGTAGGCGTAGATGCGGCGCACCGACTGCACGCCCGGATCGTTCGCGCCGCCGTCCTTCGCCTCGTCCCAGTTCGGGCCCGCGGCCTTCTTGTACCAGTCGTAGATGCGGCCGACGAACGGCGAGATCAGCTGCGCGCCCGCCTCGGCGCACGCCGCCGCCTGCGCGAGCGAGAACAGCAGCGTCATGTTGCAGCGAATGCCTTCCTTCTGCAGCACTTCGGCCGCGCGGATGCCTTCCCACGTCGAGGCGAGCTTGATCAGCACGCGCTCGCGCGCAATGCCGGCCGCCTTGTAGAGGTCGATGATGTGGTGCGCTTTTTCGATCGACTTCTTCGTGTCGAACGAGAGACGTGCGTCCACTTCGGTCGAGACGCGGCCCGGGATGATCTTCAGGATCTCGGTGCCGAAGGCGATCAGCAGGTGGTCGATGATCGATTCGACCGATTCGCCCGAGTGATCGCGCACGGTTTTTTCGAGCAGCGGGCGGTACTCGGCCTTCTGCACGGCCTTGAGAATCAGCGACGGGTTCGTCGTTGCGTCCTGCGGCTTGTACTGCGCGAGCTGCTGGAAGTCCCCCGTGTCGGCGACGACGGTGGTGTACTGCTTGAGCTGATCGAGTGCGGTAGTCATGTCAGGCCTTGAGGGCGCTCTCGCGCCGTGTCGGTTGAGTGTTGAACGGCCGGACGCCGGAAGGCGCCAGGGCAAAACGCTAAGGGGCGCTGCTGCGCCGCCGCCCCCGGTGTCCCGTCGCCGATGTTCAGCAGCACAGGGCGCACCCGGGTGGTGGACGGCGCGGAGGCCGCGCACGGGGCGCGGCGCACATCTGTCATTTTATGGCGGATCGGCGGGCGTTGCGATGTTGCGCGACCCCGGGGCGCGATCAGGCCCGCCGCGCGTTCAGCACGACCTGCGTGAGCACGCCCGCGACGAGCCCCCAGAACGCCGCGCCGATCGAAAGCAGCGTGAGGCCCGAGGCGGTCACCATGAAGGTGACGAGCGCGGCCTCGCGCTGCTTCGGGTCCTGCATCGCGTTGGTGAGCCCGCTCATGATCGAGCCGAACAGCGCGAGCGCCGCGATCGAAACGACGAGCGCCTTCGGGAACGCGGCGAAGAGCGCGGCGATGGTCGCGCCGAACGTGCCGGCGATCAGATAGAACACGCCGCACCAGACGGCTGCCGTATAGCGTTTGTTGCGATCCTCGTGCGCATGCGGGCCGGTGCAGATGGCGGCGGTGATGGCGGCGAGGTTCACGCCGTGCGAGCCGAACGGCGCGAGCAGGAGCGAGGCGATGCCGGTCGTGGCGATGAGCGGCGAGGAGGGCACGACCTTGTGGTCGTAGCCGTCGGCGCGCAGCACGGCGATGCCGGGCACGTTCTGCGAGGCCATGGCCACGACGAAGAGCGGAATGCCGATGCTGACGACCGCGGCCACGGAGAACGCCGGCATCGTGAAGACGGGCTTCGCGACGGCCACGCGGAAATGGCTGAAGTCGAGCAGCCCGAGCGCGGCGGCGGCGAGGATGCCCACGCCGAGCGTCGCGACGATGGCGTAGCGCGGCGCCGTGCGCTTGAAGGCGAGATACGCGAAGAACATCGTGAGCACGAGCGGCGTCTGGACCTGCGCGGCGTGGAAGATCTCGATGCCGATCTCGAACAGGATGCCTGCGAGCAGCGCGGCGGCGATGCCGCCGGGAATGCGCTTCATGAGCGAGTCGAACCAGCCGGTGAGCCCGACCGCCGTGAGCAGCAGCGCGCAGACGAGATAGGCGCCGATGGCCTCGGCATACGGCACGTGCGGTAGCGAAGCGATCAGGAGCGCGGCCCCCGGCGTGGACCAGGCGACCACGATGGGCGCGCGGAACCACAGCGAGAGGCCGATGGTGCATACGGCCATGCCGATGGAAAGCGCCCAGATCCACGAGGAAATCTGCGCTTCGGTGAGATGGGCGGCCTGGCCGGCCTGGAACATCAGCACGAGCGAACTCGTGTAGCCCGTCATCATCGCGACGAAGCCCGCGACCACCGCGGACACCGAAGTGTCGGCGAAGGGCCGCAGCGGTCCCGACCGGAGAGCTTGAAGGTCGGGCGACGAAGGCGCGGTCATGCTGTGAATCTCCTGTTGATGCGTTGTTGTTTTGATGACACTGATCTTGCGTTGCGCACGCCCTCACTTGCTGAGCGTGCGCATGGCCGTTTCGAGCCCGGCGATGGTGAGCGGGTACATGCGGTGGCCGAGAATCTCGCGTATGACCGACACCGACTGCCGATACTCCCACAGCCGCTCCGGCTCCGGATTAAGCCACGCGAAGTGCGGGAAGTGGTCGGCCAGGCGGCGCAGCCACACGGCGCCCGCCTCGGGGTTGTTGTACTCGACCGAGCCGCCCGGCTGCAGCACTTCGTAGGGGCTCATCGTGGCATCGCCGACGAAGATCAGCTTGTAGTCGGGCGTGAACTTGTGCAGCAGGTCCCAGGTGGGCGTGCGTTCCGCGTGGCGGCGGCGGTTGTTCTTCCACAGGTAGTCGTAGACGCAGTTGTGGAAGTAGTAGAACTCAAGGTGCTTGAATTCGGCCTTCGCCGCCGAAAAGAGCTCCTCGGTGCGCCGGATGTGATCGTCCATCGAGCCGCCCACGTCGAGCAGCATCAGCACCTTCACGTTGTTGTGCCGCTCCGGGACCATCTTGAGGTCGAGCCAGCCCGCGTTGGCGGCGGTGCTGCGAATCGTGCCGGGCAGATCGAGCTCTTCAATGGCGCCTTCGCGCGCGAAGCGGCGCAGCCGCCGCAGCGCGACCTTGATGTTGCGCGTGCCGATCTCGACCTGATCGTCGTAGTCGCGGTAAGCACGCGCGTCCCACACCTTCACGGCGCTGCGCTGGCCGCCTCGATCGTTGGCCTCGCCGATGCGGATGCCCTCGGGGTTATAGCCGCCGTTGCCGAACGGCGAGGTGCCGCCCGTGCCGATCCACTTGCTGCCGCCCTCGTGGCGTTCCTTCTGTTCTTCGAAGAGTTCCTTGAGGCGCTCCATGAGCTTGTCGAAGCCGCCCATCGCCTCGATCTGCGCGCGCTGCTCGGGCGTGAAGTCGCGCTCGAGACGCTTCTTGAGCCAGTCCTCGGGAATCTCGAACGCGAGTTCCGACTTCTTCTCGATGCCGCGGAAATACGCGCCGAAGGCCTGGTCGAAGCGGTCGAAGTACTGCTCGTCCTTCACGAGCGTCATGCGCGCGAGATAGTAGAAGTCGTCGAGCGACGGCGCGATCACGCGCTCCTTGAGCGCTTCGACGAGCGTGAGGTACTCCTTCACGGAAACCGGCAGCTTCGCGTCGCGCAGCGTGTAGAAGAAGTCGATCAGCATGCGGGGCCTCCGGGCGCGCGTGGCGCCTCAGCGGTTGTGGCGGTTCATGTAGATGAGGCGCTCGAACAGCGTCATGTCCTGCTCGTTCTTGAGCAGCGCGCCCGCGAGCGGCGGCATGGACTTCTGGCCGTCGACGGCGCGCAGCGCGTCGGGCGGAATGTCCTCGGCGAGCAGCAGCTTCAGCCAGTCGAGCAGTTCCGACGTGGAAGGCTTCTTCTTCAACCCCGCGACGCCGCGCAGCTCGAAGAAGCTCGAGAGCGCCGCGTTCAGCAGCTCCTTGCGGATGCCCGGGTAATGCACCTCGACGATCTGCTGCATCGTGGCAGGGTCGGGGAACGTGATGTAGTGGAAGAAGCAGCGGCGCAGGAAGGCGTCGGGCAGCTCCTTCTCGTTGTTCGACGTGATGATCACGAGCGGGCGCTGCTTCGCCTTGATGAGCTCGCGCGTCTCGTACACGTAGAACTCCATGCGGTCGAGCTCGCGCAGCAGGTCGTTCGGGAACTCGATGTCGGCCTTGTCGATCTCGTCGATCAGCAGCACGCTTTGCTCGTCCGACTCGAACGCCTGCCACAGCACGCCCTTCACGATGTAGTTGCGGATGTCCTTCACGCGTTCGTCGCCAAGCTGCGAGTCGCGCAGGCGCGAGACCGCGTCGTATTCGTAGAGGCCTTGCTGCGCCTTGGTCGTGGACTTGATGTGCCACTGCATGAGCGGCATGTTCAGCGCGGCGGCGACTTCTTCGGCCAGCATGGTCTTGCCGGTGCCGGGCTCACCCTTGATCAGCAAGGGGCGCTTGAGCGTGATCGCGGCATTGACCGCGAGCTTGAGGTCGTCGGTGGCGACGTACTGCGATGAGCCTTCGAAACGCGTGGCGCACATGGTGGAGACCGCCCACTGAAAAAAATCCCAGTATAAGTCAGATGGGGTGTCGCGTCGGAGGCGCCTCGCGTAGGCTGAGGCCAGCCGGTGGGCCGGTCGAACCTTCCCGTCCGCAGAGGTGCGGCCGGCCGCGCGTGGGGCGCCGTGTGGACGGCCGGCGCGGGGGCGCGGTACAATCGGTTCGATTTTTTTCGCCCGGCACGGCGACGCAAAAGTACAAACGGCAGTAAGAAAGGCGGTACAAACGCGGTACAAGCGCGGTACAAACGGGCGCAGGCAGCAGCCTGCGGTTCGGGCGTTCGAGTCCCCTTAAGCCAGGTTGAGTGCTATGAAAAAAATTGTCGGCAGGCACGTCGTGAGCGCGGCGTTGACGGTGCTGGCGGCTGTGGCAGCCACGGCGCATGCGGATGTCGTGGGCAATGCGACGGCAGGCCAGGGCAAAGTCGCGATGTGTATCGGATGTCATGGTATTCCCGACTATCGCACTGCCTATCCCGAGGTTTATCACGTGCCGATCCTCGGCGGCCAGAACGCTCAATACATCTCAAACGCGCTGCACGCCTACAAGAAGGGCGATCGCCACTTCGAGACCATGCACGCGATCGCCGCCTCGCTGTCCGAACAGGACATTGCCGATATCGCCGCTTATTACTCGTCGCAGACGGCCAACTCGAAGAACAATCCCGAGAAGTAACCGGCACCTGACCGGGTATGCACGGAAGAGGAAAATTCATGAACAAGCCCACCCAGGCCGCGCAGTCCTTCGTTGCCGACGCGTTCGCAAAAGGCGCAAAGCGCATCGCCCCGCTTGCGAAAGGCGCTGCATGCGCCGCCGCGCTGGCCACGGCCGTCGCACTGCATCCCGCTTACGCCGCCGACGCAGCCAACGGCAAGGTGCTCGCCGACAGCCACAACTGCGCCGCCTGTCACGGCGTCGGCCTGAACAATCCGGTGAGCCCGGAATATCCGAAGCTCGCGGGCCAGCATGCGGACTACATCTACTGGGCGCTGCGCCAGTACCAGATGGGCACCGGCAACCCGCATCTGGGCCGCAACAATCCGATCATGCAGGCGCAGGTGCAAAGCCTCTCGCAGAACGACATGAAGGACCTGGCCGCGTACATCGAATCGCTCCAGGGCAGCCTGGTCGACAAGAAGTGACGCGCCGCGCGGCCCGCGCCGCGCAGTGTGCGAGGACAAGACCCCGCGAGGGTCCCGCCGGCAGGGCGGGGCGTTCGCGGGGTTTTTCATGCATGCCGGGTAGTCGCGGACTCTGGCGGGAATGCCCGCGAGGGCGCGCCTAGTCGCGCGAGGCGCGGCGTTCGATGCGCGCGAGATAGGCGTCCGTGTCGGGCGGGGTGTTGGTGCGCTGCGCTTCCCAGATCGTTTCGCCGAGGCATTCCATGATCGCGTGCTGCGCGTCGTGCGTGGAGCCGAGGCGCGCGGCGAGCCGGTCGTGCGCCGCGCGAATGCCGGGCGGCTGGTCGATCGACAACTGTTCGCTGATTGCAAGGTGCATCGACAGATGCAGGAAGGGGTTGCTCTGGCCGCGCTCGGGCGAATAATCCTGCGCGGCGGCCGCTTCGGCGTCGGCGAGCTCGGCATGGTACTCGGGATGCTCGACGATCCAGTCGGCGGCGATCGCTTCGAGCGGGGTCAGGATTTCACCCGCGCGCTGCTTGCGCCAGGTCTCGGTGAAAAAGCGGCGGACTTCGTCGCGGCTGGGATTGAACATCTTGTGCGGGGCTACGTGTGGCTGGCTGGGGTGCAAGCGGCCATTTTACGCCGCGCGGCGCACGCGCGCCGGTCCCGCTCACAGCTCGGGCGGCGGCGTTTTCGGCTTGAATTCGCATAGCGGCTCGATCACGCAATGCCAGCACTCGGGCCGGCGCGCCTTGCAGACGTAGCGGCCGTGCAGGATCAGCCAGTGGTGCGCGTCCTGGCGAAACTCCGAAGGCGTGAACTTCTCGAGAGCCGTTTCGACGGCGCGCACATCCTTGCCGGGCGCGAGCCCAGTACGATTGGCAACCCGAAAGATATGCGTGTCGACGGCGATGGTCGGCTGGCCGAACGCCGTATTGAGCACCACGTTCGCGGTCTTGCGTCCGACGCCGGGCAGGCCTTCGAGCGCCTCGCGCGTTTGGGGCACAACGCCCTCGTACTGCGCGAGCAGGATCTCGCAGGTCGCGATGACGTTCTTCGCTTTCGTGCGGTACAGGCCGATGGTCTTGATGTAGTCGGCCACGCGTTCCTCGCCGAGCGCGAGCAGCGCCTTCGGCGTGTTCGCCGCCGGGAACAGCTTGCGCGTGGCCTTGTTCACGGAGACGTCGGTCGCCTGTGCCGAGAGCATCACGGCGATCAGGAGTTCGAACGGCGTGGCGTATTCCAGCTCGGTGGTCGGGTGCGGGTTGAGGCTCTGCAGCGTTTCGTAGATCGCTCGGCGCTTGGTCGCGTTCATGCTCGTGGTTTTGTCCGCTTGGTTCGTCCGCTCAGGCCGACGGGTCGTCGTTCTTGTCCGCATGCGGGGCGCCGGCGCGGCCGTTGCCCGCAGGCTCGTCGATGCCGAGGCGCCGGCGCCGCACTTCCGCGGCGTCGATCTGCGCCTGCACGTCGGCGCTCACGTTCTCCGTGTTGCGCGGGCCGAGACCCTGTTCGGCCATCTCGGTCTTCTTGCGGCGCGCCCGCTCCAGCGCCGCCTGGATAATCGCCTTCTTCTTCGCTTCGGCGTCGTCGGCGGGCGCTTGTGCGCCTGCAGCAGTGGTGTCCGCCGCCGTTCCAGTCGCCGTGGGTGCGGCCGCCGCCGCCCGCCGCGCCGCTGCGCGCGCAACCGCTGCGTCGCGCTCGCCGGCGAGGCGCGCGAGGCGCCGGTCGTGCCGCACGCGTGCGGCAGCGGCCTGCTGTTCGGTCCAGGCGTCCCAGCCGGCTGCGTCGCCCGTGACCGGGATCATGGCGATGCAGTCGACCGGGCACGGTGCGACGCACAGGTCGCAGCCCGTGCACTGATCCTTGACGATGGTGTGCATCTGCTTGGGCGCGCCGACGATCGCATCGACAGGGCAGACCTGCATGCATAGCGTGCAGCCGATGCACAGGCTCTCGTCGATGAAGGCGACCGGGCGGGGCCGCTCGACGCCGTTGGCCGGATTGAGGGCAATGACGGGCTTGCCGAGCAGGCGGGCGAGGCGCACCACGCCTTCGGCGCCGCCGGGCGGGCACTGGTTATAGTTCGCGGCGCCGGCGGCGACGGCTTCGGCATAGGGCCGGCAGCCGTCGTAACCGCACTTCGTGCATTGCGTCTGGGGCAGCAGATCTTCGACGCGATCTGCGAGTGTCTTGGAATCGTTCACGGTGGCAACATCGGGGCGGGCCGGGCGAGGCCAGGATCTGTGCCCGCCGCCTGCGGGACCGTCGCGGCGGGAGGGCGCGCGCACGGCGCCAAAGCTCGCATTATCGCCGATTTCCCGCATTGCCATTGGCGGGCCATGTGCCATAATCAAAGCGCTTAATTCGAACAACAAAGAAATGAACCGGGAGACAAATAAAGGGAGAACGGCGAGAAAACCGCGGCGCGAACGAAGCGGATAACTCCGGCGCCGGGACAGTACAGGCTTTGGAAGAGGGCGCCGAAGCAGCGCGCCGCATCGCGGCGCGATATACGGCAAAAAACGACGGCAAAAACGACTGCATACAACAACAGCGAACGCAAGACCGTAGGATGAAGGGTGTCGGTCCATTAACCTGGCGCGCCCCGTACAGCGCTGTCGCTGAAAGGCGAACACCGGGCGAGGAGAGGCCCGGCGGCGTGATCCGGAACACGCGGCTTACCGAGCGATCCTGCCACCATGAATCAACCCAAAATCAAAAGAGATCCTGAAGGCACGCGCCGCCGCATTTTGCTGGCCGCGGCGGAGGAATTCGCCAATGGCGGCCTGTTCGGCGCACGCGTCGACCAGATCGCCCGCCGCGCGGAAACCAACGAGCGCATGCTTTATTACTACTTCGGCAGCAAGGAGCAGCTGTTTACGGCCGTGCTCGAGCACGCGTTCTGCGCGCTCAACGAAGCGGAAAGCACGCTCGACCTCGCCGGCCTCGCACCGGTGGAGGCCATGACGCGGCTCGCGCATTTCGTGTGGGACTACTACCGGGATCATCCCGATTTCCTGCGCCTCATCAACAACGAGAATCTGCATGAGGCACGCTACATGCAGAAATCGACGCGTATTCGCGAGATGATTTCGCCGATCGTGGCGACGCTCGGCGCGATTCTCACGCGCGGCGAATCGGCGGGGCTGTTCCGCGCGAATGTGGACCCGCTGCGCCTTTACGTGACGCTTTCGGGCATGGGCTATTACATCGTCTCGAACCGCTTTACGCTCGCCGCCACGCTCGGGCGCGACTTCAGCGCGAGCGCTGAGCGCGCCGAAATCATTCAGCTCAATACGGAGATGCTGCTCGCCTTCCTGATGCGCAAATAGCGCGGAAAGTGCAGAAAACGCAGGGAAGGCGGCCGGAATCCGGCCTGAAGGCAAAGCCTGAAACGACACGGGCGCCGTCCATGACGGCGCCCGTGATCATATGCGCGCGGGCTCAGGCGACGGCGTTTTCGCTCGCCGGATGCTTGGCCTTCTGGTGCTGGCGAATGAAGTCGCGCAGCTGCGGGTAGATGATGGTGCGCCAGCGGCGGCCCGAGAAGATGCCGTAATGGCCGCACTTTTCGGCGGTGAGGTGATGCTTGTCCGCTTCGGGAATGCCCGTGCAGAGGTCGTGCGCGGCACGCGTCTGGCCCGAGCCCGAAATGTCGTCCAGTTCGCCCTCGATCGTGAGCAGGGCCGTGGCGCTGATATCCTGCGGGCGCACGCGCTCGCCGGACACGTCCCACGTGCCTTCGGCAAGGCGGAACTCCTGGAACACGGTCTGGATGGTCTCGAGATAGTACTCGGCGGCCATGTCGAGCACCGCGTTGTATTCGTCGTAGAACTGACGATGCGCTTCGGCGTCCTCTTCGTCGCCGCGCAGGAGGCTCTTGTAGAAGTCCCAGTGCGAGGCGGCGTGGCGGCTCGGATTCATCGCGACGAAACCCGCGTGCTGCAGGAAGCCCGGATACACCTGGCGCCCCTCGCCCGGATAATTGGCGGGCACCGGATGGATCACGTTGTTCGCAAACCATTCGTGGGAGTGCTCGGTGGCGAGCGAGTTGACCGAGGTGGGGCTGCGGCGCGCATCGATCGGTCCGCCCATCATCGTCATCGTGAGCGGCGTGTCCTCGCCGCGGCTCGCCATCAGCGAAATCGCCGCGAGCACGGGCACCGTGGGCTGGCACACCGAGATCACGTGCAGGTTTTTCGCGCCGATATGGCGGATGAATTCCTGGATGTAGGCGACGTAGTCGTCGAGGTGGAACGGGCCGGCTTCGAGCGGCACCATGCGCGCGTCGACCCAGTCGGTGATGTACACCTTGTGGTCCTGCAGCAGCGTGCGCACGGTGTCGCGCAGCAGCGTGGAATGGTGGCCCGAAAGCGGCGCGCACAGGAGCACCGCGGGCTCGTCCTTGAGCGTGGTGACGGCATGGCTGTCGTCGGCGTAGCGCTTGAAGCGCAGCAGGCGGCAGAACGGCTTTTCGACAATCGTTTGTTCGACGATGGGAATGTTGAAGCCGTCTTTCGTGATCTGGCGGATGTTGAACTCGGGCTTCTCGTAATCCTTGCCGAGCCGGTAGATCAGCTCGTAGCCGGCGGCGAGGCGGCTGGCGCCAGGCACGAGGGAGAACGGGCTGGCCGGGTTCGAGAAGGATTTCGAGGCGGCCTGGGCCCAGGCCGTCAGCGGGCTCAGCAAAGCGCGCTGAAATTCACGGATTTGGTAGAGCATGGACGCTCCAGCATCATGGGGTGGTTCGCACCGGGGCACGCAACGCTTACGCAGCGCAATATCGGAACGACGGGTTGGGGGAAAAGCGCTTCGGAAACATCAGACAAAAAGGGCTCGCGCCGCTTGGCAATTGGGGGCATTCCATCGGACCCCATATTGTTGTGCGGCGCAACAAGCATAGTTTAACGCACCTCCATGAAAGCGGATCGCTGCGTCAGGGCGCCGCAACAGTTTCGAATTCCGCCGATACGCCGGTGTACGGCGGATGGCCGGTTTCCTTTGCCATTTCCTGCTCGTGGCGCATGAGATTGAGCCCCGTATGCACGAGCGCCACGTGCGAGAACGCCTGCGGGAAATTGCCCACCAGCCGGCCCGCTATCGGGTCGTATTCCTCGGCGAGCAGCCCCACGTCGTTCGCGAGCGAAAGGAGCCGCTCGTACATGCGGCGCGCGTCGTCCATCCGGCCCTGCAGCGCGAGGTTGTCGACCATCCAGAAGCTGCACGCGAGGAAAGTGCCTTCGCCGGGCGGCAGGCCGTCGTTGAATTCGGTGGTGCGGTAGCGCATGACGAAGCCTTCGCACATCAGGTCGCGCTCGATGGCCGCGACGGTGCCCGCGATACGCGGATCCGACGCCGGCAGGAAGCCGACGAGCGGCATGAGCAGGAGGCTCGCGTCGAGCTCTGCGCCGTCGTAGACCTGCGTGAAGGTATTGAGCGCCTTGTTGAAGCTGCGTGCGCAAATGGTCTCGTGGATCGTGTCGCGCAGCCCGCGCCAATGATCGAGCGGGCCCGGCAGCTCGAATTTTTCCGCCGACTTGACCGCGCGGTCGAACGCCACCCACGCCATCACCTTCGAGAACGTGAAGTGCTGGCGGCCGCCGCGCGTTTCCCAGATGCCCTCGTCGGGTTCGCTCCAGATGGTCTCGAGGTGCTCGAGCATCGCGCACTGGATCGACCAGGCCGTGTCGTCGGCCTGCAGGCCGCCCACGCGCGCGAGATGCAGCGCGTTCATCACTTCGCCATAGACGTCGAGCTGCAACTGCCCCACCGCATTGTTGCCGATGCGCACGGGCGCGGAGTTTTCGTAGCCGGGCAGCCAGTCCACCTCGAATTCGGGCAGGCGCCGCTCGCCCGCAATGCCGTACATGATCTGCAGTTGCGACGGCGAGCCCGCCATCACGCGGCCGAGCCACGCGCGCCAGGCGCGCGCCTCGTCGTAGTAGCCCCCGCGCATCATCGCGAGCAGCGTGATCGTGGCGTCGCGCAGCCAGCAATAGCGGTAGTCCCAGTTGCGCGTGCCGCCGAGCTGCTCGGGCAGCGAGGTGGTGGGCGCGGCGACGATGCCGCCCGTGGGCTCGTAGGCGAGCGCCTTCAGCGTGATGAGCGAGCGGCGGATCGGCTCGGCCCAGCGGCCCTCGACGGTGCTGCGCGCGGACCACTCGGACCAGAAGTTCCCGGTGCGCGCGAGCGCCGTGAACGGATCGCGCGGCGGCGGCAACCGCAGATGCGAGGCCGCATAGGCCAGCGAGAACGGCACGCGTTCGCCTTCCTTCACCTCGAACTGCGCGACCGTGCGCATGTTCTCGCCTTGCAGGTCGACGGGCGTGCGCAGCACGACGGTGTCCGGGCCGACGGTCGCCTTGATGCCGCTCTCGTAGGTGAGGCGGCTCACCCACGGCACCGAAAAGCCGTAGTCGAAGCGCAGCACCAGCTCGGTCTGCATGCGCACGGTGCCGCGCCGGCCCACCACGATGCGCACGAGTTCCGACCAGCCGTTGCCGGGCGGCATGAAGTCGATCAGCGTGACGGCGCCATTCGGCGTCTCGAAATCGGTTTCGAGGATCAGCGTCTCGCCGCGGTAGCGGCGCGTGATCTTGATCTCGGCGCCTTCGTCGACGACGGGGCTGACGACCCAGCGGCCGTTCTCCCCGGTGCCGAGCAGCGCGGCAAAGCACGCGCCGGAGTCGAAGCGCGGCCAGCAGAGCCAGTCGATCGAGCCGGTGCGGGAAACGAGCGCGGCCGTGTGGCCGTCGCCGATCAGGGCATAGTCTTCAATGGGTGCAGGCATGGTAAGCAATTTGACAGCTTTCGGACGATTCGACAGCGAGTCCGATAGCGGGTTTAACGGCAGATTTCACGCACAAGATTAGTGGGTGCGAACCCGCTCGCGCAACGCGTTTTATTACTTTGGGTGCGCCGGCACCCCAGCCGCGGGCCGCCCCGGGGGGCGATGCGTCAAAAATGCCCGTTCGTGCCGAAGAGGCCGAGGAGACCGATGATGATCAGGTAGAGCGCGACGATGTAGTTGAGCAGGCGCGGGACGGCGAGGATCAGGATGCCGGCGATCAGCGAGGCGAGGGGACCGATGGCGAGATGGACGTTCATGTTTCCTCCCTTGTTTCTTCCTTGCAGCAGGCCACGCGCGGCGCGCGTGCGCCGAACCTTTCTTATACTGGGCCGAAATCCTTCAGAACATGGCGCGCACGATGATTGCGCCGCTTTCAGGCTCACAAGAAAAAGGAGATCGACATGTTCCAGCGCCCTGCATACGCATACCGCATGCCCGGCCTTTCCCGTCCACTCGGCCCGCGTCCGCGTGGGCTGCTTCGATCGCTCGCCAAGGGCCTCGTCATCATGGTTTCCGTCGCCGCCACCCACGCCTTCGCGCAATCGTCGCCGGCCGCCGCGCCGGCGGACGGCGTCTACGACCTGATCGTCGGCACCTATACGGGCGGCAAGAGCGAGGGGCTGTACGTCTACCGCTTCGACACGAAAACCGGCGACGCGACCCAGGTGAGCGTCGCCAAGACCGTGAATCCGTCCTACCTCGTCGTGAGCCGCGACCGGCGCTTCGTTTATGCCGTGAACGAACTGCCCGGCGACAACGGGCCCGCCTCGCTGCGCGGCGACGTGAGCGCGTTCGGCTTCGATCCGGCGAGCGGCCAGCTCACGTTCCTCGACAAAGTGTCGTCCGAAGGCAACGATCCGTGCTACCTGAGCCTCTCGCCGGACGGCAAGTATCTGTTCGTCGCGAACTATTCGGTTGCGGCCGATCCGGGCGGCAGCTTCGCCGTGCTGCCCGTCGAAGCGGGCGGCAAGCTGGGCACGGCCGTACTCACCGTCCACCACGAAGGCGGCGGTCCCGTGAAGGGGCGCCAGGACAATGCGCACGTGCATTCCACGGTGTTCTCGCCGGACGGCCGCTTCCTCTTCGTCCAGGATCTCGGCGCCGACAAGGTCTACGCCTATCGCTACACGCCGGACGGTAGCCGCGGCCTCCTCGGGCCGACCGAATGGCGCTATACCGACATGAAGGCCGGCAGCGGGCCGCGTCATCTGGTTTTCGGCAACGACGGCCGCCACGCGTATCTCACGAGCGAGCTGGCGGGCACGGTCAGCGTCTTGCGCTATCGCGACGGCCATCTCGCCGTGGAACAGGTCGAGACGCTCGCCGCGCCGGGCTTCAAGGGCAAGGTGGGCGCCGCCGCGCTGCATCTGTCGCCGGACGGCCGCTTCCTCTACGTTTCGAATCGCGGCGACGCCAACGACATCTCGATCTTCGCCGTCGACGCAAGCACCGGCAAGCTCAGGCGCGTGGGGCGCCAGGCGAGCCTCGGCGGGTCGCCGCGCGAGTTCGCGATCGATCCCACCGGGCATTGGCTGATTGTCGGCAACCAGAACAGCGATACGGCCTACGTGTTCCGCCGCGATCCGCAGACGGGCCTGCTCGGGCCGGATCCGAAGCGGCTCGATATCGGCTCGCCGGTCGACTTCAAGTTCGTGGCGCCGTAAGTTCGGGCGGCGTGCGCCCGCGGGAGCGCACGCCGCTATGGGCGTCTTATTCCGGCTGGCCGGGCACGAGCACTTCGCGGCTGCCGTTGATGCCCATCGGCGAGACGAGCCCCGCCGCTTCCATCTGCTCGACGAGCCGCGCCGCGCGGTTATAGCCGATGCGCAGCTGCCGCTGCACCGACGAAATCGACGCGCGCCGCGTGCGCACGACGAAGGCGACGGCCTCGTCGTAGAGCGGATCGGCTTCGGCCTCGGGGGCGTCGCCAAAGAGGTCCTGCGGCGCGCCTTCGCCGGCGGGGCCGTCGAGAATCCCTTCCACGTACTCCGGCTCGCCGAACTGCTTCAGGTACTCGACGACGGCGTGCACTTCCTCGTCGGCCACGAATGCGCCGTGCACGCGCTGCGGATAGCCCGTGCCGGGCGGCAGGAACAGCATGTCGCCCTGGCCCAGCAGCGATTCAGCGCCCATCTGGTCGAGGATCGTGCGCGAGTCGATCTTCGATGAGACCTGGAAGGCCACGCGCGTCGGGATGTTGGCCTTGATGAGGCCCGTGATGACGTCCACGGAGGGGCGCTGCGTCGCGAGGATCAGGTGGATGCCCGCGGCGCGCGCCTTCTGCGCGAGACGCGCGATCAGCTCTTCGATCTTCTTGCCGGCCACCATCATGAGGTCGGCAAGCTCGTCGATCACCACCACGATCATCGGCAGCGGCGAGAGCGGCTCGGGAGCGTCCGGCGTGAGCGAGAACGGGTTGCCGATCTTCTTCTCCTGGGCCTCGGCGTCGCGGATCTTCTGGTTGAAGCCCGCGAGGTTGCGCACGCCCACGGCCGACATCAGCCGGTAGCGCTTTTCCATCTCGCCCACGCACCAGTTGAGCGCGTTGGCGGCGAGCTTCATGTCGGTGACCACGGGCGCGAGCAGATGCGGAATGCCTTCGTAGACCGAAAGCTCCAGCATCTTCGGGTCGATCATGATGAGCCGCACGTCCTCGGGCGTCGCCTTGTAGAGCAGCGAGAGGATCATCGCGTTGATCGCGACGGACTTGCCCGAGCCGGTCGTGCCCGCCACGAGCATGTGCGGGGCCTTGGCGAGGTCCGTGACGATGGGGTGGCCGACGATGTCCTTGCCCAGCGCGATCGTGAGCTTCGAGGGCGAGCGGTCGTACGGCGCCGATTCGAGGATCTCGGAGAGGCGGATCGTCTGGCGGCGCGCGTTCGGCAATTCGAGCCCCATGCAGGTCTTGCCGGGAATCGTTTCGACGACGCGGATCGACGTGAGGCCGAGGCCGCGCGAGAGATCCTTCATGAGGCCGACGATCTGGCTGCCGCGCACGCCGAGCGCGGGCTCGACTTCGAAGCGCGTGATGACCGGGCCCGCCGAGGCGCCGACCACCGTGACCGGCACCTTGAACTCCTGGAGACGCTGCTCGATGAGCTGGCTCGTTTCGGCGAGCTTCTGCTCGGAGACGGGCTCGATTTCCGACGACGCGCGCTCGAGCAGATCGAGGCCCGGCAGATCGACGGAGGAGGCGCTGAGCGGCTGGAACTCGAAGTTCGTCGGCGCATGGCCGCGCACCGGTTGGCGCGCGGCGGGGTCGGGCGCGGGGGCTGCTGCGGCCGCGATGGGTGCTGTGGGTGCTGTGGGTGACGTAGGTGCCGCGGGTGTGATAGGCGCGACAGGTGCAGTCGGCGGTGGCGCAAGGAATGCCGACGGCGTGTCCGGTAAGGTCGGCGGCTCTGCCTGCACGGCAATGGGAGCCGGGTCCCAAGGCGCGATGGGCGGCAGCACGGTTGCCGCGAAGGTGGGCGCCGATGGTGGTGGGGCACTTTGCGCATCGGCGACGGTGGGCAACGCGAATACGGCGCCCGGCGCTGCCGTTGCGGGTTCGGCAGTCTCCGCTACGAGGTCATGCGTCTCGGCGGGCGAGGGCGCGGGGTCTGCGGCGGAAGGCGGCGCTGTGACCTGCCAGTCGAACGTGTCCGCAGCGATTACGCTTTGTGCAACATGCGGGGCGGTTGCTGCTGCGATGGCGGTCGGCTGGGCGTCATCGGTCATGCGCGGGAAGCGCACGACATTCGACCCGTCCGCTGCCGCTGCGGGCACGGGCCCGTGCGCGGAGGCGCTCTGGATCGCCGGTTCGGTCTCTGCGCCCTCGTCTTCGTCGATCGCAGGCTCGCGGACGATCGGCGTGGCGTCGTGCGCGCGCGCCGACTCGGGCTGTGCGACCGACTCCACCGGTTCTTGCGCAGCGGAGTAGAGCGTCGGCATTACGTCGTCGGCGTCATCGGGCGTGTCATCGTCCAGCAGGATCCAAGGCGCGACGCCATGCTCATCCCCGGCCCATGCCGGTTGGACGAACTCGGTGGGTGACGTTTCCACCGCTTGCGCAGAGGGCTCCGGTTGTGCGAGCGGCGGCGTCGGCGCGTCGGCCGCGACAGCGGGCAAGTCTGGGGCAAGCGAGGGCGCCGCCTCGAAGGGCGATACAACTGGCACCGCCGGTATCGCCGCCGCGCTTTGTGCGCCGACGTCCGGGAATGCGGCGGGCGAAAGCGCAGGGTGATCTCTCCATGCGGGCACCGGGCTCTTGGCCGGCTCGTGGGCTTCGACGGCTGGCGGCGCCACGGGCGCTTCGGCTACGGGCTCCGGCGCGGCAGCCGCGGGCAGCACGGCGCGCATGCCGGTGTCGTCCGTAACCGCAGCGGCGGGCTTCCTTTCTGCCGTGCCTTCGTCGATGCCATTACGCCGCGCGAGGCTCGCGCCGGCGAGCTGGGTCCAGCGAGCGGCGTTTTCCTCGATCGAGCGCAGCGTTTCGAGCACGCTCGTCGGGAGCGGCTCGCGCGCGTCGGACGGCGCCGGAACGGTGGGGCGCGGCGCGACCGGCGTAGCCGCGGGCATACCCGCCGCCGGTGCGCCGGTTGGCACTCCTCGTGTCATGTTGCGCGTAGACGGCGTCGGCCAGACGAACGGACGCGGCGGCTTGGGCCGCGGCGCGGGCGGTGCACTCGCCGCCGCGCGCGCAGCCGTACTGCCCGCGACCGGCGGCGGAGCGCTGCGGCGGGTCGGCGCCGGGCTGGCAAACGGTGAAATCAGCGGATCGAACGGCGCGGCAGCCGTGGCCGCAAAGCCGCGCGCGGCTGCGCTGGCGGCTGCGGCAGCCTGCGCCTGCTGTACCGCCGCCGATGCCGACGACGCAATCGGGCGAGCGCCCGGCAGGGGGGTACGGGCCGTGTCGGCGCGCCATCCGGCCAGGTTCGCGGTCTGGTTCGCAGTGGGTCGGGCCGATACCTGCGGGGCGGGCGGTATTCCGGGCTGTGCGGCGGGCGCCGTCGGCCGGCGCGCGTCGAAAGGCGTCGCGGATGCTGCTGCGGTTCGCGCCGTAGCCGTTATCGGCTCACGCAGCCATCCGTCGGGCACGACCGGTTCGGTGCGCGACCGGGCGGGCGTCGTATCGGCATTGCCCGATAGGCTCGGTTCGGCGCGCCAGGAAGCCGGCGCCGGGCGTGCCGGCGCGCTGCTCGCGGTAGATGTTCCCGCCGCAGAGGCCGGCGTAGCGCGCGCGGCGGCCGCGGCCGGCCGCCACACAGTCGGTCGGCGTCGGCGCGAGCCGTCCAGCGCGGCTTGCGTATCGAGCGTGCTCGCGCCCGCCATGCCGTGCGGCACGCTTGCCTCGTCGGGACCGGCGCGGCGGCTGCGCGGCGCGGCGGCGCTGTCGCCGTCCTGGCGGCGGCGTGCGCGCAGGTTCAAGCCGAGCCCGAGCGACAGGTCCGCCCAGAACAGTACGTCGCGCCAACGAAAATCGATCAGCCAGGGCAGGCTGACGAGAAAGAGGCCCGTCATGGCGAGCGCCGTGCCCGCGTGGCCGGCCAGCTTGCCGAGCCCCGAAGCGAGCGCATGCCCGAGCGCGTCGAACCCGGCGACGTCGACGAGCATCGCTTCGAGCGTGCAGCTCGCGACGAGCACGCAGAAAAAGCCGAGCCAGAGCCGGATCGTGCCCGGCCCGCGCAAGCCAGCGCCGCCCGGCAGTGCGGCCCTGACGAGACGCCAGATCAGGGGGACGAACCAGATGGACGAGGCGCCGAACCAGCCAGGAACTACCGTGTGCATGCCAAAGATCTACGTAGGGAAGAAATGCAACGCGTCGAGTGTAACGTTTCAGCCCGCTCAGGCCGAATCGCGGGTTGCTACGGCGCCACGCCTGCCTCGACGCAGGGGGCGCCGCGCGCCGTTAGCCCTGGCGCAAACGACGAAGCGGACGAAGCGGCGGCGCTGCCGCGGCATGGCGCCGCGGCTGTTTGGCCGACCGCTCACTGGCCCGGCTGCGCGGCGCTTGCGCTGCCGGCCGGATGCATGAAGGTGAGACGGTCGCCGTTATCGAGGATGACGTAAAGCGCCTGCGGCGCGCGCATCTCGACGCCGGTGCGTGAGATATGCGTGAGGGCGTCGAGGTACGCGCCTTCGATGTTCCCGCCCGCGCCGGCGCAGGCCATGCGCGTGGCCGCGAGCGGCCCGAATGAGAGCAGGCCGTTCTTGAGCACGTAGCTGCCGGAGTAGCGATTGCAGCCCGAGAAGCCGCTTGCGCGGCGCTGGCCGGTGGCGGCCGAGAGATCGAGCGTGATCGCCTGCGCGTTCGGCGCCGCGCTGCCGACGGCTGCCGAGGCAGTGGATGCGGCGGGCGCATCGGCGGCGCCCGGCAAGGCGCGCAGCGTGCCGTCGGCGTTTTTCCACTCGGTGAGCTGCCACTGCGTGTTGTCGAGCAGCTGCGTCGCGGCGGGCGTAAAAGGATCGGGCGGCGGCGCGGACGAGTCCTGATGCACCGGGATCTTGCAGGCGGCCAGCATCAGGGCGGCGGCGAAGGGCGCCATGAAGGGCGCCACGCGCGACGCGATCCGTCCTGCGTGCAGGCGCAGGTTGCGCTCGGAAGGGCGCCGGCCGGGGCGTGCGCTCAAACGGATGGGCATCGCATGGGTCCTCTCGTAGACGGCGAAAAAAGGCGAAAAACGGCGAAGGCGTAAGCGTAACGCAGTAGTGGCGCTGCATGCGAGCGCAAACGTTGAATCCCGTGCGTCCGCGCGGCTTTTCGAGTCCGCGCGCAGGCGCCGTGACGGCCGGGCCGCATGTTAACATCGGCGCTCTTTCGTATCGTGCAACACCGTCATTCCGGAGACATCATGCAGACCATGCAAACGGCGCAGCGCATCGGCACGCCGCTTTCCGCTTCGGCCACGCGCGTCATGCTGCTCGGCGCCGGCGAACTGGGCAAGGAAGTGATCATCGCGCTGCAGCGCCTCGGCGTCGAAGTGATCGCCGTGGACCGCTACGAGAACGCGCCGGGGCATCAGGTCGCGCATCGCGCGCACGTGATCGACATGGCCGATCCGCAGGCGCTGCGCGCGCTGATCGACGCCGAGCGTCCGCACCTCGTCGTGCCCGAGATCGAGGCCATCGCCACCGACGCGCTCGCGGCTGTCGAGTCCGAAGGCGTGGCCGAAGTGATTCCCACCGCGCGCGCCACGCAGCTCACGATGAACCGCGAGGGCATCCGGCGCCTCGCCGCCGAGGAGCTCGGCCTGCCCACGTCCCCTTGCGCGTTTGCCGATTCGCTCGACGAGCTGAAGGCGGGTATCGCGAAGGTGGGCTACCCGTGCGTGGTGAAGCCGGTGATGTCGTCGTCGGGCAAGGGGCAGTCGGTGCTGAGGAGCGAAGCCGACGTGGAGCGGGCATGGCAGTACGCGCTCGCGGGCGCCCGCGTGAATCGCGGCCGCGTGATCGTCGAGGGCTTCATCAACTTCGACTATGAGATCACGCTGCTCACCGTGCGCGCGATCGACCCCGCGAGCGGCCAGGTTCAGACGTATTTCTGCGATCCGATCGGCCATCTGCAGGTGGACGGCGACTACGTCGAATCGTGGCAGCCGCAGCCGATGAGCGCGAAGGCGCTCGCGCGTTCGCGCGAGGTGGCGCACAAGGTCACCGCGGCGCTGGGCGGGCGCGGTCTTTTCGGCGTCGAGCTGTTCGTGCGCGGCGACGACGTGTGGTTCTCGGAGGTGAGCCCGCGTCCGCACGACACGGGGCTCGTCACGCTCGCGTCGCAGCGCTTCTCGGAGTTCGAGCTGCATGCGCGCGCGATCCTCGGCCTGCCCGTCGACACGGCGGCGCGCGCGCCGGGCGCCTCGGCGGTGATCTACGGCGGGCTCGAGGCGCGCGGCATCGCCTTCGAAGGGGTGGCGCAGGCGCTGGCGATGCCGGGCGCGGACCTGCGTCTCTTCGGCAAGCCGGAGAGCTTCGTCAAGCGCCGCATGGGCGTGGCGCTCGCGAGCGGCGCCGATATCGACGAAGCGCGCACGCGCGCCCGCGCCGCGGCGGCGGCCGTGCGGCCCGTGCCGGGCGACGCGGCGGAGCGCTCCTGAGGAAAGCGGTCATACCTGGACTGGAGAACACGATGATGAGCATTCCCCCGCTTGCTGCCCGTGCCGCGCTGCTGGTGGTCGCCGGCCTCGCCGCTGCCGCGCAGGTGTGCGCCGCGCCCTTGAGCGTAGGGGAGATCCAGACGCAGATGCGCCGCACCTATAGCTACACCTGCGCGGACGGCAAGACCTTCAAGGTGTCCTACCTCAATGCGAAGAACGGCCAGAGCTTCGCGATCGTGCCGGTGGCGGGGCGCAGCCTGCTGTTCGTCGCCACCCTCGCGGCTTCGGGCGTGAAGTACCAGGCCGACCGCTATACGTGGTGGACCAAGGGCCCGCGCGCCGATCTCTACGACGCGATGGCGGGCGAAAACGCCGCGCCCATGCTGGCCGGCTGCGCGACGATCATGCGCTAGGCGCGCCCCTGCGCCGCAGCCCGCGCTCCGCGCGCCTCGGCGCCTCGCTGCCCGCGTCACGGCGGAAAATCCGCCACGGTAGTACGCTGTCGGGCATTGTCTGTCCCCGCTCGCGAGGTGGTCGATGAAGGCGTCGGATCTGTTCGTCAAAGCGCTCGAAGCCGAAGGCGTCGAGTATGTGTTCGGGATTCCCGGCGAGGAAAATCTCGATCTGCTCGAATCGCTGCGGCGCTCGAACATCCGCCTGATCGTCACCCGCCACGAGCAGGCCGCCGGCTTCATGGCCGCCACCTACGGGCGGCTCACGGGCCGCACCGGCGTGTGTCTCGCCACGCTCGGCCCCGGCGCGACCAATTTCGTCACGGCCGCGGCCTATGCGCAGCTCGGCGGCATGCCGATGCTGATGGTCACGGGGCAAAAGCCCATCAAGTCGAGCAAGCAGGGCCACTTCCAGATCGTCGACGTCGTGCGCATGATGGAGCCGCTCACGAAGTACGCGCGCCAGATCGTCTCCATCGGCAATATTCCGGCGCTCGTGCGCGAGGCGTTCCGCCAGGCGGAGCAGGAGCGTCCGGGCGCCGTGCATCTGGAGCTGCCCGAGGACGTGGCCGACGAAGAGGGCGACGGCAAGCCCATCCCGAAGAGCTACAGCCGCCGGCCGATCGCCGAGGAAAAGGCCGTCGCGCATGCGGTGGCCGCGATCTGCTCGGCGCGCCATCCGGTCCTCATGATCGGCGCGGGCGGCAACCGCAAGACCACGCGCAACGTGCTGCGCGAGTTCGTCGACGCCGCCGGCATCCCGTTCTTCACCACGCAGATGGGCAAGGGCGTGATCGACGAATCGCACCCGCTGTGGCTCGGCAACGCCACGCTCTCCGACGGCGACTTCGTCCACCGTGCGATCGAGCACGCCGACTGCATCATCAACGTCGGCCACGACGTCATCGAAAAGCCGCCGTTCTTCATGCGCAGCGCCGATGCGAGGACCGTGATCCACGTGAACTTCCTCGGCGCGGAAGTCGATCCCGTGTACTTTCCGCAGATCGAAGTGGTGGGCGACATCGCCAACGCCGTCTGGCAGATGAAGGAGAGTCTCAAGACGCGCGAACACGCGTGGGATTTCACGCGCTTCGAGGAGATCAAGCGCCATTTCGACGCCCATCTCGCCAAGGGGCAGCACGATCCGCGTTTTCCGATCTATCCCGTGCGGCTCGTGCACGACGTCTACGAGACCATGCCCGAGGACGGCATCCTGTGCCTCGACAACGGCATGTACAAGATCTGGTTCGCGCGCTACTACCGCGCCCACGAGCCGAATTCGCTGCTGCTCGACAACGCGCTCGCCTCGATGGGCGCGGGGCTGCCTTCGGCGATCGCCACGAAGATCGTGCACCCCGAGCGGCGCGTGATGGCCGTCTGCGGCGACGGCGGCTTCATGATGAATTCCCAGGAGCTGGAGACGGCCGTGCGCCTGAAGCTCGACCTCGTCGTGCTGCTGTTGCGCGACGACGCGTTCGGCATGATCCGCTGGAAGCAGGAGAACATGAACTTCCCCGATTACGGCATGACGCTGCAGAACCCCGACTTCGTTGCGTACGCGCAGAGCTATGGCGCGTTCGGCCACCGCGTGCAGGCCGCGGACGAACTCGCGCCGCTGCTCGAACAGTGCTTCGCGACGCCGGGCGTGCACGTGATCGACGTGCCGATCGACTACACCGACAACGAGCGGGTGCTGAACCGCGAGATCAAGCGGCTTTCCGCGCAGCTCTGACGCCGGCAAGCCTGCATGGGCGTGCGCCTTGCTGCGCAGTCCGCGGTGCGCGCGCCTCGCGCGGATGGCGATTAATGAGGTGCGCAGGCTCATCTAGTGCGCGGCGCGGGCCGCTGCGCTTCACGGAGACCCCGTTATGCTGAAACCGACCTATCCGTACTATCTCGCGAACGTCGCGGTAGCGGCGAATACCGACCTCGACGTCACCGACAAATACAGCGGCGAGGTTGCCACGCGCGTCGCGCTCGCCGACGCGAAGGCGATCGATCAGGCGATCGCCGCCGCCGAGGCGGCCATGCCCGCGCTGCGCGCGTTCCCGCCCTTCAAGCGCCAGGCGGTGCTCGACCACTGCGTCGCGCGCTTTCGCGAACGCTTCGACGAGCTCGCGATGGCACTGTGCATCGAGGCGGGCAAGCCGATCAACGACTCGCGCGGCGAGGTCACGCGCCTCATCGACACGTTTCGCGTCGCCGCCGAAGAGTCGGTGCGCATCGACGGCGAAATCATCAACCTCGAAATCTCGGCGCGCGCGAAGGGTTATCACGGCTACGTGAAGCGCGTGGCGATCGGGCCGTGCTCGTTCATCTCGCCGTTCAACTTCCCGCTCAATCTGGCCGCGCACAAGGTCGCGCCCGCGCTCGCCGCCGGCGTGCCGTTCGTGCTCAAGCCCGCGAGCCGCACGCCGGTGGGCGCGCTCATCATCGGCGAGGTGCTGGCGGAAACCGACCTGCCGAAGGGTGCCTTCTCGATCCTGCCCGCCCACCGTGACGGCGCCGATCTCTTCACCACCGACGAACGCTTCAAGCTGCTCTCGTTCACGGGCTCGCCCGCGGTCGGTTGGGATCTGAAAGCGAAGGCGGGCAAGAAGAAGGTGGTGCTGGAACTGGGCGGCAACGCCGCGGCTGTCGTCGACGCGGACCAGGCCGGCAAGCTCGACTATGTGGTCGACCGCCTCGCCTTCGGCGCGTACTACCAGTCGGGGCAAAGCTGCATCGGCGTGCAGCGCATTCTCGTGCACGCCTCGATCTACGACGCGCTGCGCGAGAAGCTGATCGCAAAGACGAAGTCGCTCAAGATGGGCGACCCGAAGGACGAGAAGACCTTCGTCGGGCCGATGATCTCGGAGTCGGAGTCGCGGCGCCTCGCGGGCTGGATGGAGGCGGCGGTGGCGGCGGGCGCGAAAATCATTGCGGGCGGCAAGGTGGACGGCGCGATGTTCGAGGCAACGCTGCTCGAGAACGTGGGCCGCGACACCGATCTTTACCGCCGCGAGGCATTCGGCCCCGTGGCGATCCTCGAACGTTTCGACGATTTCGGCGAGGCGTTGAAGGTCGTCAACGACAGCGATTTCGGCCTGCAGGCGGGCGTGTTCACCGATTCGCTCGCGAATGCTCATCGCGCCTGGGATACGCTCGAAGTGGGCGGCGTGGTGATCAACGATATTCCGTCATTTCGCGTCGATAACATGCCGTATGGCGGCGTGAAGGATTCGGGGCTGGGGCGCGAGGGTGTGCGCTACGCCATCGAGGACATGACCGAACTGCGACTGATGGTGATGCGCGAGACCTGGTGAGGGCGCGGGCGGGTTTCGCGTGCATATGGGGCCACAACATGCGCATCCGCGTTGGCCGGTAGGGATGCCGGCAGTTCGGAGCGCCGTTAGAGAGACCTGTAGCGTGCTGACCGTGAGTTTCATGTCGCAGTGCTACAATACCGCCCTTTCGGCGGGGTGCGCGTTGCTGCGCCTGTCTGCCTGACGGCCGAGCTGTGGGCGTGAGAAGCACCTTCAAGGTACCCCCGACCTTCGAGGTCATCCCGCGACCACCCCGAGGCCACCCCGGCCGTACGCCGGGTGACCTGCGCCGGGCGTACCGCTTGCGACCCCCGGTGACCCGCGGCGACCCGCGATCTGTTGATGCGGGTGGCGCAAATGCCACCGCGCCATGCGCCAAAGCGCCTTTATAGCGAAGCCACCATGTCCGACACCGACGTCAAGCCCAGCACTGCGACCTTCGACCAGTTCGGCCTTGCACCTGAAATTCTCAAGGCCATCAAGGACCAGGGCTACACGACGCCTACGCCGATCCAGGCGCAGGCGATCCCCGTCGTGCTCACGGGCCGCGACGTGATGGGCGCCGCGCAAACCGGCACCGGCAAGACCGCGAGCTTCTCGCTGCCGATCATCCAGCGCCTCTTGCCCGGCGCCAGCACGAGCGCTTCGCCCGCGCGCCACCCGGTGCGCGCGCTGATCCTCACGCCCACGCGGGAGCTGGCCGACCAGGTCGCCGCCAACGTGCGCTCGTATGCCGTGCACACGCCGCTGCGCAGCGCCGTGGTGTTCGGCGGCGTGGACATGAATCCGCAGTCCGACGAGCTGCGCCGCGGCGTCGAGATCCTGATCGCGACGCCGGGCCGCCTGCTCGACCACGTCCAGCAGAAGACCACGAATCTCGGCCAGGTGCAGATGCTCGTGCTCGACGAAGCCGACCGCATGCTCGACATGGGCTTCCTGCCGGACCTCCAGCGCATCATCAACCTGCTGCCGAAGGAACGCCAGACGCTCCTGTTCTCGGCCACGTTCTCGCCCGAAATCAAGAAGCTCGCCGCGACGTATCTGCGTTCGCCGCAGACCATCGAGGTCGCGCGCAGCAACTCCACGGCCACCAACGTCACGCAGATCGTGTACGAGGTGCACGAGGGCGACAAGACCGGCGCCGTTGTCCAATTGATCCGCGATCGCGGCCTGAAGCAGGTGATCGTGTTCTGCAACAGCAAGATCGGCGCGAGCCGTCTCGCCCGCCTGATCGAGAAGCAGGGCATCGTCGCGACGGCGATTCACGGCGACCGCTCGCAAAGCGAGCGCATGCAGGCGCTCGACGCCTTCAAGCGCGGCGAGATCGAGGCGCTCGTCGCGACCGACGTGGCCGCGCGCGGCCTCGATATCGCCGAGCTGCCGGCCGTCATCAACTTCGACCTGCCGTTCAATGCGGAAGACTACGTGCACCGCATCGGCCGCACGGGCCGCGCGGGTGCCTCGGGCGACGCGCTCTCGCTGTGCAGTCCGAGCGAGAAGAAGCAGCTGGCGGACATCGAAAAACTCATCAAGCGTCCGCTCACGGTGGAGCGGCTTGTTGTCGACACGCCCGTGCCGCATCACGAGGGCAGCAGCCGCGGCCGGCGCGAGCGTGACGGCTACGAGGGGCGCGGCGAGCGCAGCGGCCATCGCAGCACGGCGTCGTTCGACCGGCCGCATCATCGCCGCTCACAGCCGGTCGACGAGTTCTTCCTGAAGCCCTACGAGCCGTCGCCGAGCGCGCGCAAAGCCGCCGAAGACCAGCCGGCCGCGAGCGCCGGCGCGTCGCAGAAACCGCAGTCGAAGCAGCCGCTTGCGGCGCTGCTGGGCGGCTTGGGGTCGGCGTGGCGTAACAAGCCTTCGTCGTCTTCGTCGAACTGACGCGAGGCTTTGGCGGGTAGAGAAACGGCGTGCTTTGGGGCACGCCGTTTTGCATTTCTGGGTAGCGCTTTCAGCATCGCCGCGCTCAGGCCGCAGCGGACCGTTGCGCGAGCCTGCGCCGCCACGCGTCGATCGCATCGGCCTGGAACGCTTCGAGCGACGCCGGCGCCGGATCGTGCAAATCGAGTTCCAGATGCCGCGCGGCTGCAACCAGCGCATCGAGCGGCCGCGACGAGTCGAGCGGCTGCGCGCCAGTCTGCTTGGACAGTTTTTCGCCCTCGGCGTTGGTCACGATCGGCACGTGCAGCCAGGCGGGCGTTGGCACGCCGAGGCACTGCTGCAGCCAGATCTGCCGCGCCGTGGAGTCGAGCAGATCCGCGCCGCGCACCACGTGCGTGATGCCCTGCTCGGCGTCGTCCACGACCACCGCCAACTGATAGGCCCACTGGCCGTCGGCGCGCAGCAACACGAAGTCGCCGACCTCGGTCGCCAGGTCCTGCGATTGCGGGCCTTGCCAGCGATCGTCGAAGCGGATCGTGGCATCCGTATCGGCATCGTCCGGCACGCGCAGGCGCCAGGCCCGTGCGCGCTTGCCGTGCAGGCCGTCGCGGCAGGTGCCGGGGTAGATCAGCGTGGTGTTGCGCCGATGGACGTGAAGTTGCGAATCGGCGATTTCCTTGCGCGTGCAGCCGCAAGGATAAACGTGGCTTGTCGCGAGCAGCCGGTCCAGCGCCGCGCGGTAGAGATCGAGGCGCGCGCTCTGCCGGACGGGCGCCTCGTCGGGGTGAAAGCCGAAGCGTTCGAGCGTCGCGAGAATGTCTTCGGCGGCGCCGGGCACCGTGCGCGGCGCGTCGATGTCCTCGATCCGCACGAGCCACGCGCCGCCATGTGCGCGGGCGTCGAGCCAGCTCGCGAGCGCCGAGACGAGCGAGCCGAAGTGCAGCGGGCCGGTGGGCGAGGGCGCGAAGCGGCCGCGGTACGTGCGATGGGAGCCGTTGCCTGCCGCCGTCACGCTCATGCCAACCCGGGCTTCACGCCGCCGCGCCGGCTTGTGCCGTTGCGCCGCCCTCGTCGCGCGCCGGATGGCACGCCGGGCAGCTCTTGCCCGCGACGTAGAGCGGCGAAGCCTGCTCGGCCGGCGTAACGATAGCGCGGCACGCAAAGCACTGCACCGTGTCGGTCGGTTCGAGCTCGGGGTTGAGTGCGGTGCGCTGGTCGAACACGAAGCAGTCGCCCGTGTAGTGCGCGCCGCCCACTTCCTCGAAATACTTGAGAATGCCGCCTTCGAGCTGATAGACGCTCTCGATCCCCACTTCCTTCATATGGATCGCGGCCTTCTCGCAGCGGATGCCGCCCGTGCAGAACGACACCACCGTCTTGCCTTCCAGATCCGCGCGGTTCGCCTCGATCACGCCGGGGAATTCGCTGAACTTGCTGATGCGGTAGTCGAGCGCGTGCTCGAACGTGCCGACGTCCACCTCGAAGGCGTTGCGCGTGTCGAGCATCACGACGGGGCGGCCTTCGTCGTCATGGCCGCGGTCGAGCCAGGTCTTGAGCGTGGCGGGCGCGACCGAGGGCGCGCGGCCTTCTTCGGGACGGATCGCGGGCTTCTTCATCGTGATGATCTCGCGCTTCAGGCGCACGAGCATGCGATTGAAGGGGCGGGTATCCGAGAAGCTTTCCTTGAACCGGAGCGTCGCGAACTTGCCTTCGAACAGCGGATCGTGGTTGATGTAGTCCATGAACGTGCGAACGGCAGCTTCCTCGCCGGCCACGAACAGGTTGATGCCTTCCGGCGCGAGCAGGATCGTGCCCCGCAAATCGAGCGACTTGCAGCGCTCGAGGACTTGCGGGCGCCATTCGGCGGTCTTGTCGAGCGTTGCGAACTGGTAGGCGGAGAGATTGAGAATGGGCATGGCTTGAACCGGTGAAACCCGCCCGCCTGAAATCCGCGTTGGGGCCGCTTTGGACTCGCGTAAGGCGGCGGGCGCAATCCTCTATTATCCCTCAAGCGGAACCCCGGGGCGTCCGGCGGCGGTGCGAGCGTTTGACGCGGCAGCGAGTGCGGCGTTAAAACACCCGGTTCGTTGGCCCGCTTCGCAGCCGGAATTCGCGCGAGGCAAGCGTTACAATGACGCCCATGTCAGATCCCCGCTTCGTTCATCTTCGCGTCCACTCCGAATTCTCGATTGCCGACGGCATCGTGCGCCTCGACGACCTCGTCAAGGCGGCGGCCAAAGACGGCCAGGGGGCGCTCGCGCTCACCGATCTCGGCAACGCATTCGGCCTCGTTCGTTTTTACCAGGAAGCGCGCGGCAAAGGGGTCAAACCCATCGCCGGCTGTGACGTCTGGATCATGAATCCGGACGACCGCGACAAGCCTTCGCGCCTTTTGCTGCTCGTGAAGGACAAACGCGGCTATCTGAACCTGTGCGAGCTGCTTTCGAAGGCGTGGCTCACGAACCAGTACCGGGGGCGCGCCGAAATCGACGTCGCGTGGCTGGAAGCGGGACTGGGCGAAGGGCTGCTCGCGCTCTCGGGCGCGCAGCAGGGCGACATCGGCCTCGCGCTCGCGGCGGGCAACGTCGAAAGCGCGAAGCGCCACGCGCAGCGCTGGGCGAACCTTTTCCCGAACGGCTTCTATGTCGAACTGCAACGCTGCGGCCAGCCCGGCGGCGAGCAGTACGTCCAGCAGGCCGTGGCAATTGCGGCGGAACTGAAGCTGCCCGTGGTCGCCACGCACCCCATGCAGTTCATGGAAGGCGACGAGTACACGGCGCACGAAGCCCGCGTGTGCATTTCCGAAGGCGACATCCTCGCGAATCCGCGCCGCCAGAAGCGCTTCACCACCGACCAGCGCTTTCAGACCCAGGACGAAATGGCCGCGCTGTTCGCGGACATTCCGTCGGCGGTCGCGAACACGGTCGAGATCGCGAAGCGCTGCAATCTCAAGCTCGAACTCGGCAAGCCGAAGCTGCCGCTGTTCCCGACGCCCGACGGCATGTCGCTTGACGACTACCTCGTGCAGCTCTCGAAAGAGGGCCTCGAAAAGCGCCTCGTGCAGCTTTATCCGAACGAGGCCGAACGCGAGAGCGAACGCGCGCGCTACTACGAGCGTCTCGACTTCGAGTGCAAGACCATCATCAAGATGGGCTTCCCGGGCTACTTTCTGATCGTCGCGGACTTCATCAACTGGGCGAAGAACAACGGCGTGCCGGTGGGACCGGGCCGGGGCTCGGGCGCGGGCTCGCTCGTTGCCTACGCGCTCGGCATTACCGACCTCGATCCGCTGCGCTACAACCTGCTGTTCGAGCGCTTCCTGAATCCGGAACGCGTTTCGATGCCCGACTTCGACATCGACTTCTGCCAGCACGGGCGCGATCGCGTGATTCAGTACGTGAAGGAGAAGTACGGCGCCGACGCGGTCTCGCAGATCGCCACCTTCGGCACCATGGCCGCGAAGGCGGCGGTGCGCGACATCGGCCGCGTGCTCGACCTCGGCTACAACTTCACCGACGGCGTGGCGAAGCTGATTCCGTTCAAGCCGGGCAAGCACGTCACGATCGCGGACGCGATGAAGGAAGAGCCGCTCCTGCAGGAGCGCTACGACAACGAAGACGAAGTGCACCAGCTGCTCGACCTCGCGCAGCGCGTGGAGGGCCTCACGCGTAACGTGGGCATGCACGCGGGCGGCGTGCTGATCGCGCCGGGCAAGCTCACCGACTTCTGCCCGCTCTACACGCAGGGCGACGAAAGCGGCGTAGTGAGCCAGTACGACAAGGACGACGTGGAAGCCGTCGGGCTCGTGAAGTTCGACTTTCTGGGCCTGACCACGCTCACGATTCTCGACTGGGCCGAGCGCTACATCCGCATGCTCGACCCGTCGAAGCAAGACTGGTCGCTCGCGCAGGTGCCGCTAGACGATGCGGCCTCGTTCCAGATCCTCAAGAAAGCCAATACGGTTGCCGTGTTCCAGCTGGAAAGCCGCGGCATGCAGGGCATGCTGAAGGACGCGCAGCCCGACCGCTTCGAGGACATCATCGCGCTCGTGGCCTTGTATCGTCCGGGCCCGATGGACCTGATCCCGAGCTTCTGCGCGCGCAAGCACGGCCGCGAAGTGGTGGAATATCCCGATCCGCGCGTCGAACCGGTTCTGAAAGAGACCTACGGCATCATGGTCTATCAGGAGCAGGTGATGCAGATGGCGCAGATCATCGGCGGCTACTCGCTCGGCGGCGCGGACTTGCTGCGCCGCGCGATGGGCAAGAAGAAGCCCGAGGAGATGGCCCAGCACCGCGAGATCTTCGCCGAGGGCGCCGCGAAAAACGGCCTCACGCGCGAGAAGGCCGACGAAACCTTCGACCTGATGGAGAAGTTCGCGGGCTACGGCTTCAACAAGTCGCACGCGGCCGCCTACGCGCTGCTCGCCTATCACACGGCGTGGCTCAAGGCGCACCATCCGGCCGAATTCATGGCGGCGAATATGTCGCTCGCCATGGACGACACCGACAAGGTGAAGATCCTCTTCGAGGACTGCCTCACGAACAAGATGGCCGTGCTGCCGCCGGACATCAATGCTTCGGCGTACCGCTTCGAGCCGGTAGCCGAGGTGGACGGCTCGCGCTCGCGCACGATCCGCTACGGCCTCGGCGCGATCAAGGGCAGCGGCCAGAGCGCCATCGAAGAGATTTTGCGCGCGCGCGAAGAAGGCGGCCTCTTCAAGGACCTGTTCGACTTCTGCGAGCGCATCGACCGCCGTGTCGTGAACCGCCGCACGATCGAGGCGATGATCCGCGCGGGCGCGTTCGACACGGTGCACGCGAACCGCGCGCAGTTGCTCGCTTCCGTGCCGATGGCCATGGAAGCCGCCGACCAGGCGAGCGCCAATGCCATGCAGGCCGGCCTCTTCGACATGGGCGACGCGCCGCTCGCCGCGCATGAGCTGGTGGACGAACCCGCATGGGCCGAAAAACGCAAGCTCCAGGAGGAGAAGGGGGCGCTTGGCTTCTATCTCTCGGGCCACCTCTTCGACGCGTACAAGGACGAGGTCCGCCGCTTCGTGCGCCAGAAGATCGGCGACCTGAAGGAAGGGCGCGACAAGCTCATCGCGGGCGTGATCGCCTCGTTGCGCACGCAAATGACCCAGCGCGGCAAGATGCTTATCGCGTTGCTCGACGACGGCTCCGGCCAGTGCGAAGTGACGGTGTTCAACGAGCAGTACGAGGCGCACAAGGCGCTCTTCAAGGAAGACGAACTGCTCGTCGTGCAGGGCGGGGCGCGCAACGACGCGTTCACGGGCGGCATCCGCTTCACGGTGGACACGGTCATGGATCTGGAGCGCGCGCGCAGCCGCTATGCGCAGGCCGTGAAGCTGCAGATGAACGGCAATGCCGACGCCCACGCGCTGCGTAGCGTGCTGGAAGCGCATCGCGCGAAGCCCGACGACACGCTGCCCGCGCCGGTGGTCGAGGCGCGCGGACGCGGCGGCTTCGGGCGCGATCGCGGCGAACGCACGCAAGCCGCGATTCCCAACGGGCTCGCCGTCCAGATCGTCTACCGCAACGAGCGTGCCGAGGGCGAGGTGCGCCTGGGCGACGCCTGGCGCGTCAAGCCTACCGACGACCTGCTCGCGGCGCTGCGCGGCGAGTTCGCCGACAGCTCGATCGAGATCCTTTACTGAGGTTGTGGCGCGACTTGCAAGCCCGGGGGCGCGGCGCCCCCGGAGCGTTCATTGCGGCAGTTCGGCAAGGCCCCGCTCGGCGCGCACCGAGCCATCGGCAATGCGTGCCTTGACCCGTTCGTAGTTGGGGCTGGCCTGCGTGCGCGGCTGCTCGCGGTGCCACAGGTGGAAGATTTCGGTGGCATAGGCGCCGAGCTTGCGGTGCACGCCACAGTTGGCGAGCCGGATCACGAGATCGGCATCTTCGTGCCCCCAGCCGACGAAGCTGGTGTCGAAGCCGTTCACGCGCTCCAGATCGCGGCGCCAGGCGCTCATGTTGCAGCCCTTGATGCCGCGCCACTTGAACTGCTCGACAACGCGCCATGTGCGGTCTGGCAGCTTGACGAGGAGCGGCGCAATCTTGTTGACGTGGCCGCCCACGCGCTGCCGTGCCCAGAAGCCGAAACCTTGGTCGGGCAAAGCCACCTTGCGCTCGATCACCTCGCGCGTGAGCGTTTCGTCCAGCAGGATCCTGCTGCCGGTGACGATGGCGCCCTCGCTCGCGAGCTGCCGGTGCCGCGCGACGAAGTCGTGCTGCGGAACGCAGTCGCCGTCCAGAAAGACCAGGTAGTCGCCGCGCGCTTTGGCAATGCCCTTGTTGCGGATCTCGGCCAGCCGGAAGCCGTCGTCCGGGTGCCATACGTGCTCGATGCGCACGGCAGACGCCTCGGCACAGGCCGCGACCGTCTCGCGCGTCGCGTCGCCCGAGCCGTCGTCGGCAACGATGATTTCGTAGTTCGTATCGTTCTGCGCAGCACAGCCGGCCAGCACGCGTTCGAGCGCATCGGGACGGTTATAGGTGCTGACGATCACGGAAACCAGCATGTCGTGCCGCCCGTTCATGGTTTTTTCGTGCCTTCGCGGGTCGGCTCGGCTTCGAGCAGCATCAGCTTGAGATAACGGTAGTAGGTGCCTTCGGCGTTGGAAATCGCCAGCACGAGCCCCATCTTGCCGTCGAGAAAGCCGCGCTGGATGATCCACGTGCGCACGAAGGTCCAGAATCCGTGCAGCAGTGCGCGGCCGACGCCGCCACTGCGTTTGCCAGGTTGACCGCGCGCGGCCCGCTGCGTCGCGCCGTAGCTCGAATAGCTGTCGATCTTGCCGAGCACTTCGGAAAAGTCGCGGAAGCTGTAGTGCATCAGCGGCTCGGAGAGCGTGCCGAGGCGTGTGTCGGGCGCGGCGATCACGCGCTCATGCACGAGATCGTTCGAGAAATGCGCCGCGTCGCGGCGAAAGAGCCGCGTGACGTAATCGGGCGACCAGCCCGAATGGCGTATCCACTGGCCGCAATAGTTCGACCGGCGCGGCAGCCGGAACAGGTCGGCGGCGCTCGCCTTCACGCTCGCGAGAATTTCGTCGCGCAGCGCGGGGGGAATGCGTTCGTCGGCGTCGAGCGACAGTATCCAGGGGCCGCGGGCCGCTTCGAGGGCGCGCTGTTTTTGCGGTCCGAAGCCGGGCCAGTCGGTTTCGACGACCGTGGCGCCGAACTCGCGGCAGATCGCCTGAGTGCCGTCGGTGCTGCCCGAGTCGAGCACGACGATTTCGCCGACCCAGCCGTGAACCGAAGCGAGGCAGTCCCGAATATCATGGGCTTCGTTTTTGACGATGACGATGACACTGATCGCATCGGATTGGGCGCTGAATTTGCCGCTATCACTCATCGGTGCTAGGTCGCGACGGCTCGAAGAAGGGGGCGAATATCGCCGGAGACCGGCTACGGATCGGCCCGGGCGCGGTGAAGGGGGAGAGGGGCTGGCGGCGCGCCTTTCGTCCCGCTTGCATCGCGCCGAAGCCGAGCAAGGGAGTATATCCAAAAACGTTGCCAGCACGCGAACCGCGTCGGCAGATCCTACGCATCGCCGGCCCGGCCGAGCGTTTACAATGGCGTACCCGTTTGTCCGCCAGGCGTGCGCCTGCCGGCGGACAGCTTCATCCGCATTTTTCGAGGGCATTTTGAGCGAGAAGTCAACCTTGAGCAAGCCGATCGGCTCCGGCACGAAGTCGTCGCCGCTACTGATCGGCCGCCGGCTATGGCCGTACGTGAAGCCCCTCGCCTGGGTGCTTCTCGCGGGCATCCTGGCGATGGCCGTCGTGGCGGCCACGGAGGCCGGCATTCCGGCCCTGCTGAAGCCGCTGCTCGACGACGGCTTCGGCACGCACGGCGCTTCCAGGGCGAAATGGATCGTGCCCGCGGCGATCGTCGGCCTCTCGCTCGTGCGCGGCCTCGCGCAATATGCGTCCGGCTATCTGCTGCAGTACGTCTCGAACCGCGTGCTGCTCTCGCTGCGGCTCAAGATGTTCGAGCGGATGATCCATGCCAGCGTCGGCTTCTTTCAGCGCGAGACCGCGAGCACGGTGATCAACGCGATCGTGTTCGAGGTCAACCAGATTCTTGGCGTGCTGCTCGGCGTGCTGGTCACGATCGTGCGCGATTCGCTCACGGTGGTATTCCTGCTCGGCTATCTGTTCTATCTGAACTGGCGGCTCACGCTGATCGTCGCGGTGCTGCTGCCCGGCATCGGCTGGCTCGTGAGCAAGATCAACCGGCGTCTGCGGCGCCTGAACCGCGAGCATCAGACGTTCACGAACGAGCTGTCGTACATCGTCGAGGAGACCGTGGGCGGGTACAAGGTCGTCAAGGTGCACAACGGCGAGCAGTACGAAAAAGACCGCTTCGGCGCGTTGAGCAAGCGCCTGCGCGGCTACCAGATGCGCATGACGGTCTCGGGCGGGCTCGCGCAGCCGCTCACCCAGTTTCTTGCGTCGATCGCGCTCGCGCTCGTCGTCAGCATTGCGGTCGTGCAGGCGGCAAACGACCAGACGACGGTGGGCGGCTTTGTCGCGTTCGTCACGTCGATGCTGCTCGTGATCTCGCCGCTCAAGCACCTGATCGACGTGAACCAGCCCTTGCAGCGCGGGATGACCGCGGCGGAGCTGATCTTCGGGCTGATCGACGAGCCGCCGGAGCCGCCCGGCGGCGGCCTGCCGCTCGAACGGGCGCGCGGCGAGGTGGAGTTCCGCGATGTTTCGTTTGCCTACGGGGCGAGCCATCGTGCGACGCTCGACCATGTGTCGTTCCGGGTCAGGCCCGGCGAGATGGTGGCGCTGGCCGGCCCCTCGGGCAGCGGCAAGACGACGCTCGTGAATCTGCTGCCGCGCTTTTTCGATCCGACGGGCGGCAGCGTGCTGGTGGACGGCGTGCCGATTCCCGACTACGACATCCATGCGCTGCGCCGGCAGATCGCGATGGTGAGCCAGGACGTGGTGCTGTTCAACGATACGGTCGCCAACAACGTGGCCTACGGCGAAACGGCCGACCGCGAGCGCGTGAAGCGCGCGCTGCAGGCCGCGAACCTCTGGGAGACGGTTTCGGCGCTGCCCGACGGCATGGATACGCTGATCGGCGATAACGGGATGAAATTCTCGGGCGGCCAGCGCCAGCGTCTCGCAATCGCTCGCGCGATCTACAAGGACGCGCCGATCCTGATCCTCGACGAGGCAACGTCGGCTCTGGATTCGGAATCGGAGCGCCACGTGCAGGCGGCGCTGGAGACGCTCATGCGCGGGCGCACGACGCTCGTGATCGCGCACCGCCTCTCGACGATCGAGCGCGCGGACCGCATCCTCGTGATGGATGGCGGCCATATCGTCGAATCGGGTACGCACCAGCAACTGCTCGAGCACGGCGGGCTGTACGCGCATCTGCACAAGATCCAGTATCAGCAGAGCGCAGCCTGAACTATCTGAGA
>NZ_BAXZ01000013.1 GCF_000684975.1 Paraburkholderia acidipaludis NBRC 101816 | reverse complement strand
TGGCATACCGACACGAAAACAAGAAAACGCCAAATACCAAGTCAATCACGAGCGCCATACAAGCGCGCTCACCCGAGAGTGCGGAAGGAGACCAGACCATGAGTGCATACGGCCTTGCAGCGAGCCACACTGCCATTCCCCTGCGCGATGGCATTGCCGATGCCGATCCGGCTACGCGGCCTGGACCCGCTTGCGCCGAGGGCCGCCCGCCCTTCGACGAGCGTCTCTTGCGCACGGCGCTAGGCCGCTTCGCGACGGGCGTAGTCGTGATCTCGACCGGCAGCGGCGAGAGCCTGCACGCGATGACGGCCAATGCCTTTATGTCCGGGTCGCTCAGGCCGCCGCTCATCGTCGTGTCGGTCGGACATCATGCGCGCATGCACGAGCGTCTCATGCGGGCGGAGCGCTTCGGCGTGAGCGTGCTCTCCGCCGACCAGGAGTCGCACAGCCGTCATTTCGCCGGAGAGCCGCAGGGCGCCCTGGCGCCGAGCTTCACCGAAGTCGACGGGCTAGGCGGCGTCGTCCTGCTGGAGCGTGCCGCAGCACGCTTCGGACTGCGTATGGCTGACCGCCACCCGTGCGGCGATCACACGTTGTTCGTCGGCGAGGTACTGGCATTCTCGCTCGACGAATGCGCGCCGCTCGTGTTCTTCGGCGGGCGCTACGCTTGCGTTGCCGGCAAGCGGTAACGCAAATATCTAGATCGCGAGCACCATGCACACGCAGCACAGACCGATCACGCTGCAGCTCGCGCGGTCCTTGAAGGTGAACACGATCGGGTCGTCGTGCATCTGGCCGCGAAAGGCGAGCATCCAGATCCGGCTGACCCAGTACAGCGTGAGCGCGAAAACGGCCCAGAGCAGTTGCGGATGCCGGTAGAGGAGTTTCAGTTCGGGCGAATTCAGATACAGCGCGAGCACCAGCACGGCGAGATAGGCCGCCGCGGTACCGAACGAACGCAGGATCGACATGTCCTGGGTGATGTATCCGCGCCCCGCGGCTTCGGTTTTGCCCTGCTTGAGGATCGCTTCGAGTTCCACGTAACGCTTGAGCATGGCGAGGCTCAGGAAAATCGGCACGCAAAAGAGAATGAGCCAGTACGAGAGCGCGATGTGGTTGCATGCGCCGCCGGCGATCACGCGCACGGTATAGAGGCAGGCCAGCGTGAAGACGTCGACGAGCGTGAGGCGCTTCAGGAAGAACGAATAGGCGACGGTCGCGGCCATATAGGCGGCGAGCACGGCGCGGAACTCCCAGGGCAGCAGTGTGGCGAGCGTGCCGGCCGCGCCGAGCAGAACGATCGTCAGCACGATGCCGAGCGACAGCGGCAAGTTGCCCGAGGCGAACGGGCGGCTACGCTTGCGCGCGTGCCGGCGGTCGGCGTCGAGGTCGAGCATGTCGTTGAGCAGATAGACCGACGAAGCGCCCAGGCTGAACGACAGGAACGCCACGCACGTTGCGAACACGGCCTGCGGATCGGTGAAGCGGTGCGCCGTGAGAAGCGGCACGAAGATCAGGACATTCTTGACCCACTGGTGGACCCGCATTTCCTTGAGTATGAGCGGGAGCCAGCGGCGCTTGATTTCGAAGAAGACGATTTCCGCGTTGACTTTGCGCGCGGCGGCGGCAATCTGCGGGTCGCCCACCACGATCGCCTGGCGCGCGCGGCGCCAGACCGGCACGTCGGCCAGCGCGTCGCCGCAATAGTCGAAGCCGTGCTCGCCGAACTGCTCGACGAGAGCGTCGGCTTTTTCCTTGCCGCGCAGGTTCATTCTTGCATTGCTCGCGAGCACGCCGCTGAAGAAGCCCAGATGATCGGCCACCTGGCTCGCGAAGCGCTGGTTCGACGCCGTGCACAGATACAGCGGTCGGCCGGCGGAGCGGGCGCTGCGCAGATAATCCACGAGCGCCGGGTTATACGGCAGCACACCCACGTCGATCGTCACGCGCCGGGCAATCTGGTCCTTCAGATAAGCCTTGCCGCGCAGCAGCCAGACAAAGCAGAGAAAGATCGCCAGCGGATTCTGCTTGAAGAGAACCAGCACGCTCTCGAGCAGGAAGTCGGTTGTCGTCAGCGTGCCGTCCAGGTCCACGCATAACGGAATGGTCGCATTCGACATGGGATGCCTCGCAGCCGGAAACCAGATCATTCACCGATCGTATTGAGCGCGCGCGCTTGCCTCTGTACGCCAGCGCACGCCTCGCTCTCGCATCGCGGCCAGGTCGCGGACATTGCGTGCCGATGCCGCTTCATGCGAAGACGAAACGCTTGTCGAGCTGATACTTGGCGAAGTAGCCCAGCACGAGCCCCAGTGCGCCGCCCGTCAGGCGCGCGGGTTCGGAGTGGAAGAGCGCTTCGGCGCCGAACTCCGTGGCCCAGAAGATGGCCGTGGTCGCGAGGCCCATCGCCACGTAGCGTGAAAAGGTCTGGATGCCGTGCGCCGCGCTGCGGTGCTCGAAGCGAAAGATCCAGGTCTTGTCGAGGGCGTACTTGACGATGAGCCCCACGCCGGTGCCGACGCATACGGAGAGAGGAATCGCGAATGCGCCTTCGTAGAGCGTCCAGGCGACTTTCTGGCAGCCGAGGTTCGCCGCCATCGAGAGGAGGGCGAAGAGGGCGTACCACGTCACGAGGGAGGCGCGACCGAGCGCCCCCGCTGTCATAACGAAACCCTCTTGAAGACGAAGCCAGGCAGCGAACGTATGACCAGCATGATGCCGCTCCAGAACCAGGGGGTGTAGAGCGAGTCCCGGCCTTGCGCGATCGCGCGCACGATGTCGCTCGCGACGCGCTCGGGCGAGGCGACGAGCGGACCCGGCAGCGAGAGTCCGGCTGTCATCGGCGTAGCCACGAAGCCGGGCTTGATCGTCAGCACCCGCACGCCGGATTTGAACAGGCGTGCGCGCAGTCCTTCGCAGAACGTGGTGACGGCGGCCTTGGCCGCGCCGTAGACATAGTTCGAGGCGCGCCCGCGGTCGCCGGCTACCGAAGAAATCACGGCGATCGTTCCGTGCTTCTGCGTTTCGAATGCGCTTGCGACGAGCGTGAGCAGCGCGATCGTGGAGACGGCGTTGGTGGACAACTCGCGTACCGTGGCGTCCACGTCGTGCTCGCAGACCGCCTGGTCGGAGAGCGTGCCGTGCGCGATCAGCACGACGTCGATCGGGCCGATGGCCTCGCGGCACGCGTCGAGCATGGCTGCGTGCTGGTGATGGTCGTTCACGTCGAGCAGATAAGTGCCGACCTGCGACGCACTGCGCACGCGCAGATCCTGCGCGACGGCCTCGAGGCGGACGGCCTGACGGCCGGCGAGAAAGAGGCGTGCGCCTTCGTCGGCCCAATGGCGCGCGCACGCGGCGGCAATGGCGGACGAGCCGCCTACGATCAGGATGTTCGTCATGTCTGTGTGGTCCGTTTCCAGAAGCGCGACATCAGGGCTGGGTCGCGCAGACGCTCGAGCTCCTGCCAGGCGGGATAGGCGGTGCGAAAGTGTTCGCCGCTCATGTGGGCATCCTTTGCCGGGTACAGGCGTCCGCCCGCCTCGGCGACGATGGCGTCGAGACGCGCGAAGAGCGCCGTGTTGCGGCGCTCTTCCTGGGGAAAGTCGAGCGCGAGCGAGACGCCCCGCATCGGGAAGGAAATGAGTCCTGGCGACGCCAGCGCGCCGCAGCGCTTGAGGACCGCGAGGAACGAGCCGTTCGCGCTCGCCGAGATCGTGCGCAGCATCACGCGCAGGGCATCGCGCGCGTTGGCCTCGGGAATGACGCACTGATGCTGCTGGAAACCGCGCCGCCCATAGATGCGGTTCCAGTTGCGGATGCTGTCGAGCGGGTAGAAGAAGCTGGCGGGGTCCATTCGCGCGAGTTCGATCCCCGGCCTCTGCCGACGGTAGTACAACTGATTGAATAGTCGCACGGTGAAGGCGTTGACCGGCGAGACCGGCATGACGAAGGGGACGCTGCGCACGCGCCTCGCGGGCAGCGAGAAATCGCCGTCGTTCGCATGGTTGCCGCAGGTGTAGACGCCGCGTCCGAGCGCTGCGCCGCGCGCGAGGCAATCCACCCAGGCTACGCCGTATTCGTTGGTCGCGTCGCGGCCGCGCGAGAGCGCGAGGAATTCGTCGAGATTCGCATAGCGCAATCGCGAGACCGCGATGTGGCTCGACTGCACGGGCATCAACTGAAGCTCGACCCATTCGATCACGCCGGTCAGCCCGAGGCCGCCGATCGTCGCGCGAAAGAGCGCAGTTTCTTCGTCGGGCGCGCATTCCAGCGGCGCCCGGTCGGAGCGCAGCAGCGAAAGACGCAGCACGTGGCAGCCGAACGTGCCGCGTACATGATGGTTCTTGCCGTGCACGTCGTTGGCGACGGCGCCGCCTAGCGTCGCGAACTGCGTGCCGGGCGTCACGGGCAACATCCAGCCGCGCGGCAGCGACAGCGCGAGCACTTCGCCGAGCGTCACGCCCGCTTCCGCGCGCACGACGCCGTTCGTCCAGTCCGCACCGATGAAGCGCGCGAGCCCGCGCATGGGCAGCACGTGGTCCGTCGCGGCAAGGCAGCTGTCGCCATAGCTGCGGCCGTTGCCGAACGCAAGCGTCGTCCCGACGCGCGTGCTGGCGTCGGCGAGGCGCGCGCGGATGCTGTCGCGCCACGCGAGAGGTTCACTGGATTGAGGCGCATTGGGATAGCGTCCCCATGACCGAAGCGTAGACGCGCACATGGTTGGCAGGTCGGATCAGGTGAGCGGCATCGTGGCACGACGAAAGCGCGCGTACCGTTGGCCAGGGCACAGACGGCATCAAGAGGCAGTTGGCAGTCAATTGGCCGGCGATCGGCAGAAGATCTTCAGGCGAAAGATGCGGTAAGGCGTAGCGCGGTCGATTGCAGATCATTGGTGGGATTGCGCACGGAGTCGCGATCACGGTCCTCTTACCTTAGCGGTGTGGATCAGATCATCGCAATCAGCATGGCGTGTTTGGCGCAGGTACGACGAATGAGGTCGTACACGGCCGGACCGGGACGATGGCGATCCGGAATATCAAAGCGGGCCTCGCGCAAGGGCGTACCGCGGAAGTCATCGGGAAAGGCGCGCGGAAGACGCGCTTTACACCATACGGGATGAGTTTCGCGGGACGAGCGGCGGTCATGCAGTAACAAACGAAGAAGGGGGGCAGGCAACAACCATTGACCGCGACGCAGTGGAGTATGGATATGTCCGAGCTGGCACATCGTGCGATCGATATCGCGCTAATCGTGCTGGGCGCCTTCGGCGCGCTGCACCTGAATCTGAACCTTGCCGATGTGGGTCGGCCCCATCAGTTCGATCCCACGCTCGTTGCCTTCGTGGCCGCGCTGGCGCTTTCGGTGTTTCCCGCATGCGGGACCTACCCCGTGCGCGGCAGCCGATCCGTCATGAGCATCGCCAGCCGGACCACGTTCGCGTGGCTTGCCGTGCAGCTTTGCGGGCTTGCGCTGCTCTATGCGATTCATCGCGAACATCTGGTTTTGATGCCGTGGTTCCTGTACTGGACGCTCACCACCGGCATCTCGCTGCTCGCCTCGCACACGCTGTTCTTCGCGCAGTTCAGTGTGGTCCATCAGGCCGGCGGCTGGCTGAATCGCACGCGTGCTCCCGCCGAGCTTCCCGAGGGCGCGCTGCACGCGGTTACGTTGCGGCGTCTCGTCAAGCGCGGTTTCGATATTGTCGTCTGCCTGATCCTGATCGCGGCTCTCCTGCCGGTATTGCTTGCTCTGGCGCTGATCGTGAAAAGCGACGGCGGCCCGGCGCTGTACGGCCATACGCGGGTGGGAAGACATGGACGGAAATTTCGTTGTCTGAAGTTTCGTTCGATGGTGGTCAATTCGGAGGCGGTGCTCAAGGAATTGCTCGCCAGCGATCCGGCGGCGCGCGCCGAGTGGGAGCGCGAGTTCAAGCTCAAGCACGACGTGCGCGTGACGCGCATCGGCCGCTTCCTGCGGCGCACGAGTCTGGACGAGTTGCCGCAGCTCTGGAACGTGCTGCGCGGCGAGATGAGTCTCGTCGGCCCGCGGCCCATCGTCGATCAGGAACTCGAACGATACGGCGTCGACCGCAGCTACTACCTCATGGCGACGCCCGGGATCACGGGGCTGTGGCAGGTGAGCGGGCGTTGCGACACGGACTACGCAACGCGCGTGTCGCTCGATGTGAGTTATGTGAAGAACTGGTCCCTGCACCGGGACATCGGGATTCTCTTCAAGACGTTTGTGGTGGTGATCAGAGGCAATGGTGCTTATTGATGGGTCGGGCGGGAAATGTCGTAAGTCGTTGGACGGGAGGTTAGGGAAGGCTGCCCGTGTGCCGCGAGCGTCGTGTGCGGCATGCGGGCAGTCCGGACCGGCCGGGATCCGTTGCGCGTGGGACGCAACGGGACGGCCACACGCAAGTTGGGGGTTTTGACATGAGACTCAGCAGCGTTTGGCGCGCGTACCGTTTCACCGGATCGCGCGCGACCGGATTTTGTACGTGGCTGCGCGCGGCTTCGGCGGCGGCCGTCATGGCGCTTGCCGGCTGCGCCCTCTCTCCGGGCATGGCCTTCAACGGCATGCCCGCAGGCAGCGGCGCGGGGACGGCCAGTGCCGTGCAGACCGCCAGGGCGCACGAGCAGGGGCAAGGGCCGGGGGCCGACGCGCCGCCGCCCGGCTCGCTCGTCGAAATCACGCCCGAGCTGGTCGAGAAGGAGCAGGCGGCGCGGCCCAAAAACGTGCCGGCCGACGTCTCGCAGCTGTTCGCGAAGCCCGCTTCCTATAAGGTCGGGCCGGGCGACGTGCTGAACATCGTCGTATGGGATCACCCCGAACTCAACATGCCGGGTGCGGGCGGCGCGGGCGGAGCGGATTCGTCGGGCGCGCAGTCGGTCGCGACGGGCTATACGGTCGACGAGAACGGCTTTATTCAGTATGCCTACATAGGGCCGGTGCAAGTGAGCGGTCTTTCGGAAATGGGGGTGCGCGACATGCTCGCCGCGAAGCTGTCGCGCTACGTGCGTCAGCCGCAGGTCACGGTGCGAATCCAGACCTATCGCAGCAAGCGCGTGTATCTCGACGGCGAGGTGCGCGCGCCCGGCGTGCAGATCATCAACGACATGCCGATGACGCTGCCGGAAGCGATCAACCGGGCCGGCGGATTTACCGACAAGGCCGATCGCTCGCGCGTGGCCGTGACGCGCGGCGATCAAACGGTCGTGGTGAATTTTCCGGACATGATCCGCAAGGGGATCAATCCCGACCGGATCGTGCTGCGCGACGGCGATCTCGTGCGCGTCTACGCCGCGGCGGACAGCCAGGTCTTCGTGGTCGGCGAGGTGCAGCGTCCGGGCCCGCTGGCGTTCAACAACGGGCGCATGTCGCTGAACGAAGCGCTGGGCGAAGCGGGCGGGATCAGCCAGCAATCCGGCGATGCTTCGCAGGTATACGTCGTGCGCGGGCGCGATATCGGCAAGCCGGTCGTCTATCACATCGACGCGACTTCGCCGGCGGCGATGGCCACGGCGGACGCCTTCGACCTCGCGCCGAGCGACGTGGTGTTCGTGGACGCTTCGGCACTCGTGAAGTGGAGCCGGATCATCAACCTGATCCTGCCGTCCACGGAGGCGGCGGCGACCTCCCGTGCGGTGGGTTACTGACGGACATAACGCGGCACCCGGGTTGCAGGAAGCCCCGGGTGGTCCGACGGAGAGAGTACATGAATCATCGTGAACTGTTGCTCGAAGGGCCGCACGACGGAGGCGGCCTGCCGCCGCCGCCCGAGGGCGGCCATATCGGCGGTGTGCTCGACACGCTGTACCAGAGTCGCAAGACGATCATTATCGTGACCGCGCTCTTCACTTTCATGGGCGCGGCGTATGCCTTGCTGGCGCGCGCGATCTATCAGTCGGACATCCTGATCCAGGTGGAGGACAGTCAGGACGCGACCAAGAACGCGCTCTCCGACCTTTCCTCGATGTTCGCCGTCAAGACGGAGGCCTCGGCGGAAATCGAGGTGCTGCGCTCGCGCATGGTGGTTTCGCGCGCCGTGGACGCAACGCAGCTCTATATCGTGGCGCAGCCGCATTATTTTCCAGTGGTCGGCCGCTGGATCGCCACCCATCTGAACGTGTCGGGCTGGTCGGGCTGGGGCGGCTATGCCTGGGGCAACGAAGCCATTTCCATTGCGCACTTCGAACTGCCCGAGCGCCTCTACGGCGCGCCGTTCGTCCTCACGCTAAAGGGGGGCGACGCATACGTGCTCACGCATAACGGGGTGGATCTGCACGGCAAGGTGGGCGTTCCCCTCCAGGCCAGCGTGCCGGGCGGCGCGATCGATCTGCTCGTGAGCGCGATCGACGGCCATCCGGGCGCGACCTTCGAATTGACGCGGATTTCGCAGCTCGCCGCGGTCCAGGCGTTGCAGGCCGGCCTGACGATTTCGGAAAAAGGCAAGGACTCCGGCGTGATTGGCGTCGTGCTGGAAGGCACGGATCCGGTGAAGACGAGCGCGACCCTGAACGCGGTCGGCAACGAATATGTGCGGCAGAACGTGCAGCGCACCCAGGAGGAAGCCGAAAAGTCGATCGCTTTTCTCGACCAGCAACTGCCGGTGCTGAAGACGCAGCTCGAAACGGCCGAAGACGAGTTCAACAAGTTCCGTTCGGAGCACGGCGCCGTGGATCTGAGCGCGGAAGCAACGGCCTTGCTGCAGAGTTCGTCGCAGGCGCAAAGCCGCATCGCCGATCTGAAGCAGCAGCGTGCGCAGTTGATGGCGCGCTTCACGCCGGACAATCCCACCCTGATCGCCATCGACGGCCAGATCGAAGAGGCCCGGAAGTCACTCGCCGAGCTCGGTGCGCAGACCCGCCAGCTGCCGCCGCTCGAGCAAAGCGTGCTGCGTCTGCAGCGCGAAGTGCAGGTCGATACGACGATCTACACGAACCTGCTGAATACGAAGGAGCAGATGCGCCTCCTCAAGGCCGGGAAGGTCTCGAACGTGCGGCTGATCGACAACGCGGCCGTGCCCGAAAGCCCCGTGCGGCCCAAGCGCGCCTTCGTGGTGGTGGCGGCGTTCCTGACCGGGCTGTTCGCGAGCGTGTCGCTCGTGCTGGTCAGGCGCAGGCTCAACAGCGGCATCGCGGTGGCGGACGAGATCGAGGTGGGGACGGGGCTGCCCGTCTTTGCATCGGTGCCGCGCAGCCGCGTGCAGCAGACGCTCGCACGGCGCCCGTCGCTCGGCGCGCACGGCGCGGGCAGCGTGCTGGCGCACACCGCGTCGTTCGATGCGGCCGTGGAGAGTCTGCGCAGCTTCCACAGCGCGCTGGAGTTCGCCTTGCGCGACGCGGACAATCGCATCGTGCTGCTTGCGGGGCCGACGCCGGTGGTGGGGAAATCGTTCGTGTCGGTCAATCTCGCAGCGCTTCTCGGCGCGTCGGGCAAGCGCGTACTGCTGGTCGACGCGGACCTGAGGCGCGGCTCGCTGAACGTGCACGTGGGCGTGTCGTCCAGCCCCGGCATTTCGGACGTCGTGCAAGGCGTGGCCTACGAGAGCGTGGTGTGCCCTCAGGTCATGCCGGGCGTGGACTTCATCGCCAATGGCGGCTACGTCGCCAATGCCAGCGAACTCCTTCGGCATCCGAATTTCACGCAGTTCGCGCATTGGGCCAATGACGCCTACGACGTCGTGCTGATCGACGCGCCTCCCATTCTGCCGGTGGCCGACTCGGGCATCGTGGCCAATCTGGCGGGCATGGTCTTTCTCGTGGCGCGCCATGGCGTGACGAGCGTGGCCGATCTGCGCGAGTCCGTGCGCCGCTTCGAACAGATCGGCGTGCCGATCCGTGGTGTCATCTTCAACGACATGACCACGCGGCCGGGCAAGTACGGCAGCGAATACGCAGCCTACGGGTACGCAAGCTATAGCGATACCTCGGACAGCGCGGCGACGGGTGCCTGACGCGATGAATGCGATTACCGTTGTTATCGGCAACTACAACTACGCCCGCTTTCTCGGCGAGGCGATCGACTCCGCGCTCGCCCAGGCGGGCACGGACGTGCTGGTGATCGACGACGGGTCGACGGATCGCTCGCGCGAGGTCATCGAGCGTTTCGGCGAGCGCATCACGCGGGTTTTCAAGGAAAACGAAGGACAGTCCTCGGTCTACAACCTGGGCCTTTCGCTCGTGAAGACCGAGTATGTGCTGTTTCTCGATTCCGACGATGTGCTGTATCCGGGTGCGATCGACGCCGTGCTGCGCGCATTTGCGGGCGACTACGTCAAGGTGCAGTTCCGGCTCGACGTGATTGGCGAAGAAGGGGGGCGCACCGGGGCGCACGTGCCGAATTCGATGCCGCCGAGCGATTGCGCCGCATTCCTGCGGCGCGGCTGGCTATACCCTTCGCCGCCGGCTTCGGGCAACGCCTACCGCGTGAGCGCGCTGCGCTCGGTGTTCCCCATCCCGCTCTCGAAGCAGCATCGCAAGGCGGCCGATTTTTTCGCGATCTATGGCGTCGCGCTTACGGGGCGCGTCTGCGCGCTCGCCGAACCGCTCGGGGGCTATCGCGTGCATCACAGGACGATCTCGCAGCACGACACTGCGAAGCAGAGGGCGCGGCTCGCCATCGGCAACTGCGAAAACGTGAGCGAACTCGAGCATTCGTTCCCCTGGCGTTGGGAGACACTGCGCCTCATGGCGCGCACCCATCTGGGTGAAGAGCTGCCGCAGCAATTCATCGACTTCTCGTACGAGAAAAACCGGCTTTGCGTGCGCCTTTACGAAGCGTCGATCGCCGAACGCTGGCGTTGGCTGCTGTTCGATTCGAGCGGCTACTTCCATGCGCTGGTGCGCAACCCGTTCTGGGGGGCGGGCAAGAAGCTCGCCGCACTGTGCCTTACGCTCATGTGCTTCGCGCCTTCGCGACTCGTCAGCAATTTCGCTTTCCGCTATATCGCGAATCCGGCCGAGCGTCACGGCAACGCGGTGCGCGGATGAACGCGCGCGAAACACTGGCAGCCGGGGTCCAACCGATGAAATCTCCCGCCACCCGCTCGCTCGTGATCAACGGACGCTTTCTCGGCCGCCGCGCCACCGGCGTCGATCGCTTCGCATTCGAAACGGTGCGCGCGCTCGACGCGCTGATCGAGGCTCGCGATCCGGCCGTGGCCGGTGTTGCGGCGGAGATCGTCGTGCCCGCGGCGCTGGGCGCTCTCGCCAATCCGTTTGCGCACGTGCGAATGCGCGCGAGCGGCAAGGGGGGCGGCTTTCGCTGGGAACAGCTGGCGCTGCCGCGCGCGGCCGCCGGCTCGCTGCTGCTCAATCTCTGCAACTCGGGACCGCTGCTCTACGGCAGTCAGGTGACGGTGCTGCACGACGCGGCGCCGGCGCGCGTGCCCGAAAGCTATAGCCGCGAGTTCGTGGCGTGGTACCGGCTGATGGCGCCGAGAATCGGGCGCATTGCGCGGCGCGTGATCACGGTTTCGGAATTTTCGCGGCGCGAATTGTACGAGGCGTATCGCATTCCGCTCGACAAGATCGGCGTGGTTTCGGAGAGCGGCGAGCACATGCTGCGCATGCGCGAGGCCGCGGACGTCTCCGGTGTGCCGTGCCCGGACCGGCCATACGTGCTCGCGGTGGGCAGCCTGAACCGCCACAAGAATTTCCGGCTGATTGCCGATGCGGCGCGCCTGATTCGCGACGCGCAGTTCGACATCGTGGTGGTGGGCGGCGGCGACCCGCGCGTCTACGGCGACCCGCGCGTCTACGGCGACGCCCATGGCGTGCTGCCCGCTTTCGTGAAGCATCTGGGCTACGTGAGCGACGAAGACCTGGTCTCGCTCTACCGGCGCGCAGCCTGCTTCGTCTATCCGTCACGCTACGAAGGCTTCGGCCTGCCGCCCGTCGAGGCGCTGGCGCTCGGCTGCCCCGTGATCGCTTCGCGCCTGCCCTCCGTGGTGGAGGCATGCGCGGACGCGGTGCTCTATACGTCGCCGGACGATCCGGCGCAACTCGCCCGACTGCTCGAACGCGTGACGGCAGACGACACATTGCGCGCCTCGCTGCGCGAGCGTGGCCGCGAGCGGACTGCGGCGCTCACGTGGCGCGCGACGGCCGTCAGGTTGATGGAGGAGATTTCGCCATGGCTCATGTAGCGCAGGTCGCGCCCGCTGCACCTGTTGCATCCGTTGCGCAGGGCGGTGTTTGCGCAGGCGATCCCCGGCGCTTCGGCCGGGTGGCGATCGTTCACGAGTGGCTCGTGTCCTATGCCGGTTCCGAGAAAGTGCTCGAGCAGATCATCCGGATGTGGCCCGACGCCGATCTTTTCAGCATCGTCGACTTCTTTCCGGAACAGTATCGCGGCGCGTTGGGCGGCAAGCACGCGACGACCTCGTTCATCCAGCACCTGCCGCGCGCCAGGTCGTCGTTCCGTTCGTACCTGCCGCTGATGCCGCTTGCCGTCGAGCAGTTCGATCTCTCGGGCTACGATCTCGTGATCTCTTCGAGTCACGCCGTGGCCAAGGGCGTATTGACCGGCCCCAACCAGGTGCACGTGAGCTACGTGCATTCGCCGATCCGCTATGCGTGGGACCTGCAGCATCAATATCTCGAGGAAGCTGGCATACGGCGCGGCGTGAAGAGCTGGCTCGCGCGCAGCCTGCTGCACTACATGCGGATCTGGGACCATCGCACGGCGCACGGCGTGGATGCGTTCGTCGCCAATTCGGAATTCATCGGGCGGCGCATTCGCAAGGTATATGGGTGCGACGCCAGCGTGGTCTATCCGCCCGTGGATGTGGCGCGCTTCGAGCCCGGCTCGGCTCACGAGGACTTCTATCTCGTGGCTTCGCGCATGGTGCCGTACAAGCGCATTCCGCTGATTGTCGAGGCATTTGCCGCCATGCCGCGGCGCCGGCTGATCGTGATCGGCGACGGGCCGGATTTCGCGCGGGCCAAGGCGCTCGCTGCGCCGAACGTGACGCTGCTCGGCTATCAGCCGGACAACGTGCTGATCGATCACATGCAGCGCGCGCGCGCATTCGTATTCGCGGGCGAAGAGGACTTCGGCATTTCGCTCGTGGAGGCGCAGGCCTGCGGTACGCCGGTGATCAGTTATGGGCGTGGCGGCGCACGCGAGACCGTGCACGATTCGTCCGATCCGGACTGGGCCACGGGGCTCTTCTTCCATGAGCAAAGCGTGGCGTCGATCGTCGACGCACTCGACCGGTTCGAGGTCCACGAGCCGTTCCGGCCGGAGGTCTGCCGGCGCAACGCGCAACGTTTCGCGCCCGAGCGCTTTCGGCGCGAGTTTCTCGGCATTGTGGAGCGGGCCGTGGCGGCAAGGTACGACGATGCCGACATGCCGTCGCCGGTCGCGCGCTGGCGTTCCGCGTGAATGGTTCACGCGCGGCCCACGTGCGGTCCACGTGTGGTCCAAGCACGACAGGATTCATGTCATTCGGGGGATACATGAAGAAGTACGTCATTACGGCGACCAAGGGGCGGCCCACGGAAGTGCGCGTGCTGCTCGACTTTCTTTTCGACCAGGAGGCGCGGCCCGACGTCGTTTATCTCGTGGGCGCTTCCGGCAGCGATCTGCCGGATGTCGCGGGCCATCCGCTTCTCGCCGTTGCGCGCGTCGAGCTGATGATTGCGGCGACGCCCGGCTCCACGGTGCAGCGCAACGTGGCCATCGAGGCGCTGCTCAAGGACGCCCCCGACGAGGCCTCGGGCGAGCGCTGGTTCGCGAGCTTCTTCGACGACGATTTCCGGCCGCACAGCGGGTGGCTGCGCCAGTGCGAAGCGCTGTTCGAGACGCACCCGAACGTGATCGGCATGACGGGCCAGGTGCTCGCCGACGGCGTGAAACGCGGCGGCGTGAGCGAGACGGAGGCGCTGCGCTACCTGTCCGGCGAGGCGCCGCGCGAGGAGCATTGGGCCTCGGGACCCGATCGCCGCGAAGCGGGCTGCGCGTATGGATGCAACATGGCGTTCGTCGACCAGGTGATCCGCCGTTGTCGCTTCGACGAGGCCCTGCCGCTATACGGCTGGCAGGAAGATTATGACTTTACCTCGTGCGCGCGGGCGTTCGGGATCGTCGTCTACGAGCCGTCCTGTCTCGGCGTGCATCTGGGGGCGAGCAAGGGCCGTACTTCGGGTGTGCGCTTCGGGTACTCGCAGATTGCCAATCCGCTGTACCTTGCCCGCAAACGCACGATGAAGCGCAAGCAGGCCTGCAAATTCGTCTCGCGCCATGTGCTGTCGAATCTCTATCACAGCTTGCGCGGCAACGGGCTCTTCGATTACCGCGGCCGGCTGAAAGGCAATCTGCTCGCATTCGCGGACATCCTGAGAGGCATCAGCCATCCGCGGCGCATTCTCGAATTGTGAGGGTGTGGCGAGCCAGCCGGGGGACGCAAGTGGGACTGTCGGTATTCGGGATTTTCGTGTTCGTGGCCGGGCTGCTCGTGCTCAACGCGTCGTATCGTTGGGCCGTATGCGGCATGGCGGTCTTTTCGCTGTTCGCGTGCGCTTCCGCGCTCACGCTGCCGGGCGGCATCGCCATTTTGCCTGCCAATCTTTTTCTCGCGTTCTTTGCGCTGCGTGCATTCAATCTGGGCGGCGGGGCGGCCCTCACCGGCGCGATCGGCATCGGCAAGCCGGGCTTCTGGTTGTTCTGCACCTGCGCATGGGCCGTCGTGGGTGCGATCGCGCTGCCGCGCGTGCTGCAGGGCTCCACGCTCGTCTTCACGATCGATCGCAACGCCGTCGACCCCAATCAGGCGGAACTGCTGCAACCGCTAGGGCCGGTTTCGGGCAACGTCACGCAGACGATCTATTGCGTCGGCGATCTCGTCGTCTACTGCTGCATGTGCGTATTTCTGCGTTGCCGGGGCGCCTATCGCGCGCTGGCTAACGCGTTGCTGTTGCTCACCGCGCTCGATGTGATGGCCGGCGTGATCGACGTGGCCTCGCATGCCGCGGGGGTGGACGTGCTCTCGGTCGTGAAGACCGCGCAATTCGCCGATTTGACGGGATCGGAGCTGGGGGGGCTCGTGCGGATCAGCGGCACCTTCAGCGAAACCTCGTCGTTCTCTTACTTCACGCTCCAGCTCTTCGCTTTCTGCCTGAATCTCTGGCTGCTGAACTATCGTCCGAAGACCGCGGGTACGCTGGCTGCGGCCAGCGGGCTTCTGCTGCTGCTCTCGACTTCGGGCAGCGCCTACGTTGGGCTGGGCGGTTACCTGATCGTCCTGCTCTTGAGCCGTCCCGGGCGGATTGCCCGGATTGCCGACGCGCGCAAGCTGCGCATGTGGGTCATCCTGATCTGCGCGGGTATCCTGGCGGCGCTTTACATGGTGCTCTTCATGCCGACGGTGGTCAGTGCGCTGAGCGATTTCGTGGACGCCACCATTCTCAGCAAGGCGGACAGCCAGTCCGGCGTGGAGCGCGCGGGATTCAATTCCCAGGCCATGCAGAACTTTATGGACACCTACGGAATCGGCGTGGGTATCGGGAGCATACGCGTGTCCAGTTTCGTCATGGTCGTCGTGGCGAGCCTGGGCGTGGTCGGAACCCTCTGCTATTCGATTTTTCTCGTGAAGGCCACCCTGTCGCCCATTCAGCGGCACCACGCGTTCGCGGATCGGGCGGTGGCCTACGCGGCGCGGCACGGTGTTTTCGCGGCGTTGATCGTCGCTTCCGTGAATTCGGCGATCTTCGATCTTGGCGCGTGCTTTTATCTGATGGCGGCGGCCGGCGCAAGCCTGTGCGTACCGCTTCGCGCCCGGGTCCGCCCGGTGTGGCAGCCCGCGCCGCCGGCCGACAACGGGCCCGCGGGCACCCGGCCGAGGCGCATGCTCTTGCCGGCACCGCTCGCCAGGCGTCGGGCCATGCAGGGCGCGTTGGACAGATGACGGGAACGCGAGCGGGAAGTTGCGGCGCCTTGCTTGCGCGGTCCGGTCCCGGCGCTCACCGGGGAGCGACTTCGGCCACCGTATCGGAAGGTCTCGTCGTGCCTCGCGACCGCGCCGGCGAGCGCGCGAGCCTGTGCCGCGTCCAGTCTAGCGCGGGCTTTTCCACGCAATGCCACGATACCCAGGCACACGCGAAGACGAAGGGCAGGGTCAGCAAGAACGCACTCATGTGATCGAGATGCGGCCAGAAGCACGCGATCACCTGCTGGAGCGCAAAGCCGTAGATATAGATCCCGAACGAGTAATCGTTACGCGGTGCGAAGCGATGGAGCAGCGCAGCCGTGCCGATCCACAGCACGGCATAGCCGAACGCGAGATAGAAGAGGCCGTATTCGAGGGGCGTGCCGCGCAGGACGAGAAACGCGCACCAGAGCGCGACGCAGGTCCAGCCGCTGATATGAACACGGTCACGAAACGCGTAGAGCAGCATGCCCGCCATGAAGACCGGCTCGGGAAAGAAGCCGTAACCGCCGGGCTTGTGCGCGAGGTTGCGCAGCGTGACGTAGAAATGCGGTTCGAAGTGCGGGTAGACGAGGAACGGAATGGTGCCCAGCAGGACGGCGCCAAAGATGGCGCGCCGGCTTTTCAGGAGGCCCAGCATGCCCGTGATCAGCACGACGCCGTAGTAACGAACCTCGATGGGCAGTGTCCACAAGGGCCCGAAGATGGCATAGGGCTGGCGGTTGTGGTCGAAGACGCCCGGCAACTGCATGCGCCTGCCGAACACGATGGTCGAAAAGCTGTCGAGATTGCTCCAGGTCTGAAACGACGAGAAGTACTTGTCGAGCGGCAGCGTGGTCACGAGCGGGCCCATCAAGAAGATCGCGAACAGCGACGCGGCCGCAACCGCCGGCCAGATGCGCGACGCGCGCAGGAGGACGAAGCGCGAGGCGGAGCGCTGCCGGTCAAAGCTCGCGGTGACGAGCAAACCGCTCAGCAGAAAGAACGCAAACACGCCCAGACTGCCCGTGTAGTCGTAGCCAAGCAGGACTGCGACGGGGTCTTCGTGGCCGTCGGGCAACTGAACGACGAAGGAATGGGCGTAGACGACCGTTACCGCCGCAATCAGCCGGACCAGGTCGAAGTTGTTGCGATCGCGTGAAAGGGCGTTCGACAGGAGGGACATGGGGAGATCCTGGAGGGACGGATGGGCCGGCGGCGTCCGGCACGGTGGCGGCGCCAGGCGCGGGCCGGCACCGGCCGCGAGCGGGCTGCTTGCGTCCATTGTGCGAGACCCGGGGAGAGCCCGACTGTGCGCCTCACCACGATGAAAGCATGGCGGGCCCGAAACGGCGCACTTGCGTGAGGTAGGCAACGGTGCGCGGCGGCCGCGTGGCTAACATGAGCGCATCGGATCGTGCCGCACACGGTCTTCTGCACGAATCGGAAGAGGGCAAACGGGTGGCCAGCCTATGAGCAGCTCAGCAGAGAAGGGCGCGACCAGTTATCGGTCGGACATCGACGGCCTGCGCGCCGTTGCGGTGACTTCGGTTGTCGTTTTTCACGCGTTTCCGCAGTGGCTGGCCGGCGGCTTCGTCGGCGTGGACATTTTCTTCGCGATTTCGGGCTATCTGATTTCACGCCATATCATCGAGACGCTGGAGCGCGATCGCTTCAGCCTTGTCGACTTCTACACGCGAAGAATCAAGCGTATCTATCCCGCGCTGATCATCGTGCTCCTCGCGAGCCTGGCGGCGGGGCTGCTGATGATGACTTCCGGCGAGCTGATGCAGCTTTCGAAAGATGCACTCGCGAGCGTGCTGTTTGCCGCCAATCTCTACTTTTACCTTACCGCGGACTACTTTTCGCAAGGGGCTGCGGCGAGCCCGCTGCTGCATTTATGGTCGCTCGGCGTTGAGGAGCAGTACTACATTGTCTGGCCCGTGGCGTTATGGGTGCTGTGGAAATACGCAAGCCGTCGCGTGGCCGTCGCGCTGATCGTCGCGGCACTGCTGCTGTCGTTTGCGGCCAGCATCGCGCTCAGCTCCTCGCATGCGACGGCCGCGTTCTATCTGCCCGTCACGCGCATCTGGGAACTGCTGTGCGGCTCGCTGCTGGCGTGGGCGGAATCGAGGGGCGTGCAGTGGCTTTCCTCGGCACGCGCGCTGCCCGGCATGCCTCGCGGTGCGAGCCTGCGTCTTCGCGATCTGTTCGCGGGTGCCGGACTCGCGCTGATCGCGGCAAGCGTGATGCTCTACGACCCCAAGGTCGTCTTTCCAGGCTGGCGCGCGGCGTTGCCGGCTATCGGCGCCACGCTCGTCATGGGGGCCGGCGGGGCGGCGTGGATCAATCGCGGGCTGCTCTCGCGGCGGCCGGTCGTGTACTGCGGCCTGATCAGCTACCCGCTCTATCTGTGGCATTGGCCCATCCTCGTCTTCGTGCGGCTCTTGAGCAGCGGCTCGCCGTCCGTGCCGCTGACCCTGCTCGCCATCGCGCTTGCGGTGCTGCTCTCGGACGCGACGTTCAAATTCGTCGAAGCGCCCGCCCGGTTCAGCCGGCCTGCGCGCAAATATCCGGTTCTCGTGGCGAGCGCACTGTTTAGCGTCATGATGGGCGTCGGGCTTTCCAGCTACGCCATCTCGCGCGACGACGGCTTGCCCGACCGCTTTCCGGACGCCGCTTTCGGCGCGAATCAACCGGGCTGGGCCTTTACGGCGGGCTGCAAAGAGCGGTTTCCCGCCTCCGACTTCTGCGTGATGCCGCGCGACGACGGCCGCTCTGAAATTGCGCTGCTGGGCGACAGTCACGCCAACCACTACTACGAGGGGTTGCGCGCGGCGCTCGCGGGGGGCGATACCCGGCTATTCGCGGTGGGAAGCGGCAATTGCCCGCCGTTCTACGATGTCGACATTCACCTGGGCGGTTATGTGAAGCACTGCTCCGCCTTGTTCGACAAAGTTCTCGGCTACGTGGTCAAATCGCCCGCCATCCATACGGTGATTCTGTCGAGCTACGCCATTTCGTCGATCAAGGGCGGCTTCGACTATGACGAGGGCGGTTACATCAAGCTCGTGGCCGCGGACGGCGCTCATGGCGGCGGGGACAATCTGTCCGTCTACCTGGCGGGTCTCGACCGGACCTTGCGCGAACTCACCGCGGCCGGGAAGACCGTCGTGTTCGTGCTCGATACCCCCGAGCTCGATTTCGATCCCAATACCTGCGTGCGGCGTCCCGTGCAGTTTTCCGTTCGCTCGCCCTGCGCGATCTCCCGCGTGAAAGTCGATCGGCGGTTGACGGACACGCAGGCGCGGATCGAAGCGACGCTGGCGCGCTATCCGCAGGTCAAGGTGTTCAATCCGGTCCCGCTGCTGTGCGATGCCGAGCGCTGCTATGCGCGGCTGGGACAGACCTTCCTGTACTCCGATCGCGACCACCTGTCCTTCGAAGGATCGAAGTACATGGGCAAGCGGCTCATCAAGGATCTTTCGAGCGCAGGCGGAGCATGACGCTCGCTGCGGGGCGCGGGGAGAGGCCGCGCAAGCGGCCGTTATTCGCTAGTCCCGACTACATGTGGCTCACGCGGCGCAGCACGAAATACAGATTGGACGAGATCCGGTTGACGTAGGGAATGCGCTCGACCGTTCTGTTCATTCGTGCGCCCAGGTTGGCCGCGACGTTGAGCAGTTTCGATCCCTCTACGCCCTTGGCAAAGGTCGGAAATACCTGGTGATAGCCGCATGCTTCGATGACGAAGCCCGAGCGCAGAAAGGTGCTCTTCGCTTCTTCGAGCCGGTAAAGGCGGTTGTGACCGTGGTAGTTGCGCGTCACCCGCGACATGTTTTCCGTGATCGAGGAACGGTTGGGCAGGAAGGTCACGATGAAGATGCCGTCGCTCTTGAGCACGCGCCAGATCTGCTCGATGCTTTTCTGCTCGAAGGCGACGTGCTCGAGTACTCCGCTGCTCAGCACTACGTCGAAGTACTGGTCCTGATAAGGCAGCAGATATTCGTGATCGAGCGCCCGGTAGGCCAGGTTCGCGTAGTCGTGGAATTCCTGGAAGTCGTCGCCGGCCACGTCGCAGCCGTGGATTTCCAGCTGCGGGTACAGGGTGCGCAGCATGCACGAGTCGGGGGCGTGACGGCATCCCCAGTCCAGCAGGCGCATCTGGCCGGAAATATACGGCGCGTACAGCTCGAGCGAGCGTATGTGCCGGTCGAGTGTCGCGTCGTTGCCGATGGCGGACTTGATGTAGTCGCTATAGGTTCCATCGGGATTGCGCAACAGCCAGGTCCTGCAGAGTTCGGAATAGGCCGACTTCGCGGACTCGATACGTGATCTTTCCAGCTGCTTCGGATTGCTCGGCTTGTGCATGACGGTTTCCTCGCTATCTTTCGCCTGTGCGCTCGCACATTCTCCAAGGTAGCAGTCCGGCGCGCTTCTGACTGTGTGCCAGGCGACACAGCGCGGGCGCTGCCGCTCGGGCGCCGTTTGTGCGTTCGAACGCAGACTCCGGCGCGCGGGCGATGCAGACTGCAGCACGACATGGCGGATTTCACGCCTCATACAGCAAGGAATGTGCGATGCCCACTTTTTCGATCATCGTGCCCGTCTATAACGTGCAGAAGTATGTCGAGGCCGCGTTGAGCAGCGTTGCGGCACAAACGTTTACCGATTTCGAAGTCGTTGTGGTCGACGACGGTTCCACCGACGCAAGCGGTGCCATAGCCGAAGCTTTTTGCGCGAAGGACCGGCGCTTTCGCTACCTGCGCCAGGAAAACGGCGGACTGTCGGCCGCGCGCAATGCCGGGACGGCACTGGCGAGCGGCGACTATCTCTACTACATGGACAGCGACGATGTGATCGACCCCGAGACGCTAGGTCTTTGCCATGACGAATTCGCGCGCTACGGGGTGGACGTGGTGCTCTTCGGCGCCGTGCCTTTCATGGACGAAGCGCCGCTTCCGGCGACACTGAGCGAGGGCGGCAGAGGGAGGCGGCCCGAGGTCTCTTCTCCGCTGTCGTCGGAAGCTTTCGTGATGGAGTCGGTGCGGCAGGATCGTTACTTCGTCTCCGCCTGTTGCCTCGTGGCCCGGCGTTCGGCGATCGGCAGCCTGCAGTTCATCAACGGCATGCTGTTCGAAGACAATCATTTCGTCACGGCATTGCTGCTCGACAGGAAGATCATGGTCTCCGTGCTGAGCCAGGCGCTGTTCAAGCGCCGGTACCGGCCCAACTCGATCATGACTTCGCAAAGAACGATCCGGCATTACGACAGCCTGTATCGGCTCGTGCGCGAAATGTGCGCGCTCTCCTTCGCGGCGCTCGATCCGGCGCCGCGCGACGCCGTCCGCTCGTTCGTCATCGGCCATCTGCTTGGCGACCTGCACAATACGAGTGCCCAGGTGGGCGCGGGAGTCGGATTGCGCATCCGGAATATCGTGGCGACGTGGTACGTGGCCACCCACGTGTCGTTGCGTCTTCTCACGCTCAAGCGCGTTCTGCTCGCGCTTCTGCCCGAGCTATATCGCATCCGGGCCTGAGCGGCACGATCGGCGCGCCGTTAGCAGGCGCGCCGGATTCACCCCGCACGAAGGAAGCTCAGGTACCCGAGCCGGTTTCGGCATTGCTTTCGGACTTGCCTATCTCGATCTGGGTCTTTTCCCATCGATCATCTGCCTTGCTGAAGACCAGCGTGTCGTAGAAGCCCAGATTGCCGGCGGTATCGAACGACGCCACGAGCTTGCGGCTGTAGAAGCCTTCGAACCGCTGCGACGGCCGGTCTTTCAGATAGACCACGCCATAGCGCCATGCCTCGACGAACTGCGGGTCGTAGAAGATACGCTTGAGAACGGCTTCGTTCCACTCGCTATTGGGCGAGCTGAGCAGAACATCGATTGGCAGTGCGTAGAAAGCCGCTTTCTGGAAGGCGGCGTGATCCTTTACGCCGATGCGGGTGCCCGGCAGGTGAGCGATATAGGCATTGTTCAGGCCCATCAGATCGACGATAGGTCCGCGATAGGTGCGTGCGATGCCGCCGGCGGCGACGACGCCGATAACGGGGGGCGTGGAGCGGTTGGCGGTGAAGAGCGTATCGAGTGTCGCGCCGGTTTGTTTGCCTTCCGAGCCGATGGTGAACTCGCGCTTGATCGGCGAGCCGTACCTCGCAAAGGCGAGCCACGAATCGCGGTAGGAGGAAAGGGAAAGGAGCGCCGCGAGGCCGACGACCGTGGCGGGTGCAAGCCAGGTGCTGCTACTGCGCCGGGTGTTTTGGCGCCGTTGCTGCCGCGCGGAAAGCAGACGCGTGACCGAAAGCGCGAGCAGCAGCGAGAAGAGCGGCCAGGCCGGCTGATAGAAGCGCGACAGGCTGAAGTGATCGCCGCCCACGGTCACGGGCAGCGCGAGCATCAGCAGGCAGACCGCGGCGAGGGCCTGGCAGGCATCGTCGAGCGGGTCGGCCGGCGCGAGCTGCGAACGCCCAGGCAGGGCGCGGACGACACGGACCAGAAGGCGCCATCCGAAGGGCACGCACGTGATCGCCGCAATCAGGACGATGTTGCCGCCGAAGAGATATTTGCCGAGATAGGTCGTGCCGATCTTCAGGTTGTACCAGGTGGAGCTAGAGACCTTCGCGTAGTAGGTGTTGGGCAATGGGTAGCCGAAATAGGCCAGCCGGAAGAGCGTCAACGCCAGGGTGGCGGCGCACAGCGAGGCGAGGATGTACCAGACGGGTGCGGTGCGCCGGCCTTGCATGCGTAGCTTGAGCCACAGGAGCACGAGTATGGCCGGGGCGACGACCATGGCTTCGGGTCTCGCCAGCGGGGCGAGAGCGAACGGCACGCCGGCGACGAGCCAGCCTGAAACGGTGGCGGGGGGAAAGAGGAGCACGAACACCATGGCGACGATCAGCGTGCTCCAGACGCCGGTATCCATGAGCGTGATCGTGGTCCACGAGAGGTAGGCGGGCGACGCGGTAACGAGCACCGCGTAGATCAGTTTGGCCTTCCGTGCCGGTCCTTCCGGGAGCAGCTTTTCGATGGCGCTGAACGCGAGGACCTGCGTAACGAACAGCAAAAGCAGGGAGACGGCGAGCACGCCGGCTTCGTTTGCATGGACCCAGAACATCAGCGAGCATATTGCCATCCACAGCGAGGACGTATAGCCCTCGGCTGGCGGGATGCCTGGAGAGTAGATCAGCCCTTCGCCGTGGGCGAGATTCTGCGCGTAGGTGAAGAAGATTTGCGCATCGTCGATACCCAGCCCCGGTTTGCCGGTGGCCAGGTACACCAGCAGGGTGACGGCGAGCACCCAGAGCGCAATGAGCAACCATTCCGTTCGTTTCGACATGCCCCCTCCGGTGGCTGGCCGGGATTGACCATAGGCGCGCCCCGGTCTCTTCCGGAATCGCGCCACGCATGGCGGCCGGCACGGGTGCCGATATGCGACGCCTGGGCCGTGGCGGCAGGTCCCGCGGAAACTGTAACCGCAGTCCCGCGGCAGCCTGTGTGCGCTCCATAACCGAAGCGCGATCAATTCGGGCGTGGCGGCCGGCGCAGGGTGCGGAGCACTCGTGCGCGAGAGCGGGAAAACCGGGGCGCAGAAGCCCGCAGGCGATCTGGACGGCACTGTTCGTCATCCCACAGAGCGCCGTGCGATCGGGGCTTAGGCTCGCAACATTCTTCTTTCCGGCGGCGAACAGCGGCGACGTGAGCCTGCTTGGGCCGAAAGCGTATGAAGTGCGATGTGATCGGCGAGTCGAAGCTCGAGAGGTGACGCATGGCCACGGACCGCAGGATAAATGAAATCGATCTGCTGAGATTCCTGGCGGCGCTTGGGGTCGTTTTCTATCACTATGCGTTTAGAGGGCATGCGGCCGACGATTTATCCGTGGTGTCCTATCCCGCGCTCGTGCCGATCGTGAAGTACGCCTATCTGGGTGTCGATCTGTTCTTCATGATCAGCGGCTTCGTTATTTTCATGACGGTGAGCAGCGGCTCGCTTCGGCATTTCATTGTTTCGCGCGTAACCAAGCTTTATCCGGCCTTCTGGATCTGCTGCACGATTACTTTCTTCGTATCGCTGACGATCGGCGGTGCCCGCTTCCCCGTGTCGCTCACGCAATACCTGATAAACATGGCGGGTCTGGGAGCGTTTGGCGCGGAACCGGTCGATGGGGTTTATTGGTCGCTGTGCGTCGAGATGAAGTTCTACGCGCTCGTGGCAGTCATGCTGATGTCGGGCGCAATGAAGCGTGCGCCGTTGCTGTTATGGCTGTGGCTGGCGATTTCGGTTTTTGCCACCTGGCGTCACCTTCACGCCATACAGAATGTGCTGATTGCGGATAACGCCGCACTCTTTATCGCCGGCGCGGCGCTTTATCAGATCTGGTCAGGGGGCTGGTCGATCTCGATCGGCATGTTGCTCGGTGCTGCAATCTGCGTTTCGACGGCTCAGGCCGTGCATCGCGCGGCCCATATTGCGGCGTACTTCAATACGCCGATCGATCCTTTCGTGGTGGCCGCTATCATGGCCGTGTTCTTCGTGGTCATGCTCCTCATTGCCACGGGGCGTACGGGGCGCCTGGGCGAACGGCGATGGGTGCTGCTTGGGGCCTTGAGTTACCCGCTATACCTCGTTCACCAGAATGTCGGCTACATGGTCTTCAATGCCGTTTCGCCGATGGTCGGCTATCAGGTAGCGTTTTGGGGCATGGTCGTTACGGCGATAGTGATGGCGTATGTGGTTCACACGTGCGCCGAACGGCCGTTGGCGGCATCCATGAAACGCCGGCTTCGTATGGCGTTTGGCGGAGTCGTGGCGTCTACGTCGGTCTAGTGGCTAGTGGCTAGCGGCGGCGACTCGGCCGCTTTGGCGGATGCCGGCGCGGCAACGCGCGTCGAGCGGCGTGACGAAGCCCAAACGATCGATTTTTCCCTCAGGCAACTCCCACCGCGCACCAGGGTTTTCCCGCGCCGCCAGAATCCGGCCGCGCAACGGCACTATGCCGATTTCGTCATTCTGATGCGCAAAAGCCCCCAAGCCGCCGGCGCCGCGCATGGCCATACTTCTTTGCATCGCCAACCCGATCGGCAGCACCTTGTAACGAGCGAGGCAGTCATCGTAAGCCGCGACGCTATCCCCTGTTCCAGGGGCGTCCGCTGTTATAGAGGAATGCCACATGCCGCGAGCGCGCAACAAACGATAAAGCGGCATCCGTGAATAACGTGAAAGTGTGAGGAGAGAGATCTGATGAGTCATTCCGAATTTCGTCTGCCGCTGCGCGCGAGCGCCATGACCCGGGCCGTTGCGGTGTTGGCCTGCACCGCCGCCGCACTGGGCAGCACCGCGGCCCTCGCTCAGACCGACGACGTGAAGATCGGCTTCGCCGCGCCGCTCACCGGCGGCCAGGCCCACTACGGCGCCGACTTCAAGAGCGGTGTGGAACTGGCGATCGAGGACATGAACGCGACCCATCCGGTGATCGGCGGCAAGCCGGTGCACTTCGTGCTCGATGCGCAGGACGACCAGGCCGATCCGCGGACCGGCACGACGGTCGCGCAAAAGCTCGTGGACGACGGCGTGGTTGCCGTGATCGGCCACTACAACTCGGGCACGAGCATTCCGGCCGCGCCGATCTACGCGAAAGCCGGCATCCCCGAAATCGCCATGGCCACGGCGCCCACCTATACGCGCCTTGGTTTGCCCACCACCTTCCGCCTGCTGACTTCCGATACGCAACTGGGCAGCGTCCTTGGCGGGTACGCCGCGAAAGATCTCAAGTTCAAGCGCTTTGCGATCATCGACGACCGCACCGCCTATGGGCAGGGCGTGGCGGAGGAGTTCACCAAGGCCGTGAAAGCGGCAGGCGCCACGGTGGTCGATCAGGAATACACGAACGACAAGGCCGTGGACTTCCGCGCAATTCTCACGAAGATCAAGGCGTCGGACGTCGACGCGGTGTTCTACGGCGGCGCCGATACCCAGGCCGCGCCGCTCCTGAAGCAGATGCGCTCGCTTGCGATCAAGGCGACGCTGATCGGCCCGGACATGGTGCAGTCCGACAACCTGATCAAGATCGCGGGCGCGGCGTCCGAAGGTACGCTGGCCGCTTCGGAGGGCAGCCCGCTCGACCAGATGCCGAGCGGCAAGGAATTTTCGGAGCACTACACGAAGCGTTTTAACCAGCCGGTGGAGTTGTACGCGCCTTATGCTTACGACGGCACGATGGCGGTGTTCAACGCGATGAAGAAAGCGAACTCGACCGATCCGCACGTCTATCTCGCCGCGCTGAAGGCCACGAACATGAAGGGTGTCACTACCAACGAACTCGCCTACGATCAGTATGGAGACCTGAAGTATGGCGGCGTCACGGTGTACAAGGTCGTCGACGGCAAGTGGGTGCCGTCGCAGACCGTGGGCACGAAGTAGATCGTACGAAACTTCGGACCGGAAGCATTCGCGGGCGCATATCTTGCCGCCGTGGTGAACGGCCTTTGCGCGGGGTCGCCATTACCGTATGCGGTAAGTCAGCCGGCTCATGAAGGCAGGAGTGCAGTTCGGGGGCGGCGGGTAGGCGAATTGCAGATTGTCAATTATGATGCCCGCCGGCCACAGCAATTGTCGTTCTCCAGGCGGATGGTTGCGGGCCGTATTTTTCCGAACGTATCCAGAACGATGGCTATCCTGCTTCAACTGGGCAGTCGCGATAGGCAGCGAACTTCGACGTCTTGCCGATGCCGGGATTGAAGCAATTGCACGGGTCCAGCTTCTCGTAGAACGCGGCAAGCTGCGGCCTGGCTTCGTATAAATGTCCCACGTTGTGCTCGGCAGGATACTCGGCGCCGCGAACGTCGAGCAACTCGAGCATCTCATGTTCGAGCGCGAGGCAGTCGTTACCCTTGGCGACGATGTAGTCCTGATGAAAGACATGACACAGGAAGTGCCCATAATACAGCTTCAGCACGATCGCACGTTCGATCTTGTGCGGTAGCCGTTCGAACCAGTCGCGGTCGTTGCGTCGTAGCGCGATATCGAGTGCAACGATATCCTCGACCTCGCGATGATGGACCGCACGGTATCGAACGGCCGCGCTTGCTGCCGCGAAGCGATGCAGAAATGCCTTGCGGCCTTCTTCTTCGGTGCATTCGAAATATGCGCCGCCCGATTGCGAGAAACGTTTCGACAGGAACGCGCGCGCTTCGTCGATGCCCGCCGCCGGCACCTTCAGCATCAGGTGGTGCTCGTACTCCTCGCGGTACGCCTTCAGCCGCGCAGGCAAATGATCCGGCAGACACTCGCTGATCCATTGCAGCACGCGATCGGTCAGATGCTTTGGCATGAAACTCAGGCGCTCGAACAACGCATCGCAGCGCGTTTTCAGATTGAAGAACATCGGCAGCCGGTCCGTGCCGAACCGGTCGATGATGACGAACAGATCCTTGCCATATTTCCGCGCCACGTCGAACGCATCGCGATGCAGATATTCGCCCGCAATCGGCAGGTGTGCGAAGTTTGCGAGCGCGTGACGTCGGATGTCGGCCAGCACGCTCGTATCGTTCGTGCCGATGTAGAACACCTTCGCGCCTTGCTCTGCCGCGAACGTGTCGAGACGCACGGCGAACACCATCAGCTTGCCGGCGCAGCCGGAGGCTTCGAACAGGCGCCTTGAATCGGCGTTGAAGCGCGCGGGCGTGGGCGCATCGACATCGCGGACATGGATCGCGTACTCGTGATCCGAAGCCGCCACGCCGTTGTGAATATCCGCGTCGGTAAACGTGCCGTTTTCCACGCGCGACAGAATCTCCTCGGGCGTGCTGCCGAGTTCGATACCCAGATGGTTGACGAGCCGCAGCGTGCCCGCTGCATCGACGGCGGCGAACACCGCCATCTCCGTATAGGCGGGTCCGCGATGCACGAGCGAGCCGCCCGAATTGTTGCTGATGCCGCCCAGCACCGACGCGCCGATGCACGATGAGCCGATTACCGAATGCGGCTCCCGTCCGAGCGGTTTCAGCGTGCGTTCGAGTTGATCGAGCGTCGTGCCGCCGATGCAAACTACCTGATGCCCTTCGCGGATCAGATGCACGCGGCGGATGCGCGTCGTACTGACGATGACAACGTCGCGGTCGTAGTCGTTGCCATCGGGCGTCGAGCCTCCGGTCAGTCCGGTATTCGACGCCTGGGTGATGACGATCGCGCGCGCGGTGACGCATGCGGCGAGCACCCGCCATTGTTCGAGCAGCGTAGCCGGGCGCACGACTGCCAGCACGCGGCCCGTCCCGAAACGGTAGCCGGTGCGGTAGCGGCGCGTTTGTGCATCGCTGGTGAACACGTTGCGAGCGCCGACGATATTGCCGAGTGACGCGAGCAAGGTTCTACGCGTATCCCCGAGAGGCATGGCGGAACAAGCGGTATCTGACATGACGACCTTCGATCACGTATCGACGCAGGTGTCGCGTCAAGTCCGGCTCGGCTTCGACGTCGCCGCTGACGAAGACGTCGTCGTGCGCTGCGTCAGCGTCAGTACCGCGCCGACGAACAGCGCTGCCGCGACGACGACCAGACCGGCGTTCGTGCTATGCGTCACGTCCTTCATCCATCCGATGATCGACGGGCTGACGAATCCGGCGAGATTGCCGATCGAATTGATCATCGCGATGCCGGCAGCGGCGGCCGTGCCTGTAAGCACGCTGCTCGGATAGGTCCAGAAGACGGGCATCATCGACAACACACCGGCGGTGCCGAGCGACAGCGTGAACAATGCGAGCGCGAGATTCCCCGTATGGAGCGTGCTTGCGTAAAAGCCCGCTGCGGCGGCAACGGCCGCCATCGCGAGATGCCAGCGGCGCTCGTTGCGACGGTCCGAACTGCGCGCGACCAGAATCATCGACACGATTGCGACCGCATAAGGCACCGCGGTCAGCAAGCCGACATCCAGTACATCCTTGACACCCGCCGCCTTGACGAGCGTGGGCAAGTAGAAGCTCGCACCGTAGAGACCCATCATGCAGCAGAAGTAGATCGCCGCGAGCCGCCAGACACGGCCATTCGACACAATGCTGCGCAGCGACGCCTCTGCGTGCGCATATCCGTCGCATGCGATGTTATCTTCGAGAAGCTGCTTTTGCCGCTCGTCGAGCCACGACGCGGCGCGGATGCCGTTCGGCAGCACGAACAGCGTGACGATGCCCAGCACCAGCGACGGAAGCGCTTCGAGCAGGAATAGCCATTGCCAGTTCGACAGACCCTGCGCGCCGTTGAGCGCCTGCATGATCCAGCCCGATAGCGGGCCGCCGAGCACGCCTGCAACGGGAATGCCGACCATGAAAAGCGCGTTCATGCGGCCACGGCGCGCAGACGGATACCAGTACGTCAAATACAGCACGATACCCGGAAAGAACCCGGCTTCCGCGACGCCGAGGAGAAAACGCAGCGCATAGAACGTGGCCGGCGTCTTCACGAACAGCGACGCTGCCGACACCAGCGCCCACGTCACCATGATGCGGCTGATCCATAGGCGCGCGCCCACGCGATGCAGCAGGATGTTGCTCGGCACCTCGAAAACGAAATAGCCGATGAAGAAAATTCCCGCGCCAAGCCCGTACACCGACTCGCTGAATTTCAGGTCGCTGAGCATTTGCAGCTTTGCGAACCCCACGTTGACGCGATCCAGATAGGCCGCGACATAGCAGATGAAAAGAAACGGCAGCAGGCGCCAGGTCACTTTCGCGTAAGCCGCGTTCTCGAACGCGGCCTTTGCCGCTGGAACGTGGGTACGGGATCTGTCCGTGGCGGGCCGGGCGGGCACGCCTGTCGGGTTGTGCGGGGTCATCGCGAGTCTCCTGATTCGTGTGCGGCTTGCCGCCGCCGCTGAGTTTGCTAGCGCGCATTGTTCCGCGTCAGTCAGGGACTGTCGAGATATTACGGCACTGGTCCTACCAGTTAATTTTATCGTGCCAGGCGTGGCTTCACGTGCAAATCAGCGCCGACGCGGGTGCCCGGCCGGACGCGCACACGTGCCCCCGCTCGCGGTTCGCGTCATGCCCAGCCCTTGAGCCGCAGCGTCGCCCGTACCAGGCGCTGCTCCTCTGCTTCGATTTCTCGCAAACAGGTGATAGTCGTGGCGATATGCGTAGCGGCAGCCTTGTGTGCCTGTTCCGGCTGTTTGCCGATCACGGCCTTGTAGAGGCGGGCATGCTGCCTGTCGATCACGCGTTTCTCCGCCTCGCGATGATAGAGATTGTTGACGGAGGCGAAGACCGAACTCACCAGCAAATCGGTGAGCGAACTCAGCGTGTGCACGAGCACGGGGTTGTGCGATGCCTCGCAGATCGCGAGATGAAAGGCATAGTCGAGCCGCGCGCGCGTCGACTCGCCCGCGTTGTTTTCGTTTGCGGCGAGCATCTCTTCGTAGCGGCGGGCAATCAGCGCGAAATCCGCCTGCGTGCCGCGAAGCGCGGCAAGACGCGCCGATTCGGCTTCGAGCATCTGGCGGACTTCGAAAATGTCGTAAAGGGTTCTCGGCTGCGAGCCGAGGAGATGCATCATCGGCGTGAGCGCGGGTTGCGAGGTAAGCGCCGCGACGAACGATCCGCGCCCATGCGCGGTATCGATGATGCCGCGCGTTCGCAGCACCTTCAGTCCTTCCCGCACGGCGGACCGCGAGGCCCCCAGTTTGACCATCAAACGCCGCTCGGAGGGCAAGGCTTGACCGGGTTTCAGGACGCCGTCGACGATCAGGCTTTCTATGCGTTCGGCGACCACATCCGCGATCTGCAACGCGTATTCCGGCTTGTCTTCCTGCATGGCATGTTTCACTGGTCAGACCACTTTTCGAAGAGACTTTCGCTCGTAGCAATCCTAGCAACTATTGCCGCAACGCGCCGCTTATGACGAGGACTCGGGCGTTGCTCCCGGAAGATCACACATCGCGCTTTTAAAGGGTGTCGTTTCCCACCCGCCCTCGACTGCAGGGAAGACGAAGATAAGTAAAAACCCTATGTTTCGAGGAGCAAATTCACTTTGACGTTCTTTCGAATCGAAACTAAACTCTTTCGAAACAAAAGAGTCATTTTGAGTCTGGAGATATGCAGGCAAACAAGAGTTCCCTGAGGCGGCGGCTGCAAATCGTCGAACTGGTCCGCAAGCGCGGCGAGGTTTCGGTCGAGGAGTTGAGTCAGGCGTTCGACGTCTCGAGCGTCACGATCCGTACTGACCTGACCTACCTGGAGCAGCAGCGCTACCTTCTGCGGTCTTTCGGCAAGGCCCGTTATCTCGCGCAGAAGCCCGGCGAGAACGTCCTCGTTCCGGTCGCGGACGGTGCAACCCGCAAGGCATCGGAAACGGCCATTGCGCGTTTTGCCGCCGAGGCTGTTGGCGATCACGAGTCGCTGATGGTCGGCACCGGCGAAATCGTTCACAAGATTCTGCCATTCCTGGCCGATCGCTCGAACCTCGCGTTGCTGGTTCACGATGTCGGGATGGCCCAGACGGCGCAGCGGTTTCTGCACTGCGAACTGATACTGACCGGCGGCCAACTGGAGCCGGGAGCATCGGCCATGACAGGTCCTGACACGGAAGCTTCGGTGGCCCGCCGGTCCATCGATCTTTGCTTTCTCGAAGCATCGGGCCTCGACCGGAACGGCAACCTGCTTTGTGCCGATCCCGGCGTGGCAAGGGTATTTCAGGCCGCGGCTCAGGCGGCTACACGCACGATCGTCGTTGCGTACCAGCCGCAGTTGAATGAGCGCGAGGGCGAGGTGTTCGCCAAAGTCAGCGAAATCGACACGCTGCTGATTGATGATGGAATTGATCCACCAACGATGGAGCTGATGCCGGGCAACGGCCTGCAGCTCCACAGAAGGGAAAGCGGAATTCTTGAGTTCCGCAAGTCCACGACCTGACCGTAACAGAGGATGAGACAAATGAAGGTGACACCGAACCGTATTGCGGCGGTCTTCGCTACCGCAGGTTGCTTCGTCGGCGCTCCGTTTGCCTGCGCAGAGCAGGTGACGATTGGCGCTTCCCTGCTAACGCAGCAGCATCCGTTCTACGTCGCTCTGGCGGACGCGATGAAGCAGGAAGCGCAGAAGGACAACGCGAAACTCGATCTTTCGATCGCCAACCAGGATCTGAGCAAACAGATTGCCGACGTCCAGGATTTCGTCACACGCAAGGTCAACGTCATCGTGCTATCGCCAGTCGACTCGAAGGGCGTCAAGGCGGCGGTCACGATTGCCGAGAAGGCGGGCATCCCGGTTATTACCGTTGATATTGGCGCAGAGGGCGTGGAGGTAGCCTCGCATATCGCGACGGACAACTATGCCGGCGGACAGATGGCCGGACAGCTGATGTGCAAGGTTCTCGGTGGCAAGGGCAAGGTCGGTGTGATCGACTATCCGACCGTGCAGTCGGTCATCGATCGCGTCAACGGATTCAAGAAGGCACTGGGTGCTTGCCCCGGCGTCGAGGTCGTCGCGGTCCAGCCGGGCATTACCCGGGCCGAAGCATTGACGACGGCGCAGAACATGTTGCAGGCCCACCCGGATCTCGACGGAATCTTTGGATTTGGCGACGACGCAGCCATGGCTGCAGCAGTGGCCGGCAAGTCTGCGGGTAACCATGTCAAGGTGATCGGCTTCGACGGCATGCCGGAAGCACGTGCCGCTGTCGACAAAAATCCCAATTTTGTCGGGGTCATCCGTCAGTACCCCGAAAAAATGGGGGCAATCGCCGTCGATACCGCAGTGAGGGTTGCGGAGAAGCAACCGGTTCCGAAACTGATCCCCGTGGCGCCTGGGGTCTATCTGCACGAAGCCTCGAAATGAGCGCCAGCCCGAACAGCCTGCGCGCCCAGGCATCGGGCGCCATGCCCCGGTTGCATCCCGGAGCCGGTTTTGCCGTAGGCGATGAGACTGCATTGGTCGAATTGCAGTCGATCGCCAAATCGTTCGGTCCCGTCGAGGCCATCAAGAATGTCTCGCTCAAGCTGCGCCGTGGTCGGGTCCATACCCTGCTCGGCGAAAACGGGGCGGGGAAGTCGACATTGATGAAGATTCTTGCGGGCGTTCACGAGCCGACCAAGGGAAAGTTGTTCCTGCGCGGTCAGCACGTCACCTTTTCCTGTCCGTCCGATGCGCAGGCTGCCGGTATCTCCATCATCTATCAGGAGCTTAGCCTCGCAGCGAATCTGAGCGTCGCCGAGAACATCTTCGCCGGCCACGAGCCGCGCAGGCTCGGCATTGTCGATTTCCGGTCGCTCTATCAACGGGCGCAGGATCTGCTCGACGATCTCGGCATCGACATCGACGTGCACACCCCGGTCGCACGCCTGTCGATGGCGCGCAGGCAGCTCGTCGAAATTGCCAAGGGGCTGAGCCGCAACGCCGAACTCGTCATCATGGACGAGCCTACCTCGTCGCTGAGCGACCGGGAGGCAGAAGTGCTGTTCAACATTGTGGGCAAGCTGAAGGCACGGGGCGCTGCCGTCGTCTACATCTCGCATCGGATGGACGAAATCATGCGCATTTCCGACGATATTTCGGTAATGCGCGACGGAGAGTACATCTGCACCCACGACAAGAACGAGACGACGATTGGTGCGCTGATCAACCTGATGGTGGGCAGGGAGATGAGCGACGTCTATCCCCGTCGTGCCACGCCCCTCGATACGGCGCAGCCAGCGCTGCTGGAGGTCAGGAATCTGACGATTGAGGGCAAGTTTCACGATGTCGGCTTTGCCGTCAGACCGGGGGAGATCGTCGGCTTTTTCGGGCTGATCGGCGCCGGTCGTTCCGATGTGATGAGCGCCTTGTTCGGGTTGGGCCGCCCGCAGGGACAAATTGTCATGAATGGCAAGCCGCTGCGGCTGCGTTCGCCGGAAAGCGCGATTTCCGCGGGCATCGCGTTTGTGACCGAGGATCGCAAGCACGAAGGGCTCGTGCTCATGCACTCGATCGCTCATAACGTCACGATGGCCAGCTTCGAGCGAAAGGGATCCCGATTCGGCATCCTTAACAGTCGGTTCGAGGAGCGCGAGACGCGAGACGCCATTGCCCGCATGAAGATCCGGGCTGCCGGACCGCATCAGGCCGTTGGGAACCTGAGCGGGGGAAACCAGCAGAAGGTTGTCTTTTCGAAATGGCTTGCCCTCAAACCGCGCGTTCTGATTCTCGATGAGCCGACACGGGGTGTCGATGTGGGCGCGAAGTTCGAGATCTATCGCGTGATGCGTGAACTCGCCGGCGCCGGCACCGCAATCATTCTGGTTTCCTCGGAGCTGCCGGAGGCGCTGGCGATGAGCGATCGTCTCGTGGTGATGCGTGAGAAGCGCGTCGTGAAGGAATTTGAAACGGCCGGTCTGACGCAGGAAGCCGTCATGTCGTATGCAACAGGAGCGGTACAAGCATGAAACCCACTGAATTCACCGCCGATTCCGGGTCCGGCGAGACTGTTGACCGCGCGAAAAGCGTGACCACACTGTCGAAATGGCTTCGCCAGTACGGCGGAATCGTCTGTGGCCTTGTCCTGCTCTGCGGACTGTTCTCCGTCATGTCGCCGGATTTCCCGACGCTTGGCAATTTGCTGAACATCGTCATGCAGGTGTCCATCATCGCCATCCTCGGTTTTGGCATGACATACGTCCTGCTGCTGGGCGATATCGACTTGTCGGTCGGCGCCGTCATGGCGCTTGTCGGAACGGTAGCGGCGTTTGCGATGCAGCACGGCGTCCATCCCGTACTGGCCGTTGTGCTGGCCATGGCCGCTGGCCTGGTTCTCGGTCTCGTCAACGGAACCCTGACGGCGCTGCTGACGATTCCGTCGTTCATCGTCACGGTGGCGACCATGGGGGTGTTTCGCGGCCTGGCCTACATCACCTCCGGCGGTGTACCCATCTCGATTGACGACGATCGCTTCGCCGCGCTCGGAAATGGGACTATTCTCGGCGTCGCCGTTCCGATCTGGGTGCTGGGCATCCTGCTGGTCGTCAATCATTTTGTCCTGGCCAGAACGGTATTTGGCCGCAAGGCGTATCTCGCAGGAGGGAATCGCGAAGCAGCGCTCTACTCGGGCATCAACGTCAAGCGGCTGAGGGTCGCCATTTTCATGGTCTCCGGGTTGATGGCGAGCATCGGGGGCGTGCTGATGACGTCGCGCCTGTATTCAGCGCAACCCAATGCGGGACTCGGCTATGAACTGGATGCGATTGCCGCCGCCGTGCTCGGCGGTACGAGCCTGAACGGCGGTTACGGGACGATCGCGGGAACCCTTATTGGTGCCCTCATCATCGGTGTCATCAACAACGGCATGAATCTGATGAGTGTCCCGTATTTTTATCAACTGATCGTAAAGGGCGTCGTTATCCTCGTCGCCGTTTGCATCGACGTTCAAACGAAGAAGCGCCATGGCTAACACTGAACTGCATAAGGCCGGAAAAGCCGGCTACATCCTGACGATGGGCGAAATCCTGGTCGAAATCATGGCCACCGAGCGTGGACAGTCGTTCCGCAGACCTGGCACGCTCATCGGCCCATACGCGAGTGGAGCGCCCGCGATCTTCATCGACCAGGTCGCGAAGGTGGGCAGTCCCTCCGCGATGATTGGATGCGTTGGCGATGACGACTTCGGTACGCTCAACGTTGAGCGTCTGCGCGCAGACGGCGTCAACGTCTCGGGTATCTCGGTTATCAAGACCGCAACCACGGGCAGTGCGTTCGTGACCTATCGCGAGGATGGGGATCGCGACTTCATCTACAACATTGCAAACAGTGCTTCCGGGCACCTCGCTGTCGGAAATATTCGGGACGATCTGCTCAAGCAATGCAGTCATTTTCACGTGATGGGCTCGTCGCTGTTCTCGTTCCGTATCATCGAGGCGATGAAGAAGGTCATCGAGGCCGTAAAGGGGCACGGCGGCACGGTGAGCTTCGATCCGAACATCCGCAAGGAGATGCTCCGCATTCCCGAGATGCGGGAGGCACTCGACTTCATCCTGGATTACACGGACGTCTTCCTGCCGAGCGGGCACGAGGTGATGTTGCTCTCCAGCGCAAGCAGCGAGCGTGGTGCAATCGAAGAGATTCTCAAGCGCGGTGTGCGTGAAGTCGTGATCAAGCGCGGAAAAGAGGGATGCAGCTACTACGACGGCACAACCGAACTCAACTTCGCGGCCCTGCCGGTGGAGGAAATCGATCCGACCGGGGCAGGCGATTGTTTCGGTGCTACCTACATTGCCTGCCGCGCCCAGGGGTTCGGCGTCGAGCGGGCACTGACCTATGCCTGCGCCGCCGGCGCGCGGGCGGTGACCTTCCGGGGCCCCATGGAGGGGACGGCCACGCTTGCCGAACTCGACGATTTTATTGCGCAATCCTCGGAGCAACCTCATGGCTAACGTCGTAGCACGGCTCTCCGGGGACGAGGGCGCAGGGAAGCGTCTCAAGGGCATCTATTCGATCTGCTCGGCGCACCCGTGGGTACTGGCTGCTGCGATGAATCAGGCGCTCGCCGACGACACGCCGCTGTTGATCGAGTCGACCTCGAACCAGGTCGACCAGTTCGGCGGCTACACGGGGATGAAGCCCGCCGATTTTGTGCGATTTGTTCACCTCATTGCCGACCGAGCCGGTTTCCCACGCTCGCGCCTGATTCTCGGAGGCGATCACCTCGGTCCCAATGCGTGGCGCGGGTTGCCGGCGGAGGAGGCCATGCACCGGGCAGAGGCGCTCATCGATGCCTATGTCTCGGCGGGCTTTACCAAAATCCATCTCGACACCAGCATGAGCTGCGGTGGTGATCCGGTGCGCCTCCCGGACGCACTGGTTGCGGAGAGAGCGTCGCGTCTGTGCGCCATCGCAGAAGCGGCCGCCCACCGCGAAGGAAAAGACCAGAAGCCGGTCTATATCATCGGCACCGAAGTCCCGGTCCCAGGTGGCGCGGCGGAAACACTGGACACCGTCGAGGTGACGCACGCGGGTGCGGCGCTGGATACGGTCGAGATTCACCGGCAGGCGTGGCGTGACCGCGGGCTCGACGCTGCCTGGCAACGCGTGATTGCGCTCGTGGTCCAGCCGGGCGTCGAGTTCGACCATACGAAAGTGGTCGACTACAAGCCCGAGCTTGCCACGGAGCTTTCCGGGGTTCTCAAGCAGTTGCCCGGCATGGTCTTCGAAGCCCACTCCACCGATTATCAGAAGCCGGAGGCGCTTGCCTCACTGGTGAGGGACGGGTTTGCAATCCTGAAGGTCGGTCCGGGCGTCACCTTTGCGCTGCGCGAAGTGCTTTACGCGCTGGCCGATATCGAGACCGAACTCGTACCCGTAGAAACAAGGTCGAACCTGCGCGAGGTGGTTGAGCAAGTCATGCTGTCCAAACCTGGAAACTGGGAGAAGTACTACCACGGTGACGACCAGCAAAAGCGGCTGTTGAGAACCTACAGCTATAGCGACCGCATCCGGTATTACTGGGCGGACCCGGAGATCGACTCAGCGGCGCAGAAGCTGATCCGCAATCTAACGGACACCGGCATCCCGGAGAACCTGCTCAGCCGCTATTTGCCGGAACAATACTGGCAGTTTCGGCGGGGCCTCATCGACGCGTCGCCGATGAGTCTTGTCCAGAGCAAGGTTCGCGAGGTCATTGGTACCTACGCCGCCGCTTGCCGCGCTTGAGGTGGACCCAGTCCAGATACGTTTGAAAGGTGCGGGGGATCTGGCAAAGCGAAAGATCCTCCCAGCCCTTTTTGAGGCGCATCGGTTGGCGCATTGCTGGCTGGAGGAGGAAAACTAGACGGTCCATCGATGAAATCGTGAGAACCTGAGAGCAGAATAGATAGATATCCTGAATAGATGCCAACAATCAAGCACAGATTCGGAAATTTCCAGATCCAGGAGTTGAGAGATGCAACTGAAAGACAAGGTAGCCATCGTCACGGGTGGAGGTACGGGAATCGGTGGGGCGGTTGTCCGCCGGTATCTGGACGAAGGGGCAAACGTCGCGGTGGTCGACATCAAGCCGCAGTCGGAGCTCGATGTGACCTATGCAGACGGCGACAAAGGCCGTCTCCTGCTTGTTCAGGCCGATGTGACCAAACGCGAGAGCATCGAGCACATCGTGAACTCGACGGTCGAACGCTTCGGCCGTATCGATGTTCTCTATAACAACGCAGCCGTGTTCGACATGCGCCCGCTACTCGACGAATCCTGGGAGATTTTCGACCGGATCTTCGCGGTGAACGTGAAGGGCATGTTCTTCCTGATGCAGCGTGTCGCGAAGCAGATGGTCGAACAGGGTGGTGGTGGCAAGATCATCAATATGGCCTCGCAGGCCGGCCGCCGAGGCGAAGCACTCGTCTCGCACTATTGCGCGAGCAAGGCGGCGGTCATCAGCTATACGCAGTCGGCAGCGCTGGCATTGGCGCCGCATCGCATCAACGTCAACGGCATCGCGCCGGGCGTCATCGATACGCCGATGTGGAAGGACGTAGACGCACTCTTTGCGCGCTACGAAAACCGTCCGATCGGCGAGAAGAAGCGCCTCGTCGGCGAGGCGGTTCCCCTGGGACGCATGGGACGGCCCGATGAGCTGACCGGTGCTGCGGTGTTCCTCGCTTCGGCCGACGCCGATTACATCACGGCCCAGACGCTCAACGTCGACGGCGGCAACTGGATGAGTTAGTCGGTTTTCCAGGTATGCCGTTCCTCGGGCTTCGATATGCCGGATGGAACGGCGATGCAGTGCAGTACTCCATTATCGACAGCAATGAACCAAAGGAGACAGTCATGACCCTGAAAGCTTCGGCATGCCGTGGAGCAACCCGCAAGGCAGTCCTCGCCGGTGTTGCGCTCTGTGCGGCGCAGCTCGCAAATGCTGCGACCGTAACGATCGCTACACTCAATAACCCCGACATGCTGGAGCTCAAGAAGCTCTCGGCCAACTTCGAGAAAGCCAATCCGGATATCAAGCTGAACTGGGTGATCCTCGAAGAGAACGTGCTGCGGCAGCGCGCAACCACGGACATCACGACGAACAGCGGACAGTTCGACGTGGTGGCTATAGGAACGTACGAGGCGCCGCAGTGGGGCAAGCGCGGCTGGCTGACGCCAATGACCAATCTGTCGGCCGACTACGACCTTGACGATGTCGTGAAGACGGGGCGCGATGGTCTCTCGTACAACGGCACGCTGTACGCGTTGCCGTTTTACGTCGAGAGCTCGATGACCTTCTACCGCAAGGATCTGTTTGCGGCGAAGGGGCTGAAGATGCCGGACCAACCCACCTACGACCAGATCAAGGACTTCGCCGACAAGCTGACTGACAAGGCCAATGGCGTGTATGGCATATGCCTGCGCGGCAAGGCGGGCTGGGGCGAGAACATGGCGTACGTCGACACGGTGGTGAATACGTTCGGTGGACGCTGGTTCGATGAGAAGTGGAATGCGCAACTCGCGACGCCCGAATGGAACAAGGCCATCACGTTCTACTCGGATCTGCTGAAACAGGACGGCCCTCCGGGAGCGAGCTCGAACGGCTTCAACGAGAACCTGACGCTGATGGCCTCGGGCAAGTGTGCGATGTGGATCGACGCCACGGTGGCGGCGGGCATGCTGTACAACAAGGCTCAATCGCAGGTCGCGGACAAGATCGGCTTCGCAGCGGCGCCGGTCGCAGTTACGCCGAAGGGTTCGCACTGGCTGTGGGCGTGGTCGTTTGCAATTCCCAAGACCTCCAGGTCCCAGGATGCAGCAAAGAAGTTCGCCGAGTGGGCGACCTCGAAGCAATATATCGAACTGGTAGCGAAGGACGAAGGCTGGGCATCGGTCCCGCCCGGAACCCGCAAGTCCACGTATGCGCGCCCGGAGTACAAACAGGCCGCGCCGTTCGGTGATTTCGTCCTGAAGGCGATCGAAACTGCCGACCCCAACGACTCGACGCTTCAGAAGGTGCCCTATACCGGCGTGCAGTACGTAGGCATTCCGGAGTTCCAGTCGTTCGGAACCGTCGTGGGACAGCAGATTGCCGGCGTTATCGCGGGTCAGATGGATGTGGCCACGGCGCTGAAGGTCGGAAACGCGGCCGCCAACCGGGCGGTACGCGAGGCCGGCTATCAGAAGTAACGCCGGACCTTCTTCGAGTGGGGCCGTCGCACCGGGCGACGGCCCCGAGAAACGCAGGTGACACGATCATGCAGCAAGCCACATTTTCCTCGCAACCGTCATTCGGTACGAACTGAGTCAATGGGCAAGCACGACAGGAAAGCCATCCTGATGGTTCGATATCCTCTGGAGCCCCGTCAAATTTCCACGCCTTCCGCTTCCGCGAATGGCGAGCGCAGGACAATCGCATCATCGCGTTCAGGGCCGGTTGTGATCATCGACACGGGAATGCCGACTTCGTGCTGAATGGCTTCGATCAGCACCGCAGCCTCCCGCGGCAGATCGCTATATGACCGGGCGCCTCGGGTCGAGCTGTACCAACCGTCAAAGCGCCTGAGAACCGGCTGCAGCCGCTGCTGTTCGGCGTTTGTGGATGGCATGTAGTCGATACGCGCCCCGTCGAGCTCGTAGCCCACGCATAGATATATCGACTCAAAGCCATCGAGCACATCGAGCTTGGTCAGTGCCAGCAGATCGATGCCCGCGACTTTGCTGCTCTGACGCAGTTGCACGGTGTCCAGCCAACCGCAGCGACGCGGGCGACCGGTGTTGACCCCGTACTCGCTGCCTCGCTGTCTGAGCACGTCGCCGAGCGTTCCGTTCACCTCCGATGTGAAAGGGCCTTCGCCGACACGCGTTGCATAGACCTTGCTGACGCCCAGCACCCGTCCCAGATGCGACGGGGCGATGCCGACGCCACTGGCCGCGCCAGCGGCGATGGTGCTCGACGACGTCACGTAGGGATAGCTGCCCCAGTCCACGTCCAGCATGACAGCTTGCGAGCCTTCGAATACCACGCGTTTGCCCAACGAATGGGCGTCGTTGATTTGCTCCCAGACACGTCCCATGAACGGCAGGATTCCAGGCGCCATGGCAAGCAGGTCGCTCAGCATCGGGTCTCGCGGGAAAGGCTCCAGGCCCAGACCACGAAACCAGGCGTTATGGTGCGCGAGCAGGACGTCGAGCTTCTGAGCCAGCAGTTCCGGTTCGGCCAGGTCGCAGACGCGCAGGCCCCGGCGCCCGACCTTGTCTTCATAGGCCGGACCCATGCCGCGCAGGGTGGTGCCAATCGGCTTCGCACGCAAGCGTTCCTGGGCGGCATCGATGGCACGATGGACCGGCAGGACAAGCGTGGCCGTCTCGGCGATCTGGAGCACCTCTGGCGTTACGCGGATGCCCATCGCAGCCATACGGTCGATCTCCGCAAGGAGCGCCTCGGGATCGAGCGCGACGCCGTTGCCGATCAGGCCGAGCTTCCCGCGCACGACACCGCTGGGAAGCAGTGCCAGTTTGTAGGTCCGACCCTCGACCACCAGCGTGTGCCCGGCGTTGTGGCCGCCGTTGTAACGGACGACGATGTCCGCCTTCTCAGCAAGCCAATCCACGATTCGGCCTTTTCCCTCATCGCCCCACTGTGCTCCGATCACGACGACATTCGACATCCGGTAGTTTTTCCTGGTGAATTTATCGAACAGATCCGGAACCGGAACTGCTGCTAACGGGTGCAATATAGTGCTCCGGCGCAGCCTCGAAAAGCGATGTAAACTCATCAGTCTTGTCAGAAAAAATCACATAGGAATTTGCGTTATGCCTCGCCGTCTGCCACCGTTGAATGCCCTGCGCGTGTTCGAAGCCGCGGCCAGAGTGGAGAGCTTTTCCGCGGCAGCCGAGGAGCTTTGCGTCACGCACGGGGCCGTGAGCCGGCAAGTGCGGCAACTGGAGGACTGGCTTGGACTCAACCTGTTTGAGCGTCGCGGTCGAAGAGTCGTGCTCACCGCGTCGGGGCGCGCTTACCTGGGCGAGATATCGGCGGCGCTCGACCGTATCGCGCTGGCGACCAGTGAGCAACTTCGGGCCACGCGGCAGCAGATCGTGAGGGTCAATGCGCCGACGACTTTCGCGTTGCGCTGGTTGTTGCCGCAGCTTTCCGGTTTTCAGCTGACCCATCCGGCGGTGGAGGTCCGGCTGACTACTTCGGAGGAGCCGATCGAAAAGCTGGGCGACGAATGCGATGTCGCCATTCGCGGCAGCGAGCAGAAATCAGCGGGATATGCAGTCCATGAATTTTTATCGGAAGTCCGGCTGCCGGTGTGCTCGCCCAAGGTGCTGGAGTCTCACCCGATACACGATGTCCCGGACCTGGCGCACCATACCCTCCTGCACAGCGCGACCTATCCCGGCCTTTGGGCGGAATGGCTTGCAGCGAGCGGCAACCCTGGGCTTGTCGCCCGCAATTCCCGGCAACTGGATCACTTTTATTTGACCCTGCAGGCCGCCATTGATGGGCTTGGCATTGCAATGGGTCCTACTGCGCTTGTCGCGCTCGATGTCGAAGAGGGCCGGCTCGTGTTTCCGTTCGACGGGCCCGCCTTGCCGGCATGGCGCTACTGCAGTTATGTCCGCAAGGCGCGCGTTGAGGATCCCGCGATCAATCTTTTTCTGACGTGGTTGCGCGAACTCGGACAGCGCTTTTCATATAGCGCATAGTGCGGGAATGTCGACATAGCCAATCGTTGCGGCCCGTTTATTCCAATGGTATAAAGCCGTGTCGGAAAAGGCAGACTTGGTCTGGTAAGCCCAAGTCCTTTCGGTAACGAAAGCTCTGGTCTTTGGCCTCGTGCACGAGATCCCCACGACGAACAGCGGACGCGTTCAAGCGTCCAGTCGTTCGTCCGTGTGGTCCCCAGCATGGGAAACGCTCCGGTCGAACATGACACAGGAGTGAACCATGCACAAGAACCCGTCAAACATCTACGGCGTCGTCATTGCCGGAGCCGGCCCCGTCGGCCTTTTTCTCGCCTGCGAACTGCGCCTCTTCAACCTGTCGGTTCTGGTGCTGGAGCGAGCCGAAGATCGACACTCTCCCTTGAAGCGCCTTCCGTTTGGGCTGCGCGGCCTTTCCGTACCTACCCTCGAAGCGTTTTATCGTCGTGGCTTGCTGGACGAAGTCGTCGCGGCGCAGCGTGCGATCGATGCCGCAGGCAAGACCGCAGCAACCGCACATTGGATGCAGCAGCCGCGTCGGCCAGCCGGCCACTTTGCGGGCATTCCGTTCTATCACGACGACATCGACACCTCGAAGTGGCCGTATCGCCTGCCAGGTCCGACCGACACCAGCATGGCAGTCACATTGGAAACGCTCGAAACCATTCTCTCGCGCCGGGCAAGCGCGATGGGCGCCGAGATCCTGCGCGGCTTCGGCGTCGATGATGTTCTCGCTTCAGACGATGGTGTCATCGTTCATGCTGGCGGCGAGACCTTTCGCGCACGTTGGGCGGTGGGTTGCGATGGTGGCCGCAGTACGATGCGCAAGGCAGGTGGGTTCGAATTCCTCGGCTCCGATCCCGAGTTCACGGGTTATTCCGTCCAGGCCGAGTTGGCCGACCCGGATGCGCTGCGTCCTGGCCGGCACTACACATCGACCGGCATGTACACCTTTGCCTCGCCCGGCACGATAGCGATGGTGGATTTTGACGGCGGCGCCTGTCACCGGATGCAGCCGGTCACGCTCGAACATGTGCAGGCCGTATTGCGCCGCGTGTCCGGCGCAGACGTCACCTTGACGGGTCTTCAGCAGGCTTCGACCTGGACGGACCGCGCCTGTCAGGTGAGCGCGTATCGCAGAGGGCGGGTGCTGCTCGCGGGCGATGCCGCACACATCCATTCGCCGCTGGGCGGTCAAGGGCTCAATCTCGGGCTCGGAGACGCGATGAACCTCGGTTGGAAGCTGGCGTCCACGATCCGCGGCGACGCGCCCGCCGACCTGCTCGACAGCTATCAGACAGAGCGATATCCGGTGGGCGCGTGCGTTCTGGACTGGTCGCGCGCGCAAGTCGCGCTCATGCGACCCACACCGGGCACGCGCGCGCTTGCAGCAGTCATCCGCGATCTGATCGGGACCCGCGATGGCGCGACGTACTTCGCCGAGCGCGTGTGGGGCGTGTCGCTCCGCTACGATCTCGGCGGCAGTCACCCTCTGACAGGCCGCAGCGTTCCCGATTTCGAACTCGCCGACGGAACGAAGGTCGGCCACCTTTTGCGCGAAGGTAAGGGCCTCCTCCTGGACTTCGAGCCGGATGCATCGGTTCAGGCGCTTACGAACGGTTGGCGACAGCGGGTGACTTATGTCGCCGGCGGCGCCAACGATCGGCTGGGCTTGCGCGCTGTATTGGTGCGTCCCGATGGGTTTGTCGCATGGGCAAGTGAAACCGCAGTTGACAATGAGGAGATCGCCGAGGCCATTTCGCGATGGTTCGGCAAACCAGGCAATGCGGGCTAATCCGCCTGGGCGTCATTCATCGCATGCCCGGTTGTGCCTTGAGAATCGCCTGGGCGCGGTTCTTGATACGTCCTTGTGCTCATGGCTTTGCTAACGCGCGTATGCAGTTGCTGTGCCTCCATCAGCTCCCGCTCACATACCCCCCATCGACGGGCAACGTGACACCCGTGACGAACGCCGCCGCGGGCGAGGCGAGAAAGACCGCGGCGCCCACGAGATCGTCGGCTTCGCCCCAGCGCTTGAGCGCCGCGCGCGCCGCAATCTTCCCGGCCGACGCGGGCGACTCCCAGAGCGCGCGCGTCATGTCCGTGCGATGGTAGCCCGGCGCAATTGCGTTCACGCGCACGCCGGCGCTGCCGAACGAGTGCGCGAGCGCACGCGTGAGGCCCAGAATGCCGGTCTTGCTCGCGCAATAGGCGGGAACTTCCACGTCCGCGAGATAACTGAGCATCGATGCGATGTTCACGACCACGCCCTTCGAGCGTTCGAGCAGCGGCCGCGCCGCCATCGAAAAGCGCATGGCCGCGGTCAGGTTCACGTCGATGACCTCGCGAAATACCTCGTCGCGGTACTCGTCGAGCGGGCGCGCCACGCCCGCCGCATTGATGAGGATATCCAACGATTCGAGATCGCTGCAAAAGCGATTGATGTCCTCGACGTTGCGCACGTCCACGCGCTCGAAGCGGATGTGAGAGCGCGTGGCGTCGGCGCGCAGCGCTTCGAGCTTGGCGGGCGAGCTGCCCGTGGCGATCACGCGTGCGCCGAGCGAGGCGAAGCCTTCGGCGATCGCGAGGCCGATGCCGCTCGTCGCGCCCGAGACGAGCACGGTCTTGCCGTTGAAGAGGCCGGGCCGGAAGGCGTGGATTTCCTGCTTTTCCACGCAGTCATGTTGCTGGGCGGTTTGCGTCATGGTCAGGCAGCTCCTTGCTGGACGAGTGTGTCGAGGCGCGCGGCATAGCGGTCCATTGCCTTGAGAGCGGCGACGACCATGGCAGGCTCGACGGGATACGGTTCGTTGTGGATGATTTCGCCCGTGCGGCACGCGCGTGCCGCCACGGTTTCGAGCGCGTGGTTGTCGGCGGCATCGACGTTGACCTGCGCGAGGCGCGTCGGCAGGCCGACCGCGCGACAAAAGCGGAACACGCGCCGGCGTTCGTCGTCGGAGACGGTCGAGAGAAACAGCGAGGCGAGCACGCCGATCGCCACTTTTTCGCCGTGCAGCAGGCTGTGCGACGAAGCCAGGTCGGCGAGCCCGTGATGGATCGCGTGCGCTGCCGCCACGCCGCCCGATTCGAAGCCGATGCCCGAGAGCAGCACGGTGGCTTCGAGCGTCGCGTCGAAGTCGGGCGTGACGATCTGCGCGCGGCAGTCTTCGACCGCCTGCGGCGCGTGCGCGAACAGCAGGTCGCGGCACAGCCGCGCGGCTTCGAAGGCGAGCGCCGTGCCGCGTCCGCCGCACAGGTTGCTTGCATGGGCGCGCCGGCACGCTTCGGCCTCGTAGTACGTCGCCAGCGCGTCGCCAATGCCGGCGATGAAAAAGCGTGCGGGCGCGCGCACGATCACGGCGGTGTCGAGCAGCACGAGATCCGGGTTGCGGCGCACGAAGCGGTCGCGCACCACGCGGCCCGCTTCGTCGTAGATCACGGCGAGCGCGCTGCACGGCGCATCCGATGCCGCGATGGTCGGCACGCAGGCGAACGGCAGGCGCAGGTCGTCGGCGGCGGCGCGGCCCGTGTCGATCACCTTGCCGCCGCCGAACGAGACCACCACGTCCGCGCCGCTCACGCGAATCCACTCGGCGGTTTCGGCGACCGAGCGCTCGGTGCAGGCGGCGTCGACTTCACGCACCTGCAATGTGACGCGCTCGGCACGCGCGAGCACCGGTTCGAGCAGCGCAGCGACATTGCGGTCGACGAGGCACGCGGCGCGCGAGCCGAGACGCGCGAGTTCGGCATCGAGTGTGGCGAGCGCGCCTGCGCCCTGGACGTAGCGCGAGGGGAAAATGCTGGTTCTCAACATGGCGTGGTCTGCGACGGGGATTTAGATGCGGGTTCGGAAAAGAGTGCGTCCGGCAACCCGAGCGCGGCGGCAATTTCGTCTGCGCTGCGCACGATTCGTGTGCCCTCGGGGAAGTTCGCGTTGACTCCGGACGCGCCGGCATCGGGCCAGCCGAGCACGCGCATGCCGGCGGCGAGCGCGGCGCGCGCGCCGGTCGGGCTGTCTTCGATGACGATGGCCTCGGAGGGCTCGACGTCGAGCAGATACGCGGCGCGCAGATACGCTTCAGGATCGGGTTTGCCGTGGCGCACGTCATTGGCGCTCACCGAGACGCGCTCCGGCGCCTGCAGTCCGAGCGCGTTCAGATTCGCTTCGAGCAGCATGCGGCCCGCGTTCGAGACGATGGCCTGGCGCAGCCCGGCTGCGTGCGCGGCGCGCCAGAGTTCGAGCGCGCCGGGGCGCGCTTCGAGTTGCGGCGCTTCGGCCACATAACGCGCGGCCCGCAGCGCCGACCAGGTAGGGAAATCCGCTTCGATGCCGAAGCGCTCGCGGCAGATGCGGTACACGTCGAGGCCGGTGCGGCCGAACATCAGCGGATGCAGTTCGTCGCCGGCTTGAACGCAGTAGTGCGCGAGCGCCGCGATCAACGTGTGCATATGCAGCGGTTCGCTGAGCGCGAGCGTGCCGTCCATGTCCCAGAGCACGGCGCGTGGTGACGATGCGCTCATGCCTCGTCTCCGGCGAGTCGGTCGAGGTCGTCGTAGAACTGTTGCGAATGCGTATAGAGGCGCTCGAAGATCGGCATCATGCGGTCGTAAGTGTCGGCGGCGCGCGGGTCGGGCTGCACTTCGCGCGCGAAACGCACGAAGCGGCGCACGGCTTCGCCGAGCGTCGCGAACTGGCCGGTGGCGGTCGCCGCGAGCAGCGCACAACCCATCACGCCGCATTCGACCTCCGCGGGCACGAGCACCGGCGTGCGATACATGCTGGCCTTGATGTCGAGCCACAGCGCGGCCTTCGCGCCGCCGCTCGCCGCCACGAGCCGCTCGATCGCGACGCCCGCGGGCTGGATCATCGCCATATGGCGGCGCACGCCGAAGGCCACGCCTTCCAGTACGGCGCGATGCAGATGCGCGAGACCGTGCCGCGCCGCAATGCCGAAGAACTGCGCGCGCGAGTTCGGCTGCGCGCCGAAGCGCTCGCCGGTGAGGTAGGGCAGGAAGAAAAGTCCTTCGGCTCCCACGGGGGCTTCGGCGGCCTTGCGTGCGACGTCTTCGTACGAGAGCGCATTCTCGTGGAAGGCGCGGCGGGCCCAGCGCATGGCGTCGCCGCCCGAGTCGAGCAGCGTGAAGCGGCCCCACAAGCCCTCGCAGGTCGCGACGTTCGAGACCTCCGGATGCAGCATGGGCGTGTCGGCAATCACCGTGATGATCGACGAGGTGCCCGTGATGTCCGAGGCAAGGCCGGGCTCATGCACGCCCGAACCCAGCACCGAAGCCGGATAATCGGCTGCGCCCACCAGTACGGGCGTGCCTTCGCGCAGACCGGTGGCCTGCGCGGCCGCCTTCGTCACCGCGCCGAGCACTTCGTGCGGCGCGCGGATGGGCGGCAGCTTGCGCACGTCCAGACCGAGCGCGTCGAGCATGACCGGCGACCACGCGCGCGTTTGCGGGTCCATCAGGAAGGTCATCGAGGCGTCGCTCCAGTCGCAGGCGCGCTCGCCGGTCAGCCGGAAGTTCACGTAGTCCTTCGGCATGAATACGGTCGCGGCGCGTTCGTACGCCTCGCGCTCGTGCTGGTGGATCCACTGAAGCTTGAAACCGGGCCACGCAGGCGTGGGCGGATTCGCGGTGCGCGCGAGCCATGCGTGCGCGTCGGCGCCCGTGCCGTGGCGGGCGCGAAAGGCCTCGACCTGCGCGGCGGCGCGCTTGTCGTTCCAGAGCGGTGCGGCCTCGCGCGTGAGCTCACCCCCGGCGTCGATGAGCACGGTGCCGTGCATCTGTCCGCAGGCGCAGATCGTGGCGATGTGCTGCGCCGCGCCCGGCTCGGCTGCGAGCACTTCGCGGATCGCGTGGACGGCGCCTGCCCACCAGTCGAGCGGCCGCTGCTCGGACCAGCCGTAGCGCGGCACGATCTGCTCGTGCTCGCGTGCGGCGAGGCGGCGGATCGTGCCGTTCGCATCGACGAGCGCGGCGCGCACGCTGCCGGTACCCACGTCGATTGCCAGATAGGTTGTCTCCATGTTTGCTTCTCCCATCGTGGGGAGTCCCGAAGTTCAGGCGCTGCCCGCACGGGCGCGCACGCGCCACGCGCATTGGGTGCGCGCGCGGTAGAGCGCCAGCGCGCCGAGCTCCCCGGCGATGCGCGCGTCGATCTCGTCCGGCGCGATCGTGTTGAAGTCGAAGAGGCCATGATGATGCGCGATCATCGCGCGCACGCCCGCGTCCTTCGCGAGCGTCACCGCTTCGTCGAGCGTAAAGTTGCCCGGCACGCCGTGGCCGCCGCGCTCGGCGTCGCGCCCGTTCACGGGCAGCAGCGCCAGATGCGGCGCGAGCGCGGCAACGCGCTCGGCGAGCCCCGCATACGGCACGCAGTCGCCCGAATGATAGAGGCGCACGCCGGCGATTTCGATCACGTAGCCCAGCCAGGGGTGGCGCCCCTGCGCATCGGTGTCGAGCGTCTCGTGCGCCGAGGCGAGCGGCGCGACGCTCAGGTCCGGCGCACCGGCCAGCGGCCTTACGCGCTCGCCCGCATCGACGGCGATCAGGCGCGCGGCATCCACGCCGCAGCGCTTCACCGCTTCGTCGAGCGTGGCCGCGGGCACCACGAAACGCAGTTGCGGAAAACGCCGCGCGAGCGGCTGCAGCGTGTCGGGGTCCATGTGGTCGGTGTGGCGGTGCGTGCAGAACACGAGGTCGACGCGGTCGAAGTCCTCGGGCGCGATCGGCGCGGCCATCATGCGCTCGTGCGGATAATGCGTGCCGCGGTACTTGCGCGCGAGCGAATCGGAGAGATACGGATCGATCAGCAGGCGCAAGCCCGCGCCCTCGATCACGAAACCCGCCTGGCCGAGCCAGTAGAGCGCCACTTCGCCGGCGGCGACCGGCGCATGCGCGCGCGGCGCCGCGAGACGCGCCGCGAGCGGCATCTCGAAGGTTTCGACGTCGATGGAAAGAGGCGCGGCGCTCATGCTTACCAGCACACGTAGCCGCCGTCGGCGAGCACGATCGAGCCCGTCATCAGGCTCGCGGCCTCGCTGGCGAGAAAGAGCACGACCGAGGCCACTTCGTCCACGCGGCCAAGCCGGTTCATCGGCGTGCCGCCGACCCAGTGGCGGTACATCTCCTCGTTCTCGTAGACGTACTTGTTCATCTCCGTATCGATGTAGGTGGGCGCGACCGCGTTCACGCGCACGCCGCGCGCGCCCCATTCGGCGGCGAGCGAGCGCGTGAGGTGATGCACGCCCGCCTTCGACGCGTTGTAGTTCGCCTGCTCCTGCGGCCGGTTCACGATGAAGCCCGACATCGAGCCTACGTTCACGATGCTGCCCGCGCCGCGCTCCAGCATGCTCTTGCCGAACGCGCGGCAGCAGCGGAACACGCCGTTGAGATTCACGTCGATCACGCGGTCCCAGACCTCGTCGGTCATGGTTTCCGCGGGATGGTTCGAGATGGCGATGCCCGCGTTGTTCACGAGCACGTCCACGCGGCCGTGGCGCGCGATCAAGGCGTCGTGCACGCGCTGCACGGCGGCCGCGTCGGTGACGTCGAGCCGTTCGCCTTCGACCTGCGCGCCCGCCGCCGCGAGCTTGCTTACGGCTTCGTCGAGCGCGCCCTGGTGCATGTCGGTGAGCACCACGCGCGCGCCGGCCTGCGCGAGCGCATCGGCAATCGCGAAGCCGATCCCGCGCGCGGCGCCCGTCACCACGGCGAGCTTGCCGTCCAGCCGGAATTTGTCGAGATACATCGTCGGTCCTTCGAATGGAGTGGATGAGTGCGCCCGCCCGCGTTCACGCGACCGGCTGCTGCGGCGGCGTATCCGCCGGCGTGGCGCGGGCCGGTTATGCCGACTGCGCCGGCTGCGGTTTGCCCGCCGCGGCGGCGATCCGGCAGATTTCATCGAAAGCCGGGCCGTGCGTCGGAATGTCGATATGAAACACCTCGGCCATCACCCGAGTCCAGCCGTAAATGAAATAGGTCCAGCCGTCCTCGACCTGCAGGCGCCGCGCGTCCTGCTGCGCGCGCGCCTGGTCGAGGAACACGAGATTGCCGCGATAGTTGAGATCCCAGGCGATGGCGCGCTCGGGAAAGCGCGCCGCGTCCGTGAGCGGCGAACCCGGCGCGTCCTTGCCGAGTCCGGTTGCGTTGATCACGAGCGCGCCCGGCTTGAGGCGCGCAAGCACGGCGTCGTTGTCCTCGGGGTGGGGCGCGATCACGTACTCGCACGGCACGCCCAGATCGAGTTCGCGGTGAATGCGCGCGATTTCCTCGAGGCGCGCGCCCGAGCGGTTCGAGACGATCACGCGCGAGGGCCGGTTCGCGCCGCGGCTTTGCTGCATCAGGTGCCACGTGAGCGCGATGGTCGAGCCGCCCGCACCCATCGAAAACACTTCGGCGCCGGTGCGCGTGAAATGCTCCGGCGGCAGGAAGCCGTCGAGCGCGAAGCCCGACGTGATGGGATCTTTCGCGTGGCATACGAACTTGCCGTCGCGTTTCGAGAGACAGCTCGTTTCGCCCATGACGCGCGCATGCGTGTCGATCTCGTCGAAGAGATCCCCGCACGCCGCGTACAGGTCGATCTTGTGCGTGGTGACGAGCGCGCCGAGCGAGAGCGGATCGCGGCGGATGAACTCCACCGCTTCGCGATAGGCCTCGGGGTTCGCGTGCGGTGCGAAGTCGATGCCTTTCATCTCGACGTCGCCGAGCCCGAGATGGCGCGCCCACGCCGGGAAGACGCGCATGATCGAACTCTGCGCGGTGGTCACGCCGATGAAATAGAAGGTGGGTTTCGTGGCGGCGGCGTAGCTCATCGTGCCTGCTCCATTTCGGGGTGAGACGCAATGAGCGCGTCGATCTCGGTGCGCGTGCGCGCGCGCCAGGCGGGATTGGGCACGCTGCACCAGCCTCCGGCGCCGTCGTCGACGATGCGCGTGCGCATGCCGTTCGAGCGCTCGATGATGGCGTAGTCCTGGCCCGAGTCGGCGGGGTAGCAGAACAGCATCACGAAGTCGCTCCCGCCGAGGTTGACGGAACGGTGGATCCAGCGCGGCGGCACGTAGCAGACCGTGTTCGCGCGGATCTCGACGATGCGCGTCTCGCCGTCGGGCGCTTCCATCAGCATCAGTCCATGGCCCTTGAGGCCGAAGTACAGCTCCGGGCGGTCGACGTTCGCGTGAATGTGGCCGCGCGTCATGAAGAACTCGTCGCCCACCTTGCCCGCGCCCATGCGGGTCACACCCGTGATGAGGTCGCCCGGGTTCGCGTTGGGCCGGTGATCCGTGACTTCATAAACGACCTCGTCGCCGCGCGAGGCGGCGAGCGCCTCGAATGCGCGCGTGTCGGCGTAAAGCCCGGCGAGATCGCCAAGGCGTTTCTGGTAGTGCGAATCGGTGCCGGCCATCAGGCCGGTCGCCAGATCCACGTCGAACGAACGCGGTTCGGGCCATTGCATCGCTTTCATCTCCCTCGAAGATCAGGTTCGTGCAGTTTTCTAAACGTTAGTGTTTGCGATGATATAGTTTGTGAAACAAACGACTATACGGGTTTTTACCGAGGTATTTCGCTGTTTTCACTCAGTAAATAGAAGTGTTACTATCGTTACAGTTCAAATAACCTACGCTCTGCGACTAACTGGAGCGTCCCAGGAAAAAGCAGGAGGCAAGCATGCAAGAGAGCCCTCTTCCGGCGTGCGCCGCGGCAGGCGCGCCTGTGGTGGAAGCATTGCGCGAGGCGCTGGGCGCGAGCGTGGTGAGCCTGCCGGCGGAGTTCGCCGGCCGCCGCCACGCGGACTCGAGCCGCATGCCGTGCGCGGAGCCCATTGCGCTCGTGCGTCCGCGCACGACCGGGCAGGTGGCCACGGCGCTGCGCATCTGCCATGCGCACGCCCAGCCGGTGGTGACCCAGGGCGGGCTGAGCGGGCTGGCGGGCGGCGCGTGTCTGCTGGGCGGCGAAGTGGCGCTGAGCCTCGAACTGATGAATGCGATCGAGGAGATCGATCCGGTGAGCGCCACCATGACGGTGCAGGCGGGCGTCCCGCTGCAGACCGTGCAGGAAGCCGCCGACGCCGCGGGCTTCATGTTTCCGCTCGATCTGGGGGCGCGCGGCAGCGCGACCATTGGCGGCAACCTCGCGACCAACGCGGGCGGCAACCGCGTGATCCGTTACGGGATGATGCGCGAACAGGCGCTCGACGTCGAAGCCGTGCTCGCGGACGGCAGCGTGGTCGGCGGCCTGCGCAAGATGATCAAGAACAACACGGGCTACGATCTGCGCAATCTGCTGATCGGCAGCGAAGGCACGCTCGGCGTGATCACGCGCGCGGTGCTGCGGCTGCGCCCGAAGCCGCGCGCCGTCTCCACCGCATGGTGCGGCGTGCCCGACTACGCGAGCGTCACGACGCTGCTGCGCCTCGCCCAGGAGCGCCTGCCTGCCGGTGTTTCGGCCTTCGAAGTGATGTGGCCGGGCTACTACGACTTCGTGCTCTCGCGCCTGCCCGAACTGCGCGCGCCGCTCGCGGGCCGCCACGCGTTCTACGTGCTGCTCGAAAGCAGCGGCGCCGATCCCGAAAGCCAGAACGACGCCTTCGAAGCGTTTCTGGCCGCGATGCTCGAAGCCGGCACGCTCGAAGACGCCGCGCTCGCGACCAACGAAAGCCAGGCCGCGGCGTTCTGGGCGATCCGCGATGCGCCCGGCGAGTACGGCCGCCTGATCCCGGGGCGCGTTTCGTTCGACGTGAGCTTTTCGATTGCCGACGTGGGCGAGGCCGCGCGCCGCTGCGACGAACGCCTGCGCGCGCAATGGCCCGACGCCACGATCCTGATCTACGGCCATCTGGGCGACGGCAATCTGCACATCGTCGTGCAGCAGCCGGACTGGCCCGCGAGCGCCGCCGCCGAAGTCAAGCGCACGGTCTATGGCGTGACGGGCGAGATGGGCGGCTCGGTATCCGCGGAGCACGGCATCGGCACCAAGAAGCTGGAGGTGCTCGCGCTCTCGCGCAGCCCCGCCGAACTCGCCGCAATGCGCGCGGTGAAGACCGCGCTCGATCCTTTAGGCATCCTGAATCCCGGCAAGTTGCTCGCGTCATGAACCGGTGCCGCATCGCGGCACCCGCGCGCAACGCGCCGTTTTACCGCGTGACACATCGATAACAGGAGGAGACATGTCGCGTTTCATGCAGAAGCTGATGTGCGCCGCCGCGCTCGCCGCGGCTGGCATCGTGGCCACCGCGCCCGCGTTCGCCGCGGACAAGATCAAGGTCGGCATTTCGATGAAGGTGCTCAACGCACCGTACTTCGCGGCCGCGATGGAGTCTGCCAAGGCCCGGGCGACCGAGCTGGGCGCCGACGTGATCGTCGCGGACGCGCAGGGCAAGATGCAAAAGCAGATCGCCGACGTGGAGGATCTCGTTACGCGCGGCGTGAAGGTGCTGATCATCGATCCCGCCGATCCGGAGGCGCTGGTGGGCGCCGTGAACGCGGCCAGCGCGGCCGGCGTGAAGGTCGTGGTGATCGACAGCACGCTTGACCCGAAGGCCAACTACCTCACGCTGGTGCAGTCGTCGAATCGCCAGAACGGTGCGCTCGTCGGCCGCTGGGTCGTCGACAACATGGGCGACAAGCCGCTGAAGATCGCGCTGATCTCGGGCGAGAAGGGCAATCCGGTCGGCAAGGAACGCCGCGACGGCGTGCTCGACGGCATCATCGAAGCGCAGCTCGAAAAGACCGGCAAGGCCGACGTGCAGATCGTCGGCCAGGGCTGGGGCAACTGGTCCGACGAAGGCGGCCTGAAGGCGATGGAGGATCTGCTCGTCGCCAACAAGGACATCAACATGGTGCTCGGCGAAAACGACAGCATGGTGCTCGGCGCGCGGCGCGCGATCGAGAGCGCGAACCGCCAGGGCATCACGCTCGTGGCGGCCGCGGATGGCCAGAAGGAAGCGCTCGCGCTCATCAAGCAGGGCAAGTACGGCGTGACCGCGCTCAACGACCCGGCGCTCGTCGCGCGCACGGCCGTCGACATCGGCATGAAGGCCGCCGAGGGCCAGGCCGTGAGCGTGCCGAAGCTCTCGTACACACCGCCGGTGGCGATTTCGAAGAGCAACGTCGACAAGTACTACAACCCGAAGGCGATTTTCTAGGCCTTGTTTCAGGACGATCGCGCGTGCTGCCGAGGTGCGGCGCGCGCCCGTCCGGATGGAGGACGTTCCATGATTCCGTTCATCGCGCTCACGGGCATCGAAAAACGCTTCGGCGGCATTCATGCGATCGAGAACATCGACTTCGACGTGAAAAGCGGCGAAGTGCATGCGCTCGTCGGCGAAAACGGCGCGGGCAAATCGACGCTCATGCGCGTGATCGGCGGCGGCCATCAGCCCGATGCCGGCACGATTCGCGTGGAGGGGCGCGAGATGGTGCTGCACAATCCGCACGCGGCGCTGGCCGAGGGCATTGCCGTGATTCACCAGGAAACGGCGCTTGCGCCCGATCTTTCGGTGGCCGAGAACGTCTTTCTTGGCGCGCTGCCTCGTATGATCGACTGGCGCACGCTGCGCGCGAAGGCGCGCGCGCTGATCGAAAGCCTCGGCTTCGAGATCGATCCGGCGGCGCTCGTCGGCACGCTGTCCGCCGCGCAGTGCCAGGTGATCGAAATCGCCAAGGCGCTTTCCGGCGAGCTCAAGCTGCTCGTGCTCGACGAGCCGACCGCCGCGCTCGCGCCCTCGGACGCCGGGCGCCTGCTCGAAATCGTGCGTGGACTGCGCGCGCGCGGCGTGGGCATCGTCTACATCTCGCACCGGCTCGAAGAAGTGTTCGCGATCGCGGACCGCATCACCGTGCTCAAGGACGGCAAGCGCGTGGACACGGTCAAGCCCGCCGACCTCACGCGCGATGAGCTGATCCGCAAGATGGTTGGTCGCCCGCTTTCGGTGCTGTTCCCCGAGCGGCACGCCACGCGCGGCGACGTCGTGCTCAAGGTGAGCGATCTGGCGCGCGGCAACGCGGTGCGCGGCGTCTCGTTCGAGGTGCGCGCGGGCGAGGTGGTGGGGCTCGGCGGGCTGATCGGCTCGGGACGCACCGAGGTCGCGCGCCTGATCTTCGGCGCGGACCGGTCCGAGGCCGGCGCGGTCGAACTCAAGGGCCGGCGCCTGAACGCCCGCTCGCCGCGGGCGGCGGTGCGCGCGGGCATTGGTTTCGTGCCCGAGGACCGCAAGGGCCAGGGGGCGGTGCTCCGGATGCCGATCCGCATCAATGCGACGCTCGCGGCGCTCAAGTCGGTGAGCGCGCCGGGCGGTTTTCTCGCCTTCGGGCGCGAGCGCGCCCGTGTCGCGCAGCTGATGGACGCGCTGCGCATCAAGGCGCGCTCGATGGACGCCGACGTCTCGACGCTCTCGGGCGGCAACCAGCAGAAAGTCGTGCTCGCGAAATGGTTCCATGCCGACGGCGATCTCATCATTCTGGACGAGCCCACGCGCGGCGTGGACGTGGGCGCGAAAGTCGAGATCTACACCCTCATCAACCAGCTTGCCGAACGCGGCAAGGCCGTCCTCGTGATCTCGTCGGAGCACCAGGAGCTGATCGGCCTGTGCGACCGCATTCTCGTGATGGGCGACGGGCGCATCCGCGGCGAACTGCGGCCCGCCGGGTACAGCGAAGAAGCGATTCTCTCGCTCTCGCTGCGCCGCGACCCGGGCGAAACGCAGGGCGCGCCGCCGCGCGACCGTGCTCCGCTCACGCATGTCTGATCCTCAAGCCCAATCAGTCTGGAGACACCCATCATGAACCCCAGCGCCGTCACCTCCGATTCGCGCGAGCGCCGCTTCGGCATCGCGTCGCTCAAGCATGGCTGGCAAGCCGCGCGCAAATTCAATACGGTCGCGATTCTCGTCGTGCTGATCGTGGCCGCATCGTTTATTTCGGACGACTTCTTTACCATCGCGAACCTCTCCAACATCTCGCGCCAGGTGGCGGAGGTCGGCATCATGTCGGTCGGCATGCTGCTGGTCGTGCTGACCGGCGGCATCGATCTTTCGGTGGGCTCGGTCGCGGCGCTCGGCAGCGTGCTTTCGGCGCTGCTGATTCCCGACCACGGCCTCGCGTTCGCGCTGGGCGCCGCGCTCGTCACGGGCGGGGTGTGCGGGCTCGTTTCAGGCGTGCTCGTGGCGTTCTGCCGTCTCACGCCGTTCGTCGTCACGCTCGCGATGATGACCGTCGCGCGCGGCATCGCCATGATCGTCTCGAACGGCTCGCCGATTCTCGTCGACGACTCGGGCCAGGCGCTGCTCGACTTCGGCCGCAAGAGCTACCTCGGCATTCCGGGGCCGACGCTCGTGATGCTGATCGTGTTCGTGCTCGGCGCCATTCTGCTCGGCCGCATGCGCGCGGGGCGCGTGGTGCGCGCGATCGGCTCGAACGAGGAAGCGGTGCGGCTTTCCGGCGTGCCGGTGGCGCGCCACGTGCTCGGCACCTACGTGTGCTCGGGCGTGCTGGCGGCCATGGCGGGCATCATCTCCACCTCGCGCGCGAGCGTGGGGGCGCCGACCGTGGGCGTGGGCGACGAACTCACCGTGATCGCGGCGGTGGTGATCGGCGGCGCGAGCCTCATGGGCGGCAAGGGCGGGGCGCTGAACACGCTGATGGGCGTGCTGATTCTGGGCGTGATCGGCAACATCATGAATCTCGCGAGCGTGCCGGGCTATCACCAGCAGGTCGTAATGGGCGTGATCATCGTCGCGGCGGTGCTCATGCAGCAGGGCCCGAACTTCTGGCGCCGCTGGCTCTTCCGCTAAACTGCGTCGTAACCCGTCGCAACCGCGCGGCGGCTGCGTGGTGGTTGCCTGGTGGTTGCGTGGTGGCCGCCGCGCGGCCATGCGGCCACGGCGCTGCGCCAGCCTGTCGACGAAGGAATTTTCGCGTGCCCGATTACAACATTCTTGAAGTGATTGACCGCGCCCGGCCGAACCTGCGGCGCGGCAGCCGGCAAGTTGCCGACTACATTTTCGCCAACGTGCACACGATCGCGGACCTGAGCCTGTCCGAGCTTGCGCGGCTTGCGCAGGTGAGCGAGCCCACGGTGCTGCGTTTTTGCGCCACCATCGGCTGCAGCGGCTTCAAGGAATTCAAGATCCGCGCGGTGCAGAGCCTCGCGCTGGGCGCGCCTGCCACGCATTCGGTGCTCGCGGCGGCCGACGCGCCTGAAACGGTGGCCACCAAGATCTTCGACTACACGATCACGAGCCTCGACTGGGCGCGCAAGAAGCTCGACTTCGAGGCGATCGGGCGTGCGGTGGACCTGCTCGCGGCCGCGCAACGCATCGAGTTCTTTGGCTTCGGCGCATCGGGCATCGTGGCGCTCGACGCGCAGCAGAAGTTTCCGCTCTTTGGCGTGCCCTGCATCGCGCATCAGGATTCCCACCAGCAGTTCATCGCGGCTTCCATGCTCAAGGCCGGCGACGCCGTGGTGGCGATTTCGAACACGGGTGCGACGCGCTCGCTCATCGAGGTGGCGCGCACGGCGAAGGAGCGCGGCGCGAGCGTGGTCGTGATCACGGGCTCGCACGGGCCGCTCACGCGTTACTGCGACGTGGCGGTGGTGGCCGAGACGCTGGAGAACACCGACGTCTATACGCCGACGACCTCGCGGCTCGCGGCGCTCGTGATCGTCGACATTCTTTCGACCAGCGTGGCGCTGAAAAAGGGCGAGGCGCACGCGCTCGACGTCCAGGACATGAAGCGCCATCTTGCCGACATGCGTTCCTCGGGCGTGATTTGAGCGCCCCGGCGCGCAGTTCGGCAAGTCCGGCGTAACCCCCGCTTCGGCACCGTTGCATGAGGCCGCAGTCAGTGACGAAGCACGCGGCTGCGCTCGACACAGGAGACGTTCGATGGATCTGAAACTGCGCGGCAAGGTTGCCGTATTGACGGGCGCCAGCGTCGGCATCGGCCTTGCCGTGGCCGATGCGTTCGCAGCCGAAGGCGTGCATCTCGTGCTCGCGGCGCGGCAGCGCGAACGGCTGGAGGCCGCCGCCGCAGACATTGCGGCCCGTCACGGCGTGCGTGCATTGGCGGTGGCGTGCGACGTGTCGAGTGCGGAGGGCGTGGCGCGGCTCGTCGATGCCACGAAGGACACGTTCGGCGGCACGGACATTCTGTTCAACAACGCGGGCACCGGCAGCAACGAAACGATCATGGATGCGCCCGACGAGAAGTGGCAGGCGTACTGGGATCTGCACGTGATGGCCGCCGTGCGCCTCGCGCGCGGCTTCGTGCCGACGATGCGCGAGCGCGGCGGCGGCGCGATCCTGCATAACGCGTCGATTTGCGCGGTGCAGCCGCTGGGTTATGAACCGATCTACAACGTGACCAAGGCCGCGCTCATGATGTTCTCGAAGAACCTCGCCAACGAGGTCATCAAGGACAATATCCGCGTCAACACGATCAATCCGGGGCTCGTGCTCACGCCCGACTGGGTGAAGACCGCCAAGCAGCTGACGGCGGATACCGGCGGCGACTGGGAGGGGCATCTGCAACAGGTCGCCAACGAGCACGCGCCCATTCGCCGTTTCGCCACGCCCGAGGAGCTTGCGGATTTCATCGTGTTTCTGTGTTCGGAGCGGGCCAGCTATAGCGTCGGCTCGACGTATTTCGTCGACGGCGGGATGCTGAAGACGGTTTGAATTGTGGTGTCGGCATCGCTTCGCCTCGCATGCCGCCGGGCGTTCCCGCATCAAACTCATCCCGAATGCCGCGTTTGGTCGTGTCTTCGCGTTCCGCGCGGCGCCGCAAGGTAACGGTGTCCAGGACACAAGCAAATGGCATTGGCAGGGGAGACCGGTTCGCCAGGCGGTCCGACTAGATGCGGCCCGGTATTGCTTCGCCGATCAGACTGCCACGCAGGCAGACGCGGTGGTACCTGTTCAGCGCCATCTACGTCTGGACGAACTCGTCTGCCTGGCGGTGGCTCTTTTCGCAATGCTGACCTCGATCGGTATCGCTGTGCTGTCGGGTTGGCAGCATGGCAGCGGATTCGCGGAAAAGACCGTCTGCATTGCACCCGGTGTTATGTGTGATGTTCTGGATCGGCGCCTGTACACGGTTACTGACTGGTGCACCAAATAGTGCGTGATTCGTTATATGGGCATGAATACGAAAACCGATGCCCGAAGACTTGATGGCGCCACGCAGGCACACCCAACGTCGTGCTGCGGGCGGAAGCGAAAGCGCCAACTGTTTTGCCTATTTCTTTCGGATAGCAGCTCACGACCACGCTTTGCGCCCGGCACGACTCGCTACCGCTCCCCGGAGTCCACTGGCCATTGGCGTTCCTTCTGCGGGCGAGTTTTTATTCAACAGAGCGACCGACGCTGTGAAATATTTCTCTTCGTGACGCCTTCAGTTTTTGGACTCGGCGGCTGTCCGCGAAAGAACGCGTTGATGAGGGGAGTGATGGCTGAATACAACTTCGCATGTGATGGCGAATCGGCAGCACGATGAGCCAACGAGAATTGCTTTGTAACGCTTGATGATCAAAAGAGTCGTTTCAGTACAGTCAAACAGGTCCGGGCGCGCTCCATCCAATTTCCGCTCGCTTTTAGATCGTTGAGCTTGCGCCCGCAATTTGCGCGCGTGAACGGATAAAGTCATAATCACCACCGCGACGATGGCATCAACACTGAAGGGCAAGCCGAATTTCGGTCTGCCAGGGAAGTTCCAGGATTGCAAGAACGGCAAACCCCACAGCAAGGAGCAGGAAATGGTTACTCTGGACGCGATCAATCTGAAAATTGCGAAGCTGCAGAAACAGGCAGCGACGATCGCCGAAAAGCAGACGTCGGAAGGGCTGACGAAGATCCGTGATCTGATGCACAAGCATGGCCTGAGCATTGCTGACATTGAGAGCTTCGTCGGAAAAAAGCGCGGCGGAAAAACGGGGACTTCGGGTGCAAAGGCGGCAGCCAAAACCCCGCATGTGAACGTCCACCACGCTGCTCCCAAATATGCTGATCCGAAAACGGGCGCAACGTGGACTGGTCGTGGACGCGCACCGGCCTGGATCCGCGATGTGAAGGATCGCTCGAAATTCCTGATTGAGGCGGGTGCGAAAAAGAAGGATGCCGGTTTAAAGGCGGCGCCTGCAAAGAAGGTTTCCGCGAAGCGTGTTGTCGCGAAGAAGGCAGTCAGCACGCCGGCAGTTACGAAGAAAGCGGCTGGCCGACGTGCTGCTGCGCCGGGCAACGGTGCTCGCGTGCGCAAAGCCGCGGCGCCAGCGAAAGAGACTTCGGCGCCCCGCAACGTCGCCGCCAGAAAGGCACCGCCTGCACTGGAAGCCGGTACCACACCTGAAGTTGCCGCGGCGTAACGGAGGATACAGTCGTAGCTGAAGGAGCTTCACAGGGACCACACTGCATCCCGGCCCGCTACGACTGATCGCTCAGTTCTCTTTGTGCGTCATCGTGCATTTCCATAAAGAAGCGCGGACGCGTGTCCGCGTGCCTTAAATATCATGGCCCATCGCTTCGAGATTGTTTCGCTGGCGTTGCCTGCCGATTGCGCACCTGAGGCCGTTCCGCACGCAGTCGATCGGCTGATCTCGATCTCGTGGCCCGGCATGAGCTGGGCGCAACTCGCGGACCGTGCCCGTCGGCTCGACCTGCGTGCATCGTTGCGGGTACAGTCCGGTTCCGGGCCAGATGGTTTGATACGGTTCAGGCTTGCGCTTGGTTTTGCGGGCGGGAGTTTTGAGCTGATCGCTCACGCGCGTCGTGTTGCTCGTCGACGCACCGCCACACGACGCGAGAAGCCGTCGTTGCCACCAGCGCGCGACGTGAGGCAGCAGCATCTCTTCTGTGTTTCCTGAGATCGCACGAAGCCAGTCATGGTCAGGCGTTCGCCCGACGTAGTGGGAAGGGCTGAGCCTAAAGAATCCTGAGATTGCGGATCTTGCCGATTGACGGGGAGCGCTCGACGATCAGGTTGGCGATGTACTCGGGCAGCAAGGCACGCGGAACGTTCGCCGGGACATTGCTCACGAGCTGTGAGGGAACCTGAGCAATGAACTTTTCCGGAGCAGACGCCAGGCTATGTTCGTAACTGACGAGAATGTCCATGGTTTTTCGTTTGGAGGGCGTGATTGCCAACGTCGCATTCGGTGTGTGCGTGCGTTATGCATGGTTCTTTCCGGACGCAGTTTAGCGCGCGACACCCGCTATCGCATCATTGGACGGTATTGAATCACTGGTGGCGCGACCTGGCGTTCCTTTGCCTGCGAGCAGCGGCGGCCAGCAAGCGCTAATTCTCTTCTCTGACAACGCAGGCGTGCCGGTGTGGTCCCAGTTCCAAAGCTGGTTACCTCCGCGCAGACCAACCGTATGAAATTTGCGGGCAGCTTCCTCATACCGGTGCGTCGTCGGTTCACGTCGGACTCTGAAGCAACCGCGCCAGCCGGGCTATGTCCCCGGTCGACCAGGGAATTAGGCTACCGTCCAATCCGTAGGTGGCTGTCTGCGGAGCGCATATCGTGCGCTGCGCGCTCAACAAGCTTTCGAGGTGATCACTTGCGCGGGCCAAAACCTCCATCGTGCTCAACAAGGTGGATCTGATCGGCGATGCCGACTGCGAACGGCTGGTGGCGATCCTGCATGGCCTGAATCCGCGCGCGAAGATCGAATTCGCGGAGTTCGGCAAGGTGCCGCTCGAAAAGGTGCTGGGAACGAAGCTGTTCGATTTCGATGAGGCGTCAAAGGCGCCAGGATGGCTCAAGGAACTGCGCGGCGAGCATGTGCTGGAAACCGAGGAGTACGGCATCCGTAGCTTTGTCTGGCGCGCGAGGCGACCGATGCATCCGCAACGTTTCTGGGATCTCGTCAACAGCGAATGGCCGGGAGTCGTGCGCTCGAAGGGTTTTTTCTGGCTTGCGAGCCGGCCGACCCACGTCGGATCGTGGTCGCAGGCCGGCGCAGTGTGCCGCCATGGTGCAGCAGGTCTGTGGTGGGATTGTCGCGAGGTCGAAACGCGTGCATCGCGCGGCGCTGCTGGCGTGGCTCGTCGTGGCCGCCCCAACGGCGGTATTGCTGGTCGCACCGAATCTGGGGGACATCGGCCTCGCCTGTGGCGGCCCGGCCTGGGCGGCCTACTCTCTGCTTGTTGCGCTTGGGGGCGTGCTCGGGAAGATGCGCTGGGGGCGGCTGACAGCGGTGCTTCCGCCGATCTTCAGGGGGTACGGATTTATCCTCTGGTTCGGATTGGCACTGAACAAAGCGTCTTTCGCGGCGTGTGTCGTGCTTTGTCTGATGGCATTCTGGATCGTTCAGGACTGACTGCGAAGCAGGCCCGCGATCCAGCGCCCGCGCGGTTGCGGATCACCCACCAATGTTCAGGCCAGCTTGAATCGATGGTTAGCCCGAATTTTGTAACCCTCAGCAGGTATTGAAATCATGTTATCGCGACGATTTGGTCAGTTAGGTAACTTGTCGCAGATTGTTGGCGATGCACGGTGTCGTGTCGACAGTCCGGAACTGGCCGAGATGGAATGGACACCGCAGCCGGCTAGCGACCGACGATTGAGCGCGAAGATTGCCTCGGGCATGGGCTCTCACGCAGGTAGCATAAACGACCCGAAGCGGTCTACCAATTTCAGCAAATCGGGCGGCCGGTTTATGAACTCAACCAGCCGCCAGGTCCGGGCGATGTCTGGCGGCCAACTCACCAACATGCGGATGCGCTTATTATCCCGCCGCGTTTTTCACAACGCACCGCACCTGAATTTTCTCGCCGTCGCTGAACGTGAATGTCACGGGAATCGTCGAGCCGACCGCAAGCGGCTTCCTCATCATTTCAAACATGACGTGATAGCCGCCCGGCGCGAATGCGAGCGTTCCGGTGGCGGGTACAGTAGCCTTGTCCACCATGATCATTTTCGAGATGGAACCGTTGGTCTGCGTCTGATGCGGTATGTTCATACCGAACGCATCCGTGCTGGCGCCTACAAAGCCGACTGGATTATCGCTCATGTTCATCAGCTTGAAATAGCCACCTGACGGCACGTCGCCCAGCATCGAGCGAATCCAGCAATGCGGAGAGCGACATCGCAAAAAAAGAAAGACAATCGTGATCGAGCGAAGAACGCCGTGTATGGTTCATCTCCTGTCTGGAATTCGGGAGGGAATCAGGACAACATCAATTGTCGCCAGGCATCGGCGAGATTTCATTTTGGCTCCGGAGCAGTTACGAAGCCGATCTTCGCGAGTCCTCCACGCTGAGCCGCCGACATGATCTGTGCGACTTTCTCATACATGACCCTGCGATCCGCGCTCAGATGCAGTTCCGGTTGCGGCTGAGCCTGCGCAGCCGTCGCAATCTTTCCACGCAATGTGTTTTCGTCGACAGGCATGCCGTTCCACAACACCGTGCCGTCCGCCTTGATCGTGACATCGACGTGGGTGGGCTTTGTGTCCTCCCTCTGACTGCTCGCACGAGGCAGATCGATTCGAACCGCGTGATGGATCACGGGTATCGTCACCATGAACACGATCAGCAGGACGAGCATGACATCGACTAGCGGCGTCATGTTGATTTCACTCATCAAGCCATCGTCCTCATCGTTGGTAAAGGGATTCGTTGCCATTGGAAACCTCTGCCATTACCGCCATTGTCGCCGCGCGGCCACGCGCAGATCGCCGTTCATCGGCGACAGCCGCTCACCCGTTACGAAGAATGCATGCAGGCTATGCGCAAATCGGTTCAATCGGGTCACGATGCTCCGGTTCGCGCGTGTGAGCGCGTTGTAACCGAGCACGGCTGGAATGGCGGCGAAGAGTCCGAATGCCGTCATGATCAGCGCCTCTCCAACCGGGCCAGCGACCGCGCCAATGGACGTCTGGCCCGTCTCGCCGATAACCAGCAGCGCATGATAGATGCCCCATACCGTGCCGAACAGGCCAACGAACGGGGCCGTACTGCCGATCGAGGCGAGGATGGCGAGACCGCTCTGCATTTTCGCAACCGAATCGTCCATGGTGTCCTTGAGACAGCGCGTTATCCAATCCGAAACGTCCATGCGGTCGCGCAACTGTTGCTGCGTCTGCCGATGATGTCTCGCGGCTTCCTGGCCCGACAGCGCCAGCGCGAGGAACGGGTTGTCGCCGCGCGTGCCGCTATCAAGTTTTGCGATACCTTCGGCGAAGTCATCCGAGTACCAGAACGATTGTTCGGCACTCCTTGTCAGTCGCTTCAGTGCAACGACATTCCATGCTTTTACGGCGATCACGCTCCATGAAAGGATCGACATGATCATGAGCGTGACCGCGATGGCACGCGTCACGAAATCTCCTTGCGCCCATAAATGGGCAATCCCATAGTTTTGCATTGCAATTCCTTGTGCGAGCGGTCTGCCAGCTTCAATCACCTAAAGCAAAGTAGAAGGGTTGTGTATAGGTGGCGCGCACCGGCACGCCATTCTCCAGGTATGGCTTGCACGAGCTTGCGTGCATCGCGTCGAGTGCCGCGGCGTCGAGGCGGTCGAACCCACTGCTCTGCTTCAGTTCGACGTCTTCAATCTGGCCGGTGAGGCCGACTACGAAACGAACGTATGCTGTGCCAGTTTCACCGAGTCGTTTCGACCGGGCCGGATAGTCGGGTGCGACTATCCGGCAGTCGAGGTGAGAGACGTTCTTCGGCACGTTCAGGGCCATCACAGATTTGCCTGACAACGAGGTCCCGGATACCGGCTCCGATGCCGCCGCGGATGCCGTCGGCGGCGGGGGCGAAGCGATGGGTGCCTGAGTTTGCACCCGTTGGTGCGATGGAACCGGCGTGTGCGCTCCAGGAGCCGGGGAGAGTTTCGGCTTCGGTTCGCTTCGTTCCTTCGGTTTTGCTCGCGCGACGACTGGTGCGGACTTCGGCGGGACGACTGGCGTCGACTGAATTGCCGTGGCTGCTGCAACCGGTTCCGGTTGCAGCAGTTCGGCGGTGATCACATGAGATTCCGGCGCGACGACAGGGGTTTGATCGCGCTTCGTCAGCACGAGTGCCGCGAGCGCCAGATGCAGCGCTGCGACAATCACCGTTACGCCGGCCAGGCGGTAATTTGCTCTGGACGCTATTGCAGGGGAAGCGCCTTGTGACGTGGACTTCACTTTCGTTTCCTGGGAGCAAATGAACTCGCTAATCGGTTTTATCCATCCCCTCGCTATGGCCTCTTTTGTGCGCCAGCCCAGGCGGCAAGCCGCCGAAAGTCCATCGTTCCTGTGACGGTCTGGACCTTGCCATCCGGCGAAATGAGCAAGGTAAACGGAATCTCTCCTCCCCAGTGACGGTCGATCGCATAGCGCTGGGAGGAGTCGAATCCGTTCGCGCTGAGCCACTGATCGCTGTTGGTGAGCCCAGCCTGAGCGAGCGCAGACTGGATCTCCGGTGGCGCGGCCTGCTCGACTTCGATGAATGTGACCTGGGCTGCCGGATGGTCATGCACGAACTGCCCCCACGCTGGCATTTCCTTTCGGCACGGATCGCAGCTCATTCCCCACAGATGGACGATCCAGGGGCGCGACGCATGCGCATGCATCAGCATGTTCCAGCTGTCTGCGTCATACCACTGCAGCCCGGCGGCTCCCGCGAATTTGCAGATCGACAGGCCCGCAAACGCGAGCAGGATTTGACGGCGCTTCATTGCGGGTCCTTCAGTTCGACGAGTTGATAGCCGTGCTCACTGCTTAGCCACGACAGGAACACATGTTCCTTGTTGCCGATCAGCAGCGGATGGTCCGAGTGGCCCATCGCGCCGTCGATGATCTCCGGTGCGCTCCAGTCGCGGCCGTCGTTGCCCGAACGCTGGGTCAGCACCTGGGAAGTGTGGCCATCGAATGTCTTCCAGACTCGCCACACCTGATCGCCATGCGCGAACACGAACGGGCGCGAGGTGACGTCGTCCGGTTTGCCGAGACGCTGCGGATCGCCGAAGGCCGTCCCGCTGCCGTTCGATCTTGCGTAGAACAAGCCCTGCCGCGCCTTGCCCTGCGTGTACCAGGCGACGTGTATCGTCCCGTTTCCCGAGACCGCAATCGACGGTCCCTGATGCGGACAGGCGTCGGTCACCCAGTCGTCGACCGAGACCCGCTGCGGCTTGTCCGGCAACCCCGAAGGCAGAAAGCGAAGGGTCACATGGTCGCGTACCTCGCCAGGGAAGATGGTCCGGAACGCCAGAATCGGCGAGCCGTCGGGCGTATTCGTCACGCCGATGCGGCAGCACTCGCAACTGGCGTCCGCCGCGAGTGCCGACGGCGAGAACGTCCGCCCGCCATCGGTGGACCAGGCATAGGCGATGGATGCACCCGGAAGCTTTTGCGGCCCGCTCAGGCGCTTGTCTTGCCAGACCATCAGGATCTTGCCGGATGCCGTCACGTCGAGCACCGGAAGCCGCTGGCTCACAGCCGCCGGTTCGAATACACGCGGCGCGTCGAAATGAACGCCGCCGTCAGATGAGGTGGCCAACCAGATTTCCGCGTTCCAGTGCTGGTCCTTGAACGTGTCGTACGCAATCAGCACGTGCCCCGTCGTGTCAGCGACCAGTTGCGGCCGCGCGTCGCCGCCGCCGTCGAAGCCCGAACTAACGTCCCCGATGCGCACGGGCAGCGTCCAGCTTTGCCCGAGATCCTTCGAGCGGGCGAACCAGACTTTCTGGTCCTGCGTCCAGGCCAGCAGCAATGTGCCATCTGGCGCAAACGCCGGGGTCGCCGAGTCGGCACACCCAAGGGGTTGCACCGACTCGCAGGGATGAGCCGCCATGTGGGGCATCATGGACATGCCGGGCATCGTCTGCGCGCCGGCATTGCCTGCAAACAGCAGCGCGATCAGCATCGCGATGGCAATCGATACGAGGGTCCGGAAGCGAATTTCTGGCAGGGGCATCGTGTTCTCCGTGCTTGTTCGTAAGATCAGAACGACGCTTGCATGCCGACGAAGGCCATGCGAGGCGGTGACAGCGTCTGCGTGTACGGCTCGTTATATGTCCAGGTGTTATCGGTGTAGGTTCGATTGAACAGGTTGTTCACGGCCAGAGTCAGATCGATGGCAGGCGTGATCTGATAGCTGCAGCCGATATCGAATACGGTGTTTGACCCTTGCGAATAGGTGCCGGCTGTCACCGAACTGTAGTAGTTCATCCGCCCGATGTAATGGGCCTGGGCCTCGAGGGTGAGCTTGCTTAGCGGACTCCAGGTGACACCGAAGTTGCCGACCAGCCTGGGGATGCCGGTAATCTGAACGCCAGTCGGCGTGTTCGTGGACGTGCTGGTGAGGACGGCGTCGGTGAACGTAAACGATCCGTTGAAGCTCAGACGCGGCGAGATCTTGTACGAACCGATCAGCTCGAGGCCCTGGGATCGCTCATTGCCGGCATTGCTGTAGAAGTTGCAGGAGGTGCTCTCCGAGCCCGCAAGGAAGTCCTCGCACAGTTGCTGCTGATAGGCGGACGGCGCGCCTGATGCAGGGCTCGTCGTCGACAGGATCGTGTTGTGGATCGTGTAGAAGAAGTACGTCGCGCTCAGATCCAGTCCGCCACGATCGTAGTCGAGGCCAATCTCCCGCTCCAGCATGTCCTGCGGAACGAGAGAGGGATCGGCGATCGAGGGCGTCGAGGAGGCGCTTCCATAGGAGCGAAGGCTATTGTTCAACCCTGGGCCGCGAAATGTTTCGTTTACCGAAGCGCGCAGCGACAGGTCGTCGTTGATGAAGTAGCGCGCCGAAACGCTCGGATCGAACCGGGTTTTGGTGGTCCCGCCGCCGAGCTGTGGATTGCCCCCCTCGGTCGACGCGATGTCGCTGGAGAAGCGGTCCAGCCGCCCGGCAAGCGTGATGAGGAGCGACTCTATCGGCGCGATCCGGGTCTGCAGAAACAGGCCGCCGTAGCTCTGCACGCCGCTGCCGGACACTGATGCCGCCAATGACCCGGTCGGCAGGCCATAAACGGTCGGCGTGTTGTAGATCGATTCACTGTCGGACGCACTCAGGCGCCGATAATCTGCACCCACCTGGATATCCCGCCATATTTTGCCGATCGTTCTCGAATACGTCGTCGAAAACCCGCTCTCGTGATAGCTCTGGTCGCCGTACTGCGTGTAGTACTGGTCGACGGGATCATCCGCCGCCGAGGCAGGCAGGCCCGTCAACGTAGAGGACAACGACAGGCAGCCGCCCGCGGGCTTCCAGTAACACGTCGCGCCGTTGTACTTGTCGAACGACACTTCCTGCGCCCAGGCGGTCGCGGTCACCGAGCTTTGCTTGTCGAGCGTTTTGGTGAGACTTGCCGCGAAGTCCGGGCTGGTCTGCTTGTTCTGTCCGTACTGGTACGAGATTTCTTCGTTGTTGACGTGATAGCCGAAACGCAGGTAACCCTGCAGGTCGGCCGAAGGATGCAGATAAGCCGTCAACTGCGCATTGGTGTCACGGGTCCAGATCGGCCCTTTGTCCGGGAAGCGCCAGAGGTAGGCCGATGGGGTCAACTGGTAGCCCGGCGAATCGAGCTGGCTGACGGAAAAATTGAAAGCCAGGGCGTCGTTGACCTTGAGGTTCTGGTTCAACGACACGTTTTTCGTGCCGAAACTGCCGTAGCTTGCCGACACTGTCGTGCGATTGTCTGTTGGTTTGCGTGTAAGGATGTTGATCACGCCTCCGACCGCCATATTGCCCCACACGACCGATCCGCCGCGCACGATCTCGATGCGGTCAATGTTGTCGAGCGGCACCTTGAACCACTGCACGGTTCCATAGAACGGGTCCATGATCGGCACGCCGTCCAGCAGGACGAGCACGGTCGAATTGCCGAGGCCGCGCATGCCGAGAGATTGCCCGGTCGGATCCTTCGAGGTCGCCGGGACGGTGCTGAGGTTGATGCCCGCGACGTTGCGCAGCAACTGGTCGAGCGATTGTGCGGGGCTGTTGTCGATCTGCTGCCGGGTGATGATGGTCGTGCTCTGGGGCATTTCCGCGAGGGTTGCCTCGTCGCGGCTGGCGCTGACGACGATCTGCGGTAGTACGGCCGGCGCGCCCGAGCTATCGGCGAAAGCCAGTTGGGCGGGCAGCATCAACGCCACCGAGGTGGTGAGCAGAGAGCGCTTCATTTTTTGTGTTTTCTCGATTCGCGATTCGTCGCGCCGCATGGCGGCTCGACGTGCCCACTACGCGCCGGTCGGGCGTCGCGTGGGGCCGGAGATTACGATCGGGAAAAAGCGGGGGGCGCGCGCGGTCTTCCGGACGGAAAGGCGCCGAGCGGCGTGAAGCGGGTGGACGGAACGGACAGCGCGACCAGCGTCACGAGCATGACGAGAATCGGCAGCGGAGGAGCAATGGTCGGTAACGTGGCGTGATCGGCCAGCAGATCGCAATAGCCGCAGGCGACCATGCCATTGCCATGACCAGGCCGTGTGTCGGTGGACGGCGTAGTCGCCGCGCACATCGCCGCGACAGGCTCAGCATTTCTGGCCGCAACAATCAACTGACTGACGACAGGCGCCAGCACGATCAGCCATATGGCGATCATGCCGAACCAGGCAGTCAATCGACGGTGCGCGTGCAAACTCATCCAGATTACATAAAATTTTCCGATAGGAGTCTAGCATTTTCAGATTTCACCCGCAGCCTGGCTGCGGCCGGTTGTCGCACAATAAACCCGGAGCAGTTGGTCGAGCCGGTACGACTTCAGCTGTCGCTTTCGAAGTCAAACGGCCCACTCTTTTTTCGAATACGCAGCAGATTCCCGACTTTACCTATGCGGACGACAGCCACCCACAAAAGAAGCAACTCGGTGACGTCATGCCGGCTGGATGCCGAGCAACTTTTCGCCGAGCGTCCACAGCCCGTCGGCAATCGCGCGATCGACGGCGTACGACGCCACGCCGACGAGCCGCATGGCATCGGCCATATCAGCGATTTCGGGCCGCGCCGCCATCAGTGGAGCCACATCGACGTTTTCGCAGTACACCCCACCCCTACCGTCGAGCAGCGGGCTCGTCGCGCACCAGACCTGTGTGGCCGCGCCTTGCCCAACCGTCTTGAGCTGCCTTGCCGGATCGCGTATCGGCTTGCCTTGTGCATCGAGAACACCTGCGGTGACCAGCTGCTCACGCGAAACGTATTTCCCAAGGCCCGTATCGACGATGGCACCCGGATGCACCGAAAATGCGCGGATGCCGTGGCTCTTCTCCCGCTCATCGAGCGCGACCGAAAAGAGGATGTTGGCCGTCTTCGACTGCCCATATCCCGTCCACGGATCGTACGGACGCCGATCGTAATGTGGGTCGTCGAGAAACACCGGCGAATAACGATGACCCACCGACGAAACCGAAACCACGCGTGCGCCATTCGCGCGACGCAGCGCGGGCAAGAGTCGCAGCGCAAGTTGAAAATGCCCAAGGTGATTCGTTGCGAATTGGGACTCGTATCCACGCGCGTCCCGCGTCAATTCCGGCACGGCCATGATGGCAGCGCTGTCGACCAGTATGTGCAACGCACGAGTCGTTTCGAGAAACGACGCGGCAAAGGCATCGATCGAAGCGGGATCGAGCAAGTCCATCGGGACGATTTCCACGTCGATGCCAGTCAGTGCCGCACTCGCCCGCTTCATATCGCGTGCGGGAACGACGACACGAGCGCCGGCGGCGCGCAGGACGCGCGCAGTCTCGCGCCCCAGGCCCGAATAGCCGCCGGTCACGATCGCGACCTTGCCGGACAGGTCAATGCCGGCGATAACTTCGTCGGCAGTGGTGGCGGCTCCAAAATTCGAACCGATCGGTTTTTGCGGCGTCAGCATAGAGCCCTCCTGGGCGAACAATGTTGAATACAGTGTGAGCCCGATTTCCGGTACGATGAATAATCAAAAAGCCGGATTACTGTCGTATGAGTTCAGAAATGGAAGGCGATCCCCTGTCGGACATTCTTCGGCTGCTTGACGCGCACCCGGTCGTGGCAGGCGGCTTCTCCGCCGGCGGCACGTGGGCGATCCGCTTTCCGCAGCCGAACAAGATCAAGTTCTTTGCGCTGGTAAAGGGCAGTTGCTGGCTCGACTTCGAGCCTCGGACCGAGCCGGTCGCGGTCGGCGAAGGCGATGTTTTTTTGCTGAACGGCGAACGCTCGTTCATCCTCGCAAGCGACCCGGACACCGAACCCGTCGAGGCGACGAGCCTGTTCTCCGGCAGTGGGAGGCGGACTGCGCAGATCGGTGACGGCAGCGGCTGCACGCAGATCGGCGGCCACGTGAGACTGGCCCCAGCCAACGACGCGCTGCTAACGGACGTGCTGCCACCGCTCATTCATATCCGCGCAAACTGCGAGCAGGCGGGTGTTCTGCAGTGGCTGCTCACACGACTGGTGAAGGAGTTCGAAGCTGGGAGGCCCGGCGCCAGTCTGGCTTCGGCATACCTCGTGCAATTGATATTCGTCGAGATGCTACGCGTTCATCTCGACACAGGCGCGGACATCCCCCGTGGATGGTTGCGTGTCATCGGCGACCCCCGGCTTGGTCCCGCGTTGCGCCTGATGCACGGGGATCCGGCCAGGGCCTGGCGGCTCGACGAGCTTGCTGCAGCGGCGGCAATGTCGCGCACTGCGTTTGCAACCCGTTTCAAGTCGGTCGCAGGCATGGCACCGCTTACGTGGCTGACGCACTGGCGCATGCGTATGGCGAAGCGCGCCCTGATCCAGGAGGCAACGCCGATTGCCGTTCTCGCGAGCAGGCTGGGATATGCGTCGGAAAGCGCGTTCAGCAGCGCGTTCAAACGCGTATCTGGCGTGGCGCCGAGGGACTATCGGCGTACGGGCGGTGGATCCTGATGCAGAGTTGGACGTTCGAACGCTTCGACAACGGTCATGGCGAATGAGGCTTCATGGCCGGATAGCGCCCGACGAGCGGTTATCGCCGCGGGCGGCCCCATTATGCACAAAGCAGTCGTCCGGATAAGCGCCTCCTCAGCGATAGTGAGTGGCAGGTTCTTGAGCCGCCAAACGAAATGCGCTATTTGCCGCGCTGGCTCACTGAACACTTTTGGCTGGATGTCGACTTAGGCATCCAGGCCGCCAAACCTGACATATCTCCCTGGCGTCACGCCAAAAGCAATGCGGAACATCGCAATGAAATTGCTCGGGCTGGCATAGCCCAAAACATCTGCCACTGCCGATACGGACTCGCCCTGCGCAAGCAGATCGATCGCACGCAGGAGCAACGCCTGCTGTCGCCACTCGGCTAACGATATGCCGAGCGATGCGGAGAATAGGCGCCGAGCGGTTCTCGCCGACAGGCCGGCCATTGACGCCAGTGCTTCCAAAGAGTGTTCCCGGCTCAAATCGTTCAGCACGATATTGACCATCTTGAGCAGGCGCTTGTCGCCCGGTATGGGAAGGTGCAACGGTTCATGCTCTGCCGCGCGGATTTCGTCGATCAGCACAGAGACGACCCGCGCTTCTTCAGGTGTTCGCACGACAGTATGGTCCCACGGTGCGACGCGCTCGATCAACGCTTCCAGCAGCGATCCGACCGCCAGCACTTGCGGTAGCTCTGGTAGCAGACGGCAAAGTCTGGACGGTAGCAAAATGTGCGACCACGCTTTGACGCCGTGCAGGTCACCGGTATGCATGAGATCGGGTGGGATCCAGATCGCACGTCTTGGCGGCAGCAGCCACGCACCGACCTCGGTTCGAATCTGCAAGCGACCCGTCACGATATAGATGAGCTGACCTTCTGGATGCTGGTGAAATCCGGTGCGGCGTTTTCCCCTCGGCGAGGACTCGCGTGCGGGCACCGCCATTGCGTCCCTCGCATTCGGGCGTGAAGGGTTGGCCTTGATTGGGTCACAAGCAGCCATAGCGGGAATATAGAAGGTTGGCCGATTTTCAGTGTATTTTGACCAAGTATCGATAACCGATCAACCCTCTTCAAGGGTAAGGTTGAAGCCATCCCAAGCCTCTTGGCTTGGGACCGACCAACAGAACCGACATGGCATCGAAACCATCTATCGTGATTGTGGGCGGCGGTCCAGCCGGACTTACTGCGGGTAATATGCTGTGGCGCCACGGATTTGACGTGACCGTATTCGAATCCGATAGCTCGCTGGCTTCGCGAGATCAGGGCGGCACATTGGATTTGCACCCCCATGAAGGGCAACTGGCATTACAGAAGGCGGGTTTGCTGCAGGACTTTCTTGCTCTTGCCCGGCATGACGATCAGGAGCAGAGAGTTGTCGATGCGGTCACAGGCGCGATTCTGCGCGAAGAGATCCCCGATCCGGGAACCGGAACACGTCCGGAGATAGACCGGGTCGTGCTGCGAAAGATGTTGCTTGATCCGCTGCCGCGGGCGACTGTCGTCTGGGGCGCTCGCGTAGTTGAAGTCGTCGAGGCAGCCAACCGGCGCTGGGCGGTCCGTCTGCAAGGTGGGGCGGTGCATGAATGCGATCTGATCATCGGTGCAGATGGCGCTGGCTCGGCAGTGAGGACAGCACTTACCGGAGTCCGGCCTCTCTATACCGGTGTAACGTTTGTCGAGTTGCGGATTACTGAAGTGGACCGCAAGCATCCGGCAATTGCCCGACTGGTCGGGCGTGGTACGCTCCTCGCACTTCACAATGAAAAAGGAATCTTTGCTCAGCGCAACGGAAATGCCGTCGTACGCGTGTACGCTGCCCTCAAAACAACCAACGACACTGCCGAACGACCGGAACGAGCGTTGGCGGGGATGAGCAGGCACGACCTTCTGGCTCGATACGAAGGCTGGGCGCCCGCACTGCTTTCTCTCATCGAGGACGCCGATCAAATCGCTGCCATTCGCCCGATCGTTAGTCTCCCTGCCGGTACGAGATGGCCCGTGAAGTCGGGACTGACGCTGATAGGAGATGCAGCCCATGTCATGCCGCCGATGGGCACTGGCGTCAATCTGGCGATGCTCGACGCTGCTGAACTCGCTGAAGCAATCGTGTCTACGACGAACTGGCGAGAGGCGGTTTGTGCACAAGAGCAGATCATGCTCAATCGAGCGACTACTATCGCTGAGGACTGCTTGCGTGCTTTCGGCGAATGGTTTGCCGCGTAGTGGTGCTCACACACGCTGCCTGGGTGCTTGGAGGCAATACCTGGCTTTTTCTAATCGACTGATAGGCTCGTTGCTTACCTCCGGCATGTTGACGTATCGGTGGCTCTTCACAAAG
>NZ_BAXZ01000014.1 GCF_000684975.1 Paraburkholderia acidipaludis NBRC 101816 | reverse complement strand
TCACTGAGGCACCTCGAAGATGAGCGACATGATACGCATGCACAACCCGCCCCATCCCGGAGAAGCGTTGCGGGACGACATTCTTCCCGAACTGGGTCTCACCGTGACCGAGGCCGCCGCCCAGCTCGGCGTCACGCGTGCCGCGCTCTCGCGCGTGCTGAACGGCCGCGCCGGGATTTCGCCCGAAATGGCGTTGCGGCTCGAGGCGTGGCTTGGCGAAGAAAACGGCGGCCGGGCCGATTTGTGGCTCGCCCAGCAGGCGGCGTACGACCTCTGGCAGGCGCGCGCTCGCGGTGCGCCGCGCGTTGAACGCGTCGTGGCCCGTTCGTGAGCCAGCCGGTTTGCGGCGCCACGATCAGGCAAACTTCGGTGCGGCGAGTCGAATCACGTAAAATTGCGGACTAAACCGAACTTTATGATCGAAGCATGAGCACCGATTCCACCCAATCCCGCAGCGCTCCCAGCGTCTTCCCGGTCACCGACGAAGTTCGGCACGCGCTCGCTGTCACGAAGCGCGGCGTCGACGAACTGCTGATCGAAGAAGAATTCCAGCAGAAGCTCGCGAAGAGCGCCGCAACGGGCAAGCCCCTGCGCATCAAGCTTGGCCTCGATCCGACCGCGCCCGACATCCATATCGGCCACACGGTCGTGCTCAACAAGATGCGCCAGCTTCAGGATCTCGGCCACACCGTGATCTTCCTGATCGGCGACTTCACCTCGCTGATCGGCGATCCGTCGGGCCGCAACGCCACGCGTCCGCCGCTCACGCGCGAGCAGATCGAGTCGAACGCGAAGACGTACTTCGAGCAGGCGGCGCTCGTGCTCGACCGCGAGAAGACCGAGATCCGCTACAACAGCGAATGGTCGATGCCGCTCGGCGCCGACGGCATGATCAAGCTCGCATCGCGCTACACGGTCGCGCGCATTCTCGAGCGCGAGGACTTCACCAAGCGCTTCCAGGGCGGCGTGCCGATTTCGATCCACGAATTCCTCTACCCGCTGATGCAGGGTTACGACTCGGTCGCGCTCAATGCCGACCTCGAACTCGGCGGCACGGACCAGAAGTTCAACCTGCTCGTGGGCCGCGAGCTGCAGAAGCAGTACGGCCAGGAGCAGCAGTGCATACTCACGATGCCGCTGCTGGAAGGGCTCGACGGCGTCGAGAAGATGTCGAAGTCGAAGAACAACTACATCGGCATCAGCGAGAAGCCCAACGACATGTTCGGCAAGCTGATGAGCATCTCCGACGTGCTGATGTGGCGTTACTTCGAGCTCCTGTCGTTCCGTCCGATGGCCGAGATCGAGGGCTTCCGGAAGGAAGCCGAGGCGGGACGCAATCCGCGCGACTTCAAGGTGCTGCTCGCTCAGGAAATCGTTGCGCGCTTTCATTCGCAGGCGGACGCCGAGCACGCGCTCGACGACTTCAATCACCGCGCCAAAGGCGGTGTGCCGGACGATATTCCCGCGGTCACGCTCACGGGCGCGCCGCTCGCGATCGGCCAGTTGCTCAAGCAGGCCGGCCTCGTGCCGTCCACGAGCGAGGCGCTGCGCAACATCGAGCAGGGCGGTGTGAAGATCGACGGCACGACCGTGTCCGACAAGGGCCTGAAGATCGAGGCCGGCGACTTCGTCGTGCAGGTCGGCAAGCGCCGCTTCGCGCGCGTGACGCTCACGGCCTGATGATCGCCCTGATTCAGCGTGTGCGCCGCGCCGAAGTGCGCGTGGACGACCGCGTGACCGGTGCGATCGGCCAGGGGCTGCTCGCGCTCGTCTGCGCCGAGCGCGGCGATACCGACGCCAACGCGGACAAGCTGCTCGCGAAGCTGCTGGGCTACCGCGTGTTCAGCGACGCGGCGGGGAAGATGAACCTGCCGGTGCAGAATATCGACGGCAACGGCGCGGCGGGCGGTCTCCTGCTCGTTTCGCAGTTCACGCTGGCCGCCGACACCAACAGCGGTTTGCGTCCGAGCTTCACGCCCGCGGCGCCGCCCGACGAGGGCCGCCGGCTCTTCGATTACTTCGTCACGGCAGCGCGCGCGAAGCATCCACACGTCGAGACCGGCGAGTTCGGCGCGGACATGCAGGTGTCGCTCGTCAACGACGGCCCGGTGACGTTCTGGCTGCAAGTGCGCAACTGACTGATTCCCCGTGAGACTTCGCGCCGCTCCATGACTACGCAAATCCTCTTTATCCGCCACGGTGAAACGGCCTGGAACCGCATCAAGCGCATCCAGGGCCACATCGACATTCCGCTGGCCGAAAGCGGCATCGAGCAGGCGCAGCAACTCGGGCGCCGTCTCGCCGCGGCGGCGCAGGCAGGTTCGCGTCTCGATGCGATCTGGTCCAGCGACCTGTTGCGCGCGCAACAGACTGCGCAACCGGTGTCCGAAGCCCTGCATTTGCCGGTGCAGCTCGCGCCGGGCCTGCGCGAGCGTCATTACGGCGCGTTCCAGGGACATGACAGCGACGAAATCGCCGAGCGTTTTCCGGACGAATATGCTCATTGGCAAACACGCGATCCCGGCTTCACGCCGCCCGAGGGCGAATCGCAGCGCGCGTTCTATCATCGCGTGCTGCATGCGCTGGAGCCGCTGATCGCGATGCATCCCGGCGGCCGCATCGCGGTGGTCACGCACGGCGGCGTGCTCGATTGCGTCTACCGTTTCGCCAGGGGCCTCGCGCTCGATGCGCCGCGCAACTGGCCGCTCCTCAATACGAGCATGAACCTCGTCGATTTCGAGAGCGACGGCTATGTCACGCAGGCCAGTATCGCGGAGTGGGGCGACGTCGCACATCTGGGCGGCGTGAGCGCCGACGACGGTTTCAAGCGCGCAGCCGAACCCGGCCGCTGACGCGCTACGCCATTGACGGCCAGGGAGACCGATTTTCGCTGTGCCGTCAACCCCTCTTACCGCCTTCTTACGCTCCCTTTCCAATCGCTATCCCGAATAGCGGGCTGGCTGTTACCATTCCTCCGACCTTTGCGCCGCGCCGGCCATGGGGCTTGCGCGCCGTATTTTCCGCGGCGCTCGAGACCGGCCGCGCGTTGAAGAGGACGCGCGCGTGCTGCGCCTCGCGCGGGCCAAGGCGGTAGACGAAAGGTAATTCCCGGAAAACAAGCAGGAGATTCGAATGACGTTCAAGCTTCACATGCTGGCGGTCAGCGCCGCCGTCGTTGCGTTCGCAGCGATGTCCGCCAACGCTTCGGCCGACGAGATCGTCAAGATCGGCCACGTCGGTCCGCTCACGGGCGGCTCGGCTCACCTCGGCAAGGACAACGAGAACGGCGCGCGCCTCGCCATCGAGGAAATCAACGCGAAGGGCCTCGTCATCAACGGCCAGAAGGTCACGCTGCAGCTCGACGGCCAGGACGACGCCGCCGACCCGCGCCAGGCGACCCAGGTTGCGCAGAAGCTGGTGGACGACAAGGTCGTGGCCGTGATCGGCCACCTGAACTCGGGCGCCTCGATCCCGGCGTCGAAGATCTACAGCGACGCGGGCATCGTGCAGATCTCGCCGTCGTCCACGAACCCCGCTTATACGCAGCAGGGCTTCAAGACGACCTTCCGCGTCGTCGCCACCGACGCGCAGCAGGGTCCGGCACTGGCCGACTACGCAGCGAAGACGCTGAACGTGAAGAGCGTCGCCGTCGTCGACGATTCGACGGCCTACGGCCAGGGTCTCGCGAACGAGTTCGAGAAGACCGCGAAGTCGCTCGGCCTGAAGGTGCTGTCGCACGACGCGACCAACGACAAGGCTGTCGATTTCCGCGCGATTCTCACAAAGATCAAGGGCGAGAACCCCGACGCGATCATGTACGGCGGCATGGACGCCACCGGCGGCCCGTTCGCGAAGCAGGCGAAGCAACTGGGCCTGCGCGCGAAGATCCTCGCGGGCGACGGCGTCTGCACGGAAAGCCTCGCGCAGCTCGCGGGCCCGGCGGCCGACAACATCGTGTGCTCGCAGGCCGGCATGGCGGTCGAGCGCATGAACGGCGGCGCGGCGTTTGCGGCGAAGTACGAGAAGCGCTTCGGCCATCCGATCGAATTCGACGCACCGTTCACGTATGACGCCGTGTACATCGTCGTCGACGCGATGAAGCGCGCGAACTCGATCGATCCGGCGAAGATCCTGGCCGAAATCCCGACCACCGACTACAAGGGTGTGATTGGCGAGACGAGCTTCGATTCGAAGGGCGACCTCAAGCACGGCGTGATTTCGCTGTATGACTACAAGGCCGGCAAGAAGACGCTGCTCGACGTGGTGAAGATGTAAGACGCGGTACGCGCTGCACGTCAGACGACGTGCGCGAAGCGGCCAGCCGGCATTCGCGGGCTGGCCGTTTTTTTTGCCCGTCGTCGTCCGTCGTGCGGGTCAGCGAGGCTGCGCGGCCGCGCGCCGCCGCGCACGTTTCGATACGCCGTTGACGAGCGCCCAGCGCAGCACCGGCGCGACCGTGCGCATGCCCGGCTGCACGAGCGCGCGGCGCACGCGCGCGAAGCTGTCGAAGCCGAGCAGCTGCAGCGCGAACGGCGGCAGCAGGTCGATGCCGGCCTGACGCATCAGCGCGCCCGCGGGCCGCATGGCCGGGCGCGGCGCAGGCGCGTTCATCAGCACGCGCACGACTTCGCGCGTGCGCTCGCTCGCAACGAGCTCCGCTTGCATGGACTGCAGATAAGCCGCGACTTCGGCGCGCGAAGCCGGCACGGCGGTTGCACCCAGGAGCCGCGCGATGGTCGAGGTCTCCGCGTAGTACTGATCCTGGGCGGCACCGGGCAGCAAGGGGTTCACATAGCGCAGGTGCGCCGTGAGGAAGCTGGAGACCTCCGCGACATGGACCCACGTGAGCAGCGCCGGATCGCTCGCCCGATACGGGCGCCCGTCGGGCGCGGTGCCGGTCACGCTCTCGTGAATCTTTTTCACCCGCTCGATCAGCGCGAGCGCGTCGGCGCGGCTGCCGTAGGTCGTGCCCGCAATGAAAGTCGCCGTGCGGCGCAGGCGCCCCAGGATATCGCTGCGAAACGTGGAGTGATCCCATACGCCGGCCAGCGCCAGCGGGTGCAGCGCTTGCAGCAGCAGCGCGCTGATGCCGCCCGCCATCATCGAGGCGAAGTCGGCGTGCACGGTCCAGCAGACGGCTTCGGGGCCGAAGAGACCGGGATCGCCGGGCGGCGAAGAGTAATCGAGCTTCGGGCCGCTGCCCGTGGTCAGATGCGTGACGCTTTCGGCCAGCGCCATGCGCACGCGTTGCTTGAGTTGCGCGGCGAGCCCGGTGGGCTCGGGGGTGTCGTGGCGGCGGCCTGCGTGTTGCTCGGACATCGTTTGTGCTCGCGTGACGGCCTAGCGCACATCAGGACGCGTTCGGGTCCCAGAGGCCGCCCGAAGCCGCCGAGTCCGGCGCGGCAAGCCCGAAGTGCCGGTAGGTCAGCAGCGTCGCCACGCGTCCGCGCGGCGTGCGCTGCAGATAGCCCTGCTGGATCAGGTACGGTTCCAGCACGTCTTCGATCGTGTCGCGCTCCTCGCCGATCGCGGCGGCGAGGTTGTCGACGCCCACCGGGCCGCCGTCGAACTTGTGCAGGATCGCTTCGAGCAGCTTGCGGTCCATGAGGTCGAAGCCCACGGGATCGACGTCGAGCATCTTGAGCGCGGCGTCGGCGACGGGTGCGGTGATCGCGCCGTCGGCCTTCACTTCAGCGTAGTCGCGCACGCGCCGCAGCAGGCGGTTGGCGATACGCGGCGTGCCGCGCGAGCGCCGCGCGATTTCGAGCGCGCCGTCGGGATGAATGTGCGCGCCGAGTAGCGAGGCCGAGCGCTGCACGATGCGCGAGAGCTCCTGTGCGTTGTAGAACTCGAGCCGCGAGACGATGCCGAAGCGGTCGCGCAGCGGGTTCGTCAGCATGCCCGCGCGCGTGGTCGCGCCGACGAGCGTGAACGGCTGCAGATCGAGCTTCACGCTGCGCGCGGCGGGGCCTTCGCCGATCATGATGTCGATCTGGTAGTCCTCCAGCGCCGGATACAGGATTTCCTCGACGACGGGCGAGAGCCGGTGAATCTCGTCGATGAACAGCACGTCGTTGGGTTCGAGGTTCGTGAGCAGCGCCGCGAGGTCGCCCGCGCGCTCCAGCACCGGCCCCGAGGTCTGCCGCAGATTGACCCCCATTTCGCGCGCGATGATGTGCGCGAGCGTGGTCTTGCCGAGGCCCGGCGGCCCGAACAGCAGTACGTGATCGAGCGGCTCCGAGCGGCGCTTCGCGGCCTCGATGAAAATCTCGAGCTGGCCGCGCACCTTCTCCTGGCCCACGTATTCGTCGAGCTGGCGCGGACGCAGCGCGCGCTCGAACACCTCCTCGTTGGGCGAGGCCGGCGTGGCAGCGATCACGCGTTCCGCGCCGGCGCGGTTGGCGGCGAGTTTGTCGGTTTCGATCATGCAGCGATTGTACCGCGCAAGGCCCGCGCGGGCGGGGCGGCTTCGGCCAAAGCGCTGCTAGTGCAACTAACCGCCGGAGGCTGCTTTCGAGCGCCTTTGCGTCAGGCCTTCGAGAGCACTTTCAGCGACAGTTTGATGCCCTCGGAGACGCCGGTGCCGGCCGGCACGTTCTTGATGGCGGCGAGCGCTTCCTTCTCGGAATAGCCGAGCGCGAGCAGCGCGTTGAGGATGTCGTTGGCGTGATCGGACGGCGAGGCGGCCGCGGCCATCGCGCCCAGATCGGCGCCAAGCTTGCCCTTGAGTTCGAGCAGCAGGCGCTCGGCGGTTTTCTTGCCGATGCCCGGCACGCGGGTGAGACGCGCGGCGTCTTGCAGCGTGACGGCCTGGGACAGTTCGTGCACGCTCATGCCCGACAGCACGGCGAGCGCCATGCGCGCGCCGATGCCGCTGATCTTGAGCAACTCGCGAAACGTGGCGCGCTCCTGCTGCGTGCCGAAGCCGTAGAGCAGATGGGCGTCCTCGCGCACGATCGTCTGCGTGAGCAGCACGACTTTTTCGCCGGTGCCGGGCAGGTTGTAGAACGTGCTCATGGGCACGTCGATTTCGTAGCCCACGCCGTTGCAGTCGACGAGCAGGTGCGGCGGATTTTTTTCCAGCAGGACGCCGGCGATGCGACCGATCATGACGGATTCAGTGAGGAGGGAAAGCGTGAGTGTAGCGGAGCGCGGGGCCCGCCGGCACAGCTAAAGCGGACGAAGGCGGATGTTGGCCGCAAGGCCAGGAGGGCAAGGGAGACTACCCGATCAGCCGCCCGCGCCGCACCCGCATGCCCTTCTTCGCGAGCGTGGGCGCGAGCCCGCCGAGCGCGGTGAGCGTATCGCTGCCGTGGGCGTGACAGATGGCCATGCCGAGCGCGTCGGCGGCATCGGTGCCGGGCATGCCCGTGAGGCTCAACAGACGCACCACCATCTGCTGCATCTGCTCCTTGGTGGCGCGGCCATAACCCACTACGGCCTGCTTCAGTTGCAGCGCCGTGTATTCGGCCACCGGCACGCCGCCCGAAACGAGCCCGCAGATGGCCGCGCCGCGCGCCTGCCCGAGCAGCAGTGTCGACTGCGGATTGACGTTGACGAACACCTTTTCGATCGCGGCCTGATCGGGCGCGTGCTGGCGGATCAGCGTGGAGACGCCTTCGTAGATCGTGCCGAGGCGCGTGGGCAGGTCGGCGTCGCCCGTGCGGATCACGCCGCTCGCGACGTAGGTGAGCTGATGGCCGTGCCGCTCGATCACGCCGAAGCCGGTAACGCGCAAGCCTGGGTCGATGCCGATGATTCTCATGAAGGGCGGGGAAAACGGATGTGCCTGCGATGTTACAACGAACGGGCCGCCGCCCGCGAGCGGGCGAGGCGAGCAAAAAGGCCCGCGGGATGCACTCCGGCGGGCCTTGAGGAGCATCCTGCACGCCACCGGAAGGCGGCGCGCGGTGCGCGAGTGTTTAGTGACGGAAGTGGCGGATGCCCGTCACCACCATGGCGATGTTGTGTTCGTCGGCGGCGGCGATCACTTCGTCGTCGCGCATCGAGCCGCCCGGCTGGATCACGCAGGTCGCGCCCGCGTTCACCACCACGTCGAGGCCGTCGCGGAACGGGAAGAACGCGTCCGACGCCACGGCCGTGCCCGCGAGCTTGAGGCCCGCATTTTCGGCCTTGATGCTCGCAATGCGCGCCGAGTCCACGCGGCTCATCTGGCCCGCGCCCACGCCCATCGTCATGCCGTTCGCGCAGAACACGATGGCGTTGGACTTCACGAACTTCGCGACGCGCCAGGCGAACAGCAGGTCGTCCATTTCCTTGGGAGTGGGGTGGCGCTTCGTCACCACGCGCAGCTCGTGCGGCTGCACGTTCTTCGAATCGAGCGACTGCACGAGCAGGCCGCCGCCCACGCGCTTCAGATCGAACGCGTTATGGCCTTCGCCCAAAGCGATCTCGAGCAGACGCACGTTCTGCTTGGCGGAGAACACGCCCTTCGCGGCAGCCGAGAACGACGGCGCGATCAGCACTTCGACGAACTGCTTCGACACGGCCTGCGCCGCGGCTTCGTCCACTTCGCGGTTGAACGCGATGATGCCGCCGAACGCCGAGGTCGGGTCGGTCTGGAACGCCTTCGAGTAGGCCTCGTGCGCATCGGCGCCCACGGCTACGCCGCACGGGTTCGCGTGCTTGATGATCACGCAGGCGGGCGCGTCGAAGGTCTTCACGCATTCCCACGCCGCGTCCGAGTCGGCGATGTTGTTGTACGAGAGTTCCTTGCCCTGCAGTTGCGTGTAGTTCGCCAGCGCGCCGGCCGGGGTGGCCAGGTCGCGGTAGAACGCGGCGGTCTGGTGCGGGTTCTCGCCGTAGCGCAGGTCCTGCACCTTGTCGAAGGCGAGGTTCAGCGTGGCGGGGTAGGTGTTGCGCGACTTGTGTTCGAGCTCGCCGGTGAGGCTCGTGAGGTAGTTCGTGATCGCGCCGTCGTACTGGGCGGTGTGCGCGAACACCTTGGTCGCGAGGCGGAAGTTCGTGCCGTAGCTCACGCTGTTGCCGTTCGCGCGCATTTCTTCGAGCACGGTCGCGTAGTCGGCCGGGTCGACGATCACGGTCACGTCGCGATGGTTCTTCGCCGCCGAGCGCAGCATGGTCGGGCCGCCGATGTCGATGTTCTCGATCGCCTCTTCCAGCGTGCACTCGCTCTTCGAAATCGTCTGGACGAACGGGTACAGGTTCACCACCAGCAGGTCGATGGTGGGGATGTCGTGCTTCTCGAGCGCGGCCATGTGCTCGGGCAGGTCGCGGCGCGCGAGAATGCCGCCGTGCACCTTCGGATGCAGCGTTTTCACGCGCCCGTCGAGCATTTCCGGAAAGCCGGTGTAGTCGGCGACTTCGGTGACGGGAAGGCCTGCTTCCGCGAGCAGTTTCGCGGTGCCGCCGGTCGAGAGGAGCTTGACGCCGAGCGAGGAGAGCGATTTCGCGAAGTCGACGATGCCCGACTTGTCGGAAACGGAGATGAGCGCTTGCTGGATCATGATGGGGAAGGGAGCCGAAGAGATCGAGGAGGCCGCGCCAGAGGCTCGAAAGCCGGCCCTACAGCAGGCCGTGCTGCTGGAGCTTCTTGCGCAGCGTGTTGCGGTTGATGCCGAGATACTCGGCGGCCAGCGACTGGTTGCCGCCGGCTTGCTCGAGCACCACCTCGAGCATCGGTTTTTCGACGATCGAAATCACCATTTCATAAACGTCGTGCGGATTGGAGCCGTCGAGATCCTGGAAGTAGATGCCCAGACTCTCGCGGACGCATTGTTCGATGTTGTGCTTGCTCATGCTGCCAGTCGATCGGTTGTTTCGCCTTCGCCGTCGCGGCCTTTTGGGCCGCTTTCGTTGCTTTCGTCCTCGTAGACGAGGCGCTCCGAGCGCGCTCTCTGTTCGTCGAAGAACTGGTTGACGGCGAGGAGCTGTTCGCGTGTGGTGTCCAGCGTGTTCATGCGGTGCCGGAACGTATTGGCGCCGCAAAGGCCGCGAGTGTACCAGCCGATATGCTTGCGCGCAGTACGCACACCCGTAAATTCCCCGTAAAACGCGTAATGGTCTTCGAGATGCTCGTTCATGATCGACTGGATTTCGTCGACGCGCGGCGGCGGCAGCAGCTCGCCCGTGGCGATGAAATGTTCGATCTCCCGAAAGAGCCACGGACGCCCCTGCGCCGCGCGGCCGATCATGATCGCGTCGGCACCGGTGAGGGTGAGCACGTGGCGTGCCTTCTGCGGCGAGGCGATGTCGCCGTTGGCCACCACCGGAATGCGCGCGGCGGCTTTCACCGCGGCAATCGTTTCGTACTCCGCTTCGCCGTGGTAGAGATCCGCGCGCGTGCGGCCGTGCACGGTCAGCATGGATATGCCGCAGTCCTCTGCGATGCGCGCAACGCTCAGCGCATTGCGGTTCTGGCGGTCCCAGCCCGTGCGGATCTTCAGCGTAACGGGCACCGCGTCGGGGCCCACGCCCACGGCGTCCACCACGGCCTTCACGATGCGCGCGACGAGCGGCTCGTTCTGCAGCAGCGCGGAGCCTGCCGCCACGTTGCACACCTTCTTGGCCGGGCAGCCCATGTTGATGTCGATGATCTGCGCGCCGTTCGCCACGTTGTAGCGCGCGGCTTCGGCCATCATCGCCGGATCGGCGCCGGCGATCTGCACGGCGATGGGCTCGACCTCGCCCGCGTGATTCGCGCGGCGCTGGGTCTTTTCGCTTTTCCAGAGCTGGGCGTTCGAAGCCACCATCTCCGAGACCGCGTAGCCCGCCCCGAGGCGCTTGCACAGCTGGCGGAACGGCCGGTCCGTGACCCCGGCCATGGGGGCGACGAACAGGTTGTTGCGCAGGATGTGACGGCCGATGGTAAGCATGACGCCCGGAAAACACCGCCGCCGCGATGCGTCCCGAAAATCTCGGCAACACCGGCGCGGCTACGGCTGGAAAAAGGGGAAACGCATATTTTAGCGTAAGCGAGATGCGCGGTCGCGCCGCGCGGCGCCGAAACCTTGCCGCGAAGCGCCGTGCAACGCCGCTATAACGACATCGCCGCAGATTTCTTGAAAGGCGTCTTGAAAAGCGATTCGACCCTCTACGGAAGGGGCGAGAGGGAGCGAACCGTAGCGTGTCAGATCCGCTGGCCGAACATCATCTGCCGGGCGAGCGCCTTCTTGATGGGCGGCACGAATTCGAGCGCCGTGAGCGCGAGCCCGCGCAGCGCGGCGAGCGGAGCGACGTCCACGGTGAAGAGCCGGGCGAGGGTGTCCGTCGCGCCTATCGTCATGCGCCGGTCGAAGGCGCGGCGGCCCGCGAAGTCGGCCAGCGCGAGCGGCGTCGCGCCGTGCTGGGCGAGCGAGTCGGCGAGCGCGTGCGCGTCGCGCAGGCCCAGATTGAGCCCTTGGCCCGCGACCGGATGCAGTGTCTGGGCCGCGTTGCCTACCGCCGCGATGCGGCCGTGGCCGGTCACGAGCGCGTCGAGCGCCGAAAGGCCGAGCGGGAACGCCGCGCGTCCGTGGATCTGCGCGAAGCGGCCCATGCGCGAGCCGAACGCGACGCCGAGTTCCGCGAGGAAGTCGGCGTCGGAAAGCTGCGCGCGCCGCGTGCCTTCGTCGGGCGAGCAGCACCAGACGAGCGCGTAGTCCGCGCCGCGCACGCCGCCCATCGGCAGGAGCGCAATCGGGCCTTCGTTCGTGAAGCGTTCCCAGGCGACATGCGGCTGCGGCGCCGATACCGTCACCACGCCGACCAGCGCCGTCTGGCCATAGTCGCGCGTGTGCTTCGTTTCGCCGTTGGCATGTGCGGCGGCTTCTTTCGCCGCGTTTGCGCCGGCGTCGGGATCGCCGTGCGCGGAGCGATCCGAAGGCGGCCGGTAGAGGCCGCCCTCGGCGTTCACGAGGATGCGCGTGCGCAGGCGGCGCTCGGCGCCCGCGTTCACGACGGGCAGCGTCACGCCGTCGTGCTCGACGACGGGATCGAGCGCGTGAGTCCGATGCAGCCAATGCACGGGCGTGCGGCGCACGCCTTGCGCGAGCGACTGGACGATCGAGCCGTAGCGCGCGACATAGCCCAGCGCGGGCAGATCGTAGTCGTGGCGGTCGATCAGCGTGCGGCCGAAGTGGCCGCGCTGCGAGACGTGGATGCGTTCGATGGCGGTGGCGTCGTGCGGCCACGCGAGCGCCTCGAGCAGCGTGCGGCTGCCCTGCGAGACGGCGATGGCGCGCGGGTCGCCGCTGTTGTCCTCGGGCTCGCGCGCATCGATCAGCGCGACCGACAGCGCGGCGGTCGCGCTGCGCCGCGCGAGCCAGCCGGCCAGCGCCATGCCCACCGGCCCGGCGCCGACGATGGTCACGTCGTAGTCGAACGGCGCAATGGCGGTGTCCGTCGGCACGGCCGCGGGAGTCTCGGAAGCTGCGTTCATGGCGATTCTTCGGGTTCGTTCTTGCTCGTCGGGCGCCGGGAGCTCAGGCCTGCCCGCGCGCTTCCTGCATCAGCGCTTCGATTTCGGCGGCCTCGACCGGCACGTCGCGCGTGATCAGTTCGCAGCCCGCCTCGGTCACGATCGCGTCGTCCTCGATGCGGATGCCGATGTCCCAGTAGCGCTCGGGCACGTCTTCGGCCGCGCGCACGTAGAGGCCCGGCTCGACCGTGAGCGTCATGCCGGGGTGCAGCGTGCGCCACGGCGGCGCGGCTTCGCCGGCCGGCGCCATGTGCGCGCCGTTCTGCGGGCCGCGTTCGCGGTAATCGCCCGCATCGTGCACGTCCATGCCGAGCCAGTGGCCCGTGCGGTGCATGTAAAAGCGCGCATAGGCGCGCTCGGCGATTACGTCGTCCACGCTCGCGAACTTCTGGCGGTCCACGATGCCGGTGTCGAGCAGCCCTTGCGCCAACACGCGCACGGCTGCATCGTGCGGCGCCTCGAAGTGCACGCCGGGGCGCGTCGCGTCGATGGCCGCCTGCTGCGCCGCGAGCACGATGTCGTAAAGCTCGCGCTGAGCGCTCGTGTAGCGCCCGCTGGCCGGGAACGTGCGCGTGATGTCGGAGGCATAGCCGTTCAACTCGCACGCCGCGTCGATCAGAATCAGGTCGCCTTCGCGCGCCACCGCGTTGCCGGCCGGGTAGTGCAGCACGCATGCGTTGGCGCCGGCCGCAACGATCGAGCCGTAGGCCGGACCTTGCGCGCCATGCTTGCGGAATGTGTAGAGCAGCTCGGCTTCGATTTCGTACTCGCGCATGCCGGGGCGGCACGCGGCCATGGCGCGACGGTGCGCGAGCGCCGAGATCTTCGCCGCGCGGCGCATCGTGTCGAGTTCATGGGCGTCCTTGATCACGCGCATGTCGTCGAGCAGCGGCAGCAAGTCGTACGCCGCGGCCGGCGCCGTGATGCCGCTGCGTCCCAGCGCCCGCACGGCGTCGACCCAGCCCCTCACCTGGGCGTCGAAGCGCTCCGAAGCGGCCAGCGCGTAATGCAGCGCCGGCCGGTTGGCGATGAGCTGCGGCATGCGCGCATCGAGTTCGTCGCGGGCGAAGGCGGCGTCCATGCCGAATGCTTCGCGCGCCGCTTCCGGACCGAAGCGGAAACCCTCCCACGTCTCGCGCTCGGCATTCTTTGCGCGACAAAACAGGATGGACGAGGGCTGGTTGTCGCTCGCATTCGCGTCGAGCACGAGCAGCGCTTCCGGCTCCGTGAAGCCGGTCAGGTAATAGAAGTAGCTGTCGTGGCGATACGGGTAGTCGGCGTCGCGGTTGCGCAGCGCTTCGGGCGCCGTGGGCACGATCGCAATGCCGCCGCCGCGCGCGCGCATGGCGGCGAGCACGCGTTCGCGGCGCGCCCGGTAGAGCGCCGCGCCGCCGTCGGGGCCGCGCGGCGTGTCGGCGGCGGATTGATCGGGGAGCGGGGTGGCCGCCGGGGTCGCCGAAGCATGCGTGAGGGTCGTGTCCATCGTGCGATTGTAGCGCTCCCCCAGGCAATGCCGCTCGGGTGTCCGCGCCGGCGATGCGCACTCGCCGCACAACAACGGCCGATCGATGGCCGATGTTGCATCCGTCCCACAATCGTTATCGCATAAATCGGGCCGGTCGCCGGGGACGCCGTCAGAACAGCGTCAATCCAACGTATACTTCGGCCGGATTCCAGAAAAGGCAGGTGCGATGAAACTTATCGGTTCGCTCGGCAGCCCGTACGTCCGCAAGGCGCGGATCGTGCTCGCCGAGAAGAAAATCGACTACAAGCTGGTGCTCGAAAACGTGTGGGGCGAGGAAACGGCGATCCACGACTACACCCCGCTCGGCAAGGTGCCGTGTCTCGTGATGGACGACGGCGAGGCGGTGTTCGACTCGCGCGTGATCTGCGAATACGTCGACACGCTTTCGCCGGTGGGCAAGCTGATTCCGCCGTCGGGGCGCGAACGCGTGGAGGTGCGCTGCTGGGAGGCGCTTGCCGACGGCATTCTCGACGCGCTCGTGGCGATCCGCCTCGAAGGCACGCTGCGCACGCCCGAGCAGCGCAGCGAAGCCTGGATCGAGCGCCAGCGGCGCAAGGTCGATGCGGGCCTGAACGCGCTGGCCAAGGGCCTCGCGGGCAATACGTGGTGCGCGGGCAACCGCTACACGCTGGCCGATATCGCGGTGGGCTGTGCGCTCGGCTATCTCGACTTCCGCACGCCCGATCTGAACTGGCGCGATCCGCATCCGAACCTCGCGCGCCACTTCGAGAAGCTCTCGCAGCGGCAGTCGTTCGTGGACACCTTTCCGCAGAACTGACGCCTGGAGTGAGAAACGGCGGCATCGGGCCGCCGTTCCTCACTCTACTTCGCTGCGCTCTGCCGCACGTCGCGCGCGCGGGCCGGTCAGACGATCTTTTCCGCTTCCGGCGCGAACGAGTCGCTCTGCGCGACCGGCCACCACTTCTCGTACAGCTGATAGCGGTAGCGGCCTTCGAGCAGGTCGCCCGGCTTCAGGTACTTGAGCAGGTCCGACATCAGCTTGACCTCGTATGAGGAAATGCGTCGCACGATGTGGTGTGCGCGCAGGTCCTGCGGACCTTCGAGACCGGCGGCCTGGAGGATTTCCTGCAGCGCGTGCAGCGTGTTGTGGTGGAAGTTGAACACGCGCTCGCCCTTGTCGGGCACGTTGAGCGCTTTCTGGCGCACCGGGTCCTGGGTCGCCACGCCGGTCGGGCAGCGGTCCGAGTGGCACTTCTGCGCCTGGATGCAGCCCACCGCGAACATGAAGCCGCGCGCCGAGTTGACCCAGTCCGCGCCGATCGCGAGCGTCTTCGCGATATCGAATGCCGTGATGATCTTGCCGCTCGCGCCGATCCGGATCTTGTCGCGCAGGCCGATGCCGACGAGCGTGTTGTGCACGAGCAGCAGCCCTTCCTGCAGCGGCGTGCCGATATGGTCGGTGAATTCGAGGGGGGCGGCGCCCGTGCCGCCTTCGGCGCCGTCCACGACGATGAAGTCAGGCAGGATGCCCGTTTCGAGCATCGCCTTGGCGATGCCGAAGAACTCCCACGGATGCCCGATGCACAGCTTGAAGCCCGTGGGCTTGCCGCCCGAGAGCGTGCGCAGGCGCTCGACGAATTCGAGCAGGCCGCGCGGCGTGGAAAACTCCGAATGGCGGGCCGGCGAGATGCAGTCCTGGCCGACCGGAATGCCGCGCGTTTCGGCGATCTCCGGCGTGACCTTCGCGGCCAGCAGCATGCCGCCGTGGCCGGGCTTCGCGCCTTGCGAGAGCTTCACCTCGATCATCTTCACCTGCGGTTCGCCCGCGAGGCGCTGGAATTTCTCGGCGCTGAAGGTGCCGTCGTCGTTGCGGCAGCCGAAGTAGCCCGAGGCGATTTCCCAGATGATGTCGCCGCCGTTCTCGCGGTGATATTTCGACAGCGAGCCTTCGCCTGTGTCGTGCGCGAAGCCGCCTTTCTTCGCGCCGAGATTCAGCGCGCGGATCGCGTTCGCGGAAAGCGAGCCGAAGCTCATCGCCGAGACGTTGAAGATCGAGATCGAATAGGGTTGCGCGCGGCTCGCGCCCACGAGCACGCGGAAGTCGCAGCCCGGGATCTTCGTCGGCGCGAGCGAGTGGCTGATCCACTCGTGGCCGACGGCCTTCACGTCGAGCTCTGTGCCGTAGGGGCGGCTGTCGACGGCGTTCTTGGCGCGCTGATACACGAGGCTGCGTTGCGCGAGCGAGAACGGCTTTTCGTCGGTGTCGTCCTCGACGAAGTACTGGCGGATCTCGGGCCGCACGAACTCGAAGAAGAAGCGCAGATGGCCCCAGATCGGATAGTTGCGCAGGATGGCGTGGCGCTCCTGCGTCAGGTCGTAGAGGCCGAGCAGGACGAACAGCGCGGGCACGATGGCGCACAGCCACGACAGATGATGCAGCGCCGCGGCGGCGGCGCAGACTGCCGTCACGAGCACGGCGATCCACATCGCGAGATAACGTCGGGAAAACATGGGGGGCTCCTTGGCTTGGCCTTGTGCGCGCATTTGGCCCGCGTGGACGGGCGATGCGCTGCTGCCGCGCCGTCCGGCGGCGCGGATGGCGCAAATGATGCCGCAAGTTTGTGAAACTGGCCGTGAAGCCGGCAGGAAAGTGGGCGGTGCCGAGGCGTGCCTTACGCCTTGCTTGCCGCGCTGTCGAGCAGCGCGGGTTTCTTGCCCGGCGCGCCTTGCGTGTGCGACTGGGCGCGCCGGGTCCGCTTCGCCCGCGCCGGCGCGGGCGGCGGTACGGCCGGGACGTGCGGCTCCAGCGTCTCGACTGCTTCGATGATGCCGCCGCCCAGGCACACGTCGCCATCGTAAAGCACCGCCGACTGGCCCGGTGTCACGGCCCATTGCGCCTCGGGGAAGTGCAGCGAGAACCGGCCTTCGCCGGATTCGCCGGATTCGCCGGATTCGTCCGAGACGGCCGCGCCATAGCTGCAGCGCGCGTCGGCCTGGCGGTAGCGCGTTTTCGCGCCGCACGCGTGGCCTTCGGCCGGCGGTTCGCCCGCCACCCAGCTCACGTTGCCGGCGCGCAGATCGTGCGCGAGCAGCCACGGGTGATCGTGGCCCTGCACGACGTAAAGCGTATTCGACGCCATGTCCTTGCCCGCCACGAACCACGGGTCGCCGCTGCCGTCCTTGCTGCCGCCAAGGCCTATGCCCTTGCGCTGCCCGAACGTGTAGAACGCGAGGCCGATATGCTCGCCCACCACCTTGCCGTCGGGCGTCATCATCGGGCCTGGCTGCGTGGGCAGGTAGCGGTTCAGGAAGTCGCGGAACGGCCGTTCGCCGATGAAACAGATGCCGGTGGAGTCCTTCTTTTTGGCGTTCGGCAGTCCGATCTGTTCGGCGATCTCGCGCACCTTCGTCTTCGGGATCTCGCCGAGCGGGAACATCGTCTTCGAAAGCTGGGCCTGGTTCAGACGATGCAGGAAGTACGACTGATCTTTGGTGTGATCGAAAGCCTTCAGCAGTTCGAAACGCCCGTTGCGTTCGTTCTCGCGCACGCGCGCATAGTGGCCCGTGGCGATCGTTTCCGCGCCGAGCGACATGGCGTGGTCGAGGAACGCCTTGAACTTGATCTCGGCATTGCAGAGCACGTCGGGGTTCGGCGTGCGGCCGGCCGAATATTCGCGCAGGAATTCGGCGAACACGCGGTCCTTGTACTCGGCGGCGAAGTTCACCGCTTCGACGTCGATGCCGATCAGGTCCGCCACCGACACCACGTCGATCCAGTCCTGGCGCGTCGAGCAGTACTCGCCGTCGTCGTCGTCTTCCCAGTTCTTCATGAAGAGACCGACGACGTCGAACCCCTGCTCCTTGAGCAGCCATGCGGTGACCGACGAATCGACGCCGCCCGACATGCCTACCACGACTTTACGTTTGCTCATCTCTCTTGCTGCCTTCAACCTTGAGGACCCGCTTTGGGGCCCGCTTTGGGACCCACCGCGTGCACATGCACGAAATCGACCGGCACGCGCACGCCCGCGAGGTAATCGTCGACGCACTTCATCACGAGCGGCGTGCGGTGACGCTCGGGCACGGCGCGCAGTTCCTCGGCGCTCATCCATACCGTGCGGACGATATCGGGGTCGAGCGCGCGATCTTCGGGCGCAGCGCCAACCGTGCCGCAATACGTGAAGCGCAGATAGGTCGCGCCGCTTTCGCCCGGCTTGCCGAAATGCGTCATGTAGACGCCCACCAGCGCCTCGGGCGCGAACACATATGCGCTCTCTTCGAGCGTTTCGCGCATCACGGCCTCGGCGAGCGTTTCGCCCGCTTCCAGATGGCCCGCGGGCTGGTTCAGCCGCAGGCCGGCCGGCGTGTGTTCCTCGACGAGCAGGAAGCGCCCGTCGCGCTCGATGATGGCCGCCACGGTGACGTGCGGGGCCCAGGTGTCCTCGTTCATGGTCCGCCATTTTACCGGCACACGCTTCGCGCTGCTGGCGGCGGACGTGGCAGGCGCGGCCGGGCTTACCGGCCGGCCGGTTTATCCGCCGATGCTCGCCACAGCTCGCGGCGGCGCACAACCCCCGGTTTTCTGGAGTCGATCCGCCCCCGGCTTTCGGTTAAAGTGGTGTGTCCTTATGCCGTTGCATTAGAAAAGAATACTTGCCGGCGCACCTCGCCGGCCCCCCGAATCTTTACATAGCTGGAAGGTCGAGGAGGATTCAACGATGCATATCGGAGTACCCGCAGAAACGCGGGCCAACGAAAGCCGCGTGGCCGCGACGCCGGAGACAGTCAAGAAATACGTCGCCCAGGGCCACACCGTCACCGTCCAGAGCGGAGCGGGCGCCGGCGCGAGCTTCCCCGACGAGGCCTACAGCGGCGTTGGCGCGCAGATCGCCGATGCCGCCGCCGCGTTCGGCGCCGACCTCGTGCTCAAGGTTCAATCGCCCGCCGTCAGCGAGCTGCCGTTCATGAAGCGCGGCGCCGTGCTCGTCGGCATGCTCGATCCCTTTAATGAGGAAAACGCACAAAAGCTCGCGGAGGCGGGGCTGACTGCGTTCGCGCTCGAAGCCGCGCCACGCACCACGCGCGCGCAGAGTCTCGACGTCTTGTCCTCGCAGGCCAACATCGCCGGCTACAAGGCGGTGCTCGTCGCGGCGAATCTCTACCCGCGGTTCATGCCCATGCTCATGACCGCCGCGGGCACCGTGAAGGCTGCGCGCGTGCTGATTCTCGGCGCGGGCGTGGCGGGCCTGCAGGCGATTGCCACGGCGAAGCGCCTCGGCGCCGTGATCGAGGCCTCGGACGTGCGGCCTGCGGTCAAGGAGCAGATCGAGTCGCTGGGCGCGAAGTTCCTCGACGTGCCCTACGAAACCGATGAGGAGCGCGAAGCAGCGCAGGGTGTGGGCGGCTATGCGCGGCCCATGCCGCCGTCGTGGCTCGCGCGCCAGTCGGCGCTGGTCCACGAGCGCGCGAAGCAGGCCGACGTGGTGATCTCCACCGCATTGATCCCGGGCCGCGACGCGCCTACGCTCCTGCCCGCCGAAACCGTGCGGGCGATGAAACCGGGCTCGGTGGTGATCGACCTCGCGGCGGGTCGCGGCCCGGTGGCCGATCCGGCCAGCGGCCGGCGCGGCGGCAACTGCCCGCTCACCGTTGCCGACCAGGTGGTCGCGCAGCACGGCGTGCAGATCTGCGGCTACACGAACCTCGCTTCGATGGTCGCCGCCGACGCCTCGTCGCTCTACGCGCGCAACCTGCTCGACTTCCTGAAGCTGATACTCACGAAGGAAGGCACGCTCAACATCGACCTCGCGGACGACATCGTCGCGGCCACGCTGCTGGCTCGCGACGGGGCCGTGACGAAGAAGGCATGACGAGGAGGAGAACGAATCAATGGAAGTCATCAATCATACCGTCATCAACCTGATCATCTTCGTGCTGGCCGTGTACGTGGGCTATCACGTGGTCTGGAACGTCACGCCGGCGCTGCATACGCCGCTCATGGCCGTGACCAATGCGATTTCGGCGATCGTGATCGTCGGCGCGATGCTGGCCACCGGGCTCACGGTGGGCGGCGCGGGCAAGTTCTTCGGCACGTTTGCCGTGCTGCTGGCGGCCGTCAACGTGTTCGGCGGCTTTCTCGTCACACGGCGCATGCTGGAGATGTTCCGCAAGAAGGAGCCGAAGAAGCTCGAGTCGAAGGAGGGCGCACGATGAGCATGAACGTCGTTACGCTGCTCTATCTGGTGGCGTCGGTCTGCTTCATCCAGGCGCTCAAGGGCCTCTCGAACCCGAAGAGCGCGCGCGCCGGCAACGTGTTCGGCATGACCGGCATGGCTATCGCGATCCTCACCACGGTCGCGCTGATCGTGAAGGAGTCCGCACAGTTCGGCTCGAATCTCGGGCTGGGGCTCGGACTGCTGTTCGGCGCGCTGGTGATCGGCGGGGGCGTGGGCGCCTATGTGGCCGGGCGCGTCGAGATGACGAAGATGCCGGAGCTGGTCGCGGCCATGCACTCGCTGATCGGTCTCGCGGCCGTGTGCATTGCCTACGCGGTGGTTTCCGAACCTTCCGCGTTCGGGCTCGTGGCCGAGGATGCGCCGTATCCGGGCTTCCTGCCGTATGGCAACCGCATCGAGCTCTTCATCGGCACGTTCGTCGGCGCCATCACCTTCAGCGGTTCCGTGATCGCATTCGGCAAGCTCTCGGGCAAGTACAAGTTCCGGCTCTTCCAGGGCGCGCCGGTCGTCTATGCGGGCCAGCACTTCATCAACCTGATGCTCGCGCTCGGCATGATCGGCTTCGGGATCCTGTTCTTCCTGACGCAGTCGTGGCTGCCGTTCATTATCATGACGCTCATCGCGTTCGCGCTCGGCGTGCTCATCATCATCCCGATCGGCGGCGCGGACATGCCTGTCGTGGTCTCGATGCTGAACTCGTACTCGGGATGGGCGGCGGCGGGCATCGGCTTCTCGCTGAACAATGCGATGCTGATCATCGCCGGGTCGCTCGTGGGCTCCTCGGGCGCGATTCTCTCGTACATCATGTGCCACGCGATGAACCGCTCGTTCTTCAACGTGCTGCTGGGCGGCTTCGGCGCCGAGGCCGGCGGCGCGGCGGCGGGCGGCGCGCAGGAGCAGCGCCCGGTGAAGTCGGGTTCCGCCGACGACGCCGCGTTCATGCTCGGCAATGCCGAAAGCGTCGTGATCGTGCCGGGCTATGGCCTCGCCGTGGCGCGCGCGCAGCATGCGCTCAAGGAACTCACGGACAAGCTCGTCGAAAAAGGCGTGGATGTGCGTTACGCGATCCACCCGGTGGCGGGCCGCATGCCGGGCCACATGAACGTGCTGCTGGCCGAGGCCGAGGTGCCCTACGACATGGTGTTCGAGATGGAGGACATCAACAACGAGTTCGGTCAGACCGATGTGGTGCTGGTGCTGGGCGCGAACGACGTGGTGAATCCGGCCGCGAAGAACGATCCCAAGTCGCCGATTGCGGGCATGCCGATCATCGAGGCGTACAAGGCGCGCACGGTCATCGTGAACAAGCGGTCGATGGCGGCGGGCTACGCGGGGCTCGACAACGAGCTCTTCTACATGGACAAGACGATGATGGTCTTTGGCGATGCCAAGAAGGTGATCGAGGAGATGGTGAAGGCGGTGGAGTGAACGCCGCGTGTCCCTACGGGCAGGCCATGCAAAGCGCGCAGCGATGCGCGCTTTTTTTCGTGCGGAGGCGAGGCGTAGCGACGGGCGAGCCGCCGCGTACCGCCCGTTAGCGCGAAGGCGCCTTCACGCGGCGCATATAGTCGGCGAGGCGCCGCCCGCTGACATCGGGGAATGCTTCGAGCACCTCGACCTTGTCCATGCGCGCGATGTCGAAGTTGCGGAAGTCCTCGCGCAGTTCGCACCACGCCCCCACCGTCCAGCGTGCGCCCCAATAGACGAGCCCGAGCGGCCACACGCGCCGCTCCGTATGGGCGCCCAGCCGGTCGCAATAGGCGAAGCGCACGACAAGCCGTGTGTCGACGGCGCGATGCAGCGCGTCCACCTTCTCGGAGAATGCCCGGTCGACGTGAAACGACGGCACGAATACGGCGAGGCGTTCGAGCACCACGCGCTTGTCGGCGGGCATGGCGGCCGCGATCTTGGCGAGCGAGCTGCGCGCCCCGCCCGCGAGCGCGGCGCCGCCCCACGATTCGGCCATGCGGGCGCCCACGGCGAGGGCCGTGAGCTCGTCGGCGGTGAAGGAGAGCGGCGGCAGGCTCGCGCTGCGCGCGAGGCGGTAGCCGATGCCCGCCTCACCCTCGATCGGCACGCCGGACAGCTGCAGGTCGCGCACATCCCGATAGACCGTGCGCGGCGACACCTCGAGCCACTCGGCAAGCTGCTGCGCCGTGGTGAGGCGCCGGCCGCGCAACAGCTCGGCAATGCGAAAGAGGCGGTCAGCGCGACGTGACATAGGCGAAAGCGCGTGGGGTCAACGAAGTATCGGCGAGGGGGCGGCCGCCTGGCTGAGAGCGGCCGCTGCCGCGATGATAGCGCCGCTCGCATGAGGGCCGCCGGTCGCGGGCAATGCCCGCAAAGGCGGGCGCTGAGCGGCCGTTCGCTCGCTCGCAAACCGGCCGCGCCGCCGCGTGACCCATGCCTCAGGCGAGCTTCGCCGCGTGCAGCCCGATGCGGTTGCCTTCGGTATCGAGGAAGAAGCCGATGTACCCATAGTTGTTCGGCAACTCGAGTGCCGGCCCCTGCTTCTTGCCGCCGGCCTTCTCGACGCGGTCGAGCACCGCCGTCACGGAAGGCTGGGCGTTCAGGTACACGAGCACGCCTTTCGAATCCGGCTTCAAGTCCTGCGGATTGAAGACGATGCAGCCGCCGGTTTCGGCCTCGGTGTGCGTGAACAGCGCCATCGGCACGCCGCCGAACACTTCGCGCTGCAGCGACGTATCGAGCGCCGTTTCATAGAAGCGGGCGGCGCGCTCCAGATCGTGCGCGGGAATTTCGAACCACGAGATGACACGGGATGCTTCGGTCGACATGATGCGCTCCTCGGATGCGGACTACTGACGGTGGACAGGGCGGATTCGCCGGATGGCGTAAGGGAAGTGTGCCTGGCTGCTGCTGACAACGTACTGTCAGCAGCGATCGGCAACCGTCGGCGAGGCGGGGCTATGTCTGGAGTGCGAAGATTTTCCGGCGGTGTATCGAGGGCCGCGCGGCGCCCGCTCGCAGTGCGAGGGCGGGCGCCGTTGCCCGGTCAGGCGTGGTCGTCCGTCTGCGCGCCGCTGCTGGCGGGACGTTGGCGCACGCTGCCGGCGATCAGGTCGAAGCGGAACAGCCGGCATTCGAGCGCGCCGTTGAAGAGCGGCGTCTTCGCGGACTCGCGCAGGCGCAGTTGACCGGGCAGCTTGCGGTCCGACGTCAGCACGAAGGCGCGCCAGCCCGTGAAGCGCTGCTTGAGCGCGTCGCCCAGCGCCTGGAAGAACTCGCTGTCGGGCGCATCGGTTTCGGCGCGGCGGAAACCTTCGTCGCCGTTGTCCCGGTCATCGCGATCGTCGCGCATCGAGCGCGCGGTGGGCCGCGCCTCGCCTCGCGCGTTGCGGCCGCGCACTTCGATCCGCTCGCCATACGGCGGGTTCGCCACGAGAATGCCGGGCGCGTCCGCGGGCGGCGTCATGTTGCGCGCGTCGATCTGCTTGAGCGGCACGCTGCCGAGCCCGGCGCGTGCGAAGTTGGCGCGCGCCTTCTCCAGCATCACGTCCGAAATGTCGCTGCCGTAAATCTGCAATTCGTGCGGACGGCTTTGCGCCGCGTTGCGCGCGGTGTTCGCCTCGCTTTTCAGGTGGCGCCAGGCAGCGGAGTCGAACTGCTTGAGACGCTCGAAGCCGAAACTGCGCTCGAGTCCCGGCGCGATGTCGAGCGCCACCTGCGCTGCTTCGGCGAGGAAGGTGCCGCTGCCGCACATCGGATCATAGAGCGGCGTGCCGGGCGTCCAGCCGGTCAGGCGCAGGATGCCGGCGGCGAGATTCTCGCGCAGCGGCGCGGCGCCCTTGTCGAGGCGCCAGCCGCGCTTGAAGAGCGGCTCTCCGGAGGTGTCGAGGTAGAGCGTGCACTCGCCGGCCGTGAGGAACGCAAAGACGCGCACGTCGGGATACGCGGTGTCGATGCTCGGGCGCGCGCCGGCCTTCGAGCGCATGCGGTCGCAGATCGCGTCCTTCACGCGCAGCGTCGCGAATTCCAGGCTGCGCAGCGGCGACTTGATCGCCGTGATGTCGACGCGCAGCGTGTCGTTCGGCGTGAACCACTGTTCCCAACGCTGTCCGGAGGCGAGCGTGTAGATGTCCTGCTCGCCGCGATACGGGCCCTGGGCGATCTTCATGAGCACGCGGCTCGCAATGCGCGAGTGCAGGTTCGCGGCCATGCCGCCGGCCCAGTTGCCGCGGAAATGCACGCCGCCGGGCACGTCGGCGCCCACCGTGAGCGCGCCGGGCGGCAGGCGCCGTGTGGCGGTTTCGGCCAGTTCGGCGGCGAGCGCGGCTTCGAGGCCGCGCGGGCAGGGGGCAAAGAATTCGAAAGACATGAGGGGGAAGGGACGCTGCGGGGAAGGCGCTATTGTACGCGGGTTGCGAGGGCGGCCCGTCCCGGCGGCCGCTTCAGTATCCGCTTCAATGTCTGCTTCAATGCCCCCCGGCCTCGTCCGTGTTCTGCCGCGCGCGCATCGGCCATACGAGGTCGGTCGGATGCCGCGTGATGCGCCGCCAGATCGCGCGCATGATCGGGCGCACGTCCTTGCGCCCGAGGTCGCGCGAGCGCAGCGCCATCTGCAGCGCAAACGCGAAGCTCACCGTCACGTTCAGCACCGCCATGCTGGCCACGCCCGCAACGGCCCACCAGAGTTCGCCGGACCTGAGCGTAGCGGTGCCGAGCACGCCCATCGCGACGCCGATCGAGCCGGCCGAAAGCGTCACGTGCCGCACTTCGAAATGGAACGCCATCGCCGAAACGATGGCCGGCACGATCCCGAGCATGAGCCCGAGGACGACATTGCCCCACACGCCCGCTACGTTGACGCGGCAAAAATGCGCGAAACGCGCGGCGCCCGTGGTGCCGAGCGTCATGCGCAGGCGCCGGTTCCAGGCGAGCGCGTCTTCCACGCGATGCAGCACGAACCAGTTGTCGGCCCAGCCGGAGAACACGCTCGAGGCCCACAGCAGCACGCCGGTCAGCGCCGCGTAAAACGGTGTCGGGCCGACGAGCGAGAACGACTGGAGCGTGGCGTGCGCCTTCGCCGGGGAGATCAGGTTGGCGTGGAACAGCCAGCCGCACACGAGCTGGATCGCGAGGCAGGCGGGGAACACGAGCAGCACGTTGCCGAGCACGGCCGCCGCCTGGGTGCGGATCAGCGCCACCACCGACGAGACGAAGCGCGTGCGCCCGGCCGGCTCGTCGGCGCCGTCGAGTTCGCGGGCAAGCGTCGGGGCGGTCATGGCCGGCTGCTTGGTGGCAAGCGAGAAATGGCAGAAGTGCATGACGAGGAAGCTCACCGCGTAGTTGAGCCCCGCGAACACGCCCTCGATCATCGAAGGCAGATGCGCGCCCGTGATGCCGAACTTCACGTACACCGTCACCGCCGTCACGAGCCCGCCGCCGGCGGCCATGCGCAGCATCGTCAGATATTCGGCGCGGTCGCGGGCGATGTAGTGCTCGCCGGTGTCGGCGGAGAGCTCGACCACCTTGCGCGAGAGCAGCGCGAAGTTGCTGCGCAGCAGGTGCGTCACGCTCTGGCTCGCCTGGTTCGCTTTCACGAGGTCCGCGACAAGGCGCGCCTGCACATGCAGATCGTCGGAAGCCATCCATGCGTCGAGCAGCCGTTCTGCCCGCAGCACCCGCATGCGCATGCGTTCGACCTGGAACACCGTGTCGACGCGCACGCCGTTGCGGTAGAGGTGCGCGAAGACGTCGTCGGTGGCCTCGCGGCAGCCGTCCAGCAGGACGCGCAGCCACGCGACTTCCTGCAGCAGCCGGTCGGGCTCGCCCGCGTCGCGCGCATTCTCGACGGCGAGCATCGCGCGGGTCAGGCGGAAGAACGGCAGACGTTCGACGGCGACGCGGGCGTCGTCGCTCGACAGGCGGCTGCGCACCGTCGGCGAAAGCCCGGTCGAGCTGATCTGGCAAGTGAGGTTGTGGAGCGCTGTCAGCAGACCCACGGAAAAGTCGCTCGGGCGCGGCTCTGCTCCGGTGCTGGCGGCCGATTCCGGTGCGCCGTCCGCGGGCGCGGCGGCACTCGCAACGCGGGCGGCGGCGACCGATGCCTCGGCCGCCGCCTGCTCCTGCGGCCCGGCAATCAACGCCCGCAGGCGGCTCAGCAGATCGAGCGGCAGCGTCGCGATCCATTCGGGGTCGTGCGCGGCCGGAAACATCAGCGCGACCAGCGCCGCCAGGTCGCGGCGGTTCGGCGCGGGCGGAATCAGCTGCGCCTGGATGCGCTCCATGAGCGAGCCGACGAGACCGGAATGCACCGGCATGCCGGCGTCGCACAGGAGCGAGATGCTGTCGGTCTCGCGCAGCAATTCGCGCACCATGGCGCCCACGTTCGCTTTCCACGTCGGATTGCGGTCGAGCACGTGCAGCAGGTAGCGCACGCGCGCATGCTCCGGCGGCGCGCGGTGCGGCTTGCCGGGCGCGGCGTCGGCGGTGTCCGGAGCGCTGGCCACGGCGTCGAGCTTGCCGCCTCGGTGAATCCAGTGCGCGAGCTCGATCAGCCAGTCGCTGCGCTCCGCGTAAGGGGCGTCGGCGTCGGCGACGGCGAGCAGCGCGTCGAGCTGATGGCCGGCGCTGCGCGAGGCGCGCCACTTTTTCCAGAGGGTCGTGAACGTGCGGAACATGGAGGATGAGCTGGTGCGCCGGCCCTGCGCGACGGGCGCAGGGCGCCGCCGCGCGGGGCACGGCGCGGGAGGTCAGCCGGCGCCGTTGCCCGCCGCTGCGGACGGGCACGCAATGCCGCTCACCGGCGTGGGGCGATGGTCGGACTTTTTGCCGCCGGCCGCCGACGCGGCAGGCTGCGGCGCGGCCGCAACCGCGCGCACGCCGCTCGAGATCGCCGTCGAAAGCACCTCGACCGCGCGCCGGTGCCCGTCGACGAGCGCGTCGTAGCCGGGAGCGACCGGTTCGTCGATCACGCTGCGGCAGGTCACGACCGCCTGCGTGGCGAGCGAGCGCACGCTCCAGACGGCGTCGATGAGCGCGTGCGAGTCGGGCCACGATTCGAAGCGCTGGACCCGCACGCTTATGCGATACACGGGCACGCCGGCAGGGTATGGCGAGCCGTACACGTCGATGGTGCCCAACTGCTGCGTGAGGTCGCCCGACAGCGCGCGGCGGATCTCGTCGCCGGGCATCGACGACCAGCGCCGCTCTTCGAGCACCTTGACCTGGCTGTCGCTCGTCTGCACGACGAACTGTGCCTTGGCCACCTGCGGCGGCACGTCGATCGGCGGGAGCTCGATCAGCCAGGCCGGATTGGCCGCCGGCGCGGTGCGCGCGGCATCGCCGGTCGGGCTCAGCGTGTAGAACTGGCTGGGCGGCGACGAGCAGCCGGCCAGCACGGCCGTCGCGGCGGCGAGCGCCAGTGCGGCGACGCGTGCGCCAGGCACGGCGCGCACGGGGCAGCCGGCTGCGGCGGTGCGCTTGAGGAGCCGGTCGAACATCATGGGTTATCTCCTGATTTGCCGCGCAAGAGCGATTCGGGGTGGCGTTCCAGATAGTCGGACAGCGCGTTGAGCGACTGCAGCGTGCGCGTGAGCTCCGTCATGGCCTGATGCACGTCCGACTGCAGCGGCGAATCCTGCTGCAGCGTGGCCTGCGCCGCGGCGAAGGTTTTCTGGGCTTCGTCGAGCGTGCCGCGCATCTGCGGCAGCATCTGGTCGTTGACCTGCGCGAAGAGCTGGTTGGCGCTCTTGAGCGACTCGTTCAGATTCGTGCCGATCTGGTCGAACGGAATCTTGTCGAGCTTCTTCGCAATGTCGGCCACCTGCAGCTGCAGTTCCTCGAGCGAGTTCGGGATGGTGGGCAGCTCGATCGGGTCGCGGTCGACATTCGCCGTGGCCGGCGGGGCCTTCGGGAAGATGTCGAGCGCCACGTAAAGCTGACCCGTGAGCAGATTGCCCGTGCGCAACTGGCCGCGCAGCCCGCGCTGCACGAGACGCGTAAGCAGCTCGCGGCCCTCGGGCGTATGCGGCGCCGGGCTCTCGCCGTGTATGCGACGCGAGAGGCGCATCGGATACAGGTCGATCGTGACCGGCATCGCGAAATTGTGCTCCTTCGGGTCGTACTCGATGCCGATATCGGTGACCTGGCCCAGCACGATGCCGCGGAAGTCCACCGCCGCGCCCACCGAAAGGCCGCGCAGCGACTGGTTGAAGTACATGACGACGCGTACCGGCGTGCCATCGGGCTCGCGCATGGCATCGGATTCGTTGTCGGCGAGGTTGAAGGTGGCGTTTTCGGGGGCCTGCGGACCCATCGCCTTACCCGGCGGCGCCTGGAACGCCAGCCCGCCCACCACGATGGTCGCGAGCGACTGCGTGTCCACCTTGATGCCGCTGGAGTCGAGCTGCACGTTCACGCCGCTCGCGTGCCACCAGCGCGTGTTGGCGCCGACGTACTGGTCGTACGGCGCGCTGACGAACACCTGCACGGTGACGCCCGTGCCGTCCTGGTCGAGCGAGTAGCCCGTTACCTGGCCCACCTGGATGCGCCGGTAGAAGATCGGCGTGCCGATGTCGAGCGAGCCGAGCGTATCGCTGTGCAGCGTGTAGCGGTGGCCCTTCTCGTCGATCGTGACGGCGGGCGGCGCTTCGAGCCCGACGAAGTCGCTGACGGTCTCTTTCGAGCGGCCCGCGTCGGCGCCGATGTAGGAGCCCGAGAGCAGCGTGGAGAGCCCCGAGACGCCGCTCGCGCCGATGCGCGGGCGCACCACCCAGAAGCGGCTGTCCTTCACGGCAAACGCTTCGGCGTCCTTGGTCAGCTCGACGGTGACGAGCACGTGCGAGAGGTTCGGCGCAAGCTTGATGGCGCGCACGGAGCCGATGTCGACGTCCTTGTATTTCACCTTGGTCTTGCCGGGCTCGAGGCCTTCGGCGTTCGCGAAGCTGATCGTGATGGTGGGGCCGCGCGTGGCCACGGATTTCACCACGAGCGCGACGCCGATCAGCGCGGCGACGAGCGGCACGATCCAGACGAGCGAGGGCAGCCAGCGCTTCGGCTTGACGATCTCGGGCTCGGGCAGCTCGGGTGGGAGCGGGCCGCCCGCGGAAGGCGGAGTCGGTCCTTTCGGGTTATTCATGGGGGCGATCCTGAGAGTAGTGCGTTGGCTTCTGTTTATCGTCGTCCACGGGGTCCCAGATCAGGCGCGGGTCGAACTGCATCGACGCCAGCATGGTCAGGATCACGACCGAACCGAATGCGATCGCACCCGGGCGCGCCGTGATCACGGCCAGCGACTGGAAGCGTACCAGCGCAACCGTCAGCGTCACAACGAAGATGTCCAGCATCGACCAGCGGCCGATGAACTCGACGATCCGGTACAGCTTCGTGCGCTCGACCGGGCGCCAGGTCGAGCGGCGCCCCGCCGTGAAGGCGAGCAGCGCGAGCACGAAGAGCTTCATCATCGGCACGAGAATGCTGGCGATGAACACGATCACCGCAAGCGGCCACGAACCCGAGGTCCAGAAGTACACGATGCCGCTCATGATCGTGTCGTCCTCGTCGCCGACGAGCGAGGCCGTGTGCATGACCGGCAGCAGGTTGGCCGGGATGTACAGCACCGCCGCGGCGATGAGCAGCGCCCAGGTGCGCGAGAGACTGTCCGGATGGCGCTCGTGCAGCCGCGCGTTGCAGCGCCCGCAGCGCGGGTGCGCGGCCGAGCGCACGTGCGGCTGCACGTGCCCGCAGGCGTGGCACGAAATCAGGCCAGCTTCCGTAGCGGTCACATATTTCATGGCGGCGCCTCTAGTGGGGAGACGAGCCCGAGGGCTTCGGATTACCGCGCGGCGGCATGGGCGCGGACGGATCGTGGATGTCGGGATCGGCGAGCTGACCCGGCACGGGCGGCGCGGCCGGATGGCCGGAGCCAGCGCCCGGAGCCGTCGCATGTGCCTTGCGGTCCCGGCGGGTCCGTGTGCCGGCATGCTTGCTCCGCTCGCGCAGCGCGTCGGCGATATCCCAGAGCGTTCGGGCATCGAAGGTCACGACGACGGTGAACATGAGCGTCAGCGCGCCGAACGCGAACAGCGCCGTTTCGGGAATCACGCGCGCGAGACTCACCATCTTCACGATCGTGATCAGCACGCCGAGCATGAACACCTCGAGCATGCCCCAGGGGCGCACGAACTCGATCGCGCGCAGGACCCGGTTGAACCCCGGCGGAATGAAGCCGCGCCGGATGGGCAGCAGTACGTAGAGCAGGGCGACGAGTTCGGTGAGCGGAAAGAGGACCGTGGCGCAGAACACCATCACCGCGATGATCTGCATGTCCTCGCCCCACAGGACCACGAGCGCGCCGAACAGGCTCGATTCCGAGACGATGCCGTTCGCATCGAGTTCGATGATAGGAAACGATTGGGCGATGATGAACGTGATGAGCGCGGCAAGCGTCATCGCGCAGATGCGGTCGAGCTGCGCCGACCCGCTGTTGTAGAGGGTCGCGCCGCAGCGCGGGCAGCGGGCGGTTTGCCGGCCGAGCAACTGGGGCTTGCGGTAGAGCGCGTCGCATTCGTGACACGCGATCAGTGGGTCCTGGGCCATGCGGGCAGATGACGCAAAACGACGTGAACGGGGACGGGCAACGCTGCCGCCTGCGACAGGAGAAGCGCGACGGCTGTGCTCCATGTTACCAAACGCGGGCCGGCGCGCAACGAAAGGCGCCGGGCCACACTCTTTCGGCCTGCGAAGCGCCGCTGGCCACACTCGCATAGCATGATGGGCCTGGAGTGTGCCACGTTTGCGCACAGGTTGCATTCAACCGCGGTACGCTTGTTGATTCATGTATGACCGAACTGCACGCACCGAAGGCGCTGCTGTATCTTGTGACCTTCATGTAACCCGTTTTGCGCCGCTCGCCGGCCCGCTTTCCGGTTGCGTGGCGGAGCGCCCGGTCTTCCCCCGCCGTCAAGGAGACGCTTTTGAATACGATGCTACGCGCGACCATCGGGACTGCTGCTGTATGTGCAGCGTCGTTCGCCGCGTCGGCCGTGGCCGCCGACACCTATCAGCTCGATCCGCACCACACCTACCCGAGCTTCGAAGCCGATCATCTCAACGGACTCTCGATCTGGCGCGGCAAGTTCACGAAGACCACGGGCACAGTCACGCTGGACCGCGCCGCAAAGACAGGCACCGTGGACGTCACGATCGATCCGGCCTCGGTGCAGACCGGCAATGCGGAGCTGGACAAGCACGTCGCCGGGCCGGAATTCCTCGACGCCGCGAAATACCCCACGGCGACCTACCAGGGCACGCAGATCGTTTTCGACGGCGACACGCCGAAAGAGGTGATCGGCACCTTCACGCTGCACGGCGTGACGCGGCCGCTCAAGCTCGAGATCGTGTCGTTCAAGTGCATGCAGCATCCCATGCTCAAGCGCGAGGTGTGCGGCGTGGAGGCCGAGGCCGAATTCAACCGCGACGATTATGGCGTGGACTTCGGCAAGCAATACGGCTTCAAGATGGCGACGAAGCTGCATATCCAGGCCGAGGGCATCAAGCAGTAAGGGGCGCTGTCCTCATCGGGCCGCGACGCCGGGGCCGCTGCGAAAAAAAAGCCGGTTCGCATGAGAACCGGCTTTTTGCATGCTGCGCTTTCGAGCTTTCGCTGGACGCAGGGAACAGGTTCAGACCTGCGCCCCGGCGTTCGGATCGTTCGGATCGTATTTTTCCTTCTTTTCCTTCAAGAGGTCCTCGCGCTTCACGCCGAGCCACATGGCCAGCGCCGCCGCGACGAACACCGACGAGTAGATGCCGAACAGGATGCCCACTGTCAGCGCGAGCGCGAAGTAGTGCAGCGTCGGGCCGCCGAGGAAGAACATCGACAGCACCATCATTTCCGTACAGCCGTGGGTGATGATGGTTCGCGACATCGTGCTCGTGATGGCGTGGTTGATCACCTCTACCACGGTCATCTTGCGCTCGCGCCGGAAGGTCTCGCGAATCCGGTCGAAGATCACGACCGATTCGTTCACCGAATAACCGAGCACCGCGAGCACCGCCGCGAGCACGGAGAGCGAGAACTCCCACTGGAAGAACGCGAAGAAGCCGAGAATGATCACGACGTCGTGCAAGTTCGCGATCACGCCGGCCACGGCGTACTTCCACTCGAAGCGGAACGACAGGTAGATGACGATGCCCACCACCACGCACGCGAGGGCAAGCAGGCCGTCGGTGGCGAGCTCCTTGCCCACCTGCGGGCCGACGAACTCCACGCGCTGCAGCTGGACTTGCGGGTCGTCGGCCTTGAGCCTCGCCATCACCTGGTCGCTCTGCTGGGCCGAGGAGAGGCCCTGCTTGAGCGGCAGGCGGATCAGCACGTCGCGCGAGGTGCCGAAGTTCTGCACCTGGGCGTCGCCGTAGCCGATCTTGCCGAGCGAGTCGCGCACCGGCTGGAGGTCGAGCGCCTGCGGATAGCGCACTTCGATGACCGTGCCGCCCGTGAACTCGATCGACAGATGCAGGCCGCGGTGCACGAGAAAGAACACGGCCGCGATGAAGGTGATGAACGAGATCGCGTTGAAGATCAACGCGCGCTTCATGAACGGGATGTCTTTGCGGATGCGGAAAAATTCCATGATTCCTGTCCTCCGTATCAGCGGGACGAACCGGGGTTGCCCGGGCCGCTCGATCCGTTTCTGCGGCGCACGACCGGCTTGGCGCGCGCGGCGCCCTTGGTGGTCTTGGCCGTGCTTTTTTCCATGTCGCGCGGGCGGGGCGTAACGCCGGCAGCCGTGACGGCGCGGCCGGTGTCGGTGCCCATGTCGCCCTGGCTGAGCGCCGGAGCGCCCGCCATTTCCGGCTCCGGACGCCACACCTGGCCCACGGCCAGCGACTTGAGCTTCTTCTTGCCGCCATACCAGAGGTTCACGAGGCCGCGCGAGAAGAACACGGCCGAGAACATCGAGGTGAGGATGCCGATACAGTGCACCATCGCGAAGCCGCGGACCGGGCCCGAACCGAACGCGAGCAGCGCGAGACCGGCGATGAGCGTGGTCACGTTCGAGTCGAGAATGGTGGCCCACGCGTGCGCATAACCGTTCTGGATCGCGAGCTGCGGCGGCGCGCCGTTGCGCAGTTCCTCGCGCACGCGCTCGTTGATCAGCACGTTGGCGTCGATCGCCATACCGAGCGCGAGCGCGATAGCCGCGATGCCGGGCAGCGTGAGCGTGGCCTGCAGCATCGAGAGCACGGCGATCAGCAGCAGCAGGTTCACCGAAAGGCCGATCATCGAGATCAGGCCGAACAGCATGTAGTACGCGATCATGAACACGGCGATCGCGGCAAAGCCGTAGAGCACCGAGTCGAAGCCCTTCTTGATGTTCTCCGCGCCAAGGCTCGGGCCGACCGTGCGTTCCTCGATGATGTCCATCGGCGCGGCGAGCGAGCCCGCGCGCAGCAGCAGCGCGAGGTCGGCGGCGGCCTGCGGCGTGGGCTGGCCCGTGATCTGGAAGCGGTCGCCCAGTTCCGACTGGATCGTCGCCACTGTCAGCACCTGGCCCTTGCCCTTCTCGAACAGCACCATCGCCATCGGCTTGCCGATGTTGTCGCGCGAGACGCTGGCCACCGCGCGGCCGCCCGCCGAGTCGAGGCGGATGTTGACCGACGGGCGGTTATGCTCGTCGAAGCCCGCCGATGCGTCGATGATGCGGTCGCCGGTGAAGATCACCTGCTTCTTGAGCCATACGGGCGCCTGGTTGCCCTGGGTGAACAGCTCGTTGCCCGGCGGCACCGCCGCGCTCGGGTCCGGATGCAGGCCGAGCGGGTCGGCGAGGCGCGCTTCGAGCGTGGCCGTGCGGCCGATGATGTCCTTCGCCTTTGCGGTGTCCTGCACGCCCGGCAGCTCGACCACGATGCGGTCGTCGCCTTGCTGCTGGATCACGGGTTCGGACACGCCGAGCTCGTTCACGCGGTTGTGCAGCGTCTGGATGTTCTGCTTGAGGGCCGCTTCCTGAACCGCCTTCTTCACGGCCGGCGAGAACGTGCCCACGAGCTGTACGCCGCCTTCGGGCCCGTTTTGCGTGGCCCACTGGAGCTCGTTCACGCCGGTGGCGAGCGCCTTCTGCGCGTCGGCGGCCACCGACGCGTCGGCGAAGTCGATCACGACCGACTGGTCGACGCGGTTCACGCCGCCGTCGCGAATGTACTTGTCGCGCAGGAGCGTGCGCGCGTCGGACGCGTCGGAGTCGAGCTTCTTGTTCAGCGCGCCGTTCATGTCGACCTGGAGCAGGAAGTGCACGCCGCCGCGCAGGTCGAGGCCGAGGTACATCGGCAGCGCGTGCAGCGCCGTCAGCCAGTGCGGCGAGGCGCTCTGCAGGTTCAGCGCGACGACATAGAGCGGATCGGTCGGGTCCGGGTTGAGCGCCTTCGTGAGCGCGTCTTTCAGGCGCAGCTGCGTGTCCCCGTTCGCGACGCGCACGCGGATGTTCGCGTTCATCGTCGAGTTGTCGAACGTGACGTCGTCGGCCTTGATGTTGTTCGCGGCGAGCGCGGCTTCGATCTGCGCGAGCGTGCCGCTGTCGAGCTTGACAGTGGCTTTGCCGCTCGACACCTGGACCGCGGGCGCTTCGCCGAAGAAGTTGGGCAATGTGTACACGAGGCCGATGGCGAGCGCCACGACCATCACGACATATTTCCAGAGGGGATAACGGTTCATTGGTTGACCCAACGGGGGAGGGGAATGGCCTTCGCGATGCGGGGGCGTCCGGCGGGGCCGCTGGTGCGGCGCGGTGCCGGACGCGCGGGGCCGCCTGACAGAGTTCGGCGGCCGGTCATGTTCGCGTGCGAGGGCTTACAGCGACTTGATCGTGCCCTTCGGCAGGATCGTCGATACCGACGACTTCTGCACGGTGACTTCGGTGCCGTCCGACACTTCGACGCCGACATACGCTTCGCCGACCTTCGTCACCTTGCCGACGATGCCGCCGCTGATGATGACTTCGTCGCCCTTGGCCATGGCCGCGAGCATGTTGCGGTGTTCCTTCTGGCGCTTCATCTGCGGGCGGATCATGATGAAGTACAGCACGGCGAACATCAGGATCAGCGGCAGGAAGCTCATCAGGCTGGATTCCGCGCCACCTGCTGCGGAGCCTTGTGCGAAGGCATTGGAAATAAACGACACGTTGGTCTCTCCGTTTATACGATCGGGACGATCAAAAATCGAGCCGGCTATTCTACCACCGGCACAAGTCCTGACGGCGACGCGAAATGTGCTTTCCGATCAAGCTGTTAACGGGACTCCGGGGGGACTCCCGGGGAACTGCTGGGAACTCCCGGGGCCACCGTCGCGGAAAGTGGATTGTAAAGTGTTGCCGAGCTTAACCCGCGCCGCCGGCCGCCGCCATCAGACAATTTCCAAACGGCGCTTTGCGCAGCCCGATCTGCGCGGCCCGCTCAATCCACCCCGCGCGCGCGGTTCTCGTGGAAGCGCTGGCGGAACGCCGCAAAAGACTTCGTCTCGATCGCCTCGCGAATCTCGCTCATCAACTCGAGGTAGTAGTGCAGATTGTGGATCGTGTTGAGCTGCGCGCCGAGAATCTCTCCGACGCGATGCAGATGGTGCAGGTAGCCGCGCGTGAAGTTGCGGCAGGTGTAGCAGCCGCACTGTTCGTCCAGCGGCCGCAGCGAGTTGCGGTGCACGGCGTTGCGGATCTTGATGTCGCCAAAGCGCGTGAAGATCCAGCCGTTGCGCGCATTGCGCGTGGGCATCACGCAGTCGAACATGTCGACGCCCGAGGCCACGCCCGCCACCAGGTCCTCCGGCGTGCCCACGCCCATCAGGTAGTGCGGCTTGTCGGCGGGCAGCTTCGGCGCGATGTATTCGAGCACGCGCATCATGTCTTCTTTCGGCTCGCCCACCGAAAGGCCGCCGATCGCGTAGCCGTGAAACGGCATTTCCGAAAGGCCCGCCAGCGACTCGTCCCGCAGGTTCTCGAACATGCCGCCCTGGACGATGCCGAATAGCGCGTTCGGGTTGCCGAGACGGTTGAATTCGTCGATCGAGCGCCTGGCCCAGCGCATCGACATGCGCATGGAGTCGGCGGCTTCCTGGTGCGTCGTCGGCACGCCGTTGGTGGCGTAGGGCGTGCATTCGTCGAACTGCATGACGATGTCCGAGTTCAGCACCTTCTGGATCTGCATCGACACTTCGGGCGAGAGGAACAGCTTGTCGCCGTTCACGGGCGAGGCGAAGCGCACGCCGTCTTCGGAAATCTTGCGCAGGTCGCCGAGCGAGAACACCTGGAAGCCGCCCGAATCGGTGAGGATGGGCCGGTTCCAGCCCATGAAGCGGTGCAGGCCGCCGTGCGCCTCGATCGTCTCCAGCCCCGGGCGCAGCCAGAGGTGGAACGTGTTGCCGAGGATGATCTGCGCGTGCATTTCCTCGAGCTCGCGCGGCTGCGTGGCTTTCACCGTGCCGTAGGTGCCCACGGGCATGAAGATCGGCGTTTCCACGACGCCGTGATTCAGCGTGACGCGGCCGCGGCGCGCGAGGCCGTCGGTGCCGAGCAGTTCGAATTTCAGGCCGTTTTGGGGGCGTTCGCCGACGAGTTGACCAAGATAAGTGCCGTGCTCGGCGCGTGCGTTGTTTTGATGACCGTCGGTCATGCGGTGACTCCTGTGCTACCGGAAAATGCTTTGCATGGGACCGGAGTATGCGCTAAAGCGCCAACTACGGATCGCAAGTCCGGCGTAGATGGTGAAACACCGCCGCGCGTTCGTTGTATCGCGCGACTGCATGGGAAATGTGCGTGTTACTTGTTGAGCGCGTCGTCTGTTCGGGTCAGCAGCATCGCGTCGCCATAGCTGAAGAACCGGTAGCGTTCGTCGATCGCGTGACGATAGGCCGCGCGGATCGTCTCGATGCCCGCGAATGCCGAAACGAGCATCAGCAGCGTCGACTTCGGCAGATGGAAATTCGTCACGAGCCGGTCCACCACGCGGAACCGGTAGCCCGGCGTGATGAAGATATCGGTTTCCGCCGAGGTCGCCGCCAGCGCGCGGCCTTCGTTCTCGGCGTCGCGCGCGGCGGCTTCGAGCGCGCGCATCGACGTCGTGCCCACGGCGATCACGCGGCCGCCGCGCGCGCGCGCGGCCGCGATCTTGTCCACGAGCGACTGCGGCAGCTGGTACCACTCGCTATGCATCTGGTGTTCGGCGATGTTCTCCACGCGCACCGGCTGGAAGGTGCCCGCGCCGACGTGCAGCGTGAGGGTGGCGCGCTCGACGCCCATCGCGTCGAGCCTCGCCAGCAGCGCCTCGTCGAAATGCAGGCCGGCCGTGGGCGCCGCGACCGCGCCGGGATTCTGCGCGAACACGGTCTGGTAGCGCGTTTCGTCGGTCGAGTCGGCGTCGTGCGTGATGTAGGGCGGCAGCGGCAGGCGGCCGAACTGCTCGATCAGCGAGAGACAGTCGTCGGGGAAATGCAGCGTGTAGAACGGTTCGACGCGCTCGCCCACCGTCACGTCGAACGCGTCGGCGAGGCGCAGCGTCGTGCCGGGGCCGGGGCTCTTGCTCGCGCGGATCTGCGCGAGCGCCGTGCGCGCGCCCGTCAGACGCTCGACGAGCACCTCGATCTTGCCGCCACTGGCCTTCTGGCCGAAGAAGCGCGCCTTGAGCACCTTGGTATCGTTGAAGACAAGCAGGTCGCCCGGCGCGATGCATTCGGGCAGCTCGGCGAAGTGCCGGTCGATGAGGCGCGGGGGCTGACCTGGTAACGGTGGTAGCGGCGCGCGGTTGTCGACCTCCAGCAGACGGCTCGCGCTGCGTTCGGGCAGCGCCGTCTGTGCGATCAGCTCGGCGGGGAGGTCGAAATCGAAATCGGAAAGCTTGAACATGCGGCCTGATGAAACGGATATGCAACGGAAGTTTGGCGTTGGGCGGGCGGCGGCTTCATACGGCGCGCTCGATGCCTGCTGACTCTTGGCCTCGAACGCCGGCCTCGAGCGCCGGCTGGCGGCCGATTCAGGGCCGGAATGCCCGACGGCGCACATTGCGCAGCCTGGTTGCACGGGACCGGAGTCAGTGTTGAGGCGCTAACTCCGGATCGACAACCGCTATGATTGCGGGACTGCCCCGGCCGGAACGGCAAGCGGCGCGCGCGCCCTGCCTGCGGGGTTCTGCGGCCGTGCCTGGCTTCGAGGTATGCCGTGCCGCACCGGAAAGCCGTTATTGTACTTGCGAAGCTGCTTATGCCCCCATCCGCTAGTCGTTTGATGTCCGAAACCGAAACGCCGGGCGATCCGCGCGAGCGTGCCGACGCGCCCGAAGCGGGGGACGGCGGCGCTGCGCGCAAGCGGGCCGGCCGTGCCGAGGGGACGAAGAGCGGTACGAAGGCTGGAACGAAGGGCGCCGGCGAGCGCGCGGCGCGCGAGCCGTCTGCCGCGGACGCGAGCGATGACGCGGCAGGTGCGCCGAAGGGCAAGAAGAAGGACAAGCCCGCCGTCACGAAAACCGCCGACCGCCTCGCGAAGCTCGGCCTCACGCGCGACATCGACCTCGTGCTGCATCTGCCGATGCGCTACGAGGACGAGACCACGCTCACGCCGATCGGCGAGCTGCTGCCGGGCGGCGTTGCGCAGACCGAAGGCGTGGTGTTCGACAACGAAATTGCCTACCGTCCGCGCCGCCAGTTGCTCGTGAAGCTGCGCGACGACCATGGCGACGAACTGATCCTGCGCTTCCTGAACTTCTACGGCTCGCAGGTCACGCAGATGGCGGTGGGCAAGCGCCTGCGCGTGCGCGGCGACGTGCGCGGCGGCTTCTTCGGCATGGAGATCGTGCATCCGGCCGTGCGCGTGGTCGAGGGCGACACGCCGTTGCCGCAGGCCCTCACGCCGGTCTATCCGTCCACGGCCGGCGTAAGCCAGGCATATCTGCGCAAGGCCATCGACAACGCGCTTGCGCGTGCTTCGTTGCCCGAACTGCTGCCCGAAGCCGTCGCGCGCGAATTCATGGAGCCGCTCGGGTTGCCGCTGCTGATGGAGGCGGTGAAGACGCTGCACCACCCGCCCGTGGACGCTGACGAAGCCGAGCTCATCGACGGCACGCATCCCGCCTGGACCCGCATCAAGTTCGAAGAGCTGCTCGCCCAGCAGCTCTCGCTCAAACGCGCGCACGAAGAGCGCCGCACGCGTGCCGCGCCGGCCATGCCGTCGTTCAAGGTCGATACGCCTCATGCAGCGGACGACGCGATCGCGCCGCTCGTGGCGCGCTTGCGCGCCTCGCTGCCGTTTCAGCTCACGAACGCGCAGGAACGCGTGGTGACGGAGATCGCGCGCGACCTCGAGCAACCGCATCCGATGCAGCGCCTGCTGCAGGGCGACGTGGGCAGCGGCAAGACCGTGGTGGCGGCGCTCGCGGCCGCGCAGGCCATCGACGCGGGCTACCAGGCCGCGCTCATGGCGCCGACCGAAATCCTCGCCGAGCAGCACGCGCGCAAACTGCGCGGCTGGCTCGAACCGCTCGGCGTGCAGGTGGCGTGGCTCGCCGGCAGCCTGAAGGCGAAAGAAAAGCGCGCGGCGCTCGAAGCGGCGGCGCTCGGCACGGCGAAGCTCGTGATCGGCACGCACGCGATCATTCAGGACGCCGTGGAATTCGCGCGGCTTGGCCTCGTGATCGTGGACGAGCAGCATCGCTTCGGCGTCGAGCAGCGGCTCGCGCTGCGCGCGAAGGCGCAGAACGCGAAATCCGCCGAAGATGGCGCGCGCGAGTTCCAGCCGCATCAGCTGATGATGTCCGCCACGCCGATTCCGCGCACGCTCGCAATGACCTACTACGCGGACCTCGACGTCTCCACGATCGACGAACTGCCGCCGGGGCGCACGCCGATTCTCACGAAGCTCGTTTCCGACGCGCGCCGCGAAGAGGTGATCGCGCGCGTGCGCGCCGCCGCGCTCACGGGGCGCCAGGTGTACTGGGTGTGCCCGCTGATCGAGGAAAGCGAGACGCTGCAGCTGCAGACGGCCGTCGAGACGTATGAAACGCTCGTCGCGGCGCTGCCCGAGCTCAGCGTGGGGCTCGTGCACGGCCGGCTCTCGTCCACGGACAAGGCCGCCGTGATGGACGCTTTCTCGCGCAACGAGGTTCAGCTGCTGGTCGCGACGACGGTGATCGAAGTGGGCGTGGACGTGCCCAACGCCTCGCTGATGGTGATCGAGCACGCCGAGCGCTTCGGTCTCGCGCAGTTGCATCAGCTGCGCGGGCGCGTGGGGCGGGGCACGGCGGCTTCGGTGTGCGTGCTGCTCTATAGCGGACCGCTCTCGCTCACGGGCCGCGCGCGCTTGCAGACCATGCGCCAAACGACCGACGGGTTCGAGATCGCGCGCCGCGACCTCGAAATTCGCGGCCCCGGCGAATTCCTCGGCGCGCGCCAATCGGGCGCCGCGATGCTGCGCTTCGCGAACCTCGAAACCGACGGCTGGCTGATCGAGCCCGCGCGCGGCGCGGCCGAACGTCTGCTGCACGGCTGGCCGCTCGTCGTGACGCAGCACCTGAACCGCTGGCTCGGCGCTCGCGAGCAATATCTGAAGGCGTGAGGCCGCGAGTCCGCAGCCGCGCGGGAACTTGCTGCCTTCCGAATCGTCCGACTAATTCGCTGTTCCCGCCCGACTATGGGCGTTGAATATTGGCGAATCGCCGCCATAGGTGTATAAGTACAAACTATTGATTCACCTTTTCTGATTGGTCCCCAAAGAAATGACGCTCACTGAACTGAAATACATTGTCGCGGTTGCTCGCGAGCGCCACTTCGGACGGGCCGCCGAAGCCTGTTTCGTCAGCCAGCCGACCTTGTCGGTGGCGATCAAGAAGCTCGAAGACGAATTGAACGTGCAGATTTTCGAGCGCGGCACGAGCGAAGTGAGCGTGACGCCCATCGGCGAGCAAATCGTGACCCAGGCGCAACGCGTGCTCGAACAGACGCTGGCCATCAAGGAAATCGCCAAGCAGGGCAAGGATCCGCTAGTCGGCCCCTTGCGTCTGGGCGTGATCTACACGATCGGGCCGTACCTGCTGCCCACGCTCGTCAAGCAGATGATCAAGCGCGTCCCGCAGATGCCGCTGATGCTGCAGGAGAACTACACGCTCAAGCTGATCGAGCTGCTCAAGCAGGGCGAGATCGACGTGGCGATCATGGCGCTGCCGTTCCCCGAGACTGGCCTCACCTTGCGAGCGCTCTACGACGAGCCGTTCGTCGTGGCGCTGCCTTCCGGCCACGCGTGGGAACAGCGCGAGAAGATCGATCCGGACGACCTCAAGCAGGAAACCATGCTGCTGCTCGGCAGCGGGCACTGCTTCCGCGATCACGTGCTGGGCGTGTGCCCGGAGCTGATGCGCTTCTCGCAGAACGCGGACGGCATCCAGAAGACTTTCGAAGGCTCCTCGCTGGAAACGATCCGGCACATGGTGGCGAGCGGTGTCGGCATTACCGTGCTGCCGCGCATGTCGGTGTCGGAGGTGAGGCCGCACGCGGGCGGCGTCGATTCGGGGCTGCTCTCTTACGTGCCGTTCGACGAGCCGGTGCCGGACCGGCGTGTGGTGCTCGCCTGGCGCAAGAGCTTTACGCGGATGCCGGCCATCGAGGCGATTGTCGATGCCATTCACGCCTGCGATCTGCCCGGCGTGAAGAAAATCGAGGCGCCGGCAGAGGTTGCCTGACGCGTGATCTGCCTGGCTGGCGCCCGAACGACTCAAACGGGAATTGGCCCCGAAAGTCTGCGGCTATCTGATTTATAAAATAAATCAAATTAAGTTAATGGATAGCCGTTGCTAGACTTCTCCCCAGCGATACCCAATCGCATCCACCAGGAGGAAGTCATGCAAAGCAACGTTCCCAGCGTTTCAGTTCCCGCCGCGCTGCCGACCCCTGCGTCCCCGGTCTTTACCGGCCTGCGCACCGTCGCGTTTTCGCTGCTCGTCGACCGCGCGTTGAGCGCCTGACGGCTCGAGCCGCCGTCCACCTTTGCACGACAGCCGAACTTTCCCGCAGCGACAGCCTTGCATGAAACAGGAGAAACGATCGTGACCCGAGTGATGACAATGACGCTCCACGCCGCCGGTTTTGGCCGCGCGGACGATGCCCGCGAGACGTTGGAGCGCGCGACCTTCATGCTGCGCCGGGGCGCCGGCCTCGCGATTTTTGCGGGCGGCGTGGCCGTGCTGATCGTGGAGGCGATCGTGCGCCTTCACGGCGGCTGATCTGGCGGGAACGCGCGCTGCGGTTCCCCTGTCCGACAGAGAGGGCCAGATGAGCGTATCTATCTGGCTGTATTCAACGATAATCCGACGTCCGTTCAACCCTACGCGGGTCGCCGCCGGCCAGGCGCGACCGGAAGGGTTCCCAAGGTTCGTCACACTACCAACAAGGAGTCGTCATGGCCAGGAAAGCAACCGTGCAGCACGTGAATATCGGTATCAGCGACAAGGATCGCAAGAAGATCGCGGAAGGCCTGTCGCGCCTGCTCGCGGACACTTACACGCTCTACCTGAAGACCCACAATTTCCACTGGAACGTCACGGGGCCGATGTTCAACACGCTCCACCTGATGTTCGAGACGCAGTACACCGAACTGGCCACCGCGGTCGATGCGATCGCCGAGCGCATTCGCGCGCTGGGCGTGGCCGCGCCGGGTAGCTACAAGGAGTTCGCGAAGCTCTCGTCGATCCCGGAGGCGGACGGCGTGCCGGCGGCCGAAGAGATGATCCGCCAGCTCGTGGAAGGCCAGGAAGCCGTGGTGCGTACTGCGCGCGCCATTTTCCCGGCGACCGAGGCGGCCCACGACGAGCCGACCGCCGACCTGCTCACGCAGCGCATGCAGACGCACGAAAAGACGGCGTGGATGCTGCGATCGATGCTGGCGTAGGCGGCATAGGCGGCATAAGTGACATCGGGCGGGCGCGGGTCCGTGCGCGAGGCGGCGGCGGGCTGCCGCGCTGGCCTACAATAGCGGCATCGTTTTTCCCGCTACGATCATGTTCGCCCGACTCCCGCTCTATCTGCGGCTTGTCCGCATGGACAAGCCGATCGGCAGCCTGCTGCTGCTATGGCCCACGCTCAACGCGCTCTGGATCGCCTCGAACGGTCGTCCGCCGCTCCCGCTGATCCTGATCTTCGCGGTGGGCACCGTGCTGATGCGCTCGGCGGGCTGCGCGATGAACGACTACGCGGACCGCGATTTCGACCGCTACGTGAAGCGCACCGCGGAGCGGCCGATCACGTCGGGTCGCATCCACGCGTGGGAAGCGGTGGTGATCGCGGTGGGGCTCGCCTTCGTCTCGTTCCTGCTCATCCTGCCGCTCAATACGCTGACGAAGCAGCTTTCGGTCGTGGCGCTGTTCGTGGCGGCGTCGTATCCGTTCACGAAGCGGTTTTTCGCCATTCCTCAGGCGTATCTGGGTATCGCATTCGGCTTTGGCATTCCGATGGCGTTCGCCGCCGTGCAGGATCACGTGCCTACGCTGGGCTGGATCATGCTGCTGGCGAACGTGTTCTGGTCGGTGGCCTACGACACCGAATACGCGATGGTCGACCGCGACGACGACATCAAGATCGGCATTCGGACTTCCGCCCTGACGTTCGGCCGCTCCGACGTTCTCGCCATCATGCTGTGCTATGCCGTGACGCTCGGCATCTACGTCTGGATCGGCATCGCGCTCGGCTTCAGCGTGCTCTACTGGATCGGCTGGGCCGCGGCGGCGGGCTGTGCCGTCTATCACTACACGCTCATCAAGGGCCGGGAGCGGATGCCGTGCTTCGCCGCGTTTCGCCATAACAACTGGCTGGGCGGCGTGCTGTTCGCGGGGATTGCCGCGCACTACATATTCGCGGCAACCTGAGGCGCGCGGCCGGCCGGCTTACTGCTTGCCGAATTCTTCGCCCATTTCCTTCGCACGCGAGTCGGCGGCCAGCGCGCCGCGCACGATCGCATCCTTGATCCCCGACGCATCGAACGAGGCCAGCGCGGCGGCCGTCGTGCCGCCCTTCGAGGTCACGCGCTCGCGCAGCACCGAAGGCGGTTCGTCCGATTGCAGCGCGAGCTGCGCCGCGCCCGTGAACGTGGCGATGGCGAGCGCGCGCCCCTGCTTTTCGTCCATGCCGAGCTGACGCGCGGCCTCTTCCAGCGCCTCGATGAAATAGAACACGTAGGCCGGGCCGCTGCCGGAGATGCCCGTTACGGCGTCGATCTTCGACTCGTCGTCGAACCACACGGTTTGTCCTACCGCGCCGAGCACGTCGGAGGCGAGCTGGCGGCCCGCCGCATCCACGCCGCCGCTCGCGACGAGACCCGTTGCGCCCATGCCGATCAGCGCCGGCGTGTTGGGCATCGTGCGGACGATGCGCGCATGGCCGCCCAGCCAGCGCGAGAGGTCCTCGATACGGATGCCGGCCATGATGGTGATCACGACCTGATGCGGTGCGAGATGCGGTGCGAGCCCTTCGGCCACGGCCTTGGCGATCTGCGGCTTGACCGCGAGCAGCACGGCGTCGTACTGCGAGAGCGCCGCGTCGGCAGCCGCACCGGTGAGCACACCGAATTGTTCGGTATTGCGCTTGCGGACGTCCTCGTTCGGATCGATCGCATAGAGATTGGCGGCGCTCACACCCTTGCGGATCAGACCGCCGATGAGTGCGGCGGCCATGTTGCCGCCGCCGATGAAGGCAATTTTCATGATGATGGAAAGTGATCAGTGAGAGTAATCGCGTGCGCCGAAGACAGCGGTGCCGATCCGCACGATGGTCGCGCCTTCGAGCACGGCCGCTTCCAGGTCGGCCGACATGCCCATCGACAGGGTGTCCAGCGCGAGCCCCTCGGCGCGCAGCGCATCGAACAGTTCGCGCAGTTGCCGGTGCGGCGCGCGCTGCGCTTCAAGCGTGGATTCGGGTTCCGGGATCGACATCAGCCCCCGCAGCCGCAGATTGGGCAGCGCGGCGATCGCGCGGGCGACCTGCGCTGCGTCCTGTGGCGCGACGCCGCTCTTGGTGGCTTCGCCGCTCACGTTCACCTGCAGGCAGACGTTGAGCGGCGCCATGCCGGCGGGCCGCTGTTCCGAGAGACGCTGCGCGATCTTCAGGCGATCCACCGAATGCACCCAGTCGAAGCGTTCCGCCACGGGGCGCGTCTTGTTCGACTGCAGCGGCCCGATGAAATGCCATTCGAGCCCGGCGCGCAGATCGGCCAGTGCCTCGATCTTGTCCACGGCTTCCTGCACGTAGTTTTCGCCGAACGCACGCTGGCCGGCCGTATGCGCGGCTCGCACGTCTTCTGCGGGGAAAGTCTTCGAAACCGCGAGCAGCTCGACCGAATCCGGCTCGCGCCCGGCGTTGCGGGCGGCGGCGGCGATACGCTGGCGGACGGTTTCCAGATTATGGGTGAGATCGGTCATGGGGATGGGGCGGTCACCTTATTGGCGCGGTGGCCGTTGAAACGAACCAGAGCGAACGTGGGCAATGACTGTGGGCAATTATACGGACTGGACCAGACGCCAAACATAGGCCGAACGGCCGGCTTTTTGCGTGCTGCGTGAGGCGCTACGCTTGGAACGTGTTCGATCTCCCGGCGTTCAGTTCGCCGCCAGCATATGCTCCACCAGCTCGATCCAGTGTGTGACCGGAATCGTCGTGCCGCTCTGCAGGTGCGCGATACAGCCGATGTTCGCCGAGACGATCAGTTGCGGTTCGAGCGCCTTCAGGCGATCGACCTTCTGGTTGCGCAGCGCGTAGGAAAGGCGCGGCTGCGTGATCGAATACGTGCCGGCCGAGCCGCAGCACAGATGGCTGTCCGCAGGCACGCGCACGTCGAGGCCCAGCGCGCCCAGTACCTTTTCGACGCCGCCGCGCAGTTGCTGGCCGTGCTGGAGCGTGCAGGGCGGATGCCACGCCACGGTCTGGATGCCGCGCCGGCGCGCGGCCGCCACGAGTTCCTCTTCGAAGTCGGGCAGGATCTCCGAGATATCGCGCGTCAGCTCGGCGATGCGCCGCGCCTTGTCGGCGTAAGCGGGGTCGTTGCGCAGCAGGTGCGCATACTCCTTCACCGTCGCACCGCACCCCGAGGCGTTCATCACGATCGCTTCCACACCGGCTTCGACATGGGGCCACCAGGCGTCCACGTTGGCGCGCACGTCGTCGAGCGCCTCGTCCACGTAGCCCATATGCAGGCGGATCGCGCCGCAGCAGCCGGCCTGCGGCGCGACCACCGTTTCAATGCCGAGCGCGTCGAGCACGCGCGCCGTGGCCACATTGATGTTCGGCATCATCGAAGGCTGCACGCAGCCCGCGAGCATGAGCATCTTGCGCGCGTGCTTCGCGGTCGGCCAGGCGAGCACACGCTGGCGTACCGGCACCTTGTCGCGCAGGCGGCGCGGCAGGAGCGGGCGGATCTGCTGGCCAATGCGCATGGCCGGCGAGAACAGCCCGCGGCGCGGCAGGAAGCTGGCGAGCAGGCGCCGCACGATCCGCTGGCGCAGCGGCCGCGGGACCGTCTCTTCGGCATGCTTGCGGCCGATCTCGACGAGGCGCCCGTACTGCACGCCCGAGGGGCACGTCGTTTCGCAACTGCGGCAGGTGAGGCAGCGATCCAGATGCGTGAGCGTGTTCTTCGTCACCGTCGCGCCCTCCACCATCTGCTTGATCAGATAGATGCGCCCGCGCGGGCCGTCCAGCTCGTCGCCGAGCAACTGGTAGGTCGGGCAGGTCGCCGTGCAGAAGCCGCAGTGCACGCATTTGCGCAGGATCGCGTCGGCCTCGTCGCCGTCCGCCGTGTTCCGGATGAAATCCGCGAGATTCGTCTGCATTGCCGCGTGCCGGTGATATCAAAAGTCGGAGTACAGTCGGCCGCGATTGAAGATGCGGGCCGGGTCGAACGCGGCTTTCAGGCCGCGGTGGATCTTCATGAGCGGTGCGGGCAGCGGCGTGAACACGCCCGCGCTGCGGTCGTATGCGTGCCCCGTGCGGAACATCGTCGCGTGGCCGCCTGCCTGCTTGGCCGTGATGCGCACGGTTTGCGCGTCGGTTTCCGTGATCCACCAGCGCTGGGAGCCGCCCCATTCCATCAGTTGCGCGCCGGGCAGCTGCAGCGGCTCGGCGATCGAGGGCAGGGCGAGGCGCCAGAGCGCGGCGTTGGGCGCGATGGCCGCGAAGAACGGGTCGGTCTGCTCGCGCAGGCCGGCCCAGAAGCGTTCGGCCTCCACCGCGTCCACCACTTCGCCGCCCAGCGCCGCGCGCGCGGCCTTCACGGCGGTTTCCGCGCCCGCGAGCCGCACGGCGAGCGTGCCGTTGCGCCAGGCGCTTGCCGTCATGGGGAGAGGACGGCCGCCCCATTCATTGAGCTTGCGCACGGCGTCGGTGCCGTTCATGTCGAACTTGAGCGTCGTTTCGGACTGCGGCGCCGGCAGAACTTTGATCGAGAGTTCGAGGATCAGGCCGAGCGTGCCGAGCGAACCTGCGAGCAGGCGCGAGACGTCGTAGCCGGCCACGTTCTTCACGACCTGGCCGCCGAAGTGCAGCACTTCGCCATGTCCGTTCATGATCGCGGCGCCCAGCACGAAGTCGCGCGCCGCTCCCGCGAATGCCCGGCGCGGCCCCGCGATGCCCGCTGCAATGCACCCGCCGAGCGTGGCCTGCGTACCGAAGTGGGGGGGCTCGAAGGGCAGCATCTGGTCGTTCGCCGCGAGGGCCGCTTCGATTTCGGTGAGCGGCGTGCCGGCGCGCGCCGTGATCACGAGTTCGGCCGGGTCGTAGGCGACGATGCCCCGGTGCGTGCGGGTGTCGAGAATGGCGCCTTCGAGTGTCTGCCCGTACCAGTCCTTCGTGCCGCCGCCGCGTATGCGCAGCGGGCGGCCATCGGCAGTCGCCGCGCGTACGCGGTCCGACCAGACGGCGACGATGTCGTCCTCTTCCATGGCGTGATTGTCGTTGTCGTTCGTTCGATTGTACCGGCCGGTCCCGTGCTGGCAACCCGGAGCGGACCCGCATCGGGCGCTGCCTCCCGGGCAGCCCGTCCAGCGGGCCTAGAAGCGCGGCAGCTCGGGGTGCGGCAGCAGGTTCCCGCGCACGTGCATCCTGCCGTACTCGGCGCAGCGGGCCCGGGTGGGAATGCCCTTGTCGGGGTTGAGCAGCCCGGACGGATCGAACGCGCGCTTGACCGCGTGGAACGCGTCGCGCTCCTGCGGAGAGAACTGCACGCACATCGAATTGATCTTCTCGATGCCCACGCCGTGCTCCCCGGTCACGGTGCCGCCCAGCTCGACGCAGGTTTCGAGAATGTCGGCGCCGAAGGCCTCGGCGCGGTGCCACTCGTCGAGGTCGTTGCCGTTGAAGAGAATGAGCGGGTGCATGTTGCCGTCGCCGGCGTGGAACACGTTAATGCAGCGCAAGCGGTACTGCGCTTCCATGTCGTGAATGCGCGCCAGCAGCGGGCCGATGCTGCGGCGCGGCACCGTGCCGTCCATGCAGTAGTAGTCGGGCGAGATGCGGCCCGCGGCCGGAAACGCGTTCTTGCGCCCGGACCAGAAGCGCAGCCGCTCTTCCTCGGTGCGCGAGATCTGGATGCGCGTGGCGCCATGCTCGCGCAGCACGAGCACGGTGCGCGCGATTTCATCGGCCACTTCCTCGGGCGTGCCGTCGGATTCGCACAGCAGGATCGCGGCGGCGTCGATGTCGTAGCCCGCTTTCACGAATTCTTCCACGGCGCGCGTGGCGGGCTTGTCCATCATCTCGAGGCCAGCTGGAATGATGCCCGCCGCGATGATGCCGGCCACCGCGTCACCGCCTTTCACGACGTCGTCGAAGCTCGCCATGATGACCTGCGCGGTCTGCGGCCGCGGGATCAGCTTGACGATGACTTCGGTCACGATCGCGAACATGCCCTCGCTGCCGATCATCACGGCGAGCAGGTCCAGACCCGGTGCATCGGGCGCGAGCGAGCCGAATTCGACGATCTCGCCGTCCATCGTGACCGCGCGCACGCGCAGGATGTTATGCACGGTAAGGCCGTACTTGAGGCAATGCACGCCGCCCGAGTTCTCGGAGACGTTGCCGCCGATCGTGCAGGCGATCTGCGAGGAAGGGTCGGGCGCGTAGTAGAGGCCGTAAGGTGCGGCGGCTTCGGAGACCGCGAGATTGCGCACGCCGGGCTGCACGGTCGCCGTGCGCGCATAGGGGTCGACTTCGAGTATCCGGCGAAACCGCGCGAGCGAAAGCACGATGCCGTGCCGGATCGGCATGGCGCCGCCGGAAAGTCCCGTGCCCGCGCCGCGCGGCACGATGGGCACGTCGAGGCGGCGGCAGATCTGCACGATGCGCTGCACCTGCGACTCGGTTTCCGGCAGCGCGACCGCAAGCGGCAGGCGCCGGTAGGCGGCGAGCCCGTCGCACTCGTAGGCGACGGTGTCCTCTTCCCGATGCAGCAGGCAATGCGCGGGCAGTACCGCCATCAAGGTTTGCACCACTTCGCGCTGGCGTTGCGCGAGCACTTCCGGCGACACCTCGGCCGGTGCGTTCATGTGTCCTCCCGTTTGTCCACGCTGTTCCGCGCTGTTCCGTTGGCACCGCGGCGCTCAGGCCGCCCACGAAAAGATTTTGCCTGGATTCATCAGGTTGTGCGGATCGAGCGCATGCTTGATCGCGCGCATCGTGTCGACGGTATCGGCGCCGTGCTCTTCCACGAGGAAGTCCATCTTGTGCAGCCCCACGCCATGCTCGCCGGTACAGGTGCCGTCCATCGCGAGCGCGCGCTCGACGATGCGGCGGTTCAGGCGTTCCGCCTCGTCGATTTCTGCGGGATTGTCCGCGTCGATCAGCATCGCCACGTGAAAGTTGCCGTCGCCCACGTGACCGACGATCGGGCAGGGCAGCGGCGACGCCTTCAGGTCGGTTTCCGTTTCCACCACGCACTCGGCAAGGCGCGAAATGGGCACGCAGACGTCGGTCGTCACCGCGCGGCAGCCGGGCCGCAGCTGCAGCATGGCGAAGTAGGCGCTATGGCGCGCGTTCCACAAGCGGCTGCGGTCTTCGGGGCGTGTCGCCCATTCGAAGCCTTCGCCGCCGTTCTGCGCGGCAAGCTCCTGCACGAGCCGCGCCTGTTCCTCGACGCCCGCGGCCGTGCCGTGGAATTCGAAGAAGAGCGTGGGCGCCTCGCGCAGCGTAAGGTTCGAATGGCGGTTGATGGCGCGCACGGCGAGCGAATCGATGAACTCCACGCGCGCGATCGGTACACCCACCTGGATCGTCTCGATCACGGTGCGCACAGCTTCGGCCATCGATGGGAACGTGCAGACCGCGGCCGACACTGCTTCCGGCTGGGGATAGAGGCGCAAGGTGATTCCAGTGATGACACCGAGCGTGCCTTCGGACCCCACGAAGAGGCGCGTCAGGTCGTAGCCGGCCGACGACTTGCGTGCGCGCGTGCCGGTCTTGATGACGCGTCCGTCGGCCAGCACGGCGGTGAGCCCAAGCACGTTCTCGCGCATCGTGCCGTAGCGCACGGCGTTGGTGCCGGAGGCGCGCGTCGCGGACATGCCGCCAATGCTCGCGTCCGCGCCCGGATCGATCGGGAAGAAGAGACCCGTGTCGCGCAGCGCCTCGTTCAGCGCCTTGCGCGAGATGCCGGGTTCGACGGTGACGGTGAGGTCTTCCGCATTGATCGACAGCACGCGGCTCATCTGCGAGAGGTCGATCGAAACGCCGCCCTGCACGGCCAGCAGATGGCCTTCGAGCGACGACCCGTTGCCGTACGGAATGATCGGCACGCCGTATTGCGCGCACAGCTTCACGATGGCCTGGACTTCTTCGGTGCTGTGCGCGAACACCACGGCGTCGGGCAATTGCGGGTCGAAGCGCGACTCGTCGCGGCCATGGTGGGCGCGCACGGCTTCGGACGTGGAAACACGCTCGCCGAACGCACTGCGCAACTGGTCGAGGAGATCGGCGGGAAACGGGCGGCGTGCGGTGGCCGGCGGCGCGGGGTGATTCAACGGCGTCTCCTTCATCGGGGCATGTCTTGCTTATGCGTTGCTTGTACGTTGCTGCTGCGGCCCATTTTACGCCGAACGATGGTGCGCCTGCCGGCCCGCCCAATTTGCTGCGCTGCGTCAAACCTATAATGCCGGCAAGGCGCGTGCGGTGCGCGCCGCCCCGCCTCGGGGCCTTGCATGGGACACAAAACATCATGGGCAATCGGCTGAGCAAAATCGTTACGCGCACGGGCGACGACGGCACGACCGGCCTCGGCGACGGCAGCCGCATCCGCAAGGACGCCTTGCGGATCGCGGCTATCGGCGACGTCGACGAACTGAATTCGCAAATCGGCGTGCTGCTTTGCGAAACGCTGCCCGACGACGTGCGCGCCGCGCTCACGGAGATCCAGCATGATCTCTTCGATCTGGGCGGCGAGCTCTGCATGCCGGGACACACGGTCGTGACGGATGCGCATCTGGCACGGCTCGACGGCTGGCTGGTCCACTACAACGCCGCGCTGCCGCCGCTCAAGGAGTTCATCCTGCCCGGCGGCTCGCGCGCGGCGGCGCTCGCGCATGTGTGCCGCACCGTTTGCAGGCGCGCGGAGCGGACCGTCGTAGCGCTCGGAACCTCGTTACCGGCGGGCGAAACGCTTGCCCAAACACCGCGGCGTTATGTGAACCGGCTGTCCGATCTGCTTTTCGTGCTGGCGCGCGTGCTCAATCGCGCGCATGGCGGCGATGACGTTTACTGGCGTCACGACCGTGGCGGGTCGGCGGACTGAGGGGGCCGTCGGCGGCGGCCCCAACCGGGGCGTCGCCATGCGCCGCCGACGCTCCAATTTGTCCGCGAATTCCCATGCGGCAAAATGACCAGGGTATACTCGAACTTAAACATGTATCGTAGATGCATCTTTAAGCCGGAGAACCCGAATGACTGTGCTTACCGCCGACCAGATGGCCCTCGTCAAGGCCACGGCCCCCGTCTTTGCCGAACATGGCGCCACCATCACGAAGCACTTCTACAAGCGGATGTTCAATGCGCATCCCGAACTGAAGAATCTCTTCAACCAGACGCACCAGCAAAGCGGCAGCCAGCCCGAAACGCTGGCGCGCGCGGTCTATGCCTACGCGGCGAATATCGACAATCTGGGCGCGCTCGGCGGCGCAGTCACGCACATCGCCCACAAGCATGCGAGCCTGAACATTCGTCCGGAGCACTATCCGATCGTGGGGCGCCATCTGCTCGGCGCCGTGGTCGACGTGCTCGGCGATGCCGTCGATCAGCCTACGCTCGACGCATGGACCGCAGCCTATGGCCAGCTCGCGCAGATCATGATCGGCGCGGAGGCGGGTTTGTACGAGGGCGCGTCCTGGAGCGGCTTCCGGCCGTTCAAGGTGATTCGCAAGCAGGTCGAGAGCGACGAGATCACGTCGTTCTATCTCGCGCCGGCCGACGGCGCTTCCGCCGGCGGCTTCGAGCCGGGACAGTATGTGAGCGTGACGCGCTTCGTCGATCGCCTGGGCGTCGATCAGCCGCGCCAGTACAGCCTCTCGGACGCGCCCCACGGCCGCTGGCTGCGCATCTCGGTCAAGCGCGAGGCGGGCCGCGAGCAGGTCGAGCCCGGTCACGTGTCGAACCTGATGCACGACGGCGTCGAGGAAGGCGCGATCGTCCACGTGAGCGCGCCGATGGGCGAATTCACGCTCGACCGGAAAGCGGCAGCGCCTGTCGTGCTCATGAGCGGCGGCGTCGGCATCACGCCGATGGCGTCGATGCTCGCGACCCTCGTGGCCGAGGGCAGCGCGCGCCCCGTAACGTTCGTGCATGCATGCCGCAACGGACGCGTTCATGCGTTCCGCGACTGGCTGCGCGATGTCACCCGCGATCATGCGAACGTGCGCAGCGCCGTGTTCTATGAGGAAGTCGAGGCGAGCGACCGCGCGGGCGTCGATTACGACTACGCGGGACGCATGGACCTCGAACGGATCGAAGCGGCCGCGCTGCCGGCTGACGCCGACTATTACCTGTGCGGCCCCGTGGGATTCATGCGCGCGCAGCGCGAGGCGCTCGTCGCACGCGGCGTCGATCCGCAGCGTATCCGCACGGAAATCTTCGGTTCGGGCATGCTCGACTGAGCGGCATGTAAAAACGCCCGGCTGCAACGGCCGGGCGAACTGGAGCAAGACCCCGGCGCGACGCCGGGGTTGCCGTATTCACGAACGACGCGGCTCAGTTGTCGTTCAGTTACCGCTGCCGCGCGCCACGCGCCGCTGCCTGACGCTTTCCGCCAGCCCTTCCAGCACACCCACGCTTTCGTCCCAACCGATACAGGCATCGGTGATGCTCTGCCCGTAGGTGAGCGCGCAACCTTCCTTCAGATCCTGGCGCCCTGCCACGAGATGCGACTCGACCATCACGCCGATGATGCGCTCGTCGCCCGCGGCGATCTGGCGGCCGATGTCGGCGCACACGGGAATCTGGTTCTCGTGCTTCTTCGAGCTGTTGGCATGGCTCGCGTCGATCATGAGGCGCGCGGCGAGGCCTGCCTTGCCGATGTCGGCGCATGCCGCGTTCACGCTGTCCGCGTCGTAGTTAGGCGTCTTGCCGCCGCGCAGGATCACGTGGCAGTCCTCATTGCCGGCCGTCGAGACGATGGCCGAATGGCCCCCCTTCGTCACCGAGAGGAAATGGTGCGGCTGCGAGGCGGCCTTGATCGCGTCGACGGCGATCTTGACGTTGCCGTCCGTGCCGTTCTTGAAGCCCACCGGGCACGAGAGGCCCGAGGCCAGTTCGCGGTGCACCTGCGACTCGGTCGTGCGCGCGCCGATCGCACCCCACGAGATCAGGTCGGCGATGTACTGCGGGCTGATCATGTCGAGGTACTCGGTGCCGGCGGGCAGGCCCAGTTCGTTGATCGAGACGAGCAGTTCGCGCGCGGTGCGCAGGCCGTCGTTGATCTTGAAGCTGTTGTCGAGGTACGGGTCGTTGATGAGGCCCTTCCAGCCCACCGTCGTGCGCGGTTTTTCGAAGTACACGCGCATCACGATTTCGAGCTCGCCGGCGAAGCGTTGGCGCATCGGCTGGAGCTTCTGCGCGTACTCGACGGCGGCCTTGGTGTCGTGGATCGAGCATGGGCCGATGATCACGATAAGGCGGTCGTCCATGCCGTGCAGGATGCGGTGCAGCGACTGGCGGGTTTCGTAGATCAGGGTCGAGGCGGCCTCGGAGCACGGGAATTCGCGGATCAGGTGCGCGGGCGGCGTGAGTTCTTTCAGTTCCCGGATGCGGACATCGTCGGTGTTGTGCGGGGGCATGGTCGTTTTCTCCTGATCCTGTGTGTAGCGTGTGTCGGCGTCGATCAACGGTGGCGGCGCGGACGGTGCCTCAAAAAGCGGTTAGATGAAAATTGCGGCTCGTGGGTTTGGGGCGAAAGGACGAAAAAAAACCGCCAGGCTTGCTGGCGGTTTCTCGTGTATTCGGGGTTCTGCGCGTACTGTCAACCCTCTCGATCCGCCAGCGGTCTGAGATACCAAAAGAAGTAAAAGTAAAACTTCGTGGCGGTCATGGCGAAAAACTTGCTGGAACGTGAAGTTCGTCGAAAAGGGTGTTTGCCTTTATAACCCGATCATCCTCGGGCTGGCAAGCGCTGCACTGCAAAAATGCGTGATATCCGCGCAGTATGTAGTCAAGGCGCGGAAATCATGCACATGGATGCGGATTTTCCGCATCCATGTGCATGAAATCAAACCGTGCCGCCCACCGTCATGCGGTCGATGCGCAACGTAGGCTGGCCGACACCCACGGGCACGCTCTGGCCTTCCTTCCCGCACACACCCACCCCGGAATCGAGCTTCATGTCGTTGCCGATCATGCTCACGTACTTGAGCGACTCGGGGCCGCTGCCGATCAGCGTGGCGCCCTTGACCGGATAGGTGATCTTGCCGTTCTCGATCATGTAGGCCTCGGAGGCCGAGAACACGAACTTGCCGTTCGTGATGTCCACCTGGCCGCCGCCGAAGTTGACAGCGTAGAGACCGTTCTTCACGGAAGCGATGATCTCCTGCGGATCCTTATCGCCGTTCAGCATGTAGGTGTTGGTCATGCGCGGCATCGGCAGGGCGGCGTAGGACTCGCGGCGGGCATTGCCGGTCACGGGCATCTTCATGAGACGCGCGTTGAGCGAGTCCTGGATGTAGCCCTTGAGAATGCCGTCCTCGATCAGCGTCGTGCACTGCGTGGGGTTGCCTTCGTCGTCGATGTTGAGCGACCCGCGCCGATTGGGCAGCGTGCCGTCGTCGACGACCGTGACACCCTTTGCGGCCACCTGCTCGCCGATGCGTCCCGCGAATGCCGACGAGCCCTTGCGGTTGAAGTCGCCTTCCAGCCCATGGCCGATCGCTTCGTGCAGCAGCACGCCGGGCCAGCCCGGCCCGAGCACGACGGTCATCGCGCCGGCCGGCGCCGGGCGTGCCTCCAGATTGACGAGCGCGCTATGCACGGCATCGTCGACGTATTTCGAGAGGACGTCATCGGTGAAGTAGCCGTAGTCATAGCGCCCGCCGCCGCCGCCGTTGCCGATCTCGCGGCGGCCGTTCTGCTCGGCGATCACCGTGACCGAAACGCGCACGAGCGGGCGGATGTCCGCCGCGAGGGCGCCGTCGCTGCGGGCCACGAGCACGACGTCGTATTCGCCGGCGAGCGCCGCCATGACCTGGGTGATGCGCGGGTCGCGGCCCTTGGCCATCTGCTCGATGCGCTCGAGCAGCTTGACCTTTTCGGTGGCGTCGAGCGATCCCAGCGGATCGGAGGGCAGATACAGGTCGCGGCCCGCGATGCCCTTGAAGGCGCTGGCCACCTTGATCTTCTGCTTGCCGCCGCCTGCTTTCGCGATCGAGCGCGTGGCGAGGGCCGCCTGGCGGATCGCTTCGGGCGAGAGATCGTCCGAGTACGCGAACGCCGTGCGCTCGCCGGAGACGGCGCGCACGCCGACACCCTGGTCGATGCTGAAGCTGCCCGATTTGACGATGCCTTCTTCGAGGCTCCACGCTTCGCTGCGCGTGGCCTGGAAGTAGAGGTCGGCGTAATCGACGCGGTGAGTGAAAATCTCGCCGAGCGTGCGCGTGAGCAGCGTCTCGTCGAGGCCGTAGGGCGTGAGGAGCACGTCCTTGGCGGTCGCCAGATTGCGGATGCCGGGTTCGATGATGTTCATGCGTGCAATAGGGAGGATCAGTTTCGGTAAATTCGGGTGGTGAGCGGCTTTGTCAAGCCGTTGCGCTGCTCTTGTTGTGCTCAGTTGCAGTCGAGCATGCGATGTCGCCACGCGGGCAAACTCGCGCGCACGGCGGCGATGCGCGCGAGGTCGATGTCGCCGGCCACGACGCCGGGGCCTTCGTCGAGCACGTCCATCACTTCGCCCCACGGGTCGATCAGCATGCTGTGGCCCCAGGTGCGGCGGCCGTTCTCATGCTGTCCGCCTTGCGCGGCGGCCAGCACGTAGCACTGGTTTTCGACGGCGCGGGCGCGCAGGAGCGTCTGCCAGTGCGCGCGGCCTGTGGTGTACGTGAACGCGGACGGTACGACCATCAGCGCGCAGTCGCCCATGCGGCGGTACAGCTCGGGAAAGCGCAGATCGTAGCAGACCGACAGGCCGACGCGGCCAAACGGGGCTTCGAAGGTGCGCACCTCGCCACCGGGGCGGATCGTGCGCGCTTCGTCGAACGATTCCGCGCCTTTCTCGAAGTTGAACAGGTGGATCTTGTCGTAGCGCGCGACCTCTTCGCCGCGCGTGTCGAACACAAGTGTCGTGTTCAGCACGCGGTTTTCCTCGGGCAGCGGGTCGGGCACGCGCAAAGGCAGCGTGCCGCCGATGATCCACACCTTGTTTTTCAGCGCGGCCTCGGCGAGAAACCGCTGGATCGGCCCATCGCCGTAGGGCTCGCGGACCGCAAGCTTGTCGCTGTCCTTGTAGCCCATGAAGCAGAAATATTCGGGCAGTAACACGAGGCGCGCGCCGGCCGCGGCCGCTTCGGCGATCAGGCGCCCGGCTTCGGCCAGATTGCGCTCGCGATCGGGCGTGCTGACCATCTGCAGCGCGGCGACGCGAAATGGGGTAGTGGGGGAATCGCTCATCGACGGCGTGCGAGCTGGCTCGCGAAGTGGCTCATGGGAGACGCCGCCCGGTACGGCACCTGGCGTGACGCGCAGTGCGGCAAACAGGGCGGCTGGCCGGTACGGCGCGCACGGTTCAATGCGCCGTGGCCGGCGACTGCGCGTTCATCTTACCCTGATCGCCGTGCAGCCGCTCGACGTGCGGTTTGGCCCAGGAGCCCGTGATCGCGTAGTCGATCGCGAACGCCGACTCGACGGTGTGCGAGAGCGCGAAGTCGGCGACGAGCGCGCCAAGGCCGATGAGCGGATTGATGACCGCCGCGGCGATCACGCCGGCGCCCAGGCTGACGGTCGGCTCTACGTGCACGTGCAGGTCCTGGGTCTCGTGGGCGAGGTCGACGCTGCCGCTCATCTGGGCGCGGGCCGGTGCGGTGACGAGCTTGAAATCGTTCGTGCGGCCGACACCGTTTTCGATCACGCCCGTGCCTGTGACGCTCGTGAAGGGCAGGCCTTCGCCGATCACGTCGCGGAAATCCGTGCTCGCATAGCGCGCGAGGCTTTGCAGGCTCAGCACGCCGAGGAGCCTCGCCACGCCCGGATCGACCTTGAGGATCTGGCCATGGCGCAGATCGACGGCGACGCTGCCTTCGAGCGACGGGTAATCGATCTTCGTCGGGCCGCCGCGCCAGTCCAGCTTGCCGGACAGCGTGCCTTCGCCGCCCTTGAGCGTGCGCGGCTTGCCCGCGCGTGCGAGCAGGTCGCCCGCGTTCTTGATGTCGAGGCGGAATTCGAGCGCGGTGCGGCGCGGCGTCGCCGTTTCGAGGTCGGGGCCGATGTCGCCGATCGAGCGCCAGTTGCCCGTTGCGGCCAGGTGCGCGTCGGGATTGCTGAGGTCGAGCGTGTCGAGCTGCCAGACCGGCACGCCGTTCTCGTCGATATTGCGCGCGTTCACCTGCAGCCGGCCGAAGTCGCGGCCTCGCACGATCAGCTGGTTCACGACCAGGTCGATCGAGGGCATGTTCTGGGCGGGCTGCGAAATGGCCTGGCCGAGCAGGTCGTTTTCGGTCGCGGCGGGCACCACGAGGCGCGCAAGGCGTGCCTCGAGCGTGCCGGGCGAACCGGGAACGGCGCCGGGCTTCCAGGAGAGGTGCCCGGAAACCTGGTTCGAGGCGAGGTTGGCCTGCCAGTCGCGGCCGGTGCGCGTCGCGCCGACCACGACGTTCTCCCAGTGGCGTTTGAGCAGCGTGAGCGTGCCGACGTGCACCGCGAAGCGCGACGGCAGGAACTGGGCGAAGGCGCCGCCGGGCATGGGCGGGGTCGCGGCCGTTGATGAGGCGGGTTGCGCCGGGGCGGCGCCGCTGGCCGCGCTGCCGGCGGCATTGGCCGCAACCGTCTGCGCGCCGCTCGCCGGCGTCGCGGCCGCCGTGCTCGCCGCCGCTGCGCCGCGAATCTGCTGCACGACGCTGTGCCACGCGTCGGCATCGAAGGCGGGCATGTCGACGTTGGCGGTCACGCCGTCCGTCGGCAGATCGACGGGCCGGTTCATCGAGATCGCACCGCGCACCACGTCGGGCACGTGGCCCGGCACGCGCCGCAGCACATACTTCGCGGCGAACGGCCCGAGCGTCACGTCGGCGTGCTGGAACGCGGCGGGATTGCCGGCGTCGCTGCCGTCGCCCGCGCCCGGCTGCAGTTCGAAGCGCAGCGGCATCGGCGTTCCCGCGGTCTTGCCGAACGGCGCGGGCAGGTCGAGCGCGAGGTCGGTCAGGTCCGACGAGGCCTTCACGTCGGGCAGATGGCCCTTCGTGCCGCTCACGCTGAGCGCGTAGGGCGCCTGCCCGCTCAGGCGGCCCAGCACGGCCGCCGCCGTGCCGCGCAGGTTCAGGCCGCGCGCGGCATCCACGGCAACGTTGCCCGATACGTCGAGCGCATAGCGGCCGTCTTCGCTCAGCCCGCCGTTGGCGCGCAGGGCGCCGCCGAGGAAACGCGCGCTCAGCGCCTCGACCTGCGCACTGTGATTGCTGAAGTGGACCTTGCCCGTGAGATTCGAGACGGGCGGCACGTTGTCGGCCGTGAGCTGGTCGTTTTCGAAGCCGATCGTGCCCGCCAGCTTGACCTTGGGCTTGGGCACGCGCGGGATCGTGAGCTTGAGCGCCAGCGTTGCCGGTCCTTGCGCGCGCACCTTTGCGGTGGCGTGTTTCGACACATAGCCGATCGAGCTGTTGTCGGCATAGTCGAGCAGGTCGGCAAGCGGGCCGCGGCCGGCGCCGCTGATGAAGAGGTCGGATCCCTTCGTGCCGAGATCGTCGATGCGGCCGCTCACGTCGTGCAGAACGAAGCCGCGATAGTGGCCGCGCGCGACGTCGAAGCGCAGCTTGTTTTCGGCAAGCGTGAACACGCCGTCGATGCCGTCGAACGCGGGCCACACGTTCGGCGCGCCGTTCTTGAGCTTTTTCGGCGGGAACGGCGACGGGTCGAAGCGGCCGCCCGCGAACGGCGCGACGATGCGGAACTGGCCGGCATCGGGCGCGCGCGAGTAGGGGAACAGCGTGAGGTCGCCATGAATTTCCAGCGTGGCTCCCTTCGAGACGCCGGCCTGCAGGCCGTGGCCGAGGTAGGTGCGCACCTTTTCGGAGAGGCTCGTCGGCAGGTAGCGCGGGATGGCCTTGACCTGGGCCCGCTCGAAGTCCGCTTTCAGGTCCAGTGCGCCGCGTCCGTGGCCGGGGTTCGTGTAGTGCGCGGTCATCCTGGCGCGCGCGTCCTCGTTCGCGACACCCAGTTCCGAGACGTCCACTTCGAAGGCCTTGTGCGTGTCGCCGGCTTCGCGCCGGGGCGCGACGGTCCACTTGCCCGCGCCGTAAAGCCGGTCGAACGTGAGGCGCGGGTTGTCGAACACGCCCGGCAGCGTGACGGCGGCTTTGGTCGTGTCGAAGTTGATCGTGCCGTGCGCCTCGTCGGCGTCGATATGGCCCCAGAGGTTCTCGAAGCCGGGCAGGCCCGCGCGCGGGTGGCCGCGCGGCGTGAGGCCCGGCCCCGGTTCCTGGGCGTCCACGCTGATGCCCTGCAGGTCGGCCTTGAGCCGGTAGTGGACGATCGGCTCGGCGCTCGTCGCGCGTTGTTCGGTGGCGGCCTCGCCCGACTCCGGCGCCGCGCGTTCGAGCGCGAGGTCGTAGTTCTCGACGAGCCCCTGCGGATTGAAGCGGATCAGGGCGTTTTCCACGCGGCCCGGCAGCGGCAGCGCGCGCATGAACTCGTCCAGGATGCCGAGGTCGATGCGGTCGCCCGCCACGCTGAAGAGCTGGCCGTGCTGCAGCGACTGCTGTCTCAAACGCGCGTCGAGCGTCGTGAACGCGAGCGTGCGCACGAGCGGCGTGCCGTCGTCGAGCGGCGGCTGGCCGAGCTCGGCGCGAAAGTCCTGCAACTGCAGCGTGTAGTCGCCGGGCTGCACGCCCATGCGCCACTGGAAGTGCGCGACGGGCAGGTCGAGGCGCGGCTGGGTCGGACGCACCTGCAGCGAAACGGCGGTGCCGTCGACCACGCCGTTCGCCGACAGCAGATGGCCCGAGGCGAAGTGCGCCCAGATGGCGTTGTCGATGCGGCCTGCATAGGTGGCGATCGGGATCTTGACGTAGCGGGCAAGCGTGGGCAGATCGACGGGGCCGGTGGAGAGATAAGCGTTGCCGGTCCAGGCAACGGGTTTGCCCGCTTGCGACAGGCGCGCGTGGCGGAAGTGCGCCCGGAAGTCGAGCGGGCCGTCCAGTACGGTGCCCTCGCTCGGCGCCTGCAGCCCGACGCGGTGGTCGTAGCCGTCGTTGAGGATCGCGAGGCGGATGTCGTGCAGCGCGAGATCGGGCACGTCGCGCGTGGCGTCATGCCAGCGCAGCGTGCCGCCGCGCAGAATAATGGCCTGCTGGCGCATGAGCCAGGTCGTGAACGTGGCGTTGCCCGTATGAGCCGTGGGCACCGGCACGCCGGCCACCGTGAGCGTGCCGTCGTCCTCGCGGGCGATCAAGACGTCGGGGCGCTCGACCTCGACGCTCGAGAGCAGCAGCTCGAACGAGACGAGCGAGCGCCAGGAGACCGCCATCGTGGCATGCGGCACGTTCAGCGCGATCGCGCCATGGCGGTCGCGGATCGTGAGATCGGTGACGTCGATGCCGGGCTGGAAGCCTAGCCAGTGCGGCGCGAGCTTGCCGATGCGGAATTCCGCGTGGATCTTGCTGGAGACGAGGGCTTCGATGCGCGGCCGAATGTCGTTGACATAGGGCAGCACGATGTAGCGCAGCCCGAAGGTCAGCGCGGCGACGATGAAGTAGAGGACGAGCGCGAAGGCGGCCAATACGCGCAACGTGTGACGCAGCACCGGGTGATGGTGCTCGGGCGCATCCGGGGTCGCCCGGCTGGCATGTCCGGTTTGATGCGGGCCGGCGGGATCGTTTCGCTCGGACATGCTGCTGCGGGTGGGGTATGGTAGCGTTGCGTTCTGACCACGAAATGTATCACATAGGGGGGCGGCATCGGCCATCCGGAGTAGCCTCGATGGCCCGCAAAATGCATGCCGCCGGTACTGCACCCCAGCGAGCCAGGCCTTCATGACCGACGACATTCCCCTTCTCAGTTCCCGCTACTCCCGTTATGCCGCGCGTGCTTGTGCGGCCCGCCCAGGCCTCGCGGCGCAGGTCGAGGCGCTCGCCGCCGGGCCGGTCACGCGCGAGCGCATCGCCGCGCGGCTGGAGACGCTCTGCGCGCAGGCAGGCGGCGCGGCGCTCACCGACGATCAGTTGAAGAAGGCGTTGCGCCAGCTGCGCGTCGAGGTGATCTGCGCGGTGATGGAGCGCGATCTTGCGCGCGTGGCCGACGTGGCGGAGGTCACCGGCACGATGACCGATCTCGCCGAAGTGGCGATCCAGCGCGCGCTGGCGGTGGTCACGGCCGACCTCGAAGCGCTCTTCGGCGAGCCGCGCGGCCCGAACGGCGAGCGCCTCACGCTCGGCGTGGTGGGCATGGGCAAGCTGGGCGGGCGCGAACTCAACGTTTCGTCGGACATCGATCTGATCTTCGTCTACGAGGACGACGGCGAGACCACGGGCGGCCAGCGCTCGCCCATCGCGACGCAGGACTTTTTCACGCGTGTGGGCAAGCGGCTGATCGGCGCGTTGAGCGACGTGACGGCCGACGGCTTCGTTTTCCGCGTGGACATGCGGCTGCGTCCGAACGGCGACTCGGGGCCGCTCGTGGGCAGCCTCGGCATGCTCGAAGAATATTTCTACGTGCAGGGCCGCGAGTGGGAGCGCTACGCGTGGATCAAGGGGCGGCTTGTTTCGGAGTCCGATAGCGAGAGCGCGCGGCGGCTCGCCTCGCAGCTCGACGCGCTCGTGAAGCCGTTCGTCTACCGGCGCTACCTCGACTTCGGCGTGATCGCCGCGATTCGCTCGCTGCACGTGCAGATCCGCCAGGAGGCGCAGCGCCGCGCTCACATGCGTCCCGACAAGGCCGACGACATCAAGCTCGGCCGCGGCGGCATCCGCGAGATCGAATTCAGCGCCCAGGTATTTCAACTGATTCGCGGCGGCCAGGACGCGGGCTTTCGCGTGCGGCCGACGCTCGCCGTGCTCGGCTATGCGGCGGCGCGCGGGCTGATCGCGCCGGAGGTCTGCACGGACCTGACGCGCGCCTATCAATTCCTGCGCGAACTCGAGCATTGCCTGCAGTATCGGGACGACGCGCAAACCCACGCCATGCCGGTCGATCCGGCCGAGCGCGCGGCGCTGGCCGGCGCGATGGGCTTCGCCGACTACGCCGCGCTGATGAAGACGCTCGACGCGCACCGCGACAGGGTGGAGCGCCAGTTCGACCAGATCTTCGCCGACAAGGTCAACGGCGACGGCGGCTGTGCGGCGCGCGAGGACGGCGCGGCCGCGTGGGTGTGGAGCGCCGCGCTGGCGGAGGAGGGGACCGACGACGAACTGCTCGAGCGCCTGCACGACCTGGGCATCGACGACCCCGGGCCGCTGCTCGCGCGTCTGCGCGGCCTGTGGCAGTCCTCGCGCTATGCGGGGCTGCCCGAAAAGAGCCGCCAGCGCTTCGACAGCGTGGCGCAGCGAGCGCTGGAGGCCGCGCGCACGCTGGAGACGCGCGCGCACCGCGGCGACACGCTCGCGCGCATGTTCGACCTGCTCGAAGCGGTGATCCGGCGCGGCGCCTATCTCGCGCTGCTCTGCGAGTATCCGGACGCGCTCGACCGCGTGCTGAAGGTGCTGGGCACGTCGCGCTGGGCGGCGGGCTACCTGATCCGCCATCCGCAACTGCTCGACGAGCTGCTCGACGACGAGGCCATCGCCACGCCGTTCGACTGGCCCGAGTTCTCGCGCCTCCTGCGCGCGCGCCTCGCGGCCGCGGCCGACGTGGAACAGCAGATGGACCTGCTGCGCCACGCGCACCAGGCCGAAGTGTTCCGCATCCTGCTCAACGACCTGGCGGGCCGCCTCTCGGTCGAACACGTGAGCGACCGGCTCTCCGAGCTCGCGGACGCGGTGCTCGACGTGGCCATCGAAACGGTCTGGAAGCAGTTCGCGAAGCGCCACCGCGAGGTGCCGCGCTTCGCGGCGATCGCCTACGGCAAGCTGGGCGGCAAGGAGCTCGGCTACGCCTCGGACCTCGACCTGATCTTCCTCTACGACGACGCAGACGAAAGCGCCGCCGAGATCTACGCGACGTTCGCGCGGCGCCTCATCACGTGGCTCACGACGGCCACCGGCGCGGGCACGCTGTTCGACGTCGACCTGCGCTTGCGGCCGAACGGCGAGTCGGGGCTGCTCGTCACCGATCTCGATTCGTTCCGCCGCTACCAGTTGCGCGAGGGCGACGCGGCGAACACGGCGTGGGTCTGGGAGCACCAGGCGCTCACGCGCGCGCGTTTTTCGGCGGGCGATGCAGAGATCGGCAACGCCTTCGAGGCGATCCGCGTGCAGGTGCTCACCACGCCGCGCGACGCCGCGCCGCTCGCGCAGGAGATCGTCGAGATGCGCCAGCGCGTGGAGGACGGCCATCCCAACCGGACCGAACTCTTCGACCTCAAGCACGACCGCGGCGGCATGGTCGATATCGAGTTTCTCGTGCAGTACTGGGTGCTGCTGCACGCGGCAGAGGACCCCGAGCTGATCCGCAACACGGGGAACATCGCGCTCTTGCGCGAGGTGTCGCGCTTCGGGCTCATGAGCGAGGAAGAGGCCGATACGATCGGCTCGGCGTACCGGCTCTATCGCAAGCTGCAGCACCAGTTGCGGCTGGACGGGATGGAGAAGGCGCGCGTGGCGCCCGAACGGGTGGCGGCACAGCGCGAAGCGGTGCTGGCGTTGTGGCGGCGGGTGTTCGAGCGGGGGTGAGGCTGGCACGAAGGCATGCCGGCAACCCGTTCAGCATCTGCGCATCCTCACGCCGCCAGCATCTCTTTCGCATGCCTGCGCGTGGTGGCCGTGATTTCGAGGCCGCCCAGCATACGGGCGACTTCCTCGACGCGGCCCGGCTTGTCCAGCGGGGTGACGGCCGAAAGCGTGCCGCCGTTGCCGTCGCTCGCCTTCGAGACCTGGAAGTGATGGTCGCCGCGCGCGGCCACCTGCGGCAAGTGCGTGACGCACAGCACCTGGCGTTCGCCGCCGAGCTGATGCAGCAGCCGGCCCACCACTTCCGCCACGCCGCCGCCGATGCCGGTGTCGACTTCGTCGAAGATCAGCGTGGGCGTAGGGCTCGCCGCGCTCGCGATCACGGCGAGCGCGAGGCTGATGCGCGCGAGCTCGCCGCCTGAAGCGATTTTCGCGAGCGGCCGCAGCGGCACGCCCGCATGACCCGCGACGCGGAATTCGATCTGCTCCAGCCCGTGCGCGCCGCCTTCCGCAAGCGGCACGAGCGCGACTTCGAAGCTGCCGCCCGCCATCGAAAGCTCCTGCATCCCTTGCGTGACCGCCACGCCGAGCGCCTTCGCCGCTTTTGTGCGGGCCTTCGAAAGCTGCTTCGCCTCGGCGAGATACGACTCGTGGGCGCGGTCCGCGGCGGCGCGCAGGCTGTCGAGGTCCGCGGCGGCGTCGAGCGTGGCGAGTTGCGCGCGCCGCGCCGCGTGCTCTTCGGGCATCGTCTGCGGCTGCAGGCGGAACTTGCGGGCCGTCGAATGCAGCGCGTCGAGGCGCTTTTCCACCTGGGCGAGCCGGTCGGGGTCGAGTTCGAGCCGCTGTGCGTAGTGCGACAGCGAGTACGCCGCCTCTTGAAGCTGGATTGCCGCCGGTTCGAGTGCGGCAAGCGCATCGCCGAGCGCCGGGTCGATTTCGGCCAGGTCGCGCAGCTTCGAGACGATGCTGTTCAGATGCGAAAGCATCGCCTCGTCGGATTCGGAGAGCGCGGTGAGCGCGCCCTGCACGCCGTCGATCAGGTTCGCCGAATGCGTGAGCCGCCGGTGTTCCGTGTTGATCTCTTCCCACTCGCCGGGCTGCGGCGCGAGCTTGTCGAGCTCCGCGAGCTGCCACGCGAGGCGCTCGCGTTCGAGCTGCAGTTCGCGGTCGCGCGACTGGGCGGTTTCCACGGCCTGGCGGGCGTCGCGCACCGTGCGCCACGCGCGCGTGACGGCGGCGGCGAGCTCGGTCAGGCCCGCATGCGTGTCGAAGAGTTCGCGCTGGGCGTCGGGACGCATCAGTAGCTGGTGCGCGTGCTGGCCGTGAATGTCCACGAGCATCTCGCCAACCTCGCGCAACTGCGTGAGCGTAGCCGGCGTGCCGTTGATGAACGCCCGCGAGCGGCCGCCGGCGTCCACCACGCGGCGCAGCATCACCGCGTTTTCACCGTCGGGGCTGGCGAGCGCCTGCTCGTCGAGCCACGCGGCGACGTGCGGCGGGACGTCGAATTCGGCGGTGATGTCGGCGCGGGTTTCGCCGGTGCGCACGACGCCCGCGTCGGCGCGCGCGCCGAGCGTCAGGGCGAGCGCGTCGATCAGGATCGACTTGCCGGCGCCCGTCTCGCCGGAGAACACGGAAAAGCCGTTGTCGAATTCGAGATCGAGCGCCGCGACGATCACGAAGTCGCGAATCGAGAGATGGCGGAGCATGGAGTCTGGTGGTTGGCGTGCGGTCGGAAAGATGAGCGGGCGCGCGGCGCGTTCAGTCTTCGGGATCGTCCTGACGCATCGAGGGATGCTCGTTCCAGTGCAGCTTCTTGCGCAGCGTCGCGTAATAGCTGTAGCCCACCGGATGCAGGAAGGGCACGGTATGGCGCGAGCGGCGCACGTCGATCACGTCGCCGAGTTCGAGCGAGGTGAACGACTGCATGTCGAAGTTCACGTTGACGTCGCGGCCCGCCACGATCTGGATGCTGACCTTGCAATCGTCGGGCAGCACGATCGGGCGGTTCGAGAGCGCGTGCGGCGCGATCGGCACGAGCACGAGGCCCTGCAGTTGCGGATGCAGGATCGGCCCTTGCGAGGAGAGCGCGTAGGCGGTCGAGCCCGTGGGTGTGGCGACGATCAACCCGTCGGAGCGCTGGTTGTACATGAAGCGTCCGTCCACGTGCACGCGCAGCTCGGCCATGCCGGAGAAGCCGCTGCGGTTCACGACCACGTCGTTGAAGGCGAGCGCGTGGTAGATCGGGTCGCCGTCGCGGGTGATGCGCGATTCCAGCAGCGTGCGCTCCTCGCGCTCGAACGAGCCGGCGAGCAACTGCGGCACGATCTCCTGCATGTCCGAGAACGGAATGTCGGTGATGAAGCCGAGCCGACCGTGGTTGATGCCGATCAGCGGGGTGCGGTAGGGCGCGAGCTGGCGTCCGATGCCGAGCATCGTGCCGTCGCCGCCAAGCACGACCGCGACGTCCGCGCGCGCACCGATCTCGGCGGGCTGGAGCGCGGGGTAGCCGGCAGCGCCGATCTCGTTGGCCGTCTGAGCCTCGAACACCACGTCGAAGCCGAGCTTCGAGATGGTTTGCGCGAGCGCCGTCAGCGGCTCGCCGATGCCCTGCGTGTTGCTGCGGCCGACTAGCGCGACGGTCTTGAACTGGCTCTGGATCTTCTGGATTCGCATGCCGGCATTACACCATAGTCAGATCGTGAAAAGAACCTGGCGGTCCCCGGGAAGGCCGGACGGCGGTGCTTTGGGCATTTCCCGATAGAATCGGTGACGCGGTGATGACAACGCCGCGCGCCGCGCGCGGACTCCCCAAAAGCCTCGAAACGCCGTTCCGTGCGGCCGGAGCGCACTCGCGGCGCGGCGGCCATTAGGCTAGAATTTTCAGTCATGCTAGATTCCCGCGCACAAACCCTCCTCAAGACGCTGATCGAGCGCTACATCGCCGAAGGCCAGCCGGTCGGCTCGCGCACGCTGTCGCGCTATTCCGGCCTGGAACTGAGCCCGGCGACGATCCGCAACGTCATGTCGGATCTGGAGGAGCTGGGGCTCGTATCCAGCCCGCACACCTCGGCGGGACGCGTGCCCACCCCGCGCGGCTATCGCCTCTTCGTGGACACCATGCTCACCGTCGAGTCCGCTGCCGACGAAGAGGCGGTCACGCAGGCGGTCAAGACCACGCTGCGCCCCGGCGAGACGCAGAAGGTGGTGGCCGCGGCCGCGAGCGTGCTGTCCAATCTCACGCAGTTCGCGGGCGTGGTGCTGACGCCGCGGCGCAGCCACGTGTTCAAGCAGATCGAGTTCATGCGCCTTTCCGCCAGGCGCATCCTGCTCATCATCGTGACGCCCGAAGGCGACGTGCAGAATCGCATCATGGCGACCCAGCGCGACTTCTCGCCCTCCGAGCTCATCGAAGCCTCCAATTACATCAATGCGCATTTCGCAGGCCTCTCGTTCGACGAGGTGCGCCAGCGGCTGCGCGACGAAATCGACGCGCTGCGCGGCGACATGACCACGCTGATGCACGCTGCCATGACGGCGAGCACCGACGAGTCCGACGTCGGCGAAACCGTGCTCATTTCCGGCGAGCGCAACCTGCTCGAAGTGGCCGATCTTTCGTCGGACATGGCGCGGCTGCGCAAGCTCTTCGACGTGTTCGACCAGAAGACGAGCCTCCTGCAGCTACTCGACGTCTCGAGCCACGCGCAGGGCGTGCAGATCTTCATCGGCGGCGAATCGAATCTCGTGCCGATCGAGGAAATGAGCGTCGTGACCGCGCCGTACGAGGTGAACGGCAAGATCGTGGGCACGCTCGGCGTGATCGGCCCGACGCGCATGGCATACAACCGCGTGATTCCCATCGTCGACATTACCGCGCGCCTCCTTTCGCTCACGCTCAGCCAGAACTGAGCCGGCCACGTTTTCATCATCGGGCAAACGCGCGCGGCGCGCCATTGGCCGAATGGCCAGATGGGCATGCACGAGCCGGCCGCTATAATGATTCCCTTGTGCAACCGTTGCTGCGCTCGATGGACTTGAGGCGCGGCGCAAGTCTTCGCCTATGCGTTTCGATCTGGAGCGGCCTCTGCAATCCGCCGGCGCACATCGCGTCGCCGTGCTGCTGATCAATCTGGGCACGCCCGACGCGCCCACGCCGCGCGCGGTGCGCCGCTATCTGGCGCAGTTTCTCTCCGACCCGCGCGTGGTCGAGATTCCCGCGCTCGCCTGGCAGGTCATCCTGCGCACGCTGATCCTGCCGCTGCGCGGACGCTCGTCGGCCAAGAAGTATGCGGCGGTCTGGACGCCCGAAGGCTCGCCGCTGCGCGTGCACACCCAAAAGCAGACCGACGGCCTGCGCCACTTGCTGCATGCGAACGACTATGCGGTCATCGTCGATTACGCCATGCGCTACGGCACGCCCGACATACTCTCGGTGCTCCGGCAGCTCAAGCTGTCGGGCGCCGAGCGCATCCTGCTCGTGCCGATGTATCCGCAATACTCGGCCTCGACCACGGCCACGGCATTCGACGCCGCGTTCGCCGCGCTCGGTCGCATGCGCAATCAGCCGGAAGTCCGCACGGTGCGCGCCTATCACGACCATCCGGCCTACATCGCGGCGCTCGCGGCGCAGGTCCAGCAGTACTGGCAGGCGCATGGCCGCCCTGATTTTGCTGCGGGCGACCGCCTCGTGTTGAGCTTTCACGGCGTGCCGAGCCGCACGCTCGACCTTGGCGATCCGTATCACGATCAATGCCAGCAGACAGCGTCGCTTCTCATGCACGCGCTCGAATTGACGCCGGTGGAATGCCGCGTCACGTTCCAGTCGCGCTTTGGCCGGGCACAGTGGCTGCAGCCGTATACCGCGCCGAGCTTGCGCGAGCTAGGGCAGGGCGGCGTGCGGCGCGCCGACGTGTTCTGCCCCGGTTTCACGGCCGACTGCCTGGAAACGATCGAGGAAATCGGCATGGAAGTGCGCGACGAATTCCTGCATGGCGGAGGCAAGGTGTTTCACCGCATTCCCTGCCTGAATTCATCGCCGGCATGGATTGCCGCGCTCGGCGAAATCGTCGCGCAGAACCTGCAGGGCTGGCCGGTGCGGGCCGCCTCCCCGGCCGGCGCGCTCGCCTGAACCCGGCTCCGGCGCTATCCATTTGCATCGTATGAACTACAAGATCTCGACCGACCCGTCCGCGCGCCTGCGCATCGACAAGTGGCTATGGGCCGCCCGCTTCTTCAAGACCCGCTCGCTGGCGGCGGACGCCGTGAGCAAGGGGCACGTGCGCATCGGCGGCGACGCGGTGAAGGCCTCGAAGGACGTGCGTGTGGGCGACCTCGTCGAAATCGAGATCGATCACGTGCTCTGGGAGGTGGAGGTGCTGGGTCTGTGCGACGTGCGCGGCCCGGCGAGCGTTGCGCAAACCCTTTACGCGGAAACGCAGGCCGGGCGCGAGCGGCGCACGGCGGAGCAGGAACGCCGGCGGCTCTTTCGCGAGCCCGCGGCGGTGCTGCACGGACGACCGACGAAGCGCGACCGCCGCACTATCGACAAACTTGGGCGTGAGGGTTGAACAGCGCTTCCATGGCGGCATGAACGCCGCCATATTCGGTCGTGTTGTCGGTTACGGCGCCCGACATGCAGATGGTGGTGGTTCCGGCAATGAGTACCAGCGCGACCACCGATATTGCAAAGGTCAGTTTCACGGTACTCCCCCGGGAGAAATGCACGGCGAAAACGGCCAGCTCGGTGTTGGGTACGGGCCTCGGACGCACTTGCAGGGTCAGGGTAAACGTGGTCTGAGCAGTACCTGTTCCTGAGTGTAGGTCAGCCGGGCGGCGCACTCAATTTCATTTTTGCGGCGGCGCAGTAATGGTTGTAACGGCCAGTTTCCCAAGGCTGAAAAACTGTAAAAAAGCCGCGGAAAACCCTTGAAATCGGCAATCCGGCACCCAAGTGCAGTCGCAACACGCAAAGCGGGTGTCGTGCCGGAACAACATGGCGCGAACCGCCGGGCAGAGTGCCCGGAGCTTTGCTCCTTTTTTGATTATCCAACCACGTTCAGCGACATGGAAAACACGCAAGAGAACCCGACGAGCCAGAATCCCACGCCCGCGGACGAGGCCTCGCAAGCCGCTGCATCGGCGCAGCCCGAAGCGGCTGCGGCGGAAACCGCCGCAGCGTCGGCGCAGGGCGGCGTGGACGCGGCACTGGCCGAAGCGCAGGCGAAGATCGCCGAGTTGCAGGATGCGTTCGTCCGCGCGAAGGCGGAAACCGAGAACGTGCGCCGTCGCGGCCAGGAAGATGTCCAGAAGGCGCACAAGTTCGCCATCGAGAGCTTCGCCGAGCACCTGCTGCCCGTTGTCGACAGTCTCGAAGCGGCCGTCACGCACGGCTCGGACGACCTCGTGAAGGTGCGCGAGGGCGTCGAGCTGACGCTTCGCCAGCTCACCGGCGCGCTCGAGAAGGGCAAGGTGCTGGCCATCAACCCGGTGGGCGAGAAGTTCGATCCGCATCGCCACCAGGCCATTTCGATGGTGCCGTCGGAGCAGGAGGCGAACACCGTCGTCGCCGTGCTGCAGAAGGGCTACGTGATTGCCGACCGCGTGCTGCGTCCGGCGCTCGTCACGGTCTCCCAGCCGAAGTAAGCAAGATGAAAGCGTTCACGCCCAACCGTCCCGGTTGCGGCGCGGGCGATTGAAAAAAATTAATAACCGGATAGCGCCCAGGGTCTTGAAAACGCCTCAGTGGCACTTATTTGGGCAGCAGTTCCGGATTAAGGCGGATGGGCCGAGCAAAGCGCAGGCGCCGTTCGCACAGCGATCAATTATTGGAGATCAACTAAATGGGCAAAATCATCGGCATCGACCTCGGCACCACGAACTCGTGCGTGGCGCTGATGGAAGGCAATCAGGTCAAGGTGATCGAAAACTCGGAAGGCGCCCGCACGACGCCGTCGATCATCGCCTACATGGACGACAACGAAGTGCTGGTCGGCGCGCCGGCCAAGCGCCAGTCGGTCACGAACCCGAAGAACACGCTTTACGCCGTCAAGCGCCTGATCGGTCGCCGCTTCGACGAGAAGGAAGTGCAGAAGGACATCGGCCTGATGCCCTACAAGATCGTCAAGCACGACAACGGCGACGCCTGGGTCGAAGCGCACGGCGCGAAGCTCGCGCCTTCGCAGGTTTCGGCCGAAGTGCTGCGCAAGATGAAGAAGACCGCTGAAGACTACCTCGGCGAGCCGGTCACCGAAGCCGTGATCACGGTTCCCGCGTACTTCAACGACAGCCAGCGTCAGGCCACCAAGGACGCCGGCCGCATCGCCGGTCTGGAAGTCAAGCGCATCATCAACGAGCCGACGGCGGCCGCGCTCGCGTTCGGTCTGGACAAGGCCGAAAAGGGCGACCGCAAGATCGCCGTGTTCGACCTGGGCGGCGGCACGTTCGACATCTCGATCATCGAAATCGCGGACGTTGACGGCGAAATGCAGTTCGAAGTGCTCTCGACGAACGGCGACACGTTCCTCGGCGGCGAAGACTTCGACCAGCGCATCATCGATTACATCATCGGCGAGTTCAAGAAGGAGCAGGGTGTCGACCTCAGCAAGGACGTGCTCGCGCTGCAACGCCTGAAGGAAGCCGCCGAAAAGGCCAAGATCGAACTCTCGTCGGGCCAGCAGACCGAAATCAATCTGCCGTACATCACGGCGGACGCCTCGGGTCCGAAGCACTTGAACCTGAAGATCACGCGCGCCAAGCTGGAAGCGCTGGTCGAAGACCTGATCGAGCGCACCATTGAGCCGTGCCGCGTGGCGATCAAGGACGCGGGCGTGAAGGTTGGCGACATCGACGACGTGATTCTCGTCGGCGGCCAGACGCGTATGCCGAAGGTGCAGGAGAAGGTGAAGGAGTTCTTCGGCAAGGATCCGCGCCGTGACGTGAACCCCGACGAAGCCGTGGCCGTGGGCGCCGCGATTCAAGGCCAGGTTCTCTCGGGCGACCGCAAGGACGTGCTGCTCCTCGACGTGACCCCGCTCTCGCTCGGTATCGAGACGCTCGGCGGTGTGATGACGAAGATGATCAACAAGAACACCACGATCCCGACCAAGCACGCTCAGGTCTACTCGACGGCCGACGACAACCAGGGCGCCGTGACGATCAAGGTGTTCCAGGGCGAACGCGAAATGGCGGCGGGCAACAAGCTGCTGGGCGAGTTCAACCTGGAAGGCATTCCGCCCGCACCGCGCGGCGTGCCGCAGATCGAAGTGAGCTTCGACATCGACGCGAACGGCATCCTGCACGTCGGCGCGAAGGACAAGGCGACCGGCAAGGAAAACCGCATCACGATCAAGGCGAACTCGGGTCTGTCCGAAGCCGAAATCGAGAAGATGGTGAAGGACGCCGAAGCGAACGCGGAAGAAGATCACCGTCTGCGTGAGCTGGCCGACGCGCGCAACCAGGGCGACGCGCTGGTTCACAGCACGAAGAAGGCCGTGGCCGAGTACGGCGACAAGATCGACGCCTCCGAAAAGGAAAAGATCGAAGCCGCGCTGAAGGATCTCGAAGACACGCTGAAGAGCGCGTCGGCCGACAAGGCCGAGATCGAGGCGAAGGTCGAGGCGCTGTCCACGGCATCGCAGAAGCTCGGCGAAAAGATGTACGCCGACATGCAGGCTCAGCAGGCCGGCGCGGCAGCAGGCGCCGCAGGCGCGGGCGCGGAGCAGGCGGGTGCGCAGGGCAACGCCGACGACGTGGTCGACGCCGAGTTCAAGGAAGTCAAGAAGGACTAAGTTGTCCGGCCCGTACCCGTGCCGGGCGGGCCGCAGCGGCGAACCGGGCCTCGCAGGAGGTCCGCGCCGCGGCGGGAATGTTCGGCGCAGGACGGCCGCATCGGTTACGATGCGGGCAGCATTGCTTAACGCCTGGCGAGCCTTTTCGGCTCTCCGGGCACATTTGTTTTATGGAGGCCGTTCCCGACAGGGGCCGCTGGACGCGTTGCAGCAGGGTGCGATGGCGTTTTCGGCGGTGAACGGGACGGCAAACGGGTCACGAGATCCAGCATTCATGAGGAGCCGACGCGCACGACTGCGTGCGTGACCGGCGTTGAACCGATATGGCGAAACGGGATTACTACGAGGTTCTGGGCGTCGCGAAGAACGCGAGCGACGACGAAATCAAGAAGGCGTATCGCAAGCTGGCGATGAAGTACCACCCCGACCGCAATCCGGACAACAAGGACGCGGAAGAGCATTTCAAAGAGGTGAAGGAAGCCTATGAAATGCTGTCGGACTCGCAAAAGCGTGCGGCCTACGACCAGTACGGGCACGCGGGCGTCGATCCGAACATGGGCGGCGCGGGTGCGCAGGGCTTCGGCGGTTTCGCGGATGCATTCGGCGATATTTTCGGCGACATCTTCGGCCAGACGGCAGGCGCCCGCGGCGGCGCGCGCAGCGGCCCGCAGGTGTATCGCGGCGCGGATCTGCGCTACAGCATGGAAATCACGCTGGAGCAGGCGGCGCACGGCTACGAGACGCAGATTCGCGTGCCGGGCTGGAGCAGTTGCGAGGTCTGTCACGGTTCGGGCGCGAAGCCCGGCACCAAGCCGGAAAGCTGCCCGACCTGCCATGGCTCGGGTTCGGTGCGCATGTCGCAGGGTTTCTTCAGCATTCAGCAGACCTGCCCGAAGTGCCATGGCACGGGTTCGTACATTCCTGAGCCCTGCACGAACTGCCACGGCGCGGGCAAAGTGAAGGAAACCAAGACGCTGGAAGTGAAGATTCCGGCGGGCATCGACGACGGCATGCGCATCCGCTCGGCCGGCAACGGCGAGCCGGGTATCAACGGCGGGCCGGCGGGCGATCTCTACGTCGAGATTCATATCAAGTCGCACCCGGTATTCGAGCGCGACGGCGACGACCTGCACTGCCAGATGCCGATTCCGTTCACCACGGCGGCTCTGGGCGGCGAGATCGAAGTGCCGACGCTGGCGGGCCGCGCGACCTTCCCGGTGCCCGAGGGCACGCAGTCGGGCAAGACGTTCCGCCTGCGCGGCAAGGGCATCAAGGGGCTGCGTTCGAGCATCGCCGGCGATCTGTACGTGCACGTACAGGTGGAAACGCCGGTCAAGCTCACCGACCAGCAGCGCGATCTGCTTCAGCAGTTCGAGAAGTCGCTCGTGGAGGGTGGCTCGCGCCACAGCCCGCAGAGCAAGAGCTGGTTCGACCGCGTGAAGAGCTTCTTCGACTAAGGCGGGTTTCATGCCGGCGGCGCGTAACCTGCGTACGCGCCGCCGGCCTTGCGGCAGGTAGCGTTTATGGCAGTGAATGACGGCGGCGCGGTGTTCGCGCTGCTCGACGATGGCGATTCGACGCCCGCGCGCCGCACGAGTCGCCTCTACACGGGGTTCGTGCGCGAACGCGTGTGCAGCCGGGCGCAGGATCTCGACGCGGTATGCCGCGCGGTGGAGGGCGATCTGCGCGCGGGGCTGCATGCGGTCGTGCTCGGCGATTACGATTTCGGGCGCGATCTGCAGTTTGCGAAGCATGCAAGCGGCGCCTCGGACGATACTTTGGGAACGCAGCACGGCCACGCCGCGCTGCGTTTTTTATTGTTCGAGCGCTGCGAGCGGCTTTCGCGCGACGAAGCCGATGCCTGGCTGGCGGCGCGCGAAGGTGCCGCGACCCCCGCGCCGGCCGGCATCGCGGGTGTCGTGCCGGGCGTCGATCGCGACCAGTTCGAACGCGGCATCGAGGCCGTGCACGCGGCGCTGCGCGCGGGCGACTCCTATCAGATCAACTACACGTACCGGCTGCAATTCGAGGCATTCGGGCCGCCGGTCGCGCTTTATCGGCGTTTGCGCGAGCGGCAGCGCGTGCCGTTCGGCGCCCTGATCGCGCTGCCGGGCGACCGCTGGGTACTGTCTTGCTCGCCCGAGTTGTTCGTCGAGAAGCAGGGCGATGCGCTGCGCGCACGTCCCATGAAGGGCACCGCTGCGCGCTCGCCGGATCCTGTTGCAGACCGTGCCGCCGCGCAGTTCCTCGCCAACGACCCCAAGAATCGCGCCGAAAACGTGATGATCGTGGATCTGCTGCGCAACGATCTTTCGCGCGTCGCGCAGACCGGTTCGGTGCGCGTGCCCGCGCTCTTCAGCGTGGAGTCTTACGCGTTGGTGTGGCAGATGACCTCGACGGTCGAGGCGAAGCTGCGCGAACGCACGTCGTTCGCCGGGGTCATGCGCGCGCTCTTTCCCTGCGGCTCGATCACGGGCGCGCCCAAGCACCGCACGATGGAACTGATCGACGCGATCGAGCATGGTCCACGCGGCCTCTATACCGGCACGATAGGCTGGCTCGACGGCGCGACGGGCGACGACACCTGCGGCGACTTCTGCCTTTCGGTCGTGATCCGCACGTTGACGCTCGACGCACCCGCCGCGCCGGCCGGGGTGCGGCGCGGCGAGATGGGCGTGGGCGCGGGCATCGTGCTCGACAGCGTCGCCGCAGACGAATACGAGGAGACACGTTTGAAAGCCCGCTTCCTGACTGGCGCCGACCCCGGCCTCGAACTGTTCGAAACGATGTATGCGACGCGTGCGGATGGCGTGCGCCACCTGGAGCGTCATCTCGCCCGGCTGGCGGCGGGCGCCGCGTGGCTAGGCTTCACGTGCAACGCCGACGACTTGCGCGCGCGCCTCGCCGAAATCTGCGCCGCGTTTCCCGAGGGTGTCGCGCACCGCCTGCGCGCCGCCCTTGGCAAGGACGGCGCGGTGCAGCTGACCAGCGCGCCGCTGGCGCCGTTGCCGGGAGGGCCCGTGGGCGTGATGCTCGCGCCCGACCGCGGCTTCGCGCCGGTGGCTTCCGCCGATGCGCTCCTGCTGCGCAAGACCACGCGCCGCGCCGAATTCGACCGCGCGTGGCGCGAGGCCGAAGCGCAGGGCGGCTTCGACATGCTGTTCTTCAACGAGCGCGGCGAACTGACCGAAGGCGGGCGCTCGAACGTGTTCGTGAAGCTGGACGGAACGTGGTGGACGCCGCCGCTTTCCGCGGGCGTGCTGCCGGGCGTGATGCGCGGCGTTTTACTCGACGACGAAACGTTCGGTGTGAAAGAGCGCGCGCTGACCCGCGCCGACGTGCTGCGCGCCGAAGCGCTGCTGCTGACGAACGCGCTGCGTGGCGCGGTGCCTGCGCGGCTGATCTGACGCCGACGCGGGGAGCAACGACGAAAGAAGGGCGCGGCGCCGCATGGCCCGCGCCCTTCGTCTTCCGGGTTGCTTGCTGTTACTGAAACGCGTGTTCGGCCGCCGGGAACGAGCCGTCCTTTACCGCCTTCACATACGCGCTAACGGCCGCTTCGATGCTCGGCTGGCCCTGCATGAAATCCTTCACGAATTTCGGCCGCTTGCCGGGGAAGATGCCGAGCATGTCGTGCAGCACGAGCACCTGGCCCGAGCAATCCACGCCGGCGCCGATGCCGATCGTCGGAATGCGCAACTGCTTCGTGACCATCGCGCCGAGCGCCGAAGGCACGGCCTCGATCACCACGAGCTGCGCGCCCGCCGCCTCCAGCGCCTGCGCGTCGCGCACCATCTGCGCCGCGCCGCTCTCGGTCTTGCCCTGCACCTTGAAGCCGCCAAAGGCATGCACCGACTGCGGCGTGAGGCCGATATGGGCGCACACGGGCACGGCGCGCTCCACCAGCATCTTCACCGTGGGCGCGAGCCATTCGCCGCCTTCGAGCTTGACCATCTGCGCGCCGGCGCGCATCAGCTTGACCGAGCTCGCGAACGCGTCTTCGGGCGTGCCGAAGGTGCCGAACGGCAAGTCGGCGACGATCAGCGCGGACGGCCGCGCGCGCGCGACGCAGGCCGTGTGATAGGCGATTTCGTCGAGCGTGACGGGCAGCGTCGTCGTCTGGCCTTGCAGCACGTTGCCGAGCGAATCGCCGATCAGCAGCACGTCGACGCCCGCGCGGTCGCATAGCGACGAGAAACTCGCGTCGTAGCACGTAAGCATGGCGATCTTTTCGCCGGCGTCGCGCATGGCCTGGAGTTTGGGCACGGTCACGGCGCTGCGGCTCGTTTCCTGCAGGTAAGTCATGAGGGAATCCGTCTGGAAAGGAAAACGGGAAGGGGCCGCTGCTTCGGAGTCGACTCAGCCGAGTCGACCCGGCGTCGACGTCAGCGCGGCATGCCCTTGACGAAGGACTCCTTGCGCCCGCGCATCGTCTCGATTCTTTCGGCGACGAGCGCAAGGTCCGCATCGGAGTCGAGCGGGTTCAGGTGTTCGGCGCCGACGGTCAGCACCGGCGCATGGTCGTAATGATAGAAAAATTCGTTGTAGCTGTCGCAGAGGGCCCGCAGGAAGGCGTCCGAGATCGGCAGCTCGGCGGGGTTCGCGCGCTTCTGGATGCGCGCGTAGAGCACCTCGGGGCTGGCCTGAAGATAGACGACGAGATCCGGCGGCGGCGCGTTCGCCACGAGCCGCGCGGCGAGCGCGCGGTAGAGCGGCAGTTCGTCGTCGGCGAGCGTGAGGCGCGCGAACAGGTCGTCGCGCGCCGCCACGAAGTTCGTCACGAAGGGCTTGCCCGCGGCGCGCAGGGCCGCGACGTCGCGCGCGAGCCGCTCGCGCTGCAGCGCGAAATGCAGCTGCGCGGCGAGTCCGTGTCGCGACGGGTCGCGGTAGAAGCGCTCGAGAAACGGGTTGCTCGTGTTCGATTCGAAGAGCGTCTGCATCGACCAGCGGTCGGCGAGGCGCGTGGCCAGCGCCGTCTTGCCCGCGCCGATCGGTCCTTCGATGGCGATGTGCGCGAGCGGCGGGCGTGCCGCGCGCGTGACCGGGGCGAGTGGCGGCGTGTTCATCATCGGCAGGTGCGGCCTGGCGCGGGGGTGTCCGAGGGCGTATCCGCTGCGCGGTCGGTGGGGGCGGCGGCCGGTGCGGCGCCCATGCACTGGCACGGCGGCTTGACCTTTTCGATGCGCTGGTCGGTGACGGCGGGGAGGAACGCGCTCGCCAGGCCGTGGCCCGGAATCGCGAGATCCGGATCGATCTCGACGGCCGGCACGAGCACGAACGCGCGGCCCGTCATGCGGGGATGCGGCACGGTCAGGTCGGGTTCGTGGATCACGGCGTCGCCGTAAAGCAGAATGTCGATGTCGAGCGTGCGCGGCGCGTTGCGAAAGGGGCGCTCGCGGCCGAAGTGATGTTCGATGCGCTGGCACAGGGCCAGCAGTTCGCGCACGCCAAGGCGCGTTTCGAGCTTCACGACGCAGTTGAAATAGTCGTCGCCGCCCGCGTCGACGGGCGCGGTGCGGTAGAGACTCGACTTCGCGAGCACGGCGAGGGTGTGCTGCTGTGCGAGGCACACCACCGCGTCTTTGAGGGTCTGGCGCGCATCCCCCAGATTCGCGCCAATTCCCAGCCAGGCAACCGTCATGGCTTCACTTCCTGCGACTGTCGTTTCCGGTTCGTCCATTGCATCATGGTCCGGCGGCATGCGGCGCTCCCGCGCTCAGTCCTCGAAGGGACCGTCGTGGTCCGCGCGCGCCGGCGCATCCGCGCCTTCATCACTTTCAACGCCTGCTGCGCCCTCGGCCGTCTTGCGGTTCTTTGCCCCGCCGCGGCGGCGGCGCTTGCGCGGCGCACGTTCCTTGCCGCCCTGGGAGAGGAGCGCTTCGCGCGCGGCGAAATCGCCGTCGATGAAATCGGTCCACCATTGCCCGATTTCCTCGTCGAGCTCGCCCGATTCGCAGCGCAACAGGAGGAAATCATACCCCGCTCTGAAACGCGGGTGTTCCAGCAGCTTGATCGCGCTGCGGCCGCGCTTTTCGAGGCGCTGCTGCAGCCCCCAGATCTCGCGCATGTCCGACGAGTAGCGGCGATGGATCGCGAGCTTTTCCGTCTGCACGTCGATCACGTCGTCCATCGCGCGGTGGATGGCCGGCACCGGGTACTCGCCCGCGGCCGTGTACTGCTGCCAGCGCTGCTGGACGTCGTGCCACAAGAGCGTCGCGAACAGGAAGCCCGGCGAAACCGGCTTGCCGGCACGCACGCGCGCGTCGGTGCTCGAAAGCGCGAGCGAGATGAAGCGCTCGCCCTGCGGCTCTTCCAGAATCACGTCGAGGAGCGGCAGCAGGCCGTGATGCAGCCCTTCCTTGCGCAGCCACTTGAGGCATTCCAGCGCGTGGCCCGAGAGCAGCAGCTTGAGCATCTCGTCGAAGAGACGCGCGGCCGGGACGTTGTTGATGAGGTCGGCGAGCTCCTTGATCGGCTCGCGCGTGCGATCCTCGATCTCGAAGTCGAGCTTCGCGGCGAAGCGCACCACGCGCATCATGCGCACCGGATCTTCGCGGAACCGCGTGGCCGGGTCGCCGATCATCCGCAACAGGCGCGCGCGCATGTCGGCCATCCCGTTGTGATAGTCGAGCACGGTCTGCGTGGCCGGGTCGTAGTACATCGCGTTGATCGTGAAGTCGCGGCGCGTGGCGTCTTCGTGCTGCTCGCCCCAGACGTTGTCGCGCAGCACGCGGCCGCTTGCGTCCACCGCGTGTGTCTTGCGGTCGAGCTCGTCGCGGCGCAGGCGCTTGTTGGGCGAACTGCCGGCCGATGTGCTACCCGACCCGCCCGGCGCGGACTCGGCGGTCGGCGGAGCGTCCACCAGCGCGCGGAACGTCGAGACTTCGATGATTTCCTGGCCGAACTGCACGTGCACGATCTGGAAGCGCCGGCCGATGATGCGCGCGCGGCGGAACAGCTTCTGCACCTGGTCGGGCGTGGCGTCGGTGGCGACGTCGAAGTCCTTCGGCGCGATGCCCAGCAGCAGGTCGCGCACGGCGCCGCCCACGATGAACGCCCGGAAGCCCGCCTGCTGCAGGCCGTCGGTGACGCGGACGGCGTTCTTCGAGATGAGCGAGGGATCGATGCCGTGAATGTCGGCCGAGAGGATGACCGGGGTGGCCGGATCGGCGTTTTGCGCCGAGCCTTTTGAGCCGCCTTTCGTGGTGCGGGACCTGGGTCCGCGAATCGTCTTGTCGTCGGCGGCAGCGGCCGGCTTGCGCGCCGCGCGGCTGGAAGCGCGGGCGGGGGCGGCATCTTCAGCCACCGCGGCCGGCGTATCGACGCCCGACGTGTCGGCGGCGGCTTCGGGGGCGCTGTCCTGGCCGAACAGCTTGCGGATGAATTTCTTGATCACGAGGCCTGGAACAAATCGAGAATGGGCCAGCCAGCCGTTTGCGCGTGCGCGCGCAGGGTGGCGTCGGGGTTGGTCGCGATCGGGTCGGTGACCTTTTCGAGCAACGGAATGTCGTTGTGCGAGTCGCTGTAGAAGTAGCTGCGCTCGAAGTTCGACCAGCTTTTGCCGAGCGAGGCGAGCCACGCTTCGGTGCGCACGATCTTGCCCTCGCGGTAGCTGGGCGTGCCCGTCGGGCGGCCCGTGTAGGCGGAATCGGGGTGGCCGTCCACGGTTTCGACCTCGCAGGCGATCAGCTTGTCCACGCCGAACACCTCGGCGATCGGGCCCGTGATGAACTCGTTGGTCGCCGTGACCATGCAGCAGAGGTCGCCCGCGTCCTTGTGCTTGCGCACGAGCTCCATGGCCGCCGGCACGATCGCCGGCCGGATGACTTCGTGCATGTACTGGTCGTGCCACGCCTTGAGCTGCGTGCGCGGGTATTTCGCGAGCGGCGTGAGCATGGCGACGAGGTAGGCGTGGATGTCCAGCACGCCGGCCTTGTAGTCGGCGAAGAAGCGGTCGTTCTGCTTCGCGAAGCGCTCGGCGTCGACAATGCCGAGCTTCACCATGAAGCGGCCCCATTCGTGGTCGCTGTCGGTGGGGATCAGCGTGTGATCGAGATCGAAAAGTGCAAGATTAGCCATGGGCGCTCATTTTACTTGAAGCGGGTCAACCCGTTGCCGGTGCCGGTTTCGGAGGGCGGGTGGCGCGGCTCCGGGGCAGGGGTGGGATCACCGGCGGTTTCGGGGACGTCTGCGGCCGCGGGCCGTGGCGGCGCCGGGTTCGTGGCGGCGGCGTCGGAGGCGGCCGTCGCACCGGGCGCGGTGGCGTCCGACGTGCCGCTGCCGGGTGTTGCGGCTTCGAGGTCGCCGCCGAGTTTGCCGTTCAGTTCGCCGCTCACGTCGGCCTCGACCTCGCCGGTCAAGGCGCCGCCCAGTTCGCGCTCGACCGCGTCGCGAAACGGCGCGCCGAGTTCGCTGTCGACGTTGTCGGTGGGCGTTGCGAAGGGAGCCGGTTGTGGCGCGCGTGCGTGCGCGGCGGGCGGGCGCGCTGGTTCATAGGGGGCCGGGGTTTCGGCAGACGGTGCGGCTTGTGCCGGCTCGCTTGCGCTGTTGGCGGACACCGGCGGCATCGGGTCCGGCAGATCGGGCGATCTGGGCTCGCCGCCGTTACTGTCACCGAAATCGAATTCGTCGCCCGCGCTGTCCGCCTGGCTCGCGCTGCCGCCGGATTCGCCGGCAAGATCCACCGGCGCCGCGGCGCCCCCCTGCGGCGGCACGCCGGCGGCCAGCATCGTGCGCAGAAGCGGCAGCGTCACCGCGCGCTTCTGCTCGAGCGAGAAGCGGTCGAGTGCGTCGAGCAGCGCCATCAGGCTCGGCATGTCGCGGCGAAAGTGCGTGAGCAGATAGGCGGGCACGTCGTCGGCGAGCGCAATGCCGCGCTCGCGCGCCGCGCGCTTGAGCACGGCGGACTTGCCTTCGTCGGAGAGCGGCGCGAGATGGAACACGAGCCCCCAGCCGAGCCGCGTGCGCAGGTCCTCGCGCACCGCGAGCCCCATCGGCGCCGTGTTGCCGGTTGCCACGAGCGCGCTGGTGGGATGCGCGCGCACCTCGTTGAAGAGGTTGAAGAGTGCGATCTGCTGGGCGCCCGAGAGCGCATCGCAGTCGTCCACGGCATAGATCGCGATGCGCGGGTCGAAGCCGAACGCCGCGAGCGCGCTTTGCGGCCCGAGATAGCGTGCGTGGCCGGGCGGCGCCTCGTGCACGAGCGCGTGCAGCAGATGGCTGCGCCCGTTGCCGGGCTCGCCCCAGATATAGAACGTGCGATCGGCAACCGGACCGGCGGCGAGCGCGGCGTCGAGCCCGCGCAGGCGCGCGACCAGCTCCGCGTTGGCGGCGGTGTGGAAGTTTTCGAAGGTCGAAGGCGGCGGCGTGCCGAGATCGAGCGTTAACTGTCGCTGCACGATGGTTTCAGGCGTAATTCAGTTCACTGGCGCGGCCTTGCCCGGCTCGGGAGCCCAGGCGCGTTTCCGCCCGGAACCGCGCGCGGAGACAGCGTGAAAGTCGGTATATCCGGTGACAAAACTCGGCGACAAACGAGGGTTTCCGGTCGTTGGGCGGCCCGCAGTCCCTGCCGGGTGCCGTATTGAGCACCGCGGTTGCCACCGCAGTTGTCACCTTGGTTGGCAGATTTCTCGACCTGGCCACGGCGGTGGGGCGCCGTCAATCGGTTAAAATCGCATTTTACCGACCTTCTGGCACTTCCCCATGAATCAACCGAAATCCGACCAGGGCGCTGGCGCCCAGGGCCTCTCGTACCGCGACGCCGGCGTGGACATCGACGCAGGCGACGCGCTCATCGACCGCATCAAGCCTTTTGCGAAGAAGACCCTGCGCGAAGGCGTGCTGGGCGGGATCGGCGGATTCGGCGCGCTCTTCGAAGTGTCGAAGAAGTACAAGGAGCCGGTGCTCGTGTCGGGCACCGACGGCGTGGGCACCAAGCTGCGTCTCGCCTTCAATCTGAACAAGCACGACACGGTGGGCCAGGATCTCGTCGCGATGAGCGTGAACGACATTCTCGTGCAGGGCGCCGAGCCGCTGTTCTTCCTCGACTACTTCGCCTGCGGCAAGCTCGACGTCGATACGGCGGCGACGGTCGTGAAGGGCATCGCCTACGGCTGCGAGTTGTCGGGCTGCGCGCTGATCGGCGGCGAGACGGCGGAAATGCCGGGCATGTACCCGGACGGCGAATACGACCTCGCTGGCTTCGCGGTGGGCGCGGTCGAGAAGAGCAAGATCATCGACGGCAGCACGATCGCCTCGGGCGACGTGGTGCTGGGCCTCGCGTCGAGCGGCATCCACTCGAACGGCTTCTCGCTCGTGCGCAAGATCATCGAGCGCGCGCAGCCGGACCTGAACGCCGACTTCGACGGCCGCACGCTGGCCGACGCGCTCATGGCGCCCACGCGCATCTACGTGAAGCCGCTGCTCGCGCTGATGGAGCAGGTGAAGGTGAAGGGCATGGCGCACATCACGGGCGGCGGCCTCGTCGAGAACATTCCGCGCGTGCTGCGCGAAGGCCTCACGGCCGAGCTCGACCATCGCGCCTGGCCGCTGCCGCCGCTGTTCACGTGGCTGCAGAAGCATGGCGGCGTGGCCGATTCGGAAATGCACCGCGTGTTCAACTGCGGCATCGGCATGGCCGTGATCGTCTCGGCCGATCAGGCCGACGAGGCGGCCGGGCTGCTGGCGGCCGCGGGCGAGCAGGTCTGGAAGATCGGCATCGTGCGCGAGCGCAAGGCAGGGGAAGCGCAGACAGTCGTGATCTGACCTGACCGGTCACGCGCGGCTTGCGTTCGCGCGAGCCGCCAGGGCGTTCGGAACGCCACAAAAAAGCCAGCGCAATGCTGGCTTTTTTCGTTCTCGCTTTGCGTAACCGGCGTTACAGCACCGTCCGCACGTGCCAGAGCTCGGGGAACAGCACGACGTCGAGCATCTTGCGCAGATACGGTGCGCCGTTGGTCCCCCCGGTGCCCTGCTTGAACCCGATGATGCGCTCGACCGTGGTGACATGCCGGAAGCGCCATTGCCGGAAGGCGTCTTCGAGATCCACGAGTTCCTCGGCCATCTCGTACAGATCCCAGTACTGCGAAGGATTGCGATAGACCTCGAGCCAGGCGGCCTCGACGGTGGCGTCGTGCTCCGTCTGCAGCGTCCAGTCGCGTGCGAGGCGCTCGGGCGCAATCGCGAATCCGCGCCGGGCGAGCAGACGGATCACTTCGTCGTAGAACGACGGCGCTTCGAGCGTCGCCTTCACTTGCGCGAGGATCTCGGGCCGGTGCTCGTGCGGCTTGAGCATCTGCACGTTCTTGTTGCCGAGCAGGAACTCGATCTGCCGGTACTGATACGACTGGAATCCCGACGAACTGCCTAGATAGGGGCGCATCGCCGTGTACTCGGAGGGCGTGAGCGTGGAAAGCACGTTCCAGGCTTGCACGAGCTGCTCCAGGATCCGGGAAACGCGCGCGAGCTGCTTGAACGCGGGCTGCAGCTCGTCGCGGTGCACGTTTGCGAGCGCCGCGCGCAGTTCGTAGAGCGCGAGCTTCATCCACAGCTCGCTCGTCTGGTGCTGCACGATGAACAGCATCTCGTTGTGGTCGGGCGAGAGCGGATGCTGCGCGTTGAGCACGGCGTCGAGCGCCAGATAGTCGCCGTAGCTCATCGACTTCGAGAAGTCGAGCTGGGCGTCGTGCCAGCCTTCGCCGGTTTGTGCCGCCGCACCGGGCGTCGGCTGAGAAGCCGCCGCGGCGCCGCCGAAAGGACAGCCGCCGCTCGGCGCGGTCTGGGTGACGCCCGCGTCGGGCATGCCGGGAACCTGCATGTGGTCGGTCATTTCGGTCTCCTCAGGTCACCGTGCCGCGTGCGGCGAATTCGGGCGCACGCCAGTGCTCGCCTGCGAGAACCTCGCGCAGCGTTTCGACGGCGTCCCAGACATCCACGTAACGCACGTAGAGCGGCGTGAAGCCGAAGCGCAGCACGCGCGGCTCGCGATAGTCGCCGATCACGCCGCGCGCGATCAGCGCCTGCATCACCTCATAGCCATGCGGATGCTCGAAGCTCACGTGCGAGCCGCGTTGCGCATGCTCGCGCGGCGTGACGAGCGTGAGATCGAGGCCGGCGCAGCGCGCCTCGACCAGTTCGATGAAGAGGTCGGTGAGCGCGAGCGACTTGCGGCGGATAGCCTGCATGTCGGTTTGCAAGAACACGTCGAGTCCGTTTTCGACGAGCGCCATCGAAACGATCGGCTGCGTGCCGCACAGGAAGCGGCCGATGCCGTCGTCAGGCCGATAGTCCGGGCTCATCTCGAACGGCTTCTTGTGGCCCCACCAGCCCGAGAGCGGCTGCGAGAACGCATTTTGATGATGCTTGGGCACCCAGATGAAGGCGGGCGAGCCGGGACCGCCGTTGAGGTATTTGTACGTGCAGCCCACCGCATAGTCGGCGTTCACGCCGTTCAGGTCCACGGGGACGGCGCCGGCCGAGTGCGCCAGATCCCACAGTGCCAGCGCGCCGCGCGCGTGGATCAGTTCCGTGAGCGCGCGCATGTCGTGCATGTAGCCCGTGCGGTAGTTCACGTGCGTGATCATCGCGATGGCCACGTCGTCGGTGAGCGCGGCGGGGAGTTCGGCCGGATCGTCCACGAGGCGCAGCTCGTAGCCGCGGTCGAGCTGCTCGATCAGGCCCTGCGCGATGTAGAGATCGGTCGGGAAATTCGAGCGCTCGGAAACGATCACGCGGCGCTTCGGATCGCGTTCGTTCTGCAGCCGCAGCGCCGCCGAAAGCGCCTTGAACAGGTTCACCGAAATCGTGTCGGTGACGACCACTTCGTCCTCGGCCGCGCCGATCAGCGGGGCGAGCTTGTTGCCGAGGCGGCGCGGCAGCGCGAACCAGCCCGCGGTGTTCCAGCTGCGGATCAGGCCGTCGCCCCATTCGCCGCCGATCACGGCTTGCGCGCGCGCAGCGGCGGCGCGCGGCGGCACGCCGAGCGAGTTGCCGTCGAGGTAAATGGTGTCGGGGGCGAGCGCGAACTGGTCGCGCAGCGCGGCGAGCGGGTCGGCGCGGTCGGCGGCCAGGGCGTCGTTACGGTCGTTCATGGAGGTCATGGGTGGTAGTGGCTGTGTTTCGGTATCCGGTTGGAAGCTGGGTGTCGTGTCCTCGGGCGGGCGCTCGGGCGCTCAGGCCGTGCGCGGCAGCGCGCGCAGCACGGCCCGCACGGGGCTCGCGTCGAGCGTCGCGAACTTGAGCGGCAGCGCGATCAGTTCGTAGTCGCCGGGCACGACAGCGTCGAGCACGATGCCTTCGAGGATCGCCATGCGGTGTGCGCGTATGCGGTGATGCGCGTCCATCGTTTTCGACTCCTGCGGGTCGAGCGAGGGCGTGTCGATGCCGATCAGGCGCACGCCACGCGCGGCGAACAGGTCGATCGTTTCCGGCGCAACGGCACAGAATGTGCTGTCCCACCGCCCCACGGGTGCCTGGCGGTAGGTGCGCAGCAGGACGCGCGGCGGCACGCCGTCGAGCGCATGCGCCACGTGCTCGGGCCGCACGAGCGGCGCCGCGCCGAGGCAGTGAATCACGCGGCATGGGCCGAGATAGGCGTCGAGCGGCACGGCGCCGATCGGCGCGCCGTGCTCGTCGTAGTGCAGCGGGGCGTCGGTGTGCGCGCCCGTGTGCGGCGAGAGCGTCACGCGCGCCACGTTCACGGGCGAGCCGGCTTCCATGCGCCATATACGTTCGACCCCGACCGGCGTGTCTCCTGGCCAGACGGGCGTTGCGGGATGGATGGGTGGGGAAATGTCCCAGAGGTCGTTCATGTTTTTGATCCGCATTCGCTGCTTGTGCTTCGAATGATAGGCAAGCTAGAGTGAAATGTGCTTGCGAAAAAAACGCCGCGGACCGGGGTTCCTGGCACATAATTTACGACAGGACGGGAATGGAGACCAAATATGAATGCAATCTCGCTGGACGCCACCGATTGCCGTATTCTCGCCGTGCTGCAAAACGAGGGGCGGATCAGCAACCTCGATCTGGCGGAGCGCATTTCGCTTTCGCCTTCGGCGTGTCTGCGCCGGCTGCGGCTGCTGGAAGAGCAGGGGGTGGTGGATCGGTATCGCGCGTGCCTGAACCGCGAACTGCTGGGGTTCGAAATGGAGGCGTTCGTGCAGGTGTCGATGCGCAATGACCAGGAAAGCTGGCACGAGCGTTTCGTGGCGGCGCTGCGCGACTGGCCGGAAGTGGTGGGCGCGTATGTCGTGACGGGCGAGACGCACTATCTGCTGCGCGTGCTCGCGCACAACCTCAAGCACTATTCGGATTTCGTGCTGAACAAGCTCTACAAGGCACCGGGCGTGATGGACATCCGCTCGAACATCGTGCTCACGACGCTCAAGATCGAGGCGGGCGTTCCCGTCGATCTGATCCAGCAGAGGGAAGCCAGAAGCGTCGTGGCGTGACGGGAGCGCTGCCCGGCCTCAGAGCGATTGCAACTGGTGGAAGGCGCCGGCATGGAAGACGAGCGGCGCGGCGCCGGCCAGGTCTTCGCGCACGCCGCAGCGCTCCACTTCGCCGACGAAGATGACATGGTCGCCCTCGTCGTAGCGGCTGCGGTTGTGGCACTCGAACCAGGCGATCGCGCCGTCCAGCACGGGCATGCCCGTGTTTCCGGCTGCGTGCGAGACGCCCTCGAAGCGATCGCCCTTCACGGTGGCGAAGCGTTTGCACAGGTCGAGCTGCGAGGCCGCGAGCACGTTCACGACGTAGTGGCTGTTCGTGCGGAACACGGGCATCGAGGCCGAGCGCGTGGCGAGGCTCCACAACACGAGCGGCGGGCTCAGCGAGACGGAGTTGAACGAGCTGGCGGTGATGCCGATCAGCTTGCCGTCCGGCGCGCGCGTCGTGATAACGGTGACGCCGGTCGCGAACTGGCCGAGGGCCTGGCGGAAGGCGGCGGCGTCGAAATTGGGCGGGGTGGCGCGGCGCGTCATCGGCGGGAGGCCCCGCCTGGCAGGAGCCGGCGAGGTGCGAGGAAAGTGGGTGTTGGGTTCGGTGTCATCTGGAAAACCGGCGTATTGTCACAATTTTAACGGATGCGCCGGGCGCCAGTCGGGCTTACACGTATCGCGTTCAAGGTTGCTGGCGGCGGCAAGTTGCCGGCCTCGGGTCAAGTTCAAGGAGTGAGCAGCATGAGTCAGACAGTCGAAGTCGCCATCTTGGGCGGCGGGTGTTTCTGGTGCCTCGAAGCGGTGTATCTGCGCGTGGAGGGCGTGGTGTCGGTCGAGTCGGGCTATGCGGGCGGCCAGGTCGCGAACCCGAGCTACGAGCAGGTTTGCGACGGCGACACGGGGCATGCCGAGGTCGTCGACGTGACGTTCGATCCGGCGAAGATCGGCTATCGCGAGATCCTGGACATTTTCTTCGCGATCCACGACCCGACTCAGCTGAACCGCCAGGGCAACGACGTGGGCACGCAATACCGCTCGGTGATCTTCACGCACTCCGAGGCGCAGCGCGAAACGGCGCTGCAGGCCATTCGCGAGCTGGCCGCCGAGGGCGTCTACGATGGCCAGATCGTCACCCAGGTGCTACCGCTCGACGGCAATTACTATCCCGCCGAGGCCTACCACCAGAACTACTTCGCGCAGCATCCGAATCAGGGCTATTGCGCGTTCGTCGTCGCGCCGAAGGTGGCGAAGTTCCGGCAGAAGTTCGCGCACCGGCTCAAGGCGGAGTGAGTGCTTCGGCGCCGTCTTCCGGCGCCGCCTCGCCCTTCAGCCGCAGGAATGCGTCCGCGATCGCGCGCGCGAGCTTCGCGCACGAGAGCGGCGCCGATCCTTCCGCCTTGTTGTTCGTCGTGATCAGCACGGGCTGGCCGGCCAGCGCGTAGCGCGCGGCCAGTTCGGCGAGCGCGTCGCGGGTGTGCGGGTCTTCGTCGACAAGCTTGTCGAACGGTTCGTAGCGCGCCTTCGCCTGTTCGTAGCGAAAACCGCCATGCAGGCTCCAGCGCACGATCAGCGGTCCGGCGGGCGTTTCACCGTCCATCAGCGCGAGCGCCGCGGCCTGGCGCAGCGGGTCGGGCATGCGCGCGTGCAGTCCCACGCAATAGCGCACACCCACCGCGCGCAACATGCGCACGAAGCGCGGCGTGAGCAGGATCGCATCGCGGATCTCGACCGCGTAGCAGGGGCCGTCGGCCGTGGCCGGCAGCGGAGGCAGCGCCGTGAGGAACGCGTGCAGCCGCTCGACGAATACGGCCGGATCGGCGAGCAGCTGATCGGGCAGCGGCGGAAACTGGAACACGAGCGCGCCGGCCTTCTGGCCGAGACCCGCGAGGCAGGGATCGACGAACTCGCTCGCGGCCAGTTGCGCGTTCAGGAAGCAGGGGTTGGCCGCAATCGGCTCGCCGCGTTCGCCGCGCACGCTGGCGTCGGTGATCGAGGCGGGCGCCTTCACGATGAAGCGGAAGTGGTCGGGCACCTGCTGCGCGTAGCGCAGGTAATCGGCGACGGAGAGCGGCGCGTAGAACGACCGGTCGATGCTCACCGACCGCAGCAGCGGATGGGCGCCATAGGCCGAGAGACCGTCGCGCGCGAGCTTGCTGTTGCTGTAGTCGTCGCCGTAGACGATGCCGCGCCAGCCCGGAAACGACCACGACGACGTGCCGAGCCGCACCTGCGGCGGCAAGTGGGCGCCAAGGTCGAGCGTGGCTTCGTCGGCCGCCATCGGCAGCACGCCGCGCGCGCGGCGTTTCGGAGCGGGAGCCGCGGGAGGAGCTTCGAAGCCGGCCAGCTCGCCCGTCGCGGGAGCGGGTTCGGCGGCGGTGTCTACCGGAGCGCCCTCTTGTTTCGCGCGTGGCGTTCTGGTCGCGGCGGGCTTTACGGGTGGCTCCGGCGCGACGAAGCCGAACAGGTCGGCCTGCGTGTCGGTTCGCGTATCGGCAGCGTGCGGCTCGTTGCGCGCGTCGGTGGAATCCCCGGCATCCGGGGCGTGGCGGTCGTTCATGCGTGTGCGGTCGTGCGGTTTCGATCGGGCAGGCCGCGCGCGCAGCGGTCGCGGCACCGTTACCGGCGCCGCGCCGCGATTCCCGTCACAGCGGCTTTTCGTACATATAGCGGCGCGACCAGGGCAGCGTGGTCGCGCTGCGGCCGGCCTTGCGGCAGACGATCTGGAAGATCGAGACGTCGTCGTGTTCGAACGCGTAAGCGCAGCCCGCGAGATACACGCGCCAGATGCGGAATTTCTCGTCGTCGACGAGCTTTTTCGCCTCTTGCGCGCGCGCCTCGAAGTTCTCGGACCAGATGTCGAGCGTGTGCGCATAGTGACGGCGCAGGCTCTCCACGTCAACCGCCTCCAGCCCGCCGCGCTGCGCCGCTTCGAGCGCGAGGCCGATATGCGGCAGCTCGCCGTCCGGGAACACATAGCGGTCGATGAACTCGCCGCCGCCCAGCGCCGTCTCGCCCGAGTCGGCGTCCGACGAGGTGATGCCGTGGTTCATGGCGACGCCGTCGTCCACGAGCAGGTCGTGCACCTTGCGGAAATAGCCCGGCAGATTCTTGCGCCCGACGTGCTCGAACATGCCGACGCTCGTGATGCGGTCGAACTGGCCGTCGATCTCGCGATAGTCCTGCAGGCGGATTTCGATGCGGTCCTCGAGCCCGGCGGCTTTCACGCGCGCCGTCGCGAGGTCGAACTGGTTCTGCGAGAGCGTGACGCCCACGCAGCGCGCGCCGAACTTCTGCGCCGCGCGCAGCACGAGCGCGCCCCAGCCGCAGCCGATGTCGAGCAGGCGCTGGCCCGGCTGCAGCTGGATCTTGGTGAGGATGTGGTCGATCTTCTTCAACTGCGCGGTGGCGAGGTCTTCGTCGCCGTTCTCGAAGTAGGCGCAGGAATAGACCATGTTCTCGTCGAGCCAGAGCTGGTAGAACTCGTTCGAGACGTCGTAGTGATACTGGATCGCTTTCTTGTCGGTGGTTTTCGAGTGCGTGAAGTAGCGCCGCACGCGTGCGAGCTTGCCGGCGCTCGTGACCGTGCTGCGGGCAAGCGAGTAGCCGATGTTGATGATGTCGGCGAGCTTGCCCTCGATGTCGATCTTGCCCTTCACGTAGGCCTCGCCGAGATTGTCGAGGCTCGGTTCGAGCAGTAGCGGCAGCGCGGACGCGCTGTTCACCTTCAGCGTGACCTGCGGCGCGGCGAAGTGGCCGAAGTCGTACTGCTGGCCGCTCCAGAGCACGAGGCGCGCCGGCAGGTTGGCCTGGTTGCGCACCTCGTCTACCCACTGTGCGAGTTTTTTCTCCCAGAACATGCGTTTTTCTCCGTGTCGATCCGGTGTTGGCGCTTTAGCGCTTTACTCCGGTCCCATGCGGGTTTGTGGCGGTCTGATAACGATGAAGCCCCAAGACAAAAGTGCAAAACGAATGACTCAAACGAACTGCGAGTGAACTGCCGGCAAACCTCGACCGCTGCGGACTGCGGGCGGCTTGGACGCGCATGGCCGGGCGGCGCTGGCGTCGGCCTACGGCGCGAGACGCTCGATGCGCCAGCCGGCGCCGTCGCGCGTATAGCGGATGCGGTCGTGCAGGCGCGACGGACGGCCCTGCCAGAACTCGATCGCGTCCGGCACGAGGCGGTAGCCGCCCCAGTGCGGCGGGCGCGGCGGGTTCTCGCCGTACTGCGCGCTGATTTCGCGCTCGCGCGCCTCGAGTTCCGCGCGGCTGCCGATCACGGTGCTCTGTTCGGAAGCCCAGGCGCCGATGCGCGAGCCGAGCGGGCGCGAATGGAAGTAGCCGTCGCTTTCCTCGGCGCTGGTTTTCTCGACCGTGCCCTCGACGCGCACCTGGCGCTCCAGTTCGATCCAGTGAAAGAGCAGGCTCGCATGCGGGTTGGCCGCGAGCTCGCGGCCCTTGCGGCTTTCGTAGTTCGTGAAGAAGACGAAGCCGCGCTCGTCGACGCCCTTGATGAGCAGGATGCGCGCCGCCGGACGGCCCGCGGCGTCCACGGTGGCGACGGTCATCGCGTTGGGTTCGGGCAGCTTTGCGTCGAGCGCCTGGGCGAACCAGGCCTGGAACTGGCGGATGGGATCGCGGTCGACGTCGGCGGCATCGAGCGAGCCGAGCGAGTAGTTCTTGCGGAGGTCTGCGAGGGTTGTCATGTTTTATGCGGACACTTCAATACCAACAAGTATAGCGAAGGACGAAAATCGCCGCGCACGCTCAACCCGGCGTCTTTCCTGCGATGCGGGCCGCCGGCGGCCGCGGAACGATCTCGTCCGATCAGGCAAAATACGGGTCTCGCGCGGATCGGCGATACGCTCGTCCGGTTCGCTTTCGCGCCTTTCTGAAGCTCCGCCGCCATGTCCAGTACCCCGATTTCGCCGCAAACCGATCTTACCGCGCCCCCCGTGACCGATGAAGCCGACCGGGCCCGCCGCTTCGGCGGCGTGGCGCGGCTTTACGGCGCACCGGCGCTCGCGGCGTTCGAGCGCGCGCATGTCGTGGTGATCGGCATTGGCGGCGTGGGGTCGTGGGTGGCGGAGGCGCTCGCGCGCAACGCGATCGGCAAGCTCACGCTGATCGATCTCGACAACGTGGCCGAGAGCAATACCAACCGCCAGATCCATGCGCTCGACGGCAACTACGGCAAGCCGAAGGTCGAGGCCATGGCGGAGCGCATCCGGCTGATCGACCCGGCCTGCGACGTGCGGTTGGTGGAAGATTTCGTCGAGCCGTCGAACTTCGACGCGCTGCTCGGCGGTGGCTTCGACTACGTGATCGACGCCATCGACAGCGTGCGCACGAAAACGGCGCTGATCGCCTGGTGCGTGGAGCGCCGGCAGCCGCTCATCACGGTGGGCGGCGCGGGCGGGCAGCTCGACCCTACGCGCATCCGCATCGACGATCTCGCGCTGACGATCCAGGACCCGCTGCTCTCCAAGGTGCGCGGCCAGTTGCGCAAGCACCACGGCTTTCCGCGCGGACCGAAGGCGAAGTTCAAGGTGAGCGCCGTGTACTCGGACGAGCCGCTCATCTATCCCGAGGCCGCGGTGTGCGACGTGGACCCCGAGGCGGAGCATCTCACCACGTCGCCGGGCCATCACGCTCCGGTCGGGCTCAACTGCGCGGGCTTTGGGTCGAGCGTCTGCGTGACGGCAAGCTTCGGTTTCGCGGCGGCCGCGCATGTGCTGCGCGCGATTGCGCATGGGGCTGTCGCGCGCTAAGCGGCTTCGGCGCGGCTGGCGCCTTTCGGCGCAACAAAAGAAAACGCACGGCGGTGTCAATGCCGTGCGTTTTTTGCGTCCACGCGGCGGTTGCCGCGCGCCTTGGTCGATTCAGTTGAGCATGGCGCTCAGCTTGCGCCGCCACTCGCTCACGAGCTGCGGCTGGTGTGCCGCGAGATCGAACACCGAGAGCATGGTCTTGCGGCCGATGTCGTCGCGGAACGTGCGGTCGCGCCTGACGATCTCGAGCAGCTGCTCGAACGCGCCGGCGTACTTGCGCCGCGCGATCAGCGCGTTGGCGAGATCGAAGCGCGCCTCCAGATCCTCCGGATGGGCGCTCACCTGCGCTTCGAGCGCATCGGTGGGCGGCAGGTCGGCGGCGGCGTCGAGCGCGTCGAGGCGCGTCTTGATCGCGTTGTAGCGCGGATCGATGCCTTGCGTCGTTTTCGGCGAGAGCAGTTCCGCTTCCTTGTGAGCTTCGTCGGCGCGGTTATCGGCCAGCAGCAGCTCGATCAGGTCCATGCGCGCGTCGTCGAAGCCCGGGTCGTAGGCCAGCGCGGCTTGCAGCGCGTCGTAGGCCTCTTCGCGGCGGCCTTCGGCCAGCGCTTCCTGGGCGGTGCGGCGCTCGGTGGCGGCGGGGTCGGGGATCAGGCCGTCGATGAACTGGCGCAACTGCCCTTCGGGCAGCACGCCGATGAACTGGTCGACGGGCCGGCCGTCCGCGAACGCGACGACGTGAGGAATGCTGCGCACCTGGAAATGCGCGGCAAGCTCCTGGTTTTCGTCGACGTTGACCTTCGCGAGCTTCCACTTGCCGCCGTATTCGGCTTCGAGCTTTTCGAGCATCGGGCCGAGCGTTTTGCACGGGCCGCACCACGGCGCCCAGAAGTCGATCAGCACGGGCGTGAGCGCCGATGCCTCGATCACGTCCTTTTCAAAAGTGGCCAGGGTGGTATCCATTGCGTCCTCGTTGGGTTTGCTCAATTGGGTTCGAGCAGTCATGCGCTGAGATGGGGACGATACGCGGCGGATTCAATCGCCGCGGTTTGCTCGTGCTTGCCTGCGGTTTGCTGGCCATCCAGCGCCGGCTCAATGCGGCTTCTTTTCCGGCAACGGAATCCATTCGGTTTCGCCGGGGACATGCCCCATTTCCTGGCGCGTCCACGCGGCCCTGGCGGCCTCGATCTTCTCGCGCGAGCTGGCCACGAAGTTCCATTCGATGAAGCGCTCGCCCTCCAGCTTCTCGCCGCCCAGCAGCATCACGCGTGCCCCGCCGGTGCTCGCGAGCGTGACCGTCTCGCCCGGCACGAGCACGGCCATCGTGGCGGCTTCGAGCGGCGTGCCGTCGATCGACAGATCGCCTTCCACGAGATACACGCCGCGTTCCTCGTGCTCCGCGTCGAGCGCGATCGCGCCGCCCGGCGCAAAGTCGCCCGCCACGTAGAGGGTGCCCGAGAAGGTCTCGACGGGCGAGGTCGCGCCGAACGCCGTGCCCGCGATCACGCGCAGCGCGACGCCGTTGCGCTCGATCTCGGGCAATGTATCGGCGGCGTGATGGAAGAACGACGGCTCGGTGTCCTCGTGATCGAGCGGCAGCGCCACCCAGGTCTGGATGCCGTGCATGGTCATGCTTCGCGCGCGATCTTCGTCGGGCGTGCGCTCCGAGTGGACGATGCCGCGGCCCGCGGTCATCCAGTTGACGTCGCCGGGGACGATCTTCTGGCTCGAGCCGATGCTGTCGCGGTGCATGAGCGCCCCGTCGAACAGGTAGGTGACGGTGGCGAGGCCGATGTGCGGGTGCGGGCGCACGTCGACGCCCGCGCCCGGTTCGAGCGTGGCCGGGCCCATATGGTCGAAGAAGATGAAGGGTCCGACGAGACGCGCGGCGAGCGCGGGCAGCACGCGCCGCACGAGCAGATTGCCGATGTCGCGCGTATGGGGCTTGAGGACCGCTTTGATCGATGAGGACATGGCGCTTCCTTGATGGATCGGTATGGGCACGCTAAACCTGAATGCGGCTGTATGCGGCTCGACGTGATTGGATACGGCGGCCGGCGCGCGGCGCCTCGGTTCTTTGTTGACGTCGCGCGCGAGCAGGCGCTCATTCTAACGCCCGCTGTCGGGCCATGCCGAGCGGCCGCGAGGGCGGCACGGTACACTCGCCAGTTCGACAAGAACGAAGCGGAGGAGGCGATGTCGCCGAAGGATCTGCTGTTCGCGCTGGTGGTGGTGCTGGCGTGGGGCGTGAATTTCGTGGTGATCAAGGTGGGCCTGCACGGCGTGCCGCCGATGCTGCTGGGCGCGCTGCGCTTCCTGCTGGCGGCGTTTCCGGCGGTGCTGTTCGTGAAGCGGCCGAACCTGCCCTGGAAGTGGCTTTTCGCCTACGGCCTGACGATCTCGTTCGGGCAGTTCGCATTCCTGTTCTCCGCCATGTACGTGGGGATGCCCGCCGGGCTCGCCTCCGTCGTGCTGCAGGCGCAGGCGTTCTTCACGCTCGGCTTTGCGGCGTTCTTCCTGAGCGAACGCTTTCATGCGCAGAATGTGATCGGCCTGCTGATCGCGGCGGGCGGCCTCGCGCTGATCGGGCTGCAGTCGGGCGCGGGCGGGGGCGCGCAGGCGATGACGCTCGCCGGCTTCCTGCTCACGCTCTGTGCGGCCGTGATGTGGGCGCTCGGCAACATCGTCACGAAGAAAGTGGGCAAGATCGATCTGGTCGGGCTTGTCGTCTGGGCGAGCCTGATTCCGCCGCTGCCGTTCCTCGTGTTGTCGTACGGCTTCGAAGGGCCGCAGCGTATCGTGGGCGCGCTCGAAGGGATCGGCGTGTCTTCGGTGCTCGCGATCGTGTATCTCTCGTTCGTCGCGACGCTGCTCGGCTATAGCCTCTGGAGCCGCCTGCTCTCGAAATATCCCGCAAGCCAGGTGGCGCCGTTCTCGCTGCTCGTGCCGATCGTCGGGCTCGCCTCGGCCTCGGTGCTGCTCGACGAGCATCTGACCGTCGCGCAGATCGGCGGCGCCGCGCTGGTCATGGGCGGGCTCGTCGTCAACGTGTTCGGGGGCTGGGTGCGGCAGCGGCTCGCCACGGCGCGCTAGTCTCGCCTCTCGCGCCGGCGCGCGCCCGCAAAAGAAAACGCCGCGCGCCCATGAGGCTGCGCGGCGTGACGACGGGGCGGCGGCACAGGCCTTACGCGCCTCAGGTCATGCGGTTCTTTGCGAGCGGCGGATTCGCCGCGAAGTAGCGCTTGATGCCCTTGAGAATGGCGTCCGCCATCTTGTCGCGGTAGGCGTCGTCGTTGAGCTTGACCTCTTCTTCCGGGTTGCTGATGAACGCGGTCTCGACCAGGATCGACGGGATGTCGGGCGCCTTGAGCACCGCGAAGCCCGCCTGCTCGACCGAGCCCTTGTGCAGCTTGTTGATGTCGCCGATCTCGTCGAGCACGAAGCCGCCGTAACGCATCGAGTCGCGAATCTGCGCCGTGGTGGACATGTCGAAGAGCGCGCGATTCACCGCGGCGTCGGCGGTCTGCACGTTGATGCCGCCGATCTGGTCCGACGAGTTCTCCTTGTTCGCCATCCAGCGCGCCGCGGCGCTCGAGGCGCCGTGCTCCGAGAGCGCGAACACCGACGAGCCGCGCGCGAGCGGCGTCGTGAAGGCATCGGCGTGGACCGAGACGAAGAGGTCCGCGCCCACGCGCCGCGCCTTTTGCACGCGCACGTTCAGCGGCACGAAGAAGTCGGCGTCGCGCGTCATCATCGCGCGCATGTTGGGCTGGGCGTCGATCTTCGCGCGCAGCTTCTTCGCGATGTCGAGCGCGATGTGCTTTTCGTAGGTGCCCGCGCTGCCGATGGCGCCCGGATCTTCGCCGCCGTGGCCCGGGTCGACGGCGACCGTGAGCAGGCGTATCGTGCCGCCCTTGCCCGACTTCGGCGTGACGAAGCCGTAGTCGTCGCCGTTGCTGCTGTCGCCGTCGTTTTGCGCGAGCGCAGCGGTGCCCGGTGCGGGTTTGGGCCCGCGCTGCACGATGACGGCGGGCGGCACCGGCGGCGCCGGGCGCGGCACGGCGGGGCGCGCGGGCGGCGCATTTCCCGCATCGGCCGCGTCGTTCTGCGCGTAGTGCTGGAAGAACGCGTCGCTGCTGTCGCCGGATTGGGCGCCCGGTGAGGCCGGCGGAGCCGCCGGGCCCGCGAGCGTCGAGGGCGGAACGTCGTGGCGCATCGCCTCGCGCGCGTCGAGCTGCTCCTGTTTTTTGTCGCTCTGCGCGAGCAGATCCATCATCGGATCGGGCGCGACGGCCGGGTAGAGGTCGAACACGAGCCGGTACCGGTAGGAGCCCACCGGCTCCAGCGTAAACACCTGCGGCTTCACCGAGCCCTTGAGGTCGAACACCATGCGCACGACGTGCGGCTGGTATTGCCCCACGCGCACCGCCTGGATCTGCGGATCGTTCGGCGTGATCTTGGAGACGAGGTTCTTCAGGGCGTCGTCGAGGTCGAGGCCGCTGATATCGACGACGAGCCGGTCCGGGCTTTGCAGCATTTGCTGCGAGGTGGCGAGCGGCTGGTCCGATTCGATCGTGACGCGCGTGTAGTCGCGCGCGGGCCACACGCGCACGCCAAGCACCGAGGTCGCCCACGCCAGCCGCGGCGCGGCCACGGAGAGGCCGAGCACGAGCGTGGACGCGCCCGCCTTCAGGATCTGCCGGCGCCGCCAGTTGTGCGTGGCGGTGGCCGCGGATTCGATCGAGCGGAACGGTTTGATCAACATCTTTCTAGACATGCCTTTCCTGATGCGCTGTATGCGTAGGCGGTCAGCACGCGGCCTTCGCCTTGTTCTCCGGGTTCCAGCGAAAACACGAGATCCGGTACGCCGAGCAGGCCTTGCGCGCGTTGCGGCCACTCGACGAGACACACCGCGCCGGCTGCGAAATATTCGCGAAAGCCGGCGTCGGCCCATTCAGCCGGATCGCTGAAACGGTACAGATCGAAGTGATAGAGCGGGAGTTCCCCGTTCGGCGTCGCGACCGTGTACGGTTCGACGAGCGTATAGGTGGGGCTGCGCACGCGGCCCGCGTGACCCAGCGCGCGCAGCGTGGCGCGCACGAGCGAGGTCTTGCCCGCGCCCAGGTCGCCCAGCAGCTGGACCTGCAGCCCTTCGAAGCGCGTGCTTGCCTCAGCCTTGGCGGCTTCGGCACGCTGCGCTTCGAGCGCATGAGCGAAGCGCGCGCCGAATGCATCGGTGGCGGCTTCGTCCGGCAGGTCGATGCGCCGTTCGAGCAGGACCGGGGCCGGTGCTTGCGGCGTGTGCAGCGCGTGATCAGGGCCGGGCATGTCGGGCTTCAGGGGCATTAACTCGTAAAATGACGTAATGAACCGCAGTCCCTCGCCTTCCTCTTCAAGCCTCGCGTTCGCCACGACGGACGTGGAGGGTCTTGAGCCCTCTGCGATGCGTGCCGCCGCAACGTCGTGCGAACCGGCCGCGCCTCGCGCGCCGTCGGGGCCATCGCTCGATGCGCCGGCGCTTGCCGCCCTCGCGGCGCGCATCCGGACATGGGGACGCGAACTGGGGTTCGGTGCGATCGGCATCAGCGATACCGACCTCTCGCATGCCGAAGCGGGCCTCGCCGCATGGCTCGAAGCCGGCTGCCACGGCGAGATGGATTATATGGCCAAACATGATATGAAACGTGCGCGGCCCGCAGAGCTTGTGGCCGGTACGCGACGCGTGATTTCCGTGCGCATGGCCTATCTGCCGGGCGCGACGCTCGCGCCGGCCGCATCGAATGGGGCGGGAAAGACAGCCGAAAGTGCTTTGCAAGACGCGGCGCGCGACGAGCCCGCCGCGCGCTCGCAGGAGGCGCCGCGCGAGTACGTGCGGGGCGGATGGCGCGGGCGCGAGCACGCGCGTCTCGCGGATCCGCAGGCGGCGGTCGTGTCGATCTACGCGCGCGGCCGCGATTATCACAAGGTGTTGCGCGCGCGCCTGCAGCAGCTCGCGGATCGCATCGAAGCCGAGATCGGCGCGTTCGGTCATCGCGTGTTCACCGACTCGGCGCCGGTGCTCGAAGTGGAGCTCGCGCAAAAGGCCGGCATTGGCTGGCGCGGCAAGCATACGCTGCTGCTTCAGCGCGACGCCGGATCGCTCTTCTTCCTCGGCGAGATCTACGTCGACCTGCCGTTGCCGACGGATGCCGAAACCGCAAGTTCCCCCGCGGCAGGGCCCGCGGCCGCCCAGGTGCCCGAAACGGCCGGCGCCCACTGCGGCAGCTGCACGCGCTGCATCGGCGCGTGCCCGACCGGCGCGATCACCGGGCCGTATCGCGTGGATGCGCGGCGCTGCATCTCGTATCTGACGATCGAGCTGAAGGGCAGCATTCCGCTCGAGATGCGCGAGCTGATCGGCAATCGCGTGTACGGCTGCGACGACTGTCAGCTCGTGTGCCCCTGGAACAAGTTCGCGCAGGCGGCGCCCGTCGCCGATTTCGACGTGCGCCACGGGCTCGATCGCGCAACGCTCGTCGAGCTGTTCGGCTGGAGTGCGAAAGATTTCGACGAGCGCATGCAGGGCAGCGCGATCCGCCGCATTGGCTACGAGCGGTGGTCGCGCAACATCGCGGTGGCGATGGGCAATGCGCTGCGCGCGCGTCCCGCGCTGGAGGAGGGTGCCCGCGCGGCGATCGTCGCGGGGTTGCGCGCGCGCGAGGACGATGGGTCGGAGCTCGTTCGGGAACACGTGCGCTGGGCGCTCGAAGCGGCGTAAAGTGCGGAATCCGGCAGCAAACTCGAAGGCAAGCACGGCGGCGAATGCACCCGCCGCGCAGACGGAGGCAATCATGTTCAATGCAGTGATCGACGCGCCGTTCGGCAAGGTCGGCATTCGCACCGGCGGCGAGGCCGTGCGCGAGATCGTCTATCTGAATGGAGCGACGGCCAGCATCGAGCCGGACTGCGTGCTCGCGGCGCGTGCGGCCGAGCAGATCGCGCGCTATTTCGACGACGCGTCGGCGGGCTTCGACCTGCCGCTCGCCGCGCGCGGCACGCCGTTCCAGCAGCGCGTCTGGCACGGCATCAGCGCCATCGTCGCGGGCGGCGTGCTGACCTACGGCGAGCTCGCGAGGCGCATTGGCAGCGACTCGGCGCGCGCGGTGGGCCAGGCGTGCGGCTCGAATCCCTTTCCGCTCGTGATCCCGTGCCATCGCGTGGTTTCGGCAAGCGGAATCGGGGGCTTCGCGCATCACGGCGGCGAGGGCTTCTTCCGCGACGTGAAGCGCTGGCTGCTCGCCCATGAGGGCCTGGCCTTCCGATGACGAACGCCATGACGCCCATGGAGCCCATGGCGCCCGCCACGCCCGCAGCCGACGATGCGCTCGCCGCGCGCGAGGCCAACGACGGTGGCAGCACGGCTGCTGCTTTCGACGATGCCGAAGCCTTGCCTCCCGAAGCCGCGTCGGCGCTGGCGCAGAGTCTGCTCGCCATCGACACCTTCTGCGACGCGATGTGGCTCGAACACGGCCTCTCGCGCAACACCCTCGACGCTTACCGCCGCGATCTGAAGCTCTTTTCGACGTGGCTCGCGAGCGCGCGCGCGGGGACGCTCGACACGACGCACGAGGGCGATCTCTTCGCCTACAGCGCGAGCCGCAAGGCGGACAAGTCGACCTCGGCGAACCGGCGTCTTTCGGTGTTTCGCCGTTATTACGGCTGGGCGTTGCGCGAGCGGCGCGTGGCGACCGATCCGACCGTGCGCGTGCGCTCGGCGAAGCAGCCGCCGCGCTTTCCCACGACGCTCACCGAGGCGCAGGTGGAGGCGCTTCTCGGCGCGCCCGACGTGAGCACGTCGCTCGGCCTGCGCGATCGCACGATGCTCGAGCTGATGTATGCGAGCGGCCTGCGCGTGACCGAGCTCGTGACGCTCAAGACCGTCGAGGTGGGGCTGAACGAGGGCGTCGTGCGCGTGCTGGGCAAGGGTGCGAAGGAGCGGCTGATTCCGTTCGGCGAGGAGGCGCACGCCTGGATCGAGCGTTATCTGCGCGAGTCGCGGCCCGCGCTGCTCGGCCCGCGCACGACCGACGCGCTGTTCGTCACGGCGCGCGCGGAGGGCATGACGCGCCAGCAGTTCTGGCACATCATCAAGCGCCATGCGGCGGCGGCCGACGTGCACGCGCCGCTTTCGCCGCACACGCTGCGGCACGCGTTCGCAACGCACCTGCTCAATCACGGCGCCGACTTGCGCGTGGTGCAGCTGCTGCTCGGCCACAGCGACATCTCCACGACGCAGATCTACACCCACGTCGCGCGCGAACGCCTCAGGCTGCTGCACGCGAAGCATCATCCGCGAGGGTAGGGGCGATCCATGAGCAAATCGAAACACGTCTCCGAAACGCCCGCCACGCAGATGCTGCGCCGCGCGGGCATCGCGTTCGGCGAGCATCCCTACGAGTATGTCGAGCACGGCGGCACCGAAGAATCCGCGCGTCAGCTCGGTGTGGACGAGCATCGCGTCGTGAAGACGCTCGTGATGGAAGATGAGCACGCGAAGCCGCTGATCGTGCTGATGCACGGCGACCGCAAGGTCTCCACGAAGAACCTCGCGCGCCAGATCGGCGCGAAGCGCATCGAGCCCTGCAAACCCGAGGTCGCGAACCGCCATTCGGGCTATCTCGTCGGCGGCACGTCGCCGTTCGGCACGAAGAAGACCATGCCGGTCTACGTCGAATCGACGGTGCTCGAACTCGACGAGATCTGGCTCAACGGCGGCCGGCGCGGCTACCTGGTGAGCCTCGCGCCGGCGGCGCTGGTCTCCCTGCTGGGCGCGAAGCCGGTGCAGTGCGCAAGCGTGGAGTGACGGCCGGCGCAGGCCGCGCCTCCGTACGTTCCCTGATTCGCGCTCACCCGGCGCCCGCGCTTCGGTAGAATGGGCGCCTTCGCGCGCCCCCGCCCGGCCTCGACGGCCGCGCCGCGCGCCTCCTTCACCAATTACCGGGTTTCGCGCATGTACAACCTGATCGTCGCCGTTCTCGCCTATCTGATCGGCTCGGTATCGTTCGCCGTGATCGTGAGCGCCGCGATGGGGCTCGACGACCCGCGCTCCTACGGTTCTGGCAATCCCGGCGCGACCAATGTCCTGCGCAGCGGCAACAAGAAGGCCGCGATCCTCACGCTGATCGGCGACGCGTTCAAGGGCTGGCTGGCCGTGTGGCTCGCCGCGCATTTCGGCCCGCACTTCGGGCTTGGCGACGAGGCGATCGCGCTTGCCGCGATCGCCGTGTTCCTCGGCCACCTGTATCCCGTGTTCTTCCGCTTCCAGGGCGGCAAGGGCGTGGCGACGGCCGCGGGCGTCCTGCTCGCGATCCATCCGGTGCTGGGGCTCGCCACGCTGCTCACCTGGCTCATCGTCGCGTTCTTCACCCGCTACTCGTCGCTGGCGGCGCTCGCCGCCGCCGTGTTCGCGCCGCTCTTTTACGTCTTTCTGTTCGGCCCGCACGTCATCGCGCTTGCCGTTCTCGCGATGAGCGTGCTGCTGTTCTGGCGCCACCGCTCGAATATCTCGAAGCTGATGGCGGGCAAGGAAAGCCGCATCGGCGACAAGAAGAAACCGGCCGCCGAAGCCGGGCAGTAACGCGGCCAGGCACAGCCCTGCACGATCAAGCCCCAATTGATGGGGCTCAAGTCCCGCGTCGCGGCCGCCGTAAACGCCGGTGAAGTCCCCAATCGTGTTTGCCGGCCAACCGTTTCATTCCCCGCACCCGACGCTCTCCATGTTCTCCACCATTCGCGCGCGCATCGTCGCGCTCGCAGTCGTCATCGTCGTCGCGGCGCTTGGCGCCAACGCGGCGCTCGATTATTTCGTCGCCAACTCGCACAACACGGAGTCGGTGAACAGCACGCTCACGGCCGTCGAGAACAGCCACGCTGCCGGCATCAACGACTGGATCGCCGCGCACGCGCAGATGATCAACTCGCTGCAGGACACGGTGATCGATCCGGCGGATCCGGTGCCGGCGCTCAAGCAGGTCGCGGCGGCGGGCGGCTTCACCAACGTCTACGTCGGCTACGCGGACAAGACCGCAAAATTCTCCGATCCCACCGGCATCCCGCCCGACTACGATCCCACCGGCCGCCCCTGGTACAAGCAGGCGGTCGCGGCGGGCAAGGGCGTGGTGACGCCGCCTTACGTGGACGCCGGCAGCGGCAAGCTCGTGGTGGCGTTCGCGACGCCCGTCATCCGTGACGGCGCGGTGAAAGCCGTGGTTTCAGGCGATGTCTCGATGGACAGCGTGATCGCCAACGTCCGCTCGATCCAGCCGACGCCCGCGAGCTTCGGCATGCTGGTGGACAGCAGCGGCCAGATCGTCGCGCATCCCGACGCGAAGCTCACGCTCAAGCCCGTTTCGGAACTGGCGCCCGACCTGGCCGGCGACCGCCTTAACGCCCTGTTCGCCTCGACGGACCCGGTGCCCGTGGACGTGGGCGGCAGCATCAAGCTGATGCGTGCCGAGCCGATCGCGGGCACGGACTGGCACGTGGTCGTGGCGCTCGACCGCACGGATGCGACGGCGGGCATGCGCTCGCTGCTGACCGCCTCGCTGATCGCGCTCGTGGTGATCGCGGTGGCGGCGGCACTGATCATGGCGGCGGCGACGGCCGTGTCGTTCCAGCGGCTTTCGAAGGTGCGCAACGCCATGGACGCCATCAGCGCGGGTGAGGGCGACCTCACGCAGCGTCTGCCGGCCGAGGGCGCCGACGAAGTCGCGCAGATCGCGCGCTCGTTCAATGCCTTCATGGACAAGCTGCGCGACGTGATGCGCCATATCCGCGATACCAGCGAATCGGTGCGCACCGCGAGCGACGAGATCGCCGCCGGCAACGTCGACCTGTCGGGCCGCACCGAATCGGCGGCGGCGAGCCTGCAGCAGACGGCGGCCTCGATGGAGCAGATCACGGCGACGGTCGCGCAGTCGGCGAACGCGGCGCAGCAGGCCGACGTGACGGCGGCCTCCGCCTCGCAGGTGGCCTCGCGCGGCGGCGCCGTCATCAACGACGTGGTGCGCACGATGGGGTCGATCGAAGAGGCCTCGGTGAAGATTGCGGACATCATCGGCGTGATCGACGGTATCGCTTTTCAGACCAACATTCTCGCGCTGAACGCGGCTGTGGAAGCGGCGCGCGCGGGCGAGCAGGGCCGCGGCTTCGCGGTGGTGGCGGGCGAGGTGCGCAGCCTCGCGCAGCGCAGCGCGCAGGCGGCGCGGGAGATCAAGGACCTGATCGAGTCGACGGTGGCGAGCGTCACGTCGGGCTCGCAGCAGGTGCGCCGCGCGGGCGAGACGATGGACGAAATCGTGCAGAACGTGGGGAACGTCACGACCATCATTTCCGAGGTCACGAATGCGGCGAGCGAGCAGACGCGCGGCATTCAGGAAGTGAACCGCGCCGTGAGCCAGCTCGACGAAATGGTTCAGCAGAACGCGGCGCTCGTCGAGGAATCGACGGCGGCGGCCGCGGCGCTGCGCGGCCAGGCGACGAATCTCGCGGCGGCGGTGGGGCAGTTCAGGCTCGATTGAGGCGGTGGGCAGGTTGACCCGGAGTCCCATTCGCCTCTCGCGGATTTTTGGAAAAACTCAGTTGTCCGGCTGCGGATCGCAATAATGCCAGATGACCATTCCCCATGAAGTGTGCGGGGGGCCCGGCATGGGTTCTCCGGCCTTGACGTACACCTGACTTTTCATCGCCGGGTTTTGCCAGTAGCCGGCGCGCGGGCAAGGCTCGCCTGGCAAAGCACGCAGCCTGGGTTGCGCGATGGGCTTGGGGAAGTAGGTCTCTTCCTCCGCGGGCACGCTACCATCCTGGTAACGTTTGTCTTCCCACAGCAGCCGCCAGCGCACCGCATGTTCATCATTGGTGCCCTCCAGCAGATATCTGTGGGCGACGCTGCCTTTGAGGAAGTAATTCGGGCAACCAACCTTGCCGATCGGAAACCACGGCTCCCAGATTCCTTCGACAGGAATCTCCTGATCGCTGTGGATCTCACCCTCGCTGGACTGGTTTTTGGGCGGACACGGGGGGAGTTCCGAAGGATAACTGCGACCGGGCGGCCAAGGCCTCCACGCCGGATATCGCGCATCCTGGAACAAAGATTCATAGGTCCAGTGCTCGAAGACACGGGGACCCCCATCGTCACGCTGTCCGTATGTGAGCAACCCCATAAAATTCAACCCGGCTGTGCACTTAAGCGCCAAACAGCTCAACTCCTCGATCCACACCCCTTCCGCAAATCCGGTGGCATATACGGAATCCGTGTAGTTCGTATCTCTTACTCCGAGCGCTTGAAAGAACGGATCGTAGGTTCTGCCGATTTCGTGTGCGCTTCTGCCAAAGAGAAGCTCGCTACCTCGCTCACTACCTGTAACAAGTGCGTCGTAGGCCGATCGCTTGTCCGAACCTTTGCGCAATGTCTCAATGCCCTCATCCATTTGCACCAATGCATCGAGGAAGTTGCTGACATACGCGATCTCGAGTTCCTTCTGATTGGGACTCGGTGTGTCCAATTGTTTTGCGTATGCGCCGAGAAAATCCCGGTACAGCCCAACCGCGTGGCCGAGAAACGTCACGCTAGTCCACTTTTTGAGCAGATAGAACGCCTTGGCCCGCGCATCCTGCTCCTGCGCCGGGGTCATGGTCAGAGTATTCAGCATCATGGGTTCTGTTCGTCCGTCGATTGTTTGCCAACGTCGGCTCCTGCTCGCCGCACGTAGCCTTCCTGCCTGATCTTGGCCGATCGTTCGCGCTCCTCCAGAAATAGAGCGCGTGCCTCGGCCTGATCCGGTAGCCTCACATCGGTCCAATGCGTCGGCTGCGCTTTGATCTGCTTTTGTATCCACTCTTTTACGGGAGCGTTGAATGGGTGGCTAAAGTCCACGAAAAACTGGACATCGCCGCCCACCAGCAAGCGCATGGTGGCACCGGGTTCTTCGTTGTCCAACTGCTCGGCAATTCTGCCTTTCCACAAGCGCATTCCATCCCAGCCGGCGGGCACTGAAATGCCAAGAGCTTCCATCGCCTCGCGTGTAGGCACTTGCATTTCGGCATAACTGCCGTTCATGCTCCAGGCGTGCTTGATTGCGCTCTGCGTGCGCCAAACGGTTCCGTTAGGGGCCAGGCTATCAGCCCAGAATTTACCGGGAATCGTCCGTGGCTTATCGAGGTACCGGCTATCGACCACACGAATCATTGTCTCGCCTGGCGTCCGCGTTATTGCTTCGAGTGGCGCCTTTACGCTAAAGGTTCCGATGGCCTCACTGACTTTGAATGCCAAAAGGTCCGGCCACCCATCTTTGGGCACATAGTCCCTGGCGGTCATCGGCTTATGTCCGAGGCTCTTTGTATCTTCGGCCAGATGAGCCAGACGTGCCTCCTCCGTCATCGTCCGGGTGGTGCCGCCTCCCACCGACACATCCGCCCAGGTGCCCTCCACCAGATGGCTTCGAACCCGCTCCAGCAACCGCATCAAATCTTTGATGCCCTGCGCGATCTTGGTGTCCCCCAGCTTGCGCAGTTCTTCGAGGTTGGGCAATAGCTTCCGGATGTAGCTCTGCACTTGCGCAGGGATGACGGAGCCGAGCTTGTTCAGAATGAAATTCAGCGCCTTGCCGATGCGATCCAGCATCGTTCCAAATGCTTTGACTACCACGTCTTGATATTGAGTGAAGTCCAGCTTTCTGAACCACTGCACCGCATCGCCCAAGCCGGCCTTGCGGACGATTGCCAGGATTTCCCTGCACAGCTTGGCCAGGTCCTCGGATTTCTCGACCGCGCGCATCAGCAGCTTGCCCACACCCTTGAGCAGGCCACCGGCCACTGGAACGACGGCCAGCAGACAGAGCACCAGCGCGACCCATTCCCACGTGTCCTCCCGATCCTTCGGATCATCACACATGCGAATGGTGATAGCGATCGCATCGCGCGCGGCGGTGACTTCGCCCGCTACCGGGAACATGCTGACAACAGCATCAATGACGATGGCACCGCTGTTGCGCTTTTGCGAGAATTCTCCGGCTACGGCGCCGACAACGGTATTGCCGACCGCAGTGGCTCCGCGCCATAGATAGTCGCCGACCTCGGACGCAGCCTGGCTGATCCTGCTGTCGCTCATGACTGCCCCCCCTGCATCCTGTCCAGGGACTGCTGCATGTCGGAATCGCTCCAATCGGCCTTGTAGCCGGGATTTTTCTCGGTGGCCTTGATTTCGTAGGCTCGGCTGTCTTCGCCCAATTCGATGCGTCCCGATCCTTTCGGTGCGTTCGTCAGGTCGGCCATGCCCTGGCCGTCGACGGTGCCGGAGAACGTGGCACCGCTGTCGTAGTGGATGGTGAACTTGGCGCCCTGCACGGGCGTGTCGTCGTGATACAGATATTGCAACGCGTCGGGGTCGCGGGACGTTGGCGACGGCGACAGCGGATAGTCGAGCTGCGTCGGACCACTGAATGCATGCGAGGCGCCCTTGATATCGATTTTTCCCGGCGCATGAATCTCGATATTGCCGCTCTTGAGCCGGATATACGCGCCTCCCGAAGTCAGCAGGATTTCCTGCTTCGCAGCCGCTTCGATATTCTCCGTAGCCGACAGCACCTTCACCGTCTTCTGCGCGGTCAGTTCGATGTTGTCCGAATGGGCCTGAACCGCCACCTTCCCCTGCGCCGCAAACAGCTTCATCCCCGCGTTCTGCACGAACAGGCTGATCTTCTCCGCCACGCTCGCCACCAGCGACTTTCCGCTTGCGATGAACGTGCTCTGGCCGCTGACGAGATTGATCTGCTGGTCGCTCGACACATGTACCGACTGCGGCGTCGACAACGCCATACCGGATGGGCTCGCGAACAGCATGACCGGAGCCTTGAATGCGTTCGCACTGCCCGTGCCGCCGCCCCCCGTCCTGCCCCCCGACTGCGAGCCCTGCACACTGTTCTGCGTCGCATCGGTGAAAGTCTTCAATGCGTCGTGACCGGCATCGAGACTCTCCGCCTGATGTTGCTGGCTCGCCTGCGACAGCCCTTGGATCGTGCTCTCGGCACTGACGAGCTGCTGCTGCGCTTCGCGAACGTCGAGCTGCTGGCTGCCCGCCTGCTTCGGATACGTCGCGACGTAAAGTCCCTGCGCAGCACTGACCGCGCCATACGAAGCGGTCCCCAGATCGAACCCTGAACCCAGGTAGGCGCCGCGCGTGTTGCCGCTCTGGTCGACCAGGTAACCCAGGTGCAGCACGCTGTTCCCGGTGCTGCTCATCAGCCGCATGCGGTTCTGTCCGGTGGCGTCGTCCAGCACCATTTCGTTATAGCCGGAACCCGAGTACTCCTTCGACCGGTATCCCGACAGGATGCCGTTGCTGTGCCACTGCGGCTGGACCTCTCCGTTGTAGACGCGATACAGGACGATAGGCCGATCACAGTCGCCGCCCATATAGCCGATCAGCACTTCCTCGCCCACTCGCGGAACGTGGACGCTCCCGTATCCGCCCCCCGTGTCCGACTGCGCAACTCTTACCCAGCACGAAGCGCCCTCATCCCCCGCGTTCTGCCGATCCCAGGTGAACATGACCTTCACCCGGTTCAGTTCGTCCGTGTATATCTCTTCGCCCTGCGGCCCTACGACGATGGCCGTCTCCAGGTGCATCTCCGGCTTCTTGTGCTCGAACGGGCTGCGGTACGGAACCGTCACGCGCTGCGCTTCGACTTCAACCAGATAAAAGCCCGCCGAACCGTCTTCGTGGGTGACCGTTCCTTCCGTATGCCCGGCCTTTGCCTGCGCCAGTTCGTTCTGCAGGCTGTGCGGGAAGCTCGCTTCCTGGTCCGACAGCGGTAGGTTGTTTTCGATATAACGGCGCACCTTGATCGCCGCAAACTCCCGCTGGCTGGACGCATCGCGGTCATGCTCCGGATGACCGCTCAGCTCGAAGCGTCGCCCCGCGTCAATTCCCCGAACGCCGCCCACCGCGTAGAACCGCTTGGCGCGGGATTCCCACTCTTCAAGATGAACCTTCGAAAGCTGCTCGCCGCGGGACGGGTCGAGGTACGTGTACGCGCCGGTATATTCGTAGACCTCTGCCTGCTCCGGCAAATTTCCCTGGCCGGACATCGTCGGCAGCGATGTCCCTTTGGGGCTGACTGCCGACGATGGCGCCTTGTAGTCGAACGTGCGCGTCGTGTAGGTAGTGCTCTGCAGGGTCCGTGAACCCGACCATTGCGTGAACGCATCCGTTTCGCTGCCCGTGCCGGACCGGTAGAAGCTGAGCGGATTCGTCGACACTTCATCGAGCGAATGGATGTCGTCGGTCACGACCAGCGTGTGCGACTTGCCGTCCTGGCCGTAACGCCAGAAGCCAAACAGGCCTTCCTCCTCCATCAGCCGCTGTACAAAATTCCAGTCGGTCTCGCTCTGGCGGCAATACGACCGCTGGGGCAACGGCTTGCGCAAGACAAACTGAAACTGCCCCTGAGCCTGCGGATGTGCGTTGAATACATCCGTGATGATGGCGTCCGCGCTCCTGTCCTGCCAGTACCGCATATCGCGGCGGAACTTGAGGAAGTGCATCCATGAGGCGAATGTCAGCTGATAGCCAGAAAAGCTGCCATCTGCACCCAGCCGGCGCGCGGTGTGAATATAGCCGTTGACCGGGAGACAGGATTTATCCGCCTGTTGGATCCACAGCGTCATTTGCTGCGCAATCAGCGTCTTCAACTCGATATCGCCCGCTGTGGACACCATATCAAGCGTGACGCTGAAATCGCGGCCGAGTTCGGAACAAGTTACCGCTCGGCGCGGCACAAGCGCATTATTCGGTAAAGATGGAATATCTGCCTTGATCAGGCGGTCCTGCTGGATCAGGCCTCCCCGGATCATCCGGGCCAGTTCGGTCGGATTCATGCGGTTTCCATATTCTTGTGCATTGCGGCTGATAACCCGCGTTTTCAACGAAACGGTCTCGACTGACTGTATAGCGGGCCGATTTTAGATTTCACAAATGTGCCACGTCAACCGATAGATAATCAAATTTTGAAAACTGGACTGAAATACGGTCTGAAACTAATTTTCCGCCTTGAATACTCAGGGTGTGCCGCAGACTGCTGGCAGCACCTGTCTTGCCGTACTCAATCCCGATAGCTCGTACGGGGGTTGATTAATCGGGTGACGTAAATATTACGTCGGACTCCTTGAAATATCGTGACGTTTCAAACTCGAAACATTGGCTATAACGTTGCCGTTCGGCTTTGCGAACCCTCGTGGATGCCAATTCCATAGATAACGAAGTAGCGCGGAAGAAAGAACGGCGACACCATAAATGTCGTCACCACTGTCCTGGTGTATCCGGAGCAGATGCAGACAGCGGCCGGCAGCAGTATGGCAACCTATCGCCGCAACGATGCCGCCAATTTATCAGCGGGCGGTAAAAATTCAATGACAACCAACACCAGCAGCCTTTTTGATCGAACACTTGCCAACAACGAATTGAGCAATTTTCTGATCCGTGAAGGGGCTTATTTTTGCAATTCATCGAGCGCTAATGACGAGCTGCAGAAATTAGCGTGGAATATGATCTCAAGGTACTACCATCCTGGACGCTCTGGGGCGCGTGAAATCGTCGGACTGCGGAGATACTCGCTTGGCGAGGATGCTCCGCATGTGACAGTGTCTCCGGGTGGGCGCCTTTACCGTTTTCTCGACGCGCAAGATGTATGAGCATCTTCCGGATGACACCATTGCCCGCATTGAGGACGTGGTGCGCGAGGCATTTGCAGCGGCTTCAACGCACTCTGACATTGACGGAGACTCGCCGGTCCACGAGCCGGAACTGAGCGTCCCGCGACTCCGGAAACGATGGTTTTCGAGGCGCGGCGCGATGTGCTGGCTAAGCTAAAAGAATTTCGGCCGGAACGACGGAATCCCGAGTCTTCCGCCCTTGCGGCGGCGCATCCGGGCAGACGCGCCGCTCGTGTTCGCTGCTCAGTCGCGGAAGTTGTTGAAGTCGAGCGGCGTGTCGGTCACGTCCTTGCGCAGCAAGGCGATCACGCTTTGCAGATCGTCGCGCTTGGCGCCCGTCACGCGCACGGCGTCGCCCTGGATGCTGGCCTGCACCTTGATCTTGCTGTCCTTCACGAGCCTGACGATCTTCTTCGCGAGATCGCCCGACACACCTTTTTTCACGGTAATGACCTGCTTGACCTTGTCGCCGCCGATCTTCTCGATCTTGCCGTGGTCGAGAAAGCGCACGTCCACGTTGCGCTTGGCCATTTTGGAGATCAAGACGTCCTTCACCTGGCCGAGCTTGAAATCGTCGTCGGCGAACGCGGTCAGCTCGCGTTCCTTTTGCTCGACGCGTGCGTCCGAGCCCTTGAAGTCGAAGCGCGTCGAGATCTCCTTGTTGGATTGCTCGATGGCGTTCTTGACTTCGATCATGTTGGCTTCGCTGACGACGTCAAACGATGGCATTGCATTCTCCCAGTAAGTGCGAGCGGCGCATCCACGGGCCACGGCCGCCGAATCCGGCGGCGGGCCGCGCACTCGCTATAATCACGGACCGACGCCATTTTACCGGCGGCTCGGGCGTTTGCCCAAGGCCGCACAGCCATGCGGAGCAAGCGCCGCGGCCGGCAGACCACGCACAGGCGCCTGGCGCACGGCGTGTGCCGCTCGCGTCTTGCCTGTTGCGCCGGCTCCACTTTGTTTTTTCGTTGGCCCCGATGTCCGCTCTTCCCTCGACCGCCGTCGATTCGTCCCCCGCGTGGTTCGCCGCCGGTTATCCGCTGCGTGCGCACAACACGTTCGGCTTCGACGTGCGCGCGCGCTTTGCCTGCCGCATCGATACCGAAGCTGCCCTGACCGAAGCCGCGCGCGACCCGCGTGCGGCCGGGCTTGCCACGCTCGTGCTGGGCGGCGGCAGCAATATCGTCCTTACGCGCGATTTCGACGGCCTCGTGCTGCTTGTGGCGCTGCGCGGGCGCCGCCTCGTGCGCGAGGACGAGGAGGCCTGGTATGTCGAGGCGGCGGCAGGAGAGAACTGGCACGATTTCGTGGCCTGGACGCTCGAAGCGGGCATGCCCGGGCTCGAAAACCTCGCGCTGATTCCCGGCACGGTAGGCGCGGCGCCGATCCAGAACATCGGCGCCTACGGGCTCGAGATGGCCGAGCGTTGCGTCTCGGTGCGCGCGATCGAGAGGGCGACGGGCGCGGTGGCGGAGTTCGACGTGGCGCAATGCGCATTCGGCTATCGCGACAGCTTTTTCAAACGCGAAGGGCGCGACCGCTACGTGATCACGGCGGTGACGTTCCGCTTGCCGAAGCAATGGCGGCCGAACGCCGGTTACGCCGACCTCGCGCGGGCGCTGGCCGAGAGCGGCCGCGCCGAAGCGCCCGATGCGCGCGCGGTGTTCGACGCGGTCGTGGCCGTGCGGCGCGCGAAATTGCCCGATCCGCAGTTGCTCGGCAACGCGGGCAGCTTCTTCAAGAATCCGGTGATCGAAGCCGCGCAGTTCGACGCGCTGCTCGAACGCGAGCCGCAGATCGTCTCCTATCGCCAGGCCGACGGGCGCGTGAAGCTGGCGGCGGGCTGGCTCATCGACCGGTGCGGCTGGAAAGGCCGTGCGCTGCGCGCGGCGGCCGTGCATGATCGCCAGGCGCTGGTGCTCGTGAATCGCGGCGGCGCGACAGGCGCCGATATCCTGGAACTCGCGCAGGCCATCCGGCGCGACGTCGAGGCGCGCTTCGGCGTCCTGCTCGAACAAGAGCCCGTGAGCCTCTAGGCCCGCCCGGCCGGACCATCGCCGCCGGGCGCCGGTGACGGCCGCGTCAGACCGTCCCGCGTTGGACCAACTTATCCTGGCTCGCGAATACGGGCCCTTGCACGAACCGCACGTCGTACTGCTGCAGCTGCTCGAACTGCGCGGTATCTGCGACGCGATTGAATATCAGCGGAATGCGCAGCCGCGCGGCATAACTCACGAGCGGCTTGACCATCGAATCGCGCAGCGCCGAAGTCGCATCCATCTTCACGAAATCGAGCCGCGCCATATCGGACACCGAAAGGATCTGTCCGGCGTTCGGCAGATTGCCCGCCACCTTGAACCCATAACGCTGATAACTCTTCGTCAGATAACCGACGAAGGTTCGGTGCGCCACCGCCGCCGCCGGCAGCTCGATCACGACGCGCCCCGGATTCAGCCCGAACGACAGCAGCACGTTCGAAAAATGCCTGCCGTGGTCGTACCTCACGCTTTTCAAGAGGCGCTCGTGCACGCGCAGGAACAGCAGTCCATGCTGCTGCGAACCGAGAAAGTTGATGGTGTGCAGCGCCCGGACCATGCGGTCGAGCGCAACCAGTTCGGGGTCGTCGAGCGAATCGACGAAGGGATCGCACGGCGCGGCCTGGCCGTCCTGTTCGCGCAGCGTCACGGCCTGGAAGCCCAACTCGTCGCCAAAGCGCGACGCACTGGCGAGGTCGGCCACGAGCGACTGCGCGCCGCTATGCACGCTGATGTCGTAGATCGGCTCGTAGGCCGACAACAGCTCCATGCCGCGTCGTCTCGCGACAGCCTGGCCGTGGTGGGCGCCCGTGCCCATCGCAAGATGCTCGCCGAGAAAGGGGTGTTCAGCGGCGCGGGCGACGAGCTCGGGAACGGTGAGAGCTTTCATGTTGATGTGGGTGGCGGCGCTGGCCCTGACCAAGGCGCCGCGCGTCGCGCGTGCGCTGGGGCCGCATGACTCGATGGTAGCAGCCGCCGGGCCCGGCGATTCGACTTCTTGCTTATAACGTTATTGATGGCACCCCGCCGGACGGCCTTGATCCTGCGCCCGATTTCCCGCGAATCACCTGTGAATGACCAGGAACCAGGGTTTTTACTATATTTCACTATTCATAATCCGTTTTACTATTCGTAAATCACGCGACGCGCCGTCGCATCCTTTCCGATTTGACCCGGATCACGCCGGGCGGCTTGCCGCCGCCTCGGAGCACGTGGAGACATCAGCATGAACGCACCCTTGCGACATCCCGCCGGGGCCGATCAGGCCCAGCGCGGCTACATGAGCGGCTTCGCCAACGAATTCGCGACCGAGGCGCTGCCCGGCGCGCTGCCCGAGGGCCGGAATTCGCCGCAGCGCGTGGCTTACGGCCTCTACGCCGAGCAGATCTCGGGCACGGCCTTCACCGCGCCGCGCTCGCATAACCGGCGTTCGTGGCTCTACCGCATCCGCCCGGGCGCCGTGCACCAGCCGTTCACGCCGCTCGCCGCGCGCGCGCTGCATGGCGCGCCGCGCCTTTGCGCCGACTTTGGCGCCGTGCCGCCCACGCCGCCGAACCAGTTGCGCTGGGACCCGCTGCCGATGCCCGCCGAGCCCACCGACTTCGTCGACGGCTGGGTGACGATGGCGGGCAACGGCTCGGCGGCCTCGATGAGCGGTTGCGCGATCCACCTGTACGCCGCGAACCGTCCGATGACGGATCGCTTTTTCTATAATTCGGACGGCGAATTGTTGATCGTCCCGCAGCATGGCCGTCTTGCGATCGCGACCGAAATGGGCCAGCTCGACGTGGAGCCGTTCGAGATCGTCGTGATTCCGCGCGGCGTGCGCTTTACGGTCGATCTGCCCGATGGCGAAGCGCGCGGCTACGTCTGCGAAAACTTCGGCGCGCTGCTGCGCCTGCCCGACCTTGGCGTGATCGGCTCGAACGGCCTCGCGAACCCGCGCGACTTCCTCACGCCGCATGCGGCCTACGAGGACCGCGAGGGCCGCTTCGAGCTCGTCACGAAGCTGAACGGCGAACTGTGGCGCGCGGACATCGGCCATTCGCCGCTCGACGTCGTGGCATGGCACGGCAACTACGCGCCCTACAAATACGATCTGCGCCGCTACAACACGATCGGCTCGATCAGCTACGACCACCCGGATCCGTCGATCTTCCTCGTGCTGCATGCGCCCACCGACACGCCGGGCGTCGACGCCATCGACTTCGTGATCTTCCCGCCGCGCTGGCTCGCGGCCGAGAACACGTTCCGCCCGCCCTGGTACCACCGCAACATCGCGAGCGAGTTCATGGGCCTCGTGCACGGCGTCTACGACGCCAAGGCCGAAGGCTTCGTGCCGGGCGGCGCGAGCCTGCACAACTGCATGTCGGGTCACGGCCCGGATGCCGAGACCTTCGAGAAAGCTTCGAGCGCCGACACCTCGAAGCCGCACAAGGTCGGCGACACGATGGCGTTCATGTTCGAGACCCGCACGCTGATCCGCCCGACGCGCCACGCGCTCGAATCGGCGCAGTTGCAGGCCAACTACTACGAGTGCTGGCAAGGCCTCGAGAAACATTTCAATCCGGAGCAGCAATGAGCAGCCATCTGACGAACGCGCTTCAGGCGACGCTCGACCCCGCGCGCAAGAGCTGGATCGAGAGCGCCAACGATCCGCACTGCGACTTTCCGATCCAGAACCTGCCGTTCGGCGTGTTCGGCGATACGAAGAACGCGGCGCCGCGTGTGGGCGTCGCGATCGGCGACCTGATCGTCGACCTCGCGGTGCTGCACGACGCGGGCCTGCTGCGCCTGCCCGCGGGCGCACCGCAGGACGTGTTCGCGCGTGGGGCGCTGAACGGGTTCATCGCGCTGGGCCGCGAGGCGTGGCGCAGCGTGCGCGTCCAGCTTTCCGCGCTGCTGGCGCGCGAGAGCGCGCCGCTGCGCGACGATGCGGCGCTCAAGGCGCGTGCCTTCGTGCGCCAGGCCGACGCCACGCTGCATCTGCCGGTGGAGATTCCCGGCTATACGGACTTCTATTCGTCGAAAGAGCATGCGACGAACGTGGGCAGCATGTTTCGCGATCCGAAGAATGCGCTGCTGCCGAACTGGACGGAAATGCCGATCGGCTATAACGGCCGCGCCTCGTCGGTGGTGGTGAGCGGCACGCCGGTGCGCCGTCCGCGGGGGCAGCTCAAGCTGCCCGACCAGGAGCGCCCCGTGTTCGGCGCGTGCCGCAAGCTCGATATCGAACTCGAGACCGGCTTTATCGTCGGCCGCGGCAACGCGCTGGGCGAGCCGATCGCCTGCGCAAACGCCGAGGACCACATCTTCGGCATGGTGCTGCTTAACGACTGGAGCGCGCGCGACATCCAGCAGTGGGAATACGTGCCGCTCGGCCCGTTCAATGCGAAGGGCTTCGCGACCTCGATCTCGCCGTGGGTGGTAACGCTCGACGCGCTGGAGCCGTTCCGCGTGGCCCAGCCGCAGCAGGAGCCGCAGCCGCTCGAATATCTGCGTCACGAAGGCGATCATGCGTTCGATATCGCGCTCGAAGTGCGGCTGCGCCCCGAAGGAGCAGGCGAGGCGAGCACCATCGCGCGCACGAATTTCCGCTACATGTACTGGTCGATGGCGCAGCAGCTTGCGCATCACACGGTAGCCGGCTGCAACACGCGCGTGGGCGATCTGATGGGTTCGGGCACGATCTCGGGGCCGACGCCCGACTCGTTCGGCAGCCTGCTAGAACTCACGTGGAATGCGAAGAATCCGCTCGAACTCAAGGATGGCGGGTCGCGCGGCTTCATCGAGGACGGCGACGAGCTCACGCTCGCGGGCTGGTGCCAGGGCAACGGCTATCGCGTCGGCTTCGGCACTTGTGCCGGCAAGATTCTGCCTGCACTGGAGTCCTGATCGTCTGACTACCTGCGAGGGAGCTCGCGCTCTCGCTTATCTGGAGTGCAAACGGAACGGCCGATGCGCGGCAAGGCGCACCGGCCGTTCGCCGTTTCCGGGGGCGCGGTTCAGGCCCGCACGAGACCGCGCGTTCGCTCCCAGCACAGTGCGCCGAGAAAGACGAGCACGGCGCCGACGATCACCTGATATTTGGAAAGGCGCCGCGAAACCCACGCGGCAAGCGGCGCAACGGCGAGTCCGCCGAACGCCTGCGCGGCGGTCAAGAGACCGGTGACGGCGCTGCCGTGGCCGGACTCGGCCAGCGCGAGAGCCGTGAGAGGGAATGTGGCGCCATACCCGATGCCGACCACGGCGACGCTCAGGATCAGCGCGAGGAAATCGCGGATGAGGACGATTTTCATCGGGCGAGATGCTACTACTACGGCGGCGCGTTCGCGCGGCGGCGGACGGCGCGCTGCGGTGGCGGTGCCGGGGCAAGGCGCGTGAGGCGCGCGCAGCGAACCCTCAGGCGCAGGAGCCCGGCCCCGCCACGGCCACGCGCCGGCGCGCGCGGCGGTCGAGTTGCGCCGAGACCAGCGTGAGCGCGAGGGCGGAGAAGGCCATCGCCATGCCGAGCCACGGCAGCGAGGCGAGCGGCACGCCCGCGCTGATCGCCACGCCGCCAAGCCACGCGCCGCCCGCATTGCCGAGGTTGAAGGCGCCCTGGTTGAGCGTGGACGCCAGATTCGGCGCCTCGCTGGCGCGATTGACGATCAGTATCTGCAGCGGCGGCACGATCGCGAACGCGAGGATGCCCCAGACAAAGAGGGTTGCCGTGGCGGCGAGCGCGTCGTGCATGGTGGCCGCGAACACGGCGAGCACGATGCCGATCGAGCCGAGGAAGACCAGCAGCGAGCGCATCAGCTTCCAGTCGGCGAGCTTGCCGCCCAGCGTGCTGCCCACGGTGAGGCCGAGGCCGAACACCAGCAGCACGAAGGTCACCTCGTGCGGGCTGAAGCCGGTCACGTCCTCGAGGATCGGGGTGATGTAGGTGAACACGGCGAAGAGGCTGGTGGACGCGAGCACGCTGATGCCGAGCACCATCAGCACCTGCGGATTCTTCAGCACCGTGAACTCGTGCACGAGGCTCGCCTTCTGCATTTCGATCTTCGCGGGCAGGCAGATCCACAACGCGAGGGCGGCAAGCACGCCGATGCCCGTGACGGCCCAGAAGGTGGCGCGCCAGCCGGCGATCTGGCCGAGCGCCGTGCCGAGCGGCACGCCGAGCACGTTTGCAAGCGTGAGGCCGGTGAACATCAGCGCAATGGCCTGGGCGCGGCGGTTGGGCGCGACGAGGCCGGCGGCCACCACCGATCCGATGCCGAAGAACGCGCCGTGGCAGAACGCGGTGACGATGCGCGCGGCCATGAGGATCGTGTAGTTCGGCGCGAGCGCGCAGAGCAGGTTGCCGACGATGAAAACGCCGATGAGCCGCATGAGCGCGGCCTTGCGCGGCACGTTGGCGATGGCGATCGCGACGATCGGCGCGCCGATGGTGACGCCGAGCGCGTAGGCCGAGACCAGCATGCCCGCTGCCGGGATCGAGACGGCGAGATCGCGCGCCACGTCGGGCAAGAGCCCCATGATGACGAATTCCGTGGTACCGATTCCAAATGCGGCGACGGCAAGAGCAAGAAGGGGCAGGGGCATGGGAGGGGGAATCGTGGTGGCGCGGCGGGCGGTGTGCGCCGCACCCGGGAAGCCGCAATTAAGTCAACACGGAATTGTACTTAATCCTGAAAGTTCGCATGCGGCCCGCTTTTTGTTGCGCCACCCGGTTGTGCCATACGCCCAACACCTTGCCGGTCCAGTGCTCCCTGGGCGGAAAAAACAGACACCAGGACCGCTCAATTTTGGAGCGGATCGCCATGACGCCCGGCACCCGCCGCAAAGCGGGTCGCGCCCGCCAGGCCCTCGTCGAGCACCGCGCGATAGCCGCCCGCGCCTTCGCGGCGCAGGGCTTCGGCCAGGCTGTCGAGCGCACTGTTCTCGACGGCGGACCAGCGGTCGGCGAGCAGCGCGGCCTGCGGGAACGCCGCGATCTGCGCGGCGAGCGCTTGCGCGGCCGCCCGCGCCTCGCCGTGGGGAACCACCCGGTTCGCGAGCCCGAACGCCAGCGCTTCGTGCGCCTCGACGGGGCGGCCCGTGAGGATCAGGTCGAGCGCCCGGGAGAGGCCGATCAGGCGCGGCAGCCGCACCGTTCCGCCGTCGATCAGCGGCACGCCCACGCGGCGGCAGAACACGCCCAGCACCGCATCCTCTTCCACGATTCGCAGATCGCACAACAATGCCAGTTCCAGGCCGCCGGCGACGGCGTATCCTGTAATAGCGGCGATTGTGGGCTTGGCGAGCTGCATGCGCGTCGGGCCGAGCGGGCCCGGGCCGCCGCCGTCGGCATGGATCTCGTTGCGCCGGCTTTCGTCGGCCAGCGCCGTGAGGTCGGCACCCGCGCAGAAGGTTCCGCCCGCCCCGAACAGTACGGCTGCGTGCCAGTGCGGATTCGTTTCGAAACGAACGAAGGCATCGGTCAGCGCGTCTGCCGTAGGGCGGTCGATGGCGTTGCGGCACGCGGGATGCTCCAGCACGATGGTCGCCACGAAGCCGCTGGCCTCGATGCGCACGTGCTCGCCGAAGGTTTCGATGTGCATGAGGGTCTCCATCGCGTGCATGCCCCGCGCATAGGTCACAAGAGCGTCACGAATGACTCGTAGCTTAGGCCGCTTTTAGTCAAAAGAACTGCTTCTCTCTCGCATGCTGCCGTCGTTCATGTCTACGCCCGACCCAAGCTCTCTCTCCCCTGCCGCCGCCATGCCGCCGCTCTGGATCGTGCCGCTGTCCGGCCATCCGGCCTACGACCACGTGCGCCTCACACGCGTGTTCACGACCGACGGCACGCGCCATGAAGTGGTGATCGTCGATCTTCACAAGCTGCTCGCCTGCGCCGACCGCGACGACACCGACTACGTGCTGCGCCCCGTGGACGATTGGCATGCGGGCAAGGTGCGAGGCATCCGCGACTTTCTCAACCCGGGCAGCGAGCGCGTGCCGCAGATGCCCTACGTCACGATCTCGACGCGCCGCGCGCCGGGTGTGGCGGGCTGGCTCGGGATCGCGCGCGAAGGCGTGGTGGGATTTCGCAACGGTCAGCACCGGGCGCGTTATCTCGCGTGGGCGGGCGCCCTGTGGCTGCCCGTCGAGGTGCATGAGCGCGAAGCGTCGCTGTTGCGCCAATTGTGCGGCGCCGGGGACCTCGGCGATGGCGCGGCGGTGCAGAACGCCTATGGCGAGTGACGCGGGCGCACCCGCGCCCGCACCTGCGTCCCGACGCGGCCTCGAACCGCCGCCCCGGCGCGGGCGAGACGCTCAGAGTTCCGGCACGGCCAGCAGCGCGGCGCTGCTTTTCGCGGCGTTGAGCGACCGCATGCTCGCGCCCGTGGCCGCGCGCACATTCTCGAAGTGCTCGACGGCATAGTCGACGAAGCGGCGCGTCCTTGCGGGCAGATACTGGCGGCTCGGATAGACGATCGACATCTGCGCTTCGGGGTCGTCGATTTCGTAGTCGGACAACAGACGCCGCAGCGTCCCCGCCGTGAGGTCGTCGGCAACGAGCGAAGTCGGCACGATCGCCACGCCCATTCCCGCGAGCGCCGCGAGGCGCACCATCAACATGTTGTTGACCGCATAGGCCGGCCGCAACGTCACCTGCTCGGCATGCTCGCCGGGCCGGGCAAATTGCCACGTCGCGCTACGCTCCTCGGGCGGCAGCGTGACCGCGGCGTGCCGCGCAAGCTGCGCGGGCGTGCGCGGCTCGCCGTGCTCCGCGAGCCACGCGGGCGCCGCGCAGGGCACGAAGGTCGTCGTGCCGAGCGAGCGCTCGACGAGATCGCTGCTGCGCGCCGTTGCGGCCGCGACGATGCCGCAGTCGAAACCATCCTCGATCAGATCGATGCGCCGCTCGGCCAGCGTGAGCCGCACGTTGACGCGCGGGTAGAGCCGCCGGTAGCCGTCGATGAGCGGCGTGAGCGTGGCAAGCGAGAGCGCGCCCGCGGCAACCACGCGCAGGGTGCCGCTCGGCTCGCGTTCGGTATGGGCGACGCTGTGTTCGAGGTGATCGAGTTCCTCTAGCAGACTGCGGCAGCCTTCCAGATAGCGCAGTCCTGCTTCGGTGAGCGAAAGATTGCGCGTGGTGCGGTTGATGAGACGGGTATGCAGATGCGCCTCGAGCATCGCGACCGATCGGGTGACGAGCGCGTTGGAAACGTCGAGTTGCTGTGCGGCGCGACGGAAACTCTGTGTTTCAGCAACCCTAACGAAAACGCGCATGGCGTGTATCTGGTTCATGGATATTCGCCTCGTATGCTGGATGCATGGATCGGGTAAAGCAATTTCTGACAGAGTCAGCGATATGAACTGGGGCGCGGCGATCTTGCATTGGCTGTACTTGAACGAAAATCATATTGACACTTTATGGAAATTACAATATCTATCTCAAAACACAGCGGTATTGCATATGTGTAAAGGATTCAGCACTCATCTGGCATGGGAATTGAATGAAGAATGCATGATGATCCTATGTGCAATTGAACCGCGCTTTGCCTTGTGGATAAAGGCTCTACAGCTATTGGCCGCCAGTGGGGAGGCGACGTCTGTCAGATTACCGGGACTTTTCTGTAATAGTCCACCGGCGATCCATGTCTCATTCGAATCGTGTATAAGTAGTCGCGGCCGTAACATAAGCGGGAAATAATTGTGGCGATTGTCTGATTACGGATGCCGGTACGGATCTGCTGCGCTGCAAACAGGACGTGCGTGACTTTGCATGACAAAGGGCACGTTTTTTTATGCGCTTCTTTAACGCCGGAACGTAATTCGGCTTACCGGACACTCATGATCGTCGAATTGCTGAAATCGCAACCCGAGATTGCGCTTTTCCTCAGTCTGGCGCTGGGTTACCTGATTGGATCCATCAAATTCGGGCCGATCTCGCTGGGCGGCGTGTGCGGCACCTTGATCGTCGCGCTCGTGCTGGGGCAAACGGGCGCACGCATCGACACCGACCTCAAGAACATTGCTTTCGCACTTTTCATCTTCGCGCTCGGCTTCACGGGCGGCCCGCAGTTCTTCGCCAACGCCTTGCGCGGCTGGCGCTACGGGCTCCTTTCGATTGTCGAGATCGTTTCGGTGATGACGCTCGTGATGATTGCAGTCGTTACGATGAAGCTCGACCCGGGCACCGCTGCTGGCCTGCTCGCCGGCGCGGCGACCGAGTCGGCCGTGATCGGCACGGCGTCCGAGGCCGTCTCGAAGCTCGGCATGCCGGCAGCCCAGGTGACGATGCTCCAGTCGAACATCGCCACGGCCTACAGCGTGAGCTACCTGTTCGGCCTTATCACCATCGTCCTGTTCACGAGCCAGATCGCGCCGCTCCTTCTTCGCATCAACCTGCGCGACGAGGCGGCGCGGCTCTTTCGCAAGCTGGGCGGCGACGGCGTGCTCGACGAAGGGCAGCGGCTCGCGCTGCCGCCGCTCGTCGGCCGTGCGTTCCTCGTCGGGCCGGCGGCGGGCGGCGTCGTGTCGGCGATCGAGGCGCGCTACGGCAACAACGTGACGATCGAGCGCGTGCTGCGCGCCGGCAAGCAACGCGAAGTCGATGCGCAGTTCGTCCTGCAGGCCGGCGACACCGTGTTCGTCGCGGGGCGGCGCGAAGCGATCGTCGAGGCTTCGCAGGCGTTCGGCGAAGAAGTCTCAGGCGAGAGCTTCACCCATCTGCTCGCCCAGCGCACCGACGTGCTGGTGACGCGCCGTGACGTCAACAATCTTTCGCTCGCTCAGCTGCGCGAGCGCGCGACCCCCGAGCAGGGGCGCGGCATCTATGTCGCCGCGCTCACGCGTGCGGATACCACGGTGCCCGCGTTCCCGGGCACCGTGGTCCAGCGCGGCGACGTGCTCACGCTCGTAGGCGCGCCCACGGATGTCGCACGCGGGGCGAAGCGTCTTGGCTACGTCATCCAGCGGACGCAAAAAACCGACTTCGTATACCTTGGCCTCGGCGTGCTGGTGGGCATGGCCATCGGCCGTCTCGGGGCGACGGTCGGCGGCGTGACGCTCGTGCTCGGCACCGGCGGCGGTTGCCTGCTTTCGGGGCTCTTCTTCGGCTGGTTGCGCTCGCACTTTCCGGTGGTGGGCTCGCTGCCGTCGGCTGCAGCGCAGGTGCTCAAAGACTTCGGTCTTGCCACTTTCATCGCGGCAGTGGGGCTCTCGGCCGGTCCCGACGCCATCAGGCTCGTGCGCGAGTACGGCGTTGCGCTGCCGCTCGCGGGCATCTTGCTCGTGGCGGTGCCCGGTCTGTTGTCGCTCTGGATCGGGCGCATGTTTCTCAAGCTCGAAGTGCCGATGCTGCTCGGCGCAATTGCAGGTCAGCAGTGCAGCACGCCGGCGATCAGTGCGCTCGTCGGCGTAGCGGGGAACTCGACTCCAGTGATCGGCTACACGATCACGTATGCGTTGTCGAACATTCTGTTGCCGCTGATGGGCCCCGTGGTGGTCGGGCTGGCGGCGAAGTTCGGTTGAGGGGCGGCTCGCGGGCGATTCGCGAGTCACGCAGGCGCCGGATCCGGCCTTGAACCCGGCTTACTTCCACAACGGCAGGCAGTCACTTCAAATGCGAGGGCACGATGGAATGGCTACACGACATCTTTCATAAGTCTCCGGAAATCGCGTTGTTCCTCTCGCTGGCCGTCGGCTATTGGGTCGGCCAGATCAACTTCGGCAAATTCCAACTGGGGGGCGTGGGCGGCTCGCTCCTTGCGGCCGTCGTGATCAGCCAGGCGGGCGTGACGGTGGACAACGGCGTGAAAGCGGTGATGTTCGCCGTCTTCATCTATGCCGTCGGCTACGACTCGGGCCCGGGCTTCTTCAATTCGCTCAACCGCAAGACGCTGCGCGAGATCGCCATGGCCGTGTTCATGGCCGTCGCGGGCCTCGTCACCGTGATCGTCTGCGCGAAGCTCTTTCACCTCAACAAGGGGCTCGCCGCGGGTCTCGCCGCCGGCGGCATGACGCAGTCGGCGATCATCGGCACGGCGGGCGACGCCATCGCGCGCCTGGGCCTGCCGCCCGACCAGGTGAAGGCCATGCAGGCCGACGTGGCGATCGGCTATGCCGTGACCTACGTGTTCGGCTCGCTCGGCGCGATCATCGTCTGCGTGAACATCCTGCCGAAATTCATGGGGCAGGGGCTGCGGGAGGCTTCGCTCGACGCCGAGAAGGAGATGTCCGGCGGCGGCGGTTCGACGGGGCCGGGCCAGGTCACCGCGCTGCCCGAACTGTTCGGCCGTGTGTTCCGCGTGGAAGCGGCAGCGGGCAAGACGGTCAAGCAGCTCGAAACGGCCGAGAAAGACCTTGTTGCGATCGAGAAGGTGCGCCGCGCGGGCAAAGCGATCGACGCCACGCCCGATTTCGTGCTGAGCCGCGACGACGTCGTGCTGGTGGTGGGGCGCCGCGAGCAGATGGTCGAGGTGGGCGCGCTGATCGGGCCGGAAGTGCCGGATTCGGGCGGCATGAGCCTCGTCATGCAGACGCGCCAGCTCGTGTTCACGAAGAAGGGCATGAACCACACGACGATTGCCGAGGTGCGCAAGAACGTGGACCGCGACATGCGCCACGGCGTGTACATCGAGAAGATCGAGCGCGTGGGCCAGCCCGTGCCGGTCCTGCCGCAAACGAAGCTCGAACACGGCGACGTGATCACCGTCTACGGCACGGCGACCGACACCAGGCGCGCGGTGCAGGAGGCCGGCTACGAGCTGGCGTACAGCAACAAGACCGACTTCATCTACATGGGCGTCGGCCTCGTGCTCGGTCTGCTGATCGGCCTGATCGTCGTGAACGTGGCCGGGATTCCGCTCACGCTCGGCTCGGGCGGCGGCTGCCTGCTGGCGGGTCTGCTGTTCGGCTGGATGCGCGGCAAGCACCCGATGTACGGCGTGATGCCGCCGGCCGCTTCGCAACTGCTCAAGGATTTCGGCCTCGCGGCGTTCGTGGCGGTGGTGGGCCTGAACTCCGGCCTGCAGGCCGTGGTGACGATCAAGCAGAGCGGCATCACGATCTTCCTGCTCGGCGTGGTCGTGACGATGGTTCCGCTGATCCTCACGATGCTCTTCGGCCGCTACGTGCTGAAGTACAACAACGCGGCGATTCTCGCGGGCGCGCTGTCCGGCGCACGCAGCGCGAACCCGGCGTTCGGCGGCATTCTCGACAAGGCCGAAAGCGCTGTGCCGACCGTGCCGTTCGCCATCACCTATGCGATCGCCAACGTGCTGCTCACGCTGCTCGGGCCGCTCGTGGTCGGTCTTGCCTGACGCGAAGTCAATGCGGGCGGCGCTTCACGCGGGGCGCCCGTCCGCCGGTTCACCCTGTCACCCGCTTTCGTGCCGGCTGCGGACCAACCTGCATGTGCCCGGCACGCGCACCATCTTCCACTGGAGAAAGCATCATGGCAAAAGGTAAAGACGCGAAGGAAAAGTCGGGTCTCGACGCGCTGAGCCCGTTCGAGCTGAAGGACGAGCTGATCAAGGCGGCCGGCGGCGGCGCGGCCGAGCGTCCGGCCAATCTTTCGATGCTCAACGCCGGCCGCGGCAATCCGAACTTCCTCGCCACGATTCCGCGTCACGGCTTTTGGCAACTGGGCCTCTTCGCGATGCGCGAGTCGGAGCGCTCGTTCTCGTACATGCCGGAGGGCGTGGGCGGCTTCCCGCAACGTGCCGGCATCGTCGAGCGTTTCGACCAGTTCCTGCGCGAGAACAAGGGCCAGGCCGGCATCGACTTCATCGGCGGCGCCGTTTCGTATGTGCGCGACCAGCTCGGCCTCTCGGCCGGCGATTTCCTGTACGAAATGTGCGAGGGCATCCTCGCCTGCAACTACCCGGTGCCGGACCGCATGCTCAAGCTGTCCGAAATCATCGTCGGCCAGTATCTGCGCCGCGAGATGATCGGCAAGCATCCGTTCGTCGGCGAGTTCGACATCTACGCGGTGGAAGGCGGCACGGCGGCGATGACGTACATCTTCAACACGATGAAGGAAAATTTCCTCATCAAGGCGGGCGACACGATCGCGCTCGGCATGCCGATCTTCACGCCGTACATCGAGATTCCCGAGCTCAACGACTACGAGCTCAACGTCGTGCACGTGGAAGCCAGGGTCGAGAACGAATGGCAGTACTCGAAGAAGGAGCTCGACAAGCTGCGCGACCCGAAGGTCAAGGCATTCTTCCTCGTCAACCCGAGCAATCCGCCTTCGGTGCGGATCAACGACGAGAGCCTCGAATACATCGCCGAGATCGTCAAGGAGCGCCCGGACCTCATCCTCCTGACCGACGACGTGTACGGCACCTTCGCCGACGACTTCGTCTCGCTCTTCGCGCTCGCGCCGAAGAACACGATTCTCGTGTACTCCTACTCGAAATACTTCGGCGCGACGGGCTGGCGTCTGGGCACGGTCGCGACGCACCGCGACAACGTGCTCGACCATCTGATCGCGAAGCTGCCGAAGGAAGAGAAGAAGATCCTGCACAAGCGCTACGAGTCGATCACGACGGACCCGGACAGCCTCAAGTTCATCGACCGCCTCGTCGCGGACAGCCGCACGGTGGCGCTGAACCACACGGCCGGCCTCTCGACGCCGCAGCAGGTGCAGATGGTCCTCTTCTCGCTGTTCTCGCTGATGGACACGCCGGACGCGTACAAGCACGCCCTCAAGCGCCTGATCCGCAGCCGCAAGCGCGCGCTCTTCGAGGAGATGGGCATCACCTACGACGAAACCGACCCGAACCAGGTGGACTACTACACGATCCTCGACATGGAGTACATGGGCGAGAAGATCTACGGCCGCGATTTCGTGGACTGGCTGCTCAAGCAGGTCAAGCCGAACGAGCTGCTGTTCCGCCTCGCCAGCGACGCGCGCGTCGTGCTGCTGCCGGGCATGGGCTTCGGCACGCCGCATCCGTCGGGCCGCGTGTCGCTCGCCAACCTCAACGAGTCGGACTACCGCAAGATCGGCCGCGCGGTGCGCAAGCTCACCGAGGAATGGGTGCAGAAGTACAACGAGGCGACCGGCAAGAAGCTTGATCCGGCTGCTGTGAAGACCGTGAAGAAGTAAGGGCGGTCCGCCGGCCGATGCGTACGGAACATGCGTGTCCGTGCGCGCTGACCTCGCAGCCCGACCGGCTCACGCCGATCGGGCTGTTTCCTTTTGTGCGTCCGACGCGTCGGACTGAGGCTCGCCGGGGCCGCCCGGTAGCGCCAATGGTGCGAGCGGTAGGTGACGAGCCCGGCGCGCGGCTCTCCAGATCTTCAGCAGGTGGTAGTAGAGCCTCGGGCTGAAGCCATAGCGGTAGGCGTGGAGGTTGCCGAACGCCAGATGCAGCCCCGCGGAGAACTCGCGATTGCAGGCGTGCAGCGAGACGACGATCGGCACGATCCGTCGCAGTGACAGGCGGCCGCGCGGCTTCGAGTTCGAGCGGCAGCGGGAGCGCCGTGAGGAAGCGCCAGGCGGCCAGCGACGACGCATGGGGCGTGCGGCGTGTCGTCTGGGATACCGAAACGTCGCTCTTGCGATAGCACGAAACGTACTCGTCCACGTAGCACACCTGTTGCGCGGCGAGGCAGAGCTGCGTGCCGAACACGAAGTCGCAGCATGTTCCGTACTGGCTCGGATAGCCGATGCGCTTGACGAGCGCCGCGTTCGCGAGCCAGCCGTTGTTCGGAAACATCTGCAGAATGCCTGCCCGGCCGGGCGGCACCTGCAAGCCGGCCGCCGCGGCCGTGCGGTGACAGGCGATATTGAGCCTGCGGCTCGCGGCATAGTCGATGCGCCCGTGAGGATCCGTTTCGTACTGCTTGCCGAATGCCACGTCCAGATCGGGATGGCGTTGCCACTGTGCGAGGAGCCGCTCGACGCAGTTCGGCAGCAGGAAATCGTCGTCGTGGATCAGCAGGATCTTGTCGCCGCTCGCGCGCTCGAAGAGGCTCGCCACGTTGCGCGCCTGGCCGAGCGCCGGCACATTGCGCCGGTAGCGGATGCACGGTTCGCCGGCGTAGTGCAACGCGATCAGCTTCGCCGTGCCGTCGTCGCGAGAGTCGTCTCCAATCACGATCTCGAGGTTCGCATGCGTTTGCATGAGACACGAGTCGATGCACGCTCGCAACAGCTCCGGCCGGTTGCACGTTGGCAGACAAATGGAGACTTTCGTTTGGATTGTCATAGCTCACCCCCAATGCCTGAGGAAAACGAGAAGGTTCGTAATGCGAACTCTCCTCGCTGGCAATGAAGGTAAGCGAAAAATATCCGAAAGAAATTGAAAATTAATAGAAAGGGTATAGGGCTTGCTGCGCTGCGTTCCCCCTTCATCCAGGCCTTGAAATCAGGTCTGGAGTTGAATCTGCGCGGCTCGCACGCTACGCCGGTGCAGCGACACCGAAAGCGCAATCGCCGCGGCTGCTGCGATTGCAGCAAAGAGAAAGACCGATCCGTACCCGAACAGATTCGCGACATAGCCCGCGAGCGGCCCGGTGATGCCGAGCGAGAGATCGACGAACAGCGAGTACGCGGAGAGCGCTGCGCCGCGGCTCGCGGCCGGCACGAGGCCCACGGCCTCCACGCCGAGCGCCGGGAAGACAAGCGCGAAGCCGAAGCCCGTGAGCGCGGCGCCCGCGAGCGCGACATGCGGCACGGGCGCGAGCCACAGCAGGACGAGGCCCACGCATTCGCAGGAGAACGACGCAATGGCGACGCGAAAGCCGCCGAAGCGCCGGATCGTATTGGCAAACAACAGGCGCGAGCCGATGAACATGAGGCCGAACACCGTCAGCGTGAACGCGGCGTTGGGCCAGTGGCGCGCGGCGTAGAAAAGCGTGATGAACGTGGCGATCGAGCCGAAGCCCGCCGAGCCGAGCGCGAGCCCCAAACCGTGCGGGAGCACGCGCAGGAACACGCTGCGATAGGACATGCGCTCGCCATGGACGAGCGGCACGGGCGCGACGGGGCGCGCGAGCCAGCGACCGAGCGCGGCGAGCGCGATGACCATCGCGCCGAGCGTCCAGAAGCCGAGGTAATGGGTCAACTCCACGCCGAGCGGCGCGCCGATGGCGAGCGCCCCGTAGGTGGCGATGCCGTTCCAGGAGATCACGCGGGCGTTGTTGGCGGTGCCCACGCGGCCGATGCCCCAGAGGATCGCGCCGGTGCCGCACAGGCTTTCGCCGCACCCGAGCAGCAGACGGCTTGCCACGATGAGCGTGAGCGAGAGTTCGGGCCAATGTGCGACGAGTGCGGCGAGCAGGAGCAGCACGCCGCTCGCGCCGCAACAGATCAGGCCGATGCTGACCGTGCGTTTGGGGCCGAGCGTGTCGGCCGAGCGGCCCGCGAGCGCGCGCGAGGCGAGCGTGGCGAAGTACTGTACGCTGATCGCGCCCCCTGCCATGACGGTGCTGAAACCCAGGTCGTTGTGGACGTATCCCGGCAAGACGGCGAGCGGAATGCCGATGGTCAGATAGCAGAGGAACGTGAAAAAGACGACCGGAATGATCTGCAAGGTCGTCGCAAACGAACTGCGCTCGGGCGCCGTGTCAGCGGACATGGGGAAAATGCGGATGGAAGACGCGGGAAAGGCGTGATTCTCCCATGGAACCGGTTCTTCTGCAGATGCAGAAAAGATATTTTGGCCATCAGGGCACACATGAGGCGAAGTGGCGGGGTCGCGCCGTTCGCTCAAGAGTGGCGATATTGAGATAAATTAGCAAAAAATGTCGAAATACGGCCATCGCACCATAAGCAATCTGGCGCCGGACCCCCTCGATTTATCGATTCAACGATATATCCCCCATGTACCTCTGCCTATGGGTTGTAAATATTGGTGGTGATAGCGTTCGAACCGTCCACAGAAGCGTGCCTGGCCTCCCCAGCCGGGCCGCACATTCAGACGAGCCAGAAATCATGAGTCAGCCGATCCGCTTCTACCACCGCAACGCGATTCGCGAAGTCAGCGACGCAGGCGTCACCCGCACCGTTCTCCAGTATCTGCGCGAGGACGCGCATTGCACCGGCACCAAGGAAGGCTGCGCGGAAGGCGACTGCGGCGCCTGCACGGTCGTCGTCGGCGAACGCAACGAGGCGGGCGGCGTGAGCTTCAAGGCGGTCAACGCCTGCATCCAGTTCCTGCCGACGCTCGACGGCAAAGCGCTTTTCACGGTGGAGGACCTGCGCCAGCCGGACGGCTCGCTGCATCCGGTGCAGCAGTCCATGGTCGACTGCCACGGCTCGCAGTGCGGTTTCTGCACGCCGGGCTTCGTGATGTCGATGTGGGCGCTCTACGAGAAGCATGGCCACGAGCACGCGGGCGCCGCCCCGGCGGCGGCCGGCTGTGCCGGCAAGGGCGCCTGCACGGTGCCTTCGCGCGACGAGATCGCCAATGCGCTTACCGGCAATCTGTGCCGCTGCACGGGCTATCGCCCGATCCTCGACGCCGCCGAGCGCATGTTCGAAGCCGACGCGCCGAAGCGGCCCGTCGACGTCGAGGCGCTCGCCCGCACGCTCGCGACGCTCGAGCGCAAGGACACCTTCCACTACGAGCACAAGGGTCAGCAATACGACGCGCCGCGCACGGTCGAGGCGCTCGCCGCCATCAAGGCCGCGCGGCCGAACACGCGCATTCTCGCGGGCAGCACCGACATCGGCCTGTGGGTCACGAAGCAGATGCGCGATCTGGGCGACATCGTCTATGTGGGCCAGGTAGAGGCCATGCGCCGGATCGAGGTGGGCAGCGACTGGATCGAGATCGGCGCGGGCGTGAGCGTGGAGCGCGCCTATGCCGAACTCGCGAAGCATTACCCCGAACTCACGGAGATGTGGCAGCGCTTCGCTTCGCTGCCCATCCGCAATGCCGGCACGATCGGCGGCAACGTTGCGAACGGCTCGCCGATCGGCGACTCGATGCCGGGTCTGATCGCGCTGGGCGCGCACGTGGTGCTGCGCGGTGCGGAAGCGTCGCGCGAACTGCCGCTCGAAGACCTCTATCTCGCGTACCAGAAGAAGGACATGGCCGAGGACGAATTCGTGCTCGCGCTGAAGGTGCCGACGCGCACCGGCATACGCAAGAACCTGAAGTTCCGCACCTACAAGGTTTCGAAGCGCTTCGACTCGGACATCTCGGCCGTATGCGCGGCCTACGCGTTCATCGCCGACGGCGAGACGATCCGCGAGCCGCGCATCGCTTTCGGCGGCATGGCCGCCACGCCCAAGCGGGCGACGCATGCCGAAGGCGTGCTCGCCGACGCGCACTGGCACGAGGCCACGGCGCAGGTCGCGATGATCGCGCTCGGCAAGGACTACGCGCCGCTCTCCGACATGCGCGCCACCGACGAATACCGCATCGAGGCGGCGAAGAACACGCTGTATCGCTTCTGGCTGGAAACGCGCCCGAACAACCCGCTCGCGCAGCAGGCCGTGAACGTGCGCGCCGTGTTGCCCGCCGGCGCCGCCGAGGCTGCAGAGTCGGTCTGAGACTTCAGGAAACGAGAAGGAGAACATAATGAATCAGCAAGCCGAACCGTTCCTGAAGGATGCGCAGGCCCTCGAGAATTTCACCCAGGTCCACGTGTCGCGCCCGCACGAGTCGGCGCATCTGCACGTGAGCGGGCGCGCGACCTACACGGACGACATTCCGGTCATGGCGGGCACGCTGCACGCGGCGCTCGGGCTTTCGCAGAAGGCTCACGCGCGCATCGTCTCGATGAATCTCGACAAGGTGCGCGCCACGCCGGGCGTGGTCGCGGTGCTGACCGCCGGGGACATTCCGGGCGTGAACGACTGCGGCCCGATCATCCACGACGACCCGGTGCTGGCCGATGGCGTGGTGCAGTACGTCGGCCAGCCGATGTTCATCGTCGTGGCCACGTCGCACGATACGGCGCGCCAGGCCGCGCGTCGCGGCGAGGTGGTGTACGAGGAACTGCCCGCGGTGCTCACGGCGCAGCAGGCGCGCGCGGCGAACCAGTTCGTGCTGCCGCCGATGAAGCTTGCGCGCGGCGACGCCTCCACGCGCGCCGCACGCGCCGCGCATCGCCACGAAGGGGAGATGCTGCTGGGCGGGCAGGAGCAGTTCTACCTCGAAGGCCAGATTGCCTACGCGGTGCCGAAGGACGACGACGGCATGCATGTCTGGTGCTCGACGCAGCACCCGAGCGAAATGCAGCACCTCGTCGCCCACGTGCTGGGCGTGCATTCGCACAACGTGCTCGTGGAATGCCGCCGCATGGGCGGGGGCTTCGGCGGCAAGGAATCGCAGTCGGGCCTCTTTGCCTGCTGCGCGGCGCTCGCGGCGTGGAAGCTGCTGTGCCCCGTCAAGCTGCGCCCGGACCGCGACGACGACATGATGATCACCGGCAAGCGCCACGACTTCCACTACACCTATGAAGTGGGCTACGACGACGCGGGCGTGATCGAAGGCGTCTCGGTGGACATGACCTCGCGCTGCGGCTTCTCCGCCGACCTTTCGGGTCCGGTGATGACGCGCGCCGTCTGCCACTTCGACAACGCCTACTGGCTGCCCGACGTTTCCATCGCCGGCTTTTGCGGCAAGACCAACACGCAGTCGAACACCGCGTTCCGAGGCTTCGGCGGCCCGCAAGGCGCGTTCGCGATCGAGTACATCATGGACGACGTCGCGCGCTCGCTCGGCCTCGACCCGCTCGACGTGCGCCTGCGCAACCTCTATGGCAAGACGCAGAACAACGTCACGCCGTATGGTCAGGAGATCGAGGACAACGTCATTGCCGAGCTGCTCGACGAACTCGTGACGACGAGCGACTACCGCGCGCGCCGAGCCGAAATCCGCGAGTTCAATGCGAACAACGAAGTGCTCAAGAAGGGCATTGCGATCACCCCCGTGAAGTTCGGCATCGCGTTCAACGTGACGCACTTCAACCAGGCCGGCGCGCTCGTCCACATCTATACCGACGGTTCGGTGCTCGTGAACCACGGCGGCACGGAAATGGGCCAGGGCCTCAACACGAAGGTCGCGCAAGTGGTGGCGCACGAACTCGGCATCGACTTCGCGCGCGTGCGCGTGACGGCCACGGATACGAGCAAGGTCGCCAACACCTCGGCGACCGCCGCCTCGACGGGCTCGGACCTCAACGGCAAGGCCGCGCAGGACGCCGCGCGCCAACTGCGCGAACGGCTGGCGGCGCTCGCGACGAAGCTCTACGGGCAAGACGGGGTCAACGCGGGCGACGTGCGGTTTGCGAACGACCATGTGATCGTCGGCGGCGAGATCGTCTCGTTCGAAACGCTGGTTTCGAAGGCCTATCTCGCGCGCGTGCAGCTCTGGTCGGACGGTTTCTACGCCACGCCCAAGCTGTACTGGGACCAGGCAAAGCTGCAAGGCCGGCCGTTCTACTACTACTCGTATGGCGCAGCCGTTTCGGAAGTGGTGATCGACACGCTCACGGGCGAAATGCGCGTGTTGCGCGCCGACGCGCTGCACGACGTGGGCGCCTCGCTGAACCCGGCGCTCGACGTGGGCCAGGTGGAGGGCGGCTTCATTCAGGGCATGGGCTGGCTCACCACCGAGGAACTCTGGTGGAAGCCGGACGGCAAGCTGATGACGCATGCGCCGTCCACCTACAAGATCCCGACCGTCAACGACACGCCGTTGCACTTCGACGTGCGCCTCTTCAAGAACCGCAACGCGGAAGACAGCATCCACCGTTCGAAGGCCGTGGGCGAGCCGCCGCTCCTGCTGCCGTTCTCGGTGTTCTTCGCGATCCGCGACGCGGTGGCGAGCGTGGGCGACTACCGCTTCAATCCGCCGATGAATGCGCCCGCCACGGCGGAGGAAATCCTCAAGTCCGTGCGCGCGGTACGCACCGCCATGCGCGGCTGAGCGGCTGAGCGGCTGAGTTTGCCACTTCGAGGGAGCATGCCGAGATGAATCGTCATCCGAATCATTGCGTGAGCGTCGATGCGGCGGGCCGGGTGGTCATCGGTCGCCGCAGCACGCCGGTGCCGCAGTACGGGCCGATGCACGTCGTGCTGTTCGGCGCCGGGCACGTGGGCCATGCGCTCGTGCACCTGCTCGGCATGCTGCCGTGCGTCGTGCAGTGGGTGGACGAGCGCGACGAACTGTTCCCGGACGAAGTGCCGGCCAACGTGCAGATCGAAGCAACCGACACGCCCGCCGCGATCGTGGACGAAGCGCCGCCGGGCGCGTGGTTCATCGTGATGACGCACAACCACGCGCTCGACTTCGAGCTGACCGAGCGCATCATGCGGCGGCGCGATTTCGCGTGGTTCGGGCTGATCGGCTCGCAGACCAAGCGCGTGAAGTTCGAGCGGCGCCTGCTCGATCGCGGCGTGCCGGCCGAGCGGCTCATGGAGATGGTGTGCCCGATCGGCGTGACGGGCATTGTCGACAAGGCGCCTTCGTCGATTGCCGTGGCGGTGGCGGCGCAACTGATGCAGTTGCGCGTGCCGAGCGGGGCGCTGGAGCGGCTTGGCGTTCTCGCGCAATAATTCGTCGTACATAAGATGGCGCGCGGTGGCCGCACCGCCGCCGCGCACGTCTGGGGTGATGCATTTGCACTATTGCCCCTCGCGCCCCCCGAGGCCTTAAATGCTCGCAACGGGGTGCTGCGGCGCATCCGGCGCGCTGCGAGTGTGCCCAAGCCGATTGCGATCAGCGTGGCGACCGCGTTAACAACATCACTACGGCCACTACGTTTCTGGAACAAAAAACGCACTGGAGGGCATTTCGGACAGCACTGCGGTCGTGCACGTTTTCAGCAGCCGTGAATTGGCGATCTTGTCGGGACTGGATATATCGATGTGGCGCTGTCGTTCGAGAGCACGCAAAAAATCCGCCTTCAACTCCTCGTCGTACGTTCCGCGCTGCTCGATTTTGCGGCGTATTGTTTCGAGGTCGTATTCGAGGGCCTGATAAGCAGCGATTGTCGTTTCGTAGGCTTTGAGCGTTCTTCTGAACTGAATCGCCGGCCGGATGGCCGCGACGAAGGCAGCAAACGTCCCGAGGCCTTGCCAGATGTGCTTGCCCATGTCCGTCTTGAAGAACCACAGACCAGCGACCGCCGAAGTGGGGGCCGCAATGACGAGCGCGAGGTCCATGGCCATGTCCAGATGCTCGAGACGGCGCAATCGTGCGCTGTAGTAGCGGACATTAAGCCGGGCAGTGCGAAGCTTGTCATATACTGCCCAAACGGGATGGTTCTCACGTCCCATAGTTCCCCCGTACGCGTGCGGAGTAGAACAATGATAGTCAGGAAACACAGCATAGGCATGCTTGTTTTGCTGTCTGCACTGTTGTGCTCGCCGGCTCTCACCAAGGCTGAGACGCCCGAAACGGGCTCACCTGCATCAGGCAGCGCGGTGGCTGCGCGAAAGTCGAGCGTGCCGATTCCGTCGAGCACCGCGAATGCGCAGCCGGCAGCCGCCGCGAGCGGCGCCACTTCGAATCCGGACGAGGGGGATGTGCCGGCCGCTACACGCGGCTTCGTTCCGGATAGCCCCCATCCCGGCGTCGAACCTACGCAACCCTGGCCGCGAACCGGAGCCGTCGACGAATCCAGGTAAGGCCTCGACAGCGAGGCGGCGGGACGACCCTGCAATCCGGATTGCTTCGCAGCCCTTGCGGCCTGGATCCCCGCTTTCCTGGCGCCTGAACCGGAGCACTCAAATGTCGGACAACCAGAACCTCCGCGCCGCATTTCGTGCCGACAAACGCCGCACACTGGGCAAGCTGGCCGCCTTGTCCCTGTTCCCGTGGGTGCTGGACACGCTGGCCTTCGCGGACGACAGTGGGGGGCCGCGCGTCGCGCTCGTGATCGGCAACGGCGCGTATCCGGGTGCGCCGCTGCGCAATCCGCCTAACGACGCGAACGCGATCGCCGCGACCCTGAAGCAACTCAATTTCGAGGTCGACCTGAAGACCGACTGCACGCGCGACGCGATGATCAACTCGATCCGCGGGTTCTGCGATCGCGTCGAACGGAACTCCGCCGTCGCGCTTTTTTACTTTGCCGGGCACGGCATGCAGATCGACTGGCGCAACTACCTTCTGCCTGTCGATATCCGGCTTGCGGCCGCCGGCGACGTGCCGCAGCAGACCGTCGACAGCTCGGCACTGGTGGGCAGCCTCGGCAAATTGAGCAATCCGATGAATATCGTGATCCTCGACGCCTGCCGCAACAACCCCTTCGGTTTTGCCGGCTCGACCGGCGCGGGACTGAGCCAGATGGACGCGCCGACACGGACATTTCTCGCGTATGCGACTGCGCCGGGCAACGTCGCGTCCGATGGCAGCGGGAAAAACGGCCTGTACACGGAAAATCTGCTGCGCGAGATGGTGCGTCCCGACGCGAAGATCGAGGACGTGTTCAAGCGCGTGCGGCTCGCGGTTCGGCTCCAGTCGCATGGCAGGCAGATTCCGTGGGAGAGCACGTCGCTCGAGGGCGATTTCTATTTCATCCCTCCCCCCACCTCCGACAAGCCGACCGACGAGCAGCTCGACCAGCTCGCGCAGGCCGACAAGGACGACTGGGACGCCGCGCAGCAAGCCGGCACGGCCGACGCGATCGCAGCCTATCTGAAGACGCATCCGAACGGCAATTTCTGCGAGCTCGCGCAGGCGGCGCTCGACAGGCTGCTGGCTGCGAGCGGCGAGCAGAAGGTCGTCGTCAAGACCGATCAGGCGAATCCGTTCACACAGGGCAGCGCGGTCGCGGCGACGATGAAGCTCGGCGAACGCTATACGTATCGGGAAATCGACCTCTATTCGAAGCGGGAAAACTGGTCCAGCCACCAGCAAGTGACGAAGATCGACGACACGTCGGTCGAATTTGACAACGGCCGCTTCCGCACCGACCTGCTCGGCAATACGCGCGTCGATTCGAAGGGCACCCGCTACAGCGACCGGCAGCTCTTCGTGAGCGACTACATGATCGGCAAGGAATGGAAGACGCGCTATGACCGCGTGTTGGTGTCGGGAAAGGAGGACACATTCGAGTACGACTTCCGGGTCGTGTCGCGCGAGAGCATCACGGTCCCGGCCGGAACGTTCGACGCGTTCTGCGTGAAGGGCGAAGGCTGGCGGCTCGAGAGCCATTCGCGTCTTACGCTGGTTTACTGGATTGCGCCCGACAAGGTGCCGCGCTATCTCGCCATGGAGTTCGCCTACTACGGGAGAGGCCGCGGCGCGCGCGACTATTGGCGGCAGGAACTGGTCAGTTTCGACGCGGCATAGGAATGGGCGGCAGCCTCGATTCTTTTCCGGTGCCGTGCCGTCGTCGAGCAGGACGACGGTTCGTTCACGCCGGCGCGTTCGCCGGACCGGAAGGCGCAGGTTTCGAAGTAAGCGGCGCCGCGGCGCCTGCCGCGCGCCTCGCTTCCGGCCGGCTGCGCGCGGTGAGTTTGCGCGAGACCTCATCCACGAGCCCGCGCAGCCAGTCCACGTCGCTCGGCCGGTCCGGGTGCGGGTGCCACATCTGATAGCAGCGGATGCGCGGAAACGCGAGCGGCGGCTCGACCACGGCGATCGGCAGCAGGCTCGCGTAATGCAGCGCAAAACGCCGCGTGGTCGTGAACACGAGGTCCGACTGCAGCAGCACCTGCGGCACGAGCCCGAAGTAGGGCAGGCGCGTCACGATGCGCCGTTCGGCGCGCGCTTTCGCGAAGCCGATATCGATGGCGTTCGCATTCGAACCCGTGTAGGGCGTCGGCGCGAGGTGCGCGGCGCGAAGATAGGCCTCGCGCGTGAGCGGCGCGCGCGTGAGCGGATGATCGGCGCGCATCATGCAGACCACCTTGTCGGCGAACAGGTCGCTGCGATGAAAACGCGCGTCGGGCTTCGGCCAGTTGCCGATCACGATGTCGAGTTCGCCCGCGTCGAGCGCCGCATGATGGTCGAGCGTCGGCGAAAGCGAGAGGATCTCCAGCCGCGCCGTGGGCGCCGCCTCGCGGAAGTGCGCGATCAGCGTCGGCATGAAGAAGTCGTTCAGGTAGTCGGGCGCCGCGAGCCGGAAAGTGCGCTTCGAGCGCGCCGGATCGAAGTCGCCATGCGGCGTGGAGACGAAATCGACGTCGCGCAGCACGCGCTGCGCGTGCTGCAGCAGCGACTCGCCGTATTCGGTGGGCACCATGCCGGCCTTGCCGCGCACCAGGATCGGATCGCCCAGGATCTCGCGCAGGCGCCGCAGCGCCGTGCTGATCGCGGGCTGGGTCTGGTTCAGCCGCAGCGCCGTCTGCGTGACGCTGCGCTCGATCAGCAGCGTGCGCAGCACGCGCACGAGCCAGATGTCGAGGGTAAGGGCGGTGTCGTCCATGTAAAGGGGTGTCGATGAGGCGCGCGGGGAGCCGGGCAGTCGTCTGCGCGCGCGTACCGGCTCAGCCATAACCATAGGCCGGCGCGCCCGCCGGCGCCATAGCCTGAGTGGTATGGCCGGCATCAGGACGCCTCGCCGGCCGGGTGCGCGACGCACGCCGGCCCTCCGGCAACCCTCAGCGGCCCCTCATTCCGCCGTGGCTTTCGCGAGCCCGGAAGGCAGTGTGCTGATGCGCTTCACCTCGCGCGAATCGAGCCAGTTCGGCGAGCGGGCGCAGTAGAGCACCATCGGCAGCGCGTCCTCGCCCCAGAACAACTGCTTGTTCATCCAGAAAGTCGGCACGCCGAACACGCCCAGCGCGATTGCGTCGCTCGTGTTGCGGCGCAACTGGGCGCGCACGTTTTCCTGCTCGATCAGCGCTTCGCCGTGCGGGATGCCCACGCGCTCGCAAAGCTGTTCGAAGCCTTCTTCGCTCGACGGGTCGCGGCCCTCGCGCCAGATGAAGCGGAAGATCTCGCGCACGCAGGCGAACTCGCCGCCGGCGGCGATGGCCAGCAGCATCGGCTTGACCGAGTCGAACGGATGCGCCGGCGGCATTTTGAAGGGGATGCCGAGCTGGTCCGCGCGAAAGAGCGCGTGGCGGTACGTGTAGATGCGTTTGGCCGGGATCGCGAGGCCGCCCGCCTGGCCCCAGTGACGGTACAGGTCGGTCAGCAGCACGGGGCACGGCACGAAGTCGAAGGTCGGCCACTTTTGTTGCTGCTCCAGCAGCAGGTACGAGAACGGCGAGACGAAGTCGTAGAACCACGTGGGCTGGTTGACGTCGATGCCGCTGAGATCGATGCCGCTGATCATGCTGTTCCTCCGCTATGCGCTTCATGCGGACCGCCCGAAGCGCGGTCCGTCGTTTCGGTTTCGTTATGGGTTGCGATGTTGCGCGCTGCATCACGATCTTGCGTGCCCGCGGCCAAGCGCGCTATCGGTGTCATTCCGGGCGGGCCGCGTCAGGTCGCGCCGTGTCCTGTCCCTCTTGGGCCGTCTCGTCGGCCGTGCCGCGCTCCGCCATGTCGTCGCTGTCATCGCCGTTGTCGGCGTCGGCCGCGCGCTCTCCGTGCTGGCGCGCCGCGATATGCGAGAGGCGCGAGCGCACGAAGCCGATGTGCTCGCGCAGCACGTAGAACTGTTCCGCATAGGCGAGCGGCATCTTCATGCCGTTGACCGACTCCTCGATCGTGTCGAGCTGGCGCACGAGCGCGCGGCGCTCGGCGGGCGAGGTGTCCGCCATCGAGGCGCGTTCGAGCGCGATCAGCGCGCCGTACCAGCGGTAGATCCGCGATTTCACCCGCCACGCATACAGCGACGGCACGAGGCGCAGCCCCGGGATCAGCACGACGATGATCGGCACGAGCAGGACGATCAGCCGGTCGGCGAGGCTCGCGAGCCAGAACGGCAGCACGCGGTAGAGGAAGCTCTTGCCCGACTTGTAGTAGCGCGCGGCGTCGTCGCTGATCGGGAAGTCCTGGGCGCGCGGCGCGGGGAATTCGCCGGCGTTCTGCAGGAGCGTGGCGCGCCCGTGCACCTGCTTGGCCGCTTCGATCAGCAGGTCGGAGAGCGCTGGATGCAGCGAGTCGCGCGCGACCAGCTCGGCGGTCGGCGCCACCATGTACATGGGTTTCGGCGGCAGGTTGTGGCCGAAATCGAAGGCGCCCATCGGGATCGTGACCGCCGTGAGGTAGGGGAAGCGGCGCGTGTAGGCGGCGGCCTGGGTGAAGTCGAAGAAGCGCACGCCGGGCATGCGCAACAGGCGCCCCATCACCGGCGGCTGCGCAGAGTCGCCCGAGAGGAACGCCGCGTCGACCTTGCCTTCCACGAGCGCGCGCGCCGCGTCGTCGCCCGAGAGCGGCAGCAGCTGCGTGGCGCCGCCCGGCTCGATGCCGTTCGCCTTCAGCAGGGCCAGCGCCAGCTCGCGCGCGCCGCTGCCCTGCGCGCCGATGGCGAGCCGCTCGCCTTCGAACTGCGAGAGGCGCGTGGCCGCGGGCCCGTGATAGAACACGGCGAGCGGCACATACGCGACGCTGCCGAGCGAAACGAGCCCGTCGGGCACCTTGCTTGCGAGGCCGTCCTGCACGAATGCCACGTCGACGCCGGATTTGGGGTCGGCGAGTCGCAGGAGGTTCTGCACCGAGCCTTCCGACTCGAGCACGTTCAGCGTGATGCCGTTGCGCGCGAGGATGGCCTTGTACTTCTGCGCCGCGTTCCAGAACGTGCTGCCCCTGGGGCCGGTGCTTATCGTGAGCGTGCTGGGCGGCGCGGGCTGGATGAGCCGCACCGCGAGCCAGATGGCGGCGGCGCTCACGAGCAGGATCGGCCCGAACGAGACTGCCAGGTCGCGCCACGAAATCGCCACGAAGCGCGCGACGAGACGGGGGGCAGATTTGCGGCCGGTGGGAGACTTCATCGGGGGAGTGCGGGCCTCGGGTTCCGTGGAGTGATTGGGGGATGTCGTCAGCCTGCGCCTCGGGGGCGTCTATCGGATGTCGAAGCGACGCCGGCGGCACGCCAGGCGCCGGATCTGTCCGCCGATGGTACATGAGATTCGGCGATGCGGCGCTTTCAGGCGGGGGGCGGCCGGCGCACGTCGAGTGTGGCCTGACACACAGGCATCGTCAAAAACAGCGTATACCGTAAGTGCAGGAACCCGGGGCCGCGTGCGGCCTCATTGCAGGACACTGCCATGACTATCCACACTTACACCGATCTCCCGCTCGTCGATCGCGCCGCCTTCGAACTCGCATGCGCGCGCCACGGCTTCGCGCCGATCCACTTCGATGTCAGCGGCGCGGCCGACCCGGACGATCCCGCTCACGGCGATCTCGTGATCGTGCGGCGCGGCGCCTGGGCCCAGGCGTATCGCATCGACGCGCGCGGGCAATGGCTGCGCCAGTTCGAGGCCGATCTGAACGGCCGCTTCTTCCAGTTCGCGCCGCACGCCTGAGCGGCGGCGTGCCCGGACGCGCCGGGCGAACGCCCTAGGCCAGCACGAGCCGCACGCCCACGAGCGTGAGCGTCGCGGCCAGCAGGATGCGCAGAAGGCGTTCCGGCGCGCGCGACGAGAGCAGGCTGCCGAGCGCGATGCCGGGCAGCGACCCGCACAGCAGCGAAAGCAGCATCGGCCAGTTGATCGAGCCGAGCAGCCAGTGGCCCGCGCCGGCCAGCAGGGTGAGCGGCACGGCGTGCGCGACGTCGGAGCCGACGATGCGCACGGTCGGCAGCGTCGGATAGAGCAGGAGCAGCACGGTCACGCCGATCGCGCCCGCTCCCACCGAGGTGAGCGACACCAGCACGCCCAGCACCGCTCCCGTGAGCATGGTGAGCGCCAGCGTGCCGGCCTCGCCCGGCGCGCGGCGATGGCGCGCGGCGAAGGCGGCGAGCTGCGGCCGGAAGATCAGGGCGACGGCCGTGATCAGGAGCGCGGCGCCCAGCACGGCCTGGATCAGATGGCCGGCGCGGGGCGTGTCCATGCCATAGCGATGCAGCAGGATCAGCGTGACCGTGGCCGCGGGCACGCTGCCGGCCGCGAGGCGCAGCGTCACGCGCCAGTCCACCGAACCCTTGAGCCCGTGAACCAGCGTGCCCGCCGACTTGGTTGCGGCGGCGTACAGCAGGTCCGTGCCCACGGCCGTGGCCGGGTGGACCTTGAACAGCAGCACGAGGATGGGGGTCATCAGCGAGCCGCCGCCCACGCCGGTCAGGCCGACCAGGAACCCGACACACAGGCCGGACAGCGAATACAGCAGATCGATATGAGGTAGATGCATCGCGGTCAGGGCAGGTTCGGGGCCGGTTCAGGGTACGTGGCCGACATGACGGACGGCTGACTGCCCGGGGCGCACCGTAAGCGGCGCGTCAGGCTGGACAGCGGCAAAGCCCGGCGGCGAAAATCCGCTATTGTCGCAAAACCGGCGATCCGGCGCAGGCGGCCCCAATTTTGTCAGGTATTGCCTCGCGCGCGCCACTCCACGGACAACCATGAATCCCGGCATTCCCTACGCTTTTTTCGCCTTCGTGATATGGGGCCTCTTTCCCGTCTACTTCAAGACGCTGCACCAGATTCCCGTCCTCGAGATGCTGGCGCACCGCATGGCCTGGTCGCTCGTCTTCGTGCTCGCCGTGCTCCTCGTGCGGCACCACTGGCGCTGGCTCGGTCCGGTGCTGCGCAACCGGCGCCTCGTCGGCCGTTTCGCGGCCAGCGCCGTGCTGCTCTCGGCGAACTGGGGCATCTACATCTGGGCCGTGAACGCCGGGCATATCGTCGAAGCGAGCCTTGGCTATTTCATCAATCCGCTTATCAACGTGCTGTTCGGCTATGCGTTTCTCGGCGAGCGGCTGCGGCCGTTGCAGTGGTGCGCCGTGGCCGTGGCCGCGGCGGGCGTTGTGTGGCTGACCTGGCAGAACGGCGCGCCGCCTTGGATCAGCCTCGCGCTCGCGCTCACCTTCGGCGGCTATGGGCTCTTGCGCAAGACCGCGCAACTCGGCGCGCTCGAGGGGCTCACGCTGGAGACGCTGCTGCTCTTTCCCGTGGCGATCGTCTATCTCGCGATGCTGAGCCTTGCCGGCGCGAGCCACTTCGGCCACGCGCCGCTGCCGCTCCAGCTGCTGCTCGCCTGCGCCGGGCCCGTGACGGCGATTCCCTTGCTGCTGTTCGGCGCGGCGGCGCGGCGCATTCCGCTCTCGACGCTGGGCCTCGTTCAGTACGTCACGCCCACGCTGCAACTGCTGACCGGCGTGTTCGTCTATCACGAGTCGTTCGGCACGGTACGCGCAATGGGCTACGGTGCGATCTGGATCGCGCTTGCGCTCTACTCGTTCGAGGGGGTGCGCAATACCGTGTCGGTCCGCGAGGCGAGCCGGGTGTAGCGCTGGTCCGCGTCCGCCGCACGCGGTAGGATGGTTCCGGATTGCGCGCCGCCTGGGGAGATGCACGCTGGCGCAAACCCGACGATACGCGGAGAGACAGAGGAGTGAGACACGCATGAGCATCGAGGCCGCCCATCGCTTCGAGGAAGCGTTCGCGCCGCGCATCGCGGCGCAGCTGGCAAGTCAGTTCGGCCCGGCCGTGCATGTGGAAGTCGTGCCTCGCGAGGGGCACGGGCATCCCACGCGCGTGCGCCTCGTTGGCGCGGCGAGCGAATACCGGCATCCGTATGTGTACCCGCTCAACGTGTCGCTCACGTGGGACGTCGACGAGATCGAGCGGCTGATGGAGCCGGGCGGCGAGGCGCGTTTCGAGCACTATCTGGCGGCGATGGCGCGCAAGCTGGCGTCGTGGGAAACGGCGCGTCCCGTTGATTTCGCCTCGCGCACTCAGGGCGAGCCGGAGGTGCTGCTCGGCGGTCTCGACTTCGAGGGTTGAACTGCGAGGGCTGAACTGCGAGGGCTGAACTGCGAGGGCTGAACTGCGAGGGCTGAACTGCGAGGGCCGATGCAGCGCCTTAAAACCCGCCCATGACCCGCATGGCGAGCACGGCCTTCACGGCCATGCCGATCGCCACGCAGCCCGCAAACGCCGCGAACGACTGCTGCAAGCGCGCGCCGCTCACGTGATGCGCGACGCCGCGCCCGCCCAGCATGCCCGCGAGCGCGCCGGCGGCGAACGGCAATGCCTCGGGCCAGAGCATGTGTCCCGACACCGCCGAAGCGGCCACGCCCACCGACGATACGAGCGCGATCACGGCGAGCGAAGTGGCGACGATGCCCCGCATGGGGATATCGGAGGCGCGCCTGAGCGCGGGCACGATGACGAAGCCGCCGCCCACGCCAAGGAGTCCTGAGAGAAACCCGGACAGCACGCCCGAGAGGGCGAGCGAGCGCGCGCACGGCGCGGTCCAGTCGAGCTTGCCGCGTTCGGCGTTCAGGCGGCACGGCAGGTTCGACGGCGCGAGCTCGGGCCCGCCGTGGGTCGCGCCGCTCTTCTGGCGGAACATGCGCACGGCGACCAGTGCCAGCACGCACGCGAACACGAGCGTGAGCGGCGCATCAGGCACGCGGTGCGCGACCCACAACCCGAGCGGCGAGACCAGCGCGCCGCAAGCCGCCATCAGCGCGGCGGCCCTGTAGCGCACCTGCCCCTCGCGCAGCGCGAGCAGCGCGCCAAGTCCCGCCGAGAGACCGACCGCGAGCAGCCCGATCGGCGCGGCCTGCGCCACTTCGAGCCCGAGTCCGAACACGAGCAGCGGCACGGCGAGGATCGCGCCGCCCGCGCCGGTCAACGCGAGGATGACCCCGACGATGGAACCGAGCGCGGCGCTGACGAGCATGGCGGTGGGCATGGTGTGGCTCCCCGGCGTTCGATCAGCTCTGCGAAGCGCGCGTGAACCACTCGCGGCCCTTGAGCATGCCCCACCAGTAGAAGCTCGGCAGCACCGTTGCCTTGAGGAACCACATGAGGCGGCGCGGGCGCGTGGGGTCGAGCGGGAAGGTGGGCAGCAGCTTGCCGCCATAGCCGAACTCGGCGAGCACGACCTTGCCGCGCTCGACCGTGAGCGGGCACGAGCCGTAGCCGTCGTAGCGGTAGGCAAGCGGCTTGCCGGCGCGCGCGGCCAGCAGGTTCTCGGCGACGATCACGGCCTGCTTGCGCGCGGCCGCGCCGGTTTTCGCGTTGGGCGCGGAACAGACGTCGCCGAGCGAGAACACGTTCGGGTAGCGCGGATGCTGCAGCGTCGCGTGGTCGACTTCGCACCAGCCGGCTTCGTCCGCAAGCTGGCTGTCGCGGATGAAGTCGGGCGCCACCTGCGGCGGCACGACGTGAAGCATGTCGAAGCGCTTCTGCTCGCGCGCGACCTTGCCTTCGGCATCTTTCGTTTCGAACGTGGCGGTGCGCGACGGCCCGTCGACTGCGACGAGATTCGAAGAGAACGCGAGGTTCGCGTTGTAGCGCTTCACGTATTCCATCAGCGGCGGCACGAAGGTCGCGACGCCGAACAGCACGGCGCCCGCGAGATCGAACTCGACCTTGATCTTCGAGAGCACGCCGCGCTTGCGCCAGTGATCGCACGACAGGTACATCGCTTTTTGCGGCGCGCCCGCGCACTTGATCGGCATGGCCGGCTGCGTGAAGAGCGCCGTGCCGGCCTGCATCTGCTGCACGAGCTGCCATGTGTAGGGCGCGAGGTCGTAGCGGTAGTTCGAGGTGACGCCGTGCTTGCCGAGCGTCGCTTCGAGGCCCTCGATGCGCTCCCATGCGAGCCGCAGGCCGGATGCCACGATCAGGTCGCGATACGCGATGGCTTCGCCGTTGTTCAGGCGCACGACGTTGTTGTGCGGCTCGACGCGCGCGGCCGCCGCGCGGATCCACTTCACGCCGGCGGGAATCACGCTCGCCGTCGCCCGGCGCGTTTTCTCCGCGTCGAAGGCGCCGCCGCCCACCAGCGTCCAGGCCGGCTGATAGAAGTGCTCGTCGCTTGGCTCGACGATCGCGATCTTCAGATCGCGCTGGCGGCGCAGCAGGCTCGACGTCACGGTGATGCCCGCGAGACCGCCGCCGATCACGACGATATCCCAGACCACGCCGTTCGAGCCGCCTGCCTCGTCCCATTCGCAGGCGGGCGCCGCGGGCGAGGCGGGCTCCGCCTGCGGCGCCTGTGCAAGCGCCGGCGAGTTCGCGAGCTGATAGAGGCTCATCGCGCGGTTGCCGCTGCGGCAGTAGGCGAGCACCGGGCCGGGCATGTCGTCGAGCAGCTGCGCGAAACGGCGGGCGTCATCGGCGGTGATCTGGCCGGGCTTCACGGGCAGATACGCGAACTGCAGGCCGAGCTGCGCGGCGGCGCCACGGATGTCCTGCGAGGCGGGCTGGGCCGCGCCGCCTTCGCCGTCGGGACGGTTGCAGATGATCGAGCGATAGCCCGCCCCCGCAATGGCGGGAAGATCGTCGGGCGAGATCTGGTCGGCGCTGGCGAAGCGTTCGTCGAGCGGGACGATTTGCATGGGGGAAGACTCCTGATCAAGGATGGCCGGGCTGGCTGCGGCGGCGTTCGAGGACGGTGTAGAGCGCCATGCCGGCGAGCATGGCGGCGACGAAGAGCCAGGCGCGCGGCTGGCCGCTGCCCGCGCTCACGAGCGCAGGGCCGGGGCAGAAGCCCGCGAGCCCCCAGCCCACGCCGAATACGAGACTGCCGGCCACGAGCCGCGCGTCGACGCGGCGGGCCGTGGGCAATTGCATCGGTGCGCCGAGGACGCTCGTGCCGCGCGTGCGGGAGAGACGAAAGCCGACGGCGGCCAGTGCGACGGCGCCGGCCATGACAAACGCGAGCGACGGATCCCAGCGGCCGGCCAGGTCGAGGAAGCCCAGCACCTTGGCGGGGTTGGCCATGCCCGAAAGAATCAGGCCGATGCCGAACACGAGGCCGCAGACAAACGCGTTGACGATCCGCATATCAGGCTCCGGCAAGGTGCCGCGCCACGTAGACCGTGGCGAAACCGGCCGCCATGAAGGCGCCGGTGGCGACGAAGGACCGCAGCGAGCCGCGCGCGATGCCGCAGACGCCGTGACCGCTCGTGCAGCCCGAGGCGTAGCGCGTGCCGATGCCGACGAAGAGGCCGGCGCAGACGAGCGTGGCAGGCGAGGCGGCGATGACGGGGGCAGGGAGGGGCGCGGCGATGCGCCACAGCCAGGGCGCGGCGAGGAGGCCCGCCAGAAAGGCAAGACGCCAGGCGCGCTCCCCGCGCGAGGTGCCGAAGATGCCGCCCACGATGCCGCTGATCCCCGCCACGCGCCCGTTGCCGAGCACGAAGAGCGCGGCGGCCGCGCCGATCAGGAGGCCGCCCGCGAGCGAGGCAAGCGGCGTGAAGTGCGCGAGATCGATGGAGGGGCTCACGCCGGCCTCGCTTTGAGGCGGCCGCAGTAGAGGCTCGAGAGCGTTTGCATGACCTGGATGACTTCGTGGCTCGCGAGGCTGTAGTAGATGTACTTGCCTTCGCGGCGCGTGGCCACGAGCCCCTCTTCGCGCAGCACGCCGAGGTGCTGCGAAAGACTCGGCTGATGCACGCCGACCAGTTCCTCCAGCTCGCCGACGTTGCGCTCGCCTTCGGTGAGCTGGCACAGCAGCAGCAGGCGGTCTTCATGCGCGAGCGCCTTGAGCAGCGCGCAGCATTTTTCGGCGGATTCGCGCAGGGCGGCGAGGGCTTCGGGAGTGAGCGGCGAGTTCATTTGTCGCACCAGTCGGTGGGGTTGCCATCAGTCAATTTATTGACAAACATTATATGCATTAATAATATGTACTTCAATAGATAAACAGGCGCGCCGCCTGGAGCCCAGCATGTCCGCCCATACCCCCGTCTCCCCCAACGTTTCGTCTGCGATCGTCGAGCCGTTCTTCGATCCCGTCACCGCCACCGTGACCTATGTCGTCCATACGGGGCGCGGTTCGGCGTGCGCGATCGTCGACCCGGTGCTCGACTACGACCCGAAGTCGGGCCGCACCTCCACGGAGTCGGCGGACCGCGTGATCGCGTTCGTGCGCGAGTACGGCCTCACGGTGCAATGGCTGCTCGAAACCCACGCGCATGCCGACCACCTTTCCTCCGCGCCGTATCTGAAGTCGCAACTGGGCGGGCGCATTGCCATCGGCGAGCACATCCGCTCGGTGCAGGGCGTGTTCGGCAAGGTGTTCAACATTGGCGCGGCCGTGAACGGCGACGGCAGCGAGTTCGATCATCTCTTCAAGGACGGCGAGACCTTCGAAGTCGGGCCGCTCGCGGCGCGTGCGCTGCACGTACCGGGCCACACCCCCGCCGATCTCGCCTACCAGATCGGCGACGCGGTGTTCGTGGGCGACACGATGTTCATGCCCGACGTCGGCTCCGCGCGCTGCGATTTCCCCGGCGGAGACGCGCATACGCTCTACCGTTCGGCGCACCGTTTGCTCGACCTGCCCGGCGAAACGCGCCTCTTCATGTGTCACGACTACCCGCCCGGCTCGCGCGGGCCGCGCTTTCACACCACCGTGGCCGAGCAGCGGCGCGAGAACATCCACCTGCACGACGGCGTGAGCGAAGAAGCCTTCGTCGCCATGCGCACCGCGCGCGACCGCACGCTGGCAATGCCGAACCTGATCCTGCCTTCGATCCAGGTGAACATCCGCGCGGGCCGCATGCCCGAGCCGGAGGACAACGGCGTGCGCTATCTGAAGATTCCGCTCGACGCGCTCTGAGGTGCGGCGGCGAGCGCACGGCCCGCCTCCGGGTGTGCGCTCCCTCCGGCGCGCTTGCGCCAGGGCAGTCGGCGCGTGTGCCTACGTCGGCACGCGCACCAGCCGCTCGGGCAGATGCGCGCGCAACGCCCGCGCGTCGAGGTGCGCCAGGTCCTTGTCGAGCTCCAGCGTGACGACGCTTTGCGTCCGCGTATCGAGGGCCTTGCGCAACGCGCCGAGAAACGCCGGCGGCGCCGTGATGACCAGCGTGCCGTAGCGGTCCTCGGTCCGCGCCTTCGCGAGCGCCGTGGCGATCTGCGCGGCGAACAGCGTGGCTTCACGCTCGTGCTGGGTGGTGTCGGGGTCGGTGGCGTGGCGGCCGGGACCGGCGCGGTCGTAAGTGCGGCCGGGTTTGTCGCTCACGAGGCTTTGCTCCTGCACGCGCCCTTCGGGATGCAGCAGCGTCTCGACCTCGTCGATGGCGCCAAGCGGGCTTTCGGCGGCGAAAATGCGTGCGGTCACGCGGTTGGCGACGACAATCCAGATCGTTTTCGACATGTTTCCCTCCCGGGTCAGGCTCAGGGCCCCGGCGACGCGTCGCGGCGTGGCGCAGGCCTGGCCGGAGCGGTGAGCGAAGATGTGCGGCGCGAACGTCTAGGGTAGCGCGATCACCGCGAGGGCGTGCGGCCAGGTGTACGTGGCGCGCGTGCGTGGGTTCGGGAGAGGAAGCGGTGCGGCCCAAGGCGGCTGGCGCCGCCGGATGAACCGGCGGGCGCCAGCCGCGGGGCCGCGAATGGCGTGCTGTCGGGCGTGCTGTCAGGCGTTCAGGCAGGACGTTGAGGCAGGACGTTGACGCGGCGTGTTGCGGCAGGCCGGGCTACTTGGCCTTGTCCGCCTCGTTCGTGATGGCCTGGCCGCCCTTCGAGATGTCCTCGCCGGCGCCAGCGATGGTGTTGCACGCGGCCAGCGTGACGGCGAAGAGTGCAAGGGCAACGGCAAGGTAACGGCTCATGTCGGCTCTCCTTTTGATGAAATCCCCAGAGACGGTGCGGCGCGCAAGACAGGTCACACTGCGGGCCGCCCGCGGCAGGCGGGCGCGCGGCTTGCTGCGGGCGCCGGTTGCTGAAAGGATTGTACGCGTGCGGCGAGCCGCGTGCCGGGTTCGGGGCCTGTCCCCGGGGCTCAGGTGCGCCGGTGGGTTTTGCGCACCACGAGCCACTTCGGCGAGCGAAAGCGCACGATGCTCACGTAGAGCCACACGTAGGTCAGCGCGAACACCACCACGAAGCAGAACAAATGCAGCGTGTGGCGCCAGAACAGCGTGGCGGGAATCACCGCGATCAGGCACAGCAGCCAGAGATAGGGCGAGGTGAGCGAATTGCGGCGCGTGAGCTCGCGTGCCGTGCGGGCGCCCACGGCCCAGCGCATGAGCCGCTTGTACACGAGCATGTGCAGGTGCACGCCGTCGGGGATGCCCGGCGACATGCCGCGCACGAACTTCTTCCGGTAGATCGAGAAGCAGGTCTCGAAGATCGGGTACATGAAGAGCAGCACCGGATACCACGCCGAAACGTCGCGATTGCGCATCACGAGCAGGATGGCCAGTTCGGCGAGCATGAAGCCGATGAAGTACGCGCCGCCGTCGCCGAGAAAGATCAGCCCGGCGGGGAAATTCCAGATGAAGAAGCCCATCACGGCGCCCATCATGATGAGCGACGCCGAGAGCACCACCGCGTCGTGCACCTGGAAGGCGACGTAGGCGAGCGAGGCGAACATCATGAACGCGACCATCGAGGCGAGGCCGTTGAAGCCGTCGATGATGTTGATCGCGTTCGCGAGGGCCGCTACTGCCAGCACGGTGATGACGCACGAAATCGCCGCATACGAGAGCAGGAAATCGAGCGGCGGCACGCTGATGCGCGTAACGGCGATGCCGAGGATGAAGTACGCGAGCGCTGCCGCCGCCATCGTGCAAAGGAGCCGCGCGAGCGGCGAGACGCGCTTGGTGAGGTCCTCGACGAGACCGGAGGCGAACGCCGGGATGCCGCACGCGACAATGCCGAGAATGCCGCCCGAGACGGCCGGCCAGGCGTGATGGAGCTGCGCGGCCGCGACGACGAGGCCGGCCAGGATCCCCGTGCCGCCAATGCGCGGGACGGGTCTCGCATGGAATTTCTGCACGCCCGCGAGATCGGAGTCCACGGAGAACCGCTCATGCAGATGCGCGTAGCGCACGATCAGCAGCGTGACCAGTAAGGAAACGAGAAAACCGAGCGCAAAACTAAGCATGAAAGCGGCACGAGAGGTGTGGATGCGGGATTATACAAAGCCGGCGCGGCAGGCTTTGCGGCAGTCTGCCGTAACGTTGCGCGGCCTTGTGCCATGATGGCGGCGCGGCACGCCGCGTACCTACCCGGCGCGCCGGTGTTGTTCCGGTTTCCTGTCACGTTGCCGAGCCGAGGTCCGCCATGCCCCATTCCGCCTGGGTCCGCGAAGCGATCCGCAAGATCGAAGCCGATTTCAACCGTTCCGCCGACACCCACCTGATTCCGCTCGACCTGCCGGGCTACCCGGACTTGCGCTTCTACTTCAAGGACGAGTCGAGCCACCCGACCGGCAGCCTCAAGCACCGGCTCGCGCGCTCGCTCTTTCTCTACGCGCTGTGCAACGGCTGGCTCGACGAAACGAGCACGGTGGTCGAGGCGTCGAGCGGATCGACGGCGATTTCCGAGGCCTATTTTGCGCGGCTCCTCGGCCTGCCGTTCGTCGCGGTGATTCCGGCCAGCACCTCGCGCATGAAGATCGCGGAGATCGAGTTCTACGGCGGACGCTGCCATCTCGTCGCGAAAGCTTCGGAGATTTACGCCGAATCGCATCGCATCGCGCGCGAACTGGGCGGCCACTTCATGGACCAGTTCACCTACGCCGAGCGCGCGACCGACTGGCGCGCGAACAACAACATCGCCGAATCGATCTTCAAGCAGATGGCCGCGGAAGAGCATCCGGTGCCGGCGTGGCTCGTGTCGAGCGGCGGCACGGGCGGCACGATCGCGACGCTCGGCCGCTACGTGGCCTACCGGCGGCACCCGACGCGCGTGCTGTGCGCCGACCCCGAGAACTCGGTGTTCTTCGATTACTTCAAAAGCGTGCTGGCGGGACAGCCCGACGACAGCCTCACGCTCGACGTCGGCTCGCGCATCGAAGGGATTGGCCGGCCGCGCGTGGAGCGCTCGTTCATTCCCACGTGCATCGACGCGATGGTGAAGGTGCCCGACGCGCTTTCGTTCGCGGCGATGCGCTATCTGGCCGCGCGGCTTGGCCGGCGCGTGGGCGGGTCGACGGGGACCAATTTCGTCGGTGTGCTGCTGCTTGCCGAGAGGATGAAGGCGCAGGGCGAGACGGGGGCGATCGTGAGCCTGCTGTGCGATAGCGGGGAGCGGTATCGGACTACTTACTATGACGACGGCTGGTATGCGGCGCAGGGGATTGCGATTGGGGAGGCGGATGCGGTGATTGCGCGGGCGGTGGGTGGGGAGGCGGTGTTCGCACAAGGGGCAGCGGCAGCGAGTACTGCCGGGTTCTGAGCCAGGTCAGCGCGCGGGCGCTTCAGGCGGGTTCCGCGCCGGCGGGTGTCACGTCGATCAGGACCGGATGGTCGGGCACTTCGACGACGAGCCGGCGCAGGTTGCGATGGCGCGCGAGCGGGGTGCCCGATACGGTCGGATCGTAAAGCGTAACCTCGCCCACCGTCTCGCCGAAGTCGACCTCCACCTTTGCGGGCGGATTCGAAACGGGTGTACCGGTGGCGCGGTTCCAGATCGGCACCTCGTTCCACAGCGCCAGTACGACGTCACCGTTCGTCTTTTGCAGCAGCAAGCCGTTGCCCGACACCGGCAGCCCCGCGAGCGTAACGGCCGGCACCTCGCGGGGCGAGGCCTTGTCCGCGCTCGCGCGCCGGATGCGCAGGATCGATGTGAGGTTGTGAATCGCAGCGGCAACCGGCTTCGGGCTGTTGTCGTTGCGAAAGAGCCCGAAGTGCATCTCGCTGCTCTTGTTCTGCGGATCGGGCTTTTCGTCGAGGAGCTCGTAGACGTAGGTGCGTACCACGCCCGCCGCGGCAGCGTCGAAGTAGCCGTTGAGCACGCCTTTGGCCTGGGTCGGCTCGTCCACGCCAAGCATGTACCAGCCGGCCTGAGGCATCGAGAAGTAGCCGAACTCGGTGATGACAATCGGGAGTGCGAATTTCTTCAGGCCGTCGATGGACCAGGCCAACCATTTGTCGTGGTTCGGGTTGGATGCCGGCTGCTCGCCGTTCTGCGGATAAAAGTGTGCGTTGGCGAAATCGGCGGCGCCCGAGCGTGTGGCGACCGGCTTGATGTCGTATCCCGTGAGGTCGTAGACCGTCACGCCCGCGAGCGCCGGATCGTCCTTGACGTGCCGGTAGATCGCCGTCTGCGCGGCGAGGCCCGCCGCGTCGCCCTTCAGGCCGTCGTACTGGGCCGGGAAGTTGTCGATTTCGTTGAAGCCTTCCACCGCGGCGACGCTGCCGGGCGCGGCGGCGTTGAATCGGTCCACTTGCCGCAGTGATATGTCCAGGTCGTGCCGCGCGAGGTAATCGAAGCGGATGCCCTGCTTCGCCAGATCCAGGTACGTTTCGAATGGCGCCGAGCCGTCGGGCGTACTGTCGCGCACGTGATGCACGCCCAGCCATGCGAGATCGTCGGCCACGTTGCGTGCGTTCGCGTATGCACCGTCGCGATAGCCGAGGTGGAGGTTCACGCCGAGCGAATCGAGAAACGTGTCGGCGCGCATGGCCCGCAGGCCGGGTTCGGCATGCGCGAGCGGGGCGGAGCCCGATGCCGCGAGAGCCAGCAGCAGCGCACCAGTGACGGTGCAAGCGCCGCGTGCGAGTACGTTGGCCTTTTTCATCGACGGGCTCCGCACGGGCTCACTGACCTTGAGCCCACCGCCGCGTGGCATTGCGCATGGAGGCGAACAGGCTCGCCACGCGCGCGCACGCGGCCGGCTCCGTGCGCGCGGTCCAGACGAGTGCGACGCCGGTCAAACCCGCCCACAGCGCGATGTTCGGCCAGGTGAGCGGCGCGAAAACCAGCGTCGCGACGTAGGCGGCGAGAACGATCAGCGCGGGTGTGAACAGCATCCGTGCCGGGCGCGAGTCGAAGCGCGCCGCGCCGAAGAGGAGGGCGCTGTCGAGCGCCGCCCGCGCGCTCCAGGCCAGCGCGGCGCCGATCACGCCAAACGTGTGCAGGGCCCACCAGAGCATGAGGAAGAACGGCACGACCTCGTAGGCCTGAAAGCGCGCGACGATGCCCGGCCGACCCGTCGCCTGCAGATGGCAGGCGGCGATCGAGGCGAGCGCGTTGATCCAGATGCCGACGAGAATCGTCTCCCCGACGGAGTTGGCGCGTTGCGCGAATTCCTGTCCGACCCAGAGTGCGAGGAAGGGGTGCATGAGGAACATGCCGAAGACGGTCATGGGCGTAAGCGCGGCTGCCACGCCGCGGATGGCGGTGCCCGACAGATCGGCGGCGCTTTTCCCGCCGAGCGCCGACAGGCGCGGAAAGAGTGCCTTCGTGACGACCCCGGGAAAGAGCCGCACGCGGCCCGCGAGATTGAACGGCACCTGGTAGTACGTGACGGCCTGGGGGCCGAGCGCGTGGCCGATCATGAGGCGATCGGCCGTTTCGAGCAGCGGCTGGGCGAGCGTGGTGACGCTGATCCAGGCACCATACGAGAGCAGCTTGCCGGCAAACTCGCGGCGCGGCGCGGCGGCGAAGCGCAGCGGAAACGTGCGCCAGACGACGGCGAAGGTGAGCACGAGCGAGGCGATGCCGGCGATCATCGTCGCCAGAACGAGGTAGCGCAGGCTGGGCCCGAAAACGAGCGCCGCGCCGAGCGGCACGAGCTGGTACATGAGCGTCACGGGAAGCTGCACGGCGTTGAGCGTGCCGAAACGCTCGCGCCCGGTCAGCGCGCCGTTGAGGACGCTGATCAGGTTCGAGAGCGGCACGAGGCATGCCACACACGGCAGCGCGGGCTGCAGTTCGGCGCGCAGTGCGGGCCCCATGTCGAAGCAGGCGAAGAGCAGGTGCATGAGCGCGAAGAGCACGAGGCCGCCCGCCACGCCAAGCGCGGCGTTCAGGATCAACGCGGTCCACAGCACCGATTCGCGATACGCGGCCGTCATGTTGCCAAGCTGCGCGATGCGATTGGACGTGGCCGAGGAGAGCCCGAGGTCGAGAAAGCCGAAGTAGCCCTGGATCATCCAGACGATGGCCAGCACGCCGTAGCGCGCCGCGCCGATGTGCTCGAGATAGATCGGCGTGGTCGCGAGCGCGACGAGCATCGGCACGACGCTGCTGACGAGGTTCAACGAGGCGTTGCGTCTGATACTGGATTGGGCGGTCATGGCGCGATGCAGGGCGGGCGGATTCGGCGGCGCCGCGTCTCGCCTCGGTGAAATGGTGTCCCGCCCATTCTGGACTCGGGTATGCGCACGCGTTTGTGCGAAGGCGCACGGATGCGGTGGACGCGCAAGCTTAAATTTGCCTTACACGATGTTGATGTTCGGCAAGATTTCCGAGGGGGACATTTCGATGGAACCTGTCGTCTTCGACGGCTGTTTTGGCTGGTTGCATCCCGCCACGGGGCCGCTTGGGGTGGTGCTGTGCAATCCGTTCGGCTATGACGCGCTCTGCACGCATCGCGGCTGGCGCAAGCTTGCGGAACGGCTCGCGGCCGCGGGCATGCCGGCGCTGCGCTTCGACTATCCGGGCACCGGCGACTCGACGGGCGCGGAGGACGATCCGGGCCTCGTCGACGCCTGGCTCGACAGCATCGGCTGCGCCGTGCGCCATCTGCGTGAGCGGACCGGCGTGGAGCGTGTCGCGCTCGTGGGCTTGCGGCTCGGGGCCCTGCTTGCCGCGTTCGCGGCCGAGCGCGGCGGCGTAGACGCGCTTGTCATGCTCGCGCCGCCGGCGACGGGACGGCGCTACATCCGCGAACTGCGCGCCCATCGGCAGAGCTGGCTCAGCACGTCGGCGGGCATGGGCGCCGTGCCGATTACCGACGACGATGCCTACGTCGAAGCGTTTGGCTTCGGCTTGCACGGCGGCGATATCGCGCGCCTTGGCGAACTCGACCTTTGCCGGGGCACGCGTGCGCCGGCGCGCCGCGTGCTGCTGCTCGACTCGAGCGCGCCGGCCCTCACCGTTGCGCTTGCGCAGCACTACGAGTCGAACGGCGTCGCAGTCGATCTGGGAGGTTTTGAGGAGTCCGATCAGTTCTTTCTGGAGGCCCTTTACAGCGCCGAGCCCGTCGAGGCGTTCGCGCGCGTGCATGCCTGGCTGCTGCAGGAGCCGGGCACCCCGCCGATCCCGCCGCCGCGCTCTCCGGCCGGGCTCGAAGCGGCCGGCGAGCTGCGGCTGCCGGGTCGTCGCGCGATCGAGCGGCCCGTGGTGCTGGGTCAGTGTTTCGGCATCTATTGCGAGCCCGAGGATGCGCGCGCCAACGCGCCCGCCGTCTTGTTCGTCAATACGGGAGCCGCTCATCACATTGGCGACGGACGTATTGCCGTCCTGCTCGCGCGCCGTCTGGCGGCGCGTGGCGTGGCGTCCCTGCGCATGGATCTGGGCGGCCTTGGCGACGCCGTTCCGGCCGCCGACGCCATCACGCTCGATTTTCTGTACTCCGATGCGTTGCGCGACGATGCCGCTCGCGGGGCGGACTGGCTCGCAGCACGCGGGCACGCGCGCATCGCGGCATTCGGCGTGTGCGGCGGCGCGTTCGTGAGCCTGCACGTGAGCACGGTGCATCCGAACGTGGTTGCCGCGTTCGGCGTCAATCTGCAGAAGTTCATCTGGGACGGCGCGGCGCGCTCGCCCGGCGAGCAGAGCGTCGTGTCGTCGCGCACGTACTGGCATTCGTTCTTCAGCGCGGAAAAGTGGCGCCGCGCATTGCGCGGCAGAACCGCCAGTTCGCCGCTGCAGATCGCGCGCGTACTCGCGCATCGCGTGGCGCGGCGTATTCGGATCGCCGTGGCCGATCGCGTCGAGCGCAGGACGGGCTGGCCCGTCGCGGCCAACGAAGCGCGCTCTTTGCTGCGCGACGTGCAGGAGAAGAACGTGAGCCTGCGCCTCGTCTACGGCGCTTACGACACGGGCCTCGAAGAGGCGCGGCTGCAGCTTGGCGCCTCGCTTGGCGCGCTGCGCGGCCTGCCTGGCGTGCGCGCGATCATCCTGCCCGCCCTCGACCATGCGCTTTTCACGCGCGAGGCCCGGGATGCCGTGATCGCCGACTTCGAAGCCTGGCTGTTCGGCGAGGTGTCGCGCGAGGCGGCGCCTGTGCCTGCGCCGGCTTGCGGCGTTGCCCGCAGCGGTGCTTTCGCGACGTCGACATCGGCCTGAGCGGGAGGGCGGTGGCACGTTGCGCGCCGCCCGCCCAGTCGCGCGATCAACGATAGAAGACCGGCGCAACGGCGTTGATCGCCCGCACCTCGCCGTCGGGCGCCGCATCCCTCGCGTGATCGGCGAGCGGCACGAGCGGCACCGTCACCGGCCGGTTCGGCGGCAGGTGAAACCAGTCCCGGGCGGCGCGATAGTGCGCGTCGGCAATGTGGACGTAACGCGCAAAGCGCCTGGCTTCGAGCGTGAGCATCCAGCCGTCACCGCTCTTCTGCGGCGTCGCCGCGATGCCGAGATCGTGACGTTCGAGCACGCGCCGCTCGGGCAGGTGACAAGCCTCGGACCAGATGTGGCCGCTCGCGGCGTCGCGCAGCGTGGCGATCGTTACCTCGTGCGTGCGCGGGCCGAAGCGGTAAGCGTGCGTGAAATCGAAGAAGCGCCCGAGCAGGTCCGCGCAAGCGATGCGCTGCACGCTGCGCGGCGCGAGTTCGACGGCGCGCGTGCCCGAGACGACGCTCACGGCGCCGTCGCGCAGGCAGACGAGGTCGAGCTGCAACGAGAGCGCATCGGCCGTATCGTTGACCAGATGCACGTCGAGCCCGTCGAGCCCCTCGTCCGTGATGAGCACCTGCACCGGCTGCAGTATTTGCGCCAGCGCGTGCCAGGCGCTCTTGGGGCGGCCGAGAGCGTCGATCACGCCCCAGCCCGCGCCCGCGCGCAGATCCTGGAGCTGCCAGACGAGCCCGCCGCCGCACGACGAGCCCTGGCGCCGCCACTCGGAAAAGACTTCGGTCATCAGCTCGGCCACGACCGCGCGCGAAAGGTCGAGGTAGCGCTGCGGATCTTCGTAGCGCACCTGCGACGGTTCCACACCGTAGAGCGTGCGCACGTAATGGTCGCGCACGTCGTCGAAATCCCAGCCCGCGCCGGGGTCGCGCGGCACGGCGGCTTTCCAGCGCGGATCGTGGGCGTGCAGGGTGCCGGGTCCGTCGTGCAGCGTCGCGTCGTCGGGAACATTGGCGAAGGCGAGACACTCGGAGGCGAAGCGCACCTGCGCGCGGCGCGCGTCGTCGAGGGGGCGCAGGTATGCGCTCACGCCGTAGTAGTGCGTGACGCCCGTGCGCGTGGAAAACGGCCAGGTGCCGCCCGACGGGGAGTTCGTGACGTAGGGCACGTCCGGCCGCTCGCGCGCCGCGATGCCCGGCAGTTGCCGCGTGAAGAGCGCCTGCTCGCGCATCTCGGGCGGCAGGCCGAACATGGCGCCCTGCTGGTCCGCCTCGCTGCCGCCGCATAGCACGGCGAGCGCGGCGTAGCGGCGCGTGCGCGCGAGAAACTGCGTGGCTTCGCTCTCGACGGCGGCGACGAAGGCCTCGTCGGTCGGGTAGTCGAAGTTCGCGAAGGCAAAGTCCTGCCAGACGAGCAGACCCTGTTCGTCGGCGAGACGATAGAAGTCGTCCGACTCGTAGACCATCGTGCCGCCCACGCGGATCATGTTCAGCCCCGCGTCGCGAGCGAGCGCGAAGGTGTGCGCAAGCTGCGCGCGCGTGCCGGCCAGCGTCACGAGATCGGCGTTCGTCCAGCATGCGCCGCGGCAAAATACCGGCACGCCGTTGATGCGCAGCGCGAAGCCGGCGCCGTCCGCGCCGCGATCGACTTCGATCGTGCGGAATCCCACGTTGCCGAGGGCAATCGGCGTCGTGTCCAGACGCAGCTCGACGGCGTGCCGTGCCGGCGCGCCATGCGTGTGCGGCCACCAGCGCTCGGCGCGCGGCACGCGCACGCTGCCGCACAGCGTGCAGGCGTCGGTCCACGCGAGCGGGGCTTGCGCGTCGGCGCAGCGAAGCGTGGCGGACGTGTTCGCATCATGCGGATGGACGAAGCGCAGGACGATCTCCACCACGCCGTCTTCGCCCTCGACGGAGGGGCGCAGGTCGAGCGTGCGAATCGCGTGCGGCGTATCGGCGAGCAGCTCGACCGGCCGCCAGGGGCCTACCGCATGAAGCGGCGCACACCAGCCCGGCATGTGCCCGAGCAGCGTGGCGCGCACGTTGCGTAAAGCGGGCGGGTCGACGAGCCGCGGGCGCCAGCGCGCACGCGTGCGGCGCGCGGCGAGCGACGGCGCGAGCGAGCGGAAGCAGAGCGCGAGCACCGCAGTGCCGTCCAGGTCGATTTCGACATCGTGCGCGATGAACATTGATTCGGAGGCGAGCAGCAGCCGGTCGTCGAGCCATACCTCGGCCAGCGTCGCGAGGCCGTTCAGGCGCAGCGTGTGCCGGCCGTGACCTGCGAGCGTGAGGCGGTACCAGTGGTCGTCCCGTTCGAACTCCGGCGGCCGCTCGAGGTCGAGCCGCCCGGCCGCGCGCAGCGCCGAGGCGAGCGTGCCCGGCACCGGCGCGTTCAGCCAGCCCGCGGCGGGCAGTTCGGCCGGCCGGGCGCAGGCGCTCGCCGGTGTCGAGACACATTGCCAGCCTTGCGAGAGCCGGCGCGGCCACACGCTGTCGGCCGGCGCGCAGCCGTCCTCGGCGCCGCCGGGTTCGGGGCCGTGCCCGGCGCAGTCGTTGCTCAGATGGCGCACGCCGGCTCTCCTCTCTCCCGTTCGCCTCGGGCGCTCGCGGGGGCGCGGCGCCAGCCGGCTTTTTTACGCCATGTGCCGGGCGAGCGGCGGGAGCGTGTTTTCGTAGGCGGCTTCGAGCACGTCGAAGCAGTCGTCGCAGGTATCGCGCCGGCCGCGCGCCATCGCGCGCACGAGACGGAACTGCATCACCATGGCTTCCGACGCGATCTTTTGTGCCGACACCGCGATCGATTCCGGCACGTCGATGCCTTGGGCATTCAGCCAGCCCAGATACTTCGAGAGAAATTCGAAGTTCGCGCCGAGCTGCCGCATCAGATTGAACGAGTACGGATGGAAGAAGCGCTCTCCGCGTTCGAGCAGCATATCGAGCTGCGCCGGAAAGTGGGCGCGCCATTCGGTAACGGGATTGCGCGGCGGCCGGCGCAGCAGATGACCGCGCAGGAGCTGCACGGAACCCTGCGCGAGTGCGCTGCCCGCGAGCGGCGGCCGTACCGGCTTGGCGAATTCGACGTAGGGAAACAGCAGATCGGCCTGCCCCTGGAACTGCGGCAGCCTGCGGAACACGCCGTCGTAGTCCTCGCCTTCGAGCGTGTGGTAGCCCGTATTGTGGAAGTACCCGAGGCGGCGCAACGGCGGATCGATGAAGTCGATACCGACGGTGGTTTTCGGATGCTCGCGCTTATAGGAAGTCGCTCGCGTGTTCGGCAGATAGTAGCCGTCCACTTCGACGAGCACCGTGTTGCCGCGTTGTGTCTGCGCCCGGACGCGATCTTCGAGCGAGTCGTAGATCGCGAGCTCCTGTACCTGCGTGCCGTAGAGCTTTTCGATGTCTTCCAGCGGGAACTTGAAGAACGTGAACTGATCGCCCTCGAAGTCCTGCGTGACCGTGAAGGCGAGCGCCGCGCGCGGATCGAAGCCCATGCCGTGCAGCAGCTCGATCCACAGGTCGACGTAGCAGTTCGTCTCCTGCCATACCCGGTCGCCCTGGTGCAGCGCGTGCGAGACGTGCTCGCGCGCGCCGGCCGGGCTCAACGATTCGGTCGGCACGCTCATGCGCCCGACTCCTTGAGGGCTTTGGCAATGCGCCCTCCGGTATCGCCCCACAGGAGCGCGCGCACGTCGTCGGGCCACGCGCTGACGTCGAGACCGTGGTGACGCAGCAGCGCGAGCGTGATGCGCTCCATGCCGAAGCCGACGCAGGCGGTATGCGCGGTCGAGCCGTCTTCGCACGCGATCTTCCAGATGCCGCCGAAGTGATCCATGTGATAGTTGAACGACAGGCACGCCGTCTTGCCGTCCGCGTTCGCTACCGGAATCAGCAACTCGAACTTCAGCGCCTGGGCGCGCTGGCTGTCCGCGACGATCTTGCCGCCGCGGCCGAAGAACGGGTCGTTGGCGAGATCGACGTCTACCGGCAGCCCAAGGAGGGAAATCAGCAGCGAGCCGCGGTCGATCCACATCTGGCGAAACGCCATGACCTGTTCCGCGTTGCCGAGACGCACGTATTCGCGCTGGCGGAACATCTGCATGCGCGCGGGGTCGAGCGAGGGCTCGTGGCGAAAGCAGTACGAGAGCACGTCGACGGTGCGGCCCTGTGCGGGCAGAGGCCCGCGCCGCGCCATGACCGGATAGATCGGATAGCAGGCAGCCGGCGTGAGCACGAGGCGCGTGGGCTTTTGCTGCTCCATCCATTGCGTGTCGCGGTCGTCGCCGCTTTCTTTCATCGCGTCGTCGAGACAGCGCAGAAGGCGCATTTGTCCGGCTTCGTTGCCGCAGAACGAATGGATCGTGCCCGCCAGTTGCGGAAAGTTCTTCAGGTACTCGCTGTCCTCGAAGTCCGTGCGGCGCATGGCCGGCGGAAATCTCAGCACTTCGGGCGACTGGTCGGCTCCGAGGTGAGTGATGGCCGCGTTCAGCCGGTCCACCACGTCCTCGAAAATCTGGCTGCGGCCGTACAAGCCGTTTTCGCCCGTGTCGATGAGGAGGCCCTTTGCGAGCAACTCGTCGCGAAAGCTCGGTGCGGCATCGGCGCCGGCCTGGGTCGCGGCCTGCAGCGCCGCCGTGTCGGTCATGGTGTTCATGTCAGGCTCTCCCCGGGCCCGTGGGCCGCTGTGCGAGCAGCAGGCTTGCGGTGTTTTGCGCGATGCGGTCGTTGTTGATCATCAGCGGCGCCGAGTGCAGGTCGCGCAGGTGGCGTCCCACGCTGTACTCGGTGCCGTTCTTGTAGCCGGCCATGCCGCAGATCATCAGCACTTCCTGCACGACGTCCAGCGCCGTGGACGAGATGCTCGTCTTGAGCGTATTCATGTCCGACGCAAAGTTGAGCATGGCCGAGAGCGGCGCGTCGGAGCCGGCGCCGGCCGCGCGAGCGCGATGGGCTGCGCGCGCCGCGTCGAGCGCGACGGCGAGGCGCGCCTGCATCATCTGCAGGAGTCCTACGGCTGTGGCGAGACGCATGCCGGCCGGGGGCACCGAGCCCGGCTTCGCGCGCGCCTGGGCGCGGAAGAACGCTTTCGCGCGGTTCACGGCGTCGCTCGCCACGCCGGTCCAGACCGCGGCCCAGAGCGTGTGCGAGACGGGCAGCATGGTCTGGTCGGCGATGTCCGCGAACGGCGTCGGCAGGATCTGTTCGGCAACCCCGCCGGCGACGAGCCGAAAGCCTTCGCTGCAGGTGCCGCGCATGCCCATTGCGTCCCACGTGCCGCGCTTGTCGAGCTCGAGGTCGCCGAGCAGCGTGACGATCAGCACCTGGTCCGACGCCGGCGATTCGGCGGTGCGGCGCGCGGTCACCAGAATGCCGTCTGCGTGGGCGCCGTAGGAGATCGTGGGCGCCATCTTCTCGATGCGGAAGCGGCCGTCGTTCACCTCGACGGCGCAGGCGCTCGTGCGCATGCTGCCGCCGATGTTCTCTTCCGACGTGGCGGAGGCGAGCAGCCACTGCTGCTCCACTAGCCGGGTGAGAACGTGCTGCTGCCAGGGCACGGCGCTTCCGTGCTGCGCGATGCAGGCTACCTGGATCTGGTGCATCGCGTAGATCATCGCGGTCGAGGCGCAGCCGTGCGCGAGCGTCTCGCAGACGGTCGCGACGTCGGCGAGCGAGAGCCCCGCGCCGCCGAAACGTTCGGGCACCATCGCGGAGAGCAGGCGCTCGGCCTTCAAGGCGTCGAACGCTTCCACGGGAAAGCGCGCTTCGCGATCGACGTGATCCGCATGCTGCGCGGCGATCTGCGCGACGCGCTGCGCGGCGGCGAGCCACTCGGCCTCGGGTGCGCGAGCGGGCGGGACCACGGCGCCGGCCGTTTCGGTAAGTGCGCGCCGTTCGTGTTCGACGGCCTGTTCGGTGAGCGGGGCGTTCATGCCGCCGCCTTTGCCTGCTGCAGTTCGGCGACCGCGGCGGCGAGCGAGTCGATGCTCGAAAAGAGGCGCCGCGTCAGCATGCGGTCGGGAATCTCGATGTCGAACTCATCTTCGATGGCGAGCATGAGATGCACCGTTGCCAGTGAAGAGAGGCCTGCGGCGTAGAGGTCGGCGTCGTCGGCGAGCGTGTCGGCGGGCACGTCGAGACGGGCGGATTCGGAAAGGATGCGTCGCAGTGCTGTTTTCATGGAGCGGTGCCCCCTCTGGCTGAATGGCGTGGGAATCGGCGGGCGGATGCCCTGAAGGCGGCCGTCGCGTCCGGTACGGGTATTTAACGAATGGTCACGAAGCTGCGTCGGTGCGCCAGCGCACTCATGCGTGAGGCGGCTTGCGCGCAACGCCGGATGGGGCCGTCCAGACGCGGGCGGCGGGCTGCGGCGTTTGCATGAAGGATGCCCCGCTTTCGCAGAAGCGTTTGTGCGCGCCCGTACAGTCGCCGCCTGGCGGCTTTGTTCAAATGGTTGCGCAGCCCTTCCTGGCCCGCTCGCCGGTTCCGTCATTCGGACTCCTGTTGCACGAACGAGCGTTGAACCGTGGTTTCCATTCCACTGGAGTTATGCGATGGATATGCAGCTTCCGCTCGATCAGGTCAACCGGCGCGCGTGGACGACGAGAGACGCTCTTCACGAATTCACGCGCGGCAAGAAGTGGACGGATGCCGGCGAGCAAGCCGCGTTCGCATGGATTGCACGCGAGTGTCACGGCCAGCCGCTGCTCGATATCGGCATCGGCGCCGGGCGCACGATTCCGCTGATGATGGAAATTTCGTCGAACTACACGGGCATCGACTACACGGCGAGCCTCCTTGATCAGGCGCGCAAGTCGTTTCCGGGCCTGGATCTGCGGCATATGGATGCGCGTGACATGGCCGCGTTGCCTTCGGATCACTACGCACTCACGGCGTTCAGCTGGAACGGCATCGATTGCGTCGACTACGAGGACCGCGAGCGCATTCTCGAGGAAATGTACCGGGTGACGCGGCCCGGCGGTCTCGTGCTCTTCTCGACGCACAACCGCGGCGGTCCCGGCTTCGACGAGCGCCCGCGGCAACTGCTGCCGCGCTTTTCGATCAATCCGCTGCGTTTTGGCTGGCGCGTGCTGCGCGCGGCGCGGCTACTGCCGTTCGCGCTCTACAACTATCGGCGCCATCTGCCGCTGCATCGCGATTACGACGGTTATTCGATTCGCACGGCTGCGGCGCATATGTTCGGCATCGTGATTGTCTATACCACGCTGCCTGAACAGCGTCGTCAGCTCAATGCGCTTGGTTTCGATGTTGACGCGGTGTTTGGTAGTTGCGATGGGCAGCTTATTGCGCCCGAGGCGCGGACGAGCGATGCCTGGTGGCTGCATTTTGTTGCTCGGAAGCCGCGTTGAGTGGGGGGTGGTTTTTGGTTGTTTTGGTGTTTTCTTGTTTTCGTGTCGGTATGCCAGGGTTGCCCCTGTGCGGGGCGGCACCTACTTTCTTTGCCGCGGCAAAGAAAGTAGGCAAAGAAAGCCGCTCACACCGCCAGTGTGACGCCCACCACCACTCGCCCACTTTGGTAGTGGTTCCGGAGCGTCTGTCATCACTCGCCGTCCAACGGAGTGACAAAGCACTCATCCTTCCGGCGGCGCTACGCCGCCGAAGGGCATAACCCAAACCAGCGGTATGCACACCGAAACGCCTGGCAGCAAGACCGGTTTCCCTTGCAGACCTGTCTGCGGTGCGCGTAGCGCGCAGCAGGAAGAATGAGCCCTTTGTCACTAACGTGAAGGGTGCGAGGCGACAGACGCTCCGGAACCACTACCAGTGTGGGCGCGTGGT
>NZ_BAXZ01000015.1 GCF_000684975.1 Paraburkholderia acidipaludis NBRC 101816 | reverse complement strand
TTGGTGACACTTTTATTTACCTTTGAATCGCAATAAAAGCGTCAATTCGCATAAGTCCGCATTAAATTCGTCACTTCGCCTCCTAAACTTCGAATTCCGTCCGTAAGGTTCTGATCTTATGGAACATTCCCTTAAAATCGCGGAACCGGTCGCGCTGGCTCGGCCTCGCGGCGCTCGGCGCCTCGAGGCGTTCAGCCCGAAGCTCTCGCGACGAATGATCTTTTTCCGGCGTGTGGAGCTGGATCAGTGGATTCTGCTTGAGGCGGACCCCCGTGTGATCACATTCTGCGAACGCCCGGGCTACGTTGTCGTTGAGGACGAGAGGCGGCTCGCAGACTTCTGGGTTCGCTTTTCTGGTCGAAAAGAGTTAGTAATCCTTACTGATGTGGAACTCGAAAATCTGCCGGTGGTAACGCATCGCGATCTCGACGCCGCTACCCTGCCAGTCCGGACCGTTGCGTCAGCAGAGATCGCCGCAGCACAGGTATGGATCGAAAACTGGCAGCGTATGTTGCCGTACATCGTTGCGAACCGGGATCTCATGTCTGCAGCATTGTCCCGCGCGATCGAGCGCTTTCTGGCTCAACCGCACAGACTGCTTGAGGTTGAGCGGGAGTTTGCGACCGGCGATCTCGTGCTGGTGCGAGCCACGCTGTTTCGCCTGTTGCATGCCGGGAAAATCAATGCGCCGGAGTTGCGCACGCAGCCGCTTTCGTTGCTCACGACCTTTCTGATCGAAGGGGCGCATCCATGAATCGTCGCAAACCCGAACTGCAGGCGATCGATGTCTCGGCATGGCCGACCGTCGCTTACACGGAGTTCGATGACGAAACCCGGCGCGTTTTCGAATCGCGGATGCAGGCGATTCTGGGTTACGCCCGAGGCGACTCGCTCGTACAGATCGAGCAATCGACTGGCGTTGATCGACGCCAGCTCTATCGCGTCCTCGGAAGGGCTCTCTCTCCCCATCCAGACGGCAGACCATTCGGCTTCCGCGCCTTGGTCAGGTACGCAAGGATTACCGATTACGTCAGGTTGCGTGCTGTGGTGGTGCGTGGCGAACGTGGTAGTCGCGGCACAGTAGGTGCGTTTTCCCAGCTTCTGGAAGGCTATCCGACGCTTGCCGCGTGGCTGTTGCTGCAGGTGAAATAGCGTCGGGTGTTGCTTGGGCAGATAAATACGGACGGACATCTGCGCACGCGCCTGCGTGGCCTGCAGGCGCTGCATGACGGATTCCTGCGCCAGTGCCGCGAAGTAGGCCTGACTGCTGCGAACTACCCGTTCAACACTGCGGGGCACGCAATCCGTTCCCTGTCGCGCAGGGTGAAGGCGGAAATGCTGCGCGGATTCGGCACAGCCGCGCGAGCGGCAGGCGCATCGCACCTGAAGGGGCTGCCGCGCTTCGATGACGAGGTGAAGGTGGCGGCGACACGTCCCTACCAGGTGGTCGAATTCGACGGCCACCGGCTCGATATCTGCCTCAAGATCGTGGTGCGCGATCCGCTGGGGTTTGAACACGAATTCGAAATGGAACGTGTGTGGCTGCTGGTGATCATCGACGTATGCACACGCGTCGTTCTGGGCTATCACATTGTGCTTGCGAGCGAGTACAGCCGCTACGATGTCATCAAGACCATCGAAAACGCGCTTGAGCCGCATCGTCCGAAGAGCTTTTCGATCGCCGGCCTCGGCTACGGTGTGCACGAGGGCTTCGCGTCGCAGCTGATGCCGGAGCTCGCGTATGCTGTGTGGGAGCGGATGAAGCTCGACAACGCAAAGGCGAACCTGGCCGACGACACAATCAGGGCGCTTTGTGAATTTGTCGGGTGCCTTGTTGATGCGGGGCCGCGCCGCAGCCCGGACGAGCGACCTTATATCGAGCGATTTTTCGGCACCGTCGCCAGCCGCCTTTCGTCGCGCCTGCCTGGCTACACCGGCTCGCATCCGCGCGATCTGCGCCGGGCGCTGGCTGATCCAAAGGGCAATCTGCGTCTGTATGTCTCGCTCGGCGAGCTCGAAGAACTGGTTGAGTATTCGATCGCGAGCTACAACGGCACGCCGCACAGCGGACTGAACAATGCGACGCCGCTCGAAGCGATGGAATTCTTTGTTCGCGGACGGCAGACGATGGTGACGTGGCTTGCCGAGCATCACCGCCGGACGTTGTGTCTGATGCAATCGGCACGCCGTTGTCCTGTGCGTGCCTATCTCGACCAGGGCATTCGCCCCCACATCAATCTTCACGGCGTGCGCTACACCAGCATGGTTCTGGCGATCAGCACGCATCTGATCGGCCAGCGGCTGCTCGTCTACATGAACGCTGACGATCTGCGGTGCGTGCGCGCGTTTCTGCCCGATGGCACCGAACTTGGCGTACTCGATGCGCAAGGGGCGTGGCGGGTGGTGCCGCACAACCTCAAGCTGCGGCAGGAGATACGCAGGCAGAAAGGCCGACGGCGGACCGACGCTCCAGGCGGAGAAAATCCAATCGAAGCCTACGTGCAGCAAAAACTCGCACAGGCAAAGAAAACGCGCAAGGCGGCCTCGGAACTTGCCCACGCAGTGCGACTGCTTGCATCGGTGCCGACCGTGCGCACGCCGGCAGGGCCGACACGCGCATCGCAAACTCCGGAAACCCTGTCACCGGTCACGATGCCAACGCCCGCGGCAGTGGCGGCGGTCGTCGTCGACTCCGTGTCGATTGGGCCCGTCCATCCCAGAAAGCTCACGATCGGTACCGGCCAGGTCTTCTAACCCCAGCTCCTGTATCGGAGGCGTCATCATGTCAGTTGAAATTCCGCGGCCAGTCGATCCCTCGTTGCATCCGCTCGTCACCGGCAACTACCGCATTGCCACACCCGCCATCGAGGCTTTCTACGAACTCGTCGAGCGCTGCCTGCGCTACCGCATCATGGGCGCGCTGATTCACGGCCCGTCACGCATCGGCAAAACCCGGGCAATTGAATATGTCCGCCTGCTGCTGGCACGCAATCATCCGCGGATGACGAGTTACCACGCGCAGTGCGAGCACAAGCCGCGGCACGCGGAAGGCCCGTTCTTTGCCAATCTGCTCGAGGCCGTAGGCGACCCGGACCCCAATGCCGGGACGAATCCTTCAAAGCGCATGCGCCTGTCGCTGCGCATACGCGAGGCGGCCGCGCGTACCGGCAGCGGCACCGTATTGCTGTTTTGCGACGAGGCCCAGCGCTACAACGAGAACGAGTACGAATGGCTACGTGATGTTCATGACGCGCTGGACCGTCAGCAGATCAAGCTCTTTACGTTGCTCGTAGGCCAGCAGGAACTCCTCGCACAGAAGACGGCCTTGCAGCTCGCGGGCAAGACCCAGATTGTCGCGCGCCTGATGGTCGAGGAGTTGTCGTTCTACGGGAGCCGCAACGCGCAGGATGTTGCGACCTGTCTGAACGGATATGACCAGACCGCCTATCCGGAGGGTAGCGCGTGGAGCTTCACGCGCTTCTATGTCCCGCAGGCCTTTGACGCCGGGTACCGTCTGGTTGACGATGCCGACACACTCTGGCGTGCGTTCGAGGTCGCACACCACAAGGCCACGCTGCCCGGACGTCTGGAGCTGCCGATGGAATCGTTCGCGCGCGCGGTCGAGATCGTGCTCAAGGATAGCGAGACCACGGATGCGCCGGGTTACTGTCCGGCAGAAGCGCTGTGGGCCCACGCGGTCCGGCACTGCGGTTACGTCCAGTCCCGTCATGCGACCGGTCGCGTCCTCGTCGCCGCAGCGTAGTGCGGTGCCGCTCAAGGCACCGCGCTTTCCGATCCTCACGGTCGATGAGCGGAAGCTGACGCCTGCGCTGGGCTACCTCTTCAACAGGAAGTGGCTCGATCCGTACGAGTCTCTCATCTCGATACTGTGGAAGTTCGAGAAGGCGAACGCACTGCCGGGCCACGTGGTTGCGCGGTTGCTGGGGCCGGACGTCGATCCATACGAGGGTGTGGTGCCGCAGCTGGGTATCATCGATGTCGACCGGTTGCACGAGAGTCTTCGCGTGCCCGTAGAAACGCTGCGCGCGTCGCTGCTGCCTGCGATACCGCGCAGGCACTACAGCGGTGTCTTCCGCTTCTGCCGCCGTTGTGTTGCACACGGCTATCACACGGTGCTGCACCAGATGGAGAGTAACGAGCTGTGTCCCGCACACGCCCGCGTACTGGAATCGGCGTGCGAGACATGCGGCTACGAAGCGCCGTACCGCGTGAATGTGCGGCTCCTTGAAGCGCCATACCGTTGTGCGTATTGTCTGGCGAGTTATGGAGGCCCGGGGTGGACGCCAGGCCGGGATCCATGGATGACAGCGGAACATCGCAGGGCGTTCGCGCGGCAGTATTTCCAGCGGTATCTGGGATGAGCAGTGCCGGATAAGCGATGACCGGCACGGCATCCGCCCGGATGCGTTTATGCCGAAGGCCGCCGAACAAAGATCCGCTCAATCTGCCGTGTACGCTGAACTTCATCGTGATCGAGGTAGATTGAGGTGGTGGTGATCGATGCGTGTCGCAGGTTATCGTGCACGGTGGTCAGCGTGGCGCCGTTGGTCAGTGCATGGGTTGCGTGGGTGTGCCGCATCCAGTGCGGCGTCGCGCGACGCAGTTTCTGGACGAGCATCGGGTCGTCGGCCTCTATCACGTCGGCGGCCGTACGGAAGAACCGGCGCAGTATTTCCCTCAGGCGCGGCGTGGTGATGCTGCCGTTCATGTTGAGATGACTGATCAGCGGCGTATCCGGTGCCCACCGGTTGGCGCTCACCGGCAGACCACGTTGCATCAGGTACTGGTCGAGCGCAAAGCGCGCGAGCGGTGGCAGCACAACCTTGCCACCTTTCGCACCTTTGCCGGTGAGATGCAGCCACCGCTCACCGTGTGCGCCGTTGTGAATGTCACCGAGTGTGACGCCGACCAGCTCGGCCGCGCGCAGACCCGTTGCATAACCGAAATCGAGGAGAAAGCGCAGGCGCTGGGCAGCCGGCGTCGCCCAGCCATGCGACCACTCGAGGCCATCGGCGATGGTACGGACAAGCTCCCATTCGCCGGCCGTGAAGGCGCGCGAGACGTCCAGTTCGCCGACACGCTGCGCCCCCCGTACCTTTAGATCCGCGAACGGATTCGCCAGCACGTAGCGCTGCGCGATCAGCCACCGGAACATGGCGCGAAGCACCGACAGCGCATAGGCGATGGTATCCGGCGACATCGCGCCCGTGAACGGTCGCCACCCGGGGAACGATCGTGGCTGCGCTGGCCCGACCCAGCGGACTCGCGGAGCCGGATGACGCAGGAAGGCGCGATACGCCGGCGCGTCCTCGCTAGCCAGCGAGGACAGCGCCTTGCCGCGCTCAACAATCGCCCACAGCAGCAACCGTTCCGCTTCCCGGCGATAGGCACGCCGGGTTTCGGCCGCTTCGTGGCGTTCAAGCCAGGCATTGATTGCCTGCCAGTCGTTATCGGCCTCGAGGGCGCACAGCCGCTTCGGCGCGCGGAAGATGCCGGATGAACCGTCCACGTCGTGCGGAACGCGGATGCTTTCCCATGGTGTAACGGGGGAACCCGCTGCCATGACGACGAGGGCGCGGGCCCGCTCGGTGAGCGCGGGATGAGCGACAAAGAAGGCTTCGATTCGCCGGGCGCTGCGTTCACCGAGCCCGGGGATCGCGACCCACCACCGGCGGCGGCGGGGAACCCGGACAGTCAGGTCCGCTAACGTCCGGATGCCGTGCCGGTGCAGTACCGGAATGACCCGGGGTTGGAGCCAGGTTTCGACCGCATCGCTCACTAGCGGCTGCGGAACCGGAACTAACGGCAGGAGGTCGAGCGCCCGCATCGCGGCACCGCGATGACGGGTACGCTCGCCGTCCATGCATTGAAACGGCTCCGCGAGATCGGCGCGATGGCGGGTCAGAGCGAATCCGGCCACCTGCCGGCGAATGCGACCGATCGCACCGCGCGCGGAATGGCTGCCATCGAGCGCCTGCGGGCAATATCGCAGGATTGCGTCGCGCGCGCCGGCGCCGTCGTACCACGCGCGCAACGCGCAGAGGGAGGCGGTGCCGGGCAACGGCGGTGGGGTGGATGGGTTGGGCATCTCCCCAGTATAGGTAACAGGTTATGGGGTGGGCTGAGGTGAGGCTTGGTGTGACGCGTTTTCCAGGCTGCGTGTTTGAGCGAAAAACGCAGCTATGTCGCTAATATCTCTTAGCGAGAGGGCAGCACCTTACACGCACGTCTGCAGGGGAATGCGCCTGCGCATGGCGTGGCGGGTCGCGAAGCCAGAGCCGCTTTGCGACCCATAGCCGACGATCGACGAAGCGTGACGCCTTCGGTAGCTTTCAGGGCTTGGAGCGGTCATCGTTTTCTTCGAGCCTGTTACCGATCAGACCAGCACGCCACCGCCGTCCACAACGATGGTCTGTCCCGTAGCATAGCGATTGGTCATCAAATAGACGTACGTTTGCGCGAGGTCCTCAGCCTCGCCGACACGACCGACTGGCAATGCCACGCTACTTGCGGCGTAGAGCGCTTCGCGCTCAAATTCGGGCAAGTTATCCCATAGCGGCGTGCGCACCAAACCGGGACTCACGAGGTTGACGCGAATGGGCGCCAACTCCACCGCGAGTGCCCGTGTGAAACCTTCCATCGCGCTGCAGACGCTGGCGAGCGCCACCCAACCCGGTTGTGGCCGCAAGCTCGCAATACCGCTGGTCAACACCACCGAGCCGCCGGGACGGAGATACGGTGCCGCATATTTGACAGCGGCAATTGCGCCGAAGACTCGCACTTCGAAAATCTGGCGGACCGTAGCGAGGTCCATGTCGGCGAGCGCTCCGGTTCGCAACGAATCCCCCGCGCTGTAGACCAGATGGTCGAAGGCGCCGACTTGCCCGAACAGTGCGCGCACGGCGGGCTCGTGACTCAGATCGACCGTGTACCCCTTGACCCGGTCGCCGAGTCTCGCGACGGCTTCGGCGACTCGCTCACTGCGGGATGAAACAACGCTCACTGAGGCACCGGCTGCCAGCGCGGCCTGCGCCGTGGCAAGGCCGATTCCGGAGGTGCCGCCCAGCAGGACGACGTGTTGATGCTGAAGGTTCGTGCTTGCAATAGTCATGGTGAGTCCTCGCCGTGGATTGTGAGTGAAGCCATGACCCGAGTATTATTCTTTAGCCAGACTTGATAAACCCAGTATCTCTTCGAACACTCCTTAATAAGACTTGCGAATGGATCGATTCAACAGCATGGCGATATTTGCACGCGTGGTCGAGCGCGGCAGCTTTACCGCCGCGGCCGAAGGCAGCGGTATGACGCCCACGATGGTCGGCAACCATATCCGCGAGTTGGAGCGACGGCTCGAAGGCCGGCTGCTGAATCGCACCACGCGGCGTCAAAGCCTGACCGAACTCGGCAAGCGCTATCACTCGCGATGCCTCGAAATTCTGGCGCTGGTGGACTCCGCCGAACTGGACGCGCGAGAAATGCAGAGCAACCCGCGTGGCCGATTGCGGGTGAGTTGCCCGGTTATCTATGGCACGCGTGTGCTCGTACCGGCGCTTGCCGCGTACCTCGACCGCTACCCCGAGGTTCAGGTCGAACTGTCCCTTAACGATCGTTTCGTCGATCTGGCGGAAGAAGGTTTCGACGCTGCCATTCGCACAGGGGTACTGCCGGACTCGGGCTTGATTGCGCGGCCGTTGACCCATTCGCCGCGTATCGCCTGCGCATCACCGGCCTATCTGGCGCGCCACGGGCAGCCGCAGGTGCCCGCCGATCTGGCGCAGCACAACTGCCTCGCTTTTATGGTCGCGACCGGACCCGAACGTGAATGGCGTTTCTCACGTCCCGGCGGCAATGGCGTGGAGCGCATCGCGGTGCGCGGCCGTCTCGATGTCAATGGCGGCCTCGCGCTTCGCGAAGCCGCGCTCGTGGGACTGGGGGTGATTTTTCAACCTCAGGTAATGCTGCAGGAAGATCTGGATGCGGGTCGGCTCGTTCGTCTTTTTCCCGACTGGCCGGCGCAGACGTGGCCAATCCATGTGGTGCATTTGCCCGATGCGCGTATGCCACGGAAGCTGGCAAGTTTTATCGCCTTCGTCCAGGAAACGTTGGGGCACGACAGCGAACGGTAGACTAGCCATGTTGTGGGAAAGCGGCCTGTAGCGAGTCAGCAATGAGTTTCTGTGACGGTGTTGATGGTGGGTCTGGTCGATCACACGCCCAACACCCTCGGCTCACGAAGGTCCGCTGCTTGAGCGGAGCAGCCGCTCGAATGTCCGTGTGGAGGCGACGGCGAACGGCGGCAACTGGCCGATTATCGTCCGACGCATGTAGTGCAAGGTGACCCCACTCTGCTTTCCAATTCGAGCCGCTGCTGTCGTGGCTTCTTGGACGCAACGAGTCATCCGTCAGCCGGGAAGCGGCACGACGAAGGCGGTCGACGCAGGAATAACAGGAAGAGCCGACCCGTCACGACGAAGAATATGCCCGACCATCGTATTGCCCTTCGACCACTCTGGTATCTCTGGTTCAACAGGTCTTGGTTGAGATAGAAAACCATCGATTCGGACATGAAAAGTCGCGAAAGTTTTTGTCCACAAAAATCCGCGTGCGCGTTTGAGCCGAGAAACCTTTGAAAAATTCCGGGGTCAATGTCACACCCAGCCTTGGGACGGCAGCGGTCGATCACCGCATTGTCGAAACCAAGCTTAGCCAGATAGTAACTTCCCTCAAAATAGCACCTCACGTGTTTCGCTGTCGTCAAGCATCAGGATCAACTGGGCACGCCGCGTGTCCGCTGCACGCATCGTTTGGCTACGAGCCGCCGACAGCAATTGTTTGCGCTCAAGCGTGGTCAAGTTCATCATTTGCATGTGTTTCATTGAATACCAATTCGGGTGCTTTTTCAATGACGCAATGGACTAGTAGTACAACACCCCGGCATTGCCAACGTGAGCCGCCGCCTTGCATCTATTCCTCGCCGCGCAGCGCCGACAGCTTCCCGTCCCTGCTAACGCGAAAACGCACTCCGCGCCAAACTACGCTGGAAGGTCCAAAACTCGCGGCGTAAATCGAGAATTGAACGATTTCCCAGAGGACCAGCAGTGGCAACCTTAGTATTCCAGACGGTTTGCCTTCTAGTGCGTTGTCAACTTTCCAGATTAACAATATGCGTGCAAGGAGCGCAGCAAAAGTGAGTAACCAGGCTGACGTTTCGCCACCCGAGAAAATGGTAGCCAGCAGGGTGAGTGCGAGCGGATGCATCAGTACCGCACCGAGATGACCGGATCGATCCGCTGCGCGTATCGTGCGGCTCCACCGTAACTCGTGGCGGAATACCTTGGAAAAAGAATTCTCCACGCAGGCATGTTCTGTGACAATGGGCGGGACGGCAACACTGCCGCCAGTGCGTCGCACTGCCTCCCCAATGGCGTGATCTTCCGCAAGATGGTTTGAGAACTGCACCAGGCCACCAATACGTGTTAGCGTCTCACGGGTCATTGCCATCGACTGACCAAAGCATGGTCGTGCACGACCGATAGCGAGGCCCGTTATCACACCCGGTAGAAAATGGTAGTTCGTCGCAGCGCCCGAAAGGAGCGGCCAGAGACCCGCAGGGCTGAGGGCCCGATACGGTGTCGTTACGAGATCAATTCCCGGCTTCTGCAATGTCCCTATGACCTGACTGAGATAACTCCGCCCGACGCGCACGTCGCTGTCAGAGAAGCACAGCACCTCGTGCCTCGCATGCTCGAGCATATTGACGAGATTCGCAATCTTGCGGTTCGCCCCATAAAGTCGGCCATCAGCGACAACGGTAATGTCTGCGTGCGGATAACGGGTACGTACAGCGTTTACAGCGGCGAGTGCATCGTCGTTGGCATCGTGGACACCGAAGAGGAACTGGATCGGTCCGGGATAGTCCTGCTCAAAATGGCTCGCCAGGTGGCTTTCCAGTTCCCACTCGTTACCGTGCAATGGCTTGGCCAGCGTCACGCCTGGATAGTGCGCGGGGAACGACGCACGCCTGGCAAAAAAACGCCCCACGAGCATACCCGCCAATCCGGTATAAATAACGCTGAGCAACCCGCCAAGCTCGCAGAGGAATGTCAGTGCCTGAAGCAGTATATGCATGTCCCGTTCCAGCTATGCCAGGAAGAGCCGAACTTCATCCACAGGCCGGATATGGCCGCCAACGACCACGATGATCTGGCATAGAAACCACGATTACTCTCCGCCCTGTCCATTGCCCCCATACATTCTGCGCAGTCGTGTCGCGCCTTACCTACCATGCAAATGCGGCGCGAGCGCGCGCACTCGTATGGTTATCCAATTCAGCGGATACGACAGCAGACCTGGCTCCAGCCCACCCGAAGAAAAGCCTATGTTCCTGCGGCATTTTCTTGAAAATGTATCCGGCGGAACGCTGTCTGTGTCTTCCATGCAGCCGCGTACCGTCTCCACTCTGCATGTCGCTCCCGCAGCAGCCTGATCCTTCGGGGAACAACCCCGCAAATCTTATCAGGCCGGGATGAAGAACAGCTTAAGGACACCCTCAAAGGCGTGTCGCCTGCTGAACAACCGGGGGTAAACCTCGGCCTACGATGTGTGCGCCTTCAGCCTCGCTTCACTGCGCCAGACAACGCTTCACACATCTTGCACTGACTATCGCCAGTTCGTTCTGCCGGGGCCTCATGCGGGCTGCTCTTCTTATAAACCAGCCAACCGTTAAGGATTTCTTCAGAACGTCTCAGTACGATGTTCAGCCCGGCAACCGCTTTTACCGACACTCCTTTATTCTCGTGAGCGATACCCCCTCCGATATCTGGTCAAACTGGCTTCTTCGTGATCGCCATGGCGATGACACCGAGTACAGATCGCGACTGCGTGTCGAAATGACGGCATACGCCGATCGTGTGCTGAACTTTGCTCGTCTCAAGCCCCACATGAAACTCGCCGATATTGGCACTGGAGACGGTCTGGTGGCATTTCGCGCCATCGAACGTACCGGCGGAAAGCTAAATGTGACCATGACCGACATTTCTGCACCGATGCTGGCACACGCCGGCGCAAGAGCACACGTTCTTGGCGTGCACGATCAATGTGAATTCCTTCAGTGCCCCGCCGAAAAACTGGACGGCGTCGACGACGCTTCCGTCGATGCCGTCGTGATGCGCGCAGTGCTTGCATATGTCGCTGACAAACCCGCCGCGATGCGAGAGTTTTTCCGGATACTAAAACCCGGTGGCCGACTTGCAATGGCTGAGCCCGTCATTCGCGACGAAGCCCTTGAGGTCTGTGCCTTAAAACAGATCGTCGACGCGCGCATTGGAGACCCTCAAGATCCCTTTTTCGCACTGTTGCTGCGGTGCAGGGCAGCACAGTATCCTGACACGAAGGAGAAGATAAGTTCGCTTCCCATCACCAGTTACGGCGAACGGGATCTTGTACGATTTGCAGTCGATACTGGCTTTACGGATATCCATCTCGAATTGCATATCGACGTCCGTACCGAAGATTCGCCATCGTGGCAGACCTATTTGCATACCTCCCCTTACCCTGGGGCGCCGACGCTGAAATCAGTACTCGAAACACAATTTACGCTCGGGGAACGAGAGTTTCTGGAAGCGCGGTTACGCCCACTGGTCGAAAGCGGTCACCGGTTCGCTGCCGTTCGCATTGCTTATCTCACGGCACAACGACCACACTGATCGACATCTGATTACCTCAACTCTTCCGTAAGCCATGGGCTAACATGAAAAATCGCACTTGCAGGGCGAAATCTCCCCAACGGAGGCCGCCTGGCTCAGACAGCGGGCGATCGATCGCGTCGTTGCTCAACGACGCATGATTCCCCGTTTGACGGGGAGTTTCCACTTCTCCGCATCCGACGTCCGATCGCTGCGCCCCCACGGAGCCGCCAATTCCCCTTTCCATGCAAACTGGCGCGCGCTTGCTGCTGCAACATCGAGAACGTTCACACCAATCGGAGCCAGATTAGCCCAGCCGCCACGTTAAGCATAACTTAAGGAAAGTCAACCATAATCAGAAGGCGGATTCAATGTGCCCCGGCATCCTTCGACGCCGTGGACGTGGGGGAAATGTCATGAATCTCGTCCTTTCCAGCACGCTCGTCGCGTTCTCACTGATCATTCCGGGCGAATCGTTCGCCCACCCGCCCGCAATGCCGTCACTCAATGAGCGACCGCCGGCGCATCAGCTGGAACCCGCAGACCCCACCGCCCCGGCCCGAGGCGACCCAGCCGGAAACGGAAATCAGTCAATTGGTCGTGGCACCACGCCGAATTACCACGCCCGATCTGGAGAAAGTTCCGACTATGGAGGTGCCCCGGTTGGCTCTTCAGCATCTGGTAGTTCCTTCCCTAGCCACAATTGATCGCGCCCTCGCGGCGGGTTCCTTGTTAGACAATGACCATTCCAGGTCACGGCGCGATGAATGTGTAACGCGTGTTTCGGTTAAGCATCTCCACCATTCGGATCGCTGCCTTCTGGCCAACGCTAGCCGCCAAGCCGATCATTAATGCAGACACCCTAGACCGCCCCGCCATCGCTGAAGACAGCCTTAACTGAAAGCCCGTAGCCATGGTGTCGGGCGCTACTCCCGTTATCACCGGAATGCGATACAGTGAGAGATTGTTTGAAAGGCCGCCAGGGCGCAACGCTATGTCATCTGATTTGAGAATACGACTCCTTCTTGTCGAGGATGACGATCTGATCGGTAGTGGTGTGGAGGTCAGTCTGCGTCAGGCTGGCTATACCGTCGACTGGGTACGCGACGGCTACGCGGCCTCCATTTCGCTTATGACGACACGCTACGCCCTTGTGATCCTCGACCTTGGATTGCCCGGCAAGTCGGGAACGGAGTTGCTTCGCTCGCTCCGCGACGCAGGCGATGATACCCCGGTTCTCGTACTGACCGCTCGCGGCACCGTCGCCGATCGCGTCCGTGGACTTGACGCCGGCGCGGATGACTACCTGGCCAAGCCCTTTGAACTCTCCGAACTGCTGGCACGTTGCCGTGCCCTTGTACGCCGTTCACAGGGACGCCGCGGCGAAACGATAGTCTGGCGTGGTATTGCAATTGATCTTGTCGGCCATACAGTCACCCACAACGGCGTCCGAGTTGCATTGACCGCCAGGGAGTGGGCGATCCTCGTTCAACTCATCACACACCAGGGTATGCCACAGTCGCGCGCACGTCTCGAGGACAGCCTGTACGGCTGGCAGGAAAGCATTGAGAGCAACGCGATCGAGGTGCATGTCTCGAACCTGCGCAAGAAACTTGGAGCAGACCTGATCCGTACCGTGCGAGGCATCGGTTACGTTATCGAAAAACCATGATCTCGCTTTCGATACGCCATCGCCTGTCCTCGACGATTCTTTGCTGCGTCACGCTCGTTTGGCTAGTCGCAGTATATGGCTGCTTTCGCAATGCCTCCCGGGAGGTGCAGGAATGGGAAGACGCACGCCTCGTCGAGTACGCGGCATTGATCGTCCATCTGTCCCCGACCGACCTCAACCGCTTCGCACATTTCCCCCTTGACGCGCGCGTTGAGCTGGATGCGTCCGACGCCCGGCATGCACCCACCATCGATAGCGATCGGTTGCCTCGCGACATTCTGTTCGAGGTGCGCGACGCGAGCGGTGCAATTGTCACATCCAGCTTACCGCAAAGAATCGCGGCTATGGGTGGGCCGCGTGGGACATTCCGTGAACCGGTAACGCTCAGCGTCGATGGGACGCCCTGGCGTGCGTATGCGCTGGTGGATCGAGCATCGGGCCGTGCAGTTTGGGCAGTTGAACCATCCAATACCCGAAGTGACCTGGCGACCGGCACTGCTCATCAGATAGTCTGGCCGCTGATTGTCGCATTGCCCATCCTCGCTCTTCTTCTCTGGTATGCAATTGGCCGGAGCCTCGCACCGCTCAAAACACTGTCCACGACGATACGTGCCCGCGATGCGCAGTCGCTCGAACCCACTGGCATGGATAACGCACCCACCGAAGTTCGTGCGCTAGTCGATGCGCTGGACCGACTGTTGGCACAACTGAGGCAATCCATCGCTCGCGAACGTACGTTCACGTCCGACGCGGCACACGAACTGAAAACGCCGCTCGCAGCAATCAAGGTGCAGGCGCAGGTTGCGCTCGCCTCAGACAACCCGGAAACCCGCCGGCTAGCGATGAAACGAGTCGTTCAGGGCGTCGACCGGAGCGCCCGTCTCGCCGAACAGTTGCTGCTGCTTGCGCGGCTGGACGAATATGAACGTATCCCCGCGCAAGTCCTCGCGAGCGGTGAACTTATCAAGGATGCGGTTGATCGCCACATAGCACATGCGAGCGAGAAGGGTATCGACATCACAGTCGCGCTTGGCTCTGCAAAGGCCATTCGGGTCGACGCCGTGCTGTTCGGCATCCTACTCGACAACCTGATCGACAATGCGGTCAAATACGGAAATATAAATGGAAAGATCGCGGTGTCGACCTACGACTGCGGTACAACGCAATGCCTGGCAGTCCGCGACGATGGCCCCGGGGTTGCACGAGGTGAGTGCGCACGGCTGACCGACCGCTTCTTCCGCGGAACCGCCACTCAATCGCCCGGCAGTGGGCTAGGGCTTTCGATCGTCGAACGGATCACGCGGTACTTCGGTGGAACGCTGCGTTTCGAGCCAGGCCTGAGTGAAAGGGGGCTCGCTGTCGTCGTTGCGTTCCCTGCGCTGGATTCGCCGACCTCCGAGATGAAAAATGATTCTTTTGCGCGCGACGAAGCGCTCCGCGACATCAGGCATCCTCCTTAACCTTCTGTTAAGGACTCGCCCGTAGAATCGTTCCGATCGAATCAGGATTTCGTTGTCGAAGGAAAGACCATGCATACGACCATCCGATACAACACCGTGGCACGACTCCTCCACTGGCTTGTGGCAGCGCTTGTAGCCGGACAATTCGTGCTGGGGTGGAGCATGCCTGATGTTCGTCACGACACGCAACCCGTCGGGTTGATCGCATGGCATATCACAGCAGGAACGGCGTTACTCGCAGCCATGATTTTTCGTCTCCTCTGGCGCGTGACTCATCGTCCTCCGGCTGACGATCTCGCCCCGGTGTTACGGGCAATCTCACTGGCCACGCATTGGGCGCTTTACACATTGCTTTTCGTGGTCCCGATTCTCGGCTGGATCAACGCTTCCTCCCGCGCGTGGCAAATAGGCCTGTTCCGGGTGATCCCTCTGCCCGCTCTATCGCCAGTCGGTTGGTCGTTCGGCCGCGCGATGGGTGACGTACATGGATTCCTGGCGTGGGTATTGTTTATCCTCATTTTCGTCCACACCGCAGCGGCACTCCTGCATCGCTACGTACTCCGCGATCGCGTCATGCAACGAATGGCTCTCTGGTAGTGGCCAAGGAGTACCCAAAAGAATGCAGAGGCGGCGCCCGCAGACGATTCGAGCGGCCATCTACGGCCGGCGCACATAGCCACGAGCATCCCTGTGAAGTGCCTATGTGACTCCCGCTTCATAGCCGCGCGAACGCTCGGAGATACATTGACGGCTTTTGAGACATCTTAAGGGAGCATGACGCGGCCGGCACCGTAGCCGCTCCATAACCGCCGCCTCCGTTTTACTCGCGAGGCAACTCAATGATATTCAAACGCTTTGAGCAGGGCGACTGCGGTCTCGGTGGCGCCTTCGAAGTCGAGGCACTGGGCCTGCACGTTCGGCGACGACGGGACCGGGGTGCCATATGCAGCACGTCGATCTCAACGCTTTCGAGCGGGTCAGAGAATTGCCATAACTCTAAATAATAATTCAAAATTCCGAGCATCCGATGTAACAATAGATACCGCCAGAATGGGCATACTGTCAACGTTGCCGTCCCCGCGGCAGCGATTGTTCTCGTCGCCCCGGTATGGTCCCCGGGGTTTTTTTTGAATTGTTGAATCGGTACAAGAGCCATAGTGCGGTCGCAGGAAATAGCTCAGGGTGCCTTAAGCTTCCGGTGTTATCGTCTAGGAAGAGTAAGCGTCAATCCGAGGCCGTCTTGACGATCAGAACTTTACTTCCGAGAGCTGCTGATTCGCGAGCACGAGATCGAAGGCGGCGGGATCGAAGCTGCCGCCGCACCACTCAAGGAAGTGGTCGTGCTCTTCGTGACTCGGATCGGCGATCGCTTCGAGGAAATCGGCATATCTTGGCACTCCACCGACGTCTTCCGGTGGACACGCATTCCGCCCGTTTAGGCACAACGGCCGGCGCATATCTGGATCAGGCACGAGTGCCTTCTCGACTTTGATCCGATGCTGCCAGTTGTTACCGTAGTCGTAGATGTAGGTGAATGACTTCAGCCAGCCCAGCGCCTTCGCCAGCGTGACCCGTGCTTCATTGAGCATCGGTGGATCGCTCTGGAATCCGAAGTCATCAGGTTCACCATAGTTGGTTTCGCCGAAGACGAACTCGTGCAGATGCGCGCCTTCCCAGCCCATGGCCAGATGCAGCACGACATGCAGCTTGCCCAGCCGAATCGAGCCGGGAACGATGATTCGTCGCCAGATCACCGGCTTGATGTACTTCAGCTACAAGGGGCTGCTCAAGAACACGGCACAACTGTTCATTCTCGAACCTGGTGATCGCGCGAAACCGGCTGCGGCCGGTTCATGAGAGCAGTCCGTCATGCGTGTGAAAGATGCGGGAAATGACGCGCATCCTCGGACCAAACTTCTCCGAATGGGCGGTGCTTCGCTTCGGCATCCGACCGTTCCGCTCCAACACCCTCGCACGATCGCCTATTAATCAGGGAGTCCCTAGATTGCCGTCGCGTGGGGGCTGCGGGCAGACAATTACATATCAACTTTGAGTTGATCTTCTGCCTTGGCTAACGATTGGCGCAAGATTTCGTTCCGAGACCGCGACCGATCAGTTCTTGTCGCCGGCAGAGCGCGGGCTTTGTTGCGTCAGTATTTCGCGCGCTACCTGAGCAGCGTAATACAGTGTTTCGTAGATCTGCCTATTCCCTCCACCCTCGACTGCCGTTAACCGAAGTGAGCAGATACACATGCTCGCAACCTATAGGAGATGTACATGAGCGTTTCTTCTGTTGGCGACAACCAACAACTCCAGCTCCCGGTTCAGACCGCACACACACAAACGGCACAACGTGGCGCGACATCGCGGGAAGCTCGTGAAGTCGGTCCTGATGTCGATGGAGACGGCGACGATGCGGGCGCAAAGGCGGTCAAGGCAGCAGCTACGCAGCCGGTGGCATCGCCGAGCGTGAACAGCAGCGGCCAGCAAGTCGGGACGATCATCAACGTCAAGGCCTGAGCGGGCGATTCGTCTCAGCAACCGCAATCCCCAGCATGATGTTTCTCGCGGTCTGGACGCATCTTTTCCAAGTCTGCGTTGACGTGCACCAGGCCCACACACATGAGGTGTGGGCTGGCTTGGCTTGGGTCATCTGTGGATACCGCGTACCATACCGGCTTTTGGCATGGGCATCAGCAGCCTCATGGCGCCTGCGGCGCAAAAATCCTCGGACATCTCGAAAAAGACGCAGGCCGTGACGTGAAATCAAGGGCGCGGTTTCAAGCCAGCCCAAACGTTTTTCTTAGGCTTGTATCAACCGGTCCGGCAGGCATGAAGCGGCGCAATTTGCTCAGAAGAGAGGCCTAGCCTGTCCGCCGAAGCCGAATTCGCCCGCACGCAGCGCAGCCAGGCCACGCTCGCACGCGGGCAGGCGGAGATATTCCCCGAGCTGCCCGTTACGGTTTCCGGCTTCAAACCCGAAATCGACGAAACGCCCTGGCTTGTGAAGAAGGCGACGCACACGCTCGGCGACGGCGGATTTGTGACCGCGCTTGAGCTCGAAGTGTGCGACGACCCGACGACCGACAGGCATCGGTCGCATTTCCGGCGGCCGGCCTGAACCTTATAAAAAGTCGACCTCACCGATTGAAATAACTTATATTTGGCTTATAATGAAGCCGATGAACAAGATCAACTGGAGCCCAAAGGCCGCGAAGCAGGCGCGCAAGCTCGACCGCCCCGTGCGACTGCAGATTCTTGATGCCGTAGAAGGTCTGGCCACGATGCCCGATGTTTCGAACGTGAAGGCGCTCATCAACCACGAATACGGCTACCGGTTGAGGGTAGGGAACTACCGGGTCTTGTTCGACTGGGATGGGGCAATCAAGATCGTCGACATTCAGGAAGTAAGGAAACGCGATGAACGCACCTACTAACATTCAAACGATCATGGGACCGGATGGCAAGCCGGCCTTTGTCGTCATCCCGTATGCGGACTATGTGGCGCAGCACGCGCGCGACAGCGACCTGATCCCGCATGACGTTGTTCGCCGGACGCTGGCCGACGACGTGCCGCCGGCGCGGGCATGGCGCGAACACCTTGGCCTGACCCAGGCTGAAGTCGCGGCACGCCTTGGCGTGAGCCAATCGGCTTACGCGCAGCAGGAGGCGAGTGCACGCCTGCGGAAATCGTCGCGTGAGAAGATTGCGGCCGCGCTTGGCATCACGGCCGCGCAACTAGATTTCTGACGACAGCCGCTCGCAAGACAGCGTTCGCAGGCCGTCATCGTTCGCGGTTGCCGGACGGTAAGTCCGCGGAGGACCGCGACTTGCTGCGTGAGCGCGTGCAGCTTTCGGCGACGTGTTTGGCGGTGCGGGTGGCGATTTCCTGTAGCCCTGGCTCGATGTGGCGCGGCCAGTAGAGCAGGTGATGAAACCAAAGGCAGGCGCGACGTCGCCCGCACAACCATTTGACTGAGAACCCCTCGACAGGGAAGGTATCAAGCGAGCGGTAGCCGATCGCACAGACGCCAATACTCAGCCACGCCAGGGCGAGGACAAGTGTAGGAACGGAAAGCAGGCAAGCCACCGCGAAGCCTCCGATGGGCAGCCATATGTTGCATGAGGACCGGGTTTTCATCTGTGTTCTCTCCCTGAGTTGCAGACGCCCAGCGACGACATCGGAGCAGGGTCGGCCGAAGGCTAAAGTCCTGTGCCAAGGGACCATGCCTGATTAAAGGATAGGGCACCGAACGGGAGCAGGGAACGGGATGAGAGAAAGGGCGACCATCGTGTGCTTTCAACGCGACAAGGTGCTGCTTGTCGCACGGGGGCGATCGCGTTGGTCCTTGCCGGGTGGTACGATCAAGCGTTCAGAATCGCCGCTTGAGGCCGCCTACCGGGAACTTGAGGAAGAGACCACAATTGCCGGTCATGCGCTGGCCTATCTGTTCCAGTTCGGCGGGATCAACAAGCGCCATCATGTATTTTTCGCCGAACTCCCGCGGGACACGAGACCAGAACCACAAAACGAGATCGTGCAATGTCGCTGGTTTAAACCTGCGAAAATCTTGACGCTCGCGGCAAGCGTGCCGACGCACGAAATCGTTCGACTTTTGAAATGAATCGAGCCCCGAGATGATGCGGAGTTACGAATACCACGGCTATACACTCGAAGTCACTACCGAAACGGAATTCAAGACGCGGGCGTCCCAACCCCGGCCGACCGATTCGGGATTCGTCGCGGTAGTGAGGATATTTCGTGCGGGAGCGACAGTCGCCGCGTTTTCGCCATTGCGATTCGGTGAGGTCGCCGGCCGTCCATTCGCCACCGAGGCCGATGCGCTGATGGGTGGGTACAGCGCGGCGCGGAAGATCGTCGACGACCTCTTTGGTTCCGATGCCAATTAGCCTGCTGACAGCTGGATTAGGCTTTGTGGTACGCGGGTGGTCCGAGGTCGCTCCAGAGGCGGCCGGATCGCCAGGCCTTTGGCAGCTCGACGGCCAGCACGCGCCAGCGTGCCAGCACGTCGGCAAACGAGCCTTCGTGTTTCGCGCGTCGGATTTTCTCGACGACTCGCCATCCCCGGACATATTGCTCGAAGCTGCGCTGGTGTAGTGGCCAAGTTGTAATCTATGGCCAGCCCGAGATTTGCAACCTCTGGTTCTGACGTCTTCGTGGCTTGCGCAAATCTATCCGGAATCCATGTTCCGCGATGAAAACCGCACCGGACGATCCTCAAAATGTCGGCAGCTGCTGCGAGCTGTACAACTTATCAGGTTCTTCGTCCGGTCGCTGTGCCGTTGGACCATCAAACTTCCAGCCGTCGCAAAACCATGTTGGGTGAAACGGTGAATCAGTTCGCGGGCTCCAGGCGCGCGGCATCATAAGCAGCGTGTTTAGTCAGCACCGCCCAGGCGATCCGCGCGAGTTTGTTGGCGACCGCACAGGCCACCACGTTCGCGTGCCTTCGCGTCAGCATGGACCGGATCCACGCACCGAGCCTGTCCGTGCGCTGCTCTGCGCGTTGGATGACCGCACGGGCACCTTGCACGAGCAAGTGGCGTAGATGTTTGTCGCCTCGCTTGCTGATTCCGCACAGGACACTCCGTCCGCCGGTACTGTGTTGCCGGGGCACCAGTCCGATTGACGCTGCAAAGTTGCGACCGCCATCGAACTGCGCAACGTTGCCGACCTCTGATGCCAGCAGGCTTGCCGTAATGGCGCCGATGCCGGGGATGGACAGCAGCCGCGCGGCGTTCTCGTCTTCGCGAAGCTGTGACGTCAGATCACGTTCGATATCGTCAACCTGCTGGTCCAGGTAACGATAGTGGGAATGGAGCCGGTCGATCAACTGGACTAGCCGTGGCGGCAGATCGTGCAGAGCGAGCGCGTCGGGCAAACGACGCAGCGTAGCTCTGGACAGAGGAACAACAATGCCGAACTCAAGCAGGATGCCGTGGATCCGGTTGATCGTAGCCGTGCGTTCGGTGACCAGCCCCTCGCGCGCCCGGTGCAATGCTACCAGAAGCTGTTGCGCTTCCGTTCGCGGTTCAACGAAGCGCATCGCCGGCCGTGACGCCGCCTCGCAGATCGCTTCGGCGTCAATGTAATCGTTCTTGTTGCTCTTCACGAAAGGCCGTACGTATTGCGGCGAAACCAGCCGGGCAACGTGCCCCAGTTCGTTGAGCTTGCGAGCGAGCCAGTGCGATCCGGCACACGCTTCCATCACCACGGTAACCGCCTTGAGATTACTGAAGAACGGAAGCAACTGCGTGCGAGAAAGCTTCTTGCGGAACACCTCATGTCCCTTTGCATCCTGTGCATGCAGATGAAAGACGTGCTTGCCCAGATCGATGCCGATCAGCGTGACCTCGTTCATGACGCTCTCCTCTACCGTGGACCGACGTGCCTATCGTAGAACGGTCGCGGGGATCGGGCTGGCCATTTCATTATGTCCGCTTTTAGCTAGGTTCAAATGTCCGCTTTTGAGTTGATCGTACGCTGACCGGCCGCTGGAGATCCAGCACACGGAGCGTCGATGGCTGCAACAGAACGGATAACAATGACGATGCGCGAGCTGGACAGACTCAAGGTGATTCAGGACGTGGTGGATGGCAGGCTCAAGCCGTGGCGTGCAGCGCAGCGTCTCGAGCTGACGACACGGCAGATTCGCCGGCTCGTAGCGCAGCTGCGTGAACATGGACCCGAGGGCCTCGTGTCACGCAAGCGCTCGAGGCCCGGCAACAACCGGCTGGATGCGAGGACTCCGGCTTCTCGATTCATTGCGTGGGTCATTACAGCGTGCGCGTCATAACGACCACTGCCGGTTGCATTTCGCTCCGGACTCGCACCTCACTTCAAGGTTGTCCGGAATGCCCTGTCGGAAACTGGGAACCTGCGTGAACCTGGAGCGTCGGAATTCGATGGTACTACACAACGGTCCGACTGTTTGGGGGCGACTCCCCGACTTCACATATCTTCAAATTAATCTGATTGTCGGTACTGCGTTACCGGTACTTACATATTTAAAGGATATTGGACACACGACGAGCAGCCCCGTGGTTAGAATTTTCCTACAGGCTAGGTGCCTCCCGACACTAACCTCTCGCTCAATGCAACAAAGGGCCCCTGGAGAGCATCCGTCGCGCGGCGCGTGTAGTCGCGCATTTGCCTGGCTTACCTTTCTGCCAGGAAGCTGAACTTATTCCAACAAAGGAGCGTCAGATGGAACGCAAGATCGCAGGGCTGCTTGGGACACTGGCCGGCCTTGCCACCCTGGGAAGTGCGGGCGCACACGCGGCGGCCGATGTCGCCGCACCGCAGGCACCCTTGTCCGCGGCGTCCTATTCCGACCTGCTTCAACCCATTCCGAACGCCGTTGAAACGCTCAAAGCCCACAATGCGGAACTGGCTCAGCAATCGCACAGAACGTCACCCGAGTTGGAACAGGTGCAATGGGACCGTGGGGGCGAACATCACCATCACCATCATCACCATCACCATCACCATCACCACCACGGTTATTACGCGCCGGCACCCGAGTACTATCCGCCGCCGCCCGTGTACTACACCCCTCCGCCGCCGCCGCCCTACTACCATCATCACCACAACAACGCGGTGATCGTGCCTCCCGGTATCGGGGTGCAAATCTACGGCGATTAATCCTCCGTTGCCCGGTCCCGAGCCTTGGCGGCACCAAGAATCCTGCGGTAGGTACCATCAAAAACTGTATTTGTCGACGAAGTCCACTGCGTGTCCCGGCCCAACGTATCCCGGCTGGCGTGAATTCGCCTTGATTGCATTTCCCGCTCGGCCGCCTCCTCTGCGTTCATGGCCTCCAGCGTGACTTCTGGCTCGGCAGGCACAACACAGAGTTGCATGAATGGTTCGCCCGGACGGAACACGTGTACCCCACCCGGTGGCGGTGCCTTGAACACGACAAAATTGATCATCGGCCACCACGAAGTACGTAGCAGTGCCGGCACCGCAAGCGGTACGTCGCCGGCCTCGCTGAGGTAGAAACGCGGATGCGGTTCCGTACGCACTGCATAGCCCTCCGGCACCTTGACGTCCAGGAGTAATTGATAGGTATAGTAACCTTCGCCGAAAGGGCGAAATGGTGGCCAGTTCATTCCAGTTTCGGGGTTAGGATCACCGCCCCCCTCGAAGGCAAATTGACCATCACGGCGGCTGACGCGAACCTCACGGTCGTGAGGATAGAAGAGTTCAATCCCGTACTGCGCGCCCTCCACGAATGGTAAGCAATGCCAACCCTGCTCATGCGCGCCATTGCGCCGCGGCTCTTTTGTTCCGCCCCAGCCGGGGACTTCAATTCGTGTGCGTCGCGGCGACAGACGAGGTTGAAGTAGCCTGATTTTCACGTTAACCATGATGGTACTCTGGCAATAAGGAAATGGATTGACGCACAGCCACCGGAGCACGGCGCCGACCGCACGTCCTCCAATTTATATCATCTGGTTCGTGCGTCGCGTGATTGCGGGTTGATCGGACGTATTTTGGAGAACATGGACCGATCGCCTTCTAAAGCGTGAAGCGGGCCGCACCCGCTGTCGTTGCTGCGTCGTGCGCCGCCACTCTGTGGCTGTCGCACCGTCATACCCGAGGTTCGACTGATTGACATTAAATGAACGTCATCATTCGTCGAGAAACGGGACTGTCCCAACTCTTTAATCAGGAAGGAGAAACGCAGAGTGTGCGAACTCTTCCGTTGCGGCGGGGCATCAAAGCTACGGGCGGGTATGCGCACGGGAGCAAGGCTATAGATATGACTACTGCCACAACGAACCATGGTTCACGCACTATTAGGGCAATGCACCCTGCTACTAGCCCGCCCATGGTGCGCTCGGAGGTGTCGACACCGGAGTTATGAGATAAACAACCACTACCGGAGCTTAACAGGTCCCGAAAAATCCTTCTGCATAGCTATCAATATACCGAATCCATCCCCGCTGGTCGGTGCTTGAAACGTCGATGCACCCAGTAATACTGCTCTGGAAACCTAATGATCTGCTCCTCGAGAAACGCATTCATGCGTCGCGCGTCGACCTCGTCATTCCCCGACGGGAAATCTGCAAGTGCTTCGAAAATTGTCAGCTTGTACCCCTGATACTTCGGAAGCACCTCCGTCACGAACGGTACAACCCGCGCGCCGCCCAGTCTCGCCAGCCGCGAAACAGCCGTGAGTGTGCACGCGGGAACATCGAAAAAGGGCACAAAGACCGAACCGTCGACACCGTGGTCCATGTCCGCTGCAAGCATGACGGGCTTACCGGAACGCAGCAAGCCAACAATCTTTCGTGCACTGGTCGCGCGTTCAATCATTTCGGCGCCGAACCGACCACGTTGCCGCCTGGCCACATCGCATAAGACCGTGTTCGACATACGTGTGTACAGTGAGGCCACAGGGTAGCGGGTTGAGTAGAGCATGCAGCCCACCTCAATGCCTACAAAGTGAAAGCCCATGAAGATGGTGGGTGGTGCAACTTCGTCATCAAGATCGATCCTGCTCTCGATTTGCACGATGTCCCGCATCGACTGGGCATTGCCAAACCACTGAATGCCTCGCTCAAGATAGCTGCGAACAACATGGCGAAAATGAGCTCTCGCGAGTGCCCGACGCTCACCGCCGCTCTTCTCCGGGAAGCAGAGTTGCAGGTTCACATGGACGATGTGCTTGCGGCGGCTCGGCAGCGCATACAACGCCGTCCCGACGCCCACTCCGAGCCGCGCGACGAAGCCATAGGGAAGCACGGAAAGTGTGCGCAGCAACGTCACGATAAGCGCACGATTGAAATGTTTCAAAGCCCGTCCCCTATGGATGCCAAAGTTCCGAACGCTAGGTCATATACGACGCGGACGAGCCTCCTGTCCGTCGCTGTTGCATTCCCGTGCTTTCGCTCGAGTTCGACATGCCACAACCGAATCGAATATTTATCGAGTGCAAGACGACTGAACGGACGCAACTGGTCCGGACAATTTCGTCGAAGGCACTGCCACGAAAACCCACCTAGTCCCGGCCGACCCTCGTGTGCCGCCCGACCGGCTCGCTTGACCAACCAGAAAGGTTGACATGGAGCAGGACAAGCCTGCGCAACCTGCAGTCCTTTGAAACAGATACAGTGGGTACGGCACCGCTGTAAAAAGCCGCGTCCCGGTTTGCTAAAGCACGATCAAAGGCACGTCTGGCAACGATCTTTACCCACACGACCGAGGCCACGATCAGGGAAATAGCATAAAGCCTGAACGCCTCGGGTGGTTGAAATTCTGCCGACTCATTCGAAATCGTCGCCGAGACGAGGAAGATGATCAATTGGATGCAAATCGCCGCAAGCGAAGCCACGAAAAGATGGGTGCGGAAAATGCGAATCAACCTGGTACTCTTGTCGTAGCGCACGGATACTTTTCCTGATGCTTGTTCGACGACCAGGCGGCGCCGCCCAAATCCCGACAGCAACTCCCCGTTCGAAAAGTGCATTGGCAAAATGACTTTCGCCAACGCATGCCATTCGACAATAACACCGGGAGCTTAAGGGAGGCTGAGCCACGCCCTACAATCACGCTATTGTTTTCTTACAGCCCCATCGTTCATGTTGGCGCTCACATAGACAATTTCCGCGGACCACCCATCTTATATTCAGAAATCTCCTCGCCGGGCTTTTGCGGGCGGCCCCGTCCGCGCGCCCACCAAACTCTGACCAGACCGTTATGAAGACTGGCGCATCGAATCGGGACTGTCTCGGCATTGGTGTCAGTCCACGATATTGAGGCTTGCTATTGACTCGTCGATCCGCAAGGTGGCATGCGTCATGACAAAACGTACTGTCGCCCTGTTTGGTTCAATGGCGCCGATGCTCCACTGGCGCACGGCAGTCCTGGCTTGCTCAACTTGCCACCAGCTTTGCGTTGACACCGCCCGGCGTGGACGGAATGCAATCCCCGCGCAGACCGCCGGCTTCGTCAGAATTGCTTATCGCCTAGACACGCTACCAGATGACGAGCCGAGATCGCCTTCGCATTTGGGAGTCTGCTGCGGCGCAGTTGCTATGATTCAACTGGCTTTGTCGCACTCAGGAATGCAGTGCGTATCGCGAAGGATTGCCGGCCTGACGTGAGGAGCGGACGTAATGCCTGCTCTATTTGCTCCCCTTCTACCTTCGTGAACGTGCTGCGAAGCAATTCTTCAAGGGGCGGCGCCCACGGAAATGGCGGATTCTTCAGCAGGACTTCCCACGACGTGGTCGGCGAAGGACCGACGTCGATATGAAATTCCATGTGGATGTCGGTAAACCCGGCATCCATGGCATATCGAACCAGATCGCGTTCGTTGTAGTTGGTGACCGGATTTGCCGCAATTTCTTCCTCAGTGCCGGGAAGATGCGTGAGTTTCCAACGGTAAAGCAGACGGGAAATGTGGTCGTCCGTGCCGGCGGGAAGCGCGTCGACAACCTTCTTCAAGGCGAGGACGTCGAGCGCGTCGTCACGGCAGATGGGCTCGGCGATGGAAATTCGGCCGCCGGGTTTCACGACCCGGTAAAACTCCCGCAGCACAGCGAGTTTGTCGGGTAGATAGGCCAGTACCGCTCGAGTGGCAACAGCATCGACGCTTGCGTCCGCGATTCCCTCCAGCACCTCGGCGGAACATCGGGTAAAGGTGCACTGCCCCCGGATCCCGCATTGGGTCGCAGTGGCTTCGGCGTGTTGAAGCAACGCATCGGAAATGTCAATCAGAATCGTATGCAGGGAAGGGCCGACGCGGTCTATCGCTCGAAACGCAACGAGGCCATCGCCAGCACCAACGTCGACAAGCGTCATTCCGGCCTCAAGCCTTGCACCGTCGAGGACGCGATCGGCATATCGGCTGATATCTGCGCGGAAAATGCGCTCGTGTGCCGGATCGCCGGCAAACCGGTCGCGCAAAAGCCAATTGGCCCAGAGGTCAGGTTGTTCGTCTACTCGCGTGGGGTTCATCGATTGCGGGTCCGCTGGAATGCCTGAAAATTCGCTGGATAGGCCGATCCGATTCAGTACCGAAACGAAGCGAAGGTCGTTTGCAGATCTGGACTATATCGGCCAGACCTTATGGCAGCCTTAACAGGCTGCTGAAGCACCTGCGGTAACGTCATCGCAGCAGGCCCCTGAAGCGTTGGTGGAAGGCCCTCGGTTGCCCCTGGAGACCATGCGCAAGCGGTACCACTTCGTTCCGAAGTTGCATCCGTTGCGTTCGATCCGCGTGATGGCAAATGAAGCCCTGGCGAAGGTGGAGCGGTTATTTGCCGGGATGTACGAGGCCGACATCGAGGGTGGGCGACCGAGCATCGCACCGGAGAAGTTCCTGCGAATCATGCTGATCCAGATCCTTTACAGCGTCCGCTCGGAGCGTCAGCTCTCGGAGCAAGTGCAATACAAGTTGCTGTTTCGCTGGTTTATCGGCTTGAGCATGGATGACGAGGTCTGTGTGCCGACCGTCTTCACGAAGACCAGCCCCGGCGCTTACCTGAAAGTGTGGGAGCAGTCGCGGCCGCGGATCAACGCCGATTTCATCGGATTTGCGCGGAAAGCCTTGGCCTTCAGGCCGGGGATGGATAGCGCGGCGCGCAAAGCGTGCCCTTCTCCCGCTTGCTAAAGGCTACCTTGTTATAGGGGCCTCACACAAAACCATGTTACTTTGTGAGACATGGACATTAAGCGCGCGTACCGATTCCGGTTCTATCCGACGCCTGGGCAAGAAGTGATTCTTGCCCGGACGTTCGGTTGCGCTCGCTTTGCGTACAACCACATGCTCAGGCTTCGCACGGACGCCTGGTATCAGCGTCAGGAGTGCGTGGGTTATCACGAGACTTCCGCCGCGCTCACGGCGCTGAAAAAGACGCCCGAGCGCGCGTGGCTTAATGAAGTCAGTTCGCCGCTAGCGCCGTGCGTCCTTCCACCCAGGCTACACTACGGCCCTTTGGGCACAAACAATCGAAGGATATGTCGAGTTACAAGGAACTGCTTGCCGAGCGAGAGCATCTCGAGGAACAGCTTCAGGCCGCGTTTAAGATTGAGCGCGAAAATGTTCTCGAGGAAATCATGCGCAAGATGTCGGCCCACCGGATTACGCTCGACGAGATACGCGGCCGTCCCGCGGCGTCGCCCGGGCTTGCGGCGAAATATCGGGACCCCGCGACCGGGAATGAGTGGTCTGGTCGGGGCAGGCCGCCGCGGTGGATCACGGAGTCGCCGGATCGTTCGCGCTTCCTCGTGAAAACATCGGGCACTGCGCTCAGTAAAATCAAAGTGTGAAGGTTGTCCACGCACGCGGGTATCGGCCATGGAGAACTTCCTGAGAAGTCACTCGACGTTGACTGCGCTGGCGCTGCTGCTGACCGGGTGTGCCGCTGGCACTGCGTCACAAAGCGGGCCGCATCTGAGCCCAACGGAGTGCCACGATCTGGCAGCGCTCAGGAGCAACGCGCCGCCGACGATGGCGGAACACCAGAGCGAGCTCTCCGCCCTGAGGAAAGCAGGCTACGACCCGTCACCATGGAGTGACGACCCTTACTACCCAGAGGATATCCAGGCGGCAGAACGGCAGGTCGACTACTGGTTTAAAACGGAGTGCCCACAGGCTCAACGGGGCTCAGAAGCCACGGAGCCACCTGAAACACCAGCTTATTGAAAGATTTGGCCAAAGGTAGAGCGGTCAGTCCCTTGCCGCTGACTGCTGCGCAGGGCGGCCGGCAGTTGTCTTTCCGGTTAATGCGCATCGCATGATATCTACGCCAGAGGAGATCGCTGCGCTTCGTCGTCGGGCGGTGACCGGCCAGTTCCAGACATTGGCCCGTACTCTCAGGCCGACATTCGAACGTCCGCACCGCCACTGTCTTCGGACGCCATGGCGTCAGATACTGGCTTGGTTTACGCGCTTCATCAGTTCCTCGGCGCTCTCCTTGCGTTCGCTGTACCGGTCTACGAGGTACGGACCGATGTCGCGCGTCAGCAGCGTGAATTTGACCAGTTCCTCAATCACGTCAACGACGCGGTCGAAATAGGCTGAAGGTTTCATGCGGCCGGCTTCGTCGAACTCCATGAAGGCCTTGGCCACCGACGACTGGTTGGGGATGGTCAGCATGCGCATCCAGCGTCCGAGCACGCGCATCTGGTTGACGGCGTTGAACGACTGCGAGCCGCCGCTGACCTGCATCACGGCGAGCGTCTTGCCCTGGGTCGGCCGCACCGCCCCGACCGAAAGCGGAATCCAGTCGATCTGCGCCTTCATGATGCCGGTCATCGCGCCGTGCCGCTCCGGCGAGCACCAGACCATGCCTTCCGACCACAGCACCAGCTCGCGTAGCTCGGCAACCTTGGGATGGCTGTCCGGCGCGTCGTCCGGCAGCGGCAGGCCGCTCGGATTGAATGTGCGCACTTCGGCGCCCATCGCCGTGAGCAGGCGTGCGGCTTCTTCACTCAACAGGCGGCTGAACGAGCGGTCGCGCAGCGAACCATAGAGCAGCAGGATACGCGGCGGATGCGGCGACGCCTTTGCAGGCTGCAGGCGATTGATATCGGGCACGCGAAACAGCGCCGGGTCCACCTGCGGGAGGTCAGTCGTGAAATCGGACACGTTTGCCCTCTGTGATCATTTCTGTATTCCTCAGGCGCACTCGTACCAGTCCTTTGAGCGGTTGACGATGCGCACCACGAGCAGCATGACCGGCACCTCGATCAGCACGCCCACGACCGTCGCGAGCGCGGCCCCTGAGTTGAATCCGAACAGGCCGATTGCCGTGGCGACAGCCAGTTCGAAGAAGTTCGACGCGCCAATCAGCGCTGAGGGGCAGGCAATGTTGTGCTTTTCGCCAACCACGCGATTGAGCCCGTAGGCGAGCGCCGAATTGAAAAACACCTGGATCAGGATCGGCACGGCGAGCAGCACGATGACGAGCGGCTGCTTCAGGATGGCCTCGCCCTGGAACGCGAAGAGCAGCACCAGCGTCGCCAGCAACGCGGTGATGGACCATGGGCCGATCTTTGCCATCGCGGCATCGAACGCCGCCTGTCCCCTGGCAAGGAGCACCCGGCGCAGGATCTGCGCAAGGATGACCGGAATCACGATGTAGAGTACGACGGACGTGAGCAGCGTCGCCCACGGCACCGCGATCGCGGAAATGCCGAGCAGCAGGCCGACCAGCGGCGCAAAGGCGACCACCATGATGCTGTCGTTCAGCGCGACCTGGGAAAGCGTGAACAGCGGATCGCCACCGGTCAGCCGGCTCCAGACAAAGACCATCGCCGTACAGGGCGCGGCGGCAAGCAGGATCAGGCCCGCGACGTAACTGTCGAGTTGCTCTGCAGGCAGCATCGGCGCGAACAGGTGCTTGATGAAGAGCCATGCGAGCAATGCCATCGAGAACGGTTTGATCAGCCAGTTCACGACGAGCGTAACGCCGATGCCCTTAACGTGCTGACGCACCTCATGCAGCGAACCGAAGTCGACCTTGACGAGCATCGGGATGATCATCACCCAGATCAGCAGGCCGACCGACAGATTGACGTGCGCATATTCCATCCGGCCGATAGCCTGGAAGACCCCAGGCAGGACTTGCCCAAGCAGAATGCCGGAGACGATACACAGCGCGACCCAGACGGTCAGGTATCGCTCAAAGAAGCTGATGGCCGGTTTCGCGGCCGACTTCCCCGAAGCGGCAACATTGGGGGTGTTCATGGGGTGACTTGATGGAGAGGATTCAGCTCTGAAGGATGTCGTTTAGCGCCTGCTGCAGCTCGGTGTTGTCCAGACTTTCGAGTGGGAGCGTGAGCAGTTGCAGCATGCGGTAGCCGATCGCTTCGCGCGTGAGTTCGAATGCGTGCCGCTTGCCTTCATCGCCGCCCGGCGCGTTCGACGGATCGGCGTAGCCCCAGTGGACCTTGACAGGGCTGCCCGGCCAGAACGGACACTGTTCGGCCGCAGCGCTGTCGCAGACTGTGATGACGATGCGCATCTCGGGTGCACCGTCCTGCGCGAATTCATCCCAGCTTTTGCTGCGATAGCCTTCCGTATCAATACCGGCGCTCGTCAGCGCTTCGAGCGCGAACGGATTAATGCGTCCGCTCGGGGCGCTGCCCGCGCTGTACGCGCGGACGTCCTTGCCGAGCTTCTTCGCCCAGTGGTTCAGCATGCCCTCTGAGAGCACACTGCGCGCGGAATTGTGCGTGCAGAGAATGAGTACGTTCGTGGTCATGGTCTTGTCAGCGGGCAGCGTGATCAGCAACACGCCGAACCGGCAGGTTTCACAGGAATGCCAACGGGTTTCCCGCCTGGAGCACAGCAGGACGTTGCCGCTGCCGACGGCGATGCCTGCCTGCTCTCGCCATATACCGGAGCGCCGTCGAGCGTATGAAAGTGTTCCCAGGCAATACCCTGCGGATCGAGAACCCAGTGCTTGTCGCTGCGCGCATAGCAGCAGGTGGTTTCGCCCTGATCGAGCAGGGCCATGTCCGCGGCCTCAGCCCGCTTTGCGAGTTCGGCAAGCTCAGCCGCATCGTCAACCTGGAAGCCGAGGTGGTCCACACCGGCCTTCGTGCCGCGCGTTGAAATCGCAAAGTTCACGCGTGGATCGTCCAGCATCCATTTCGCGTAATCCGGCTCCACGCGCGCCGGTTCTGCGGCGAACAGCTTCGAATAGAACGCGATACTGGCTGCGAGGTCGCCAACGTGGACGTGGATGTGAAACCGCTTCATGGTGGCTCTCCTTCAGCATTTGCATGAGTCCGCGCCTGGCTCAAGGCAAGGTTGCCCCTGGCAGCAGTTTTCGGTCAGAAAGCCAAGCACCGCGCTCATCTGGTCATAGGCGGCCCGATAAATCAGGTTGCGCCCATCGCGCTCCTGCGTGACGAGCCCCGCGTGCATCAGCTCCTTCAGGTGAAAGGAGAGCGTCGCGTTCGGAACATCGAGCTGTTCCGCCATGGCGCCCGGCGTCAAGCCGGTTGGACCAGCGACGACCAGCATGCGAAATACACGCAGGCGTAGCTCGTGGGCGAGCGCCGCAAGGGCGCGGATAACGTCTTTATCTTCCATATTTCCAGTATAGTTGAAATGTTGTAGGGAAGCAAGCCGCTGCGGTAGCTCACCGGGGCAATGACGGCTACGGTCCGGTCTCGGCGTCGCACTTGCCGCGTTCTAAACTCATTCAGCTCAACGCAAACCTATACCCCCGTACCCTATCCAGGTTAATATAGCCCCCTACCGTATTCAGGGGTCAGCCGTGAGCCATACGATTCGCGAAAAACAGAAGCTGCTCAACCGTGTTCGTCGCATCAAGGGACAGGTTGAAGCCATCGAGCGCGCACTTGAAGAGGAACGCGGCTGCATGGATGTGCTTCAACTCATCACCAGTAGCCGTGGCGCGATGAACGGACTGCTTGCCGTGGTTCTTGAAGACCACATTCGAACGCATCTCGTCGACGCAGAGCCGGATGACGAGCACGGCAGCGGAACCGAGCAGTTGATCGAGGTAGTCCACAGCTACTTCAAGTAAGAGGAAACCATGAGCAACTTTGAAGACTCCGCTTTCGGTGCGGGGCACGATCACATCTTTCTGGGTGCTGCCCATGAAGACAACGAGCGCAGGACCTGGATGGTGATTGCGCTGTGCAGCGCGATGATGGTGGCGGAGATTGTCGGCGGCAGTCTATTTGGCTCGCTGGCGCTCGTCGCGGATGGCCTGCACATGTCGACCCATGCCGGGGCGATGCTGATCGCCGCTTTGGCGTACACCTACGCCCGCAGGCACGCGAGCGACAACCGCTTCGTGTTCGGTACCGGCAAGCTGGGCGACCTCGCCGGCTTTACCAGCGCCATCGTGCTCACCATGATCGCGCTGCTGATCGGGTACGAAGCCGTCTCGCGCTTTCTCTCGCCCGTGCCCATCCACTTCAGTCAGGCGATTCCCATCGCGATACTGGGTCTGCTGGTCAATCTTGCGAGCGTCTGGCTGCTGAGTGGCGACCACCATGGCCACAGTCATGGTCATGGGCATAGCCACGGTCACGATCATGGTCATGAAGACGAACACGGTCACGGGGACGAGGTGCATCGCATCGTCGGCAGCGCGGGCGTATTCGCCTTGTCTGTCTTTGAAGACGGCGTACCGCCTGTTTTTCGCATTACGCCTGAAACCGCTTCCTTGAAACCGAACGCCAATGCTGTTTCAGTTACGACGATCCGCCTCGACGGCACGCACCAGACCTTCGCGTTTGCTGATCGCGGTGGCTATCTGGAGTCGAAGGATGACATTCCCGAGCCACACGCATTCAGGGCGGTTGTCCGCCTGCCCGATGGTGAACATCAGATCGAGTTCGAGGAGCACGAGCACCATCACGACGATGCACAGGCGGCCGCTAACCGTGACCACAACATCCGCTCTGCCTACATTCACGTCATTGCCGACGCGGCAGTATCCGTGCTGGCGATCATCGGCCTGCTGTTGGCGCGTGCGTTTGGCTGGGTCTGGATGGACCCGGTTGCGGGCATAATCGGCGCACTGGTGATTGCGAACTGGTCGTGGGGCCTGATGCGCGATACGGGTCGCATTCTGCTCGACATGAATCTGGACAAGCGTATGGCCGAGAACGTCCGTCATGTCATCGAAGACAACGGCGACACCGTACTGGATCTCCATGTCTGGCGCGTCGGTCCGGGGCACATGAGCGCGATCGTTTCGGTGGCTACCCGTGAAGTACAGCGCAATCCGGGCTTCTACCGCTCAGCACTAAAGCGTTTTAAAGGACTGTCGCATGTGACGGTCGAAGTGAATCCCACGCCCGCCGTCGCCTGACCGATGGCACTCAAATCGCCTTGCATCGATGTATGCGCGTTCGATGGCAAAACCGGACTTTGCATCGGCTGCTTTCGGACGCGTGACGAAATCCGCAGCTGGAAGAAGCTGACGGACTATCGGCGACACCAGATCCTGAATGAGAAGTCCCGGCGACGAGCGAAGATGACGCAGGGGCGAACGGACGGCTCCGGTTGAAACCTCAAGTCGCGGGCGTGAGTGCCGACAGCGCTTGGGCATCCGCTTCGCGGCTTACCCCGGTCTGTTCGAGGGTGTCTGGTCAATGGCAGAAGCGGGTCCGATTGCGTGTCGTGGACGGGTCGGACACAAGCCGCAGTTCAGATACACCGATGACCGCGGGTTCATATGTCGGCAGTGACCAGAAAACAGCCCGTCGTTTCGCGCCGTTGATGTTGTGTCGTCAGCCCGCAGGCGTGCCGGTAAGATCCTGAGGTGTGTGGTCAGCGGCGATGTTATAAGACGCGGTTATCGTGCTGTCCACCGGTGGTGATGGATACATGGAGAACCGTTTGAACGCGGCCCGACTGACGAATGATCAGTCGCAGCAAGCCGCAATCACTGAATTTCAGGACCGTATGGAAACTGGCATGACCTCATCAAGCCGGGCCCAAAGCGGCACCGCGGCTGAAGTTTTTGCGGTCTTTCTCAGGCTGGGAGTGACTTGTTTCGGTGGCCCGATAGCGCACATTGGATACTTCCGCCGAGAGTTCGTCGAGCGTCGTCGATGGATCGATGACGAGACGTTCACGGACCTGGTCGGCCTATGCCAGTTTCTTCCTGGACCAGCCAGTAGCCAGGTTGGATTTTCCGTTGGTCTGCTCAGGGCAGGTTGGCTCGGCGGGCTTGCCGCCTGGTGTGGGTTCACGCTGCCCTCGGTCTTCCTGCTGCTCGCTTTCGCGGCAATTGCACCGAGCCTGGGTGGGCCGGTCGGCGAGGGGCTGATTCATGGTCTGAAACTCGTCGCTGTCGCTGTTGTGGCGCAAGCGGTGTGGGACATGGCCCGGCGCCTGTGTCCGGATCACCGCCGCGCCGCCATCGCGCTTGCTGCACTAGCCGTTCTCAGTGTCCTGACGACCGTGTACGCACAACTCATCGTGATCACCCTTGGCGCAGCAATCGGCTTCGTATTTTGCCAGGCGTCGGTATCGGCAGGCACGGTCGGCATTCGGCAACACGCTCATGAATTCCGTGTCTCCCGCACAGCGGGAGCTATAGCGCTGGTACTGTTCTGTGTATTGCTCTTTGGGCTTCCTGTACTGGCACACCTGGGCGCTGGCCATGCCATCAGCGTTTTCGAAGGCTTCTATCGCTCCGGCGCGCTCGTCTTCGGCGGCGGTCATGTCGTACTGCCGCTCCTGCAGCAGCAAACAGTGGCAACGGGCTGGGTATCGTCGAATGACTTTCTCGCTGGTTATGGCGCCGCCCAGGCAGTTCCAGGCCCCCTTTTCACATTCGCCGCCTTTCTAGGCTGGATTATGGCGGCGAAGCCGAATCACTGGGCCGGGGCGCTGCTTGCCACCGCAGGTATTTTTCTGCCAGGGCTGCTGCTCGTTGTTGCTGCGCTTCCGTACTGGCAAGCACTACGAGCCCGCCCGTCAATGGCGGCCGTCCTTTCGGGTGTAAACGCAACGGTCGTCGGGCTGCTGGCAACAGCCTTTTACTCGCCGGTTTGGACCAGTGCAATCCATTCCGGGATCGACTTTGCCATCGCAACGATTGGCTTTTTCATGTTGACGCGCTGGAAGATTCCGCCGCTTGCAGCCGTCATGATCTGTGCGCTGGCTGGCATTGCCGAGGCCGTACTGAAGTGATCTGCCCGAACCTCTGCGCTCGCAGATCAGGCGCAAGCCCCGCCGCCCCCACAGACGACCCTTGTAAGCCGATACCTGCCGTTGGAACTGCACCGACTCGACGGGCAGCGACGGGTCGATAGTCGCGAGGACAAGCCGGTCGCGCGCAGGATCAAGGGGGCGTCCAAGAACCGCGTCGGACAGGTGTTCGGCTGCCGCCTTCTGCTGGCGGACAAACTGATCCAAGGCCTTTGCCAGGGGCGATGTTTCGCCAGTGGTCAGTCCGACGGTACGCTTCACCTGTACGAGGACGACGCCATCGTCGCTCGTCCGGCAGTTTATGTCGTCGACGTCTTCTCCGCTCTGGGAGCGCAAGACAAGCAGACGGGTGTTCGGAGGTAGGTCAAATAGTGGGTGTGCGAGACGGCCGAGCAGAATACGAACGCAATACCAGGCGGCAACCAGGGTTTCATAGCCTCCGCCTGCCGCCTCTGCTCTACCCCCGGCGGATCCGCTCCTCGATGCCATACCTTGGTCCTTAATTTTGTCCCGAATCGTAGCTTCGCCGCAGTTTTATATACGGGTATCCGGATTCTGCTGTGGGTGACCGTAAGGTTAGGCTTCGCTGAAACGTCTCTCGACACCAGTACACGACCGTGTTCGGCATATCTTCCTCGCATTAGGCAAACTCGAACACATATATCGTATATACATTGTCGTTACGATGCACTATAATGCTTTCATTCGTGGAGGATCTTGTGATGACCAATACTCAAAAGTCTGCACCCAAAAATGAAGTCCGGGAGCCGCTTAACATCCGTATCCCTTTGGAAACGCGGCAGATCATCGATCGCGCTGCGGAGTCGAAAGGGCAAACCCGAACCGAGTTCATACTGAACGCGTCGCGGTCTGCGGCGGAAGAGGCGCTTCTTGACTCGGTGCTTTTCCAGGTCTCTCCCGAGGCGTTTCAGGCGTTTCTGGAGCGCCTTGATGCGCCCCCATCTCCTAATGAACGTTTGATTCGTCTCATGAATCGAGCGCCAGCTTGGGAGCGCGATGCGTGAGATTAAAAGCACCGGAACCTCTCACCGCTCAACACGAAGTCTCGGCATTCGATTCGCTAGAGCCGTCTCTTAACGATTGGTTGCGACGCAGGGCGCTGAAGAACCAGCAGAGCGGTGCGACGCGTACATACGTCGTTTGTGATGCATCTCGTGTCATTGGCTATTACGCGCTGGCTTCGGGCTCCGTGAGCAGCGTTGATGCCACGGGGCGAATCCGGCGCAATATGCCCGATCCCGTGCCGGTCGTGATCCTCGCCAGGATTGCGGTTGACCGGGATTGGCAAGGTCAGGGAATCGCTTCGGACATGATGCGTGATGCTGCCTTGCGTGTGTTGCAGGCGGCCGACATCATTGGCGTTCGCGGTATGCTCGCCCATGCTTTGACTGAGCGCGCTCGGCAGTTTTACATGAAACTGGCATTCGAGGTTTCTCCTCTTGATCCGATGACACTCATGATCGGCTTAACGGATTTGCGCGCTACGCTTCTGTAAGCACTTCGCCACGCTTCGGCAATCGATCAACCCGCAATACCCGCCCGCCGTATCTCCCTTGTGGAGGACGACGGGTTTTAATAAGATGGTCAGCCTGACCGAAACAGCCCGATCGGCTTACGCTGATTGGGCTGTTTCCTTTTTGGGGGATCATCATGGCCACCGTCTCGTTGATCGGAATCGATCTTGGCAAGCATTGCTTCCATTTGCACGCGCAGGATGCATCAGGCCGTATGGTGTTCCGCAAGAAGCTCACGCGTGGCCAGATGCTGACGCTGCTGGGCAATGTTCCTCACTGCACGGTGGTCATGGAAGCGTGCGCAGGGGCGCACGGGTCGCCAGGCGAATCGAGGCGCTGGGGCATCAGGCCAAGCTGATTTCGCCGCAGTTCGTCAAACCTTTCCTGCCCGGCAACAAGAACGATTTCGCCGATGCCCAGGCGATCTGCGAAGCCGCATCGCGCCCGAGCATGCGTTTCGTGAGTCCGCGCAACGAGACCCAACAAACCCTCTCGGCCTTGCACCGCGTGCGCGAGGCCCTGGTGCGTGAGCGCACCGGCACGGTCAATCAGATCCACGCGTTTCTGCTCGAGTTCGGTGTGAGTCTGTCCAGGGGGCCTGCCGTCATCGGCCGGTTGCCGGCCGTACTGGCAGAACACGATCTTCCCCCGCGGCTCATCGCGCTGCTCGAACGGCTGCAGGTTCACTTCAAGTACCTGGATGAGCAAATCGCCGAGATAGAACGCGAGCTGACGCTGCAACTGCGGGAGGACGAGCGCAGCCAGCGGCTGCTGGAGATTCCCGGCATCGGCCCCATCACAGCCAGCGTGTTGACCACCGAATTGGGCGATGCCCGGCAGTTCGCTTCGGCGCGCCAGTTCGCGGCGTCTGTCGGGCTGGTCCCGCGCCAGTACAGTACCGGCGGCAAGCCAACGCTGCTGGGCATCAGCAAGCGAGGAGACAAGAATCTGCGGCGGCTGTTGGTGCAATGCGCGCGGGCCATCATGCAACACATCGAACGACGCCACGACCAGTTGGGGGCGTGGGTGCGCAGCCTTCTGGGTCGACGGCACTCCAACGTGGTCGCCTGCGCTTTGGCCAACAAATTGGCGAGGATCGCCTGGGCCATCCTCGCCAGAGGGACACACTACCAAGGCGAACAGGCTGTTGCCGCAGCCTGACGCGCTGCGCCGCTTACGTTCCCGTTTTTACCCAGTCACTTCCTGGTTTTGCGACGCGAGATACGTGACGACATAAACGACTCAACGGCCGGGCAAGCAACCTGACCAATAAAACAGCGCTAGACGCTGAGGTTTTTTTGAGGTTTGCCCGGCGCGACTCTCATCATGGGGCGGGAACCTGTTCCCACGTCGACCCCGGATAGATTTGCGCACGTCCAATTTATGCCAACACTGTCCCGCTTGCAAAAGTCAGGCTGACCATAGATTTCTTTGGTGTGCGAGGTTGGGGCGTGACAGTACGCTCTACCTCGCGCGGAACACGATTGCGCCCCGGTTTGGGACGAAACCTTACGCAATCAGTTCCACCCACAGAAAAATCCGGAAACCCTTATATACTAAAGTGGGCATGTAGGATAGTCATGCTTGCCCAAGCAAGTGTGTAGAGCCTATGGTCGTCAAGCGATAACGCTCTCCCAACAGCGTGCTGCCCGTGCATGGTGTGCATCTCAATTCGACGTCCCAGCCTCAGACCCGGTAACAAACAGCTCCTTGGTTGCGTTGTCCGCCGTTTGGGGAAATCTGCCGCGCGGACGGCCATGGAACATTGCGGCACACAACCGCTCCAGGCCGAACCCGGGCCGAGAGCGAACCCTGCAAACGACCCACATCCGACCATACGGGCGCCCTGATAAAGGTCGTGCCCATTGGGCCCACCCGCCCAGACCGATCAGAAAAGGTCCGCTATCCTCACATCGAGCGCGTGCGCCAGCTTTTCGATATTGTCGATTGAGATGTTTCGTGCGCCACGCTCGACGTGAGCGAGGAAGGATCTGTCTAAGGCGCAGCGAGCAGCAAGTTCTTCTTGTGACCAACCACGCTCGGCGCGAAGGCGGCGCAAGCTGGACGCGAGTTGCTGTCTGGCGGAGATCGATGGTGAACTGGGCGCGGAAACCGACATCCGCGCAATGTTGGGTTTTGGGTGCTTTTCCGTCAGTAGCTTTTAAGTCACAATCGTCGACCTCTTCAGTATTACGACTTGGTTGAACGATATGTTTCTTACGCATGAGGATTGGCGGATACAAGACGCCTGCGCCGATCGACTGGCAAGACCCTTCCATCCCTGGAACTGCACGACCGCGACAAGTGCTGAGCCGATATTTCTGATAGCGTTGTCATTGAACCTCTCTTCCGAGGAATTTCGATTTGCTTTTGTGGCGGGAGTAGAGAAGTTCTTGGAACTTGCCACTGCGCCGGGCAGTCGCGTGGAATCCGTAAGCCACCTGTCCCTGTTTGGACATGGCGGAACGCCGCGTCTGGAACCGTTGGTTGAACTTCGTCGAATAACGCCTCGTTGGTTACCGGCCCAGCACCGGTACATGCGCGTAGATGGGCGATGGGACGCGCTTGAGCCTTGGCCGGTGGACGAAATCCTTCCGTTTGACAAGCAAACTGTCGTCTTTAGCTTGCTAAACGAGGCTCGCTACTGAGCCAGTGCCGTGGAAGTAATCCACAGGTTTGGTAGACGTCCTCCCCCGGCACCCCCTCCGATCGAAGAGAAATATTTCGAAGGACAGACAAACTGCACCACACCTAAGCCTAAGCTCGTCGAGAAAAAGCACGCCCAGATGCGCGAGCGTGATTTCGCCGGGCTGCGGCGGGTTGCGTCCGCCTACCAGCGCCGCCGCGCTCGACGAATGATGCGGAGCGCGAAACGGCCGCTGTCGCCACCGCTGCGGCGAGAAGCCGACCGGGCTCGCGGAGAGCAGCGCGGCCGAGGCCAGGGCCTCCGCGTCTGTCATGGGCGGCAGCAAACCGGGCAAGCGCGCCGCGAGCATCGATTTGCCCGCGCCTGGCGGTCCGACCATCAGCAGATGATGTCCGCCCGCGGCCGCGACTTCGAGCGCCCGTCGCGCGCCCCGCTGGCCGATCACGTCCGCCATGTCGGGCGGCGGCGCGGCATGGCCGGCCGGATCCAGGAGGCTCGCGCGCACCGGCGCCAGCCGCGCGCCTTCCTCACCCGCGAGATGCGCGCACAGCGAGCGCAGGTCGGCGGCGCCGAACACGTCGACGCCGGGCACGAGCGCGGCCTCCGTGGCGTTTTGCGCGGGCAGATAGAGTTCGGGCGACTTGCCCGCGGGACGGTCGGCGTCGTCCTGCCGCGCGCGCGCCGTGCCGCATGCCATGGCGAAGGCACCGCGCATGGGGCGCACGGCGCCGGTGAGCGAGAGCTCGCCCGCGAACTCGCGGTGGCCGAGCGAGCCGGCGGGAAGCTGTCCGCTCGCGGCCAGGATGCCTAGCGCGATCGGCAGGTCGAATCGTCCGGATTCCTTAGGAAGGTCGGCCGGTGCGAGGTTGACGGTGATGCGGCGCACCGGGAAATCGAAGCCGCAGTTCTGGAGCGCGGCGCGCACGCGTTCGCGGCTTTCGCGGACTTCGAGATCGGGCAGGCCGACGATGGAAAACGATGGCAGCCCGTTGGCGAGATGAACCTCGACGGTGACTTCCGGCGCGCGGCCGGCAGCCGGCGCGCGACTGCGCACCACGGCAAGCGACATGGGATTCTCCGAAAGACGGCGCCGCGAACAGGTAGATCCCGCATGCGCCAGGCGGATGAGGCTTGTGCCTCTTTACGGCTCCATTGCGGCCGCGCTACGGCTCGCTTGCAGTGAGTGCGCGCACCCGATGTTCAGGAGGACTGGCCAGTGACGGGCAGCTTCTGCTCCAGTTCGGCCACGCGGCGTTCCAGCTCTTCAAGGCGCTGGCGCGTGCGCACGAGCACCTGGGTCTGCGCGTCGAATTCCTCCCGCGTCACGAGTTCCAGCTTCGAAAAGCCTTGCGAAAGCATTGCGCGCACATTGCGTTCGACATCGCGCGCGGGCGAGTTCTTGAGCAGCTCGCTCACGCGGCTCTGCAGATCGTTGAATACGTCGTTCGGTTGCTTCATTCGATTCCCCTCTTTGCACAAAACCTGTGCAGATTTCATTTCACCTGTGCTTTGCGTCCGGTCATGAGCGAACTTGGTGCGCCGGCCCGTTGCCGCCGATGCCCGTGAGCGTGTCTGGTGCGTACCGCCGCAGATGGCCCCGCGCGGCGATTCGCGCGCCCTTGCACGAACGCCCCGGTGTTGCGCTGCGGCCCGTTGAATGGCCTTCGCAGCCGCACAGCCTGAAGACACTCTAGCAACGTTCCCGGCCCCTCGCCACCGCGCGCACGCCGCATTGGCCATCCGGCCAGGGCCCGCGCACCGGGCCTGTCGGCCACGCGGACCGGCATTGTCCCCGTCTTGCGCGATTCCTGCCACGAAGTTGTCGGAGGCGGCTTCATTCGGATTGGCACGGGTGTTGCTAATACTGCCCCGCGCACCGAACAGCGGTTGGCTTGCGGTGCGCCGGCTGCGCGTGACCCGCCCGCCCGGCGCCCGTTGCATATGCGAACAAAGGATTGGAGCAACCACAGCGAGGACTACATGAAACTCATTACAGCAATCATCAAGCCGTTCAAGCTCGATGAGGCGCGCGAGGCGTTGTCGGCCATAGGCGTCTCGGGGATCACCGTGACCGAGGTGAAGGGGTTTGGTCGCCAGAAGGGCCATACGGAGCTGTATCGCGGCGCGGAGTACGTCGTCGACTTTCTGCCGAAGGTGAAGATCGAGGCCGCCGTTTCGGACGACATCGTCGAGCAGGCCATCGAGGCGATCGAGCGCGCCGCCCGCACCGGCAAGATCGGCGACGGCAAGATCTTCGTGACGCCGATCGAACAAGTGATCCGCATCCGCACCGGCGAGACCGGCGCAGACGCGCTGTGATGGCACTTTGATGCATGGACCGGAGTCAGGGCGCCTAAAGCGCCGGCTCTGGCCGACAAAGAGACAAGAGGAAACCGAGATGCGCAAACTTTTGATGTCCTTGCTGATGGCCGGCTCGCTGCTGGCCGGCGGCGTCGGCGCCGCCCTGGCGGACGACGCTTCCGCGCCGGCCGCCGCATCGGCGCCCGCCGCCGCTGCGTCCGCGCCGGACGCTTCCGCCGCCACGGCGGCCCCGGCGGCTTCGGCACCCGCCGCCGACGCATCGGCCGCCACCGCGGCCAGCGCCCCCGCCGACGCATCGGCCGCCGCCGCTGCGCCGGCCGCTCCCACGGCGCCGTTCTCCGTCGACGCGTCGAAGATCAACTCCGGCGACACCGCCTGGATGCTGACCTCCACGGCGCTCGTGCTGTTCATGACGATCCCGGGTCTCGCGCTCTTCTACGGCGGCATGGTCCGCAAGAAGAACGTGCTCGCGACGCTCATGCAGAGCTTCGCGATCACCTGCGTCGTCACGGTGATCTGGACGGTGGTGGGCTACTCCCTCGCCTTCACGCCGGGCGGCGCGTTCATCGGCGGCTTCTCGCGCGTCTTCCTCGCCGGCATGAACTACATCCACGGCGACAAGGGCGTGACGCTCACCGTGAGCCACCTCGCGCCGACCATTCCGGAGACCGTGTACTTCGTCTATCAGATGACGTTCGCGATCATCACGCCGGCGCTGATCACGGGTGCGTTCGCCGACCGCATGAAGTTCTCGGCCATGCTCGTGTTCATGTCGCTGTGGTCGATCATCGTCTACTCGCCGATCGCGCACATGGTCTGGGAACCGACCGGCTGGCTCGCGGCCGCCGGCATCCTCGACTTCGCAGGCGGCACGGTGGTGCACATCAACGCAGGCATCGCCGGTCTCGTGTGCTGCCTCGTGCTCGGCAAGCGTGTCGGCTACGGCCGCGAAGTGATGGCGCCGCACAACCTCGTCCTCACGCTGATGGGCGCGGCCATGCTGTGGGTGGGCTGGTTCGGCTTCAACGCGGGTTCGGCAGTCGCAGCCGACGGCCGTGCCGGTTTCGCGATGCTGACGACGCAAGTCGCCACCGCCTGCGCGGCGCTCGGCTGGATGTTCGCGGAGTGGATCGCCAAGGGCAAGCCTTCGGTGCTCGGCATCGCCTCGGGCGCCGTCGCGGGTCTCGTGGCGGTCACGCCGGCTTCGGGTTTCGTCGGCGTGATGGGGGCGATCGTGATCGGCGTGGTGGCGGGCGTGGTCTGCTTCTGGTCGGCCACGTGGCTCAAGCACAAGTTCGGCTACGACGATTCGCTCGACGCGTTCGGCGTGCATGGTATCGGCGGCATCATCGGCGCGATCCTGACCGGCGTGTTCGCGGTCAAGGACATCAGCGGGCAGGATGCCAGCGTGCTCCTGCAATGCAAGGGCGTCCTGACGACGCTGATCTACAGCGGCGTGGTGAGCTTCATTCTGCTGAAGGTCATCGACATGGTGATGGGCCTGCGCGTCACGGAAGAAGAAGAGCGCGAAGGCCTCGACGTGATTCTCCACGGCGAGCGCGTGGAATAACGATCTGGACGCTTCCGGCATGGCCGGAGCGTCTCCTGCGGGGTATAGCAGTCTGCCAACAGCGCAACGAGTTCGGCCCGCCTTTCCGGCGGGCCTTTTTCTTTTTGGCGCGCAGCGAAGGCGGTAGGCGGGCGCGCCCATTGCGCACGCGGGCTCGCGCGGTCCAGAATGGAATGCCGAAGGCAAGGGCGCGGACCGGCCGGGGCATGCCGATTAACCCTCTGGTGCGTAAGGGATAAGCCGTCTTGCATCGGGCAGAATCGTCCCCAGATAGACTCCCGCTTTCCCTGCAATTCTTCTTTTCCTGCAATTTCTTAGTCCGCGAGTACGACTTTATGGTCCCGCATCTGGTTACGGCGTTGAACGGGCCGCTCCTCGAGCTGGAGCAGCGCATCCTCGACGCGACGCCGGCCATCGAACGCTGGTTCCGCCTCGAATGGCAGGAGCACACGCCGCCGTTCTATTGCTCGGCGGATCTGCGCAACGCCGGCTTCAAGCTCGCGCCGGTCGACACCAATCTTTTCCCCGGCGCGTTCAACTGCCTGCCGGAGGAAGTGCTGCCGCTCGCCGTGCAGGCCGCGATGGCCGCGATCGAGAAAATCTGCCCCGACGCGAAGAACCTGCTCGTGATTCCCGAGCAGCACACGCGCAATGCGTTCTATCTGGAGAACGTCGCGCGGCTCGCGACGATCATGCGCCAGGCGGGCCTGAACGTGCGCTTCGGCACGCTGGACGAAAACATCGCCGGGCCGGTCACCATCCCGCTCGCGGACGGCCAGAAGATCGTCGTGGAGCCGCTCGAGCGCACGGCGCGCCGCGTGGGCCTGAAGAACTTCGACCCGTGCTCGATTCTTCTGAACAACGACCTTTCCGCCGGCATTCCGCCCGTGCTCGAGAACCTGCACGAGCAGTATGTGCTGCCGCCGCTGCACGCGGGCTGGGCGGTGCGCCGCAAGTCCACCCATTTCTCGTGTTATGACGACGTCGCGAAGAAGTTCGCGAAGATGGTGGGCGTCGACCCGTGGATGATCAATCCGTACTTCGCACACGTGGAAGGCGTGGATTTCGAAGCGCGTATCGGCGAGGAGGCGCTCGCCACGGCTATCGACACCGTGCTCAAGAAGATCGCGAAGAAGTATCGCGAGTACGGCATCACCGAAAAGCCCTATGTCGTCATCAAGTCCGATGCGGGCACCGACGGCCGCGGCGTGATGACCGTGCACGACGCCTCGGAGGTCGCCGCGCTCACGAAGCGCGAACGTGCGAAGATGTCGGCGACGAAGGGCGGCCTCGAAGTGCATGACGTGATCGTGCAGGAAGGCGTCTATACGTTCGAGCGCATCGGCGACGAAGTGGCCGAGCCCGTGGTCTACATGATCGACCGCTACGTGGTGGGCGGCTTCTACCGCGCGCACGGCAGCCGCGAGCGCGACCAGAACCTGAACGCGCCGGGCATGCACTTCGTGCCGCTCGGCTTCGAGCACACGGCGCTGCCCGACACGCGCGCGAAGCCGGGCGCGGCGCCGCCGAACCGCTTCTACATGTACGGCGTGGTGGCGCGGCTCGGGCTGCTCGCGGCGTCGGTCGAGCTGGAAAAGACCGACCCCGAGGCGATCCAGGTGTGACGCGGGCGGGCTTTATGCCCGCTTTCGTGCCCGCCTTTGTGCTTTCGCGCGGATCTTTCGCATAACGGATAAACGGCGCCCGTTCGAGGGCGCAGCAGGGACGACATGGACATTCTTTTCATCGCCGATCCGCTCGAGCGGTTCAAGATCTACAAGGACTCGACCTACGCGATGATGGCCGAGGCCGCGCGGCGCGGCCACACGCTCCACGCGTGCGAGCCGCAGCACCTCGCCTGGGTGAACGGCAGGGTGGAAGCAGACGTGCGGCGCTTCGAGATCGTCGGCGAGCTGGCGAACCTGCATCGCGAGGAATGGTTCGTCGCGCAGAACGCGTCGCGTGAGCTGACCGGCTTCGACGCGGTCATCATGCGCAAGGACCCGCCGTTCGACATGGAGTACGTGACGTCCACGTGGCTGCTCGAAATCGCCGAGCGCGCGGGCGCGAAGATCTTCAACCGCCCGCAGTCGATTCGCGATCATTCGGAGAAGCTCGCGATCGGCGAGTTTCCGCAGTTCGTCGCACCCACGCTCGTCACGCGCAGCGCGGCGGGCCTGCGCGCGTTCCATGAAGAGCACCAGGATGTGATCCTCAAGCCGCTCGACGGCATGGGCGGCATGGGCGTGTTCCGCGTGAAGCCGGACGGCATGAACCTCGGCTCGATCATCGAGATGCTGAGCCACGACGGCGCGCGCAGCGTGATGGCGCAGAAGTTCATCCCCGAGATCAAGGAAGGCGACAAGCGCATCCTGCTGATCGGCGGCGAGCCGGTGCCGTACTCGCTCGCGCGCATTCCTCAGGGCAACGAAGTGCGCGGCAACCTGGCGGCGGGCGGCCTTGGCCGTGCGCAGCCGCTCACCGCCCGCGACATGGAGATCGCGAAGACGCTCGCGCCCGTGCTGGCGGCGCGCGGCTTGCTGCTGGTGGGGCTCGACGCGATCGGCGACTGGCTCACCGAAGTGAACGTCACGAGCCCGACCTGCTTTCGCGAGATCATGGACCAGACCGGCTTCGACGTGGCGGCGATGTTCGTCGATGCGCTGGAACGCGCGGCGGCTTGAATCGGGCGCGCCCGCCAACATCTAACCAATGGAATGGGGTAGCGGGGCCGCGGCGCTATGGCCATCGCGCGAGCAAAAGCTCTTCGCCCGCGCGAAAATGACCCTGCTACAATGCCGCGAACCCGCGTTCCGGGTAGGCCGGCGGGCGTCTGACAAGACGTTTACGGTACGGCCGCGCGGCGTGTGTTCCGACCCTGAAGGCCCACGGCTGGCCTCGGGATCGGCGCTGCCGGACGCGATCATGGGGATCGGCTCGGCCATCAACCGAGCCGTTTTGCAGTCAGGCTGAAATGAAACAACCCCCTCGCTCCCTTCGGGCGCTGCCCCCCGAGGGGGTGTCAGTACCCTTGGGGCGGCCCGGCGAGTACTGACATGGCAGGCATTCTGATCATCGCGCACGCACCGCTAGCCACCGCCCTACGCGACTGCATCGCGCACATCTACGGCGGCTGTCCGGCGCGCGTCGGCGCGCTCGACGTCCTTCCCGACAGCGACCCCACCGAGGTCGTCAGACAGGCCAATGCGGAAATCGAGCGGCTGCGCGAGGAAAACGGCGCGCTCGTTCTCACCGACATGTTCGGCGCGACGCCTTCGAACATCGCCTCGCGTCTCGCCACGTTACCGCAGGTGCGCGTGCTGGCGGGCGTGAACCTGCCGATGCTGGTGCGCGCCGTCTGCTACCGGACGACGCCGCTCGAAACCCTCGTCGAGAAGGCGCTGGCCGGCGCGAGCAACGGCATCCAGGCGATCGGCCCGGCCACGCCTGCGCCCGCAGCAACGGAGTGCGCCTGCGCGCCTACGCCATGCGCCGAAGCCGCGTCCGACTTCGCGGCGGGCAAGCTGAAACCGGCCGGCGCATAGCGCTCGCATCAGCGCGACTTCGTTTTTGTTCCTCGACCATTGACCGAACCCGTCTCACACCAACACACAGCGCCCGGATCGAACCTATGCTGCAACAAGAAACGACCATCGTGAACAAACTTGGCCTGCACGCGCGGGCGTCTGCGAAGCTGACCCAGCTGGCCGGCAACTTTCAGTCCGAAATCTGGATGAGCCGCAACGGCCGCCGGATCAACGCGAAGAGCATCATGGGCGTGATGATGCTGGCCGCGGGCATAGGCAGCACGGTTGTCATCGAAACCGAAGGCCCCGACGAAACCGAGGCCATGAGCGCGCTGCTCAAGCTCATTGCCGACAAGTTCGGCGAAGGCCAGTGATGCGCGTGCATCGCCCCTGAACGCCAAGACGCCGCGGCTTTGTCCGCGGCGTTTTTGTATGTGCGCACTACAGCCGGTATTCAAGCGAACGATCCGCGTGTTGCGCAGCAGCATGTCCTGGCCATTAACAGGACTTAATGAGCCAGGAGCGACGCACGGAATTTATAATCGCCATCGGGGTCTGAGAGAGCGCATTGCAGCGGTTTGCCGCGGCATCACATAACCAGAGGAGGTGCGCGTGCCGTTCACGCTGCATGGAATTCCCGTATCGCGCGGTATTGCCATTGGGCGAGCTTATCTGATCGCTCCGGCGGCGCTCGACGTCGACCATTATCTGGTCGAGCCCGACAAGATCGAGGCCGAGATCGAGCGCTTTCGCGCGGCGCTCGCCGTCGTCGAGCAGGAACTCGACGCGCTGCGCGCCGACCTCTCCGCCGACGCCCCTACCGAAATGGGCGCGTTCATCGGCGTGCACCTGATGATCCTGAAGGACGTGATGCTCGTCCAGGAGACCATCGACCTTATCCGCACCCGGCGCTTCAACGTGGAATGGGCGCTCACCGAGCAACTCGAGAGGCTCACGCGCCATTTCGACGAAGTCGAGGACGAATACCTGCGCGAGCGCAAGGCCGACATCGAGCAGGTGGTGGAGCGTGTGCTGAAGGCGCTGGCGGGCGCGTCGCCGGCGGTGCTGCACGGCAGTTGCGACGAGATGATCGTGGTCGCCCACGACATCGCGCCCGCCGACATGCTGCAGTTCAAGACCCAGACTTTCCAGGGCTTCGTCACCGACCTCGGCGGCCGCACCTCGCACACGGCGATCGTCGCGCGCAGCCTCGGCATCCCGGCGGCCGTCGGCGTGCAGCAGGCGAGCGCGCTGATCCGCCAGGACGACCTCATCATCGTCGACGGCGATCACGGTGTCGTGATCGTCGACCCCGCGCCGATCGTGCTCGAGGAGTACACCTGGCGCCAGAGCGAGATGGCGCTCGAGCGGCGCAAGCTTCAGCGCCTGAAGTTCTCGCCCACGCAGACGCTGTGCGGCACGAAGATCCAGCTCTACGCGAACATCGAACTGCCTGAGGACGCACAGGCGGCGCTCGACTCGGGCGCGACGGGTGTGGGCCTGTTCCGCACCGAGTTCCTGTTCATGAACCACAAGGACCGGTTGCCGGAGGAGGACGAGCAGTTCTTCGCCTACCGCCGCGCGGCCGAGCTCATGAACGGGCTGCCGGTGACGATCCGCACGATCGACGTGGGCGCGGACAAGCCTCTCGATTCGATGGGCGGGGGCGACGGCTACGAGACGGCGGCGAACCCGGCGCTGGGCCTGCGCGCGATCCGCTGGAGCCTCTCCGAACCGCAGATGTTCCTCACGCAGCTGCGCGCGATTCTGCGCGCTTCCGCGTTCGGCACGGTCAAGATGCTGATTCCGATGCTCGCGCACGCGCAGCAGATCGACCAGACGCTCGACCTGATCCGCGAGGCGAAGCGCCAGCTCGACGACGCGGGCCTCGCCTACGATCCGAACATTCAAGTGGGCGCGATGATCGAGATTCCGGCGGCGGCGCTCTCGCTGCCGATGTTCCTGCGGCGTCTGGACTTCCTCTCGATCGGCACGAACGACCTGATCCAGTACACGCTCGCGATCGATCGCGCCGACAACGCCGTCGCCGATCTTTACGACCCGCTGCATCCGGCCGTGCTGCAGTTGATCGCGCACACGCTGAACGAGGCCCGGCGCGCCGGCGTGCCGGTTTCGGTGTGCGGCGAGATGGCCGGCGACCCGACGCTCACGCGCCTGTTGCTCGGCATGGGGCTCACCGAGTTCTCGATGCATCCGAGCCAATTGCTCGTGGTGAAGCAGGAAATCTTGCGCTCGCAACTGAAGTCGCTGGAGAAGCCTGTGGCCGACGTGCTGGCCGCCTACGAACCGGAGGAGCTGCACGCGGCGCTCAGGCGCGTGGCCGAGGCCTGAAGCGGTCCTGTGCCATGAGAAACGCCCCGGCATGCCGGGGCGTTTGCGCTTGTGGCCGTTTCGATCGCGGGGTTCAGTGCCGCTCGCCGCAAACAGGGCAGTCGGGTTGCCGAGCAATGCGCATGGTGTTCCATTCCATGCGCAGCGAGTCGAGCATCATCAGCCTGCCGACGAGCGGCTCGCCGATGCCGCCAATCACGCGCAGCGCCTCGGCGGCCTGTATCGCGCCGATGATGCCCACCGTGGGCGCGAACACGCCCATCGTCGAGCAGGCCACTTCCTCGAACGGCTGATCCTCGGGGAACACGCAGGCGTAGCACGGCGAGGCCGGGTCGCGGAAGTCGAACGTGCTGATCTGGCCGTCGAAACGCAGCGCCGCGCCCGAAACGAGCGGCACGCCATGCTTCACACAGGCGCGGTTGATCGCATGGCGCGTCGCGAAGTTGTCGGTGCAGTCGAGCACGACCGTCGCGCCCGGCACATGCGCGTCGAGCCACGCGTCGTCGATGCGCGCCTGCACGGTGCTCACCTTCACCTCGGGATTCAGCCGCGCGATGGCGTCGCGGCCGGACTCGACCTTCGCCCGGCCCACCGAGGCCGTCTCGTGCATGATCTGACGCTGGAGGTTGGTGAGGTCGACCGTGTCGTTGTCGACGAGCGTGAGCGTACCCACGCCCGAGGCCGCCAGGTACATCGCGGCCGGCGAGCCGAGCCCGCCCGCGCCGACCACGATTGCGTGCGCGTCGAGAAAGCGCTGCTGCGCCTCGATGCCGATCTCGTCGACGAGGATATGGCGGGAATAGCGGAGGAGTTGATCGTCGTTCATCGCGATGCGCGGGGCGTTGAGCGCAGCGAGGAGACCGGAATCGCGCGCCGTGAAGTCGGTTTCGTTATTGTAGTCGCGCAAAGAGATCCGCTCCCGGCGCCCGCGTTATGCGCGGGTTTCGGGAGCGGGTGTTGCCACAGCGGTTACTTCGACTGCGAGGCCGGGGCGGGTGCGGAAGCCGCGGAGGCCGCCGACGCCGGAGCGGCAGCCGGAGCCGAGGCGCCCGGCACCGCCGATGCCGAAGGCTTCACGGCGATCGGCGCCGAAGCCGACTGCTCGGGCTTCTCCTGCGCGAGGCGGCGCTCCATCGGCGACTTCGATTCGGTCACCGGCTTGCCCTGCAGGACGTTCATGGCCTGCTGCAGCATGAAGTCGTCCGGCGTGCCGAAGTCGACCGGCTTGCGGTTGCGATCCTTCTCGCGCTGCTCGGGCGTCTTCTTGTCGTTCTGCTCTTCGAGCTGCTGGAGCATGTCCATGCGCTCCTGCTCGCGCGTTTCCTGTTCCTTCTTCTCGTTCGGATCCTGCGTGTTCGCAAGGTGGTTCGAGTAGTCCACTTCGCGCGTGACGAGCGCGTCGTCCGGATCGCCGTCCGAGTACTGGTCGACCGGGTAGTCAGGACGAATGCCCTTGTTCTGGATCGAGCGGCCGGTCGGCGTGTAGTAGTACGCCGTCGTCAGACGCAGCGCGGTGTCCGACGTGAGCGGCCGGACCGTCTGCACCGAGCCCTTGCCGAACGTCGTCTTGCCGACGATCAGCGCGCGCTTCTGGTCCTGCAGCGCACCGGCCACGATTTCCGAGGCCGACGCCGAGTAGGCATTGGTCAGCACGACCATCGGCACCGTCTTGAACTCGGCGGCTTCGTTCTTCAGCGGGTCGCCGTCGAACGAGGGCAGGCGGTAGTTCTCATAGGTGTCGCGATAGACCTGCTTCGAATCCGGGATCTGGCCGTTCGTCGAAACGACCACCGAGTCCGGCGGCAGGAACGCGCCCGCCACGCCCACGGCGCTTTGCAGCAGACCGCCGCCGTTGTTGCGCAGGTCGAGAATCAGGCCCTTGAGGTGCGGCTCCTGACGCGCGATGTCCTGCAGCTTGTCGGCGAGGTCCGGCACCGTGCGCTCCTGGAAGCTCGTGATGCGGATATAGGCATAGCCCGGCTGCAGCACCTTGGTCTTCACGCTCTGCACCTTGATGATGGCGCGCGTGATGGTGAGCGGGAAGGTGCGGTCGTCGGTCTTGCGGAAGATCGTGAGCGTGACCTTGGTGCCGGGGTCGCCGCGCATCTGCTTGACGGCCTGGTCGAGCGTCATGCCGCGCACGGGCTTGTCGTTGATGCGCGTGATCAGGTCGCCCGGACGGATGCCGGCGCGGAACGCGGGCGTGTCCTCGATCGGCGAGATGACCTTGATCAAGCCGTCTTCAGCCGAAATCTCGATGCCGAGACCCGCGAAGCGGCCCTTGGTCTGCTCCTGGAGCTCCTGGTAATCGGTCTTGTCGAGATACGACGAGTGCGGGTCGAGGCTCGAGACCATGCCCTTGATCGCGGAGATCAGCAGTTTCTTGTCGTCGACCGGCACGACGTAATCATGCTTGATCTGACCGAACACTTCGGCGAAGAGCCGCAGCTGGTCGAGCGGCAGCGGCTCGGTCGTGGTCTGCTGGGCCGAGGCGGAAATCTGCAGGGTGGCAAATACGCCGGTCGCAAGGCCAGCGGCAATCAGGCCGATGTTTTTCAGGTTCTTTCGCATAGAGATTGTTGCGTGCGGTCGAAAGGCGCGTGGCAGCGTCCAGTGGAAAAGCGACGGACAAGTATAACTGCACACTCGCCGGGGCTGTGCGTCGTGCGCGGAAGATGGGGGTTCGACAGCGAAGCGCGTGCCCGGTTCGCATGAACCTGGCTGCCAAGGCTTGTCTGGCGCGGCACTGACGCCGGGCTGGCAGTTTTGACAGTGAAGCCGGGGAAAAACGGCAAGAAAAAACGGAGGCGAGGTGAAACCGGGGGCAAGGCCCCCGGTTGGCAAGCGAGGCTCAGCCGGCCTTGCCCTGGTTCGCGACGGCGGCCTGCGCCTTCGCGATGGCTTCGGCGTCGCCCAGATAGTAGTGCGTGACGGGCTTGAGGTTCTCGTCCAGTTCGTAGACGAGCGGCACGCCGTTCGGGATGTTGAGGCCGACGATGTCGTCGTCCGAGATGTTGTCGAGGTACTTCACGAGCGCGCGGATCGAGTTGCCGTGCGCGGCGATCACGATCTTCTTGCCCGACTTGATGGCCGGCGCGATCGACTCGTTCCAGACCGGCAGCACGCGCGCCACGGTGTCCTTCAGGCACTCGGCGAGCGGCAGCTGCTCGCGCGGCACCTTCGCGTAGCGCGGGTCGTTGTACGAGGTGCGCGGGTCGGTGGGCTCGAGCGCGGGCGGCGGCGTGTCGTAGCTGCGGCGCCAGACGAGAACCTGCTCGTCGCCGTACTTCGCGGCGGTTTCGGCCTTGTTCAGGCCCGAAAGCGCGCCGTAATGACGCTCGTTCAGGCGCCACGAGTGCACGACCGGCAGGTACATTTCGTCCATCTGGTCCTGAACGAGCCAGAGCGTGCGGATCGCGCGCTTGAGCACCGACGTGTAGGCGATGTCGAAGGTGTAGCCGGACTCCTTGAGCAGGCGGCCGGCCTGCTGGGCTTCGCGGACGCCCTGTTCGGTGAGGTCGACGTCGACCCAGCCGGTGAAGCGGTTTTCCTTGTTCCACGTCGATTCGCCGTGGCGGATGAGTACGAGTTTGTACATGGGATGCCGGTCGGTAGTGAGGAAGCGGGTAGTCGGGTAATAGGGGACGGGGAGCCTTGATCCGTCCCGGCGGCCTTGGGGGTGACCCTTCGGCCCGGGCAGGGGCGCGCCACCCTCGCGACAAATGGTTATTTTATAATGACAAGATTGCCTGCTCCCGATTTCCCACGCTTTCTCATTTTTCCGGCGGATTTTCCGTGACGTTCTTTACCAATTACATCAACCTTGTACTCATCGCAATCGTCCTCATCTCGGGAGGGATGCTGCTGTGGCCGACGCTCAAGCGCGGCGGGCGCGGCGGCGTTTCCGCCGCCGAGGCGACGCAGCTCATCAACCGCCGCAACGCGGTGGTGATCGACCTGCGCTCCGCGGAGGACTTTGCGAAGGGGCATCTGCCTTCGGCCCGTCATCTCGAGTTTGCCGAGCTGGAGGCCAAGGTGGGCCAGTCCGTGAAGAACAAGAGCAACCCGGTGTTGCTGGTCTGCCAGACGGGCCAGCAGTCGCACAAGGCGCAGCGCCTCGTGAAGGACGCCGGTTTTGCCGAAGTCCATGTCCTGGACGGCGGCGTGAACGCCTGGCAGCAGGCCGGCATGCCGGTCGTGAAACAAGGAGGTTCGAAGTGAACAAGGTGGTCATGTACAGCACCCAGGTGTGCCCGTATTGCCAGATGGCCGAACGTCTTTTAAAGTCGCGCGGCGTCGAGCACATCGAGAAAGTGCTGATCGACCGGGATCCGGCCCGTCGCGAGGAAATGATGACCCGCACCGGCCGCCGGACCGTGCCGCAGGTTTTCGTCGGCGAGACGCATGTGGGCGGCTACGACGACCTCTCCGCGCTCGACCGCGCCGGCGGCCTGATGCCGCTGCTCGAAAAGGCGGCTTGAGGTCAGCCCGAGGCTGACTCGCACCTGGCCTGATTTTCGGGCGAAGCCGGCGCACGGGACCATCGTGGGACCGTTCGGGGCGCCGCAGGGCTTTTCGAGCCCGCGCAGACCTGCTTTCACGCAAGGCGGCTGCGCGGGCTTGTTGTCGTATGCGCTGTACCGTAGTTCGCTCTGTATTTGCTCTGTCGTTTGCTGCTGCAATCCATTTAATCAGGGAAGCCAATCACCATGTCTGACGAGAACAACCAGCCGTTCTTCAACATCCAGCGCATCTATCTCAAGGACATGTCGCTCGAGCAGCCGAATTCGCCGGCCATCTTTCTTGAGCAGGACATGCCTTCGGTCGAAGTGGAAGTCGACGTCAAGGCCGAGCGCCTCGCCGAATCCGTGTTCGAGATTCTCGTCACCGGCACGGTCACCGCGAAGGTGAAGGACAAGGTCGCGTTCCTGATCGAGGCCAAGCAGGCCGGTATTTTCGACATTCGCAACATTCCGGCCGAGCAGCTCGATCCGCTCGTCGGCATTGCGTGCCCGACGATCCTGTTCCCGTACCTGCGCTCGAATATCGCCGACGCGATCACGCGTGCCGGTTTCCCGCCGATCCATCTCGCCGAGATCAACTTCCAGGCGCTCTACGAGCAACGCCTGCAGCAGATCGCGCAGCAGGACGGCGCGCAAAGCAGCGCCACGCATTGACCCCAGCCCGCCGGTGCGGAGTATCGCAATGAAAGTCGCCGTTCTCGGCGCCGGCGCGTGGGGTACCGCGCTGGCCGGCCATCTGGCCCGTGCGCATGACACGGTGCTGTGGGCGCGCGATGCCGCGCTCATCGGCACCCTCGCCACGACCCACGAGAATGCCCGCTATCTGCCGGGCGTCTCGCTGCCGCGCAACCTCCACTACGAAACGGATCTCGCCGCCGCGCTCGACCACGCGTCGGGTGACGCGGCGCTCGTCGTCGTCGCGACGCCCGTAGCCGGGCTGCGCGCGCTCCTGCGCGCGATGCGTGACTTAGGCCGTGTGCCCGCGCATTTCGTCTGGCTCTGCAAGGGCTTCGAGGCCGAAACGCAGCTCATGCCGCACCAGGTCGTGGCCGCCGAGCTGCCCGATCACGCCAGCAACGGCGTGCTCTCGGGTCCGAGTTTTGCGCGCGAGGTCGGCCAGGGTCTGCCCGTTGCGCTGACCATATCGAGCACGTCCGCGGCGTGCCGCGAGCGCACCCTCGACGCGTTTCATCACCGCGCGATGCGCATCTACACCGGCGACGACGTGGTCGGCGTCGAGGTGGGCGGCGCGGTCAAGAACGTGCTGGCGATCGCGACAGGCATTTCGGACGGCCTCGGGCTCGGCCTGAACGCGCGCGCTGCGCTCATCACGCGCGGGCTCGCGGAGATGTCGCGGCTTGGCGTGACGCTGGGCGGCCGCGCGGAAACCTTTACGGGGCTGACGGGCCTCGGCGACCTCATTCTCACCGCCACGGGCGACCTGTCGCGCAATCGCACCGTGGGAATGCAGCTCGCGAGCGGCCGCACGCTCGACGACATCCTCGGCGCGCTCGGTCACGTCGCTGAAGGCGTGCGCTGTGCGCAGGCCGTATTGGCGATCGCGCGCGCGCACGGCATCGACATGCCGATTACCGAAGCGGTCTGCGCCGTGCTGTTCGACGGTGTTGCGCCGCGCGACGCCGTCAGCGCTTTGCTCAGGCGCGACGCCAAGGCGGAATAGGGCGCTTCGTCCGCGCTTCGCCCGACAGGAGGACGGACATGCTGACCATCGGAAACTGCCGGATCGAGTCGCGCGTGGTCGATATCACGACGCTCGCCGTCGATGCGATCGTCAACGCAGCGAATACCTCGCTGCTGGGCGGCGGCGTGGATGGCGCGATCCATCGCGCCGCCGGGCCGGACCTGCTGCGCGAGTGCGAGACGCTGGGCGGCTGCCCGACCGGCGACGCCAAAATCACCCGCGGCTACCGCCTTCCCGCGAAGCATGTGATCCATACCGTCGGTTCGGTCTGGCATGGCGGCGGCCATGACGAGGCGCGGCTGCTTGCGTCGTGCTATCGCCGCTCGCTCGAATGCGCCCGCGCGGCGGGCGTGCGCAGCATCGCGTTTCCGGCAATCAGTTGCGGCGTCTACCATTTCCCCGCCGATGACGCCGTGCTCATCGCTACCCGGACGGTGATCGACTTCCTGCTGGACTACGCCGAACTCGAGCACGTGACTTTCGCGTGCTTCGACGATGCGATGCATACGCGCTACCAGCGCGAACTCGCGGCGCGTTCGTCCTGATATTCGCGACATCCGAGACGACGCCATTCGATGCGTCGTCCATCATTTTTCTGACCATGCCGAAGGCGGCGCTCACTCGCCGCCTTCGAAGCCCGCTTGACGCCAGGCCTCGAACACGACGACCGCCACCGTGTTCGAGAGGTTCAGGCTGCGGTTGCCCGGACGCATCGGCAGGCGCACGCGTTGTTCATCCGGAATGCGCTCGAGCAGCGCCTCGGGCAGGCCGCGCGTTTCCGCGCCGAACACGAACCAGTCGCCGGGCACGAAGGCATGCGCGTGGAAGCGTCCCGAGCCGCGCGTCGTAAACGCGAACATCCGTGCCGGATCCGGCGACTCGGCGGCGAGAAAGGCGTCCCAGTCGCGATGCACGTGCATCTGCGCGTATTCGTGATAGTCGAGCCCCGCGCGCCGCATCTTCGCATCGTCGAGCGGGAAGCCTAGCGGCTCGATCAGGTGCAGCCGCGCACCCGTATTCGCGCACAGGCGAATGACGTTGCCGGTGTTCGGCGGAATTTCCGGTTCGACGAGAACGACATTGAACATGATGGGTGAGGCTCGTTGAGAAGCAACTGAAGCAATAAAGAATGAAGAGGCAGTATCAGTCCTTCGGCGTGCGCAGTGCGACGAAATTCGTCACGCGCCTCGCGCCGGCGGCTTTTAGCGTATGCGCGAGCGCGTCGAGCGTGGCGCCCGAGGTCATCACGTCGTCCACGATGCCCACGTGCAGGCCGCGCACCGGTCGGGTCAGCGCGAACGCGCGCGCGACATTGCGGCGGCGCGTGTCGCGGTCGAGCCGCGATTGCGCCGCGGTGTGCAGCACGCGGCGCACGAGCGTCGCATCCGTTTGCGTGCGCAGCGCGCGTCCAAGCGGCCGCGCGATCTGCCACGCCTGGTTGTAGCCGCGCTCGATCAGCCGTTCGCGCGAGAGCGGCACCGGCGCGATCACGTCGGGTCGGTCCGCGGGATCGAGCGTATCTTCGACCGCTCGCGCGAGTTGCTGTGCGAAGGCGGCGCCCAGCGCGAGGCGTGCGTGGAATTTCAGCCCGCGCGCGAGCAGGTCGAGTGGCGCACGGTAGTCGCCAAGCGCGATGGTCGCGTCGAACGCAGGCGGCGTCTCGCCGCACGCGCCGCAGCGGTAGCGCGGCCGCCCTGCCGCTCGCCGTGCGCCGGGAAGCGGAAGCGCGCAGACGGCGCAGCGCAGGCGCGGCTCGTTCCAGCAGCGCGCGTCGCAGGTCACGCACAGTGCCCCTGGCGACAAATTGCCGCATAATGAACACTGATTGGGCAGCACGAACTGGGCAAGCCGGGGCCACGCGGGTGTGATGAGAACCCGCAGGCTCTGACAGACGCGCAGGCGCAGCGAACGGTTTGCGCGAAGGACAGCGGGCGGCGGGGCGGACGGCGGCGGCATCGGCGGACGGCCCCGGATGAGGGCTCGCGTACTGAAAGGATGGGAGTGAGCGAGTATACTTCGCAGACTTCGCCAATACGACCGACATGTCCCCGTCTCCCGCCAGACCCGGCCGTCCGGCCTATGATTCCCGGCAACTGCGGCGCGTCTTCGACCGCCGCGCAGCGACCTTTCACGAGGTCGCGTTCCTGCCGCGCGAGATCGCCCAGCGCATGCGCGAGCGGCTCGACTACATCAAGCTGAATCCCGCAAGCGTGCTCGACGTGGGCTGCGGCCCCGGCGAAGACCTGCCCGCATTGCGTCAGCGTTTTCCCGAGGCGCCGGTCTTCGGCACCGACCTGTCGTTCGCCATGCTCCAGCGCGCGCTGCAGCACGACGCCGGCGACACGAGCTGGCGGCGCTTCCTCCCCGCATCCATCGGCCGGGCGCTCGGCGCACGCGGCCCGCGCTTCGCGCAGGCCGACTTCGGCGCGCTGCCGTTCGTGCACGGCGCCTTCGAATTGCTCTGGTCGAACCTCGCGCTGCACTGGCATCCGCGCCCGGATCTCGTGTTCGGCGAATGGCAGCGCGTGCTCAAGGCGAACGGCCTGCTGATGTTCAGCACGCTCGGTCCCGACACGCTCAAGGAGCTGCGCGGCGCATGGGCCGAGGTCGAGGCCGCGCACGGCGTGCCGACGCGCGCGCACGTCATCGATTTCGTCGACATGCACGACCTGGGCGACATGCTCGTCGAGAACGGTTTCGAGATCCCGGTGATGGATCAGGAAACGATCACCGTCACCTATCGCTCCGCCGACAAGCTGCTTGCCGACGTGCGCCGCTGGGGCGCGTATCCGTTCGAGCGCGAAACAGGCACCACGCATGCCGCGCGGCGCCTCTATCGCGCGCTCGCGGCCGCGCTGGAGGCGCGCCGCCGCGAGGACGGCACGATCCCGCTCACCTTCGAAATCATCTACGGACACGCGTGGAAAGCCGTGCCGCGCACGACCGCCGAGGGGCACGGCATCGTCAGGATCGAAGATATCGGGCGCGGCCCGGCAAGGAATCGATGACGTGGGAAGGGGGCTTCCGTTATGCCTGAAATTAGCGACGGAAATGCTTCCGAAAAAGTGAGTGAAGATCGTACAAAGCCTTGTCTGGCTTGGGTTTTCGGCTGATCAGGCCTTGCTTGTGGGTGTCGGGAGTTCGTGCCTATAATGCGTCAGTTTGTCGCACGGAGCGTCCCAGGTTCCGATGTGTCAAGCCCCGCGTCTACAGTGTTATGAGAGTTGTGCGACGCGCCGGGCAGCGATAGTCTGAGGTTGTTGCAGTGGTGTGCGGCAGGAGGTAGCGATGCAGACGTCCGATCTGCTGGCGAGTCCCGAGCCGGTCATCAAGGACTGGCTGATGAAGCGCAACTGTTCGGTCTCGCCCAGGCAATTCGTGTACTTCTTTGTGTCGCTGGCTTTCGTTTCCGTCACGATCGCCGTCTTGCTGTTGATCAACGGCGCCTGGCTGGTACTGCCGTTCACCGGTATCGATCTGTTGGTAGTAGGGGGCGCCTTCGCCGTCTATGCGCGCCACGCTGTCGATTACGAACGTATCAGGCTGTATCCGAACCGGCTGGTGATCGAACAGATGAGCGCCGACACGCTCTCCCAGTTCGAATTCAATCCCCGCTGGGTCCGGGTCGAGCCGGGCGCATCTTCACGCGACCCGGTGCGGCTCGTATCCCGCGGCCAGACGGTCGCTGTCGGGTTGTACCTGCCGCAATACCGGCGTGCGCAGTTCGCGCGGGAACTGCGCATGTGGCTCGCGTGCGGACCCTGAGCGGCACAGGCCGCGTAAGGGTTGTGCCTGGCTTCCCCGGCACGCGTCCTTTCGTGCGCGATCCGCAACCTTCCTGCGGGGTCGAGGGTTTGAATGGAAATCATGGGTAAGGAAGCTATGAAAACAATCAAGCGAGCCCTTTCGGGTGTGCTGGCATGTAGCGGACTCCTGTTCGCCGGCGCGGCCCTTGCGGTAGGAGACAGCCCGGGCGGCCCGGCGGTGAATGAAATCAACCTGCAGACGCCGGTGACGAAGATCGCCGAGGAGCTCTTCAGCCTCCACATGATGATGCTGCTCCTGTGCACCGTGATCTTTGTCGGTGTGTTCGGCGTCATGTTCTATTCGATCTTTGCGCACCGCAAATCGAAGGGCCACCAGGCCGCCCACTTCCACGAAAGCACCACCGTCGAAATCATCTGGACGATCGTGCCGTTCATCATCGTCGTGCTGATGGCGCTGCCCGCCACCAAAGCCGTCGTCGCGATGAAGGACACCTCCAACGCCGACCTCACCATCAAGGTCACGGGCTACCAGTGGAAATGGGGCTACGACTACGTGAAGGGGCCGGGCGAGGGCATCAACTTCTTCTCCACGCTCTCGACGCCGCGCGCCGAGGTGGACGGCCAGCAGCCGATTACTGACACCTATCTCCAGGAAGTCGATAACCCGCTCGTCGTGCCGGTCAACAAGAAGATCCGCATCATCACCACCGCGAACGACGTCGTGCACTCGTGGTACGTGCCCGCGTTCGGCGTGAAGCAGGACGCGATTCCGGGCTTCGTGCGCGACACGTGGTTCAAGGCGGAGAAGGTCGGCACCTTCCGCGGCTTCTGCACCGAGCTGTGCGGCAAGGAGCATGCGTTCATGCCGGTCGTGGTCGAAGTAGTCTCCGACGATGACTATGCAAAGTGGGTCGACACGCAGAAGGCGAAGATGGCCGCCGCCAACGACGACCCGAACAAGACCTACACGATCGCCGAGCTGAAGGAGCGCGGCGAGAAGGTCTACATGTCGAACTGCGCGGTCTGCCACCAGCCGACCGGCAAGGGCGCGGGCGCGTTCCCGGCGCTCGACGGCAGCAAGATCGTCAACGGGCCGCTCGCCGGTCACGTGAGCATCGTCCTGCACGGCAAGAACGCGATGCCTTCGTGGGCGCCGACGCTCAGCGACGTCGAGATCGCTTCGGTCATCACGTTCGAGCGCAACTCGTGGGGCAATCACACGGGCGACATCCTGCAGCCGCGCCAGGTGGCGGATGCGCGCAACGGCAAGATGCCCGAAGGCGGCGGCAGTCAGACGGCCAGTGCGGGCGCCGGTGCCGCGGCGAGCGGAGCAGCGGCGGCCAGCGGCGGCGCCGAAGCGAGCGGTGCCGCGGCAGCGAGCGACAACGCGGCAAGCGGTGCGGCGGCAAGCGGCGCCAATCCGGCGTCGGGGGCGTAGCAATCGGCCCGGCAGCCCGAGCTGTCGAGCAAGTGACATAAGCAGGATTCGCATCAGGAGAGACTCATGTCGAGCATCGGACACGATGTAGCGGGCCACGGTCACGTCCACGGTGAACACGCGCACGCAACGCCACACGGCTGGCGCCGCTGGTTGCTGGCCACCAACCATAAGGACATCGGGACGCTGTACCTGATCTTCTCGTTCGTGATGTTCCTTTCGGGCGGCGTGATGGCGCTCGGGATCCGTTCCGAGCTGTTCGAGCCGGGCCTGCAGATCATGCGTCCCGAGTTCTTCAACCAGCTCACCACGATGCACGGCCTGATCATGGTGTTCGGCGCGATCATGCCGGCCTTCGTGGGCTTCGCGAACTGGATGATCCCGCTGCAGATCGGCGCGCCGGACATGGCCTTCGCGCGCATGAACAACCTCAGCTTCTGGCTGCTGCCGGCCGCCGGTTGCCTGCTGGTCGGCTCGTTCTTCTCGCCGGGCGGCGCGACGGCAGCGGGCTGGACGCTCTACGCGCCGCTTTCCACGCAGATGGGCCCCGGCATGGACTTCGCGATCTTCGCGCTGCACATGATGGGCGCGTCGTCGATCATGGGCGGCATCAACATCGTCGTGACGATCCTGAACCTGCGCGCGCCGGGCATGACGCTCATGAAGATGCCGATGTTCGTGTGGACGTGGCTCATCACCGCGTACCTGCTGATTGCCGTGATGCCGGTGCTGGCGGGTGCGATCACGATGCTCCTGTTCGACCGCCACTTCGGCACGAGCTTCTTCAACGCGGCGGGCGGCGGCGACCCGGTCATGTACCAGCACATCTTCTGGTTCTTCGGGCACCCCGAGGTGTACATCATGATCCTGCCGGCGTTCGGGATCGTGTCGCAGGTGATTCCGGCGTTCTCGCGCAAGCCGCTCTTCGGCTATAGCTCGATGGTGTACGCCACGGCCTCCATCGCGATCCTCTCGTTCATGGTCTGGGCGCACCATATGTTCGCGACCGGCATGCCGGTCACCGGCCAGCTCTTCTTCATGTACGCGACCATGCTGATCGCCGTGCCGACGGGCGTGAAGGTGTTCAACTGGATTGCGACGATGTGGCGCGGTTCGCTCTCCTTCGAAACGCCGATGCTGTGGGCGGTAGGTTTCCTGATCGTGTTCACGTTCGGCGGCCTCTCGGGCCTCATGCTCGCGATGGCGCCGCTCGACATCCAGTATCACGGCACCTATTTCGTTGTCGCGCACTTCCATTACGTGCTGGTGGCGGGGTCGCTGTTCGCGCTGTTCTCGGGGTGGTACTACTGGTCGCCGAAATGGACTGGCTGGATGTACAACGAGACGCGCGGCAAGATCCACTTCTGGTGCTCGATGATCTTCTTCAATCTCGCGTTCCTGCCCATGCACTTCGTCGGCCTTGCCGGCATGCCGCGCCGCTATGCGGACTATCCGGCACAGTTCACGGACTGGAACCAGGTGATCACGATCGGCGCGTTCGGCTTCGGGCTTTCTCAGGTGTACTTCCTGTTTTTCGTGGCGCTGCCCGCGTACCGCGGCGGCGGCGAGCTCGAAGAGGCCGGCGACAAGCCGTGGGACGGCGCGACGGGCCTCGAGTGGACCGTGCCGAGCCCGGCTCCGTTCCACACCTTCGAGAACCCGCCGACGGTCGAGTGACGCGCCGGCAACCGACGCGGCTTCCCGGCCTGCGCAGGGCGCAAGGTCGGGAGGCCTGAACGAAAGCTTGCGGCAAACCGCCAGGGAAACATGATCCGGAATTCACCAAAAAGACGAACGCCCGAGGAGATCCGCGCGGGCAATCTGCGACTCGGCCTGATTCTGCTGGCCATCGTCGCCGCCTTTTTTGCGAGTGCCATCGTCAAGCAGGTGTATTTCGTGACGTACTGAGCGGCGGGCATTGCGCTGTTCCGTGTCGCGGGAGGACCGTTCGAGGAAGCCAGATGTCGACGCAAGGGGCAAGCGACCGCACACTCAACCGCTCGATGCTCATCAAGCTCGTTGTCGTGGCGTTCATGATGTTCGGCTTCGGTTTTGCGCTCGTGCCGATGTACCGCGCGATCTGCCAGGTCACCGGCATCAACAACCTGGTGCAGCGCGATACGACGGAACGCGAGGCGCGCAACACGCAGGTGGACATGAGCCGCACGGTGTCGGTGGAGTTCGACGCGAATGCGCGCGGGCTGCTCGCCTTCAAGCCGGAGCAGACGAGCCTCGACGTGCATCCGGGCGAGGTGATGACGGTGATGTACGACTTGTCGAATCGTGAAGGGCGCACGGTGACGGCGCAGGCAATCCCGAGCTACGCGCCGAAGCAGGCGACCGAGTACTTCCACAAGATCGAGTGCTTCTGCTTCACGCAGCAGACGCTGCAGGCGGGCGACGCGCGGCGCATGCCGGTGGTGTTCGTGATCGACCCGAAGCTGCCGAAGGACGTGAACACGATCACGCTGTCGTACACGTTCTTCGAGTTGAACAAGCCAGCCGCGGAGCGCGCCGGCGGCGGAACGTGAGGGACCATGAACGGCGAAGGCGATGGGGCGAAGAGGAAGGGCGGGGTGCTGCAGCTTTTCAAGGCAGTGGCATGGTCCTTTATGGGTATTCGCAAGCGCGCGGATCTCGAGGCGGATGCCGCGCAGCTGAACCCGATTGCGCTGATTGCGGCGGCGCTCATCGGCGCGGCGCTGTTCATCGGCGTGCTGTTGCTGATCGTGCATGCCGTGGTGGGATGACGTATGCGGGTGTTCGGCGCGACTTGCGTTCGGCAGGGCGCCAGGAATCGGGCCAGAAATCGGGTCAAGAATCGGGTCAAGAATCGGTAAGGAAGGCAGAGAGCCGGAATCTTTCCGGAGCAACTGGAAACTGGAGAATCAGGCATGAGCGGCCAAAACGATAGTCCGTACTACTTCATTCCCCATCCGTCGCGGCATCCCATCAGCGCGGCCGTCGGTCTTGTCGTCATGCTCGGATCGCTGGCGTCGTGGATCAACGGCGAGTCCTGGGGGCCGATCGGCGTGCTGGCCGGCCTGCTGTGGCTGCTCTTCACGCTCTGGCACTGGTTCGGCGACGCGATCTCCGAATCCGAAGGCGGCATGTACGGCAAGCGCGTGGACGTGTCGTACCGCTGGAGCATGAGCTGGTTCATCTTCTCCGAGGTGATGTTCTTCGGCGCGTTCTTCGGCGCGCTGTTCTACGCCCGCGAGATCGCCATGCATCAGCTCGGCAGCCTCGACTACAAGCTGATCTGGCCGGACTTCAGCGGCGTGTGGCCGAACACGGGGCCGGCGCAGCTCGTCTCGCAGTTCGCCTCGATGAAGCCCTACCCGGTGCCGACGATCAATACCGCGCTGCTGCTCTCCTCAGGCGCGACGCTCACCGTGGCGCACCACGCGCTGCGCGACGACCATCGCAGCAAGGCCATCGCGTGGATGGCGGCGACGATTGCGCTGGGCCTGTGCTTCCTGTGCCTGCAGGCCTTCGAATATATCCATGCGTACAACGAACTGAACCTCACGCTCGCCTCGGGCGTCTACGGCTCGACGTTCTTCCTGCTCACGGGCTTTCACGGCTTTCACGTGTTCCTCGGCGGCACGATGCTCACCGTGGTGATGGTGCGGCTGATACGCGGACACTTCACGGCCGACCATCACTTCGCGTTCGAAGGCGCCGCCTGGTACTGGCACTTCGTCGACGTGGTGTGGCTGGGTCTCTATGTTGTCGTGTACTGGCTTTGAGTTGCGACGCAACAAGCAGGAAGGCTGAATAACCGGGCGCCGCCGCCGACTCTGTCGGCGCGGCGCTTTCTTTTTGGTGCGCGGAGCGGCGTTATCGTCCGTATGGAATGCCGGTGGACTGGATCCACCCCATCCAATGCGCGAACAGGATGAAGAGAAAAAGCGAGATGGAGAGTCCCACGCGCGTTGCGAGCGACCAGACCATCCGCTTCGTGCGGCCGCGGTCGTGCATCATGAAGTAAAGCGCAGAAAACAGGCTCGCGATGATCAACGCGAACGCAATGGGAACGAGAATGTGCATGAAGTTCACGGAATCGGGCATGTCTGAAATCGCCTGTCTCATTATCGCACCGGTTGTGGCGGCAGGTGCGGGTGTGGGTGTGGGTGTGTGGGGACCGCTCGCCCTGGATGGCGATGTCGGCTGCATCGGGCGTGCCCGATGAAGTTCCGTCTCGTGCCTACGCTGCTGATCCTGCTCGTGATGGCGGTGACGATCCGCCTTGGCTTCTGGCAGCGCGATCGCGCCCATCAGAAGGAGGCGCTGCAGGCGCAGATCGAACGCTATGAGTCGGCGCCGCCGCAGACGGTGGGCGCGGCGCCGTTGCCGCTCGGGGCCATCGATTTCCATCGAGTGCGGGCCACCGGCACCTTCATGCCCAATCTTGTCGTTTATCTCGACAACCGGCCGTATGACGACCAGCCGGGCTTCTACGTCGTGATGCCGCTCAAGCTGCAAGGCGGCGGCTACGTACTGGTGAATCGCGGCTGGCTGCCGCGCAACATGGCCGATCGCACCACGATCGCACCCTACGACACGCCTGCCGGGCCAGTCACGGTGGAAGGCATTGCGCGCGCGGACGCCTCGCGCGCATTCGAACTGGGTGCCGGCGGCTCTGCACCGCATCAGAAGATACGGCAGAATCTCGGCGTCGCGTCCTACGCGGCGGAAACCGGGCTGCCGCTGCAGCCGTTCGTGATCCAGCAGTCCGGCTTCGCGCCGGCGGCCCAGGACGGCCTTGTGCGCGACTGGCCGGCGCCGACCACGGGCGTCGAGCGCAACTACGGCTACATGTTCCAGTGGTGGGGCATGGCTGCCGCAGCCCTCGGATTCGGCCTGTATGCGGCCCGCCGGGCTGCGACAAAAGAGCGCAGTCAGGCGGGCCCAGATCGAGCCCCGAAGGACGCCTGATGATGTGCCGCTGCGCAAGAGCGGTTCGCGCGTTCGCGACATCCGCGCTGCCTCGAGCGGCGCGCCAACCAGAGAAAGAGGTTCGAGCCGTGTCGACGCAAACTTCCCGCACACCGCCAGGCGGCCATGACGCCGGGCAGCGCCGGATGTCCGCGCCCGCCGGCGGCCGCCCGAGCGGCTCGTGGCGACGCGGGCGCTGGATGCTGCTCCTGATGATGGTCGTTTGCGCGGCGCCCATCGTGGTCTCGTACTTCATGTATTACGTCGTCAAGCCGAGGGGCGGCACGACCAACTATGGCGCCTTGATCGAGCCGCAGCGCCCGATTCCCGGGAGCCTCGTGGTCACCGGCGCGGACGGCCGCGCCGTGCCGCTCGCGACGCTGCGCGGGCGCTGGCTGATGATTTCCGTGGACGGCGGCGCGTGCGGCGAGCCTTGCGTGACGAAGCTCTACTTCATGCGTCAGATACGCGCGACGCAGGGCGAGGAGCGCGAGCGCGTCGTGACGGTCTGGCTGCGCACGGACGACGCGCCCGTCGCCGACGTCCTCAAGACGGCCTATCCGGACACGCGCATGCTGCGCGCCGACCCGGCCGCGCTCGCGCAATGGCTGCCGGCCACCGACACGACGAAGGACACCGACCACATCTATCTCGTCGATCCGAACGGCAACCTGATGATGCGTTTTCCGGCGCACCCGGATCCGTCGAAGGTCAAGAGCGACATTACGAAGCTGCTCAAATGGTCGCGGATCGGGTAAGGTGCGGCGCACGAATCCATTGGTGAAAAGGTAGGACATGTTCGTACTGGAACTCGGCCTGATCGGCTTGTGCATCGCGCTTCTCCCGCTCTCATGGGTGTGGGTGAAGGCCGACGACGGCAAGTTCCGCAAGCTCGTCTGGGTCACGACATTCTTGACGCTCGACCTCGTGATGTTCGGCGGCTTCACGCGCCTCACCGATTCGGGTCTCGGCTGCCCGGACTGGCCGGGCTGCTACGGCACGTCCTCGCCGTTCATCGCGCACGCGCAGATCGCGGCCGCGCATGCGCTGATGCCCACCGGCCCGGTCAGCATGAGCAAGGCCTGGATCGAGATGATCCACCGCTACTTCGCGATGGCGATCGGCGTGCTGATCATCGCGCAAACGGTCATCGCCTGGCGCGCGCGCATCAAGCGCCTGCCGTTGCACGTCTCGCCCTGGTGGCCCAGCGCGTTGCTCGGGCTGATCGTCGTGCAGGGCATCTTCGGCGCATGGACCGTGACGATGAAGCTGCAGCCGATCATCGTCACGACGCACCTGATGCTGGGTCTCACGCTGCTCGGCACGCTCGGCTGGCTCGCGGCGCGCATCACGCCGCTGCCCGCGCACGAGCCCGAAGCGGGGCGCTGGCGCGCGGCGGCGCTCGCGGCGCTCGCCCTGCTCGTCGCGCAGATCGCGCTGGGCGGCTGGGTCAGCACGAATTACGCGGTGCTTGCCTGCACGGACTTCCCCACCTGCAACGGCGCCTGGATTCCTCCGATGGACTTCCATCACGGCTTCCACCTGTGGCGCGCGCTCGGCATGGACGGCAATGGCGACGTCATCACCCAGGATGCGCTCGTCGCGATCCACTGGACCCACCGCACGTTTGCGCTCGTGGTGATCGCATATCTGGTATGGTTCGCCCTCAGATTGCGGCGCTTTGAATCGCTGCGGCGTCCCGCAAATGGGGTTCTGATCGTCGTGGCGATCCAGTTCCTCACCGGTCTCTCGAACATCGTGCTGCAATGGCCGCTGGCTATTGCGGTGGCCCATAACGGCGGCGCGGCGATCCTGTTGCTGCTGGTCGTCATGCTAAACTTTCGAATTGCTTATAGCCGCCCCGGCCGCGCCGTTGTAGCTGCGCGCGACGCCGCGCCGGCGTGATCCCTCGCCATGGAAAGTACAACCCTCTCCCATCCCCCGGGCAGCCGGATTTCCCAATACGCCGCCCTCACGAAGCCGCGCGTCACCCAGCTGGCGGTGTTTTGCGCGGTGATCGGCATGTTCCTCGCCGTGCCGGGCATGGTGCCCTGGAAGGTGCTGGTCGGCGGCACCGTCGGCATCTGGCTCACGGCCGGCGCCGCCTTTGCGATCAATTGCCTTGTCGAGCAGAAAGTGGACGCCATGATGCGCCGCACGGCCTGGCGCCCTTCGGCACGCGGCGAGATCACGAGCATGCAGATCCTGCTGTTCTCGGCCGTGCTGGGCGCCGCGGGCATGTGGACGCTCTACACGTTCACGAACGCGCTTACCATGTGGCTCACCTTCGGCACGTTCATCGGCTACGCGATCATCTATACGCTGCTGCTCAAGCCCACCACGCCGCAGAACATCGTGATCGGCGGCGCCTCGGGCGCCATGCCGCCCGCGCTCGGCTGGGCGGCCGTCACGGGCCATGTGCCCGGCGACGCCTGGATCCTCGTGCTGATCATCTTCGTCTGGACGCCGCCGCACTTCTGGTCGCTCGCGCTGTATCGTCGCGAGGACTACAAGAAGGCCGGTCTGCCCATGCTGCCCAACACGCACGGCGAAGCCTACACGCGCCTGTGCATCCTGCTCTACACCGTGGTCCTGTTCGCCGTCACGCTCATGCCGTTCATCTCGGGCATGAGTGGAGCACTCTACCTCGCGGCGGCGGTGCTGCTCGGCGCGGTGTTCCTCGCTTATGCCTGGAAGATCTATCGCGAGTACTCCGACGCATTGGCGCGCAAGACCTTCCGCTACTCGATCGTCTATCTTTCGCTGCTGTTCGCGGCGCTGCTCGTCGATCACTACGTTCACGCGCTGATCGGGGCTTGATGCCCGAGCGGCAATGATCCTTGCCATGACCCGTCAAACGCTTGCGCGCATTGGGCGCGCCACGATCGTTGCGCTCGCCACGGTCTGCGCCCTCGGCGGCACCGCGCTCGTCGCAGGCTGCGGCCAGCAGGCGCCGTCGTTCACGAACCTCGACATTACCGGCAACACGCAGTTCGGCAAGGACTTCTCGCTGCCCGACACGAACGGCACGATGCGCTCGCTCGCCGACTACAAGGGCAAAGTGGTCGTGCTGTTCTTCGGCTACACGCACTGTCCGGACGTTTGCCCGACCACGCTGGCGGAACTCTCGCAGGCGCTCCAGCAACTCGGGCCCGATGCGGCGAAGCGTGTCCAGGTGCTCTTCGTCACCGTCGACCCGGAGCGCGATACGTCGCCCATCCTGAGTCAGTACGTGAATGCGTTCAACCCGACGTTCGTGGGGCTGCGCCCCGCCGACGATGCCGAACTCAAGCAGGTCACGAAGGACTTCCGCGTCTATTACGCGAAGGTGCCGGGCACCACGCCCGGCAGCTATACGATGGACCACACCGCCGCGAGCTATGTGTTCGACCCGACCGGCAAGCTGCGCCTCTTCGCCCGCGACGGGCAGGGCGTGACGCCCTGGATTCACGATCTGAAGCTGCTGCTTGGCTGAACACTCAGTTGAACCGATCGAACGCGGCGGCATACCGGTATGCGATTTCATTATTTCGCGTAACCGCCGCTCTGTGAGAGCATTCCATCCCTCCGGCAACGGCACATAATGCCGTGCGAGCCGGCGATATCGAAATAACAGGCAGGAACATCACCTCCATGCAGCGCAGAAATCTTGTTAAGGCTCTCCTCGCCGGCTTTGCCGCCACCACGCTTCTCGCCAGCTTCGGCGCCCGCGCCGACGACCAGGTCATCAAGGTCGGTACTGTCTCGGGTCCGGACGCCGAAGTCTGGACCGTCGTCCAGAAGGTCGCGAAGCGCGAAGGCCTGAACGTCAAGGTCATCGAGTTCAACGACTATGTGCAGCCTAACGCGGCGCTCGACTCGGGCGATCTCGACGCCAACAGCTTCCAGACCGGGCCGTACCTCGACAGCCAGATCAAGCAGCGCGGCTACAAGCTCGTGAGCGCGGGTCTCACGTACATCTCGCCGATCGGCGTGTACTCGAAGAAGCTCAAGTCGCTGAACGACTTGCCGGCCGGTGCCAAGGTCGCGGTGCCGAACGATCCGTCGAACGAAAACCGTGCGCTGCTGCTCCTCCAGAGCAAGGGCGTGATCAAGCTGCGTGCCGGCGCGGGTACGAACGGTAATAATGCGACGCCGCTCGACGTGGCCGAGAATCCGAAGAAGGTGAAGATCGTCGAACTGGACGCCGCACAGCTTCCGCGCGCGCTCGGCGACGTGGACGCCGCCGTCATCAACACGAACTACGCGCTGGCAGCGGGCCTGCAGCCCACCAAGGACGCGATCGCGCTGGAAGACATTCACAGCCCCTACGCGAACCTGATCGCCGTGCGTGTCCAGGACAAGGACAAGCCCTGGGTGAAGAAGCTGGTGGCGGCCTATCAGTCGGAAGACGTGCGCCAGTTCATCAAGACCCAGTTCAAGGGCGCGATGGTGCCGTCGTTCTGATCGGTGCATCGGCATGCGGCTTATAGCCGCATGCCGGCTCGCAAAAGCAAAAGCCGCAGCCGTTGTGCCGCGGCTTTTGCTTTTGCGCAGCCAACACGGCCACTTTCCTGCGATACCTGAGTTGCAACATGTCGTTCTTTAACGTTGCTCAAGATCGCATGCACGGCAGCGTGCTAGATTGGCTCACCTTTTATTTATACGCAAGTAGCGTATAATTTTCTGTGAGCCGATGAGAGCCCTATTCGTTGAACTTTCCTTATTCCGCGAGCGTCGCCCAGATTACCTTGACGACGATGAATATCGTGAACTCCAGCAGGAGTTAATGAGCAATCCAGAAAAGGGCGATGTCATCAGGCACACAGGTGGTTTGCGCAAGGTGCGTAGCAAGGACTCCCGGCGGCAGAAAGGGAAGCGTGGCGGGCTTCGGGTGATCTACTACCATTGGGGCGAAGGCGCACAGTTCTGGATGTTCTTCATATACAACAAGGATGAGATGGACGATCTCTCCCATGATGAAGCGAAGGCGCTTGGTGCCATGCTGAGAGCCGAGATTGAAGAGAGGGCTGGCAAATGAGGAAAGGTCGCCTTTTTGATGCGCTCAAGCAGGGGTTCGACGATCTCGCGGCGGAGCGCAAAGGCAAGCTGACGTTGCGAACCGTTGCACTGGAAACACCGGACCCCGTCGACGTGACTGCGGAAGAAATCCGGACTGTCCGTGAATCGGCCAATGTGTCGCAGGCGGTCATGGCGCGCCGTCTGCGCGTCAACGTCCGTACCTGGCAAAACTGGGAGCAAGGCAAAGCGAGGCCGAACGCACAGGCTGCGGTGCTAATCAAACTCGTGGAGAAGCATCCGCAGACCCTGGATCTGCTTGCCGCGCTTTGATCAGATCAAACGCCTTGCACTAGCGAAAGCCCTCGGCGGAAGAGTCAAGCCTCCTGGGTGCTCAGCCCCACGTCATGCTGCGCACCGCGACGCCGTATCGTGAAGGCTGCGCGTCCAGCGTTCGGTGAGCGGGCCGGTGCCGCTATCCCCGGCAGGCACTAGCGAGAATCCGGCGCGCCCGGCCATGCGGCGCGCTTCGGGCAGATCGGGCGCCAGTTCGATATCGAGCGTTGCGTAGCCCGTGCGTCGTGCAAAGCCCACGCACTCGTCGAGCAACCGCGAGCCGATCCCCAGCCCGCGCATATGGTGCTCCACGAACAGCATCCGCACGCACGCGCGATGCTCGCCCGCGGCCACCACCAGGGCTCCGCCCACCGCATGGCCCTCCTGCTCGGCGATCCACGCGGTTTCGCGTACCGGGTCGTGTTTCATCGCGAAGGCGCCGATCGTATGGGCGGCGATCGCTTCGAACTGCACGCCCCAGTATTCTTCCCTCGCAAAGACCTGGGCAAGCCGGTGGACGATCCAGCCGAAGTCTCCCGGACGCGGTTCCCGCAGCGTGACGATACCTTGGGCTGTGGGGCCTCCAAGCAACCCCTGGACCATTCGAAGCGCCCGGATCAACTGTTCCTGTTCGGCCGGCGCGAGTCTCGCGAGCGCCGTCGCAATGCCGGCAATCGCAGCGGCATCGAGCGATGCGTATTCGGCTCGTCCCGCTTCGGTGAGGTTCAGCAGCGACTGGCGCGCGTCGGTTTCGCTCGGGCGCCGCGAGATCAGTTCGCGCTGCTCGAACCCGGCGAGGATCCGGCTCAGATAGCCGGTGTCTAGCGCGAGGTTGCGGGCGAGGCTCGCCGCCGTGTCGGCTTTGCCGCTGGCCAGCTCGTGGAGTACGCGCATTTCGGTGAGCGAATAGGCGCTTCGCGGCAGACGTTCGTGTTCAGCGTTCAGGTATTTCGCGTAGAAGCGATTGAACTGCAACACGGCCTCGGCGTGCCGCATGGCATCGGATTCGGTCGACAAGTCGCCCCCTTGCGATGTGGCTGATTGTTACCAAACAAGACTATAGGGGAACTCTATGGCGTGTGTTAGCACTATTTGGGATTTTCCGGTTTGGTTATGGAGTGGTATCACTTTGGTCTGGTTTATAGTCAGTCGGGCTATGGCTTTGGTCCTATTCCGAGATGTGATTGGGAGCGTCCAGGGTAAATCCCGATGTGGCAAGCCATCATAAATCTACTGAAGTGGAAGCCGTAACTCACTGATAATTAAGGAGTTTGATGCCGGCTAGCGGATTGTCGCCATTCTGTTGACTGGTATCATTGTGGTTATATAATGGGCTCGCTTTCGAAGCAGTCCAGCGCAGATGGCGCCTGGACGCCCCACGATCCCAGAACCCAGGCACAAGTCCCATGGAAACCCGTTGGTCTGCCCTGATGCCCGATGCGCGCAACGTGACGCCGCTCTATCTGCAGCTGGCGCGCAACCTTGCCACGGCTATCCATTGCGGCGTGTGGTCGGCCGGCGAGGCGCTGCCTTCGGAGCGCACGCTGTCGGACGCCATCGGCGTCTCGCGCATCACGGCGCGCAAGGCGATCGAACTGCTCGTGGAGCAGGGGTTGATCCGTCGTGCGCGCGGGGCAGGCAGCTTCATTACGCCGCGAGTCGAAGATCCGCTTTCGCGCCTCACCGGCTTCACGAAGAAGATGCAGCAGCGCGGTTTTACGCCGGACTCGGTCTGGCTTGCGCGCGAAGTGAGACCGGCGCACCGTGAGGAGATCGTGCAGCTTGGTCTCTCGCCGGGCGCCTCGGTCACGAGCCTGCGGCGCTTGCGCCGCGCGGACGGCATCGTGATGGCCGTGGAGCATTCGGCGCTGCCGGTATCGATCGTGCCCGACCCCGAGGCCATCGACGCTTCGCTCTACGCCTATCTCGAAGCGCGCGGCATGCCGGTAGTGCGCGCCCTGCAGCATTTCCGCGCGGTCAACGCGACCGGGGAGATCGCGGCGCTGATGGGCGTGGAGCCGCGCGCGGCGCTGCTCGTCATCACGCGCGTGGGTTTTTCCGCCGACCAGCACGCCATCGAACTGACCGATACCTACTGCCGCGACGGTTATTACGACTTCGTCGCCGAACTGCGCCAGTGAGGTGAACATGGCGCCACTGAACGAATCACACAGGCACGACCCCGACATGACGCCCCGCGCCTCGTCGCAACTCACCGGAAAACATTCATGCTGAGCGGAAACATACTCACTCCTGAAGGTTGGATCCTGGGCATGCTGTCGTTCGAGAACGGGCGCATCGCATCGATCTCGGGCAAGCCCGCCGATCCGGCGACGAACGACGCCCCCTACATCCTGCCGGGCTTCATCGACCTGCACGTGCACGGCGGCGGCGGCGCCGACGTGATGGAGGCGGGCGACGCCATCGAAACCATCACGCGCACGCACGCGCGCTTCGGCACGACGAGCCTGCTCGCCACCACGATGACCGCGCCGCGCGACGAGCTGATGAGCGTCGTGGCGGGGCTTGGCGACGTGGCGCGCATGCGCACGCCGGGCGGCTCGCGCGTGCTGGGCGTGCATCTGGAAGGTCCGTACATCAATCCCGGCAAGCTTGGCGCACAGCCCGACGCGGCTGTTTCGGCCGTGCTCGACGAGGTGCTCAAGTACCTCTCGATCGCGCCCATCCGCGTCGTGACCGTCGCGCCCGAAATCGCGGGCCACATCGAGATCATCGCGGAAATGGCGGCGCGCGGCGTGCGCGTGCAGCTCGGCCACTCGCTCGCGACCTACGACGACGGCGTCGCGGCACTGAAGCACGGCGCGCGCGGCTTCACGCACCTTTTCAATGCGATGTCGCCGCTGCATCACCGCAACCCCGGCCTCGTCGGCGCGGCGCTCGCGCACGCCGAGTACGCGGAGATCATTCCCGATCTGCTGCACGTGCATCCGGGCGCGATCCGTGCGGCCATGCGCGCGATTCCGCGCCTTTACGTGGTCACCGACAGCACCTCGGCAACCGGCATGCCCGACGGCGAATACCGCCTCGGCAGCCAGCACGTGACAAAGTGCCTCGGCGGCGTGCGCCTTGCCGATGGCACGCTTGCAGGCAGCACCCTGACCATGGATCAGGCGCTGCGCAACCTCGTTTCGCTCGGCTTTCCGATCGCCGACGTCTCCGCGCGCCTGTCGCGCTACGCTGCCGACTACCTCGGCATCGAGGATCGCGGCCGCCTTGCGCGCGGCGCGTGGGCCGACGTCGTCGTGTTCGATCGCGAGCTGGCCCTCACCGCGACCTATGTCGAAGGAGATTCGATTGTCGAATATGCTTAAAGAAGCGCTGGCCTCGGCCAGCGTCGTCGCCGCGCAGCTCGCGGACACCGCGCCTGTCGAGGCGCTGGCGCACCGGCTCCAGGCGGAGCCGCGCCAGGTCGCGCTCACCGTTGCACGCGGCAGCTCCGACCATGCGGCGAGCTATTTCGCCTCGCTCACGATGAGCCGCATCGGCGTGCCGGTCGCCTCGATCCCGATGTCGATCGCCACGCTTCAGCAGGCGCCTCTGCGCGTGCGGGGGCAGTTCGCTTTTGCTTTCTCCCAATCAGGCAGGAGTCCTGATCTCGTGGCCACGATGCGCGCGCTGCACGAGGCGGGAGCGCTCACGGCGGCGGCCGTCAATGTGCCCGGCTCGCCGCTCGCCGACGCCGCGGGCGTCGAGCTGCCGCTCCTCGCCGGGCCGGAGCTGAGCGTGGCCGCGACCAAGAGCTATATCGCGATGCTCTCGATGTCGGCGCAGCTGGTCGCGTTCTGGCAGCGCGACGCCGCGTTCGTGGACGCCCTGCGCGCGCTGCCCGACGCCCTTCACCGCGCGGGCTCGCTCGACTGGTCGAAGGCCGTGGACGAGCTGCGCAACGTCTCGCAGATGATCGTGATCGGCCGCGGCCCGGGCCTCGCCATCGCCCAGGAAGCGGCGCTCAAGCTCAAGGAAACCTCGGGCATCCAGGCCGAGGCGTTCTCGAGCGCCGAGGTGCGTCACGGCCCGATGGAGCTGATCGACCGCGATTACCCGCTGCTCGTGTTCGCCCCGCGCGGGCCGGAGCAGGCTGGTCTCGTCGAGTTCGCACGCGACATGACGAAGCGCGGCGCGCGCGTGCTGCTCGCCGCGCCCGCGGATGTGCCGGAGGCCACGCTGCCGCTCGTGACGACCGCCGACGCGGCGCTCGATCCGGTCGCCGCCATTCTTTCGTTCTACGTGATGGCGGCGGGTCTTGCCGCCGCGCGCGGCCGCAATCCCGACGAGCCGCGCTACCTGAACAAAGTCACCGAAACCCACTAGATTGGAAAGTTGATGGAACGCATCCAGGAGTCCCGCCTGATGAACCCGGATCAATCCGCCCCAGGCGACATCTCGCTTGTCGCGCCGCTTACCGGCCCGGTCGTGCCGCTCGCATTGGTGCCCGATCCCGTGTTTTCGGAAGGGCTGTTCGGCGACGGCATCGGCATCGACCCGTTGGTCGGCCGTCTCGTCGCGCCGTGCGACGGCGTCGTCATGCACCTTGCGCGCACCGGCCACGCCGTCACGCTGCAGACCGCCGAAGGCGCGCAGGTGCTCGTGCACATCGGCATCGACACGGTCGAGCTGAACGGCAAGGGCTTCGCGCCGAAGGTTCAGCAGGGCGCCGAGGTGCGGCGCGGCGACGTTTTGATCGAGTTTGACCTCGACGTAATTGCGTGCGAGGCGCCGAGCCTCGTTTCCGTCGTGGCGGTCGCGAATTCGGATGCGTTCGAAGTGGTGTCGCGCGCGCAGGCGGGCAAGGTCGAAGCCGGCGTGTCGCCGCTGCTTGTATTGCGCATGCGCGAGGGTGCGGAGGCCGCCGTCGCCCTGACGGCGGACCTCGTGGAGAACGAAGTGCGCAGGACCGTGACGCTCGAGCATGCGGGCGGCCTGCACGCGCGGCCCGCTGCGCGGGCGCGCGAGGCCGTGCGCGATTTCGAGGCACGTGTGGAGGTGCGGCACGGCGAACGGAAAGCGGCCATCCAGAGCGTGGTTGGCCTGCTCGCGCTGGGCGCGGGCGAGGGCGCGACGATCGAACTCGTCGGCACGGGCCGTGACGCGCAGCAGGCCGTCGATGCGGTTGCCAACGAGCTGACCCGCGAAGCGCCGGGCGAGGGCGGCGAAGCGCCCGCACGGCAGCTCTCGCCGGCACCGCGTGTCCCGGTGGCCGCGGCGCCTCAGACGGCGCCTGCCGCGGCAGGGAATGCGGCGCCCAATACGCTCGCCGGCGTGTGTGCCGCGCCCGGCGTCGCAGTCGGCACGCTGGTGCGTTGGGACGACGCTGAAATCGTGCCGCCCGAAGCGGCGAGCGGCACCCCGGCTGCCGAAAGCCGTGCGCTCGACAAGGCCATCGCCGCCGTCGACGCCGAGCTGAACCACACCGTGCGCGCCGCGTCGCAGCGCGGTGCGATCGGCGAGGCGGGCATCTTCACGATGCATCGCGTGCTGCTCGAAGACCCGACGCTCGTGGACGCCGCGCGCGACCTCGTGAGCCTTGGCAAGAGCGCGGGCTTCGCGTGGCGCGAGGCGATCCGCGCGCAGATCGCCGTGCTTGGCCAGATCGACGATCCGCTGCTGGCGGAGCGCGCCGCCGACTTGCGCGATATCGAAAAGCGCGTGCTGCGCGCGCTCGGGCTCTCGAACACGGCGGCACGCGTGCTGCCCGACGAAGCCGTGCTCGCCGCCGACGAATTCACGCCGTCCGATCTCGCCACGCTCGACCGCGCGCGCGTGACGGCGCTCGTGATGGCGCGCGGCGGCGCGACCTCGCACGCGGCGATCATCGCGCGCCAGGCGGGCATTCCGGCGCTTGTTGCAGTTGGCGACGCGCTGCACACGATCGCCGAAGGCGCACAGGTCGTCGTCAATGCGGGCGAAGGACGCCTCGCCTATGCGCCGACCGCGCTCGACGTCGAGCGTGCGCGCGCCGAGCGCCAGCGCTTGGCCGGCGTGCGCGAGGCGAACCGCCGCACGTCGCAGCAGGCGGCGGCGACGCGCGACGGCCGCGCCATCGAGATCGCGGCCAACATCGCCACGCTCGAAGACGCGAACACGGCCGTGGAGAACGGCGCCGATGCGGTGGGCCTGTTGCGCACCGAGCTCATGTTCATCCATCGTCAGGCGGCGCCGACGATCGAAGAGCATCGCCAGAGCTACCAGGCGATCGCCGAGGCGCTGGCCGGCCGCAGCGCGATCATCCGCACGCTCGACGTCGGCGCGGACAAGGAAGTCGATTACCTGACGCTGCCGCCCGAGCCGAATCCGGCGCTGGGCCTGCGCGGCATCCGCCTCGCACAGGTGCGCCCGGATCTGCTCGACGACCAGCTGCGCGCGCTCGTCGCCGTGAAGCCGGCGGGCGCCGTGCGCATCCTGCTGCCGATGGTCACCGACGTGGGCGAGCTGGTGCGCTTGCGCGAGCGTATCGAAACGTTCGCGGAGGAGGCGTGCCGCACCGAGCCGATCGAGATCGGCGTGATGATCGAGGTGCCTTCGGCTGCGCTGCTGGCCGACCAGCTCGCGCAGCACGCGGACTTCTTCTCGATCGGCACGAACGACCTCACGCAGTACACGCTCGCGATGGACCGCTGCCAGCCCGACCTTGCGGCGCAGGCGGACGGCCTGCACCCGGCCGTGCTGCGACTCGTCGCGGCGGCCGTGCAGGGCGCCGAAAAGCACGGCAAGTGGGTTGGCGTCTGCGGCGCGCTCGCCGGCGATCCGGTTGCCGTGCCGCTACTCGTCGGTCTCGGCGTGACCGAGCTGTCCGTCGACCCGGTATCGGTGCCTTCCATCAAGGCGCGCGTGCGCAATCTCGACTGGCAGCTGTGCCGCCAGCGCGCGCAGGACGCGCTCTCCCTCGAGTCGGCCCAGGCCGTGCGCGCCGTGAGCCGCTCGATCTGGCCGCTGGAATAACCCCCCGCTGAAAACACCATTAGATAAAAAACACGCCGGCGCGCGCGGTTTCACGCGCAAACCGGCGACTCTCATCACTCACTGACGTCACGAAAGAGACAGGGACTGGAGGCAGTTCAATGGATGGCAATCCGTTTCTCAAGATTCAAAGCCTCGGCCGCGCGCTGATGCTCCCGATCGCAGTGCTGCCGGTCGCCGGCCTGCTGCTGCGCTTCGGCCAGAGCGACATGCTCAATATCAAGATCATCGCCGACGCGGGCGGCGCGATCTTCGACAACCTGCCGCTCCTTTTCGCGATCGGCATCGCAGTCGGCTTCGCCAAGGACAACAACGGCGTGGCGGCCCTCGCGGGCGCACTCGGCTATCTGGTCGAGGTCGCCGTGATGAAGGACATCAACGACAAGCTCAACATGGGCGTCCTCTCCGGCGTCGTGGCGGGCATTGTCGCGGGCATGCTCTACAACCGCTTCAAGGACATCAAGCTGCCCGAGTTCCTGGCGTTCTTCGGCGGCAAACGCTTCGTGCCGATCATTACCGGGCTCGTGTGCGTGGTGCTCGGCATTGTGTTCGGCTACGGCTGGGGGCCGGTGCAGGGCGTGATCGACAGCGCGGGCCACTGGCTCACCACGGCAGGCGCGATCGGCACGTTCGTGTATGGCTTCCTGAACCGGCTGCTGCTCGTGACGGGCCTGCACCACATCCTCAACTCGCTCGTGTGGTTCGTGTTCGGCACGTTCACGCCGCCCGGCGGCGGCGCGGCCGTCACCGGCGACCTGCACCGCTTCTTTGCGGGCGATCCCACCGCGGGCAGCTTCATGGCGGGCTTTTTCCCGGTCATGATGTTCGGTCTGCCGGCGGCCTGCCTGGCAATGTTGCACGAGGCGCCGAAGGAGCGCCGCTCGATGGTCGCGGGCCTGCTGCTTTCGATGGCGCTTACCTCGTTCCTCACGGGCGTGACCGAGCCGATCGAGTTCACGTTCATGTTCCTCGCGCCGGTGCTGTACGGCATCCACGCGGTACTCACGGGCCTCTCGCTCGCGATCTGCTCGCTGCTGAACATCAAGCTCGGCTTCACGTTCTCCGCGGGCTTCATCGACTACGTGCTGAACTACGGGCTCTCGACGCACGGCTGGGAGGCCATTCCGCTCGGCGTTGCCTACGCGGTGGTCTACTACGCGCTGTTCCGCTTCTTCATCCGCCGTTTCAACCTGCCGACGCCGGGCCGCGAAGCCTCGAACGGCGACACCGCGCTCGCGTCTTCGATGTCGGGGGCCGCCGTGCCGGCGAACGCCGAAGGCACGTCGCGCGCGGCGCGCTATATCGACGCGCTCGGGGGTGCCGCGAACCTCAAGGTGGTCGATGCCTGCACGACGCGCCTGCGCCTTTCGGTGGCCGATCCGTCGAAGGTATCGGAGCCCGCGCTGAAGGTGATCGGTGCGCGCGGCGTGCTCAAGCGCGGCGGCGAGAGCGTGCAGGTGATCATCGGACCGGAAGCCGACATCATCGCCGACGAGATCCGCAGCGAGATCAAGCGCGGTGTTGGTGCGGCACCGCAGGCGCCGGCTCAGCCCGTGGTGTCCGCGCAACCCGCTTCGGCTACGGTTGCCGACGAAGGCGAACCGGGCCCGCTCGATCCGGATCCGTCGCGCTGGCTGGCGGCGCTGGGCGGCTCGGCCAACGTCGTGTCGCTCGATGTCGTGGCGGCAACGCGCCTGCGCGTGGTCGTGCGCGATGCGGCGGCGGTCGATCGCAAGAAGCTCGATGCGCTCGACGTCGTGTGGGTGTCGGCCGATACCATGCACATCGTGGTCGGCCGCGCCGCGCCGCGTTACGCGCAAATGCTCGCGCCGCAACCGGCGTAATGCTTGCCGTGCCGCGCTGTGGGCGCGGCGCGATCCACGCGAGCAAGAAAAATCGGCGCTGCTATCTGCAGCGCCGATTTTTTTATGCCTGTCTGCCTGCCCGCCGCTTGCGGCGGCGGCTCCGCCCTCAGTCCTTGCGGGCCGCGGCGACCGGCTTCTGCTGCTGCGAGTCGAGCCACATCACGTTGATGATGCCAAAGCTGAGCGCCGCGCCTATGCCGAGGATCCAGCTGAAATACCACATCGTTCAGACTCCTTCGAAATCGAAATTAGTAGAGCGAATTATGCTGTTCCTTGATCGCAGCGGCAGTGACCTTGCCGCGCATGACGCGGTAGGCCCAGGTCGTATAGGCCAGCACGATAGGCAGGAAGATGATCACGGCGACGAGCATGATCTCGAGCGTCGTCTTGCTGGAAGTCGAGTCCCACACCGTCAGGCTGCTGCGCGGATCGAGCGACGACGGCATGATGAACGGGAACATCGAGAAGCCCGCCGTGAGGATCACGCCGACGATCATGAGCCCGGTGGCGATGAACGCCGTTTTCTCCATGCGCGAACCCGCGAGCACGCAGGCGACGAGCCCGCCCGCAATGCCGAGCAGGGGCGCGACCGCCATCCACGGATACAGGCCGTAGTTCGTGAGCCAGAGGCCCTGGCCGGCTTCGACGCTCTTGAGCAGCGGGTTCGAGGGAGCGTCGAGCGGCGCCGGCGACGTGATCGTGTAGCCGCCGATCAGTGTCGCAACGAGCGCACCCGCCACGATGAAGAGCACGACCGCGAGAATCGAGGTGAGGCGCAGCGCCTTGCTCGCGCGTTGGGCAACCACGCCGTCGCTCTTGAGCTTGACGAAGGCGGCGCCGTGCGCGGTGAGCATCGTCAGGCTCACGAGGCCGCAGACGAGCGCGAACGGGTTGAGCAATTCCCAGAAGCTGCCGTGGTACGTCACGCGCAGGTCGGTGTCATAGGCGAAAGGCACGCCTTCGAGCAGGTTGCCGAACGCCACGCCGAACACGAGCGCGGGCACGAAACCGCCGACAAAAAGCGCCCAGTCCCAGGTGTTGCGCCACGTGGGATTGTCGCGTTTGCCGCGATAGTCGAAGCCTACCGGGCGGAAGAACAGCGCGAAGAGCACGAGCAGCATCGCGAAGTAGAAGCCCGAGAACGACGCCGCATACACCAGCGGCCACGCCGCGAACATCGCGCCGCCCGCGGTGATGAGCCAGACCTGGTTGCCTTCCCAGGTCGCGCCTACGGTGTTGATGACGATGCGGCGTTCGGCATCGGTCTTGCCGATGAAGGGCAGCAGCACGGCGGCGCCCATGTCGAAGCCGTCGGTGAGCGAGAAGCCGATCAGCAGCACGCCGATCAGCACCCACCAGATGAGCTTGAGGGTTGCGTAGTCCATGATTGTTTGTTCCTTGCTCGTCCTTGTGCGTAGCGATGGCCGGCGGCGCCGGGCTCAGGCGACGTGGCCGTTGCCGGCCGCCACGGTCGAACCCTGTTCGTGGAAGTAGCGTCCCGTATGCAGCGCGGACGGACCGAGGCGGGCGTACTTGAACATGAGCGTGATTTCGATGATGAAGAGCGCCGTGTAGAACACCACGAAGCCCGCGATGCTCAGCATCACGTCGCCGGGCGCGAGACTCGATGCGGAAAGATGCGTCGGCAGCACTTCGGCGATGGTCCATGGCTGGCGGCCGAGTTCGGCGACGACCCAGCCGAACTCGGCGGCGATCCACGGCAGCGGAATCGCCCACACGGCCCAACGCAGGAACCACGCGCGGCTCGGCTTGAGCAGCGAGCGTTGCGCGCAGAACCAGAAGGCCAGCACGAAGGTCGCGAGAAACAGAATGCCGAGACCCACCATCATGCGGAACGACCAGAATACGGGCGCAACGGGCGGAATCGCGCTTCTTGCGGCGGCCTTGATCTGCTCGGGCGTTGCGTCCACCACGTTCGGCGCGAACTGCTTCAGCAGCAGGCCGTAGCCCAGGTCGCCCTTGTGCGCGTCGAAAACGTCGCGCGTTTCGGTGTCGGCGGTGCCTTCCTTCATCTTCTGCAATGCGGCGTAGGCCAGCATGCCGTTGCGGATGCGCACTTCCGCGCGCCCGATGTGGTCCTTCAGGCCGATCACCGGTTCGTCGATCGAGCGCGTCGCGATGATGCCCATCAAGTAAGGAATCCGGATCGCATAGTCGGTTCGCTCTTCTTTTTGATTCGGCATGCCAAACAGTGTGAACGGCGCGGGCGCGGGAGCGGTGTCCCACTCGGCCTCGATGGCGGCGAGCTTGATCTGCTGCACTTCACCCGTGGTGTAGCCCGACTCGTCGCCGAGCACCAGCACGCATAGCGTCGAGGCGAGACCGAAGCCCGCGGCGATGGCGAACGAGCGCAGCGCGAAATCGACGTCGCGGCGGCGGATCAGATACCACGACGAAATGCCGAGCACGAACATCGAGGCGGTCACGTAACCCGCCGATACGGTATGCACGAACTTCACCTGCGCGACCGGGTTGAAGATCACCTGGAAGAGGCTCGTGAGCTCCATGCGCATGGTTTCGTAGTTGAACTCGGCGCCGACGGGGTTCTGCATCCAGCCGTTGGCGACGAGAATCCACAGTGCGGAGAGGTTCGAGCCGAGTGCGACGAAGAACGTCGTGATGAGGTGCTGACCCTTCGAGAGCCGGTTCCAGCCGAAGAAGAACAGCCCGACGAAGGTCGATTCGAGGAAGAACGCGGCGAGCCCTTCCACGGCGAGCGGCACGCCGAAGATGTCGCCCACGTAGTGCGAGTAGTACGACCAGTTGGTGCCGAACTGGAACTCCATGGTGAGGCCGGTGGTGACGCCCATCACGAAGTTGATGGCGAACAGCTTGCCCCAGAACTGCGTCATGTCCTTGTAGATCGGCTTGCCGGTCATCACGTAGACCGACTCCATGATGACGAGGAGCCACGAGAGGCCCAGCGTGAGCGGAACGAACAGGAAGTGATAGAGCGCTGTGATGGCGAACTGCAGCCGCGAGAGGTCGACGGTTTCGCTAATGGGCATTTTGGTCCCCCTGGGTATCGCTTCGATGGCCTTGATAGCCTTGATGCGGGTTCATCGCGGATGGCACGGACACCGAAAGAATGGCGCGTGCGACTTCCGCCGGCGGCATGTTCATGTTTTCGGCCTGCGGGTGGTTGAAGAATGCGTACTTGAGCGCCATCAGCAAGACGAGCTTGAAGGCGAGGACGAAGGCGATGTCGCGGGAGAAGGTTGGCCCGCGCGCCCAGCGCAGGAAGCGCGACCGCAGTGCGGACGGCGGCCGGGAAGGGGGATCGGATGTCGAGATCATGATGGATCGATGACTGCAGATTCTTCCAATGCTTCGTTATCCCGACCGGATGGCTTGGGTCACCCGGCGCTTCGGCACAACTGATGGACAAGAATTTTAAGATTGCGAGTCACGGGCATGCGACAGTCCGTGCGCGACATCCTGTCGCGAACGCATGCCATCCTGGTCAGTATCGCGATTTGATTTGCTCTAAGTCAACAAAGTGGGGGCAAATTAAAATGCGTTCCGCATCAGGGTCGGCATTTATATTAAGGAAAAATCTGTTGATATGAATTGAAGGCGGCTGCGGCGGTGACATCAGGCAAAGAAAAAGCCCCGCCTCCAGAGAGGACGGGGCTTGCGCATGCTAGCGAGCCGGGAGGCTCGGCGGGGGCGATTAGCTGTAGTCGGCGAGTGCCGTGCGCATCTTCTTCATCGCGCTCGCTTCGATCTGACGGATACGCTCGGCCGAGACGCCGAACTCGTCGGCCAGCTCATGCAGGGTCGAGCCGCCCGAGCCGTCGTCGGCCACATTCAGCCAGCGCGCTTCGATGATGCGGCGGCTGCGGGCGTCGAGTGCCTCTAGCGCGCTCGCGATACCGTCAGACTGCAGACGGTCGCGCTGACGCGAGGCCAGCACCGCGGTCGGTTCGCTGTGCGAATCGGCGAGCCAGGCGATGGGGGCGAACGACTCCTCGCCGTCCTCGGTCTGGCCTTCGAGCGCGATGTCGGCGCCGGACAGACGCGTCTCCATCTCCACGACTTCCTCGCGCTTCACGTTCAGTTCCTGTGCGAGGCCTTCGATTTCCTCGGGCGTGAACGACTGCAGGCCCTGCTTGTGGCTGCGCAGGTTGAAGAACAGCTTGCGCTGCGCCTTGGTCGTGGCGACCTTCACCATGCGCCAGTTGCGCAGGATGTATTCGTGGATCTCGGCCTTGATCCAGTGCATCGCATACGAAACGAGCCGGACGTTCTGCTCCGGGTCGAAGCGCTTCACGGCCTTCATCAGGCCGATGTTGCCTTCCTGGATCAGGTCGGCATGCGGCAGGCCGTAGCCCAGGTAGTTACGGGCGATCGAAACCACGAGGCGCAGGTGCGAGAGCACGAGGCGACGAGCGGATTCGAGATTGTTCTGTTCGCGAAACTCGGTCGCGAACTGGCGCTCCTCTTGCGGCGTCAACATGGGGATCCGGTTGACGGCCTGAATGTAGGCGTCGATATTGCCCAGCTGGCCGGGCAGCATCGATTGATTCGCGAGCGCCAGCACGCCTGCCCCCGCCGCCTTGGCCGGCGTCGGGCTCAGCGTACCAGGAAGGGTCATTGCCATTGCGTTGCTCACGTAGTGAACTCCTCTAGATCTTGCAAAAGTCGGACTGCGACTCCACGGTGGATGTTAGCACTCTGCTCCACCGAGTGCTAATACTTGGAGTCCGTAGGGACTTCAAGGTTCCATCGCTGCTATCGAAACATTTGTTTCGATAGATTTCGCTGGAAGCCAGGCTGGACGGGGCTGACAGCGGATGGCGAAGTGTCGCGCCGAAGAATGGCGAGTAAACCCTCTAGATGCGGCAATCAGACGCGTCGGGGCGCGCCGTTTTTGATCGCAAGTTTCCACGCGACCAAACCTGGTATAAATTTCAGCGAGACGCGTGCGGTACATCTTCTGCGCCGGTCCTTGCCAACATTGGGGCGGGCGCGCAAGGGGGCAAGGGTCATGGCGGCGAAAGTGATCGATGCGATTCGCGGGCTGGAGCGCGAACGGTTTCGTGCAATGGTGGAGGGCGACGGACCGTCGCTGAACGCCCTGCTGTCGGACAACGTGATCTTCGTCCATACGAACGGCAAACGCGAAACCAAACAGCAGTTCATCGACGCCATCACGGCCGGGCGCCGCCGCTACCGCCAGATCGAGATTCAGTCGCAGGATGTGCTGCCGGTTGGACGCGAGGCCTGCGTGGTGTCCGGGCGCGCGCTGATCGAGATGGAAGCCAATAATGGCGCGCTGCTGTTTCCCATTGCCTACACGGCCATCCAGACGCAGGAGGATGGCCGCTGGCGTTTGCTCGCATGGCAGGCGACGCGTTGTGCGCTCGAATAAGACCGGTTGGTCCCTTCTTCCGGCGCGTCTTGTGGACGCTCCGGGCTTACGCAGGCGGCCCGTTTTGCCGCCTGCGCCTGATCGCGCCTGGCTTCAGGCGGCGGCGCGGCGATCGACCTGAGGCCAGGCCGCGCGATTGACGCCGCTCACGACCGCGGCGACCGTTGCCTCTGCGGCGTCGTCGGCGACACCCACGCCATGGCGGATCGGCTGACCGCCCACGCGGCAGCCGACGAACACGGCGGTTGCGCCCTGCCCGGTGCGCGCGGTCTCAAACGACGTGATCTCGACCGTCGCATCCGCGGCCATCGCAATCGCCGCCGCAATCGCCTGTGCCTGGGCTTCGTGTCCGTCGGCGGCCGAGGGCGCCGCAATGTCACGGCCTTCCCAGCGCACGCGGCCCGCACCGGCGGGCATGGCCGGCCCGCTCGTCTCGAAGTACTCACGCGTGAAAAGGGCGCAGATCGCCTCGCCGGTGATTTCCTCGCCCGACGTGTCGGCGGCCGTCTGCACCGCGTGGCTGAACTCGATCTGCACGCGCCGCGGCGGCGTGAAGCCCATGCCGCGCTCGAGCAGATACGTCGCGCCGCCTTTGCCCGACTGGCTGTTCACGCGGATCACCGCGTCGTAGCTGCGGCCGAGATCGGCGGGGTCGATGGGGAGATAGGGCACTTCCCAGATCGCATCGGGTTTTTGCTGTGCGAGACCCTTGCGGATCGCGTCCTGGTGCGAGCCCGAGAACGCCGTGAACACGAGGTCGCCCGCGTACGGATGGCGCGGATGCACGGGCAGCTGGTTGCAGCGCTCGACCACGCGGCGCACGGCGTCGATGTCGGAGAAGTCGAGGCCCGGGTCGATACCCTGGGTGTAGAGGTTCATCGCGAGCGTCACGAGGTCGACGTTGCCGGTGCGCTCGCCGTTGCCGAAGAGGCAGCCTTCGATGCGATCCGCGCCCGCGAGCAGCGCCATCTCCGCGGCGGCGACGGCCGTGCCGCGGTCGTTGTGCGGATGCACCGAGAGGACGATGCTGTCACGGTACGCGAGATTGCGGTCCATCCACTCGATCTGGTCGGCGTAGACGTTGGGCATCGCGGCTTCGACGGTGGCGGGGAGATTCACGATCATCTTGTGATCGCGTGTCGGGCGCCAGGTCTGCGCGACGGCGTCGCAGACTTCGCGCGCGAACGTGAGCTCGGTCATGCTGAACGTTTCGGGCGAGTACTGGTAGATCCAGTGCGTTTGCGGCCGCGCGTCGGCGTGTTCGCGGATCATGCGCGTGCCGTCCACCGCGAGCGCCTTCACCTCTTCCCTGGACTGGCCAAACACGATCTTGCGGAACGACGGGCAGATCGCGTTGTAGAGGTGCACGATCGCGCGCGGCACGCCTTCGAGCGCCTCGAACGTGCGTGTGATGAGTTCCTCACGCGACTGCACGAGCACTTCGATCGTCACGTCGGCGGGAATGCGCTTTTCCTCGATCAGCTTGCGCACGAAATCGAAGTCGGTCTGCGAGGCCGACGGAAAGCCGACTTCGATTTCCTTGAAGCCGATCGCCACCAGCATCTCGAAGAACTCGGTCTTTTGCTCGATGCTCATCGGCTCGATGAGCGACTGGTTGCCGTCGCGCAGGTCGGTGCTCATCCAGATCGGCGCGCGCTCGACGGTGCGGGTGGGCCATCGGCGGCCGTTCAGGCGGATGGCGGGGAAGGGGCGGTACTTCTCGGCGGGATTACGCAACATGACGAGCCTCGTTCTTCATGAAGTCGTTTGCGATGGCGGTCGGCAGCGGGCGGCTGGCGGGCTGGCGACGAAGCACGATGCGCGAAACTTCCGGCGTTCGGGCGGCAACCACGAACGCGAAGAAGGCGGCCACGGTGGCGGCGGTAACCGGCGCGGCGAATGTGGACGTGAACGATGCCCATGCAACGTGCATTTTGACCCTCGCGACTCGTCCGAACGGTAAACGGACGAATACAGACGACTGGTTGTAGGGATACGGCGAGTTTTGGGGTACTGCGGGAACGGCTTGGGAGGACTGCCGACCGGGGAACCTCGCGGGGAGGTGGTCGCGCAGCGCTACGCCTGGCTTACGCTAGACGTAGCGATAGGGCCGCTAGTAGGCGGCCGGAGGTAATTCGGAGGGTGTTCGGGAAGGAACGCATAAGGGCCAATGTAAGGCAGGACGCCTCGGCCTGTCAACAGGCCGTCAGCGTCGGGCGATGTGCTTGATCGTCTCGACCTGCCGCGCGATCGCCTCGGGCACCGGTGCGTCGCCGCGCAGCACGGCGTCGATCCAGGCCGCGGTCGTCGGGGCGTCGCGGCCTTCCGGCAGCGCCACTTCGGGCGCATCGGGCGACGATCGTTCCGGCTCGACCAGCGTTTCGCAGATCCCGTCGTGCAGCCAGTCCACCTGGACCTGGCGGCGCGTGTCGGCAACCGCTTCGCCTTCCGTGCCGCGGGCGAGCAGCGCGCCGCCCGTTGCGGCATCGGGATGTGCCGCGAACAATGCGCTCAGGCTTTCGCGATAGGGCGGGTGCGTATAGTTCACGAGCCGCAGACCCGGCTGCACGAAGGGCTGCAGCAGCTTCACGAGCGTATGCGTGGAGTTGCGCACGCCCATGCGGGCGCGCAGCGCGAGCAGGCGGGCGAGCCGCGGCGCAAGCACTTCGATTGGCGCGAACGCAACGTGCTTCTGTGCAAGTTGCGCTTCAATGTCGGCGTGATCGCGGACGGCGGCGAAGTTCAGCGCCGCGAAGATTTCGGCGCTCGTCACGCGGCCCGGGTCGGTGCTTACGCCGTGCACCAGGGTCGGCACGCCCTCGCGCGCCAGCAGCAGGGCGAGCAGCGGCACGAGGTTCGGCTGCTTGCGGGCGCCGTTGTAGCTCGGGATCGAGACGGCGCGATAGTCGCCCGCGGGCGACGCCAGCGGCGCGAACGAGGCGTGCGCGGCAGCCAGCATCGCGGCCAGCTCCGCCGCGGTTTCGCCCTTCAGGCGGTAGGCGAGCAGCACCGCGCCGAGTTCGAGGTCGGACACACGGCCGTCGAGCATCGCGGCGTAGAGCGCCTGCGTGTCTTCCGCAGACAGCGCGCGCGCGCCGTTCGGGCCGCGGCCGATCTCCTTGATGAAACGGGCGCAGGAAAAGGTGTCGGCAGGAGCGGGAGCATTCATGGGGAGCGGCGTTCCAGGCGCCCGGCGTGCGCGCGGTGCGCGGCGGGCGGCAGTCGTGATGCATTACGGGGATGCGCCCAGTATCGCACGAGGCGCGCACGCGGGCGGAGCGCGGCGGTTCCGGTCGCGTGCGTGGTTCGTGGTGGTTCGTAGTTGCTACGCAGCGTGGGCGCGGCTCCGCGCGCTACACTCGCATTTCGCGCCGCCGCGGGATGCCCGTGCGGTCCGCGCAGTTCCGCGCCATCCCCGCGTCATTCTTCAAGCAGACGGAGAACCCCATGACTTACGTTTTCGAGCCGGCACAAGCATCGGTACCGGTGGCGGGCAGCGATCAGCGCTTCCCGGTGCGCCGCATCTATTGCGTGGGCCGCAACTACGAAGCTCACGCGCGCGAGATGGGCCACGATCCCGACCGCGAACCGCCATTCTTCTTCGCCAAGCCGGCCGATGCGATTCTCTACGTCGCCCCGGGCTCGACCGCCGAATTTCTGTATCCGTCGCAGTCGAAGAATGTGCACTTCGAGATGGAGCTCGTTGTCGCGATCGGCAAGGGCGGCAAGGATATCCCCGCCGCGAGCGCGCTGGAGCATGTCTATGGCTACGCGCCGGGTCTCGACATGACCCGCCGCGACCTGCAGGCCGAAGCGAAGAAGCTCGGCCGGCCGTGGGATACCGCGAAGGGCTTCGACCATTCGGCGCCGATCGGGCCGATCCAACCGGCCGAGCGGGTGGGCCAGATCGCGAAGGGCGCAATCTGGCTTTCGGTCAATGGCGAAGACAAGCAGCGCAGCGACGTTTCGCAGATGATCTGGCCGGTGGCGGACACGATTGCCTTCCTCTCGACGCTGTTCGAACTGAAAGCGGGCGACCTGATCTACACCGGCACGCCCGAGGGTGTCGGCGCCGTGGCGAAGGGCGACCTGATGCGTGGCGGCGTGGAGGGGATAGGCGAGATCATGCTGCGCGTGGTCTGATATCGGCACGAACCGTCATGAGCCTGGATGAGGAGAGCATGAAGCTTTACAGTTATTTCCGCAGTTCCGCGTCGTACCGCGTGCGTATCGCACTGAACCTGAAGAAGCTGTCGTACGAGTACGTGCCGGTGCATCTGGTGCGCGAGGGCGGCGAGCAACTGAAGCCGGCGTACCGGCAGATCAATCAGGACGGCATCGTGCCGACGCTGGTCGACGACGAGCAGAACCTGATCCAGCAGTCGCTCGCGATCATCGAGTACCTGGAGGAGACGCATCCCGAGCCGCCCCTGCTGCCGACCATGCCGGCCGATCGCGCGCATGTGCGCTCGCTGGCGCTGCAGGTGGCGTGCGAGATCCATCCGGTGGACAACCTGCGCGTGCTGCGGTACCTGAAGCACACACTGGGCGTCGACGACGCCGCGAAGGATGGCTGGTACCGTCACTGGATCGAGCTGGGTTTCGGCACGCTGGAGCAGCGCCTCGCGAGCGACGCGCGCACAGGCAAGCTTTGCTATGGCGACACCCCGACCATGGCCGATGCCTGTCTGATCCCGCAGGTGTTCAATGCGAACCGCTTCAACATCGACACGACACGCTACCCGACCATCCAGCGCATCTACGACCACGCCATGCAGATCGATGCCTTTGCGAAGGCCGCGCCGGGCGAGCAGCCGGATTCGGAGTGAATCGCGGCGCCGCTGCGGGCGCGCAGGCATGAAAAAGGGGCGTCGTTCGCAGGAACGACGCCCCTTTCATGTTGGGTCGGAACCGTTGCTCAGTTGCCGAGCAGAGCGTCCGCGAACTCTTCGGCGCTGAACGGCTGCAGGTCCTCCACCTTTTCGCCCACGCCGATGAAGTACACCGGCACCGGGCGCTGGCGCGCAATCGCAGCCAGGATGCCGCCCTTGGCGGTGCCGTCGAGCTTCGTGACGATGAGCCCGGTGAGGCCGAGCGCGTCGTCGAATGCCTTCACCTGCGCGAGCGCGTTCTGGCCCGTGTTCGCGTCGATCACGAGCAGCACCTCGTGCGGCGCGCCGTCGAACGCCTTGCCGATCACGCGCTTGACCTTCTTGATCTCGTCCATCAGATGTAGCTGGGTAGGCAGGCGGCCCGCGGTGTCGGCCATCACCACGTCGATGCCGCGGGCGCGCGCCGCGCTCACGGCGTCGAAGATCACCGCGGCCGGGTCGCCGCTTTCCTGCTGCACGACCGTCACGTTGTTGCGCTCGCCCCAGATTGCGAGCTGCTCGCGTGCGGCGGCGCGGAACGTGTCGCCGGCGGCCAGCAGCACCTTCTGGTCGAAGCGTTGCAAATGCTTGGCCAGCTTGCCGATGCTCGTGGTCTTGCCTGCGCCGTTCACGCCCGCGATCATCATCACGAGCGGCTGCGCGCGGCCCAGCATCAGCGATTTTTCGAGCGGCTGGAGCAGGTCGATCAGCAACTGGCGCAGCGCTTCCTTCACCTGCACGGCCTCGGTGAGACGCTCGGCGCGCACCTTCTGGCGCAGCGTCTCGAGCAGGTATTCGGTGGCGTCCACGCCGGCATCCGACATCAGGAGCGCCGTTTCCAGCTCCTCGTAGAGTTCGTCGTCGATCTTCGCGTTGACGAAGATGCTCGTGAGGTTCGAGCTCGTCTTCGCGAGGCCCGACTTCAGGCGCGTGAGCCACGACTGCTTCGCGGCAGGCTCCGGCACGGGCGGCGGGACGATTTCGGCTGCCGAATCGACCGAACCGGAAGACCCGGCGGCCGTGGAGGCGGTGCGTGCGGGCTCGTCAGCGATGGCTGGCGCCGCCGCGGGTGCGGTCTCTGCCGGCGCCGCGGTTTCGGCGGCTGCGGAATCCGCGGCTTCGCCCTCGGGCGCGTGCTCGTCGGCCTTGGAGCCCCGGAATCGTTTGAAGAAACTGAACATGATCTGGCGTGGTGGAAGCGCGTTGCGGGCCGGACCTCGGACGGCCCGGACGTCGGGGAAGTGGCGGCAACGCGCGAAAGAACACGGCATTTTATCAGGCGCCCCCGGCGGCGTCGTTGCGTTGGCCCCGGGGGCGCGCGGGCGGCCCTGTGGTAACGTTCGCGCATCAGGGGTGCGGCGCGTGCATGGCGCGCCGCCCGAACACCCGTAAGCCGCCACCAAAGAAAACACGCATGTCCCGTTCTTCGTCCCCGCACCCGCAAGGCGCGCGCACTGCCACGGCCGGCAAGGCTGCCCGCGGCGGCGGTGCTCACACGATCCGCATCATCGGCGGCGACTGGAAGCGCACGCCGCTGCCGGTGCTCGATCTGGACGGCCTGCGTCCCACGCCCGACCGCGTGCGCGAAACGCTCTTCAACTGGCTCGGCCAGCGGCTCGACGGCCTGCGCTGTCTCGATCTGTTCGCGGGCAGCGGCGCGCTCGGCTTCGAGGCCGCCTCGCGCGGCGCTGCGCGCGTCGTGATGGTCGAGCGCAACGCACGCGCCGCCGCGCAGTTACGCGCGAACCAGGCGCGCCTCGCGGCGCGCAGCATCGAAATCGCCGAAGCCGACGCGCTGCGTCTCGCGGCCAGTCTCGCGCCGGGCGCCTTCGACGTGGTGTTCCTCGACCCGCCGTTCGGCGAGCCCGCACTGCTCGTGCGCGCGCTGGAGGTTGCCGCGCCGCTCGTCGCACCGGATGGCTGGCTTTACGTGGAGTGCGGCGAGGATCTCGACCCGGCCGCGCAGCCGGCGCTGGCAGGCTGGAGCGTCGTGCGCGCGGGCAAGGCGGGTGCGGTCTTCTATCATTTGCTGCAGCGCGAAAATGAGGAATAATGCGCGTTTCATAACAAGCGGTGGACGGGTTGACCGTCACACGCTGCATGTGCCCGCACCGTGCCGGCCATGATCGGAGCGGTCCGGCGGCGCGTCGCGTGCGTTGCACGTATTGCGCCCCAATTCTGTTGAGAGAGGAGAAGCCTCATGGTAGTCGCCGTGTACCCCGGTACCTTCGATCCGCTCACGCGCGGCCACGAAGATCTCGTGCGGCGTGCGTCGAGTATTTTCGACACGCTGGTGGTGGGTGTTGCCGACAGCCGCAACAAGAAGCCCTTCTTCTCGCTCGACGAGCGGCTCGAGATTGCCCACGAGGTGCTCGGCCACTATCCGAACGTGCAGGTGATGAGCTTCAAGGGGCTTCTCAAGGATTTCGTCCGCACCAACAACGCGCGCGTGATCGTGCGCGGCTTGCGCGCCGTGTCGGACTTCGAATACGAGTTCCAGATGGCCGGTATGAACCGCTATCTGCTGCCGGACGTCGAGACGATGTTCATGACGCCTTCGGATCAATATCAGTTCATTTCGGGCACGATCGTGCGCGAAATCGCCCAACTGGGCGGCGACGTGAGCAAGTTCGTGTTTCCCTCGGTGGAAAAGCGCTTGCAGGACAAGGTGGCGTCGCTCTCCGCTCCCGTTACGAAGGCCTGAGCGCAGGGGCAAACTACGACGAAGCCCATGCGGTGAGCTTTCGGAACGGCTGATCGGCGTTGCCGGAGCAACAGGCAATACCAGGGGAAGTCAGGTGCTCCTGGCGGCCTTGGCGAACGCTTCGGCGAGCTTGTCGAAATGCTTGAGCGCGGCGGGCGTGAGTTCGATCTGCTTGCGTCGAGTGTCTTCGGTATCGCCAAGGGTCAGCCAGCCTTTTTCACGCATCGACTTGAGGCGGGCGTGCAGCGTGGCCGGTGAGCCGAGTTCGCTGCGGGCCATCATCTCGCGTACCGACAGCAGTTCATTGGCCTGTGCCATACGTGCGACGAGTTCGAGGATTTTTTCTTCGAGCGGATCGAGTGCAGGGAGCGAGGGCAGGCCGCGCAGCGCCTCGGCAAGTTGCAGAAACCGTAGGTAGATATCAGCAGGGCGGGTCATGGCTGGCTCGACGCTCCGGCGAATGGGAACGCTGCGGCGTGTGAGAACAGAATCGAATGCACTCGAATCATGCATCGAATCGGGGAATTGTACTGCAATGGGTAACTGGCGTTTGCGGCTGGCGTCGATTATCGGAACGGTCGCGGTCTTCGTGTTGTCGCTCTGGATTAATCAGGAAGTCTTCACGCACTCCGAGTTCGTGCGCGGCGTGAACTGGATCTATTTGCCGTCGGGCGTCAGGCTTTTTGCGACCTTGCTGCTGGGTGTCGATGGCGCCATCGGTTTGCTGGCGGCAAGCTGGCTGGTGGATTTTCTGTACTTCTTTCCTGACGATCCGATGCGGTCGATTGCGGGCGGCATCATTGCGACGGTTGCGCCTTATGCCGTTTATCGGATTGCCCGTGAGCAATACGGGTTGCAAGCTTCGCTGGCCAATCTCACGCCGAAGCGATTGCTTGTTCTGGCGCTGGCCTTTTCCGTTGCGAATCCGCTGCTGACGAATATCTGGCTGATGTTGTGCGGCAATACGACAAACATCGGCGAAAGATTCTTCGCCATGTTTGTAGGCGATCTATCCGGCGCAGTCATCGTGCTCTATACGATGAAGGCTCTACTGCCGCTCATTCCACGGCCAGGTAGCGCCAAGACGTGATTCGGCGCACAACGATCAGGCCGGCCTGGGTTCCCTTCAGGCTTGGGACGATTGAGCGTCAATGTTTGTGAAAGCGGACATCGGTGCAGCCGCCATCCGATCCTCGGGTTGAGTGAATTCGGGCTTCTTGTCCTGTCGTACCCGACCGAGCCGCTATCGAGTCGGCGAGGTAATCAGTCATTCCCCATTAACAAGTGTCGGCACTCATCGTCCCAGTTTGCAGGAGCGATGTTGTTGCATGCCTTGCGCTTTTCGTCTTCGGCATTCATTCGGTTTAGCAATTCTGTACGCGACGGCGTGGCACTTTGTTTGGAGTCTGTATTCGTACCGGACAATAAATTGCCGATACATCCAATAATTGTCAATGCAAAGAAGCTAATGGCAATCCACTTGCCAAAATCCTTGGTCCAGGCGTATGCGAGAACCAGTCCGGTGCCCAAAAGGATGGAAATGTTGATAGACCAACTGTCGGGTAACAGAAGTGCCAACCCTACGGTTGCAACGGCCTCCAGGAAAACGATGAAGATGAATTTTGTCACCGCTTCGTCAAACCCCGGAGTGCTTATTGCGGGCGTTTGCTGCGACATGATTTTGGTTTGCTTTTCAAGCAGATCATTCTGTCTGCATACGGGGCAGTCATTGTTTCCGCCGTTAAAGGCGGCACTATAGCCGCATGTCCAACACCGATACAAATAACTTCCATTGCTCAGCGTCTTTTCAAGATGCATCCGACCGGACATTCTTTCCCTCCTGGTTATTCAGGGTATAAAAAATATATCAATTTGCTAAATAAGCCGGAAACCGCTGGCTCTTGGCAGGCTAACGGCCAAGAGCCAGAAACTTTAGTGGATCACGACGATGAACCTCTAACGAATTACACAGATCTGATTTCTATTCCCAGAACTTCTTCCCATATCGAGGAGTTACCGTGTCCGGAACCGTATTTTCAAGGTCGTTGACGGCGCGCGCACATTGGGTCATGCGGAGGCTGGCCGGCAGGTTTGGGCTGCGCACTCAGCGTCAACGGTTTCTCTCAGGTCAATCGCTATTAAATTTATAACAATAGGGTCGCAAGCAAACGGCCGGGTTCATAGCTGGGTAACGACGAACTGGCGGAGAACTTGAGGGGTGGTGTTTACAAAATGTTACTGATGGCTGTGGGCGCGAGCTTGCCGGCGAGGGGGGATGAATAGCGTTTACCGGGAGTCTCCGGGCGGACCATGCGATCGATGCCCGTCGCCACCAATCAAGCGTCGATGTAGTCTTGCTCGACCACGCGGAAGGCTGAAAAGCTATAATGTATTGTTTTCTCTAGGAAAGTTGGTTCAAGCATGGCCCTGATGATTACCGACGAGTGCATCAACTGCGACGTTTGCGAGCCCGAGTGCCCGAACGACGCGATTTCGATGGGCCCGGAAATCTACCTGATCGATCCGAACAAGTGCACGGAGTGCGTCGGTCATTTCGACGAGCCGCAGTGCGTGCAGGTGTGTCCGGTAGAGTGCATTCCGCGCAATCCGGATCATCTGGAGTCGGCCGAGCAATTGCAGCAGAAGTATCATGCGCTGATGGCGGCGAAGAACGGCTGAAGCGCCTCGCTGCTGCATCAAGAAAAAACGCGCCTCATGGGGCGCGTTTTTATTTGCACATCCGGCCCGGTGATGGCCGGGTCTGCTACCCCAAAATGTCCTTGAGCGCGGCGACGAGCGTGTCGCATTCGGCGTCGGTGCCAACCGTGATGCGCAGATGCTGGCTGATGCGCGGCGCGTTGAAGTGGCGCACGAAGATCTCGCGCTCGCGCAGCTTCGCGCTAATGGCGGCCGCGTCGTGCGAAGGATGGCGAGCGAACACGAAGTTCGCAGCCGAGGACACGGTCTCGAAGCCTAGTTCCGCGAGCGCCGCCACGAGCCGGGTGCGGCTTGCCATGACGCGTGCGCTCGTCGTGCGTAGCCACTCGACGTCCTCATAGGCGGCCATGGCGGCCGCCTGCGCGAGGCGATCGAGCGGATACGAGTTGAAGCTGTCCTTCACGCGGTTGAGCGCCTCGATCAGATCGGCGTGGCCGAACGCGAAGCCCACACGCATGCCGGCAAGCGAGCGCGACTTCGAGGTCGTATGCACGACGAGCAGGTTCGGATAGCGACCGATCAGCTTGATCGCCGATTCCGCGCCGAAGTCTACATACGCCTCGTCCACGATCACCACCGACTCCGGGTTCGCCGTCACGAGCTTCTCGATCTGCACGAGCGGCAACGCATGGCCCGTGGGCGCGTTCGGGTTCGGGAAGATCACGCCGCCATTGGCCTGCGCGTAGTCCTCGACGCGGATCGCGAAGGCCTCGTCGAGCGGCACCGTGCGGTACTGCACGTCGTAGAGCCGCGCATAGGTCGGGTAGAAGCTGTACGTGATGTCGGGGAAGAGGATCGGCAGGTCGTGCTTGAGCAGGGCCTGGAACGCGTGCGCGAGCACTTCGTCCGAACCGTTGCCGACGAACACCTGATCGGCGCGCAGGCCGTGATGCTCGGCCACCGTTTCGCGCAGGCGCTTCGCGAGCGGATCCGGATAGCGGCGCAGCGATTCGGCATGCTCGCCCAGTTCGGCGCGGATCGCTTCCAGCACGCGCGGAGACGGCGGGTACGGGTTCTCGTTGGTGTTCAGTTTGACCGGCTTCGCGAGCGCGGGCTGTTCTCCCGGCACATACGGCACGAGACGGCCGACGATGTCACTCCAGTAACGACTCAAGACGCTCTCCTTGTCGACCGCAGTTAGCGCTTTAGCGCTTGCTCCGGTCCCATGCATGGTCGCAGCTACCACTTTAAACGGGCCGCGACGGCCCTTCGGCTAACCTCAACCGTTGCGGTGCAATTGCATCACCGCGCGTTCCGTTTCGCCTTTCACGAATGCCGGCATGACGGCGAGCGCGCGCTCGATCGAGGCGTCGATCACGTCCTGTTCTTCCTTGCGCGGCGGCTTGAGCACGAAGTTCGCGACGTCGGGCTTCGCGCCGGCGCGCGCGCCTTCGGGAATCAGATCGCGCGGATGGCCAATGCCGACGCGCAGGCGCCAGTATTGCTGCGTCGTGAGATGCGCGGAAATGTCCTTCAGGCCGTTATGGCCGCCGCTGCCGCCGCCGAGCTTGAGCTTGACGGTGCCGGGCGGCAGGTCGAGCTCGTCGTGCGCGACGAGAATCTCGTCGGGCAGGATCTTGAAGAAGTGCGCGAGCACCACGACCGACTGGCCCGAGCGGTTCATGTAGGTCTGCGGCTCGAGCAGGTGCACCTCCTCGCCATAGAGGCGCGCCTTTGCGTAGTGGCCGTGAAAGCGCCGCTCGTCACGCAGCGTCGTGCCCGCTTCGCGCGCGAGCTGATCCACCAGCCAGAAACCGGCGTTGTGCCGCGTCGCGGCGTATTCGGCGCCGGGATTGCCGAGTCCGACGATCAACCTGATCATTGTGGTGTCCCGCCTGCGTAAATCGTTGAATCGATCCGCAAGTGTACGGAAGAGTCCAAAAGAGTGCGAAAAAAAAACCGCCGGGGCGAACCGCGGCGGGTCACGTCGTCCGTTTCTTTGAAACGGATCGAGAGGATCGGCTCTTCGCCGCTGCTTTTTTTACTCGGCAGCGGGCGCTTCTTCGCCTTCAGCAGCCGCCACGGCGCCAGCCGGCACCGGTGCCGACACGACGACCGGGTTTTCCGATTCCACGTGCGGGACGAGCGTCACGCCGGCGGGCAGCGTGATGTCCTTGGCATGCAGCGACTGGCCAGCCTCGATCTTGGCGAGGTCGACTTCGAGGAATTCCGGCAGTGCGCTCGGCAGGCACTGGACTTCGATTTCAGCCAGAACGTGCGAGATGATCGCGCCACCCGTCTTGACGGCCGGGTTGGTTTCCTGGTTCATGAAGTGCAGCGGCACCTTCGTGTGGATCTTCTTGCTCGGATCGACGCGCTGGAAGTCCACGTGCAGCACGAGCTGACGGAACGGGTGGTATTGCACGTCGCGCAGCAGCACTTGCTGCGCCTTGCCGGCCACTTCGAGGTCGAGGATCGACGAGTGGAAGGCTTCCTTCTTCAGGGCGTGCCACAGCGCGTTGTGATCGAGTTCGATCAGTTGCGGCTCGGCGCCGACACCGTAAACGATGCCAGGGGTCTTGCCAGCATTGCGCAGGCGGCGGCTCGCACCCGTACCTTGCAGGTTACGCTCGAAAGCGATGACTTTCATTTGATTCTCCAATGCACTGCCCGCGACCAGGCAGTAAAACGGGGCCTTTTTGGCAATTGGCTTGCCTGAAGGCCCCCGACAATGCAGCGCGAAGCTACGTCCGCTCGCGCCGATTACGTGCAAAAGCGCGGCATTCTTGCGAACGCCGCGCTTTGCGCGTCAATTCTTAGCTTTCCGCGAAAAGCGACATCACCGAATCGCCCCGGCGGATGCGCGAGAACGTTTCGGCCAGCAGTCCCGCGCTCGTGAGCGAACGGATCTTGGCGCAGGCGCGTGCTTCTGCGCCCAGCGGAATCGTGTCCGTCACCACCAGTTCGTCGAGCGCCGAAGCGGCGATCCGCTCGCCCGCGCCACCCGAGAGCACCGGGTGCGTGGCGTAGGCGAACACCTTCTTCGCGCCGCGCTCCTTGAGCACCTGAGCTGCCTTGCAGAGGGTGCCCGCGGTGTCGACCATGTCGTCCATGATCACACAGGTGCGGCCTTCGACTTCACCGATGATGTTCATCACTTCGGCGACGTTCGCCTTCGGGCGACGCTTGTCGATTATCGCGAGGTCGCAGTTGAGCTGCTTCGCGAGCGCTCGCGCACGCACCACGCCGCCGACGTCCGGCGACACGACCAGCAGGTTCTCGTAGCTCTGCTTGCGCAGGTCGCCAAGCAGAACAGGCGTCGCGTAAATATTGTCGACGGGAATGTCGAAGAAGCCCTGAATCTGGTCGGCGTGCAGATCCATCGTGATGATCCGCTCGACGCCGGCGATTTCCAGCATGTTCGCCACGACTTTCGCCGAGATGGCGACGCGCGCCGAGCGCGGGCGGCGGTCCTGGCGGGCATAGCCGAAATAGGGGATGGCAGCGGTGATCCGGCCCGCGGATGCGCGCTTGAGCGCATCGACCATGATCATCAGTTCCATCAGGTTGTCGTTGGTCGGCGCACAGGTGGACTGCAGGACGAAGACGTCCTTGCCGCGCACGTTTTCCTGAATTTCGACCTGAATCTCACCGTCGGAGAAGCGGCTAACCATAGCCTTGCCGAGGGGAATACCGAGGATCTTGACGACTTCCTGTGCAAGCGCGGGATTTGCGTTGCCAGTAAAAACCATCAGGCCGTCATGGCTGCTCATCATGCACCTGCTGCGGACTTGGGAGGGCGAGAGGAACTACATGCGCTTTACGACGCGACCGGCAGCCATTGCGAGACGCTGCGCGAACCACTGAGAGCAATTGCGCTCGGCTGCGTTGTAAGCGCTGGAATATTTGGCAGGGGAGGAAGGACTCGAACCCTCGCATGCCGGAATCAAAATCCGGTGCCTTAACCAACTTGGCGACTCCCCTACACTTAACTTTGCGCTTCATTGAACGGGTAGGGCCGCCCAACGATGCTGAAACTATGCCGCGAAAGCGAAGAGTGGATGCATATCCAGACTCGAAGCGACTGCGCTGCGCCAGACACCCGGCAATTGCGCCTGTACCGCTTCCGCTTCGGCCCGACTGGCGAACGCTGCAAAAACGCTTGCGCCCGATCCGGTCATCCGCGCGGGTGCGATGCTATTCGAGACACTCTCAAACCATTCAAGCACCTGCGCTACTTCCGCGTATTTTTCTGCGACAACCGCTTGCATATCGTTCTGACCGAAGCTGTCCGGCCATCCGTTCTGCGCCGCATGCTGTGCAAGAAAGACTGCTATTGTGCAGGCCTTTGTGCCCCTTGTCAACGAGTTTTCCGAGAAAATCGCTGCGGTTGGAACATGTACCCGCGGCGTCACAACCAAAAAATGACGCGCGGGCAATTGTACCGCCTCGAGCGCCTCTCCAACACCCTCCGCGAACGCATTCTTCCCGAACACGAAGAACGGCACGTCGGCGCCCAGCTTCAGCGCAAGCGCCTGCAGTTCGGCGCGTGTCAGCTTGAGCTTCCACAGGCGGTTGAGCGCGAGCAGCGTGGTCGCCGCGTCCGAGCTGCCGCCGCCCAGGCCGGCGCCCATCGGCAGACGCTTTTCGATGTCGATCTCGACGCCTTCCTGCGTGCCCGTGTATTGCCTGAGCAGCGTGGCGGCGCGCACCGTGAGGTCCTGTTCCGCGGGAACGCCGTCCACTTCGGTCGTGCGCGCGATACGGCCGTCGTTGCGGCGCTTGAAGTGCAGCGTGTCGCCCCAGTCGAGCAACTGGAACACGGTCTGCAGGTCGTGATAGCCGTCCTGGCGGCGGCCCGTGATGTGAAGGAAGAGATTGAGTTTCGCGGGCGCGAGGCAGTCGCGCAGCGAGTCCTGGGTTTCGGTCATGATGCGGGTGGCGGGTGCGGCCAGTTTATTGGTCGAGCACGAGCTTGATTGCCATCGGCGGGTCTTCGCGCGTGAGGTTCACGCGCTTGACGCCGGTGGCGGGTGCGTCGGCATAGGCGAGATAGTTTATCGTCCACCCGTCCTGCTCGATCTGCGAGAGGCGCGACGGATCTTGCGGATCGGGCGTCGTGTGCGCGCGCGAAGTGGGCGCGACCGTCGGCTGCAGCCAGTAGCGCAGGCCCTCGACCGGCAGCGCGAAGCCAAGCGCCTGCTGCATCAGCGTTCCGACGTTGTCGGCGATGATGGGGTCACGGTTCGGCAGTTCGAGCGTCGCCTGCGCCGGCGACGACGTGATGATCGCAAGCGTCTGCCCGATCGGGTTGATCAACTGCAGCGTTACGGTCGAGTCGGTTTCGCGCCAGTCGAAATTGCCGTATGCATTGCGCTGTTGCCCGTTCTGATCGACGTACTGCGCCGCGAAGCGGCCGTGGTATGCACGGGTCGTCTGCGTGGTGAGCGAGGTTGTCGCGTTCGAGGTCGAGGGCTGATGCGGCGCCGTTGCGCAGCCCGCGAGCGCAAGCACGGCCGCCGCCGCCACACCGAGCGCCGGGCGCCGCAGGAAGCGGGCGCTGAACTGGGCCGGCGTAGCGGGGCGGAAGGTCGATCGGTTATCTGCCATCAGAGATCGTTCGTCTGTACCTGGAAGCGCTTGAGCGTCTTCAGGAGCGTGTCGTTGTCGGGTTCGAGCTTGAGGGCTTCGCGCCAGGCCTGGCGTGCGCCGCTCTGATCGCCGTTCTCCCACAGCACCTCGCCGAGGTGCGCGCCGATCTCGGCGTTCGGCTGCATGTCGTAGGCCTTGCGCAGCAGCTTGATGGCTTCGGCGTTGTCGCCAAGGCGGTACTTCACCCAGCCCACGCTGTCCAGGATGTAGGCGTCGTTCGGTGCGAGCGCCGACGCCTTCTCGACCAGCTTGTCCGCTTCCTGCAGGCGCAGGTTGCGGTCGGCGAGGGAGTAGCCGAGCGCGTTGTATGCCTGCGGATTGTCGGGCTGCGTCTTGATCAGCTTGCGCAACTGGGTTTCCATGACGTCGTAATGGCCGTTCTTCTCGGCGGACATCGCGTAGTCGTAGGTGAGATCGGGGTCGTCCGGAAAGTCCGTGACGGCCTTCGCGAGGCGCGCTTCCGCTTCCGGGTAGCGCTTTGCGTCGAACAGGATCGCGGCGTCCGTGCGCGCGATCAGCGCCTGGTCGCGCGGATCGTCCGTCTGGATGCTGGCGAGCTGGCGGCGCGCGTCGTCGACCTTGCCTTCCTTTTCGTAGATCTGCGCGCGCGTGATCTGCGCCGGAACGTACTGCTGGCTGTTCGGCTCGATCTTGTCGAGCCACTTCTGCGCCGTGGCGTCGTCCTTCTGCTCGATCGCAAGCTGCGCAAGGTAGATGTAGCCCTGGCCCGGGTCCGCGCCCGGCGTCTTTTCCGCGAGCTGCGTGTACTGCGTCAGGTTCTTTTGCGCGACGTCGTACTGCTTCTGCTGCACGGCGATGAGCGCGAGGGCCATATACGGCATCAGGTCGTTCGGGTTGTCCTTGCGCAGGATCTCGAACTGCTTCTGGGCGTCGTCGAGCCGGTCGGCCGCGAGGTAGGTCTGCGCGAGCGCGAGATGCCCCTCATGCGACTTCGGGTTCTGCTGCACGTATTTCTCGATTGCCGCGATGCCCTCGCTGCGCTCTTCCGGGCCCATCTGCGCGAGCATCAGCGCGGCGGGCAGGTAATCGGGCTTGATCGTGAGCGCCTGCTCGAACGACTTGCGCGCGCCGGGCACGTCGTCGGCCAGCAACTGCTGGCGGCCGACCGCGAGCTGTGCCTCGGGCCGGTCCATGTCGTTCTTGAGCAGATCTTTCAGCACGGTCAGGCCGCCGGCGCGGTTCGGGCCGCGCGAGAGCAGCAGTTGCAGCGAGACCACCGCGGCCCCGCGGCTGTCGGCCGGCACGTTCGCGAGTTCGCGCGCGAGCAGCGGCTCGGCGTCTTCGGGGCGGCCGGAGAGCACGAGCAGCGAGGCGTCCAGTTGCGCGGCACGCTCCGAATCGGGGGCGTACTGCTGCCAGAGCTGGGCCGCGTTCAGCGCGTCGGACGGACTTTGTGCCGCGAGCGCGACTTCCGTCGCGCGCTGCGCAAAGCGCGGATCGTGCGTGTCGCGCGCAAGCGCGAGGTAAGTCTGGTACGCGGGCGCCGGCTCGTCGCGCTGAAGCGCGATTTCCGCGGCCAGCACCTGGAAGACGATCTGGCTCGTCAGCGGGACGTCGGGCAGATCCTTCTTCTCGTTGGCGCTCACTTCTCCCAACATGTCCGGGATCGAGACGGAAGTGTCGTCTGTGTCCGGGGCCTGATTCTGCGCCCAGGCGTTCGGTGTGGTCAACGCCCAGGCCGCGAGCACCGCCGCGCCGATGAGACGGCGGGCGCCGATGGCGACGGGCAGGCGTGGCGCCACGGCGGACGGGCGCTTCGCAAACAGCTTTACGAAAGACAGTTCCATGGAATTCCGTCGAATGTTTCAGTCGATTGTAACGCGCTGGCTACAATACGCGCACAACGCACACACACCGATTATGCAAGTTGCAGACCAACCCGGCTCCGCCGCCCGGCCAGACGTTCAACACAAACGTTAGACATGCCAGAACTACCCGAAGTTGAAGTCACCCGCCGCGGTATCGAGCCGTGGGTCGCGGGCCGCCGCGTCGAGCGCGTGGACGTGCGCAACCCCGCGCTGCGCTGGCCCGTGCCGGGCTCGCTCGCGCGCGCGCTGCGCGGCCAGACGATCCGCTCCGTGGGACGGCGCGGCAAATATCTGCTGTTCGAGGTCGAGGACGGCTGGTTCATCGTCCATCTCGGGATGACGGGGACGCTGCGCGTGCTACGTAACCTGCCGAAGCCGCCCGCCGCCGAAAAGCACGACCATGTCGACTGGCTCTTCGACGAATTCACGCTGCGCTTTCGCGATCCGCGCCGTTTCGGCGCCGTGCTCTGGCATCCGCGCGAGGCGGGCGACGTGCTTGGCCATCCGCTCCTCGCGGGACTCGGCATCGAGCCGTTCATGCCGGCCTTCGACGGCGCGCTGCTCTATCGCGAGACGCGCGGCCGCAAGGTTGCCGTCAAGCAGGCGTTGCTGGCCGGCGATATCGTCGTCGGGGTTGGCAATATTTACGCGTCGGAGAGCCTCTTTCGCGCCGGCATCCGGCCGACCACGCCCGCGGGCCGCGTCTCGCTCGCGCGTTACGAATTGCTTGCGGACGCCGTGCGCGCCGTGCTCGCCTCGGCCATCGAGAAGGGCGGCAGCACGTTGCGCGACTTCGTCGGCAGCGACGGCAAGAGCGGTTATTTCCAGCTCGAATATTTCGTCTACGATCGCAAGGGCCAGCCGTGCCGCGTGTGCGGCACGCCGATCCGGCAGATCGTGCAGGGCCAGCGATCCACTTTTTTCTGTCCGCGCTGCCAGCGCTGAGCTTCCGGTTTCCCCATGTATCGTTCTTCGTCCACGTCCAACGCGCTGCCTGCCGGCATCTACCCGCCCGAATTGATCGAGAGCTTCGCGCCGCGCCTGATCGCATGGCAGCGCAAGCACGGCCGCCATGATCTGCCGTGGCAGAACACGCGCGATGCCTATCGCATCTGGCTCTCGGAAATCATGCTGCAGCAGACCCAGGTCGGCACCGTGATTCCGTACTATGCGCGCTTTCTCGAACGCTTTCCCACGGTCGAGGCGCTCGCGGCCGCACCGCTCGACGACGTGATGGCGCTGTGGGCCGGGCTCGGCTACTACACGCGTGCGCGCAATCTGCATCGCTGCGCGCAGGTCGTCGCGCAGGAGCACGGCGGCCGGTTTCCCTCGACGGTCGAGGGTCTCGCCGAGCTGCCCGGCATCGGCCGTTCGACGGCGGCGGCCATCGCGTCGTTCGCGTTCGGCGCGCGCGCGACGATCCTCGACGGCAACGTGAAGCGCGTGCTCGCACGCGTGTACGGCGTGGAGGGATTTCCGGGCGAGAAGCGCGTGGAGAACGCGATGTGGACGCTCGCCGAATCGATCGTGCCCGGCGCCGATGCGAGCGACGCGGACGTGAGCGCGTACACCCAGGGGCTCATGGACCTCGGCGCGACGCTGTGCGGGCGCGGCAAGCCCGACTGCGCGCGCTGCCCGTTCGCGGCCGACTGCGTGGCGAATACGACCGGGCGTCAGCGCGAACTGCCCGCGGCGCGTCCGAAGAAGACGGTGCCCACGCGCCGCACGTGGATGCTCGTGCTGCTCGACGGCGATGCCGTGATGCTCGAAAAGCGCCCGCCGACCGGCATCTGGGGCGGTCTCTGGAGCCTGCCCGAAGCCGCCGACGAGGCGGCGCTCGCCGAGCGTGCGCAATCGTTCGGCGGGGCGGGCCAGGCTTCGCCGCTCGCGCCGTTCTCGCATACGTTCACGCACTTCAAGCTTGATATCGAGCCGCGCGTGGTCGAACTTGCGCTCAAGGCGAGTTCGACATCGGCGCTGGAACTCAACGATGGGCAGACGGCATGGGTCCCGCTGCGCGAGATCGACGCGTTCGGTGTGCCCGCGCCCGTGCGCAAGCTGCTCGACGGATTGCGCGGTTCGCTGATCTGACGCCGGCGACGACGGGTTGGTGCGACGCGCGTATCAGAGCAGCTGATGCTGCTGCATGTAGTGATGCACGATGTCGATGCGCGTGCCGGCATCGGGCAGCTCCATCAGCTTCTGCCGCGCGCGCATTGCGATCGGCAGCACTTCGGCGAGACGGTTGGAGACCCACGAAGGATCGTCGAAGCGGAACGGTTCCGCGAACGGCACGCTGGCCGCGTCGCGTTCGCGGATCGTCGCGATGATGCGCTCGAGCACCTCCGCGCAGGCGCCGCAGCGCGCGAGCCGTTCCGTGCCTTCGAGCGGGATGTCCGCGGGCAGCGGTTCGGCCATGCCGACGAGAAGGCCGTCGGCTTCGCCACGGTGCGAGAGCAGCCGGAAGCGCTGCGTGCCGCGCGCGCGAACCAGCAGCATGCCGAAGCTTTCCGCGTCGCACTGCTCGATTTCGGCGAGACAGCCGATATCTTCGGGTACCGAAGGTTCATCGTGCTGCGCCACCTCGCCGCCGCTCTTGAGCAGGCACACGCCGAACGGCGTCTGCTCTCGCAGGCACTTGCTGACCATGTCCAGATAACGCGCTTCGAAGATCTTCAGCGGCAGCAGGCCGCCGGGGAAGAGCACCGTATGCAGCGGAAAGAGCGGCAAATCGGCGAGCACGGCAGGAGACGGGGACATGGCGGAGCGCTTTCGGTCAAGGCCCGCATGCGGGCCAGTTAGGCTATCAGCCGGGACGACTCCCCAACATCGAGTGGGGCGTCGCGGTGACGCACGATGACGTTCGATTCGCCCGCAAAGCGCGTGGCCAGGGTCTGGGCGATGTAGACCGAGCGGTGCTGGCCGCCCGTGCAGCCGATCGCGACGGTCAGATAGCTGCGGTTGTCCGCACGGAAATGCGGCAGCCACTTCGCGACGAACGCGTAGATGTCGTCGATCATTTCGTGAACGGCGGGCTGCGCGCGCAGGAAATCGATCACGGGTTGGTCGAGTCCCGTGAGCGGGCGCAAGCGCTGGTCGTAATGCGGATTGGGCAGCGTGCGCACGTCGAACACGAGATCCGCGTCGAGCGGCACGCCGCGCTTGAAGCCGAACGATTCGAAGGTGAGCATGAGCGAGCCGCGCTCGCCCTCCACGAATGCCTTCACCCATGCGCGCAATGCATTGGCGTTCAGATTGCTGGTGTCGACCTGGTGGCCGAACTCGGCAAGATTCGCGACGAGCTCGCGCTCGTGCTCGATGGCTTCCTCGAGCGACTTCAGCATGCCGACATTCGCGTCGTGCGCGGCCGACCCGGAAAGCGGGTGGCGGCGGCGCGTTTCGGAGAAGCGCTGGATCAGCGACTGCGTGCTCGCATTGAGGAACAGCACGCGCACGTCGTGCTGCCGCGCGAGGTCGCGCATCATCTCCGGCATTGCTTCGAACGACGAACTCGAGCGCGCGTCGATGGCGACGGCGAGGCGTTCGTAGCCGTCGTCGGAGAGATATTGGGCGAGTTGCGGCAGAAGGCGCGGGGGCAGGTTGTCGACGCAGAAGTAGCCGACGTCTTCGAGCGCGGTCAGCGCAACCGACTTGCCGGAACCCGAGATACCGGTGATCAGGATGATACGCATGGGGAAGTCGATGGACCTGATTAGCCCATCATAGCATCGGACCCGCCCGCAGGCGATGGCCGTCCGGGCAGGGAAAGCTACCTGGCAGAGGCGCAAACGCCCCTGCAGAAAGCGTGCGCGGCGCTTCCGCGCACCCGGCGCACTGTCAGATCAGCTTGCCTGGGAACTGGCTGTCCGGGTCCTGCATGGCAAGACGCTGGCGGTCCATGAAGTCGCGCAGCGTGTCGATGCCGCGCAGTTGCAGGATCGTGTTGCGCACGGCGGCCTCGACCAGCACCGCGAGGTTGCGGCCGGCCGCCACCTGGATCGTCACCTTGCTGATGGGCAGGCCCAGCACGTCCACGGTCTGGCTTTCGAGCGGCAGGCGCTGGAATTCGCCGTCCGGACGGCGCACGAGCTGGACGATGAGCTTGAGCTTCATCTTCCGGCGCACGGCGGTCTCACCGAAGATGGTCTTGATGTCGAGCAGGCCGAGGCCGCGCACTTCGAGCAGGTTCTGCAACAGCGGCGGGCAGCGGCCTTCGACGAAATCAGGGCCGAGGCGCACGAAGTCCACGGCATCGTCGGCAACGAGACCGTGGCCGCGGCTGATGAGTTCGAGACCGAGCTCGCTTTTGCCAAGGCCCGAATCGCCCGTGAGCAGCACGCCCATGCCGAGGATGTCGAGGAACACGCCATGCAGCGTCGCGCGCGGTGCGAGGATGCGCGACATGTAGAGGCGCAGGCTGTCGATGACGGTCGCCGCCGACATCGGCGTGGTGAAGAGCGGCGTGGACGAGCGCGTGCAGCGCAGGACCAGCTCGGGCGGCGCGGTCATGCCGTCCGCCACGACGAGGAACGGCGGCTCGAGGGCGATCAGCTCGGCCATGTGGCGCGAGCGGTCTTCGTCGGTCTGTCGCTGGTAGTAGTGGATTTCGGCGTCGCCGAGCACCTGGATGCGGTTCGGGTGGATCAGATTCAGGTGGCCGACGAGGTCCGCGCTTGCCGTGGCCGTCGCCACCGTCTCGGCCGAAAAGCCGCGTTCCCAGCCTTCGTGCCCCGTCAGCCAGCTGAGCTTCAGCGTGGTGGCGTTGTCGTCGAAGATGCTTTGGGCGTTGATGCTGGAAGTGTCCATGAGTCGGTGACTCCGCGAAGACTCGATTATGGGCCGCGACGTTTCTGGCCGCGCGCCGCGCGCTCGCTGCCGCGGCCGGCCAGGCTCCGTGCGAGGCCGTGCCGCGCGATATGGCCCGTTACATCAAGGTTGCCACTGGGTGAGCAGGCGATGCAACGTTTCGCGGTCCTGTTCCGTATGCAGACGCTCGCGCGTCTCGCGATCCGACAGCAATTGTGCGATCTCGGACAGGATTTCAAGATGCTGCTGCGTGGCCTGTTCGGGCACGAGCAGGAAGATGAGGAGCGAGACGGGCTGGCCGTCGGGCGCTTCGAATGCAATGGGCTCGGCGAGGCGCACGAAGGCGGCGAGCGGCTGCTTCAAGCCCTTGATGCGGCCATGCGGAATGGCGACGCCTTCACCGAGGCCGGTGGAGCCGAGGCGCTCGCGCGCGAACAGATTGTCGGTAACCGTGCTGCGGGCAATGCCGTTCTGGTTTTCGAAGATCAGTCCAGCTTGTTCGAAGACGCGCTTCTTGCTGGTGACGGACAGGCCGACGACGACGTTCTCGATGGGAAGTATTTTGGCTAAACGATTCATGTTGGCAGGCGAAAACGTGGCCTGAATGCTCCTCACCCCGGCAATTGGCGCGAAATCCGGCGCCTTGCTGCATGCCCCGAAGGCGCATGTGATTCTCGCGGCGAAGCCGGTGCCGGGACCGTGGGGACGTCACGCCCCGAAAACGACTGGACCATTATAGAACAAGCGTACGGACGGATGGTGCGATGCGCCATGCATCAGTGCAACCGGTAATGCCTGGTTGCACCAGGTTCCAAGGTTCGATGTCCTCTACACATGAAAAAGCCGCCCTTGCGAGGCGGCTCATGCCGCGTCAGGCCATATCGGGCCGGATCGTCTCCGCTTGCCGGCCACGCGTTGGCAACGCATGGGCCAATTGCGCCGAACCCGCACGCGAGCGCGGGTTCACGGGGAAATTACTGCGGGGGAATTTCGGCGGGAGGCGCGCTCTGATACTTCAGCGACTCGTGCTGGTGGCCTTGCACACGATCCTTGTGGCGGACGACCTGGCGGTCGAGCTTGTCGACCACGAGATCGATTGCGGCGTACATGTCGCCGTTTGCGCTCTCCACGAAAATGTCCTTGCCCTTCAGATGAAGGTTCACTTCAACCTTCTGTCTCTTATCCTTTTCCTTGTAGTTGTCGACCGAGAGGACCACATTGCCATCGATTACCTGATCGAAATGCCTTAGCACCCTGTCCAGTTTGGTGATCACATATTCTCGCAACGCTGGCGTTACTTCGAGATGGTGTCCACTGATCTTCAAGTTCATAGTGCAACTCCTGGCAAATAACCGCCTTACGCATCATGCGTGGCGACGCCGGTCGACTGGTGGAACCGCGTGAGGCTTCCCCGAAAAGGCCTGCGCGACGGACTACCTCGGCCGGCCTTCGCCGCCAGATGGCGCCGCGGCCGGAAAGTGCCCGTGCCGGCAAGCCGGCAACAGGCTAAAGAGACTTGCGCAGATTGACTGCCGGAATCTTGAGTGCCTCGCGATATTTCGCAACGGTGCGCCGCGCGACCACGAAGCCCTGTTCCGCCAGCAGTTCGGCTATGCGGCTGTCCGAAAGGGGGGATTTAGGGTTCTCGGCTCCTATCAATTGTTTGATGAGCGCGCGGATAGCCGTGGATGACGCCGCGCCCCCTGTGTCCGTTGATACGTGCGATCCGAAGAAGTATTTAAATTCAAGTGTCCCGAATGGAGTCAGCATGTACTTACCGCTTGTCACACGCGAGACAGTAGATTCGTGTAGGCCCAGCGTATCAGCAATCTCCCTCAAAACCAAGGGGCGCATGGCGATTTCGCCATGCACAAAAAAGTTCTTCTGGCGCTCGACGATGGCCTGCGCGACGCGCAGAATTGTCTCGAAGCGCTGCTGAATATTCTTGATGAGCCAGCGCGCTTCCTGCAGTTGCTGACGCAGCGAGCCGCTGCCAGGATCGCCCCGGTTGTTGCGCAGGATGTTCGCGTAAAGATGGTTGATGCGCAGCTTCGGCACGACTTCCGGGTTCAGCTCCGCATGCCAGTTCTGCCCCATCTTCCGGACGATGATGTCCGGCACCACGTAGTCCGCCTCGGCCTTGCCGTAGGCCGCGCCCGGAAACGGCTCCAGCGAGCGGATCAGCCCGTGCGCTTCGCGCAGTTCGTCGTCGCCCGTCTTCAGTTGCTTGCGCAACCGCGTGAAGTCGCGCGCGGCGAGCAGTTCCAGATGGTTCGACACGATCTCCAGCGCAAGCGTGCGCGTGGGCGTCGACTCGACGCGCAGCAGCTGGAGCTTGAGGCATTCCGATGCCGAGCGCGCGCCCACGCCGGCCGGGTCGAAGCTGTGCAGGAGCGCGAGGGCGGCGTTCAATTCGTCTTCGTCGACTTCGAGTTCTTCCGGAATGTCGGCGAGGATTTCGTCGCACGTTGCGCTCAGGTAGCCGTCGTCGTCGAGCGATTCGATCAGGAACGTGATGAGCGCGCGGTCGCGCGGGCTTGCCTGCGTCACGCGCAACTGCGCCATCAGGTGATCGCGCAGCGTGGTGGTGGATTCGTGGATTTGCAGCGGGGGAAGGTCGTCGTCGTCCGAGGCGCCGCCGGGGCGGCCGTAGTCGTCGAGATTCCACTGGCTGGCGTCGCCGTTCGCGTCGGCGCCAAGGCCGTCGTATTCGTCCACGCCTCGCGGTTCGCCGTCGCCGCCTTCGCTGCCGTTTGCCGGGGAGCTCGAAATCGCGGACGGGCCCTGCTGCGCCCCGTCGCCCGCCGGCGTGGGCGGTTGTGCGATGAGCGAGCCGTCGGCGGCGACGCGCAGCGGGCTCGCAATCCAGTCGTCGTCGTTCTCGAGCAGGGGGTTCTGCGAGATCGCCGTTGCCACTTCCTGCTGCAGTTCGAGCGTCGACAGCTGCAGGAGCCGGATGGACTGTTGCAGTTGCGGGGTCAGCGCAAGATGCTGCGAGAGGCGGAGTTGGAGGCTGGCTTTCATGGCAGTGTGCGATTCATTGTAAAGAGTTTGCCACGCCCGCGATACCACGCCAAATCCGCGAAAATACGCGTGCGCCGCGATGGTGCGGCCCCTAAATCATCGGCCGGGCAGGCCAGTCACCCCGGGCAGCGATGCAGCCTGCAAACCGGCCGCCAGGCACGGCACACGCACTGTCTGCTTGCACACCGGTTAGGCTTGTTTGTCCGCGCGTTGGCGCGTGCTCGCGGTGCACGGGCGCGCCGCGCGGGAAACAGGAGAGGGGGATTCGGGAATGCGCGGCGCATAGCCGTGCTGCGAGGGGACGCATGGTGCGCCGCCCCGCGCGGATTACATGCGGAAGTGTTCGCCGAGATAGACGCGGCGCACGCTCTCGTTCTCGATGATTTCGCCGGGCGCGCCGGCGGCAAGCACGGTGCCGTCGCTGATGATGTACGCGTGGTCGCAGATGCCGAGCGTTTCGCGAACGTTGTGGTCGGTAATCAGCACGCCGATGTTGCGTTGCTTCAGGAACTTCACGATCTTCTGGATTTCCAGCACCGCGATCGGATCGACGCCCGCGAACGGTTCGTCGAGCAGGATGAAGCTCGGGTCGGTCGCGAGCGCCCGCGCGATTTCCACGCGCCGCCGTTCGCCGCCGGACAGCGACAGGGCCGGGTTCTCGCGCAGGTGCGCGATCTGCAGCTCGTCCAGCAGGGCTTCGGCGCGTTCCGTGATGACGTCTTTCGAGAGCCGCTTGCCGTTCATGTCGACTTGCAGCTCCAGCACCGCGCGAATGTTTTCTTCGACGGTGAGCTTACGGAACACCGACGCTTCCTGCGGCAGGTACGACAGGCCGAGCGAAGCGCGCTTGTGGATGGGCAGGAGGCTGATGGACTGGCCGTCGAGGTCGATCTCGCCCGCGTCGAGCGGCACGAGGCCGACGATCATGTAGAACGACGTGGTCTTGCCGGCGCCGTTCGGCCCGAGCAGTCCGACCACCTCGCCGCTTTTCACGTCGAGCGAGACGTCCTTGACGACCGTGCGCGAGCCGTAGCGCTTCTTCAGGTTGCGCACGACGAGCGAGCTGGTCTTGCCGGCCAGTTGCCGGCCATGGCTTTGCGGAGCGGTCACGGCGTTCATTGCTGCGGCGCCCCCTGCAACGAGGTCGAAGGCGCGAGCGGCACCGAGGCGCCCGTGAGTGGCTGGGCGCCGCCGTTGCGCGGCGAGAGCATCGCACGCACGCGGCCCGTGGGGTTGCCGGGGCCCGCGACGTCCTTGCCGGCCTTCGCCGTATAGAAGTCGTTCTGGCCGTCGTAGGTGACGACGCTGCCGTGAACCGTGTCCATCACGGTCGAGAGGCCCTGCAGACGGCGCACCGTGGCGCGCGTGGTGAGCGTGGTCAGGTCCTGCTTGCCGTCGTAGTCGATGCGCTCGGCAGTGCCGTCGACGTATTCGTCGACGCCCTCGCGCTTCTGGCGGAAGTAGGCGAGGTTGGCGTCGGGCGTGTCCGGCGCCACCGTGCCGGTGGCGTACTGGTAGCCCTGCGGGTCCTGGGTCACCACGACCTTGTCGGCCTTGATCAGAATCGTGCCCTTCGTGGCGACCACGTGACCGGTGAAGATGGTCTCTTGCTTCAGATCGTCGTAGGTCATGTTGTCCGCTTCGATATTGAGCGGCTTGTCCTTGTCGGCGCGCTCGGCATGCGCGGCGGGCGCGTAGCCCGCGAGCGGCAGCGCCACGCAAAGCGTGGTCAGCGCGGCCAGCGCGCCGACAAGGGCGCTGCGCACGCGCGCGGCGCGCAGGGCGCCGGACGGAGGACGGGGATGCGATACGTTCATGCAGTCACGCCTGGATTGGACGGCCCGGGGTTCAGGACGAGCCGCCGGAGTCAGCCGGAGCGATCGCGCCACGGACGTTGCCGTAGAGCTTGATGACCCGGGTGACGTTGTTGTAGTTCATGCCGTTGGTGGCCGTCATGACCGACTGGCCGCGACGAAGTTTAACCGGCTTTTCGGTCAGGATCACATCGTCGTTCACGAGCACGTGGAAATGTTCGGAATCAGCCTGCATCTCGGGGTCGCCGGCCCCGGCCGCGCGCAGGATGCGCGCATGGTCGTACAGATCGACGATCGAGGCGTCGCTGTTCACCGTGCCGCGCAGGCCCGTAGCGGTGACGATCGGCTTGTCGGGCTGGAACGCCCGCACGGCCGGCAGCGTCAGGTCGCTGTTCTCGTCGTCCTCGTAATGGACCATGTGCGTCGCGGTGAGGCGGTATTGCGTCGCGCCGGACTGGTCGAGCTCGGACACCGAGAAGTTGTCGGCGAAATAGTCGGGCGTATGGGTGAGCGGACGCGGCGCTTCTTCCTGCTCGTGCGGCTTGACCGCCTGCAGCAGCCACCACGTGAAGAGCGCGAGCGCCGCCACGCAGACGAGCGGCACGAGCGAGGTAAGACTGAACTTCTGCGGGTTCATCGGGGCTCCGCGGCGTGCGGCGCGCAGGCGGCCGCAAGCATCGCGTCGTAGCGGTTCTGCGCGCGCAGGATCAGGTCGGTGGCCTCGCGCACGGCGCCGTGGCCGCCGCGCGCGGTGCAGACATAGTGGGCGCGCGCAAGCACCTCGGGGTGCGAGTTGGCCGGTGCCGCGGCGAAGCCGCACTGGAGCATTACGGCCAGATCGGGCCAGTCGTCGCCCATGTAGCCGCATTGCTCGGGCGTCATGCCCGTTTCGGCCAGCAGCTGCGCAAACGCGACGCGCTTGTCCTCCACGCCCTGATACAGATGCGTGATACGCAGTTCCTTCGCGCGCACCGCCACGATTTCCGAGCGGCGTCCCGTGATGATCGCCGTGTCGAGCCCGGCTTCGCGCAGAAGCTTCGCGCCGTGGCCGTCGAGCGAGTTGAACGCCTTCATGGTGTCGCCCGCGCCCGTGAACAGGAGGCCGCCGTCGGTCAGCACGCCGTCGACGTCGAAAATCATCAGACGCACGCGCGCCGCGCGCGCATTCGCGTCGAGTTCGGAGAGAGCCGCCATCAGATCACCTTCTTGGAGAACAGGTCGTGCATGTTGAGCGCGCCGATCAGCTTGCCGGCCGCGTCGGCCACCAGCAATTGATTGATGCGGTGGCGCTCCATCAGTTCCACGGCTTCGACCGCCAGATGGTCGGGGCCGATCGTGCGCGGGCCGCGCGTCATGACCGAGGTGATCGGCAGATCGCGGAAGTCGCCCACGCGCTCGAGCACGCGGCGCAGGTCGCCGTCGGTGAAGATGCCCGTTACCCGCTGGTCTTCGTCGACGATCGCCGTCATGCCCATGCGCTTGGCCGTGAGCTGGAACAGGGCGTCGCGCACCGTGGCGCTTTCGGGCACGGTCGGCATCTGCTCGCCCGTGCGCATCACGTCGCGCACGTAGGTGAGCAGGCGCCGGCCGAGCGCGCCGCCCGGATGCGAGCGCGCGAAGTCGTCGGCGCCGAAGCCGCGCGCGTCGAGCACGGCGACCGCGAGCGCATCGCCCAGCGCCAGCGCCGCCGTCGTGCTGGCGGTGGGCGCGAGGTTCAGCGAACAGGCTTCCTTTTCCACGCCCGCGTACAGGTGCACGTCTGAGAGCTGCGCGAGCGTGGAGCCCGGGCGTCCCGTCATGGCGACGAGCTTCGCGCCGATACGCTTCACGAGCGGCAGGATCGCAACCAGCTCTTCCGACTCGCCGGAGTTCGAAAGGGCCACGAAGACGTCTTCGGCCGTGACCATGCCGAGGTCGCCGTGACTGGCTTCGGCGGGGTGAACGAAGAAGGCCGGGGTGCCCGTGGAGGCCAGCGTGGCGGCCAGCTTGCGGGCAATGTGGCCCGATTTGCCGATGCCGGAAACGACCACGCGGCCACGGCAGCCAAGAATGAGATCGAGCGCGCTGACGAAGCTGTCGTCGAGCCGGTCGCGAAGCCCGCGCACGGCGTCAGCTTCGATGTCGAGCACGTCGCGAGCGAGCTTCAGCGCCCGGTCGCCATTGATTTTCGCTATCATTCGCGGAGTATAGCAAAGGCGTCTGCCCGCCGCGCCGGTACGCCCACGCTGGTACGCCCAGCCTGCAAGCCCCGGGCGGCCCTGCCGCCGGGCGCCTCGCGCGACTGCCGCGCCAACCGCGCCCACCTTACGGTGCTCCCTCGCAGCACTACCCATTCGCCCCGCTTTGCGCCGATCATGGACCGACCCGGCGCGGGCACGACGTACCTGCCGGTTTCGCCGGACGAACACGCTGCACACGCCACGCACGAGGACGCTTCACACGATGATCTCCCCGCTGGAAATGACGTTGTTCCTGCTGCTCGCCTCGGTGGTCGGCGTCGTGCTGTTCCGTTATCTGAACCTGCCGCCGATGCTCGGCTATCTGAGCGTGGGCATCCTCGTCGGGCCGCGCGCCCTCGGCATCGTGCCGGACACCCACGGCGCGCAGAATCTCGCCGAATTCGGCGTGGTGTTCCTGATGTTCTCGATCGGGCTGGAGTTTTCGCTCTCGAAGCTGCGGGCGATGCGCCGCGCGGTGTTCGGCCTCGGGCTCTCGCAGGTGCTGGGAACCATCGCCGTCGCGCTGCTGGTGGGGCTTGGGCTCGAACACTGGGTACATATCACCTGGCAGGCCTGCGTGGCGCTGGGCGGCGCGCTCGCCATGTCGTCCACGGCCATCGTCAGCAAGATGCTCGCGGAGCGGCTCGAGATCGAGTCGGAGCACGGCCGCAACATTCTCGGCGTGCTGCTGTTCCAGGATCTGGCCGTGGTGCCGCTCCTCATCGTGATCGCGGCGTTCGGCGGCGATTCGAAGTCGCTCGTGGAGTCGCTCGGGCTCGCCGCGCTCAAGATCGTGTTCGCGCTCGGCCTCCTGCTCATCGTCGGGCAGAAGTTCATGACGCGCTGGTTCAACGTCGTGGCGCGCCGCCGTTCGCAGGAGCTGTTCGTGCTGAATGTGCTGCTCGTCACGCTCGGCGCCGCGTTCATCACCGACAAATTCGGCCTCTCGCTCGCGCTCGGCGCGTTCATTGCCGGCATGCTGATCGCGGAAACGCCCTACAAGCATCAGGTGGAAGAGGACATCAAGCCGTTTCGCGACGTGCTGCTCGGGCTCTTCTTCGTGACGACCGGCATGCTGCTCAATCCGCACGTGATCTGGCAGCACCCGTTGATGGTGCTGGCCTTCCTGATCGGCCCGGTGGTCCTCAAGGCCGTCATGATCACGGCGCTCACGCGGCTCTTCGGGGCCTCGCCGGGCGTGGCGATGCGCACGGGCCTCGGGCTCGCGCAGGCGGGCGAATTCGGCTTCGTGCTGCTGAACCTCATCCTCGACAAGCATCTCGTCGATCCCACGCTGCTGCAGGCCATTCTCGCCGCGATGCTGCTTTCGATGCTCGCCGCGCCGTTCCTGATCCAGAACGCCGACCGCATCGTGCTGCGCCTGTCCTCGACCGAATGGATGCAGCAGTCGCTGATGATGACGCGCATCGCGACGCAGAGCCTCAAGCAGAGCGGCCACGTGATCGTATGCGGCTACGGCCGCGCCGGGCAGAACCTCGCGCGCATGCTCGAATACGAAGGGCTGTCGTACGTCGCGCTCGACCTCGACCCGGACCGCGTGGCGGCGGCGGCGGCGGCGGGCGAGTCGGTGGTGTTCGGCGACGCGGCGCGGCGCGAGTCGCTCGTCGCCGCCGGCATTCACCGCGCGGCGGCCGTGGCGATCACCTACGCGAACACGCCATCGGCGTTTCGCGTGCTGCATCACATCCACGAGCTGGAGCCGACGCTGCCCGTGATCGTGCGCACCGTCGACGACGCCGATCTCGAACGCCTGCTGGCCGCCGGCGCGACCGAGGTGATTCCGGAGATCGTGGAGGGCAGCCTGATGCTCGCCTCCCACATGCTGGTGCTGATGGGCGTGCCGATGCGGCGCGTGGTGCGCCGCGTGGAGGAACTGCGCGACGAGCGCTACAGCCTCCTGCGCGGCTACTTCCACGGCACGGACGATGTGGGCGAGGACGGTCACGAGCAGGTGCGGCTACAATCCGTACCGGTCGACGAACGCGCCGACGCCGTGGGCCGCACGCTCGCCGAGCTGGGGCTTGCCGAGATCGGCGTCGAGGTGACGGCGATCCGCCGGCACGGGATTCGCGGCGTCGAGCCCGATCCGTCGACGAAGCTGCGCGAAAACGACATCGTCGTGCTGCGCGGCCTGCCCGAGCAGCTGGCCGAGGCCGAGGAGCGGCTCTCGCTGCATCGCAGGGGCGGTGCGGGCGCTGGCGCATCGGCGGCCTGAGCGCGGCCGGCGGCCGGAGTCATCCTGCCCCAAAACCGTATCGCCTGTTTTTCATACCTGATCATTCCTGCGACTACCCGGAGAAATCATGTCCAACGCACCTGCGAACGCGCCCGCCGAAACCGCGCAGTTCGTGAAGAACCTGATCCGCACGGTGCCCGACTGGCCTCAGCCGGGAGTGCAGTTTCGCGATATCACGCCGCTCATCGGCGACGCGAAGGGCCTGCGGGTCCTGATCGATCTCTTCGTGGAGCGCTACGTGGACGCGAAGCTCGACTACATCGCGGGCCTCGACGCGCGCGGCTTCATCATCGGGCCGATCGTCGCGTATGAGCTGGGCGTGGGCTTCGTGCCGATCCGCAAGATCGGCAAGCTGCCGTACAAGACGGTTTCCGAGACCTACACGCTCGAATACGGCACCGCGACCGTCGAGATCCACGAGGACGCCTGCGGCAAGGGCGACCGCGTGGTGATCGTGGACGACCTGATCGCCACCGGCGGCACGATGCTGGCGGGCAAGCTGCTGCTGGAGCGGCTCGGCGCCACCGTCGTGGAAGGCGCGGCGATCATCGACCTGCCGGATCTGGGCGGCTCGAAGCTGCTCGCCGATTCGGGCCTTTCGCTCTATACCGTGACCTCCTTTGGCGGCCACTGATAGCGGAAACTGATCCCATGCCCAATTTCCTGCTCTTTCTCGCGACCTCGATCGCCATCACCTTCGCGCCCGGCCCGGACAACCTCCAGGTGCTCGCGCGCGGCATCTCGCAGGGCCGCGCCGCCGGTCTCGTCGCCGCGCTCGGCTTTGCCGCAGGCATCACGTTCCACACGACGCTCGCCGCACTCGGCATTGCCGCCGTGCTGCGCTCGTCCCCGGTGGCGTTCCAGATCCTCAAGCTCGCGGGCGCCGCGTACCTGATCTGGATCGGGGTGAAGGCGCTGCGCAGCCAGGGTCTCGCCACGGCCGGCGACCGTCCGCGTCAGCCGCTCTCTACAGTCTTTCGCCAGAGCGTGCTCGGCAACATGATGAACCCGAAGGTCACGCTCTTTTTCGTCGTGTTCCTGCCGCAGTTCGTCGATCCGCACGGCGCGCAGGCCGTGACGCTGCAGATGCTCGAACTGGGCCTGCTGTTCATGCTGCAGACGGTCGTGGTGTTTTCGATCTTCGGGCTGTGCGCCGGCACCATCGGCGGCTGGCTCAAGCGCCGGCCGCGCGCGGGCGTGTGGCTCGACCGCCTCGCGGGCATCACGTTCATCGCCATCGGCATCCGCGTCGCGCTGCGCGACTGATACGCCATGACTTTGCCCTGCATCACCGCCGCGCGCCGCTTCGACGTGAGCGTTCATCTGCCGTTCTGGATCGGCGCCGAACGCGTCGGCTGGATCCGCCAGGCCGACGCCCGGTTGCTGGCCCGCTGGCCCGACGTCTTCGAAATCGACGGCGCGGGCGTGGCCTTGTCGGCGAAATTCGACAACCCGACTGCGCGCAGCGCGGCGCTCGGCGCCGTGATCGGCGCGCTGGCCGCCGAAGGCCGCATTCCGGGCTGGCGCGACGAGACCTACGCGATCCGCAATGCCTTCGAAGCGCCGCCGCTCGCGTACATCGAACGCGCCGCGTCGCGCTTCTTCGGGACGATGACGTACGCGGTGCACCTGAACGGCGTCGTAGAATACGCCGGGTCTTCGTCCGGGTCTTCGTCATCCAGCGCTCCGCAGCTCTGGATCGCGCGCCGCAGCGAGACCAAGGCCACCGACCCGGGCATGCTCGATAACGTCGTTGCGGGCGGCATAGGTTGGGGCTTCGGGATCGAGGCCACGATCGTCAAGGAGTGCTGGGAAGAGGCGGGCATCGAAGCGGCGATCGCTTCGCGCGCCGTCCCGGGCCGCACGGCCCATGTGCTGCAGTCCTTGCCCGAAGGCACCCAGGCCGAGCAGATCTTCATCTACGATCTCGCGCTGCCCGAGGATTTCGTTCCGCACAATCAGGACGGCGAAGTGGGCGAGCACCGTCTCGCGCGCATCGACGAAGCGGCGCGCTGGATCGAGGAAGGCGCGATGACCGTGGACGCGAGCCTCGCGACGCTCGACTGCCTGCTGCGCCGCCGCTGGATCGACGAAGACGCGTGCGCGGGCATCGCCGCGATCTTCGAACCGCCGACGCTGTGAAAGGGCTCGGTTTTTTACGCTCAGCCCTGCTGAAGAATTGATGGGAGTTACCAGGGTCATGTCGACCGATCACAGCTTTATTCTGAAACTGTCGTGCGCCGACCGGCCCGGCATCGTTCACGCCGTCTCGGGCTTCCTGTTCGAGCGCGGCAGCAACATTCTCGACTCGGCGCAGTTCGGCGACAGCCACACGGGCGAGTTCTTCATGCGCGTCCACTTCCAGCAGGTGGGCGGCGATCCCGGCCTCGACGGCCTGCGCGAAACCTTCGCGCCGCTCGCGCAGGAGTTCGGCATGCGCTGGGAACTGCACGACGCGAACGTGAAGCCGCGCGTCGTCATCATGGTTTCGAAGATCGGCCACTGTCTGAACGATCTGCTGTTCCGCTACCGCACGGGACAGCTGCCGATCGAGATTCCGGCGATCATCTCGAATCACAAGGACTTCTATCAACTCGCGGCGAGCTACAACGTTCCGTTCCATCATTTCCCGCTGCTGAACGCCACGGACGAAGGCAAGGCCGCGCAGGAAGCGCGTGTGCTGGAAGTGGTGGAGAACGAGCGCGCCGACCTCGTGGTGCTCGCGCGCTACATGCAGATTCTCTCGCCGCAGCTCTGTGACGCACTGGCAGGCCGCGCGATCAACATCCATCATTCGTTCCTGCCGAGCTTCAAGGGCGCGAAGCCGTATTACCAGGCATTCGACCGCGGCGTGAAGCTGATTGGCGCGACGGCGCACTACGTGACGAGCCATCTGGACGAAGGCCCGATCATCGAGCAGGAAGTGGAGCGCGTGGATCACAGCATGACGCCGGACCAGCTTACGGCGATCGGCCGCGACGTGGAGTGCGTGACGCTCGCGCGCGCGGTGAAGTGGCATACGGAGCATCGCATCGTGCTCAATGGCCACAAGACGGTGGTGTTCCGTTAGGCTTGCGCGGCGCGTACAGGCGTAAAAACCGGCGTGAAAAAACCGGCTATCCGCAAGGAAGCCGGTTTTTTGTTGCGTGCGCCTTCAAACGAGGCGCAGGTAAATCAGTTCGCGCTTGATATACGCGTAGAAGATAGGCGCGGCGATCACGCCTTGAATGCCGAACGCGGCTTCCATCACGAGCATCGCAACGAGCAGCTCCCACGTGCGCGCCTCGATCTGTCCGCCGACGATGCGCGCGTTCAGGAAGTACTCGAGCTTGTGAATCACGATCAGGAACACGAGCGCAGTGACGGCGGCGGGCAGGCTCACGGTCAACGCGATGGCAACGATCAGCGTGTTCGAGATCAGGTTGCCGATCACGGGCAAAAGACCCACCACGAAGGTCACCACGACCAGCATCTTCGCGAGCGGCAGCGGCGCGTGGAAGATGGGCAGCGCGAGCAGCAGGAAAAGGCCGGTAAACACCGTGTTGATGGCCGAAATCTTCACCTGTGCGAAGACGATGCGGCGAAACGCGTCGGAGAAGCGCGCGACGCGTGTGACGAACGCGGTGGAGAGCGGCAGGCGCTGCGCGTTCTTCTGTGCGCCGACGGCGATGATGGCCCCGATGATCATGCCGATCACGATCCGCCCGAAGATGCGCGCCGCGTTCTTGCCACCCTGCTGGATCTGGTTGGCATGCTCGTGCATGAGCGTGAACGCCTTGAGCTTCATCTGGTCGACGTCCACGGGCAGATAGGCGGCCACGGCCTCGGGTATGCGGCCGCGCGCCTGGTCGACGAAGGCCATCATCTGGCCCATCACCTTCTGCACGCTCGGCACGTCGTCCTCGAAGTGCTCGATGACGCCGACGATGAGACCCGTGAGCACGCCCACGATCACGATCGAGAGCAGCACCACCGCCGCCCAGCGCGCCCGGTGGCTCGACATGCGCCGCTCGATGAGCGGCGAGATCGTATGGACGAGCTGGAACACGAGCGCCCCCGCGAGCAGTGCGCCGAGCAGGTTCAGTTGCAGTACCGCCCACATGCCGACGATGGCCGCGACGTAGCTGCCGATCTCGACGGCCGAGAGCTTCGGCAGGCTCATGTCGCTCGTCAGCCTGACCGGACGCGGCCTGAGGTCGCGCACCGGCTTGTCGTCGGTGGCTTCGTTGCGCTTGACCATAATTCCGTGTACCCGTTTTCAGACCCACGGGAAGCGCGCGATTTCCCTGCCGCGCGGCCTCCCTGTCGATCCACTGCTTCGTTCTTGCTGCCCGCGCGCGCTTTTGCGCGCGTTTCCCCCGGGCGACCCCGTTGTTGTGCTACCGGCCGACCGACGCCGTTGCCGCACTCGCCTCGCGCTTGAGCAGCGGCGCCAGGTAGCGGCCCGTGAAGCTCGCCTTCGACTTCGCCACCTGCTCGGGCGTGCCCTGGGCGACGATCTGGCCGCCGCCCGCGCCGCCCTCGGGGCCCATGTCCACGACCCAGTCGGCGGTTTTGATGACATCGAGATTATGCTCGATGATCACCACCGTGTTGCCCTGGTCGCGGAGCCGGTGGATCACCTCCAGCAGCAGGGCGATGTCGTGGAAGTGCAGGCCCGTGGTCGGCTCGTCGAGTATATACAGCGTGCGGCCGGTGTCGCGCTTCGAAAGTTCCAGCGAGAGCTTCACGCGCTGCGCCTCGCCGCCCGAGAGCGTGGTGGCCGACTGGCCGAGCCGGATGTAGCCGAGGCCCACGTCCAGCAGCGTCTTGAGCTTGCGCGCCACCACCGGCACCGCCTTGAAGAACTCGTAGGCGGCCTCGACCGTCATGTCGAGCACCTCGCTGATGTTCCTGCCCTTGTATTGGACCTCCAGCGTCTCGCGGTTGTAGCGCTTGCCGTGGCAGACGTCGCAGGGCACGTAGACATCGGGCAGGAAGTGCATCTCCACCTTCAGCACGCCGTCGCCCTGGCAGCTCTCGCAGCGGCCGCCCTTCACGTTGAACGAGAAGCGGCCCGGGTCGTAGCCGCGCTCCTTGGCTGCCGGCACGCCCGCGAACAGCTCGCGGATCGGCGTGAAGAGGCCCGTGTAGGTGGCCGGATTCGAGCGCGGCGTGCGGCCGATCGGCGACTGGTCGACGTTGATCACTTTGTCGAAGTGCTCCATGCCCTCGATCGCCTCGAACGGCGCGGGTTCCGCCGACGAACCGTACAGGTGCTGCGAGACGGCGTGGTAGAGCGTGTCGTTGATCAGCGTGGACTTGCCCGAGCCCGAAACGCCCGTCACGCAGGTGAGCAGGCCCACCGGCAGGTCGAGCGTCACGCGCTTGAGGTTGTTGCCGTAGGCCTCCACGATGCGCAGACGCCGCTCGTCGGCTTCCTTGCGCTCGTCGGGGTACTCGATGCGGCGCGCGCCGCTCAGGTACTGGCCCGTCATCGAAGCCGGGTCGTGCTCCACCTCTCCCGGCGTGCCCTGCGCAATCACCATGCCGCCGTGCTCGCCCGCGCCCGGTCCCATGTCGACGACGTAGTCGGCCATGCGGATCATGTCCTCGTCGTGCTCGACCACGATCACCGAGTTGCCGAGGTCGCGCAGATGCTTGAGCGTGGCGATGAGGCGGTCGTTGTCGCGCTGGTGCAGGCCGATCGACGGTTCGTCGAGCACGTACATCACACCGGTGAGGCCCGAGCCGATCTGCGAGGCGAGGCGGATGCGCTGCGCCTCGCCGCCCGAGAGCGTTTCGGCGCTGCGCTCGAGCGACAGATAGTCGAGGCCCACGTTGTTGAGGAACATGAGGCGCGCGACGATCTCCTTGACGACCTTGTCGGCGATCTCGCGCTTCGCGCCTTCGAGCCGCAGCGTCTGGAAGTAGCCGAGCGCGTCGCGCAGCGGCCAGCCGCTCACTTCGTAGATGGCGCGCGCGTCATCATTCGAGCCCGCATTTGAACCAATACGGACGAAACGCGCTTCGCGGCGCAGGCGCGTGCCCTCGCAATGCGGGCAGGGCTGGTTGTTCTGGTACTTCGCGAGCTCTTCGCGCACGGCTACCGAGTCGGTTTCGCGATAGCGGCGTTCAAGGTTCGGGATGATCCCTTCGAACACATGCTCGCGCACCGAGGTGCGCCCGCGCTCGTTGATGTACGAGAACGGGATTTCCTGCTTGCCCGAGCCGTAGAGCAGGATCTTGCGCACCTTCTCGGGCAGGTCCTCGAACGCGGTGTCGATGTCGAAGTCGTAGAACGCCGCAAGGCTCTGCAGCATCTGGAAATAGAACTGGTTGCGCCGGTCCCAGCCCTTCACGGCGCCCGCCGCGAGCGAGAGCGACGGGTGTGCCACCACGCGCTTCGGGTCGAAGAACGTGATCTGGCCGAGGCCGTCGCACTCGGGGCAGGCGCCCATCGGGTTGTTGAACGAGAAGAGGCGCGGTTCCAGCTCGGGAATCGAGTACGAGCAGATCGGGCACGCGAACTTCGAGCTGAACAGGTGCTCCTTGCCCGTATCCATTTCGAGCGCGATCGCGCGGCCTTCGGCGAGGCGCAGCGCCGTCTCGAACGATTCGGCGAGGCGCTGCTTCATGTCGGGCCGCACCTTCAGCCGGTCCACCACCACGTCGATCGTGTGGCGCTCGCTCTTCTTGAGCTTCGGCAGCGACTCCACCTCGTAAATCTTCGCCTCGCCTTCGTTGGCCGTGCCGCCGCCCGAGCGCACGCGAAAGCGCACGAAGCCCTGGGCCTGCATGTCGTCGAAGAGCTCGGCGTGCTCGCCCTTGCGGTCCACGACCACGGGCGCGAGGATCATGAGCCGGGTTTCCTCGGGCAGCGCGAGCGCGGCGTCCACCATCTGCGAGACGCTTTGCGCCTCCAGCGGAATCTCGTGATCGGGGCAGTAGGGCGTGCCCACGCGCGCATAGAGCAGACGCAGGTAGTCGTGGATTTCCGTGACCGTGCCGACCGTGGAGCGCGGATTGTGCGAGGTCGCTTTCTGCTCGATGGAAATGGCCGGCGACAGACCCTCGATCAGGTCGACGTCGGGCTTTTCCATCAGCTGCAGGAACTGGCGGGCGTAGGCCGAGAGGCTCTCCACGTAGCGCCGCTGGCCTTCCGCATAAAGGGTGTCGAACGCCAGCGACGACTTGCCCGAGCCCGAAAGCCCGGTGATCACCACGAGCTTGTGGCGCGGCAGGTCCAGATTGACGTTCTTCAGGTTGTGGGTTCGGGCCCCACGGATACGGATTTGTTCCATGAACCTGCGGGAGAAAGGGGGGCTAAACCTGCTACTATAACGACTTTTCCAGACCGCCGTTACGGCTTGCTGACGGTCTTCGAGGGCCTTCGAAGCAACAACGGAAGGCGCGAGAGCGGAGGCTTCGGGAGCGTCGCGCGGCCGTGAGCGCGCTGCGCAATGCGGCGGCGCCGCACCAGCACGCACGGGCAGCGGCGGTCCAATCAGAACACGTTCCCCGATGTCCAATCCGTCTGCCACCTCTACCCGCATGAGCGCGCCCGAGCGGCGTGCAACCCTGTCGCTCGCCTCGATCTTCGCGCTGCGCATGCTGGGCCTCTTCATGATCATGCCGGTGTTTTCGGTCTACGCGAAAACGATCCCCGGCGGCGAGAACGTGCTGCTCGTCGGCATCGCGCTCGGGGCATACGGCGTCACGCAGTCGCTCCTCTATATCTTCTACGGCTGGCTCTCCGACAAAATGGGCCGCAAGCCCGTGATCGCCGCCGGCCTCTTGATCTTCGCCATCGGCAGCTTCGTGGCGGCCGGCGCGCACGACATCACGTGGATCATCGTCGGCCGGGTGATCCAGGGCATGGGCGCGATTTCCTCCGCCGTCCTCGCGTTCATCGCCGACCTCACGGCCGAGGAGCACCGCACCAAGGCCATGGCGATGGTGGGCGGCTCGATCGGCATGTCGTTCGCCGTGGCGATCGTGGGCGCGCCGATCGTGTATCAATGGGTGGGCATGAGCGGGCTCTTCGCGCTCGTCGGCGTGTTCTCGATCCTGGCGGTGGGCGTGGTGCTGTGGGTGGTGCCCAATGCGCCGAAGCCCGTGCACGTGCGCGCGCCGTTCGCCGAGGTGCTGCACAACGTGGAGCTGCTGCGCCTGAACTTCGGCGTGCTCGTGCTGCATGCCACGCAGACAGCGCTCTTTCTCGTCGTGCCGCGCCTGCTGGTGGACGCGGGGCTGCCGGTGGCCTCGCACTGGAAGATCTATCTGCCGGTGATGGGTCTCTCGTTCGTGCTGATGGTTCCGGCCATCATTGCGGCCGAAAAGCGGGGCAAGATGAAGGCCGTGCTGCTCTCGGCCATTGGGCTTATCCTGATCGGCCAGCTGTTGCTCGGCTCGCTGACGCATACCATTACGGTTGTGGCAGCCGTGCTGTTCGTCTACTTCCTCGGGTTCAATATTCTGGAAGCGTCGCAGCCGTCGCTCGTCTCGAAGCTTGCGCCGGGTGCGCGCAAGGGCGCGGCCACGGGCGTGTACAACACGACGCAGTCCATCGGGCTTGCGCTCGGCGGCGTGGTGGGCGGCTGGCTGCTCAAGCACGACGGGGCGAGCGCCGTGTTCTACACGTGCTCTGGGCTCGTGTTGTGCTGGCTTATAATCGCGGCCAATATGAAGGCGCCGGTCAAACGCGCCTGAGATCGGTCGAACAGTTTTTGCGGAGGCGGTCTGCGCGCGGCGATGGCGGTTGCCCGCACGCGCGCCGCGCGGCCGCTCCTCGCAACGGAATCAACAGGAGAAATTCATGGCATCCGTGAACAAGGTCATTCTCGTCGGCAATCTCGGCGCCGACCCGGAAGTGCGCTATCTGCCGAGCGGCGATGCCGTGGCGAACATCCGCCTCGCTACGACCGACCGGTATAAGGACAAGGCCTCGGGCGAGTTCAAGGAAATGACCGAGTGGCACCGCGTGTCGTTCTTCGGGCGCCTCGCCGAGATCGTCTCGGAGTACCTCAAGAAGGGCTCGTCGGTGTACATCGAGGGCCGCATCCGCACGCGCAAGTGGCAGGCGCAGGACGGCACGGACCGTTACTCGACCGAAATCGTCGCGGACCAGATGCAGATGCTGGGCGGCCGCAGCGGCGGCGCCTCGATGGGCGGCGGCGACATGGGCGACGACGGCGGCTACAGCCGTCAGCCGGCCGAGCAGTCGCGCGGCGGCGGCCGTGCTTCGGGCGGCGGCGCTTCGCGTCCGAGCGGCGGTGGTGGCGGTAGCAGCCGTCCGAGCGCGCCGGCTGGCGGCGGCTTCGACGAAATGGACGACGATATTCCGTTCTGAGGAAAAACAGCCAGGCCTGGTCGAACAATCAGGCCTTTCGGCAACACCCCCCTGGCCCCGGATTTCACGCTGCAGGTACGCCTGCGCGATGCAGAATCCGGGGCTTTTGCTTTCATTAAGCCGCCAGAAGCGCGTCTTCCGCGTACCTCTTCCACGGCGCACATCGCCTCAAAATTGACATTTTGTCGCAAACCGTCAAAATGTCATTCATGACGAAATCGAAACCCGCAGCTCCGCATGCGAGCGAAAACGAGCTCCTCCTGCGTGAGGGCCGCAAGATCGTCGAGGCGCTTGGCCAGACGCTCGCGCCGCTCGTCGAGGTCGTGCTGCACGACCTCACGAAGCCGGAGCATTCGGTCGTGGCGATCGCGAACAATCTCTCGGGCCGTCAGGTCGGGGAGGCCGCCACCGAGATGGGGCTCGCGCGCATCACCGACCCCGGCTTTCCCGAGGTCGTGCCCAATTATCCGAACGCCTTTCCCGATGGCCGCCCGGTCAAGAGCACCTCGATCGGCCTGAAGAACAGCGCTGGCGAGTATGTCGCCGCGCTTTGCCTGAACATGGACGTGTCCCTGCTCGGCGCGGTGACGGCGGGCCTCGGGCAATTGATGCGCACCGACGCCGCCGCGCCCGTGCCCGAAACGCTCGGTTCGCGCACGAGCGACGACGTGCGCGCGGCGCTCGAGCGCTTCGCCGCGGCGCGCAACACCACGCCCATCGGCATGACGCTGGCGCAGCGCCGCGAAGCCGTGCGCGAACTGGCCGAAAGCGGCCTTCTCAACCTGCGCCACGCTCTTGCCGACGTGGCGCGTACACTGGGCGTCGCCCGTTCGACCGTCTACACCTACCTGCCCACGGAAGACCGATCATGAGCTCCTTGCCGATTTCCTTCGAAGACGTCGCCGCCGCGCACGAGCGCATTCGCGGCATTGCGCACCGCACGCCGGTGCTGACCTCGCGCACGGCCAACGAGCGCGTGGGGGCCGAGCTCTTCTTCAAGTGCGAGAGCTTCCAGCGCATGGGCGCGTTCAAGTTTCGCGGCGCCTACAACGCCATCGCGCAGTTCACGCCCGAGCAGAAGGCGGGCGGCGTCATCACGTTCTCGTCGGGCAACCACGCGCAGGCGATCGCGCTGTCGGCGAAGCTGCTCGGCGTGAAGGCCGTGATCGTGATGCCGAACGATGCTCCCGCCATCAAGGTCGAGGCGACGCGCGGCTACGGCGGCGAAGTCATCTTCTACGACCGCTATACCGAAGACCGCGAGGCGCTTGGCAAGCGGCTCGCGGCGGAGCGCGGCCTCACGCTGATTCCGCCGTATGACCATCCGCACGTGATGGCCGGCCAGGGCACGGCCGCGAAGGAACTCTTCGAAGAGGCGGGCGCGCTCGACATGCTGTTCGTGCCGCTCGGCGGCGGCGGGCTGCTGTCGGGCTGCGCGACGGCGGCGCACGCGCTCGCGCCCATGTGCACGGTGATCGGCGTGGAGCCCGAAGCCGGCAACGACGGCCAGCGCAGCCTGCAGACCGGCTCGATCGTCCATATCGACACGCCGAAGACGCTCGCGGATGGCGCGCAGACGCAGCATCTCGGTCAGTACACCTTTGCCGTGATCCGCGAGCGCGTGCCCGAGATCGTCACGGTGAGCGACGCCGAACTCGTCGAGACGATGAAGTTCTTCGCGAGCCGTATGAAGATCGTCGTCGAGCCGACGGGCTGTCTCGCGGCGGCGGCGGTGCTTTCGCAGAAGCTGGATGTGCGCGGCAAGCGCGTGGGGATCGTCGTGTCGGGCGGCAACGTCGATCTGCTGCGCTTTGCGGAACTGGTCGGCGCACCGGCATAAGGCGGGATCACCGACAAGTCCGTCGGACGTTACCGTACCGCGCATCCTGTCTATTCTCCTGCCTTTTAAGACTTGTCCTATCTGACGATGGGCAGGCGCTCACGATAATTCCAGATTCAGTAAGCGAATTGTCGTACGTCGTCACGCGAGCAGCGCGATTTCTGCCGGCCGGGGCGGCGCATGGCGCGGAGACGGAACGATGAAGCTCGGTATGCGGTTGGCAGTGGAAGGCGCAGGGACGGCGTGGCTCGTATTCGCGGGTTGCTCCAGCGCGGCGCTCAATGCCAGTATCCCGGCTCAGGGCTGGAGCATATTCGAGATGGCGGCCTCATTCGGGCTCGCGCTCGCGGCGGCCAGTTTCGCCGTAGGCCATGCGGCCGGCGCCCATTTCAACCCCGCTGTCACTGTCGGCTACACCGTCGCGCGGCGCTTTCCCGTGCGCGACCTGGCGCCCTACATCGCGGCGCAGACAACCGGTGCGATTGCCGGCGCCGCTCTGCTCGCATGGATCGTCAGCGGCCGGCCTGGGTTTGCGCTCTCCGTTTCGGAATTCGGCGCCAACGGCTACGACGAGCATTCGCCCTGCGACTACGCGTTCGGCGCCGTGCTCGTGGTGGAGTGCGCCTTGACGTTCATGTTCGTCTCGATGCACCTGCTCATGTCGGCTTCGCCCGAGCGGCGCAGGTCGGCGCCCGTGGCGTTGGGCATCGCGCTCACGGTGGTCTACCTCATCTGCATTCCCGTCAGCAATGGCGGTATCAATCCGGCGCGCTCGAGCGGCCCGGCGCTGTTTGTCGGCGACTGGGCGCTCGACCAGCTCTGGCTCTTCTGGGCCGCGCCGATGACGGGAGCGATCGGCGCGGGCCTGTGCCATCGTTACGCGCGGATGCGGCGCGCGGCGGCGCGGCTATCCGGCGACGCAGAAGCCTGACCGATACCGCACGGATGAAAGCGCTCTCGCGCGTGTCCGGTTACGCCTTGGCGGCGGCGTACTGGCGTCGTTCATTCGTAATCCTCATTGCACTGATGCTTGCCGCGGTGCTCGTGCCGGGTTCTGCGCGGGCGAGCGCTCCAGCCGGCGCGGCGAGCGCGTTGGCCACGGCCTCCATGGCGGGCGGGACGCCGCCATTTCCCCCGAAGCTGATTGTCGGCGTTGTTGCCGGCGGCTGGCCGCCGCTCGACGTGCTCGACGTGCTCGACGGCGGCGCGCTCAGCGGCTTCAGCGCCGACTATCTGCGTCTTGCCATCGGCGCTCCGGTGGAACTCGAGCCGCGCGTCTATCGCGACATGCCTGCGTTGCTCGACGGAGCCTGCGCCGGCGAGGTCGACGTGATCATGAGCCTTGCGCGTTCGCCGCTGCGAGAACGCTGTCTTGCGTTCACCGCGCCGTATCTGAGCGGCTCGACCGTCTTCGTCACGCGCGCGGGCAACGAGGGCGTTGTCACGGCGGCGCGGCGGCTCGGTCACGCGCGTCTTGCGGTCGAGCGAGGGTACGCGCTCGAGCCCATCCTGCGTGAACGTTTCCGGCTTGCCGACATTCGTGCCTATGCCAGTACGGACGAGGCGCTGCGGGCCGTCGCCACGGGGGCGGCGGATGTCTATGCCGGCTTCGCCCCGGTCGTGCGCTACCGCCTTTCGCTCGACGCTTTCCGGATGCTGCGCATCGCCTGCACGGAGCGCCTGCGCTTGCGTGATCTGCGCTTCGCCGTCCCGGCTTCGAAGCGCGTCCTGCGCGACCGGCTGAACATGGCGCTGGCCGGTGTGCGCCCCGCAGCCGCGAGCGGCATACGCGCGCGCTGGCTCGACGGCACGGTCGGGCTGGTGCCCGTAGCGCCCGCGTTCACGCTCAGCAGTGCCGAGCGCGCATGGCTGCAGGCGCTGCCGTCGTTGAAAGTCGGCGTCGACGCCGACTGGTCGCCGTTCAGCCTCATTGGCGGCGCGCAGCGCCCGGAAGGCATTGCGAATGACTACCTCGACTACCTTGGCAGTACGCTCGGCGTGGTGTTCGAGCGTGTGCCGGTTTCCGGCTGGGCGCGCGCGGCCGAGCCGTTTCGGCGCGGCGAGCTCGCGCTGCTCGCCACCTCCTTGCATGACGAAGTCGTTGGCGCAAACGCGGTGCTGACGCAACCGCTGGAACGCTATCCGCTCGTGCTCGTGGGCCGTCGCGACGAGCCGATGGCGCGCGGCATCGGCGATTTCTCGGGGCGGCGCATCGTGCTCGCGCCGCACACCCCCGGCGCTGCCCAGCTTGCCGCCGATCCACCCGCCGTGAGCACCGTGCGCGCGGCGAGTGTCGAAGCCGCGCTCTGGATGGTGGCTCACGACCAGGCGGACGTGGCCATCGGCAATGCGGCGGCGCTCGACCTGCCGCTCAGCCGTCAGTACGCCGGATCGCTCAAGGTGCTGGGCACGATAGCCGTCGACGACGCCGTGGGCTTCGCCGTGTGCCGCGACCTGGCACCGCTCGCGGCGCTCATCGACCGCGCGCTCGCGGCGATGCCGCCCGACGAGCGCCAGCAGATCCGCAACCGCTGGACGACGGGCGCCGCGGGCCACACCCAGCGCTGGAGCGTGAACGCGCTGCGTCTGTTGCCGTTCGTGATCGCATTCGGGGTCGTGCTGCTGGTCACGCTGCGCGCCTACGTTCTGCTTCAGCGCGAGATGCGCCGCCGCAGTCGCGCCGAGCAGACCATTGCGCGCGCACGCGATCTTGCCGAAGCGGCCTCGCGCGCGAAGGACGATTTCCTTGCGATGATGAGCCACGAGATCCGCACGCCGATGAACGGCGTGCTCGGCCTCGTGGAGGTGCTCGAGCGCACGCCCCTCAACGCCGACCAGACGCGGATGGTCGACATGGTGCATGAATCGGCAGGGGCGCTGCTGCAGATACTCGACGATCTGCTCGATTATTCGAAGATCCAGGCGGGGCGGCTCGCCATCGTCAGCGAGCCGTTCGAGGTGCGCGCGCTCGTCGACAACGCGGTCGGCCTGCTGGCGCAGCGTGCGCACGAGAAGGGCTTGAAGATGTTCGTGGATATCGGCTCCGAGGTGGCCGCGAGGCTGCGCGGCGACAGCGTGAGGCTGCGCCAGATCCTTTTCAACCTGCTGAGCAATGCGATCAAGTTCACGCCGGCGGGCGAGGTGAGCGTGAGCGTATCGGCCCTGCAGCCCGTCGGCGCGGCGTGTTCTTCACCGGCGCGCCAGCGTCTGGTGATCACGGTTGCCGATACGGGTATCGGCATTGCTCAGGATGCCCAGGTGCAATTGTTCGAGCCGTTCGTGCAGGCTGAGTCGTCGACGACGCGCCGCTTCGGCGGCACGGGGCTCGGCTTGACCATCTGCCGCCGGCTGGCGGCGCTGATGGGCGGCACGCTCGAGCTGGAAAGCGAGCTTGGGCGCGGGACGGCGCTCACGCTGCGGATCGAGTTGCCGATCGAGGCACGGTCGGCGCACGCGGACGGGTTGGTCGGCAAGCGCGCGCTGGTCCTGTGCGACGACGCGCGCGTGGCCGCCGCGCTGACTCATTTCGGCACGTCGCTTGGCATGCGGATGACGTGCATACCCGGCGACGTGCTTGGCGAATTCGCGGCACGACGCCAGGCATCATTCGCAGAACGAATCGATCTGATTCTTGCCTCCGACTCGTACGTATCCGGCTTGTCGAGGCTCGGGGCGCCCGTCATCAGCCTGACCGACAAGCCGAAGCCGACCGGCTACCGCATCGCGGAGAACGGCGTGCGCTTGAGCATGAATCCGCTTTCGTGGCGCGGGCTGAGCGCCGCCTGTGCGATGGCGCTGGCGGGACTGCCGGCCGCAGCTGCGTGTTCCGCGAGCGGCGCCGAGGCGGCGCACGTCGCGCCCGAACGCGAAAGGGAGCATGCGGCGGGCCGACTGATACTCGTTGCGGAGGATCATCCCGTGAATCAGGAACTGATCCGCCGTCAACTGGCGCTGCTCGGCTTTGCCTGCGACGTGGTCAACGATGGTGCCGAGGCGCTCGCGGCGATGGAGGAGAACCGCTATGGCTGCCTGATTACCGATTGCCATATGCCGAACCTGTCTGGCTACGATCTGGCGCGGCGCGTACGGGAGATCGAGCGCGAGCGGAACGGCGACCCGCGTCTGCCGATTCTCGCCATTACGGCGAGCACGGGGCCGGAAAGCCTCCAGCTGTGCCACGCCGCGGGCATGGACGACTGCCTCGTCAAGCCGACGCGTGTGGCGACGCTGCGCGAACACCTTGCACGCTGGTTCGGCGCCGGAGGGGCTCATCGCCCGCGAGGCGAAAGCGTCGTGGCCGCGCCGCGCGCCAACCCGGCGGCCGTTGCGCCGGCCGCCGCGCGCCATTCCGGTCCGCTCGATCTGGCGCGCATGATTCAGGTGTGGGGCAGCGAGGCGACCGTCAAGGCGTTGCTGGGATCGTTCGTTTCGGCGGTGCGCGACGATCTGGACGCGTTGCCGCCGCTGCTCGAACGAGTTGACATTGCGCGCATGCGCGAATGGCATCATCGCCTGGCCGGCGCGGTGGGGGTGCTTCACTATCCGGCGCTGCTCGCGCTCCTTGAGACTTATCGCCGCCACATGGATATCCACACGCCGGCGCAACTGCGCGAGGAGGGGCTCGCGCTGGTCCGCACCGGCCACGCCATGCTGGACGACATCGGGAAGCAGGCGGCCTTGCTGGCCTGACCGGCCGGTTTGCGGAGGGAAGCCGGTGGCGACGAGCGATGCGAAGGGCCAAAAAAAACGCGGCCGAAGCCGCGTTCAAAGTTGGAGACCCTTCGGTGAAGAGTCACTTCTCGCAATCCAAGCCTAATCACTATCCCGAAAAAGATCGAGGCAAAAACGGTCAATTGATTGTTACGAGAAATGTCGGGAATCTCGGTTCGCGGGCGTGACTGAGGCTCGCTGGCCACGGAACCAGTCGACGGTGAAGTCGACGAACGAGCGTGTCTTGGCCGGGACATGACGGCGGCCGGGGTAGACGAGCGAGAGTTCCTTGTCGGCATCGCGAATTTCGTAGCCGGCAAAAACGCGCACCACGGCGCCGCTCGCGAGGTCGGCTTCCACCTGATCCGAGGAAAGTATGGCGATGCCCATGCCCGCCAGCGCGGCATGACGCTGCATGACCGCGTCGTTGACCGTGTAGGCAGGCTCGACCTGGACCACTTCGCAGTTGCCCTCCGGCGTTTCGAACTGCCAATCGTTGCCGTGGATGTCCGCGGAAGGCGCCAGCAGCGTGTGCTGCGCGAGCTCGGCCGGACTGCGCGGTACGCCGCGTCGCGCGAGATAGGCGGGCGCGGCGACCGCGATCGGCGCGATCGTCACGAGCGGACGCCGGATCAGCGTGCCGCCGCTCACCTGGCGCGGGACGACGATGCCGGCGTCGAATCCCTCCTCGATCAGATCGACGGGCCGGTGCAACAGCGTGAGGCTCACGCGCACTTTCGGATGGGTTTCGAGAAAGCGCTGCAAGAGCGGCGTGAGGCGGTTCAGCGAAAACGATGCATGCGCCACGAGGCGCAAGGTGCCGGACGGTACGGATACGCCGTGCGCGATTTGCGCTTCGATGCGCTCCAGGTCGTCGAGCACTTGCCTGCAAGCCTCTGCATACGCGACGCCTGCTTCCGTCAGCGAGACGCTGCGCGTGTTGCGATTGACGAGGCGCGTGTCCAGATGGGCTTCCAGCAGCGCGACGTAGCGCGTGACCACCGCGTTCGAGAGATGGAGGCCGGCGGCGGCCCGGCCAAAGGAGCCGTGTTCGGCGACGCTCAGGAACACGCGCATCGCCTGGAGTTGATTCATCGACTTGGGTCGGATCGACATCGGATGGAAAGCTCTGATGCGCGCGGCGCCAGGCGGCGCGTCAAGAGGCGAAGGGGTAAAGAGATTGCACACGACGGATTGCGCAAGACGCTCGCGCGATTCGTGCCAGATAGTACCGATAGGCGACGTGGCCAAGGAATGGGACTCGTCCGAATCGATGGCTTATTTCGAAATTTTCGTGTTGGCTTGAGACAACGCTTTAACGGGATAGGGCGGCATGCCGCGCGATGGACAAAAAAGCGAGATAGTCCAGGAGCGTTGTGTGTCAAGCGAGTACCGGCTTTGTCAGCGGGCATTCGACTTATTCAAAAATGCTTTTGCCCCCACGCGTAGCGCCTCGCGGAGGAGGCTGCCGCCTAAACTTCGGGATGCAAATCAAAGCGGCGCCGTCCTGGCGCGGCAAGGACGAGGCAAGGCCGGCGCGAGTGCCGGGGCCGACATCCGGTTTTACCCAAGGGCTCAGCATCAAAGGAAGCATATGAAGAAGAAACTGGTTTTCGCGGCCGCAGCCGCAGCATTCGCATCGGCGTCGTACGCACAAAGCAGCGTGACGCTGTACGGTATCGTCGATGCCGGCATCACCTACACGACCAACGTCAACGGCCATAACAATTTCGCGGGAACGAGCGGCAACCTCGATGCAAGCCGCTGGGGCCTGCGCGGCGCCGAGGATCTGGGCGGCGGCCTGGCCGCGGTCTTCACGCTCGAAAGCGGCTTCGACGTCATGAACGGCCAGCAGAACGGCGGCCTGTTCAATCGCCAGTCGTTCGTCGGCCTGACGCAGAAAGACTCCGGCACGGTCACGCTCGGTCGCCAGTTCGACTCGATGATCGACTACGTCGGTCCGATGACGGCCGTCGGCAGCTGGGGCGGCACCTACACGGCGCACCTGATCGACAACGACGACCTCAACGGCACGTTCTCGCTCAACAACTCGATCAAGTACGCGAGCCCGAATCTTTCCGGCTTCCAGTTCGGCGGTCTCTATTCGTTCTCGAACCAGGCCGGCGGTTTTGCGAGCAACCGCGCGTACAGCGCCGGTATGAGCTACCAGTACGCCGGCCTGCACCTCGGTGTGGCCTACACGCAGATCAACGGCGTGGACGGCAACGCCGGCGGCTCGGTGCAGGGCTCGCCCCTCGTCAGCACGTTCGGCGCATCCATGGGCGCGGACGAACGTCAACGCAACTGGGGCCTCGGCGCAAGCTATGCCTACGGTCCGATGATCGGTGGCGTCGTGTTCACGCAGTCGCGTCTCGACGGCGCTGTCAGCGGCTCGGTGCGCTTCAACAACATCGAAGGCAACTTCCACTACAACCTGACGCCGGCCCTCGGCATCGGCGCGATGTATACGTACACGAACGCAAACGGCTCGATGCTCGATGCGAACGGCAGCAATTCGGCGCACTGGCACCAGTTCGCGCTGCAGGCGGACTACGCGCTCTCGAAGCGTACCGACGTCTATCTCGAAGGCGTCGGCATGTGGGGCGCCGGCCAGAACGCCGCGGGCATCACGCAGGTTGGCTACCAGAGCGACAACAACTTCTCGTCGAGCAAGAACCAGGGCATCGTTACCACGGGTATCCGCCATCGCTTCTAAAGCGATCCGGGCAGCACGTCGTAGCATGGAAGAGCGCCGCTTGCGGCGCTCTTTTTTTCGCTCCGCACGTTTGTCCCTGGCGAGGAGACAGCCGACGCTATCGCAAAATTTGCTCTAGCATGTGGGGGCGCCGCTTCGGATGGTCGACGCGACGTACCATGACAACGGAGAACTCCCATGATTGCACTTCGTCCGCTGCAGTTCGCTCTCGCCCTGTGTGTCCTCGCCTCAAGTGCCGCCTTTGCCGATACCGTCGCCCTCAAGGCCAATCTCCAGCCGTCCAGCGAAGTCCCGCCGCGCGTGAGCCACGGCCATGGCAAGCTCGACGCCACGTTCGACACGTCGTCGAAGCAGCTGCAATGGACGGTGACTTACGCCGACCTGTCAGGTCCCGTGACGGCTGCTCACTTCCACGGCCCCGCGCCTGTCGGGCAGAACGCGAAGGTGCAGGTGCCGATCGCGAAGTCCGACCTGGCAAGCCCGATGAAGGGATCGGCGCAGCTGGACGACAAGCAGGCTGCCGATCTCATGGCGGGTCAGTGGTACTTCAATATTCATACCGAGCAGAATCCGTCCGGGGAGATTCGCGGCCAGGTGCTGCCGTCGAATTGACGACGCGCGCCTGCGCGCAGGGGCTGCCCGTGGGGGCCGGTTGATGAGCTGGCAGAGCCGGCTGGTGTGCTGGTATCTGCGGCGCCGCTTTCTGCCCGCCACGCGCGAGCCGATCGATGTCGCTCGCGTGCGGGCGAATACCGCGAAGCGGGTGTGGTCGCCACAGCCGCCCACCGGTTTTCAGCTGCGTGAGCAATACGCCGCCAGCGACGCGCCTTTGCGCGGCGAGTGGCTCGTGCACGAGGCGGACGGGCGCCGTGAAGCGCGCACGATCCTCTATCTGCATGGCGGCGGTTACTACTTCTGCTCGCCGCAAACGCATCGCTCGATCACCTTCGGCCTCGCGCCGCGCGCCGAAGCCGACGTGTTCTCGCTCGACTATCGCCTCGCTCCCGAACACCCCTTTCCCGCCGCAATCGACGATGCGCTCGCCGCGTATCGCCAGTTGCTGGCGGCGGGACGCCCAGCGGCATCGATCGTGATTGCGGGGGATTCGGCGGGCGGCGGGCTCGCGCTCGCAACGCTCGTTGCGCTGCGCGATGCGGGCGATCCTTTGCCGGCCGGCGCGGTGCTCTATTCGCCGTGGACTGACCTGGCAACGACCGGCGCTTCATTTCGCGGCAACGACAGACGCGATCCGATGTTCTGCGGCGACGTGTTCGCGCGCGTCGCGCCGCTCTATCTTGGGGCAGCGAGCGCGACGCATCCGTATGCGTCGCCGGTCTATGCCGATCTGCGCGGCCTGCCGCCGCTCTTCCTGCTGGCGGGCAGCACGGAAACGCTGCTCGACGATACGCTGCGCGTAGCCGACCATGCGCGGGCCGCCGGCGTTGCAGTCGAATGCGAGGTCGCCCGCGGCCAGCCGCACGTTTGGCCCATCTATGCGCCGTTCGTGCCGGAGGCGCGCCGTGCGCTCGACGACACTGCGCGTTTCGTGCGCCGCGTCACGGGCACCGGCACGGCCGGCCCGCGCGGACCTCAGTCGAGCGAGACTTCGATCGCGTCGTAGGCGGCCTGCACGGCGGCTTCGCCGTAGCGCCGCTCGAGCCGCCGGATGGCGAAGTGGCCGTGGGCGACGTGCTGGAAGTGATCGATGAACACTGTGTTGACCATCGCGCCCAGCACGGCGCCGATCGCCGGAATCGACTTGGCGGCGACCTGCTCGCTGACCTGCACGGAGAAGCGCGTCGCGATGGTCTGCATGAGCTTGAGCAAAGCCGTCGAACCATGCGCGGCGAAGCCCTTCGTCGCCATCTCCGAGGACGCCTTCGACACCGCCTGCGCTAGCGCGCCGCGCACGACGAAATAGCCGAGGTCGGCTTCGTCGTCGGCCGCCGAGCGGCCTCCCATGCCGAATACCGTCAGGCATTGCAACTGCGTGTCGGGGTGGGCGAGATCCTCGCCCTCGCTGCGCGCGATGTCGCAGATCGAGCGGAACATCAGCGTGGTCGTCACGGGCAATTCCACCGGCAGCGCGAACAGACCGAACGCGCCGCCGGCCGCGCCGGTCGTGGCGACGGCGAACTTGTGCAGCAGGTTGCTGGGCCTCGCGGCCGGCGCGCCGGGTTCGCCGGCCAGGCCATTGCCCCCTTTGCCGAGCGTCTTGAGCGCGATCTGCAGGCACTTGCGCAGCGCGGCCTGAGTGGCTTCGTTGACCTTGTCGCCGGCGAGCGTCGGCAGCCGCGCGATCATCTTCTCGATCGGTGCGCCGACAATGGCCGCGAGCTTCATGCCGAGCGGCGGACTCTCGAGCTGGTGTTTCGCACGGCGCAGCGCTGCCAGATCGGCTTCGGACAGCGTTCCGGCGAGGCCAGCGAGGCTGGCGGCGGTGTCGGACTGTGGCCCCATAAATCTCCCGGCGAGAGTGGCGTTCGCCCAGTTTAGAGGATTGCGCCGTGCTATGATGGTCAATATTTGACGCGTCAACCGTTGCGGGATCAAAAAATGGCTGTTCATACCGCCGCCCACCACTCAAGCGGGCAGGTACTGCCGTTCCGGGAATCGCTGCTGGCAATGCTCGGCGTTTCCTTCGTGACCATGCTGGTCGCGCTCGATCAGACGGTCGTCGGCACCGCCTTGCCGACCATCGTGGCCGAATTGCGCGGATTCGAGCTTTACGCGTGGGTGGCCACGTCCTATCTGCTGACTTCGGTCATCACCGTCCCCATTTTTGGCCGGCTCGGCGATTATTACGGGCGCAAGCCGTTCGTGATCGCCTCCATCGTCGTCTTCACCGGCGCCTCCGTGCTCTGCGGCGCGGCCAACAGCATGCTGTTCCTCGTCCTCGCGCGCGGCCTGCAGGGCATCGGCGGCGGCATGCTGGTCGGCACCGCCTTTGCCTGCATTCCCGATCTCTTTCCCGATTCGGTCGTGAGGCTGCGCTGGCAGGTGCTCATGAGCTCCGCGTTCGGCATCGCCAACGCCGTTGGCCCGTCGCTCGGCGGGTTTCTCACGCAGTACTACGGCTGGCGTTCCGTCTTTTACGTGAATCTGCCGGTGGGGCTCCTTTCGCTCTTCTTCGTCTGGCGCTATCTGCCGCATTTGCGCCAGGTGGCGCACGAGGCGCGCATGCGGCTCGACTGGCCCGGCGCGCTCCTCATTGCGATTGCGCTCGGCAGCCTCCAGCTCTTCGTCGAAATGCTGCCGAAGCACGGCGTGGGGGTGTTCTCCGTGGCGCTCCTCGTCGTGGCCGTTGGGGCCGCTTGGGCGCTGTGGCGCTGGGAACTGCGCTGCCCGCAGGCCATTCTGCCCGTGGACATGTTCCGCAATCCGAGTCTCAATGCGCTCTTCACGCTGGCGGTGCTCGGCGGCTTCACGATGTTCTCGCTGCTTTTCTACGCGCCGCTGCTGTTCCAGGGCGGCTTCGGCATGTCGCCGAAGGAGGCGGGCGTCGTCATCACGCCGCTCGTCGTCTTCATCACGATCGGCAGCATCGCCAACGGGCGCATCGTTTCGCGCATCCGCAATCCGAATCTCATGCTCTACATCGGCTTCGCGATGATCGCGGCGGCCTGCTTCGCCGTGGTCGTCGCCACGCGCGGCACGCCGCGCTCGCTCCTGATGACGCTCATGATCGTCGGCGGTCTCGGGCTCGGTTTCGTGATGCCCAATCTCACCGTGTTCGCGCAGCAGACGGCGGGCCGCGAGCACCTGGGCATCGCCACGGCGCTGCTGCAGTCGCTGCGGATGATAGGCGGGATGATCGGCACGGCGCTGACCGGAACCCTCGTCACGCATCTCTATGCGAGCGGCGTGCGCAGCGCGCTCGACGCCGATCACGCCATGCACTGGCTGCCGCAGCTGGCCGACCCGCAGATCCTCATCAACCGCGACGCGCAGGCCACGCTGCTAGGCGACCTCGCGCACGCGGGGCACAACGGGGCGGCGCTGCTGGAGGCCGCCCGCGAGGCGCTGGTCGGCGCCATTCATCTGGGCATTGCCATGGCGGCGGCGATTGCGGTGGTGTCGATCTGGCAGACTCGCCGCGTGCCGCCCATCAAGCTGCACCGCAAGGTCGAGCCCGTTGTCCACGCGGACTGACACTGACACGGCCGGGCTCTCATTCGAAACACGACATGGATACACACGATCGCATTGCCATCGTCCAGCAGTTCGGACGGACTTATCGCACGTTCATGGCCGCGTTCGAGACCCAGGTGGGTCATCCGCTGCCGCGCTGGCGCATTCTGCTGGCGCTCTACGAACAGAACGGCGAGTCGTCGCAGAAGCGTCTGGTCGAGCGCCTGCGCGTGGATCCGGGCGCGCTCACGCGGCAATTGAAGGCGCTGGAGTCGCTGGGCTGGATCGAGCGCAGCGCCGACCCGCGCGACAACCGCATCACGAACGTCAAGCTTACCGAAGCGGGCCGCGCGGCCACGGAGGCAAGCCTGCCGCGCCGCAATGCATTCCTGAACCTGACGATGTCCCTGCCCGACGACGCGCTCGCCGCGCTCTCGGGCGCGCTGCGCATGATGGAAGCGCGCATCGGCGAGGCGTGCGCCGCACAGGCCGCAGCCGGGGAGAGCAGCGGCGCCTGAGCGCCCGTGCGCTCCCCTGAGTTTCCCTCGGCTCAGAAGAACGTCTCGATCACTTCCGTCACGCGATACGACGGATCGACCAGCAGCACCTGGCGCCATTTGTCGAACGTGAGGCACGGGTGCGAGATGTCGAAGGCGATCATGTCGCCCACCTCGATATCGGCGCCGGCCGGAATCTGCAGGTAGGCGTGCTGATCCATCATCTGGAACACTTCCCAGCCCTCGCTCGCCGCGATTTCGCGCGGCGGCGCCCCCTTTGCGCGATCGCGCGAAGGCCGGTAGTGGCGCGACGGCTCCGGAAAACCTGAATCGAATGCCGCGTCGCGCTTGCCGAAGCCGATGATCGCGCGCCCCGGCTCCGGAATCGACTGCACGTAGGCCCAGAGCTGCAACGCGGGCAGCAGTGCCTCGCCCATCTGGCGCGCCACCGGATTGCGCGTGAGGATCTGCGATTGCGCCTGCTTGTAGACGCCCACGTCGTGCGTTACGTAGCAGCCGGGCCGCAGCACGACGTCGATCACGCCGGCCTCCGACGCCGGCGCGAACTCCTCCGCGACCACGTCATACCAGGCCGACCCCGCGCCCGAGAGCAGCGCGGGCGTGCGCGCGAAGCGGCCTTGCGCGGCCAGCTCTTTCGTCACGTTGATGGCGTCGCGCAGGAACGTGCGCACCTCGCTCTCTTCCTTGAGGATGCCCTCGTAGATTTCGACGCCCGCGAGCTTGAGCGAATCGGGATAGCGCCCGATCGCCTCGACCACCGCGCGGCGCGTATCGGTGTCGCGCACGCCCGTGCGGCCGCGCGGCACGCCGAGCTCCAGCAGCACTTGCAGCGTGCGGCGCGCCGCGCGGAAGAATTCGCCCAGTTGCTCGGCGCCCTGCACCGAATCGACGAGGCAGAAGAATTCGAAATCGGGATCGGTCAGCAGCTCGGCGATCATCGTCATGTTGTGGCGGCCGACCAGCTGGTTCGCCATCAGCACGCGCGCAATGCCGCCGCGATAGGCGGCGCGCGTCTGGTGCGCCGTGGCGAGCGTGATGCCCCACGCGCCGGTCTCGATCTGGCGGCGAAAGAGCTGCGGCGCCATGGTCGTCTTGCCGTGCGGCGCGAGCTTCACGCCGTAGCGCGTGACGAAATCCTGCATCCACTTCAGGTTGTGCTCGACGCGGTCCGCATAGAGCACGGCGGCGGGCAGGCTCACGTCCTCGTCCAGCAGATTCCATTCGAGGCGCGCGGCGTCGACGAGCTGGATGCTCGTGCCCGGCACGTTGCCGAGACCCTTGCTGTTCGGATCGATCGTCGCGCCCTGATAGTTTGTAACTTTCATTTCCATTCGCTCCATTGCACTTCTGGCAGACGGTTTGGCATTGACCGCACGATGGTACACAAGTACCATCTCCGCGTGAATGTTATTTATTAACAGCGTCCGTTCGATGAATTCCGCTACCGAATCCGGCCGTTTCGATATCGTGACACGCATCGCAGGGCGTGTGCCCGAGTTGCGGCCGGCCGAACGCGAAGTCGCCGCGCTGATTCTCGACGATCTGGCGAGCGCCGCGCGTGCGAGCATCGGCGAGCTTGCGCAGCGCGCCGGCGTGAGCATCGCCTCGGTCACGCGCTTTGCCAAGGCCGTAGGCTGCGCGGACGTGCGCGAGCTGAAGCTGCGTCTCGCGCAGGCCGCGGCGGTGGGCGAGCGCTTCCTGCGCGGTGCGGCCGCGGGGTACGCGGGCGCGGCGGACGGTGCCGGCACGAAGGGCGCGGGGCGGCGCAGCAAGGGCGTAGCGTCCGAGTCGCTCGCCACGCGCGTCTACGACGAAATTCACGCGGCGCTCGCGCGCAATCACGAACTGCTGCGCGAGGCGCCGTTCGCCGAAGCGGCGGCCGCGCTGCGTGCCGCCCGCATGATCTACGTGTTCGGCATGGGCGGCGGTTCGACCGCGCTTGCCGACGAAATGCGCTTTCGCCTCGTGCGGCTCGGCCGTCCCGTCGCGTCGTATCAGGACAGTCTGCTGCAGCGCATGGTGGCGAGCACGATGTCGCCCGAGTGCGCGGTCGTCGCGCTCTCCGTGACGGGGCGCGTGCCCGAATTGATCGACAGTTGCCGCGTCGCGCGCGACTACGGCGCGAAGGTGATCGCGCTCACCGCGCCCGCTTCGCCGCTCGCCGCGCTCGCCGACTGCCTCGTGCCGATCGTCGCGAGCGAGACCGATTTCATCTACAAACCGTCGTCATCGCGTTACGCGATGATGATGGCGCTCGACGTGCTCGTGACCGAACTCGCGCTCGCGCAGCCCGAGGAAACCCGCGAGCTGCTGCGCCGCATGAAGCACACGCTCGACGCGCATCGCGGCGGCGGCGAGCGCCAGCCGCTCGGTGACTGACAAACAGGACGACAGAAGAGGGAGACCGCCATGCATTCGCACCCGGAAGCCGCCGACACGCTCATCGTCGGCGCCATGCTCTACGACGGCACCGGCGCGCCGCCCGTCGAACGCGACGTGGCGTTGCGCGAGGGCCGCATCGCGGCGATCGGCAATCTCTCGAACTGGCTGGCCGAAGAAGTGGTGGAGGCCAACGGGCGCGCGCTCGCGCCGGGCTTCATCGACGTCCATACCCACGACGACACCCACGTGATCCGCTCGCCGCAGATGCTGCCGAAGATCAGCCAGGGCGTGACGACGGTGATCGTCGGCAATTGCGGGATCAGCGCCTCGCCGGTGACGCTCAAAGGCGATCCGCCCGACCCGATGAATCTGCTTGGCGAGCGCGACGCGTTTCGCTACCCCACGTTCTCCGCGTATGTCGAAGCGGTCAACGCGGCGCGGCCGGCCGTGAACGTCGGTGCGCTGATCGGCCATACGGCGCTGCGCAACAACCACATGGACGACCTCAAGCGCGCCGCCACGGCGAGCGAGATCGCCGCCATGCGCGCGCAGCTCGAAGAGGCGCTCGCGCACGGCGCGCTGGGGCTTTCCACGGGGCTTGCCTACGGCTCGGCCTACGAGGCCTCCACCGAGGAAGTGGCCACGCTGGCCGAGCCGCTCGCCGCGGCGGGCGCGCTCTACACGACGCACATGCGCACGGAGTTCGACGCGATTCTCGACGCCATGAACGAGGCGTATCACATCGGCCGCCACGCGCGCGTGCCGGTGGTCATCTCGCACCTGAAGTGCGCGGGGCCTTCGAACTGGGGGCGCAGCGGCGAGGTGCTGGCGTCGCTCGAAGGCGCGCGCAAGTATCAGCCGGTGGGCTGCGACTGCTATCCGTACAGCCGCAGTTCGTCCACGCTCGACCTCAGGCAGGTGACGGGCGACATCGACATCACGATCACCTGGTCCACGCCGCACCCCGAGCAGGCCGGCAAGCTCGTCAAGGACATCGCGGCCGGGTGGGGCGTCTCGCAGCAGGAGGCCGCGAAGCGCCTGCAGCCCGCGGGCGCGGTGTATCACAACATGTCCGAGGACGACGTGCGCCGTATCCTCTCGCATCCGGCGACGATGGTGGGCTCGGACGGCCTGCCGAACGATCCGCTGCCGCATCCGCGGCTGTGGGGGGCGTTTCCGCGCGTGCTAGGACACTACGCGCGCGATGCGGCACTGATTCCGCTCGAAGAAGCGGTGCGCAAGATGACGGGCCTTTCGGCGCGCCGCTTCGGGCTGGACAAGCGCGGCGAAGTCCGCGTGGGCTGGCACGGCGACCTCGTGCTGTTCGATCCGGCAACGGTGCGCGATACGGCGACGTTCGAAGAGCCGCAGCAGGTGGCGCAAGGCATCGACGCGGTGTGGGTGAACGGCGTGCTGTCGTATTGCGACGGCACGCCGACCGGAACGCGGGCAGGCCATTTCGTTGCGCGGGGCGCGCGCCAGACAGGCGACACGCACGCGGCGCAAGCCGAACCCGCGGCATTCTGAGTCACGAATTTCGACCCCGGTGCGGCGCTTGCGCGGCGCGCCGAACGATCTACAAGGAGCAAACGATGAAACGAATTGGAGCGGAAGGCGGCAAGGGCCAGGGCGGCCAGCATTTGCCGTTCGCGCGCGCGGTGGAAGCCGACGGCTGGCTGTACGTATCCGGCCAGACGCCGATGGAAGGCGGCGAGGTGATCAACGGCGGCATCGTCGAGCAATCGCGCAAGGCCATCCAGAATCTGTTCGCTATCCTGAAGGAAGCGGGCTACGGCGCGGAGCACGTGGTGCGTTGCGGCGTCTGGCTCGACGACGCGCGCGACTTCCAGTCGTTCAACAAGGTGTTTCGCGAGTATTTCGGCGAGCATCCGCCGGCGCGTGCGTGCGTGCAGTCGAGCATGGTGGTGGACTGCAAGGTCGAGATCGACTGCGTGGCGTACAAGGCGCCGGCCGGCAAGTGACCGGTGGGCCCCGCGCAGGGGCTCGCAAGACGGCATGCCTGAAAGGCGGCCCTCGGACAACGAGGGCCGTTTTTTTTCGCCGTATCGGCACGCAAGGTCAACTCCCAATATATGAGCAGTACATTCACATATTGGAGATCAGGAAAAAACAGACCTACAATCCAGACCAACCGGCAGGCAGCGCCGCAAAACAACGGCGCCGCCCGGAACCCAGACCAGAATGAGCTGGCCGCGAGCGGCAAGCCACACAAGATTCGGAGACATCGTCATGATCGTGCAAGCGTTGGGCGCTATGCCGCTCACGTCCTACCGGGGCGCCTCCCCGCGCCGCTGCCTCCCGTCTCTCGGCAGCCGCGGCGCCTGAAGCCGCGTCGCACCGTTCCGGATCCGCTTCCACCGCTCATTCGTTGCCCTGCCATGAACAAAGCGATGTCCTCCAGCCTTGCCGCGCGTCTGCCCGACGACGCGCACGAAGCCGACAGCAAGCCCGCCGCCAGGAAGATCCGCGCCGGCTCCGACGAGATCGGCCTGCCCGCCACGCTGCTCGACGGCGCCTCGCAGGCCGGCACGCAGACGCTGCTGCGCGGTCTCGCCATCCTCGAAGCCGCCGCGGCCGGCGTGCGCGACCTGCGCTCGTTCGGCGCGGTGCTGGGCACGACGCGCAGCACGACGCATCGTCTCGTGTCCAGCCTCGTGCAGGCGCGCTATCTGCGCCAGGTGCAGGGCGGCTATCTGCTCGGTCCGAAGCTGATCGAACTGGGCACCATCGCGCTCGAACAGATGCCGCTCACGGCGGTCGCGCGCACGCATCTGGAGTCGCTCGCCGGCGAGACGCTCGACACGATTCACCTTGGCGTGCGTGACGGCGACGACGTGCTCTACATCGATAAGATTCCCGGCCAGCGCGGCCTCGAAATGCGCTCGCGCGTGGGCCACCGCATGCCGCTCGCCTCGACGGGCATTGGCAAGGCGATGATGCTCGACCTCGAGCCCACGTCGTGGCGCTCGCTGTTCGACGCTTCGCGCCAGGCGCTCGCCGGCGTGAGCTTCCGGCCCGACCACAGCCTCGATCCGGATACCTTCCTGAGGCGCATGACGAGCTATGCGGCAGGCGGCTATACGTTCGATCTCGAGGAGAACGAAATTTCCATCCGCTGCGTTGCGGCGCCGGTGCGCGACGCGTCGGGCGCGATCGTGGCCGCGCTTTCGGTGGCGAGCACGATTCCGTACATGCCGCTCGAACGCATGGACGAACTGATTCCCGTCGTGCAGCGCGAGGCCCGTGCGATTTCGCAGGAACTCGGCTGGCGCGCGCCGCAGCCTGCCGCGCGCAGGATCCGCCGATGAAGGCGCGCGAAAAAGATGCAACGGGAGGCGTAATGGGGGATGCAACGGTGGAGCAGGGCGCGCAGGAAACCGGCGTCGCCGCGCGCGCGGCGTTGATCGGGCTCGATTGGGGCACGACCTCGCTGCGCGCCTATCTGTTCGACGCCAACGGCGAAGTGCTCGCAACCCGCGTTTCGACGGCCGGAATCATGAATCTGCCGGTGCCGGCGGAAGAGGGCGGGTTCGACGAAGCATTCGACGAAGCCTGCGGCGTATGGCTCGCGGAGGCGCCCGCGCTGCCGGTGATCGCGGCCGGCATGGTGGGCAGCGCGCAGGGCTGGGTGCAGGCGCCCTACGTCGAGACACCGGCCAGCGTCGATGCGCTCGTGGCGGGTGTCGTCAGCGTCCGCACGGCGCGCGGCGCTTTGCTGACCGTCGTGCCGGGCGTGCTGGAGCAAGGCGCGTTGCCGAACGTCATGCGCGGCGAGGAAACCCAGGTTTTCGGCGCCTTGTCCGATCCGGCGGAAACCGATGCGCGGCAGACCGCGCTGATCGGGCTGCCCGGCACGCACGCCAAGTGGGTCGTGGTGGAGGGAGGCCGCATTGCGCGCTTTTACACCTTCATGACCGGCGAGGTCTACGCGGCGCTCACGGCACACACGATACTCGGCCGCACGATGAAGCGGCCCGTGGAGCCGGACACGTCGGCGTTCCTGCGCGGCATTACCGTGGCGCGCGAGCACGGCTGCGCCGGGCTGCTCGCGACGGCGTTCAGCTCGCGCACGCTCGGCCTCACGGGGCAGCTTTCGGCCGACGAACAACCCGACTACCTCTCGGGCGTCGTGATCGGTCATGAACTGCTGGGACTCGAAACCTCGCTGGCGCGGCGCGACGTGCCGCTTGCGGCCTGCGCGCCGCAGCTGATCGGCGCCGATGCGTTGTGCGAACGATATAAGCTCGCGCTCGAACAGTTCGGCTGCACGCGCGCGCGTCTCGTGCTGCAGGCGACCGAGCGCGGACTGTGGCACGTTGCCGTGAAGGCCGGCCTGATCGCGCAGTCGGCACAGCCCGCGCGGCGTTGAACCTGACCTGCGTGTTATGAGTCCAGACGGCGAACCTTGGAACACGATATGGAATCCGAACTGAATCTGCCTGCTCCCTATACGCCTCATGCCGGTTTCGTGACCGCATTCGGCGCGTGCCGGATGGTCGCGATCGTGCGCGGCATTACGCCCGCCGAAGCCGCCGACCACGGCCGCGCGCTCTACGAGGCCGGCTTCCGGCTGATCGAAGTGCCGCTGAATTCGCCCAAGCCGCTCGACAGCATCGCGGCCCTGCGCGCGGCGCTTCCCGCAGACACGATGATCGGCGCCGGCACGGTGCTTACCACCGAGCGCGTGCGAGACGTGAAGGCTGCGGGCGGCGAGCTGATCGTGATGCCGCACGCCGACGTCGACGTCGTGCTCGCGGCAAAGTTGCAGGGCATGGCGTGCGTGCCCGGTGTCGCGACGCCGACCGAGGCGTTCGCCGCGCTGAAGCACGGCGCGGACGCGCTGAAGATGTTCCCGGCCGAGCAGCTTGGGCCGGCCGTGACGAAGGCGTGGCGCGCGGTGATTCCGCTCGTCGTGCCGCTGCTGCCGGTGGGCGGCGTGAAGCCGGACAACATGGGGCCGCAGCTCGCGGCGGGCGCGAGCGGCTTCGGGCTCGGTTCGGCGCTGTACAAGCCGGGCCAGGACGCGGCCACGACGCGCGCGAACGCGCAGGCCTTCGTGGCGGGCTGGCAGGCGACGCAGGAAGCGGCCGCTCGCGCGGGCCGCGGAGCGGCGGCGTGAACCGGCTGGCTGGCAAGGTCGCGCTCGTGACCGGCGCCGGGCGCGGTATCGGCGCCGCGATCGCGCGGGCGTTCGCGGCCGAAGGCGCGGCCGTCGTGCTCGCGGAGCTCGACGGCGAAACCGCGCAAGCCACGGCGCGCGAGATCGCCGCGCAACATGGCACCGCGAAAGTGCTGGCGGTGCAGACCGACGTCACGCAAGCCGCGTCGGTGCGCGCGGCGGTGGACGCAGCCGCGCGCGCATTCGGTCCCGTGGACGTGCTGGTGAACAACGCAGGCATCAACGTATTCGCCGACCCGCTCGCCATGACCGATGACGACTGGCGGCGCTGCTTCGCGGTGGATCTGGACGGCGTGTGGAACGGCTGCCGCGCCGTGCTGCCGGGCATGGTCGAGCGCGGCGCCGGCAGCATCGTGAACATCGCGTCGACGCACGCGTTCCAGATCATCCCGGGCTGTTTTCCGTACCCGGTGGCGAAACATGGCGTGCTGGGCCTCACGCGCGCGCTCGGCATCGAATACGCGCCGAAGAACGTGCGCGTGAATGCGATCGCGCCGGGCTACGTCGAAACGCAGCTCACACGCGACTGGTGGGACTCGCAAGCCGATCCGGAAGCTGCGCGCGAAGCCACGCTGGCGCTGCCGCCGATGAAGCGCATCGGCCGCCCCGAGGAAGTGGCCATGACGGCGGTGTTCCTCGCTTCGGACGAGGCGCCGTTCATCAACGCGACCTGCATCACGATCGACGGCGGGCGCACCGCGCTCTATCACGATTGAAGCGAGAGATTGACGCGCGGGCTTCGAGGCATAGACAGGAATACGCAAGAATTCTCAGGAATCCGCCGACGCGCTGGCCGCGCGCCGCGGCGGGGAGAAGAACAAGCGGCCGACCCTTCCCGTGAACGAAGAAGACAGGAGACTGACAACATGCAACGACGCATCTTTCTGACGCTGATGGCTGCCGCGGTTGCTGCAAGCGCGACACTGGCAGAGGCGCCGGTCGCGAAGGCTGCAGACGAGGTAAAGATCGGCTTTCTCGTGAAGCAGCCCGAAGAGCCGTGGTTCCAGGACGAGTGGAAGTTCGCCGAGATGGCCGCCAAGAAGGATGGCTTCACGCTCGTGAAGATCGGCGCGCCGTCGGGCGAGAAGGTGATGAGCGCGATCGACAACCTGGCTGCGCAGAAGGCCCAGGGCTTCATCATCTGCACGCCTGACGTCAAGCTCGGACCGGGCATCGTGGCCAAGGCGAAGGCCGACAACCTCAAGATGATGACCGTGGACGACCGTCTTGTCGACGGTTCGGGCAAGCCGATCGAGTCGGTGCCGCACATGGGCATCTCCGCGTACAACATCGGCAAGCAGGTGGGCGAGGGCATTGCCGCCGAGATCAAGAAGCGCGGCTGGGACATGAAGGACGTGGGCGCGATCGACGTGACCTACGAGCAATTGCCGACCGCGCATGACCGCACGAGCGGCGCGACCGACGCGCTCGTGGCCGCGGGCTTCCCGAAGGCGAACATCATCGCCGCGCCGCAGGCCAAGACCGATACGGAAAACGCCTTCAACGCCGCCAACATCGCGCTCACGAAGAACCCGCAGTTCAAGCACTGGGTGGCCTACGGCCTGAACGACGAAGCCGTGCTGGGCGCCGTGCGCGCAGCGGAAGGCCGCGGCTTCAAGGCCGACAACATGATCGGCATCGGCATCGGCGGATCGGACTCGGCGTTGAACGAGTTCAAGAAGCCCGCGCCGACCGGCTTCTACGGCACCGTGATCATCAGCCCGAAGCGCCACGGCGAGGAAACCTCGGAACTGATGTACGCGTGGATCACGCAAGGCAAGGAACCGCCGCTGCTCACGCTGACGACCGGGATGCTGGCCACGCGCGACAACGTGAACCAGGTGCGCGAGCAGATGGGTCTCGCCGCGAAGTAAGCGCGTGAACCGCGCTTGAGTTGAGCGTTTCCCGCCGCCCGCCGCCGGCGCGCACCGCATGACCCCATGCGGGCGCGCCGGCTGTGAAGCGGCGTATCGAATGAGAGGAAACCGAAGTGTCAGCGACACTGCGTTTTGACAATATCGGCAAGGTGTTCCCGGGCGTGCGCGCGCTGGACGGCGTTTCGTTCGACGTGCATTCGGGCCAGGTGCACGGCCTCATGGGCGAGAACGGCGCGGGCAAGTCCACGCTGCTCAAGATCCTGGGCGGCGAGTATCAGCCGGACTCGGGCCGCATTCTCGTGGACGGCAACGAAGTGCGCTTTCCGGACGCTGCGGCGTCGATTGGCGCGGGTATCGCCGTGATCCACCAGGAACTGCAGTACGTGCCGGATCTGACCGTCGCCGAAAATCTGCTGCTGGGCGCGCTGCCGAATGCGCTGGGCTGGGTCAAGCGCGGCGAGGCGCGCAAGTTCGTGCGCGAGCGCTTGACGGCGATGGGCGTCGATCTCGATCCCGCCGCGAAGCTGCGCAAGCTCTCCATCGCGCAGCGCCAGATGGTGGAGATTTGCAAGGCACTCCTGCGCAACGCGCGCGTGATCGCACTCGACGAGCCCACGAGCTCGCTCTCGCACCGCGAGACCGAAGTGCTGTTCAAGCTCGTGCGCGAGCTGCGCGCCGATAACCGCGCGCTGATCTATATCTCGCACCGCATGGACGAGATCTACGAGCTGTGCGATGCCTGCACGATCTTCCGCGACGGCCGCAAGGTGGCCTCGCACGAAACGCTCGACGGCGTGAAGCGCGAGACGATCGTGGCCGAGATGGTGGGGCGCGAGATCAGCGACATCTACAACTACACGCCGCGCGAACTCGGCGACGTGCGCTTCGCGGTGCGCGGCGTGGAAGGTCATCCGCTTGCCGGGCCGGCGAGCTTCGAGGTGAAGGCGGGCGAGATCGTCGGCTTCTTCGGGCTCGTCGGCGCGGGGCGCAGCGAGCTCATGCAGCTCGTGTACGGCACGCACAAGCGCCGCGCCGGCGAGATCGTGCTGGACGGCAAGAGCATCAAGGTGAAGAGCGCCGGCGACGCGATCCGTCACGGCATCGTGCTGTGCCCCGAGGACCGCAAGGAGCAGGGCATCGTCGCGATGGCGTCGGTCTCCGAGAACATCAACATCAGCTGCCGCCGGCACTTCCTGCGCGCGGGCGTGTTTCTCGACCGCAAGAAGGAAGCCGAAACGGCCGACCGCTTCATCAAGCTCCTGAAGATCAAGACGCCGCATCGCCGCCAGAAGATCCGCTTTCTTTCGGGCGGCAACCAGCAGAAAGCCATCTTGTCGCGCTGGCTCGCGGAGCCGGAGCTGAAGGTCGTGATACTCGACGAGCCGACGCGCGGCATCGACGTCGGCGCGAAGCACGAAATCTACAACGTGATCTACCAGCTCGCGGCGCGCGGCTGCGCGATCGTGATGGTGTCATCGGAATTGCCCGAGGTGCTCGGCGTGTCGGACCGCATCGTCGTGATGCGCGAAGGCCGTATTTCGGGTGAGTTGCCGCGCAGCGCGGCGAGCGAACACGCGGTGCTGGACCTTGCGCTGCCGAAGCGCGAGCAGGCGTTGGCCGCATGAGTGGACGGGGAGGAGTGACTGAAATGCAAGCAAGAGAAAACCTGGCGGCCGAATCTGCGCAAACCACTGCGAAGACGGTTGCCGAAGCGCTGATACCGCAAGCCAGCGACAAGCAGAAGTGGTGGCAGCAGATCACGGAGTACAGCCTGATCGTGATCTTCGTGGTCATGTTCGTCGTGATGTCGCTGACCGTCGACCATTTCTTCTCGATCGAGAACATGCTGGGCCTTGCCCTCTCGGTCTCGCAGATCGGCATGGTGGCCTGCACGATGATGTTCTGTCTCGCCTCGCGCGACTTCGACCTTTCCGTGGGCTCGACGGTCGCGTTCGCGGGCGTGCTCTGCGCGATGGTGCTCAACGCGACGAACAACACGTTCATTGCGATGGCTGCGGCCGTGGCCGCGGGCGCCGCCATCGGCTTCGTCAACGGCGCGGTGATCGCTTACCTGCGGATCAACGCGCTGATCACCACGCTCGCCACGATGGAGATCGTGCGCGGCCTCGGCTTCATCGTCTCGCACGGGCAGGCCGTGGGCGTGTCGTCGGATACGTTCATCGCGCTCGGCAACCTGACGTTCTTCGGCGTTTCGCTGCCGATCTGGGTCACGCTCATCTGCTTCATCATGTTCGGCGTGATGCTCAATCACACGGTGTACGGCCGCAACACGCTCGCCATCGGCGGCAATCCCGAGGCCTCGCGCCTCGCGGGTATCAACGTCGAGCGCACGCGGGTCTGGATCTTCCTGATCCAGGGCGCGGTCACGGCGCTCGCCGGCGTGATCCTCGCTTCGCGCATCACCTCGGGCCAGCCGAACGCGGCCGAAGGCTTCGAGCTGAACGTGATTTCGGCTTGCGTGCTGGGCGGCGTCTCGCTGCTGGGCGGCCGCGCGACGATTTCGGGCGTGGTGATCGGCGTGCTGATCATGGGCACGGTCGAGAACGTGATGAACCTGCTCAACATCGACGCGTTCTATCAGTACCTCGTGCGCGGCGCGATCCTGCTGGCGGCCGTGCTGCTCGACCAGTTGAAGAACCGCGGCGCACGCGACTAACCACTAAGGAAGCCGAACCATGACGTCCCCCGCCAATGCCGTCGCACGCCACGCGCACGAACCGTATGCGCGCTACCCGAGCCTCGTCGACCGCGTCGTCCTCGTGACGGGCGGCGCGACCGGCATCGGCGCCTCGTTCGTCGAGCACTTCGCCGCGCAGGGCGCGCGCGTGGGCTTCTTCGACATCGACACGAGCGCGGGCGTGGCGCTCGCGGACTCGCTGGGCGACTCCCGCCACAAGCCGCTCTTCGTGACCTGCGACCTCACCGACATCGATGCGCTGCGTGCCGCCATCGCCGACGTGAAGGCGGCGCACGGCCCGATCCAGGTACTCCTGAACAATGCGGCGAACGATCGCCGTCACGCGCTCGCGGACGTTACGCCGCAATCGTTCGAAGAAGGCATCGCGGTGAACGTGCGGCACCAGCTCTTTGCCGCGCAGGCCGTTGCGGAGGACATGAAGGCCGCACACGCCGGCTCCATCATCAACATGGGATCGATCAGCTGGATGCTCAAGCAAGCCGACTTTCCGGTCTACACGATGTGCAAGTCGGCGGTGCAGGGCCTCACGCGCGGCCTCGCGAAGGATCTCGGGCGCTTCGGCATTCGCGTGAACACGCTCGTGCCGGGCTGGGTCATGACCGAGAAGCAGCGGCGCCTGTGGCTCACCGACGAAGGCCGCGAGTCGATCAAGCGCGGCCAGTGCATCGACGCCGAGCTGCTGCCCGAGGACCTCGCGCGCATGGCGCTCTTCCTCGCCGCCGACGACAGCCGCATGATCACGGCGCAGGATATTGTCGTGGACGGAGGCTGGGCATGAGCGCGGAAGGAGCGGCTACGGCCGAACTGGTCGTGCCGGCCCGGAACACCCTGGGCGAAGGGGCGACGTGGTGCGCGCGCAGCGGCCGCCTGTACTGGACCGATATCGAAGGCGCGCGCCTGTCGCGCTACGACCCGCGCGACGGTTCGCACGTGACATGGGAGATGCCCGAGCGGCTCGCGTGCTTTGCGCTTTGCGAGGACGAGGGCGTGCTGCTGCTTGGGCTGGCGTCGCGGCTCGCGTTCTTCGATCTCGCGACGGGGGCCATCGAAACGATCACGGAAGTCGAGCCCGGCGTGCCCACGCGCCTGAACGACGGACGCTGCGACCGCCAGGGCCGTTTCGTGTTCGGCACGAAGCACGAGGGCGAGCCGCTGCAGGCAATTGGCGGCTTCTACCGCCTCGATGCCGATCTGACGCTCGAGCGCCTGCCGTTGCCCGCGCCCGCGATCTCCAACAGCATTGCGTTCAGCCCGGACGGCGGGACGATGTACTACTGCGATTCGCCCACGCGCGAGATTCGCGCGTGCGACTACGGCGCGGACGGAACGATTGCAAACGACCGGGCGTTCACCACGCTCGCGGACGCGACCGGCGTACCCGACGGCTCGACCGTGGATGCCGAAGGCGGCCTCTGGAACGCGCAATGGGGCGGCGCGCGCGTGGTTCGTTACGGTGTCAATGGTTTGGAAACCGGGCGCGTAAAGATTCCCACAGCACAGCCTAGCTGCGTTACGCTCGGCGGTGCGCTGCTGGACACGCTGTACGTGACGAGCGCGCGGGCCGAAATGGACGAGGCCGCGCTCGCGGGCGACCCGGCTGCCGGCGGGGTGTTCGCGGCGAAGACCGGCCGCACGGGCCTGGCGGAACCGCTGTTTCGGGGCCGCCGCCGCGTTTGACGACATCCCCGCCATTGAATGCGGTACGTACTACAAACGAACGAACATTCGTTGTTCTCCGGCAACAGATGCAGTCGATCGGAAGTGTGCTGTTGGACTTGCCAGGATGACCCGAGGTAGAAGGGCGAATACAAGAAGCGGCCGCCGGTTTTCTCGCGTTGCGCGGCATCGGCAGGTTTGCGGTGAGCCGCCTCACGCGAATGTGGGGCGGCAATCAACATGCCTCTCCAGGAGCCACACATGAGCGTCGTCAATCCCGCCGTGCGTCGACCCACCCGTTCCAGCGCCGCTCGCGGCGCGACAGCCTCTCCCCTGCCTTCGCCGAGCTCCCCCGCCGCCGCGCGCCGCGCGCGGCTCGAAGCCGCCACGCATCCCGTTATGCCCGGCCCGAGCACGTCGGCGGTCGCGATCGGCGCGGCGGGCGTGAGCGATGTGGCCTGCGTGACGCTCGCGAACGCGTATCTCCGGCTCGATGTCGCCCCGCAGCTGGGCGGCGGGATCACGCGCTTCGACTGGCGCAGCGAAGGCGCGCTCGAACCGGTGTTTCGCCGCTGCGAGCACGTGAGCGCGCGCATGGATCCGAACGAGCTCGCGTGCTACCCGTTGCTGCCGTATTCGAACCGGATAGGCGAAGGCCGCTTTCACTTCGGCGGCCGCAATGTCGAAGTGCCGCGCAATCGCGCCGGCGAACCGATGCCGATTCACGGTGACGGCTGGCTCGCGCCATGGAGTATCGAAAGCGCCGAGCGCGAGCGCGTGCGGCTCGTGCTCGACCGCAGCGGGGGCGAGCCCTACGCCTATCGCGCGGCGCTGACCTACGCGCTCGAGGGCGCGACGCTCGCCATCATGCTCGAAGTGGAGAACACCGGCCGCGACGCATTGCCCTTCGGGCTCGGCGTGCATCCTTTCCTCGCGCGCGACGCCAGAACCGAGCTTTCCGCGCCGGCAAGCGGCGTGTGGCTTTCGGGCGAGGACTGGCTGCCGGTGCGCCACGTGCCCGCGCCGCCCGCCTGGCAGTTCGGCGTGGCGTATCCGCTGCCCGAGCAGCTTGTGAATCACGCGTTCAGCGGCTGGAGCGGGCGCGCCGCGGTGGTGTGGGAGCGCCGGCGGCTGTCTTTGTCGATTTACGCCAACACCGACTATTACGTGCTCTATACGCCGCCGGGCAAGGACTTCTTTTGCTTCGAGCCCGTCGATCATCCGATCAATGCGGTGAATCTGAGGGGCGGCGGCGATGCGAACGGCATGACCGTGCTCGCGCGGGGCGAGCGCCTCGTGCGTCGCTTCGCCTTCACGGTGGAGCGCCTCGACATGCGCGCGGCGGCGGGGCCGCACCGCCTCGGCGCGCGAGGCAGGGCGGGGGCGCGGGAAAGCAAGGCGGCGCGCGCCGGTTAAAATACGCGCCGTTTTCCTTTCTATCGCACAGGCGCTCGCCGCGAGCCTTTCATCATGACTTCCTTCACCCAGACCCTGAGCGCTGCCTGGCAGCGCACCGGCTCGCTGCTTTGCGTGGGCCTCGACCCCGAGCCTTCGAAGTTCCCGGCGGCGCTGGCCGGCCGCAGCGACGCGATTTTCGAGTTTTGCCGCGACATCGTCGATGCGACGGCTGCGTACGCATGCTCGTTCAAGCCGCAGATCGCCTACTTTGCCGCGCATCGGGCCGAAGACCAGCTCGAGGCGTTGATCGCGCACGTCCACGCAAAGCATCCGGGCCTGCCCGTGATTCTCGACGCCAAGCGTGGCGACATCGGCAGCACCGCCGAGCAGTACGCGCGCGAAGCCTTCGAGCGCTTCAAGGCCGACGCGGTGACGGTCAACCCCTATATGGGTTTCGACTCCATCGAGCCGTGGCTCGCCCACCCGGGCAAGGGCGTGATCGTGCTGTGCCGCACCTCGAATCCGGGCGGCTCCGACCTGCAGTTCCTCGCCGTGGACGGCAAGCCGCTGTACCAGGTCGTGGCCTCGCTGGCGGCGCAGAAGTGGAATGCGAGCGGCGAGCTTGGCCTCGTGGTGGGCGCGACGTTCCCGAAGGAGATCGAAGCGGTGCGCGAGATCGTGGGCGAGATGCCGCTCTTGATTCCCGGCATCGGCGCCCAGGGCGGCGACGTCGAGTCGACCGTGAAGGCCGGCCGCACGGCGAACGGCACGGGCATGCTGATCAATTCCTCGCGCGCGATCATCTACGCGAGCAAGGGCGAAGACTACGCGCAGGCGGCCGCAACGGCTGCCAAAGAGACGCGCGATCGCATCAACGCGTTCCGCTAACGCGCGCGGCGGCCGATCAGGCTTTCTTTGCCACGGCCGCGGGCTTCCCGAGCAACTCGATGATCGCCCGATGCAAGGGGAACTTCGCGGTCAGGGCATCGACGTCGGCAATCTCGAACTCGCTGAATTCGAAACCCGGCGCGACCGTGCAGCCGACGAGCGCCCAGGTGGACGGATCGCAGCAGCGCGCCGCGAACCAGTGGCCCGCGGGCACCATGGCCTGGAATACCGTGCCGGGATGATCGAGCGCGTGGCCCAGCTTGCGCGTGGAGAGCACGCCGCGCTCGTCGATCGAATGGATTTCGACGGGCGAGCCCGCGTAAAAATGCCAGAGCTCGTCGGAGCGGATGCGGTGCCACGCCGAATAGGCGCCGTCCGCAAGCAGGAAGTAGATGGCCGTGGACGCGGCGCGCGTGCCGTCGCTCGCCGGCGCATGTTCGCGCCGCACGAGCTTGTCCGACCGGTAGGTTTCGCTGTAGTAACCGCCTTCGGGATGCGGTTCGAGCCCGAAGTGGCGGATCAGTTCGTCGACTGCGGTGTTCGCGCTGGCCATGGCGGTGCCTCTCCTGTGCGTGTGCGCCGGCCGCCCAGTATGCCGCGTCCGCGCTTACCGTTCCTGTTCGTCGATCAGTGCGAGGAGCCCGCGCAGCGCGTGCGCTGCCGCCTGCACGCGAATCTGCTCGCGGTCGCCCTTGAAGACGAGCGTTTCGACGCTCGTGTGCAGGCGATTGCTCCAGCCGAACGACACCATGCCGACCGGCTTGTCGGGCGTGCCGCCGCCCGGTCCGGCCACGCCGGTGACCGAGAGCGAAACCTGTGCCCGGCTGTTGGAGAGCGCCCCTTCGGCCATCGCGCGCGCGACGGGCTCGCTGACGGCGCCATGCTTTTCGATCATCTCGGCGGGCACGCCGATCATTTCGCTCTTCGCCTGGTTCGAATAGGTGACGAAGCCGCGCTCGAACCAGCCGCTGCTGCCCGAGATGTCGGTGATCGCCGTGGCGATCATGCCGCCCGTGCACGATTCGGCGGTGGCGAGCATGATGCGGCTCTCGCGCAGCTTGTTGCCGACGCGGATGGCGAGTTGGTGGAGGACGGAATCGGTAGGCATTCTCGGGTAACCCGGTGAGCGTGAGGGGCGGGCGCGGCGGATCAGACCGACATGCGCCACAGCGCGATTACGAGCAGCGTGAAGAAGGCGGCGACGAGGTCGTCGAGCATGATGCCGAAGCCGCCCTTGAAGCGGCGCTCGACATAGCGGATCGGCGGCGGCTTGACCATGTCGAAGAAGCGGAACACGACGAACGCCAGCAGCTTGCCCTTGAAGTCGGCGGGCGTGACCATCAGCAGCACGAGCCAGAACGCGACGATCTCGTCCCAGACGATGGCGGACGGATCCTCGGCGCGCAGCTTTTTCGCGGTGAAGTCCGTGATGACGATGCCGGCGAAGTAGCCCACGAGGATCAGCAAACCCCAGTCGAGCACCGTGAGGTAGCGGTTCAGCACCTCGAACGACGCCCATGCAAAGAGCGTCCCGGCCGTGCCCGGCGCGATGCGTGAGAGCCCCGAGCCGAAGCCGAGCGAGAGGAGGTGGAGCGGGTGCGTCAGCATGAACGGCGCGTCGGCGCGGCGCGGACCCGCGGGGCGGGCCACGGGCGGCGCTGCGGCGGCCGGATGTCCGGCTGCGGACAGGTCGTCGGCGGGCGACGGCGTGGGGTCAGTCGGCATGGAAGTGGTCGAAGCCTTGCAGCGTCAGGTTGAGCGGCGCGCCGGAGCCGTCGTGCCACGCGAGGGTCGGCGCCGCGCGGGTCACATCGGCCGGGTCAAGGGAAGTTATTGTACCGATGCGCGTCACGCGCACGCCGGCCTGTTGCGCCGCTGCCTCGACGGCCCCGCGCACCGCGGGCGGCGCCGTGAAACAGAGCTCGTAGTCGTCGCCGCCCGCCAGCGTGCACTGGCGCTGCGTGGCAAGCGGCAGGCGCGCGAGCGCCGCCGAGCGCGGCAGCGCGTCGACGTCGATGCGCGCGCCGACCTTCGAGCGTTCGAGGATATGCAGCAGGTCGCCGGCGAGGCCGTCCGAGACATCGAGCGCCGCGCGCGCCACGCCGCGCAGCGCGAGCCCGAGCGCGATGCGCGGCTCGGGGTATTCCAGCGCGCGGCGCAACACGGCGGCATCGCCGGCGCTCACCTGGGCCATGCCGGGTTCGCCGCGCAGCACGCCCAGCCCCGCGCGCGCGTCGCCGGGCGTGCCGGAAACCCAGATGTCGTCGTCCGGTCGCGCGGCGTCGCGACGAAGTGCGACATCCTGACGCACGGAGCCGAACACCGTAATGCAGAGATTGAGCGGCCCCGCTGTCGTATCGCCGCCCATCAGCTCGCAATCGTAGCGGTCGGCCAGCTCGAAGAGTCCCGCGCTGAAGGCGGCAAGCCAGTCTTCGCGCGGCTTCGGCAAGGAAAACGCAAGGGTGAAGCCGAGCGGCGCGGCGCCCATCGCGGCGAGGTCCGAGAGGTTCACGGCGAGCGCCTTGTGGCCGAGCGCGTGCGGATCGACGTCGGGCAGGAAGTGGCGGCCTTCCACGAGCATGTCCGTCGAAATGGCCAGCATTTCGCCGGCGGGCGGCGCGATCAGCGCACAGTCGTCGCCGATGCCGAGCGCCGCGCGGCGCGTGTTCGCGCGGGCGCGCTTCGCGAAATACCGGTCGATCAGGGAGAACTCGGAAAGCATGTCGAAAGGGCGATGAGAAAACGATATGAAAGGACTCTGAAGCAGGCGTTCAAGCAGGCGTGGAGACACCCGCAAAAAGCGCGCTTTTCGCGCCATTTCAGTCGCGGCACCTACGCCCGAACTGAAAGGAATCGTCCCCGGAATTGGCGCTACAATGCGTTCGAGTAGCCATTCTAATCTCCCCCTCAGCCTCCCCCTCCCATGTCGAATCCCGCCACGAACAAACTCCGCGAAGCCGCCCTCGACTATCACGAATTCCCCACCCCCGGGAAGATCGCCATCGCGCCGACCAAGCAGATGATCAACCAGCGCGATCTGTCGCTGGCGTATTCGCCGGGCGTGGCGTTCGCGTGCGAGGCGATCGTCGAGAATCCGCTCAATGCCGCGCGCTTCACGGCGCGCAGCAATCTGGTGGGCGTCGTGTCGAACGGCACCGCGGTGCTGGGGCTTGGCAACATCGGGCCGCTTGCCTCCAAGCCGGTCATGGAAGGCAAGGCCGTGCTCTTCAAGAAGTTCGCCGGCATCGACGTGTTCGACATCGAGCTCAACGAGTCCGACCCGCACAAGCTCGTGGACGTGATCGCCGCGCTCGAACCCACCTTCGGCGGCATCAACCTCGAAGACATCAAGGCGCCGGATTGCTTCATCGTGGAGCGCGAGTGCCGCAAGCGCATGAAGATTCCCGTCTTTCACGACGACCAGCACGGCACGGCCATCGTCGTGGCGGCGGCGGTCACGAACGGCCTGAAGGTGGTCGGCAAGGACATCAAGGAAGTGAAGCTCGTGGCCTCGGGCGCGGGCGCCGCGGCGCTGGCGTGCCTCGACCTGCTCGTGGACCTGGGCCTGCCGCTGGAAAACATCATCGTCACGGATCTGGCGGGCGTGGTCTACAAGGGCCGCACGGAACTGATGGACCCGGACAAGGAGCGTTTCGCGCGCGAGACGAACGCGCGCACGCTTGCCGAAGTGATGGAAGGCGCCGACATTTTCCTCGGCCTTTCCGCGGGCGGCGTGCTCAAGCCCGAGATGGTCAAGCAGATGGGCGCGAAGCCGCTGATTCTCGCGCTCGCGAACCCCACGCCGGAAATCCTGCCCGAGCTCGCGCTCGGCGTGCGCCCGGACGCGGTGCTCGCCACGGGCCGCACCGATTACCCGAACCAGGTGAACAACGTGCTGTGCTTCCCGTTCATCTTCCGCGGCGCGCTCGACGTGGGCGCGACCACGGTCACGCGCGAGATGGAAATCGCAGCGGTGAACGCGATCGCGGAACTGGCGCGTCAGGAGCAGAGCGACGTGGTCGCGACGGCCTACGGCATCCAGGATCTGCAGTTCGGTCCCGAGTACCTGATCCCGAAGCCTTTCGATCCGCGCCTGATCGTCAAGATCGCGCCGGCCGTGGCAAAAGCGGCCATGGATTCGGGCGTCGCGACGCGGCCGATCGAAGACATGGACGCCTACCAGCAGCACCTGCAGCAATTCGTCTACCACAGCGGCACGACGATGAAGCCGATCTTCCAGCTCGCGCGTGCTGCCGCGCCGGAGAACAAGCGCATCGTGCTCGCCGAAGGCGAAGAGGAGCGCATCCTGCGCGCGGTGCAGATCATCGTCGACGAAAAGCTTGCGAAGCCGATCCTGATCGGCCGCCCGGCGGTGATCGAACAGCGCATCGCGCGCTGCGGCCTGCGTCTTGTCGCGGGGCAGGACTACACGGTCGTCAATACCGATCACGACGAGCGCTACCGCGAGTTCTGGCAGGCCTATGCGAAGCTCATGGCGCGCAAGGGCATCACGCAGCAGATGGCGAAGCTCGAAATGCGCCGCCGCACCACCTTGATCGGCGCGATGCTCGTGGAGAAGGGCGAGGCCGACGGCATGATCTGCGGCACGGTCAGCACGACGCACCGCCATCTGCACTTCATCGACCAGGTGATCGGCAAGAAGGAAGGCTGCAACGTGTACGGGGCGATGAACGGCCTCGTGCTGCCCAACCGCCAGATTTTCATCGTCGATACGCACGTGAACGTCGACCCGACGCCCGAGCAGCTCGCCGAAATCACGATCATGGCCGCCGAGGAAGTGCGCCGTTTCGGCATCGAGCCGAAAATCGCGCTGTGCTCGCACTCGAACTTCGGTTCGAGCAACGCGGCTTCCGCGCAGAAGATGCGCGACCTGCTCGAGATCCTCAAGGACCGCGCGCCCGACCTGCATGTGGACGGCGAGATGCACGGCGACGTCGCGCTCGACGCGAACCTGCGCAAGGAAATCCTGCCCGAGTCGACGCTCGAGGGCGACGCGAACCTGCTCATCATGCCGAACATCGACGCGGCGAACATTTCGTACAACCTGCTCAAGACGGCGGCGGGCAACAACATCGCGATCGGCCCGATCCTGCTGGGTGCGGCGAAGCCCGTGCATGTGCTGACGGCTTCGGCCACGGTGCGCCGCATCGTCAACATGGCGGCGCTGCTCGTTGCGGACGTGAACGCGGCGCGTTGATTTGCCGCATGGGGGCGCGGGTGTCGACTTCCGTCGATCGCGACCCCTGCGCGGCCCCCGCAGCGTGCCGAACCGGTCTATCCGGTCTTCGTTTGACAAACGTTCGCAATTGTAAAATTTACCAGTCCGGCACTTGTGTCCCGTCAATGAGCGGGTATGGTGGCCTGGCGAACGTTGCTTCCAGGGGGCTTTAGCGATACCCTTACACCTTTCATGGTCGTCGAACGCAGGAACCAACGAGCGGGAACCGGATAGATGGCGCGCATGGGGCTGCGTAAAAAGGTGGCTCGGACGGTACGCAACGTAGTGGCTGAGTCCACTGGCCTAAGTCATTGTTTTGGCAGTATTCGCAGGGTGGCGGCAGTCACGGCTCTTGCGGCACTGGCAACGGTTGCTTCCGCGGGTTTCGAGCAAGCCCAGGCGCGAAGCACGCCGTCAGCGCAGCCGGATTACGCCGCTGCCGGCATCGGAACGGTCGCCACGGCACAATTGCCGCCCGAAGCGGTCAATACGCTTGGCCTCATTGCGGCGGGCGGACCCTATCCGTACGAGAAGGACGGCGTCGTGTTCGGCAACTACGAGCGAATGTTGCCGTCCCATCGGCGCGGCTATTACCACGAATACACGGTGCCGACGCCCCACGCGCGCAATCGCGGCGCGAGGCGCATCGTTTGTGGCGGCCCGCTGCGGCGGACCGATAACTGCTATTACTCCGACGACCACTACGCCAGTTTTAAGCGAATTGTTGAATGACACCGGGAAGAGCGGCATGAGCGATAACGTCTACGCGCACGACCCGCGGGTCGCGAGCGATCTGTTCGCGTCCGGGGAGGGCAACCTGTTCCAGCGCGTCATGCAGATGCAGCATGACGGGCAACGCGAAACCGCGACCAGCGAAAGCAGTACGCTTGCACCTGCGCATTCATCCGATGAGGAAGGCATGAGCCTGTTCTCGACCGTGCGGCCGAATATCGTCCAGTCGATTCGCGCATTCCGCGTGCAGGATCTCCACGACGAAGCGCAACGTCTGCAGCAGCATTTCCTCTATGCATACTGCGCGACCGCACAGAGCAAGCAACAGGTGCTCGAAACCATTGCCACATCGTTTCTGTTTCCGAAGCATTTTGGCAAGAACTACGACGGGCTGTACGACTGCCTCACCGATCTGGTGCAGAAGGCCGGCGAGCAGCCGGGCTTCGTCGTCGTGCTCGACGGGCTGCCGATCGCCCAGAAGTTCGACAAGGACGGTCGCGAAACGCTGCTCGACGTGTTCCGCGAAGCCTCCGAATACTGGGCCGAGCGCAAGGTGCCGTTCCGCGTCTTTTATTCGTTCGCCTGACGCCTGTCGTCAGCAGTCCGTCGCATCCGCGCGACAGATTCGAGAGAGGCCCGCCTGCCGGCGGGCCTTGTCATTTTTACCAGCCGCCCCAGCGCGCGGCGAGTGCCGAGAGCACCGCGATGCCCGCCGTTTCGGTACGCAGCACGCGCGGCCCGAGCCCGACCGGGACGAAGCCGTTCTCCACGGCCGCCGCTTCCTCGGCCGACGAAAATCCGCCTTCCGGCCCGACCAGCACGGTCACTTCGCCCTTGGGCGGATCGTGCGGCAGCGTCGCGAACGGCGCGTTGGCGCGCGGCGAAAGAATGATGCGCAGCTCGCCGTCGGCGGGCGTGCGGGACAGGGCGGAGAGCCAGGTGCCGATCTCGCGCGCCGGCGCAACGTCCGGCAGACGGTTGCGGCCGCATTGTTCGCACGCCGATTGAACGATGCGCTGCCAGTGCGCCTGGCGCCGCACGGCGCGCTCGCCCGAAAGGCGCACGACGCTGCGCGAGGTCGTGAGCGGCACGAAGTTCGTTGCGCCCAGCTCGACGGCCTTTTCGATCAGCCAGTCCATCTTGTCGCTGCCGGCGATGCCCTGCGCGAGCGTGAGCCGGTAGGGCGGCTCGGTTTCGGCATCGCGAAAGGGCCCCACGCGCACCTTCGTGTCGCGGCGCTCCATCTCGACGATCTCCGCGCTGTATTCGCCGCCCGTGCCGTTGAAGAGCACGATGGCGTCGCCCGGCTGCAGGCGCAGCACCTGAACGTGGCGCGTGACCTCGTCGGGCAGCGTGACGACTTCGCCGGGTTCTAGCGGATTCTCGACGAAAAAGCGGGGCATAAGACTTGTTTTCATTGATTCATGACAGGTGGCGAGCCAGCGCCCAGCGGTAACCGTCGAGGTCTTCGACCTGCGCGAAACGGTCACCCCAGAACTGGTCCTGCGGCTCGCTCAGCGATTGGGCGCCGGCTCGAAGCGCGCGCGCATACACCGCGTCGACGTCGTCGACATAGAGATAAAAGGACTGCGGAGCCAGCGTTCCCGCGCTCTTCGGCGTGCGGGCCGTCGAGCCGAAGGCGCCCTCCGGGGCGAACATCACGATGAGCTGCTCGCGGTAGGTCATCTCGACATGCATGACGGCCCCGTCGTCTTCCACGCAGTCGCGCACGGCAAAACCGAAAGCCGCTTCAAAAAACGTCATGGCGGCGCGCGCGTCGCGCACCGTCAGGTACGGAGTGAGCCACGGCACGCCGGCGGGGCGGGGTGGGGTCATCGGGTTTCTCCATGTTGCGGTTGTGCGGTTCGGCGGGGGGCGCGGCGGACCGCTCGGGCGCCCGGGAAAACGCGCGAGTCCTAGGATTTTGCCCTACGGTATCGATCAAGGGGCCAGGATTCGGCTGAATTTATTGCGAGCCAGCAACGGGGCGGAGAAGAGCGCGGCGTGCAGGTCGGCTTCGTAGAAGCGCAGCCCTTCGATGCCGCGGGCCTTCATGCGCGCGCGCAGAGTGGCGGCATCCATCGCGGCCGGATCCGGACGATCGCTCGCCACGGCCATCAGCCACAGCGCGCCGTAGAGCGGCACGTAGGCGGCCAGCGGGCGCACGACCGCGAATGAGGCGGCCAGTCCCGTCAGCAGTCTTTCGACGCGCCCGGCGTGGTGCCAGGGGGAGCCCAGATGGAGCGAGATCAGCGCGTCGGCCGTCATTACGTGCTTCAGTTCGCCGTAGAACGCCGGCGTGTAGAGTCCGGCCGCCGGCGAATCGGGTGGGGTCAGGTCGAAAACGACGAGGTCGAAGCGTTCCTGCGTCCGCGCCACGAATGCCGCTGCGTCGCCGATCACGAGTTCCACGCGGGGATCGTCGAAGGCGCCGCCGCGCACCTGTGGCAGGTAATCGCCGGTCAGCCGCACGACGTCGGGGTCCAGTTCGGCAACGACAATGCGCTCGATGCCCGGATGCCCCAGCAGTTGCCGCGCCGCGCCGCCATCCCCGCCGCCCAGCACGAGCGCCTTGCGCGGTGCCGGATGCGTGAGCGCGGCCGGCTGCGTCATGCATTCGTGATAGACGAACTCGTCGCCGGCCGAAGTCATCGGCCGGCCGTCCAGCGTGAACAGGCAGCCGAGCTGCGGTGTGTCCCAGACCTCGATGTGCTGCCAGGCCGAATCGACACAGGCAAGACGGCGCGCGCCCGGAAAGCCGTAGACGGCGTCGGGGGCCGGATGGAAGAGGAGCGGGACGTTCACGGCTGGAGTGCGGGCGGCTTGGGATGGCTTGAGACGATGGGCGCCCGTGCTGTCCGGAAATTGGGCACGGCCGAATTATACGGGGGCGGCCCGCAGGCGCGGTTCGTGCTGTGCCTTGGGTTGGGCCGCGGGTTGCGTTCCGGTCGCTCCTGGGTTGTCCATCTGGCGCGCTGTCCCGAAAAGCCCCCGCGGAGCGCTCCGGGGCCGGGGGTTATCCGCGTGTTCTGCTAGAATAATGCGCTTTGCAGCCTCTTCCGTTTGCTCTGGCCGTACCGCGTCTCCCGGCGCCGCACCGTGCGCCGGAGCAGCCGTTTTGCCGAGCCTCCGGATCTCCCGCGCTGCTGTACGCGCCCACCGTTCTACCGGGCGTCTACACCGCTTTTTGCACTCGTTCCCCGGACTCGACATGACGACCTCGTCCTCTGCCTCCCCCGCAACCACCTCGTTGATGGCCAACGCGATCCGCGCGCTGTCCATGGACGCCGTTCAGCAAGCGAACTCCGGCCACCCCGGCATGCCGATGGGCATGGCCGAGATCGCGGTCGCGCTGTGGTCGCGGCATCTGCGCCACAACCCGACGAATCCGCACTGGAGCGATCGCGACCGTTTCGTGCTGTCGAACGGTCACGGCTCGATGCTGCTGTACTCGCTGCTGCATCTGACCGGCTACGACCTGCCGATGGAAGAGCTGAAGAACTTCCGCCAAATGCATTCGAAGACGCCGGGCCACCCGGAATACGGCATCACGCCGGGCGTCGAGACGACCACGGGCCCGCTCGGCCAGGGTCTCGCGAACGCCGTCGGCATGGCGCTGGCCGAAGCGCTGCTCGCGGCCGAGTTCAACAAGGCCGACGCGAAGATCGTCGATCACCACACCTATGTGTTCCTCGGCGACGGCTGCCTGATGGAAGGCATCTCGCACGAAGCCTGCTCGTTCGCCGGCACGCTCAAGCTCAACAAGCTGATCGCGCTGTACGACGACAACGGCATCTCGATCGACGGCGAGGTGGTCAACTGGTTCCACGACGACACGCCCAGGCGCTTCGAAGCCTATGGCTGGAACGTGATCCCGCACGTGGATGGCCAGAATGTCGAGGCGGTCGACGCCGCGATCAAGCAGGCGAAGGCCTCGGACAAGCCCACGCTCATCTGCTGCAAGACGCAGATCGGCCACGGCGCGCCGACCAAGGCGGGCGGCCACGACGTGCACGGCGCACCGCTCGGCGCGGAAGAAATCGCCAAATGGCGCGCGGCGTCGGGCTGGAAATGGGAGCCCTTCGTCGTGCCGCAGGAAGTCTACGCAGACTGGGACTCGAAGGCCACGGGCGCGAAGCTCGAAGCCGGGTGGAACGAAGCGTTCGCCGCCTACCGGTCGAAGTACCCGGCCGAAGCGGCCGAGTTCGAACGCCGCATGGCGCACCAACTGCCCGCCGACTGGGCGCAGAAGGCTGCCGCGATCGTCGCTGGCGCCGATTCGCGCAAGGAAACGGTTGCCACGCGCAAGGCGTCGCAGCAGGCCATCGAAGGCCTTGCCGCCGCGCTGCCCGAACTGCTCGGCGGCTCGGCCGACCTGACCGGCTCGAACCTCACCAACTGGAAGGCCTCGAAGCCCGTGCGCGCGGCCAAGGCCGGCGAGAGCGGCATCCAGTGGGGCAACCACGTCAACTACGGCGTGCGCGAGTTCGGCATGAGCGCCGCGCTCAACGGCCTTAACCTGCACGGCGGCTACAAGGCGTTCGGCGGCACGTTCCTCACGTTCTCCGACTACAGCCGCAACGCCCTGCGCGTGGCCGCGCTGATGAAGTGCCCATCGATCTTCGTGTTCACGCACGACTCGATCGGCCTTGGCGAAGACGGCCCGACGCACCAGTCGATCGAACAGGTCGCGAGCCTGCGCCTGATCCCGAACATGACGCTCTGGCGTCCGGCCGACACCGTCGAAACGGCGGTGGCCTGGACCGAGTCGATTACGCACCACGGTCCGTCGTCGCTCGTGTTCAGCCGTCAGAACCTCGCGTTCAACGAGCGCACCGACGCGCAGATCGCCAACATCGCCAAGGGCGGCTACGTCCTCAAGGACTGGAACGACGACATCCCGAGCCGCAAGATCATCCTGATCGCGACGGGCTCGGAAGTCGAACTGGCGGTGAAGGCCGTCGAGGCGCTGCAGCGCGAAGGCATTGGCGCACGCGTGGTTTCCATGCCGTCGACCAACGTGTTCGACCGGCAGGACGCCGAATACAAGGAGCGCGTGCTGCCGAAGGGTGTGCGCCGCGTGGCGATCGAAGCGGGCGTGACCGACTTCTGGCGCAAGTACGTGGGCCTTGAAGGCGGCGTGGTCGGCATCGACACGTTCGGCGAATCGGCCCCGGCCGGCGTGCTGTTCAAGCACTTCGGCTTCACGGTCGATCACGTTGTTGCGACGGCGAAGGCCGCTCTCGACAACTAAGCAGGCTTCGCGGGCCCGCCCGATGATGTCGATGCGGCGGGCTCATTGCCGTCTGTCCCGCGCCCCGCGTGCAGTCGGCACGGGTATCGGAATTTTTCAGCCATCAGGAGATAAACCATGACCATTCGCGTCGCTATCAACGGCTACGGCCGCATTGGCCGGAACACGCTTCGCGCGTTCTACGAGAACGGCAAGAAGCATGACATCCAGATCGTCGCGATCAACGACCTGGGTGACGCGAAGACCAACGCGCATCTGACGCAATACGACACGGCTCACGGCAAGTTCCCGGGCGAAGTGTCGGTGGACGGCGACTACCTCGTCGTCAACGGCGACAAGATCCGCGTGCTGGCCAACCGCAACCCGGCCGAACTGCCGTGGGGCGAACTGGGCGTCGACGTCGTGATGGAATGCACGGGCTTCTTCACGACCAAGGAAAAGGCGAGCGCGCACATCAAGGGCGGCGCGAAGAAGGTCATCATCTCGGCGCCGGGCGGCAAGGACGTCGACGCGACGATCGTCTACGGCGTGAACCATAACGTGCTGAAGGCATCGGACACGGTCATCTCGAACGCATCGTGCACGACCAACTGCCTCGCACCGCTCGTCAAGCCGCTGAACGACAAGATCGGCCTGGAAACGGGTCTGATGACCACGATCCACGCGTACACGAACGATCAGGTCCTGACCGACGTGTATCACGAAGACCTGCGCCGCGCGCGCTCGGCCACGCACAGCCAGATCCCGACCAAGACGGGCGCAGCTTCGGCCGTCGGTCTCGTGCTGCCGGAACTGAACGGCAAGCTGGACGGCTATGCCATTCGCGTTCCGACCATCAACGTGTCGATCGTCGACCTCTCGTTCATCGCCAGGCGCGACACGACGGTCGAAGAAGTCAACGCGATCATGAAGGAAGCCTCGGAAGGCGCGCTCAAGGGCATCCTGGGCTACAACGACGCACCGCTGGTTTCGATCGACTTCAACCACAACCCGGCTTCGTCGACGTTCGATGCGACGCTCACGAAGGTGTCGGGCCGTCTCGTGAAGGTGTCGAGCTGGTACGACAACGAGTGGGGCTTCTCGAACCGCATGCTGGACACGGCTGTCGCACTCGCGAACGCGAAGTAAGCACGCGCAGTCCTCGACCGCCACGCAATAGGGATGTTACGGAAAACCGCCCCACGGGGCGGTTTTTTTATGCCTGCTCCTCGTGCGCGCGAGGGGTGAGCGCGAGCGATGGCGGCGTCGGAAAGTACACCCCCGCGCGCTGCGCCGCGTTGGCGATATGCCGCTCGATCGCCTCGCCGGCTGCGGCGCAGTCGCGCGCCTTCAGCGCGGCGACGATCAGGCCGTGCTCGCGATGCGTCGAGAGCACGAGCTCGCGCCGGTAGAACGGCATGCGCTGGCTTTCCTTCATGATGTCGGCGCTGCTGCGCAGGATCGATTCGATAGCCGCATTGCCGGCGATGCTCACGATGCGCATGTGGAAGTCGAAGTCGAGCTGCGCGGCTTCGTCGAGTTCGTCGCAGGCGAGCGCTTCGCGCAGCGCGTCGAGATTCTGCTCCAGCCACGCCACGTCGCTGTCGCCGATCGCCAGCGCCGCCATGCGCGCAACGAAGCCTTCCAGCGCGTAGCGCATCTGGTAGGTGTCCGGCAGCGACGACTGGGCGGCGAAACGCCAGGGATGCGGGCTCGTGGCCTCCGCGCTCGTCACGTAGACGCCTTTGCCCGCCCGTATCGTCAGCATGCCTAACGCTTCGAGCGTGGAAAGCGCCTCGCGCAGGGACGCCCGGCTGATCGCCAGCTCTTCGGAGAGCTGGCGTTGCGCGGGCAGCAGACTGCCGACCGGGTAGAGGCCGCCTTCGATCCGCTCGCGGATCGTGGCGACGGCGGCGTCGGTGACGGTATGCGGAACGTTCTTCATGGCGACGGATCTCGCGTGGTCTGACCGGTATTGTAGTCGGCCGCCGCGCGGATGCGGTGCCCGCGCTTTGGGGTCATATGTGCCGGGAGTCCGAAGTCCCAAGGGCTGGGCCTCATGCCGCGGGTAAACACCCAACCTTTCTTCCTTGACGACGGTATATCGGCTTCCTACTATCGACCATAACATTACTGGTCAGACCAGTATGAACAGTTGGCCTGCAACCGGAGAAAGTCGTGTCGAAGTTCTTCAACTCGTTGTTCGGGCGCGTGATGATCGCGCTGGTTGTCGGGATCGCGGTCGGCGCGATATTTCCCCATTTCGCGCAGTCGCTGCGGCCGCTCGGCGACGGCTTTCTGAAACTGATCAAGATGGTCATCGGCCCCATCGTCTTCTGCGTGGTCGTGGGCGGCATGGCGCACGCCGGCGACCTGAAGAAGGTGGGCCGGGTGGGCCTGAAGTCGGTGGTCTATTTCGAGGCGATGACGACGGTCGCGCTCGTGATCGGCGCCGTTCTCGCCTGGCTGACGCGCCCGGGCGCCGGCATGAACGTCGATCTGCGCTCGCTCGACGCGGCTTCGCTCGCCAGCTACACCGAGCATGCGAAGAATCTCAAGGACACCGCAGCATTCCTGCTCAAGATCATTCCCGACACGGCGGTCGACGCCTTCGCGAAGGGCGACATCCTGCAGATCCTCGTGTTTTCGGTGCTGTTCGGCAGCGCGCTCTCGCTGCTCGGCCCGAAGGCGCAGCGCGTGAACAGCCTGATCGACGAACTGGGGCAGGTGTTCTTCCGCGTGATGGGCTTCATCATCAAGCTCGCGCCGCTCGGCGTGCTCGGCGCGGTCGCGTTCACCACGGGCACCTACGGCGTGGCGTCGCTCAAGCAGATCGGCATGCTCGTGGTGGTGTTCTACGCGAGCTGCTTCGTGTTCGTGGCGGTCGTGCTCGGCATCGTCATGCGGCTGGCAGGCTTCAGCCTCTTCAAGCTGATCCGCTACCTGCGCGAGGAGCTGTCGATCGTGCTCGGCACCGCCTCGTCGGACGCCGTGCTGCCGCAGATCATGCGCAAGCTCGAATGGATGGGCGTGAAGGATTCCACGGTGGGCCTCGTGATTCCCACCGGCTACTCGTTCAACCTCGACGGCTTTTCGATCTACCTCACGCTCGCGGTGATCTTCATCGCGCAGGCCACGAACACGCCGCTCTCGCTGCACGATCTCATCGTCGTCGTGCTGGTCTCGCTCGTGACCTCGAAGGGCGCGCACGGCATTCCGGGCTCGGCCATCGTGATTCTCGCCGCGACGCTCTCGGCCATTCCCGCGATTCCCGTGCTCGGCCTCGTGCTGATCCTGCCGGTGGACTGGTTCGTCGGCATCGCGCGTGCGCTGACCAACCTGATCGGCAACTGCGTCGCGACCGTCGTGGTCGCGGTCTGGGAGCACGACATCGACCGGGCCCGTGCGAAGCGCGTGCTCAACTTCGACGAGGGCTTCCTCTACGTGCCGGCCGGCGAGGGCGAGGGCGACGATCTCGCCGCAGCCGGCGGCAATCCCGCGCACGCCCTTTGATTCCCGGGCCATCCAGGAGACTGACCATGAAAATTCTGCGCATGGAACCGCTCACGCGCGAGGCGTTCGCACCGTTCGGCGACGTGATCGAAACCGCCGGCGCCCGGCATTTCCCGATCAACGGCGGCACGACCGAGCGTTACCACGATCTGGCCTCGATCGACGTCGGCGCCGCGGGCGGGCGCCCGATCGTGAACGTGTTTCGGGCCCAGCCGCGCGCGTGGCCCGTGGAGATCGCGATGATGGAGCGCCATCCGCTTGGCAGCCAGGCGTTCGTGCCGCTCGCGGGGGCCCGTTATGCCGTGGTCGTCGCGCCCGCGGGCGAATTCGATCCAGCCGGCTTGCGCGCGTTCTGGGCGGCAGAGGGGCAGGGCGTCAACTACGCACGCGGGGTCTGGCACCATCCGCTGCTGGCGTTCGGCGGCGTGAGCGACTTTCTCGTGGTCGACCGCGGCGGCAATGGCGAGCCCAACTGTGACGAGATCGCGCTCGTCGAGCCCTTGCACCTCGAGCGCGAGGCGCTGACCGAGGTGATCAGCTAGGCGGTCTTCTTCGCCGCTGAAAAGCAAAAACGCCACGGGCATCGCTGCCGTGGCGTTTTTTGCACTGGACCGCGCTTAGTGCTTGCGATGCGGGCAGTTTTCCTTCGTGCAGGCGCCGTAGAGCGCCAGCGCGTGTTCCTGAAGCTTGAAGCCGCGCTCGTTGGCGATCGATTGCTGGCGCTTCTCGATTTCGGGGTCGAAGAATTCCTCCACGAGCCCGCAGTCGAGACAAACGAGGTGATCGTGGTGGGTGCCTTCGTTCAGCTCGAACACGGCCTTGCCCGATTCGAAGTTGCTGCGCGTGAGGAGGCCCGCCTGCTCGAACTGCGTGAGCACGCGGTAGACGGTGGCAAGCCCGATGTCGAGCTCCTCGTTCAACAGGTTGCGGTACACGTCTTCGGCCGTCAGATGGCGCACCGGGCTGTGCTGAAAAATCTCCAGGATTTTGAGGCGAGGCAGCGTCGCCTTGAGTCCGATGTTCTTGAGATCGGCTGGATTGGTCATGACGATAAGTCCCTGGAGTACAATGCTAGGTTCTAATGTTAATGCGGTTTGCTGTTCCGGTCATCTTTGACAAAACTTTCACAGAAAACTTCGCAGAACTAGCGCGGCTTCGCGACAAGCCCGCACGGTGAGGAAATGATTCCAGAATCCAAAACGACCGGCCGGGGCGGCCGTCTTTCGAGCGCCCTGGCGTGCACACTGCTGGCCGCTGCGGCGCTTTCGGGGCTTTCGGGCTGCTCGACTTACGACAGCGCGACGCAGCGCATCGCGCAGAGCATCACACCGTATCGGATCACGATCGTCCAGGGCAACTTCGTTTCGAAGGAAGCCGCGTCGCAGATGAAGGTGGGCATGTCTCGCATCCAGGTGCGCCAGCTGCTCGGCACGCCGCTCCTGGCCGACATGTTCCACCAGAACCGCTGGGACTATATCTTCTATTTCAAGCGCGGCTCGACCTCCATCGTCCAGCAGCGTGATTTCGTCGTGCTGTTCGACGGCGATCAGGTCACGAGCTGGTCGGGCGGCGAAGATCTGCCGTCGAACCTCGAACTGCTCGCCGAAATCGACGGCGACCGCAGCGGCAAGAAGAAGGCCGCCGCGCCGGCGCCGACCTCCGCGGCCGTCGCGGCGTCCGCGGCTTCCGAGGCCGCCACGGCGGCGGTAGGCGCGACCGTTACCGACACGGCGCGCACGCCGACGTCCGAGCTGGGTGTGGGCGCCGCCGCGGCTGCATTGCCGGAGAGCCCGAACGCGCAGGCCGCGGCTGCCGCCAACCGCGCAACCGACGCCGTGCAGATGCCGACGGGCGGTACGCCTTCGGTGCGCGCGAACACGCCGCCTTCGTCGGTGCTGCCGCAGAACGTGGGCTCGATGCCCTCGCAGGTGCAGCTGCACCGCTCGCCGCCGCCGCAGTTCCAGGGCGTGCAATCGAACCCGGTTGGCCCGGCTCCGGGCGCCCAGGGCACGGGCGACGCGAACGCCGACCAGCTCCTGCCGTCGAAGAATACGCCGCTCACCGCCCCGCCGACCGTGCCGGCCGCGCCGGCAGGCGCTTCGGGCGCGACGGGAACGGGCGGCTGATCCGGCTGTCCATCGTTTTCAGACCCAGCGCGCAGCGCGCGCCGCCCGCATCGGGCGCGCGCTTCGTGTCCAGTCGGCGGCTTCGGGCCGCCGTGTTTTTTTTCGCAGCGCCGCTCGTGTCCGCCGGTGTCCGCTTGTGTCGTTGATACCGCTTGTGCCTGCCTGCGGGCGCTGCGCTTTCGTTCCGGGAAGACTCATGAAAATCGCAATCGCCGGAGCGTCGGGCCGCATGGGCCGGATGCTCATCGAAACCGTCCTGAATTCGCCTGACGTCACGCTTTCGGGCGCGCTCGTGCGCAAGGGCTTGGCCGCGATCGGACAGGATGCCGGCGCGTTTCTCGGCAAGGCCACCGGCGTGCCGATCACCGCCGACATCGACGCCGTGTTCGGGCAGAGCGATTGCCTGATCGACTTCACGCGTCCCGAAGGCACCCTCGTTCACCTCGACGCCGCAGAGCGGCACGGCGTGAAAATGGTGATCGGCACCACGGGTTTCGACGCGCAGCAAAAAGCGCGGCTCGCGAGCGCGGCGGAGAAGGTCGGCATCGTCTTTGCTGCGAACATGAGCGTGGGCGTGAACGTGACGCTCAAGCTGCTCGAATACGCGGCGCGCTTTTTCGCGACCGGCTACGACATCGAGATCGTCGAGGCGCATCACCGCCACAAGGTGGACGCGCCCTCGGGCACAGCGCTCGCAATGGGCGAGGCGGTGGCCCACGCGCTCGGACGCAGTCTCGACGATTGCGCCGTGTATGGCCGCCACGGCGTGACGGGCGAGCGCGATCCTTCCACGATCGGCTTTTCGGCGATTCGCGGCGGCGACATCGTCGGCGACCATACCGTTCTGTTCGCGGGCACCGGCGAGCGCATCGAGATCACGCACAAGTCGTCGAGCCGCCTGTCGTATGCGCAGGGCAGCGTGCGCGCCGCGAGCTTCCTGCAGGACAAGCCGCACGGGCTGTACGATATGCAGGACGTGCTGGGCCTGCGCTGAGCACGTCGAACCGAAGCCGGCGGGCGTTGCGACGTGCGCCGGCGGCATGGCAGAACAGCCGGAATACCGGATAGCGAGGTCAGATGGCAGCGGGTACCGGAATCGTCCACTATTTGCAGACAAGCGACGCCATCACGCACGCCGTGGCGTGGGTGTTGCTGGCGATGTCGGTCGCGAGCTGGTGCTTCCTGCTCGTGAAGAGCTGGGTGCTCGCGCGCGCGAAGCGCCAGGGGCCGCGCGCGGTCGCGCAGTTCTGGCAGGCGCGCACGCTGGCCGAAGGCGTCGCGCTGATGCGCCGCGCCGACCGCGAGCGCGTGTTCCTGCCGCTCGCCGAGGCGGCGCTCGCCGCCGCCGAGGCCGACACCTCCGGCGCGCTGCTCGCCAAGGTGGATCGCAGCGAGCGCGTGCTGCGCGCGCTGCGCGGAGCGCTTCAGGCGTCGCAGCGGCGGCTCGAGTTCGGCCAGGTGCTGCTCGCCTCGGTGGGCAGCACGGCGCCGTTCGTGGGCCTGCTCGGCACCGTCTGGGGCATCTATCACGCGCTCGGCAGCATCGCGGCAAGCGGCCAGGCGCAGATCGAGAACGTGGCCGGCCCGGTTGGCGAGGCGCTCATCATGACGGCGTTCGGCCTCGTCGTCGCGATTCCGGCGGTGCTCGCCTACAACGTGCTGGGGCGGCTCGCGCGCCAGCTCGGCGACGATCTCGACGGCTTCGCGCACGATCTGCACGCCTATGTCTGCCCGCCTGCCGGCGCGGCGGCGCGGCGCGAGGCGGCGCTCGAGTCGGATCCCGACTGAAGGACCATCCGATGGCATTCGGCGGACTCGAAAAGAAGCGCGACTCGGCGCCGATGGCGGAGATCAACATGACGCCGCTCATCGACGTCATGCTCGTGCTGCTCGTCATCTTCATCATTACCGCGCCGCTCTTCACGCACGCGATCCGGCTGGATTTGCCCCAGGTGGCCTCCGAGCCGGCGCGGCAGACGCCGCAGACCGTCACGCTCTCCATCGACGCGGCCGGCAAGCTCTACTGGGACGCGCAGCCGATCTCGCTCGACGAGTTGCGCGCGCGTTTCACGGCGGAGGGCAAGGCGCCCGAGGACGCGCAGCCGGACCTGCAATTGCGTGCCGCGCGCGAGACCCGCTACGAAGTCATTGCCCAGGTCATGGGCGCGGCCCAGCAGGCGGGCCTCGCGCGCATCGGCTTCGTCACGGAGCCGCCGCCGGCCGGCAAGCCTTGAGCGCGCCGCAGGCCGCTGCCTGCGTGCCCCGCCTCTTGTCCGCACCCGAACCCCCGCAAGGCGGAAAGGGCGGCCAACTCGACGGTATAATCAACGTTTCCCTGTAAAACGGGCCCAGAATAGCCACTGCCACCAGCCGGCGCGACGTGCTGCAGTACTGCATGCACGGCCGGCCTCGGTGCATCCGGCACCGAATCCGCCAGAATCCGCGTTCCCATCCACACCATGCTCGAAAAATACGTTCCCTCCGACGTCGAAGCCGCCGCGCAAGGCGAATGGCGCGACAGCGACGCTTACCGGACGGCCGAAAAGGCCGGCAAGCCCAAGTTCTATTGCGTCTCGATGCTGCCGTACCCGTCGGGCAAGCTGCACATGGGCCACGTGCGGAACTACACGATCAACGACGTGATGTACCGCTATCTGCGCATGAACGGCTACAACACGCTCATGCCGATGGGCTGGGACGCGTTCGGCATGCCCGCCGAAAACGCGGCGATGGCCAACGGCGTGCCGCCGGCGCAGTGGACCTACGACAACATCGCGTACATGAAGGGCCAGATGCAGTCGATGGGCCTCGCGATCGACTGGTCGCGCGAGATCGCCACCTGCAAGCCCGACTACTACAAGTGGAACCAGTGGTTCTTCCTGAAGATGCTGGAGAAGGGCATCGCTTACAAGAAGACCGGCACGGTGAACTGGGACCCGGTCGACCAGACCGTGCTCGCGAATGAGCAGGTGATCGACGGCCGCGGCTGGCGCTCGGGCGCGCTCGTGGAAAAGCGCGAAATCCCGATGTACTACCTGCGCATCACGCAGTACGCCGATGAACTGCTGAACGACCTCGAAGGCCTCGGCTGGCCCGAGCGCGTGAAGATCATGCAGCAGAACTGGATCGGCAAGAGCTTCGGCGTGAACTTCGGCTTCCCGTATGAACTCGACGGCGAGAAGAAGCTGCTGCGCGTGTTCACCACGCGCGCCGACACGATCATGGGCGTGACCTTCTGCGCGATCGCGGCCGAGCATCCGCTCGCCACGCGTCTCGCGCAAGACAAGCCGGAACTGCTGCCCTTCATCGAAGAATGCAAGCGCGGCGGCGTGGCCGAAGCCGACATGGCCACGATGGAAAAGAAGGGCATGGCCACGGGCTTCTTCGTCACGCATCCGCTGACGCAAGAGAAGGTCGAGGTGTGGATCGGCAACTACGTGCTCATGAGCTACGGCGAAGGCGCCGTGATGGGCGTGCCGGGCCATGACGAGCGCGACTTCGCGTTCGCGAAGAAATACGACCTGCCGATCAGGCAGGTCATTGCCGTGGAAGGCGAGATCTACTCGCTCGACGGCTGGCAGGAATGGTACGGCGACAAGGAACGCGCCGTGTGCGTGAATAGCGGCAAGTACGACGGTCTCGGCTACACGGCGGCCGTCGATGCGGTCGCGGCCGACCTCAAGGCGCACGGCTTCGGCGACAAGCAGGTCACATGGCGTCTGCGCGACTGGGGCATTTCGCGCCAGCGCTACTGGGGCACGCCGATCCCGATCATCCATTGCCCGAGCTGCGGCGACGTGCCGGTGCCGGAAGCCGACCTGCCGGTCGTGCTGCCGGAAGACCTCGTGCCGGACGGCACGGGCAACCCGCTCGCGAAGTCGGAAGCGTTCCTGAACTGCACCTGCCCGAAGTGCGGCGCGGCAGCGAAGCGCGAAACCGACACGATGGACACCTTCGTCGATTCGTCGTGGTACTTCTACCGCTACGCGGCGCCGGATGCGAAGACCATGGTGGACGAGCGCACCGACTACTGGATGCCGATGGACCAGTACATCGGCGGCATCGAGCACGCGATTCTTCACCTGCTGTATTCGCGCTTCTGGGCGAAGGTCTCGCGCGACCTCGGTCTCGTGAAGTTCGGCGAGCCCGCGAAGAACCTGCTCACGCAGGGCATGGTGCTCAACGAGACGTTCTATCGCGAAGACGCGTCGGGCAAGAAGACCTGGTACAACCCGGCCGACGTGACCGTCGTGCACGACGACAAGGGCCGACCGGTTGGCGCCACGCTCAATGGCGACGGCCAGGCCGTGGTGCTGGGCGGCGTCGAGAAGATGTCGAAGTCGAAGAACAACGGTGTCGATCCGCAGGTGCTGATCGACCAGTACGGCGCGGATACCGCGCGTCTGTTCACGATGTTCGCCGCACCGCCCGAGCAGCAGCTCGAATGGTCGGGCGCGGGCGTGGAAGGCGCGAGCCGCTTCCTGCGCCGCGTGTGGGCGTTCGGCTACGCGAATGCCGAGGCGATCAGGTCGCGCGCGAGCTTCGACGCGGCCACGGTCACGGACGTCGAAAAGGCCCTGCGCCGCGAAGTCTACGGCGTGCTCAAGCAGGCCGACTTCGACTATCAGCGCCTGCAGTACAACACCGTCGTTTCGGCGGCGATGAAGATGCTCAACGCCATTGAAGGCGCCAAGGGTGCCGGCGCGGGCGTGCAGCGCGAGACCTTCGGCGTGCTGCTGCGCGTGCTGTATCCGGTGGTGCCGCACCTCACGTTCCAGCTCTGGAAAGAGCTCGGTTATACCGAGGAATACGGCACGCTGCTCGACGCCCCCTGGCCGAAGGTCGACGAAAAGGCGCTGGAACAAGCCGAGATCGAACTCGTGCTGCAGGTGAACGGCAAGGTGCGCGGCGCCGTGACAGTCGCGAAGGACGCGGGCAAGGACGCGATCGAGGCGGCTGCGCTCGCGCACGAGATGTACGCGAAGTTTGCCGAGGGCCGCGCGCCGAAGAAGATCATCGTCGTGCCGGGCCGTCTCGTGAACGTGGTGGTCTGACGCGGCCTGATACGATGCGGCCGGGGCGGCGCACACCGCGCGACGCCCCGGCCCCGAACCTGTTGCGAACCCGGGAGCTCATGTGATTCGCAGATCGTTTCTGTTACTGGCAGGCAGCGCGCTGATGCTTTCGGCGTGCGGATTCCAGCTGCGCGGCGAGCAGAACTACGCGTTCAAGCGCCTTGCCATCGTCGGCGCGTCGCCGCCCGTCGCTGCGCGCCTGACGCGCATGATCGAAGGCGGCAGCGACTCGGTCGTCGTCCAGGCAACCTCCAATGCCGATGCCGTCCTGCACGTTTCCGAGGGGCGCGGCTTCAGTACGCTCACGATCAACTATCTGGGCGTGGTGGAGGAGTATCAGGTCAACTATTCGCTGAACTACTCGCTCACGGCGCCGGACGGTTCCATGCTGATCCGCCCGAGTACGATCTCGCTGAACCGCGCGATGACGTATAGCGACCAGTACTCCACGGCGAAAGTGAGCGAAGCGGACCTGCTCTTCGCGGACATGCAGAACGACGCCGTCGATCAGGTCACGCGCCGGCTGTCCGTCCTGAAGACGCTGCATCCGACGCCGGAGCAGGTCGTGCCGGGCGTCGCGCCGGGCGCGCCGCTGCCGCCGCCGCCGCTCTGATCCCCGTACTTCCGACCCGGCATCACCCATGCAACTGCGACTCGACGCACTCGAACCGCATCTCGCGAAGGGCCTGGCAGGCCTCTACGTCGTCTACGGCGACGAGCACCTGCTCGCCCAGGAAGCGTGCGACCGCATTCGCGCCGCCGCACGTGCGGCGGGCTTCACCGACCGTTCGGTGTTCACGGTCGAGCGCGGTTTCGACTGGAGCTCGCTCCTCGGCGCGAGCCAGTCGATGTCGCTCTTCGGCGACCGCCAGCTGGTCGAGTTGCGCATTCCATCGGGCAAGCCAGGCAAGGAAGGCGCCGAAGCGCTGAAAACCCTCGCCGCAGCGGCGAATCCCGATGTGCTCACGCTCGTCACGCTGCCGCGGCTCGACGCGGCCACGCAGAAGTCGGCTTGGTTCACGGCGCTCGCGGAGAGCGGCGTCGCGCTGAAGATCGATCCGGTCGAGCGCGCGCAACTGCCAAACTGGATCGGCCAGCGTCTCGCGCAGCAAGGGCAGCGTGTGGCGCCGGGCGAGGACGGGCGGCGCGCGCTGCAATTCGTCGCGGAACGCGTGGAAGGCAATCTGCTCGCGGCCCATCAGGAGATCCAGAAGCTCGGCCTCCTGTATCCCCAGGGCGTGCTCAGCTTCGAGCAGATTCACGACGCCGTGCTCAATGTCGCGCGCTACGACGTTTTCAAGCTCAACGAAGCGATGCTGACCGGCGACGTGGGCCGGCTTGCACGCATGCTCGACGGTTTGCGCGGCGAAGGCGAGGCTTCGGTGCTCGTGCTGTGGGCCGTGGTCGAAGAGATCCGCACGCTGCTGCGTATCAAGCGCGGCGTCGCCGCGGGCAAGCCGCTCGCCATGCTGCTGCGCGAGAACCGCGTCTGGGGGCCGCGCGAGCGGCTGATCGGCCCGGCGCTTTCGCGTCTCACGGAGGCGGTGCTCGAGCGCGGGCTGACGCTGGCGGCGCGGCTCGATCGCCAGGTGAAGGGACTCTCCGCGCAGGCGCGCGGCGAATGGCGCAACGCGCTGCCGCCCGATGCCTGGGACGGCCTCTTCGAGTTGGCCATGACCGTTGCCGCGCCGCGTGACGCGGGTGCGCCCGCGCGGCCGGGCGCAGGCGCGGCAGCCGGGACGGCGCGCGGCGCGGCCGGTTCGGCAAGCCGTGCCCAGCCAGCCGGCATGAGCAGCCGACCGCCGACCGCAGGGCCGACGCGCCGGCCGGGCTGAGCCGCCAAGGCTCGCCGGGCCTCGCTGCCGGCACCTGCTTCGAATCCGTGGGCGGCGTGCGTCGGCTGGCTGGCGGCGCCGCGTCCGCTGCGTCGTCTGCTATGTGGTTCGCTGTCTGGTCCCGCTGTTTGGTCCCGCCGTTTGGTCCTTAAGCCGGCCAGGCAGATCCGACGGACTGGCCTTACAATCCATGATTCCGCGCCTGCTTCAGATGAGGCACCCCTACGCCGGGCGCGACGCATCACACAAGACACCATGATGGATATCGACCAGTACATGACCGACCTGGGCCGCCGTGCCCGGCATGCCTCGCGCGCCATGGCACGGGCGTCGACCGCCGCGAAGAACGCCGCGCTGGAAGCCGTGGCGAAGGCCATCGAGCGCGACGCGCAAGCGCTCAAGGACGCGAATGCGCGCGACCTCGCGCGCGCGCGCGACAAGGGCCACGATGCGGCCTTCATCGACCGCCTCACGCTCTCGGACAAGGCGCTGAAAACGATGGTGGAAGGCCTGCGCCAGGTTGCGGCGCTGCCGGACCCCATCGGCGAGATCGGTAACCTCAAGTTTCGCCCGAGCGGCATCCAGGTGGGCCAGATGCGCGTGCCGCTGGGCGTGATCGGCATCATCTACGAATCTCGCCCGAACGTGACGATCGACGCGGCCGCGCTGTGCCTGAAGTCGGGCAACGCAACGATCCTGCGCGGCGGTTCCGAAGCGCTCGAATGCAATACGGCGCTCGCGAAGCTGATCGGCGAAGGGCTGGCGGCGGCGGGGCTGCCGCAGGACGCGGTGCAGGTGGTCGAAACCGCCGACCGCGCGGCGGTGGGCAAGTTGATCACGATGACGGAGCACGTGGACGTGATCGTGCCGCGCGGCGGCAAGAGCCTGATCGCGCGCCTGATGGCCGAGGCGCGCGTGCCGATGATCAAGCATCTGGACGGCATCTGCCACGTCTACGTGGACGACCGCGCCGACCTCGCGAAGGCGCTCAACGTCTGCGACAACGCCAAGACGCACCGCTACGGCACCTGCAACACGATGGAGACGCTGCTCGTCGCGCGCGGCATCGCGCATGACGTGCTGCCGCCGCTTGGCCGGCTCTATCGCGACAAGGACGTGGAACTGCGCGTGGATCCGTCTGCGCGCGCGATTCTGGCGGATGCGGGCGTGGGCCCGCTCGTCGACGCGACGGAGGAGGACTGGCGCACCGAATACCTGGCGCCGGTTCTGGCGATCAAGGTGGTGGACCACCTCGACGAGGCGGTCGAGCACATCAACGCCTACGGCTCGCACCATACCGACGCGATCGTCACCGAAGACCACGACCGCGCCATGCGCTTCCTGCGCGAGGTGGATTCGGCGAGCGTGATGGTGAATGCCTCGACGCGCTTCGCGGACGGCTTCGAATTCGGCCTCGGCGCCGAAATCGGCATTTCGAACGACAAACTGCACGCGCGCGGTCCGGTCGGCCTCGAAGGGCTGACTTCGCTGAAGTATGTGGTGCTCGGCCACGGCGAAGGCCGGCAATAGCCGCATGCGACGGCGCGGCCCCCAAGGAAAGCGGGGCGCGCCGCGCTACCTTGGCGCCCAACCGAACCTCAACAAGAACAAGGGATGTCGATGCTCTGGGTCAAGACGTTTCACATCGTACTGATCGCTTCGTGGTTTGCCGGCCTGTTCTACCTGCCGCGCATCTTCGTGAATCTCGCGATGGAAACGGAGCCCGCCGCGATCAAGCGCCTGCTCTTCATGGCTCGCAAGCTTTATCGCTTCATGACGCTGATCGCCGTGCCGGCGCTGCTGTGCGGCTTGTGGCTGTGGCTCGTGGTGGGCATCGGGCGCGGCCAGGGCTGGATCCATGCGAAGGTCGGCGTGGCGGTGCTGCTTGTGGCCTACCACGCGTACTGCGGCCGCCTGCTGAAGACCTTCGAGCGCGGCCAGAACCGTCGCTCGGACAAGTGGTATCGGCTGTTCAACGAACTGCCGGTTCTCGGCATGCTGGCGGCCGTGGCGCTGGTCGTGATCAAACCCTTCTGATCCCGTGCGGCTTCGCCTTGGCAGGCGCGGCGCTCAGGCCGAGTCCGTTCCCTTGCGAAGCATGCGCGCCGCCACGACCCGCCATCCTTCGCCGCGTTTCACGAACACATCGGTGAAGCGGTATTCGATCGCCTTGTAGCCGGCTGCCGGCGTATAGCGGTTGACGCCCGTTGCGACGGCCACGTCGCCCAGAACCTGCACGCGCACATCTTCCAGCACCTGCGAGCTGCCGGGCGGCAGCGGGGCCGCCGCCAGCAGATCCTGCTTGGTCCGGCGCACGTTGCCCGGAAATACTTCGAAGAACTTATCGTCCAGCAGGTCGTTGAGCACCGGGCGATCGCCGGTCGAGGCGGCATGGGTCCACTGTTGTTCGAGCAGTTCGACCTGAATCCTTTCGGAAACCGGGTTGTAGGTATCGTATCTGGCGGCGGCGAGCGCTGTCGTGGCGAGTCCGCCCGCGATGGCGAGAATCAGAATGCGTTTCATGAGAGTTCCTTCGACGAGCCCTCGAAACGTTGCGTTCGAGGGGAGGCGGGACGCGGTCCAGGGCAAGTCGGCGGATGTCTGGCAGTAGAGTGCGAGATGTGCGCGGATGGCACGACGCTGAAGCCGGGGATCTGTGTTCCCAATGCCTACACTCTAGTCGGCGTCGTTTCCTGCAGATATAGGAAAAGTTCGTAAAAGCTATCCGTCTCAGCCGATCGGATCGAGGCGCCGTCGGGCGATGATCTCTTTCGCGTCGGCGAGCTTTTCGGCCAATTCCGGCCCGCGCTGCAGCGCGACGCCCACGGCGAGGATGTCGCCGATCGCCAGATGCGAGGTGCGCGAGGTCATCGGCGAAAAGACGTCGGTGTCCTCGTCCACATTGGCGTGGAGGCCGACGGTCGCGAGGCGGGCGAGCGGCGAGGTGCCGTGCGTGATGGCAATCACTTTCGCGCCGCGCTCGAGCGCCGTGCGCGCCGCATCGACGATGTCGCGCGTGCGTCCGGTGTTCGAGATCGTGACGACCACGTCGCCGGGTCCGAGGAGTGCCGCCGACATCAAAAACGTCTGCGGGTCCGAATAAGCGACGCTCGGCATGCCGAGGCGGAAGAACTTGTGCTGCATGTCCTGCGCGGCGATGCCCGAGCCGCCTGCACCGTAAAACTCGATGCGCGACGCCTGCGCGAGCAGCGTGATGGCGTTGGCCAGCGCGTCGGCGGAAAGGTTGTTGCGCACCTGCAGCAGCGCGCCGATCGTGCGGTCGAGCACCTTGGCCGCGACACCCGGCACCGGCTCGTCGGGGCGCACGTCGCGATAGACGGCCGGCGGCAGGTCGGCCGCTACCGCCTGCGCGAGACGAATCTTGAACTCCCGGAAACCCGAGAACCCCAGCGCGTGGCAAAACCGCGCGATCGTCGGCTGGCTCACGCCCGCGCGCAGCGCAACCTCGGTCATCGAGAGGTCGAGCACCTCGCGGGGCGACTCGACCACGTAGTCGGCAAGCTTGCGCTCGGACGGGCGCAACTGCTCGCGCATGGCTTTCACCTGGGACAGCAGCATCGGGAAACTCGCACTATGCTGAAAGATCCGGGGACTATAGCGGATCGGAGGATATGTACAAAAACTACATTACGGTGGCCGAACTGGCAATGTATTCCTCGTCGCATAAGCGGAAACAGCGGGATTTTGCCGGATTTTACCGATATCCCCGAAGCGGCGACCAGGGCTAACCGGGATTGCGATCGTGTAGTTTTTCTACTAACATCGGCTCCAACGCTGACCGGACCGCCTGATCCGGCCCCCACAGTCCGCCGAGACGAAGAAGGAAGGAGATTCAATGGTGTCCCCGCATTCGCAGTTGATGAAGGTCACGCGGCGCGTGATCGAGCGCAGCAAGCCGACGCGTGAGGCCTATCTCGCGCGCGTGGCTGCGGCACAGGACCGGTTCCCGGCGCGCGGCGCGCTGTCCTGCGCGAATCTCGCGCACGGCTTCGCCGCCATCGAAGGCAAGGACAAGATCGCGATCAAGGCGGTGCGCGAGCCGAACATCGGCATCGTCTCGGCGTACAACGAGATGCTCTCGGCGCACGCGCCCTACAAGAATTACCCGGATCTCATCAAAGAGGCGGCCCGCGAGAACGGCGGCGTCGCGCAGTTCGCCGGCGGCGTGCCGGCGATGTGCGACGGCGTCACGCAGGGCAACGCCGGCATGGAGCTGTCGCTTTTCTCGCGCGAGGTGATCGCGATGAGCACGGCGGTCGCGCTCACGCACAACATGTTCGACGCGGCCCTGTGCCTCGGCATTTGCGACAAGATCGTGCCGGGCCTCGTGATCGGCGCGCTCCAGTTCGGCCATCTGCCTACGATCTTCGTGCCGGCGGGCCCGATGACGAGCGGCATCTCGAACGAAGCCAAGGCGAAGGTGCGCCAGCAGTTCGCGACCGGCGAATGCGGCCGCGACGCGCTGCTCGAATCCGAGGCGGCGGCCTACCACGGCCAGGGCACCTGCACGTTCTACGGCACCGCCAACAGCAACCAGATGCTGATGGAGGTGATGGGCCTGCATCTGCCGGGCTCGGCATTCATTCATCCGTACACGCCGCTGCGCGACGAACTCACGGCCGCGGCCGCGCGTCGCGTGCTCGACCTCACGGTGGAGCGCGGCAACTACACGCCCATCGGCCACGTGGTCGACGAAAAGGCGATCGTCAACGGCATCGTCGCGCTGCTGGCCACGGGCGGGTCGACCAATCACACGATGCACCTCGTCGCCATGGCGCGCGCGGCCGGCGTCCTGATCGACTGGGACGACTTCGACACGCTGTCGCAGGCCGTGCCGCTGCTCGCGCGTGTTTATCCGAACGGCAAGGCCGACGTGAACCACTTCCACGCGGCGGGCGGCGTTGCGTTCCTCGTGCGCGAGCTGCTCGACGGCGGCCTGCTGCACGAAGACGTGAAGACCGTGGCGGGCGAGGGCCTGCGCCATTACACGCAGGAGCCGAAGCTGCTGGACGGCAAGCTCACGTGGGTCGATGCGGTGGAAAAGAGCGCGGATGCGAACGTGCTGCGCGCGCTCGCCGAGCCGTTCCAGCCGGACGGCGGCCTGCGGCTCATGCAGGGGCGCCTTGGCCGCGGCGTGATCAAGGTTTCGGCGGTGGCGCCGGAGCGCCGCAAGGTGCGCGCACCGGCCGTCGTGTTCGATTCGCAGGAAGCCGTGCAGGAAGCGTTCGATGGCGGCCAGCTCGAGCGCGACTTCGTGGCCGTCGTGCGCTTCCAGGGCGCGCGCGCCAACGGCATGCCGGAGCTGCACCGTCTCACGCCGCTGCTCGGCGTGCTGCAGGACAAGGGCTTTCACGTCGCGCTCGTGACCGACGGCCGCATGTCGGGTGCGTCGGGCAAGGTGCCCGCCGTGATCCACGTCTCGCCCGAAACCTTGCTGCAAGGCCCGATCGGCAAGGTGCGCGACGGCGACATGATCGTGATCGACGCCGTGGAAGGCGTGCTCGACGTCGAAGTCGATGCCGCCGAGTGGGACGCACGCCCCGTCGCGCAGCCCGCGCACCAGGAAAGCAACGAGGTAGGCTTCGGGCGCGAACTGTTCGGCGTGTTCCGGGCCGCCGCCGCGCCCGCGGAACTCGGCGCCGGGGTGTTCGGGTCGCTCGTTGGCGAAACGGGCCACGCGCCGGTTGCCGCCGCACCGGTCAAAGCAACGCAACATCAAGGAGCATGAATATGGCAACAAAAACGGTAGCCGATATCGTTCGCCTCGGCCCGGTGATTCCGGTGCTCGCCTTCGATACCGCCGAGCAGGGCGAGCACGTCTCGCGTGCGCTGCACGCGGGCGGCGTCAAGGTGCTCGAAATCACGCTGCGCACGGCGGCCGGTCTCGAAGCGATCGAGCGCGCGGCGCAGATCGCGTCGGATATCGTGGTGGGCGTGGGCACGATCACGAAGCCCGAGCATTGCGCGCTCGCGAAGAAGGCCGGCGCGCAGTTCGGCGTGTCGCCCGGCCTCACGCGCGAGATGCACCAGGCTTCGCTCGACGCGGGCCTGCCGCTGCTGCCGGGTGTCATGACGCCGTCCGACATCATCACGGCGATGGAACTCGGTTACGAGATCGTCAAGTTCTTCCCGGCTGTGCCGGCGGGCGGCATCCCGATGCTGCAGGCCTTCCACGGCCCGTTCCCGACGCTCAAGTTCTGCCCGACGGGCGGCATCAGCGCCGAAACCGCGACGAACTTCCTCGCCCTGCCGAACGTGGTGTGCGTGGGCGGTTCGTGGCTTACGCCGAAGGCGGCCGTTGCCGCGCAGGATTGGGCGGAAGTGACGCGCCTCGCGCGCGCCGCAAGCGAGCTGTCGCGCCCGGCGCGCTGACGCGGACTGCGGACGGACTGCAAGACGAGCCGCGCGAGGTGCACGCCTCGCGCGGCTCATTTTTTACCCGCGCCGCCGCGAAAGCCGCTATAACCTCATTACCATGCCGGCCCGGTCGCCCTGCCGGGACCGGCGCGGTCCGCCCCGAGCCGCGGCGGACACGTTTCTAACAAATCCACCCGGAGAACAACCCCATGGGAGTGGCCCACGGCAGCATGCTGCTGATCTACGCGGTCATCGCGATCGCCGCGCTGATTCTCTTGATCACGCGCTTCAAGGTTTATCCGTTCCTCGTCCTGATCATCGTCTCGCTGCTGCTCGGCCTTGCCGTCGGCATGCCGATGGATCAGATCGTCAAGTCCTTCGAGACCGGCAACGGCAACACGCTCGGCCATATCGCCATCGTGGTCGGCCTCGGCACGATGCTCGGCAAGATGATGGCCGAGTCGGGCGGCGCCGAGCGCATCGCCACCACGCTGATTCGCTGGTTCGGCGAGAAGAACATCCACTGGGCGATGATGTTCGTCGCGATCATCGTCGGCCTGCCGGTGTTCTTCGAGGTCGGCTTCGTGCTGCTCATTCCTATTGCGTTCAACGTCGCGAAACGCACCGGCAAGTCGCTGCTGCTGGTCGGCCTGCCGATGGTCGCGGGCCTTTCGGTCGTGCACGGCCTGATTCCGCCGCACCCGGCCGCGCTGCTTGCCGTGCAGGCCTATCACGCCGATATCGGCAGGACCATTGCCTACGGCCTGATCGTGGGCATTCCGACCGCGATCGTCGCCGGCCCGCTGTTCGCGCTGCTCGTTCATCGCACGATCAAGCTGCCCGAGAACAATCCGCTTGCGGCGCAGTTCATCTCCGGCGTGAAGATCAAGGCCGATAGCGAACTGCCCAGCTTCGGCATCACGCTCTTCACGATCCTGCTGCCCGTGATCCTCATGCTGATCGGCAGCTGGGCCGACCTCGTGTTCGCGCCGAAGACGCTGCCCAACAACCTCCTGCATTTCGTCGGCACGTCCGACGTCGCGCTGCTGATCGCCGTGCTCGTGAGCTTCTGGACGTTTGGCGCGCAGCGCGGCTTCACGCGCGAGCAGATCCAGAAGTTCTGCGGCGACTGCCTCGCGCCGATCGCGGGCATTACGCTGATTGTCGGCGCGGGCGGCGGGTTCGGCCGCGTGCTGATGGACAGCGGCATTTCGAAGGAGATCGTCGGCGTGGCGCAGTCGGCGCATCTGTCGCCGCTCCTGTTCGGCTGGTTCGTCGCGGCGCTGATCCGTCTCGCGACGGGTTCGGCCACCGTTGCCATGACGACGGCCTGCGGCATTGTCGCGCCGGTCGCCGCCGCGGGCGGCATGGCGGTGCGCCCCGAACTGCTCGTGCTGGCGACGGGCTCGGGCTCGCTGATTTTTTCGCACGTCAACGACGGCGGTTTCTGGCTGATCAAGGAGTACTTCGGCATGACCGTCGGGCAGACGTTCAAGACGTGGTCGCTGTGCGAGACCATCATTTCGCTGCTGGGCCTGGGGCTGACTTTCGCCCTGGCGGCCGTGCTGTAACTGCTGGAGCATTCCATGATTCTGATCGCAATGGGTGTGTCGGGCGCGGGCAAGACCCGCATTGGCGAATTGCTGGCCGAGCGCCTGCACTGCGACTTCACCGACGGCGACGCTTTTCACAGCGAAGCCAACAAGAAGAAGATGCACGACGGCATTCCGCTCACCGACGATGACCGCTGGCCCTGGCTGCGCACGATCCGCGCGGCCATCGAGGAAAAGCAGCGCGCGCACGAGACGGCCGTGTTCACGTGTTCGTCGCTCAAGCGCTCGTACCGCGACGTCCTGCGCGGCACTGACCGCGACGTGTGCTTTGTCTATCTGAAGGGTTCGTTCGAGGTGCTGCACGAGCGTCTTGCCTCGCGCACGGGCCACTTCTTCGATCCGTCGCTGCTGCAAAGCCAGCTCGATACGCTCGAGGAGCCGGGGCAGGACGAGGCCATCACGGTGAGCATCGAACTCACGCCCGAGCAGATCGTCGATGAGGTGATGAGGCAGGTGGAGGCGCGCCGCGTGGGGTGAGCGCCGCGCGGTTCGCCGCCTGAAACAGGCAAACCCACAAAGCCCCGGCCTTCGTGCCGGGGCTTTTGCTTTGGGCGCACCGGTGCGGTTTGGCTTTGTTTTTGTCCATGGGTGGGCAATTTGTTAATATATGGAACAACGCAGCCTGGGTTCAGGAGATTGCGCCATAGTCCAGATATCTTCCCCGATGCGGAGGAGACGCTTTGCCTGCCACCCGAATCGGCCACGTCCGATACCTGATGTTGTTCCTCGTGTTCGCGGGAACGGTCATCAACTACGTGGACCGCGCCAATCTTTCCGTGGCCGCGCCGCTGCTCAAGCACGAATTCGCGCTGGGTCCGGTCGAGATCGGCCTGCTGTTTTCCGCTTATGCGTGGACGTACGTGATCGCCAATATTCCCGGCGGCTGGGTGGTCGACCGCTTCGGCTCGCGCGTCATGTATGCGCTCGCGGTGCTGGTCTGGTCCGCGTTCACGGTGGCCCAGGGCTGCGCCGGGCGTTATGCGACGATCTTCGGGCTGCGGCTGGGCGTTGGCGTGGCGGAAGCCCCAACGTTTCCGGTCAACAACCGCGTGGTGTCGATCTGGTTCACACAGCGCGAGCGCGGCACCGCGACGAGCGTCTATCTCGTCGGCCAGTACATCGGCATGGCGGCGCTCACGCCGGCGCTGTTCTGGATCGCGCATACCTTCGGCTGGCGGGCAATCTTCTATGCGACGGGCGCGGTTGGCGTTGTCTGGGCGGGCGTCTGGTATCTGCTGTATCGCGATCCCGAAGATTGCTCGTGGGTCAGCGAGGCCGAACTGGAGCACATCCGCAACGGCGGGGCCTTGGTCGGTTCGCGCCACGCGAGCGGCAAAGAGGCCGCTGCCGGAAGCGCGAAAGGTTCGACGTTCCCATGGCGCAAGCTGGTCATCGTGTTCCGCAACCGCCAGATCATCGCGATCTGCATGGGCAAGTTCGCGTCGCTTTCGTCGCTGTACTTCTTTCTGACGTGGTTTCCAAGCTATCTGATCAGCGAGCGCCATATGGCCGTGCTGAAGGCCGGCGGAGCGGCCGCCGTGCCGTTCATTGCGGCGTCGATCGGCGTGGTGGCGGGCGGGGCGCTCTCCGATTTCCTGCTGCGGCGTGGCGCGAGTGTGGGGGCCGCGCGCAAGACCCCGATCATCACGGGCCTCCTGCTCGTGCCCACCATGACGCTGTCGCTTCTCACCGACAGCAACGCGGTCGTCATTGCGATCATGTCGTTCGCGTTCTTCGCGCAGGGCGTGGCGTCCGCGTCCTGGTCGCTGATCGGCGATATCGCGCCCAGGAGCATGATCGGCATCACCGGCGGCGCCGTGAACTTCGCGGGCAACCTTTCAGGCATCGTCACGCCCATCGCGATCGGCTTCATCCTGCGCGAGACCGGTTCGTTTGGCTGGGCGCTCGGGCTCATCAGCGTGTTCGCCGTGATCGGCGCGCTGGCCTATACGTTCCTGCTAGGCGAAGTGAAGCGCATCGAGATTGGCGATGAGCCATCGGGCGAGGTTGCCGTGGACGAAGCCGCTAAGTCGACGCAGGACTGAAGCGGCGCGAACCGGTCCGGCCATAAGTGAAAAAGGCGCTCGACCTTGCGGTCGAGCGCCTTTTCTATCGTTGTGCGTCGTGCTTACGAGATGCGCTTCGCCAGCTCCGCGGCTTTGCCGACATACGACGCAGGCGTCATGTCGAGCAGACGCCGCTTGGCATCTTCAGGAATCGCGAGGCCGGCAACGAATGTCTGCAGCGCTTCGCGCGTAATGCCCTTGCCGCGCGTGAGTTCCTTCAGCTGCTCATACGGATTCTCGATGCCATAGCGGCGCATCACGGTTTGCACGGGCTCGGCCAGCACTTCCCAGGTCGCGTCGAGGTCGTCGTTCAGGCGCTGCGGGTTCACTTCGAGCTTGTCGAGACCGCGGATCAGCGCGTCGTACGCGAGCAGCGAGTAGCCAAAGGCCACGCCGATATTGCGCAGCACCGTCGAGTCGGTGAGGTCGCGCTGCCAGCGCGAAACTGGCAGCTTGTCGGCGAGGTGGCGCAGCGTGGCGTTGGCGAGGCCGAGGTTGCCTTCCGAGTTCTCGAAGTCGATCGGATTGACCTTGTGCGGCATCGTCGACGAGCCGATTTCGCCGGCCTTGGTCCTCTGCTTGAAGTAGCCGAGCGAGATATAACCCCACACGTCGCGGTCGAGGTCGAGCAGGATCGTGTTCGCGCGCGCGATCGCGTCGAACAGTTCCGCCATGTAGTCGTGCGGCTCGATCTGGATCGTGTACGGGTTGAAGGTGAGCTTCAGACGCTGTTCGACCACTTCCTTCGAGAACGCTTCCCAGTCGAATTCCGGGTAGGCCGAGAGGTGCGCATTGAAGTTGCCCACCGCGCCGTTCATCTTGCCGAGCAGCTCGACCTTCTCGACGCGCGCGATCGCCCGGGCAAGACGCGCCGCGACGTTGGCGATTTCCTTGCCGAGCGTCGTGGGGCTGGCGGGCTGGCCGTGCGTGCGCGAGAGCATGGGCTGGTCGGCGTGCGCGTGGGCGAGCTTCACGAGGCGCTCGTAGACCGAGCGCAGCGCCGGCAGGATCACGTGTTCGCGCGCGCCCGCGAGCATGAGGCCGTGCGAGGTGTTGTTGATGTCTTCCGAAGTGCAGGCGAAGTGGATGAATTCGCTTGCGCGCTCCAGTTCCGGCTGGCCCTTCACCGATTCCTTGAGCCAGTATTCGACGGCCTTCACGTCGTGGTTCGTCACGCGCTCGATGTCCTTGATGCGCGCGGCGTCGTGCGCCGTGAAGTTTTCGGCGAGCTTGAGCAGGAATTGCTCCGACGCCTCCGAGAAGCGCGGCACTTCCGCGAAGCCGGCGCGCGAGAGCGCGATCAGCCAGTGGATCTCGACCGTCACGCGGTTACGCATGAACGCGGCTTCCGAAAGCCAGTCGCGCAGGGCTTCGGTCTTCGAGGCGTAGCGGCCATCGAGCGGGGAGAGCGCGTTGAGCGCGAAGAGCGTATCGGGACGGGTATCGGACATGATGGGGACGTAACGCGGGAAGTTACGCTCGCTGAGATTAGACTCGAAAACGGTCGGCCTGGAGACGGCGGGAACCGCATATTTTATCACCTTGCCGACATGCGGCCGCCGGCGCGCCGACCTGCGCCACGCGGGCTTGCGGCGCCGCCCCGAGGGCGCCTTGGGCGTGCCGCCGCGCCGGTGCGTGGCGCTCTGGATAAAATGCCGACTTCACATCACTGACCGCCGACCCGCATGGAACTCAAATGGCTCGAAGACTTCGTTTCGCTCGCGGAAACGCATAGTTTCAGCCGTTCCGCCGAGCTGCGCCACGTCACGCAACCGGCGTTCTCGCGGCGCATCCAGGCACTCGAATCCTGGCTCGGCACGGAACTGATCGATCGTTCGGTCTATCCGACGCGCCTGACCGCCGCGGGCCAGGTGTTCTACGAGCAGGCGCTCGCCATGCTTTCGCAGTTCCACGAGGCGCGCACGCTGCTGCGCGGCCACACGGCCACACCGGCGGCGACCATCGAGTTCGCCGTGCCGCATACGATTTCGCTGACCTATTTCCCGCGCTGGCTGCAGCGCATCGAGGCGAAGCTGGGCCGCATTCACACGCGCCTGCGTGCGCTCAACGTGCACGACGCGGTGCTCTCGCTCGTCGAGGGCGGCTGCGATCTCGTGATGGGTTATCACCATCCCAGCCATCCGGTGACGCTCGATCCCGCGCGCTACGACACGCTCACGCTTGGCGTCGAACCCATCAGTCCGTATTCCGCGGTGCAGCGCGCCGGGCGCCCCCGTTACACGCTGCCGGGCACGGCGGACGCCCCCACGCCCTACCTTTCCTATACGCCGAACGCCTATCTCGGCCGCATGACCGAGGTGATCATTGCCAACGCACCGACACGGCTCCACCTCGACCGCGTCTACGAGACCGACATGGCCGAAGGGCTCAAGGCGATGACGCTGGCGGGACATGGCATCGCGTTTCTGCCGCATAGCGCGGTGGAGGATGCCGTGGCGCAGGGCCGACTGATCCGCCTCGACCGCGGCACGCGCGGCGCGCCGGAAGGGCAGTTCACGCTCGACATGGAAATCCGCCTCTATCGCGACAAGCTCGCCGTGCAGGGCGACGATGCGCGCCAGGCGCTCGTGCGCGAGCTATGGGACGCCGTGAGCGAGGAGCTTGCCGAGGTGGCGGCGCCCGACCGGCGGGCAAGCTGACGAAGCTGTAACCTGCGCGCACTCATTCCGCGCGGGGCCGCGACACGTTTTTTCGACTTCGGGAACGTTATGCACGAAAAGCATAACGGGATGATCAAACGGCATTGGATTTCACGTGGGCGTTTTCTCACAATTGCACCACTCATTCGATCGCCGGAGCGTTCATGTCTTCCCAAATGCAGTCGGTTCCTTCGTATCTCCATGCCGACAACCTCGGCCCCTGGGGCAACTATCTTCGTCAGGTCGACCGCGTGGCGCCGTATCTCGGCTCGCTCTCGCGCTGGCTCGAAACGCTCAAGCGTCCGAAGCGCATCCTGATCGTGGACGTGCCCATCGAGCTCGATAACGGCACCGTCGCGCACTTCGAAGGCTATCGTGTGCAGCACAACGTTTCGCGCGGTCCCGGCAAGGGCGGCGTGCGTTATCACCAGGACGTTACGCTCTCCGAAGTGATGGCGCTCTCGGCGTGGATGTCGGTGAAGAACGCGGCCGTGAACGTGCCGTACGGCGGTGCGAAGGGCGGTATCCGCGTCGATCCGCGCACGCTCTCGCGCGGTGAGCTCGAGCGCGTGACGCGCCGCTACACCAGCGAAATCGGCATCATCATCGGACCGAACACCGACATTCCTGCTCCGGACGTCAACACGAACGAGCAGATCATGGCGTGGATGATGGACACCTACTCGATGAACCAGGGCCAAACGGCCACGGGCGTCGTGACGGGCAAGCCCATCACGCTCGGCGGCTCGCTCGGCCGCCGCGAGGCAACGGGCCGCGGCGTGTTCGTGGTCGGCTGCGAAGCCGCGCGCCGCACGGGTCTCTCGGTCGAAGGCGCACGCATTGCCGTGCAGGGCTTCGGCAACGTGGGCGGCATCGCCGCGCGCCTGTTCCAGGAAGCGGGCGCGAAGGTCGTTGCCGTGCAGGATCACACCGGCTCGCTCCATAACGCGAACGGCATGAATGCGGCGGCGCTGCTGGAGCACGTCGCGAAGACGGGCGGCGTGGCGGGCTTTGCCGGCGCCGACGTGCTCGCGAACGACGAATTCTGGACCGTCGAGACCGACATCCTGATCCCGGCCGCGCTGGAAAACCAGATCACCGAGAAGAACGCGCCGAAGATCCGCACGAAGATCATCGTGGAAGGCGCGAACGGCCCGACCACGACGGCAGCCGACGACATTCTCCACGACAAGGGCATCCTCGTGATCCCCGACGTGGTGGCGAACGCGGGCGGCGTGACGGTTTCGTACTTTGAGTGGGTGCAGGACTTCTCGAGCTTCTTCTGGACCGAAGGAGAAATCAACGAGCGTCTGGAGCGCGTGATGCGCGAAGCGTTCGCGGCGGTCTGGCAGGTGGCGAGCGAGAACAAGGTTTCGGTGCGTACCGCGGCGTTCATCGTGGCGTGCAAGCGCATTCTGATGGCGCGCGAAATGCGCGGCCTGTACCCCTGATATCCCCCTGATCGACACGACGATCATGACAACGCGGGCGTGATAGCGCCCGCTACAGCGCAGTATCGGGAAGCGGACGGGACCTTGGCGGGGCCGTCCGCTTTTTTCATTGCCGGGCCTGGTGCAACGCGGGGTATTGCACGCGTGCGACATCGGGCAAACTGCGGGGAGCTTCCCTATTCTTTCAGATTGATTGCATTGACACACTGGCGCCGGTTCCCGCCAGGGAGAGCACAACGATGAAAATCAACAAGGCCGCGCTGGTTCTCGCGACCCTGGGTCTCGCCGCCGCAGGCGCGCACGCGCAGGACGCCGGCACGCTCAGGAAGATCAAGGACACGGGGAGTATCTCGCTCGGCTATCGCGAATCGTCGATTCCGTTTTCCTACTATGACGACAAGCAGAATGTGATCGGCTACTCGCAGGACTTCGCGCTGAAGATCGTGGCCGCCGTGCAAGCGAAGCTGAACATGCCGAACCTGAAGGTCAAGCTCGTGCCGATCACCTCGCAGAACCGCATCCCGCTCGTGCAGAACGGCACGGTGGACATCGAGTGCGGCTCGACCACGAACAACGCCGAGCGTCAGCAGCAGGCCGCCTTCTCGACCACGATCTTCGTGATCGGCACGCGCCTCATGACGAGAAAGGACTCGGGCATCAAGGACTTCGCGGACCTCAAGGGCAAGACCGTCGTGACGACGGCGGGCACGACGTCCGAGCGCTTGCTGCGCAAGATGAACCAGGACAGGAACATGGGCATGAGCATCATCAGCGCGAAGGACCATGGCGAGTCGTTCATGACGCTCTCGACGGGCCGCGCGACGGCGTTCATGATGGACGACGCGCTGCTCGCGGGCGAGCGCGCGAAGTCGAACACCCCGGGCGATTTCGTGATCGTGGGCACGCCGCAATCGCGTGAAGCGTACGGCTGCATGATGCGCAAGGACGATCCGGAATTCAGGAAGGTGGTGGACGAGGCTATTGCGAAGGTCGAGACCTCGGGTGAAGGCGATGCGATCTACAAGAAGTGGTTCGAGTCGCCCATTCCGCCGAAGGGCCTGAATCTGAACTTCCCGGAAAGCGACGACATGAAGGCATTGTTCAAGAATCCGAACGACAAGGCGATCGACTGAGGCCGGGTATGATTCGAAAATCATCCGCGCCTGCTATTTCGTGGCGTGCGTGGTCGCGTCGAGCCTCGGGAAAGGTTTTCAGGAAAAGGTCGCTAGATGATTTCAATTAAGAACGTGTCGAAGTGGTACGGCCAGTTTCAGGTGCTGACCGACTGCACGACCGAAGTGAAGAAGGGCGAAGTGGTGGTGGTGTGCGGGCCGTCGGGCTCGGGCAAGTCCACGCTCATCAAGACCGTCAATGGGCTCGAGCCGTTCCAGCAGGGCGAGATTCTCGTGAACGGGCAGTCGGTGGGCGACAAGAGGACCAATCTGTCGAAGCTGCGCGCGAAAGTGGGCATGGTGTTCCAGCACTTCGAGCTGTTCCCGCATCTTTCGATTGCCGAGAACCTCACGCTCGCGCAGATCAAGGTACTGGGCCGCAGCAAGGACGAGGCGACCGACAAGGGCCTCAAACTGCTGGACCGCGTGGGCCTGCGCTCGCAGGCGGACAAGTTTCCGGGTCAGCTCTCGGGCGGCCAGCAGCAGCGCGTGGCGATTGCGCGCGCGCTTTCCATGGATCCGGTCGCCATGCTGTTCGACGAGCCGACTTCGGCGCTCGACCCCGAGATGATCAACGAGGTGCTCGACGTCATGGTCGAACTCGCGCGGGAGGGCATGACGATGATGTGCGTGACGCACGAGATGGGTTTCGCGAAGAAGGTCGCGCACCGCGTGATCTTCATGGACCGCGGCCTCATCGTCGAGGACGATCGCAAGGACGACTTCTTCGCGAATCCGAAGTCGGATCGCGCGAAGGAATTTCTCGCGAAGATCCTGCACTAGGCGGCTGGCGCCCGCCGCCGCGCGCTACTCGCCCCAGGTCTGCAGCGCGGAGGCGGCTTCGGCATCCACGGTCTCGGCCGCGGATGGCGTGGCCGACAACCGGCAGGGCGCGCTCGCCGAGGCGTCCGTCGCCGGATTCTTCAGCTTGTCGAGCACCTTCTGCGGCACCGGCACGCTTGCCCGCGCGATCACGTCGCCGTTCTGGAACATCAGCAGATCGCCGGGCGCAAAGCGCGTCCAGACTTCGTTGTCGGTGAGCGGCGCGGTGGCGATCACGGCCACGCGATCTTCGGGCGTCGTGTATTTGGCGAAGTCGATCGAAACGTCGGCATCGACCAGATGCGCCGTCGAGAACGGCCAGCGGCGCACGAGATAGTAGAGATGCGTCGAGCAGTGCGCGAAGAGCGCCTGGCCGTTCGACATCAGGAAATTGAACACGCCGGACTGCGTGATCTCGCGCGTGAGCGACGCCAGTTCCGCGAAGAGCTCGGGAAGCGGCGGCTGGGAGCCCGGGAACGCCCGGCGCAAGCCCTGCAGCAGCGCGCAGAACGCCAGTTCGCTATCGGTCGTGCCGACCGGCTGATACACGCCCGACATGGCCGGGTTGAAGTCCTGCAGGTCGCCGTTGTGCGCGAAGATCCAGTGGCGGCCCCACAGCTCGCGCATGAACGGGTGGCAGTTCTCCAGCTGGATATGGCCCTGCGTAGCCTTGCGGATATGCGCGATGGTATTGCGCGACTTGATCGGGTAGCGCTTGACCATCTCGGCGATCGGCGAGCGCGCGGAGGCCTGATGGTCGATGAAGAGGCGGCAGGCCTTGTCTTCGAAGAACGCGATGCCCCAGCCGTCGGCGTGGTGATCGGTGACGCCGCCGCGCGCCGCGAATCCGGTGAAGGAGAACGTGACGTCCGTCGGCGCGGCGCAGTTCATTCCAAGAAGTTGGCACATGGCTAAAGCTTGATGCGGCGGGCTGAGCGGCCCGATGAACCGGTACAATGATGATTTTCCAAGCATATCACCGGGCTGCGCGCCGCCAATACGAATTTTGTCGGATGCTTTCCACACGGAGCGCGAAAGGGCCTGGTTGTCGCGCCGGCGCGACGATCTCCGCGCCACGCGCGCTTAGCTGCTGCAATCGAAACCCATGAACGCCTCTTCCCAGACCATCCTCACGCTGACCCGCCCCGACGACTGGCACCTGCACGTGCGCGATGGCGCCATGCTGGCGGCGGTGCTGCCGCATACCGCGCGCCAGTTCGGCCGCGCGATCATCATGCCGAACCTGAAGCCGCCGGTCACGACCACCGAACAGGCCGCCGCGTACCGCGATCGCATCCTGGCGGCGCTGCCCGAGGGCGCGCGCTTCGAGCCGCTGATGACGCTTTATCTGACCGACAACACGCCGCCCGACGAGATTCGCCGCGCGCGTGGAAGCGGCTTCGTGCATGGCGTGAAGCTGTATCCGGCGGGCGCAACGACGAACTCGGACGCCGGCGTGACCGATATCCGCAAGTGCGCGAAGACGCTGGAGGCCATGCAGGAAGCGGGCATGCCGCTCCTCGTGCACGGCGAGGTGACGAATCCCGACATCGATCTGTTCGACCGCGAGAAGGTGTTCATCGACCGCGTGATGACGCCGCTGCGCCGCGACTTCCCGGCATTGAAGGTGGTGTTCGAGCACATCACGACCAAGGACGCCGTCGACTACATTCGTGCCGATCATGCCGCCCCGGGTCTGCTCGGTGCGACGATCACGGCGCATCACCTGCTCTACAACCGCAACGCGATCTTCCAGGGCGGCATTCGTCCGCATTACTACTGCCTGCCGGTGCTCAAGCGCGAGACGCACCGCGTGGCGCTCGTCGAGGCGGCGACTTCGGGCGACGCGCGCTTCTTCCTCGGCACGGACAGCGCGCCGCATCCGAAGGGGCTGAAAGAGCACGCGTGCGGCTGCGCGGGCTGCTACACGGCGCTGCATGCGCTCGAGCTCTACGCCGAGGCATTCGACAACGCGGGCGCGCTCGACAAGCTCGAAGGTTTCGCGAGCTTCCACGGCGCGGACTTCTACGGCCTGCCGCGCAGCGCCGAAAAGGTGACGCTGCGCCGCGAGGCGTGGACGCTGCCGGCCGAGGTGACGGCGGGCGACGTGCCGGTCGTGCCGCTGCGCGGCGGCGAGACCATCGGCTGGCGCCTCGTCTGAGGGCGCGCGGTTGGGACGCCGCGCTTGTCGCGCTTGTCACGTTTGTCGCGTGTGGCACAGGTGTCACGTGAGGCGCACTTGCCGGGCGGTGCGGTGAAGCGCGCCGCACCGGGTTTTGCCGATATCGACTGGACCAGTCCCTGGTTCGCGCAGGTCGCGGAACGCGGCGCGCGCTGGCAGCGGGCCGCGCTGCGCAGCGCGGCAGACCAGCTGCGCGAGATGAACGCGGACGCCGCCGTCGCCGAAGTCACGACAGGGCGCGGGCAGCGCCTCGCCTTTATCCCGCAGGGCGAACTCCCGCCCGACACGGCTTACGAGGCCCATATCGCGGCCACCGGCCAGGTGCCGACGCGCCACAATCTGCACGACTTCTTCAATGCGCTCAGCTGGTTTCAGTTTCCGCGCATCAAGGCGGCATTGAGCGCGCGCGGCTCGGCGCTGGTCGATGCGCTAGGTGTCGGGCCCACGCGCGGCGGCACGCGTGACGCGCTCACCGTGTTCGACGAGAACGCCGTGCTGTTCGCCTGCGCCGATGCGGCGCTCGGCGCCGCACTGCGATCGTTCGACTGGAAGTCGCTCTTTGTCGACGGCCGGGCAGCATGGGGCGAGCGCTGCGAGGCCAACTGCTTCGGGCACGCGCTGCTGGAAAAACTCGTCACGCCGTACAAGGCGTGTACCGCGCACGCGTGGATCGTCGACGTGCCCGTCGACTACTTCTCGTGGACGCGCGCCGCACGCGACGCATTTCTCGACGCCACGGCGAGCCGGGCGTTACTGGAAGGCGGCGAATTCAACGGCCGGATGTTCGCGCCGCTGCCCGTGCTCGGCATACCCGGCTGGTGGCCTGAAAACGAAACTCCGTCGTTTTACGACGACCCGTTCGTGTTTCGCAGCGGGCGGCAGGCGCGTTCCGCGGCGGATGGTAAAATCGCGGTCAGCAAAGCAGGCCAGGCAGTCGCGGCTTCGGCGGTTTCGGCCGTTGGAGGCGAGGAAAGTCCGGACTCCACAGGGCAGGGTGATGGCTAACGGCCATCCGTGGCGACACGCGGAACAGGGCAACAGAGAACAGACCGCCGATGGCCCGGCTTCGGCCGGGATCAGGTAAGGGTGAAACGGTGCGGTAAGAGCGCACCGCGTCTGCGGTGACGTAGACGGCACGGCAACCTCCACCCGGAGCAATTCCAAGTAGGCTGGCTAGCATCTTCGAGATGCAGGACGGGGCCCCCGTCACGTCAGCGGGTAGGAAGCTTGAGCGCGTCAGCAATGGCGCGCCTAGAGGAATGGCTGCCACGCGCGGCGCGCCTTCGGACGCGGCGTGTGCACAGAATCCGGCTTATCGGCCTGCTTTGCCGCCTTATTTGTGCAAAAAGCCGGCGCGGTTCTTCGATGAACCGCGCCGGCTTTTTCTTTTCGCTGCCGAAATTGCGGGCGTCAAGCCGCGACGATCTCGAACGTATGCGTGATCTCGGCGGTCTTGCCGATCATGATCGACGCCGAGCAGTACTTGTCGTGCGACAGGTTGATCGCGCGCTCCACGGTAGCCGGGTTCAGATTCTTGCCCGTCACGGTGAAGTGGAAGTGGATCTTCGTGAAGACCTTCGGGTCTTCGCTGGCGCGTTCGGCCTTGAGCGTCACGCTGCAGCCGCTTACTTCCTGACGGCTCTTCTTCAGGATCAGGACCACATCGTAGGCAGTACAGCCGCCGGTGCCGAGCAGCACCATTTCCATCGGACGCGGCGCGAGATTGTGGCCGCCGCCTTCCGGTGCGCCGTCCATGTTGACGAGGTGACCGCTGCCCGTTTCGGCCGCGAACGCCATGCCGTCCTGTCCCATCCAGCTAACTTTGCATTCCATGTTTGTGCCTTTGCCACGGGTTCTTCGATTCAGACGGCATTGTAGCCCGCCTCTACTGGTATGTCCGGGGACGACGTGCCGGGCCGAATCTATGCATGGTGCTTGAATGTTGCGATGCGGCATCCGGGTGGCAGGGCAGTTTTCCCTGGCGGGAATAGGGGTTTTGCTCTAGTCACGATAGCTGCCTCGTTGGAGGCTGCTTTCCTGGTCTGCTGATTTTAAAGGGAATTATGGATATCGCTGCGCCGCACTTTTATTTCATATTGTGGCATTGCATTTCGTAATGCAGTTTCCCTTGCGTCGCACAAGGTCGATCCGTATAATTCGTCTTGTTGGTTGTCGTGCTTCACGACACCTCAGCATGTCTCCTCCACCCTCCTCCAAAAGGTGGATTAAGCCCGAACAAACGCGTTCGGGCTTTTTTTCGTCCGTAGCTTCGTCGCCAGCCCTCGCCTTGCCCCGTCAAGCGGAATTTTTGACGCGCGCCCAATTTTCCCTTTATAATCCTAGGTTCTCCGCATCCATGCCTGAGCGGGGACGGGGAAACCCGAACCAGGGAGAGCCTGCGCCGGCGCCAACGAGCGTCAACCTACAAGCAGGACCAAAACAGGGCATAGCATATTTTTTGGATCGATCATGAAGACTTTTTCCGCCAAGGCACATGAAGTGCAGCGCGAATGGTACGTGATTGACGCGACGGATAAGGTTCTCGGCCGTGTCGCCAGCGAAGTGGCACGCCGTCTTCGCGGCAAGCACAAGCCTGAGTTCACCCCGCACGTCGACACGGGTGATTTCATCATCATCATCAACGCCGGCAAGCTGAAGGTCACGGGCAACAAGACCACCGACAAGAAGTACTACCGTCACTCGGGCTATCCGGGCGGTATCTACGAAACGACGTTCGGCAAGATGCAAGAGCGCTTCCCGGGCCGCGCGCTCGAGAAGGCCGTGAAGGGCATGCTGCCGAAGGGCCCGCTCGGCTACGCGATGATCAAGAAGCTGAAGGTCTACGCAGACGCAACGCACCCGCACTCGGCTCAACAGCCGAAGGCGCTCGAGATCTAAGGGGAGCCCACATGATCGGTAACTGGAATTACGGTACGGGCCGCCGCAAGAGCGCCGTCGCTCGTGTCTTCATCAAGTCGGGCAAGGGCGAAATCGTCGTCAACGGCAAGCCCATCGCCGACTACTTCTCGCGCGAAACGTCGCTCATGATCGTTCGTCAACCGCTGGAGCTCACGAGCCACGGCACGACGTTCGACATCAAGGTGAACGTGACGGGCGGCGGCGAAACCGGCCAGGCCGGCGCGGTTCGCCACGGCATCACGCGCGCGCTGATCGACTACGACGCCACGCTCAAGCCGGCACTGTCGCAAGCTGGCTTCGTTACGCGTGACGCACGTGAAGTGGAACGTAAGAAGGTCGGTTTCCACAAGGCACGTCGCCGCAAGCAGTTCTCGAAGCGTTAATTTGCGTTTCGTGGCTGTGCGCTCCTCGCGGAAGCGCATGGCTGCTGCAAAAGCCGCCCTCGCAGCAATGCGTCGGGCGGTTTTTTCGTTTTGGCTTCGTCCGCGTCGGCGCAACGAGAAACCCTTGATTTTGTGGGCTTAAGCACGATGTCGGGAAGAGCCCTACAATAGCGGCTAGAAGCTTATTTGGAGAGTTCGCATGAGCGCTGTCACCGAAACCACCGTGACCGAAATGCCCGGTCCCTTCGTTTTCACCGAAGCAGCGGCTGACAAGGTCAAGCAACTGATCGACGAGGAAGGCAATCCGGAGCTGAAGCTGCGCGTGTTCGTGCAGGGCGGCGGCTGCTCGGGCTTCCAGTACGGATTCACGTTCGACGAAACGATCAACGAAGACGACACCGTGATGAACAGGAACGGCGTCCAGCTGCTGATCGACTCGATGAGCTATCAGTACCTCGTCGGCGCCGAGATCGACTACAAGGACGATCTGAACGGCGCGCAATTCGTCATCAAGAACCCGAACGCCACCACGACCTGCGGTTGCGGCTCGTCGTTCTCGGTCTGAGCGAAAACGTCATGGCTTAAAAAACGGGGCGCTAAGCCCCGTTTTTTATTGCCCCGGCAAACCTCGTGCGTGCTTCAGCGCGGATAGATCGCGCCCAGCACGCGGTCGCCCGCGGCACCGGTGACCGCGGGGAGATTGCCGGGTTCGCGCGCGGCGCAGCGCATGGCGAGCCACGCGAAAGCCAGCGGTTCGACCTGATGCGGCGGCACGCCCAGCGTGTCGGTGGTGGTAACCGGCACGCCGCTTACGCCTCCCGTTTCGAGCGCCTTTTGCAGTGCGGCCATCAGCACGGGGTTGCGCGCGCCGCCGCCGCACACGTACACGGCGCGGCAGTCCGAGGCATGGCGCTCGATCTCGCGGGCCACGCTCACGGCAGTCAGGCTGACCAGCGTCGCCTGGACGTCGGCCGGGGAGAGCGATTCGAAGCCTTTGAGCTTTTCATCGAGCCAGGCGGCGTTGAAGAGATCGCGCCCTGTGCTCTTGGGCGGCGGCTGCTCGAAAAACGGCTCGTCGAGCAGGGCGTTCAGGAGCGGCTGATGTGGCGTGCCGCTCGCGGCGAACTGGCCATTTTCGTCGTAGGGCTTGCCGAGATGCCGCTCGGCCCAGAGGTCGAGCAACGCGTTCGCGGGTCCGCAGTCGAAGCCGCGCACGGCGCCCGTGTTCCACAGGACCGTGATGTTGCTGATGCCCCCCAGATTGCAGACGACGCGCGTTTCGTCCTTCGAGCCGAACACCGTTGCATGAAATGCGGGCACGAGCGGCGCGCCCTGGCCGCCCGAGGCAACGTCGCGGCTGCGGAAGTCGGCGATCACGTCGATATGCGTGAGTTCGGCCAGCAGCGCCGGGTTCTGGATCTGCACCGTATAGCCCTTTTCGGGCCGATGCCGCACGGTTTGCCCGTGAGCGCCCATCGCACGGACGTCGTCCGGCGCGAGGCCGCCTGCGCGCAGCAGTTCGTGGCAACACACCGCGTAGCGCGCCGTGAGCGCATTCCCGGCCAGCGCTTCGCGCTCGATTTCGTTTTCGCCGGGCTGCTGTAGCGCGAAAAGGGCCTCTCGCAGGCCTTGCGCGAAACCGACGAACGCCTCGGCCAGCACGACCGGCCGTTGTCCTTTCCCGAAGCGCACGGCGATGCCGTCCACGCCGTCCATGCTCGTACCCGACATCAGACCGAAATACACACCGTCGGCCGCTGTGCCGCTATCCGTTTGCGCGTCGCGTGGTGCCACGTCGTGTCCCTCCCGTGAGTGCGAACGATTTGTCCTGCCGCAGATTATCGGTGCAATGACGTCAATCCGTAAGCCGAACGGCTAATTGGCGTCCCTCGGAGCCTGTGTGACCCTGCTTTTTAGCGCGCACTCGCGCGCGACGCTGAGAGTTGAGTCAGGTCAAACCAGGGCCGTAAGCCCGATTGACTGTAGCCTGCACCGATCGTATAGTGAGGCTATACGATATACAGGTGGGCGAAGAAGGACATCGACCTCGGCGAAGAGCAACCCATGCTGGATTGGCTTCGTTTGGGGAAACATGATCAAGTCGTGGAAACACAAAGGGCTCAAGGCGTTCTTCTTCACCGGCAACAAGGCAGGCATCCGGCCCGATCACGTGCCGCGTCTCGCACGCCAACTGGCCCGGCTCGACGTTGCCGAATCGCCGCAGGACATGAACGTGCCGGGCTGGCGATGCCACCGGCTCGAAGGCGCGCTTGCCACCCATTACGCGGTCAGGGTGAACGGCAACTGGCGGCTTATCTTCGCTTTCGAAGGGAGCGATGCCGTACTGGTCGACTACCAT